>NZ_LGDY01000142.1 GCF_001279525.1 Nocardia sp. NRRL S-836 | reverse complement strand
GACCAACCGCGCTCTGACCAACCGCGCTCTGACCAACCGCGCTCTGACCAACCGCGCTCTGACCAACCGCGCTCTGACCAACCGCGCGGCGAGCAGCCGCATGCTGACCAACCGCATGCTGACCAACCGCGTGCTGAGCAGTCGCGTGCCGAGCAGTCCCGCGGCGACCAGCCGAGCGCTGGCCAGTCGCGGCCTGAGCAGTCGCGCGTTGAACGGTCCGGGGTCGAGCAGCTCCGCCCGGAGGACGGGCGTCGCGAGCAGCCCCGCCCGGACCAGCCGCGGCACGACCAGCCTCGCCCTGACCGCGGACAGTCCCAGGGGCGTCCCGAGCAAGGCAGGCCTGAACGCGGGCTCCCAGGCCAGGCCCACATCGGTCAGCCTCAGCCAGGCCAGCCACGCGCCGGCCAGTCGCTACCCGGTCAGTTCGGCCAAGGTCAGCCCCGCCCGGAGCAGGCTCGCCCCGAGGCGTTGCGCCAAGAGCCGCCGCGCCACGATCAGCCGCGCCCCGACCAGGGCCGCCCCGACCAGGGCCGCCCTGAACATGCGCGTCCGGAGCAGGGGCGTCCGGAGCAGGGCCGGTACGACCAGCTTCGGCAAGAACAGACACGTCGCGACCAGTCCCGTCCGCCTCACCTGCGCCCAGAGCAGGCTCGCTTTGGACAGTCGGCACCTCCCCAGTCGCGTCTCGACCAGTCGCGGCCTGACCAGGGCCGCCAAGAGCAGACGCGCCAGGACCAAACGCGCCCTGACCACGGTCGCCAAGACCAAAGCCGCCCCGACCAGCACAGGTCGGGTCAGCAGCCCAGGCCGGAGCAGTACCGCCCCGACCAGCAGCGGAGCGAGCAGCAGCGGAACGACCAGCAAGGCCCGGACCGCCAGAGGCAGGACCAGGCCCGCGCCGACCAGCCCTCGCCGTACGCGCAGCGCAAGGAGCCGCAGCGCCACGACGCGCCCACCAGGCAGGACCTGCAACGGCCCCACCACCGCCCGGACCAGCGCCAGGAGCGGCGGCACGAGCCGGCGCCCACGCAGCTGAACGGCTTGCACCAGAGCGGCACGTACCCGACCGGCGGCAACCAGACCGGCGCGAAGCAAAACGCCGCCCACCAAAGCAGCGCCCACCAGAGCAACGCGCCCCAAAACGGCGCAAACCCGATCAGCGCCCACCAAACCAGCGCCCACCAGACGAGCGCTCGCCCGAACGGCACCCAGCGCACAGAACAGCGCCACGACACCGCCCACCCGGAAACGGTCCGCCTGTCCCCGGTGAAGCTGCCGGAACAGCCCAAACCCCGCACCGAACCCCCGAAGAAGCCCGACGAAGCCCCGGAAGACCTCCCCGGCTACGACGAGGAACCCGAAGACCGCCTCACCGAACCGGACGACAAGCCGAAGAAGAGCCGCAAGCCACTGGCCGTCGTCCTGGCCCTGCTGGTCGTCGCGGCTCTCGCCGGCGCCACGGTCTACGCGGTCAACGAGTTCGGCGGCGCCGCGGCGGTCGAGACCAGGCCGCCCGCCCCGCCGGCCGACGTGCGGCCGCTCGTCAAACCGGTCAGCGCCCAGGGAGCTGCCCCGACGCCGCAGGGTGTCAAGCAGGCGCTCGCCGGTCCGGCGGCGAACGGTGCGCTCGCGCCGCTCACGGGCAGTGTCATCGATCCCGCCACGGGCACCGTCCTGTGGCAGCAGGGGGACACGACCCCGGCGACGCCCGCGTCGAGTTTGAAGGTGCTCACGGCGGCGGCCGCGTTGCTGGAGCTCGACCGGACCGCGCAGCTCAGCACCAAGGTCGTCCAAGGCTCGGAGCCGGGCACGGTGGTCGTGGTCGGCGGGGGTGACCCGACGATCTCGGCGGTGCCGGGCAGCAGTGTCTACCCCGGTGCGGCGACGCTCGACGACCTCGTCAACCAGGTCAAGGCGAAGGGGCCGGTCACCAAGGTCCTGTACGACCTGGGCAGGTACACGGGCGAGCCGATGGGTCCGCAGTGGGAGACGGCGGACATCGCGGGCGGGTCGGTGGCGCCGATCGTGCCGTTCATGGTCGACGGTGGGCGGCTCGACCCCAAGAAGGTCGAGGGGGCACGGACGGCGTCGCCCGCGCAGGCGGCGGCGGACGCGTTCGCGGCCAGGCTCGGTGCGGCCGCCGCGGTTCCCGGTGCGGCGCCGCAGGGGGCGCAGACGATCGCCGAGGTCAGGTCGGCGCCGATCGAGCAGCTCGTCGACAACATGATGCAGATCTCGGACAACGTGCTCACCGAGGCGGTCGCCAGGGAGCTCGCGATCAAGACGGGCAACGAGCCGTCGTTCGCGGGTGGGGTCAAGGCGGTCAGGGACACGCTGGCCAAGCACGGGTTCGACCTCACCGGGGCGAACTTCGTGGACGGCAGCGGGTTGTCGGCGACGGACAAGATCCCGGCGAAGCTGCTGACCGACGTCCTCTCGGCCGCCGCGAAGCCCGCGATGGACGAGCGGACGGCGAAGTTGCGTCCGCTGCTCACGGCGCTGCCGGTCGCGGGTGGCAGCGGCACGCTGGCCGGGCGGTACGCCGGGGCCGCGGCGCAGGGCAAGGGCTGGGTGCGGGCCAAGACGGGCACGCTGACGTCCGTCAACGCGCTGGCGGGCGTCGTGGTCGACCAGGACGGGCGGGTGCTGGTGTTCGCGTTCATGTCGGGCAACCCCGGCAACCCGGACACCGAGGTGCGGCCCGCGCTGGACGTGCTGGCGGCGGCGTTGCGAGGCTGTGGCTGTTCGTAGCGGGGCGTGCGCAGGTAGCGTCGGCGGGGTGAACGGCGCGACGGAGGCAGAGCTCGGCCCGGTGGACTGGGAGCTCGCGGTGGCGACCGCGACCCGGTTGGTGCGGCCCGGTCCGGTGATCGAGAGAGCCGAGGCCGATCACGTCGTCGGCCGGCTCCGCGAGCTCGCGCCGCAGGCCGAGGTGCACGTCCGCGAGCTCACCGGGCTCGGGCAGGGGCTGCCGTTGCTGCCGGGTGAGGTCGTGGACCGGCCGGCCTGGGTGAAGGCGGCGGCACAGGGCCTGCAGGCGCTCACGGCTCCGGCCATGCCGCGACAGACGGGTGCGATGGCGGCCGTTCTCGCGGGCACGGCGGGGGTGCAGGCCGGTGTGGTGCTGTCGTTCCTGAGCTCGCGGGTGCTGGGGCAGTACGACCCGTTCAGCCCGAGCGAGCAGCTGGCGGGGCGGTTGCTGCTGGTGGCGCCGAACATCGTTGGCGCGCAACAGGCTCTCGACGTCCCCGCGGACGACTTCCGGATGTGGGTGTGCCTGCACGAGTGCACGCACCGGTTGCAGTTCACCGGGGTGCCGTGGCTGCGCAGGTACTTCGCGGAGCAGGTCACCACGCTGCTCTCCACAATGGACGAGGACAGGGCGCCGCTGCCGGAGGTCATCCGCGACTTCCGCACGAAGCTGCGCGCGGGCGACGGTCCGATCGGGCTGATCGAGCTCATCCAGTCGCCGCAGCAGAAAGCGGTGCTGGACCGGCTGATCGCACTGTCCACTTTGCTCGAAGGCCACGCCGACCACGTGATGGACGCGGTCGGGGACGCGGTCGTGCCGTCGGTGGCGACGATCCGCAGCCGCTTCACCGTGCGCCGCAAGGGCGGCGGCCTGCTCGACCGGGTGCTGCGGACGCTGCTGGGCGTCGAGGCGAAGGTGCGGCAGTACGCGGAGGGCGCGGCGTTCACCGAGTACGTCGTCGAACGCGTCGGCATGGACGGCTTCAACGCCATCTGGACCAGCGCGGACACCCTGCCGACGCGTGCGGAGATCGCCGAGCCGATGGGCTGGCTGCGCCGCGTGGCACCGTGAACGGCCCGGTCGCCGAGGTCGCGACGGCGGTGCGGCGGTTCCTCGACGAGGTGCGGCCCGAGCACGTGACCGTCGCGGTCTCCGGCGGCGCCGACTCGCTCGCGCTGGCGGCCGCCACCGCACGGCTGGTTCCCGGCGCGTCGGCCGTGGTCGTTGACCACCGGCTGCAACCGGGTTCGGGTGACGTCGCGTCGCGCGCTGCCGACATCTGCGCGGACCTCGGCCTCACCGCGCGGGTGGAGCTCGTCACCGTCGAGGGACCCGGCGGCCCCGAGGCGGCCGCACGCAAGGCCCGTTACGCCGCGCTCAGACCGAAGGACGGCGTTGTCCTGCTCGGGCACACGCTGGACGACCAGGCCGAAACCGTGCTGCTGGGCCTCGGCCGCGGTTCCGGTCCACGTTCGATAGCGGGCATGCGCGCCTATGACCCGCCATGGGGCCGGCCGCTGCTCGGCGTCTCACGCGCGACGACACGCGCCGCGTGTGTGGAGCAGGGCATCGAAGTGTGGGACGACCCACACAACGAAGACCCGTCGTTCACCCGTGTGCGCTTACGGCGAGAAGTGCTGCCACTGCTGGAAGAGGTGCTTCAAGGTGGGGTGGCGGCGTCGCTGGCGCGCACAGCGGCCCAGCTCAGGGAGGACTGCGACGCCTTGGACGAGCTCGCGCACGCCTTCGAGGGCGACTGCTGCGCCGTGACCGACGTCGCGGAGCTGCCGGTCGCGTTGCGACGCAGAGTGCTCAGGTCGTGGCTCATCGCAGAGGGTGTGCCGGAACTGTCCGATTCGCACCTGCGTCGGGTCGACGCACTGGTGAGTGAATGGCGTGGTCAGGGCGGTGTCTGGCTACCCGGCGGCTTTGTCGCGCGCCGTGCGCATGGCAGGCTCCAGGTGGAACCGGAGTCTTAACCAGAGGAGACCTCTCCGTGTACGACGGCGACATCGCATCCGTGCTCATCACCGAGCAGGAGATCAGCGACAAGGTCACCGAACTCGCCAAGCAGGTCGCTGACGATCACCCAGAAGGTGACTCCGACCTCGTGCTGATCACCGTCCTCAAGGGAGCGGTGATGTTCATGGCCGATCTTGCTCGCGCGCTGCCCGTCCCGGTGCAGCTGGAGTTCATGGCCGTGAGCTCCTACGGCTCGTCCACCTCGTCGTCCGGCGTGGTGCGGATCCTCAAGGACCTCGACCGCGACATCGCCGACCGCAACGTCGTGATCGTCGAGGACATCATCGACTCCGGTCTCACGCTGTCGTGGCTGCTCAAGAACCTGCAGTCGCGCCGGCCCAGGTCGCTCGAGGTGTGCACGCTGCTGCGCAAGCCCGACGCCGTCAAGGTCGAGGTGCCGGTGAAGTACGTCGGTTTCGACATCCCCAACGAGTTCGTGGTCGGCTACGGCCTCGACTACGCCGAGCGGTACCGCGACCTGCCCTACATCGGGACGCTCGACCCGAAGGTGTACTCCAGCTGAGGAGTTGTCCACAGATCTGCGGATGGTCGTTTCCGCAGGTCAAGGAGCGATATGATGGCCTAGGGGTCGCCCCCCGGAGAGGGTGGGGGCTGCCCCTGGGCCATTTTCGTGATCAACAGCCGCCGGGCGACGCGTCTGAGTCGTTCCCGCGTTCGAGCCGTTCCCGCGTTCGAGCCGTTCCGCGTCCGTCCGGCTTGGTCGACGCATCCGCGCGCAACGCCTCCGCGATCCCAGCCACCGATACCGAGCCGCCCAGCCTGTTCGGCCCACACGACTCCCGCCCCACAGCCCGGCGAAAGCGACCCGGAACGAGAACAGGGGCGCCGCCCGCCGGCAACGCCCCCGCCCTGAGACTCGAACGACCGATCAGCAGTTCGGCCGGCACCGCCGCTGCGACACCGCGTCCAGCAGCACCCCGCGGATGTCCTCCGGGTTCGGCGCCTGGTACGCCTTGCCGCCGGTGGCCGCCGCGATGGCGCGCAGCGCGTCCATGTCGGCGTCCTGCCCGAGCCCGACCATGATGATCGGCACCGGGCGGGCCGGGTCCGACTCGCGCTTCAGCGTCTCGATCAGCGACGCGGTGTCGATCGACGAGATGTCGTCGTTGCGGCCGTCCGTCATCAGCACCACGGAGTTGACCTTCGACGGGTCGTAGCCGGACAGCACGTGCCGGTAGGCCGCGAGGGTCGTGTCGTTCAGCGCCGTGCCGCCGCCGACCAGTGCGGTGAGCTGCGACGCACCGGCCTCCAGCCGCTTGCGCCTGGTCACGCCCTGCAGCGGTTCGCCGAGCGGGCCGAGGGGAACCAGCTCGATCCAGTCCTGCGGCGGCTTCTTGTCCGTCGAGAACGCCCACAGGCCGATCTGCGTGGTGTCGGGCAGCATCGACAGCGCGGTCATCGACGCCTCGGTGGCCGCCTCGACGCGGGTTTTGCCGTTCGCGCCCTTTTCGATCATCGAGCCGGACACGTCGATCACGGTCAGCATGCGCATGTCCAGGCTGACGGCGCCCCACGTGCGCAGCAGTTCGGAGACCTGGTCGGCGTTCGGGGTCTCGATCAGCTTCACGTCGCCGGCCTGCACGCCCTCGACCTGCGTCGACCACCTGGCGGGTGCGGCGCCGGAGACGGTGCGGAAGCCGGCCTCGCCGAAGCGCTTGACCGTGTCGGGGGAGCGCAGCACGCGTTCGAACTCCGCCGCGGCCTCACCGGTGCCGTCCTGCTCGTTCTGCCGCGACACCCGCACCACCGGGTAGTCGAACGACAGCGTGCCCTCCTTGGGCGGTCCGCCCAGGACGGCGTTCTTCTTCATCGAGCGGTTGTTCGCCACGACCGACTGCTCGGTCGCCGCGAAGAGCGGTGCCTTCTCCGCGTCCGAGGTGACCTTGCTGAACGCGTCGCGCACCGACGGGATCGCGGTGCGGCCGACCCGCAGCAGCGTGCCCACCAGCTCCGGTTTCGGCGTGCCGTCGGCGTTGCCGAGCAACGTGCGGATGACGAAGAGGGTCCCGAGGCCCTCCGAGGTCATCGTCGGGTCGCTCATCGAGACGGCGACCTTGGGGTCGATCACCTTCGACCAGGAGATCGGGGCGATCGGGTAGCCGACCTTGGCCATCGTCGCCTCGGAACCGGCCACGACCAGCGGAGAGGACGCCAGCGAGGGCTTGATGTCCAGCTTCGGGGCCTCGGGACCGGTCTCGGCCGACTGGCGCTGGGCCTCCGCCGCCCACATCGAGGAGTCGGGGATCCACAGGGAATGGGGGTTGATCTGCGCGGTCGGCAGCTCGTGGGCCACGTCGGCGGCGTTGCGCGACTCGACTTGGACCTGCACGCACCGGCCGTTCACGACCGGCTGGGACCGCTGGTAGTCCTGCGCGGCCGCGTTCACCACGTCGAGGGCCGCGGGTGTGACGGCAACCTTCAGCGTCAGTGCGCCTGAGCAGTCGGCGCCACTGGTGACACGCAGTGCGACGACCGTGACGCCCGCCGCCGCGATCACTCCGAGCAGGGCGCCCACGGGGAGGGCCACCCTCCGGAACAAGCCGGGGGACGTGTGACGAGCTGACATACGGTTACTTACCTTCGGTCACGTGTTCACTCTTTCGAGTGGCGGGGAAACACTCGGGGGAATGCATGAGGATGACATGTGACCCGTAAACGTAATGAGATGGCGTGACCTGCGTCACTCGCCTGGTCGGCCGCATCTATTCCGGGTGAACCAAACGGCGTGAACATGCGTGGTAGGGGTCACGCACGGGAACCCAGCGGCGGCCAGGACCGTTGGTTGCTCAGTACCCGACCAGCGGGCGGTAGGCTGGTCGGACGCGGTATGTGGGTCTTCCACTGCCCGACGCGCAAGTCAGGGAGGGTCGAGGCCGCCCGCCGGCCGTAAGTGCATGGACCGCAAGCGCCTGCTTCGCAACCCGCTGCTGTGGATCGCTGCGGTGTTGCTGCTCTACTTCGTCTTCACCGTGCTCTTCGACGACTCACGGGGCTACCACCAGGTCAAGACGTCTCAGGCACTGCAACAGGTGCGTGAGGGCAACGTCAAGGAAGCCACGATCGAGGACAAGGAGCAGCGTCTCCGGCTGACCCTCAAGGACGGCTCGACGTTCGAGAACAGCAACCGCCTGATCACGCAGTTCCCGGCGAGCTCGACCGACGAGATCTTCACCATCCTCGACCAGGCCGGCAACAAGCCGACCGTGGAGACCAAGGTCAGCCAGGAGTCCATCCTGATGCAGATCTTGATCTACCTCGTGCCGCTCGGGCTGTTGCTGCTGCTCCTGATGTGGATGATGAACAACGCCCAGGGCGGCGGCAACCGCGTCCTGAACTTCGGCAAGTCCAAGGCCAAGCAGCTCTCCAAGGACATGCCGAAGACGACGTTCGCCGACGTCGCCGGTGCCGAGGAGGCCGTCGAGGAGCTCGAGGAGATCAAGGACTTCCTCCAGAACCCCGGCCGCTACCAGGCACTGGGCGCCAAGATCCCCAAGGGCGTGCTGCTCTACGGCCCGCCGGGAACCGGTAAGACGCTGCTCGCACGAGCCGTCGCCGGTGAGGCCGGTGTGCCGTTCTACTCGATCTCCGGCTCGGACTTCGTCGAGATGTTCGTCGGTGTCGGTGCCTCCCGCGTGCGCGACCTGTTCGAGCAGGCCAAGCAGAACGCGCCGTGCATCATCTTCGTCGACGAGATCGACGCGGTGGGCCGCCACCGCGGCGCCGGTCTCGGCGGCGGGCACGACGAGCGCGAGCAGACGCTCAACCAGCTGCTCGTCGAGATGGACGGCTTCGACTCGCGCGGCGGGATCATCCTGATCGCGGCCACGAACCGGCCCGACATCCTCGACCCCGCCCTGCTGCGCCCCGGTCGCTTCGACCGGCAGATCCCGGTGTCCGCGCCGGACCTGAAGGGCCGCAAGCAGATCCTGCGGGTGCACTCCAAGGGCAAGCCGCTGGCGAACGACGCCGACCTCGACGGGCTCGCGAAGCGCACCGTCGGGTTCTCCGGCGCCGACCTCGCGAACGTGATCAACGAGGCCGCGCTGCTCACCGCGCGCCAGAACGGCACGGTGATCAACGGTGCCGCGCTGGAGGAGTCGGTCGACCGCGTGATCGGCGGTCCGGCCCGCAAGAGCCGGATCATCTCCGAGAAGGAGAAGAAGATCACCGCGTACCACGAGGCCGGGCACGCCCTGGCCGCGTGGGCGATGCCGGACATCGACCCGGTCTACAAGGTCACGATCCTCGCCCGCGGCCGCACCGGCGGCCACACCCTCTCGGTGCCGGAAGAGGACAAGGACCTGATGACCAGGTCCGAGATGATCGCCAGGCTGGTGTTCGCGCTGGGTGGCCGTTCCGCGGAGGAGCTCGTCTTCCACGAGCCCACGACCGGTGCGTCCAACGACATCGAGCAGGCGACCAAGATCGCCCGCGCGATGGTCACCGAGTACGGCATGAGCGCCAAGCTGGGTGCCGTGAAGTACGGCCAGGAGCAGGGCGAGCCGTTCCTCGGCCGCTCGGCTGGCCGGCAGGCGGACTACTCGCTCGAGGTCGCGCACGAGATCGACGAGGAGGTGCGCAAGCTCATCGAGGCCGCGCACACCGAGGCGTACGAGGTGCTCAACACCTACCGCGACGTCCTCGACGACCTCACGCTCGAGCTCTTCGAGAAGGAGACCCTGCACCAGAAGGACCTGGAGCGGATCTTCGCCCGCGTCGAGAAGCGGCCGCGCATCACCCAGTTCAACGACTTCGGTGACCGCACGCCGTCCGACATCCCGCCGGTCAAGACCCCCGGCGAGCTCGCGAAGGAACGCGGGGAGCCGTGGCCCCCGGTCGTCGAGGACGTCATCGAGGAGGAGCTGCAGCAGGACGAGTCCGCCGCTGCCGCGCCGACCGAGCAGCTGCCCTCGCCGAACGGCTCGAACGGGGCCAACGGCGTGCACCAGCCGGGCCAGCCGGCCAACCAGTCGGGTCCGCCGAACTACGGCGCCCCGCCCGGGTGGACACCGGCGACCGTCCCCGGTCAGCCGCACAACGTCTGGGAGCCGCGCAAGCCGCAGCCAGACCAGGACGAGCGGCAGTGACCGAGCAACACCGGCTCGACGCAGACGCCGGCCTCACCGGAAACGGGGAGGCCGGCGTCTCCGCGCGGCGGGCCTTCGACCAGGACCGCGCCGAGGCTGCGGTGCGTGAGCTGCTGATCGCCTGCGGTGAAGACCCGGAGCGCGAAGGCCTCCGCGAGACCCCCGCTAGGGTCGCGCGGGCCTACCGCGAGCTGTTCGCCGGTCTTTACACCGACGCGGACGCCGTGCTCGCCAAGACGTTCGACGAGAGCCATGAAGAGCTCGTCCTCGTCACCGACATCCCGATGTTCAGCTTCTGCGAGCACCACCTGCTGCCGTTCCACGGCGTCGCGCACGTCGGGTACATCCCGAACGAGCACGGCCGCGTGACCGGCCTGTCGAAGCTGGCCAGGCTGGTCGACCTCTACTCGAAGCGCCCGCAGGTGCAGGAGCGGCTGACCTCGCAGGTCGCGGACGCGCTGGTGCGCAAGCTCGAACCGCGCGGCGTGATCGTGGTCGTCGAGGCCGAGCACCTGTGCATGGGCATGCGCGGTGTGCGCAAGCCCGGCTCGCGCACGACCACGTCGGCGGTGCGCGGCCTGCTGCGCACGTCCGCCTCGTCGCGGGCGGAGGCGATCGAGCTGATCAGGGGCCGGTTGCGGTGACCGGCCTGCCCCGCCCCGACCGGTGCGTCGTGATGGGCGTCCTCAACGTCACGCCGGACTCCTTCTCCGACGGCGGCCGCTACCTGGACCGCGCCGACGCGGTGGAGCACGGCGTCGCGCTGCACCGGCGTGGCGCCGACCTGGTCGACGTCGGCGGCGAGTCGACCCGGCCGGGTGCCGAACGCGTCGAGCCGGCCGAGGAGATCGCCCGCGTGGTGCCCGTGATCAAGGGACTGGTCGCCGAGGGCGTGCCGGTCAGCGTGGACACGATGTGGGCCTCCGTCGCCACGGCGGCGCTGGAGGCGGGCGCGTCGATCGTGAACGACGTCTCCGGCGGCCTGGCCGACCCGGCGATGGTGAAGGTCGTCGCCGCCGCCGGTGTGCCGTACGTGCTGATGCACTGGCGCGGGCACAGCACCGAGATGGACTCGTTGGCGCGCTACGACGACGTGGTCACGGACGTGCGCACGGAACTGCTTGAACGCGTGGAGACGGCGCTGGCGGCAGGGGTCGCCGAGTCGGCGATCGTGCTCGACCCCGGTCTGGGGTTCGCGAAGCTCGGCGACCACAACTGGGAGCTGCTGCAACGCCTCGACGAGCTGGTGGAACTCGGGTTCCCGGTGCTGGTGGGCGCGTCGCGCAAGCGTTTCCTCGGCACGCTGCTGAACAACCGTCCACCGGACGGCAGGGAGGACGCGACCGCCGCGGTGTCTGCTTTGGCCGCGTTCAACGGAGCGTGGGGAGTGCGGGTGCACGACGTCGACCGGACGCTGGACGCGGTCGCCGTCGCCGGTGCGTGGAGGCGGGGACATGGCTGACCGGATCGCGTTGACGGGCCTGCGGGTCCGCGGCAACCACGGCGTCTTCGAGCACGAGAAGCGCGACGGCCAGGAGTTCGTCATCGACATCACGCTGTGGCTCGACCTGAGCTCCGCGGCGGCGACCGACGACCTGACGAAGACCTACCACTACGGCGAGCTCGCCGAGATGGCCGCCGCGATCGTCGGCGGCGAACCGTGCGACCTCATCGAGACGGTGGCCGGCCGCATCGCCGACGCGGCGATGACCGACACCCGGCTGCACGCGGCCGAGGTGACCGTCCACAAGCCGTCCGCGCCGATCCCGCTGACGTTCGACGACGTGTCGGTGACGATCCGCCGCTCCCGCCGCCTCGCCGCACCGCTGCCGAAAGAACCGCGATGACCCGCGCTGTCCTGTCGATCGGCTCGAACCTGGGCGACCGGTTCGCGTTCCTGAAGTCCGTGGTGGACGGCCTGAGGCCGTACGTCGTCGCGGTGTCGCCCGTGTACGAAACGGCCGCGTGGGGTGTGGAGGACCAGCCGGACTTCCTGAACGCCGTCGTGGTCGTGTCCGCCGACGACGTGGACGAGTGGGGCTGGCTGCGCCGCGGTCAGGAGCTGGAGAACGCCGCGGGACGCGTGCGGGAGCAGCGCTGGGGACCGCGCACGCTCGACGTGGACGTGGTTTCGGTGGACGGGGTGACCTCCGACCACCCGGACCTCCTCCTGCCGCACCCAGGGGCGTTCGAGCGCGCGACGGTGATCGTCCCGTGGCTCGACGTCGAACCGGACGCGGTGCTGCCGGGCCACGGACCCGTTGCGGCGCTGGAGTTCTCGCTGGAGGGCGTGCGGCGGCGCGACGACCTGGTGCTGACTTCGGGTTGGATGGACGCGTGAGGTTCACCCGTCCCCGCGACCTGGCGACCACCGCGGTCATCGCCGCTCTGCTGGCGCACCTGGTCCTGCGGCTCGCCTACGACACCCTTCCACCGCTGCCGCGCGCGGCCGGTTCGACGTTGCTCGCACTGGCCGCCGTCGAGGTGTGGTTCGCGTTCTCGTTGCGCGCCAGGATCGAACGCCGCCAGGGCGCCCGCCCGGTGCAGCCGCTCACCGCCGCGCGCGCGGTCGCGCTGGCGAAGGCCTCCTCGGTTCTGGGCGCACTGATGTTCGGCGTCTGGAGTGGACTGCTGATCTACGTGATCCCCGTCCGCGACTCGTTCTCCGCCGCGGGGAACGACCTGTTCGCGGCGGTTGTCGGGATGGTGAGCGCCGCCGCGCTGACCGCTGCCGCGCTGTGGCTGGAGCACTGCTGCAAGACGCCCACGGAGAGTTCCGGGAAGGATTAGATACCGGTCCGTAGGTCTCAGTCGGATAACTACGCGGTACCGTAGTCCCCATGACCGGACGCGGCGCGTCGATCGACGGCGAGCAAGAGGATCACGGTCGTGGCTCCGGGCGGTTGCTGTTGGTCGCAGCGCTGGCGCTCGCCCTGGTGGCCGCGGCGGTGCTCGTTCTGAGCGACAGCGCCCGGATGCTGCGCCTGGCCGTGGTGGCCGCGCTGTGGGCCGCGCTGGTCGGCGCGTTCCTCGCGGCCAAGTACCGCAAGCAGGTCGGCGAGCGGGACGACGAGGTCGCGGACCTGCAGTCCGTGTACGAGCTGGAGCTCGAACGCGAGGTGGCCGCCCGCCGCGAGTACGAGCTGGAGATCGAGGCCGAGACCCGCAAGCGGATCGAGGAGGAGTCGCGCGCCGACATCGAGGCGTTGCGCGCCGACCTCCGGACGCTGCGGGAGAACCTGGAAGGCTTGCTGGGCGGCGATGTCCTGGTCGAACGCGTGGCGTTGCGCGCGGAGTCGACCCGCCTGCGCTCGCTGGCCGGTGACGGTTCGCGCCTGACCTCCGGCCCGGAGAAGCGGATCATCAACGCGATCAACGCCGCGAAGCCCGCCTCCTCGCCGGTGGAGAAGCCGTCGGAGCGCACCGAGCTGATCGAACGCGTGGCGCACGAGGCCAAGGTGCAGCCACCGCGCCGCGAGCCCGCCCGCCCGGAACCGGCCAGGCCGGAACCCACCCGCACCTCCCCGCGGCCGCAGCCGGCCGCCGCACGCCGCGAGCCGGGCAAGACCGCGAAGCAGGAGCCGGGCCGCCCCGGCCAGCAACGGCCGGGCAGCGCCGCCGCCGCGGTGTCGGCCAGGCTCGGTGGCCAGCCGGCCCAGAAACCAGCCCAGAAGCCGGCTCAGAAACCCGGCCCGCAGTCGGCCCCGTCGCCGGTGCAGGCGCAGGCGCAGGCGCAGGCGCAGCGCACCGAGCGGGTGCCGCGGCCCCAGGCCCAGGTGATGCGGACCGAGGCGTTGCCGCGGCCGGAGCAGCCGCCGGTGAAGGCGCCCGCCGCCAAGGCCGAGCCGCCCCGCAAGCCGGAGCCCGCGCGCAAGCAGGAGGCACCCAGGTCGCGCGTGGCCGAGCGCACCGAGATCGTCGACCCGAAGGCGCTGGCGTCCGCCGCTGGCCGCCGTCGTGCGGACGACCGCGCACCCGAGCAGGACAGCGGGTCGTGGGAGACGTTGCAGCCGGACGAGCCGTCGGGCCCGTCCAGCGGCAAGCGGCGGGCCGCGTCCGAGGAGTCCTCGACGTCGCTGTCGCCGGCACGGGCCCAGTCCGGCCGCAGGACCGCCTCGGAGGACTCGTTCGTGTCGCTGCCCCCGGTGAGCCGGCGCCCGTCGGAGGAGCCGTCCACGCGCATGCTCGCACCGACCGGCCGCAGAGCCGCCGAGGACTCCTCGACGCGCCTGCCCGCCGTGCCGTCCGGTCGCCGCGCCGCGTCGGAGGAGTCGTCGGCAAGCCTGCCCGCGGTGTCCGGTGGCCGCAGGGCCGCGCCGGAGGACCCGTCGGGGGCGCACGCGGACGGCAAGTCCGTGAGCGAGCTGCTGGCGTCGCTCGGTGGCGGGGACGCCCCGCGCCGCCGCCGTCGCCGCGAGGACTGAGCCGACGCCTGCCGGGCCGCGAGGACCTGATGGGCCGGGGCTGGGGCTGCGATGGCAAAGCCTGCGGGAGTTGATCCGCGTGAGCCGGGCCGCGAGGACTAGGTCCGCTTGGACCTCGCCCCAGGGTCGGTCCGCGTGGGCTGAGCCCGTGAGGACCGAGCCCGAGGGCTGGCTGGCGTGGGCTGAGCCCGTGTGGATCGGAACCCCGGGATTGCCCGCGTGGACTGGAATCCCGCGAACAGGACCTGCGGCTCCGGTTACTTGTCGATGTCGCCGACGATCACGGCGAACGAGCTCAGCACGGCGGGCAGGTCGTCGACCGGCGTGCCCGGCAGCAACGCCGACAGCGCCTGGACGTTGTTGAACGACGGTGTGCGCAGCTTGAGCCGCCACGGCGTCTTCTCGCCGCGCGACGACAGGTGGACGCCCGAGGTGCCCAGCGGTGCCTCGACGCGGGTGTAGACCGAGCCCTCCGGCGCCTTGATGGCCTTGGGCAGGCGGACGTTCACCGGCCCGGACGGCAGATCGTCCACAAAGGATCGGGCAAGGGTCACCGACAGCCGCACCTCGTCGAGCAGGCACCGGATCCGGGCGGCGGCGTCGCCCTCGGTGCGGACCACCGGCGTGAGCTCCAGCGAGCGGTAGGCGGGCAACGGGTCGTCGCGGCGCAGGTCGAGGTCCACGCCGCTGGCACGGCCGATCGGCCCGGTCACGCCGTACGTCAGCGCGTCGGCCAGCGGCAGGACACCCAGGCCCTCCAATGCGGACAGGTCGACGTCGAGCGGCTCCACAGTGGACAGGAACGCGGCCACCCTGCCGGTCCAGCCGGCGGGGACGTCCTCGCGCAGGCCGCCGATCCGGTTGAACATGAAGTGGATGCGCCCGCCCGACGCCTCCTCCATCAACGCCTGCACGCCCTCGCGGTAGGTGGCGGCGGCCGGGCTCAACGGCGTCAAGAACACCATGTGCGCCATCAGCCGGTTGAGCTCGCACAGCAGGGCGCGCAACCACTGGGCCCGCGCGGGGACGTCCATGCCGGTCATGCGTTCGACCGCCAGTGCGACGGCCAGCTCGTTGCAGAACGCCGCCAGCCAGTCGTGCCGGTTCGCGAGCGTGAGGACCTGGCGGTAGTCGCGGACCTCGAACAGCTTCTCGGCGCCGCGGTGCAGGTGGCCGACGAGCGGCGTGGCGGCCGTGATCACCAGGTCGGGCGTGACGGTGAGGCGCAGGCGGTAGGCGCCGTGGGCGGACGGGTGCAGTGGGCCCAGGTCGATCACGCGGTCCACGCCCAGGTACTGCGCGCCCGCCCCGACGCCGACGGTGATCTGCTCGCTCACGCCGAGCATGGTGTCACGCCTGCCGCACCACGCCGGGGAAGTCCCCCTCGCTCACGGACGGGGGAATCCCGCTCAGGACCGGGTGATCGCGAACAGGAAGCACCCGTGCGACAGGCTGCGCACCTGCACGGCCTCGACCACCGGGTCGTCCAGCAGCCCCGCGACCACGCCGTCGAACGCGCCCGGCTCCACCAGCACGCCGTCCTCGATCTGCCCGGCGGCGTTGTAGGACCGCAGCACCCGCGCGCTCTTCAGCAACGCGGCCGGCAGGACGTCCGCGGCGGCGCCACCGGGGCAGTCGACGTGGACGAAGATCGGCCCGACCTCCTCGTACGGCCCCTTGCCCGCGGCCGGCGTGTAGCGGAACAGCCAGACCGGCTCGTCCGGCAGCGACTTGCGCAGGCAGCACCGCAGCGGCACGTCGGGTTCGGAGGCGCGGTGCTCGCGGCCGGGGTCGTTCAGCGCCGCGGCCGGGGGAACGGTGTGGATTCGCATGCCACTGACGATCGTCGTCAGCCGGTGGCAAAGCTGGCGGGTATCGGACGCCAGGGCGGCAGCTCCGGCAGCAGGTCCGCCACCGCCACGCCACGGCCGTGCAGCAGCCACCCGAACGCCCCCAGGCCCGCCGGGTCGCGCAGCTCCGCGATCCGCCCGGCGCGGGCGGCCGACTCCAGCCACTCCCAGCCCGAGCCGGTGACCTCGCCGGTCAGGCCCAGCGCGGCGAGCGCGTCCCGTTGCGACACCAGCGCCCGGTCACCGCCGGCCGCGGCGGCGCACGCGTCCAGCGCCACGTGCGCGGTGATGTCGCAGGACCCGTCGAACACCGGCGGTACCTGGCGGCCGGCGCGGTAGCCCGTCAGGGTGAACCGGCGCGAGGACCTCAGGTGCCCGTAGTCGACCGCCAGCGCCGCACCCCGCACGCCCGCCACCGCGGCCGCCCACGCGGCGTCCCTCGGCGCACCCACCTCGGCCCGCTCGCCGTCGGCCAACGGCCACCAACGGGTGATCCACGGGTCGTCGGACGGCCCGGTCACCACCGGGCAGGGGATCGCGTCCAGCCACTCGTGACCGACCAGCAGCCCGGTGCACGACGGCACCGACGTCGTCCACGTGACCCCCGGAAGCTCCACCGGTGGGCCGAGTTCGACCGCCGTGACCCGCAGCCGTGCCGCCAGCGACCCGGACGCCAGCCGCCGCACCGCGAACGCGAGCTCGCCACCGCCCGCGCCGACGTCGACGAAGTCCACGACCGGGGGAAATCCGAGCGCGGCGTCCACCCGGCCGAGCAGCGTGAGCAGCGCCTCCGCGAGCTCCGGCCCGACCAGCGGTGACGTGCGGAAGTGCGCGGACGGCTTCTCGCCGCGCGCGAAGAAGCCGCCGGGACCGTACAGCGCGGCGTGCCAAGCGGCTTCCCAGTCGAACACCGGACAAGTGTGCATCTAAGGTCATTTCCCGTGACCGACGCCGACCTGTCGCCGACGCCGTCCCGCAAGCGCATCGAGCAGCGCCGCTGGACCGTCCTGTTCCCCGTCGTGGGGCTGATCGCGCTGGCCGCGGCGGGCCTCGTGCTGTTCGCGCTCGGGTCGACGAGCATCGGCCTGGAGCCGATCCTCGTCGGTGCCGCCGCGGCGCTGATCCCGGTCGCGTTCGTGGTCAGCGCGTTCCTGTGGATAGACCGCTGGGAGCCGGAGCCGGCGAAGCTGCTGCTCTTCGCGTTCTTCTGGGGCGCCTGCGGTGCCACGATCAGCTCGCTGGTGTTCAACCAGACGAGCCGGGTGGTCGGCGACATCCTCACCCACGGCGGTGGCGGCGACTTCACGCTGCTCGTCGGCGCGCCGGTGGTGGAGGAGGCGGCCAAGGCGGCGTTCCTGATCGCGGTCTACCTGCGGCGCAGGCACGAGTTCGACGGTGTCGTCGACGGCATGGTCTACGCGGGCATCACCGCGGCGGGCTTCGCGTTCACCGAGAACATCTGGTACTTCGGCCGGATCTTCGCCCAGCAGGGCTTCGGCGACCTGGAGGGCGGCGTGGTCGCGCTGTTCCTGCTGCGCGGCGTGCTGTCGCCGTTCGCGCACCCGCTCTTCACGTCGATGACCGGCATCGGCGTCGGCATCGCGGCGAGCTCCAGCCGGGCCGTCACGCGCGTCGTCGCGCCGATCGCCGGGTACCTGGCGGCGGTCGGCCTGCACGCCGGCTGGAACGCCATGACCAAGGTCGAGACCGGGTCGGCGTTCATCAACCTGTACTTCCTGGTCATGGTGCCGTTGTTCGCGGGCGCGGTCGGGATCGTGGTGTGGCAGCGGCGCAGGGAGCAGCGGATCGTGGCGGGCCAGCTCGCGGCGATGGCGC
The DNA here is from genome assembly GCF_001279525.1 of Nocardia sp. NRRL S-836. Lineage (GTDB taxonomy): Bacteria > Actinomycetota > Actinomycetes > Mycobacteriales > Pseudonocardiaceae > Lentzea. Next base: position 63,242 of record NZ_LGDY01000142.1, on the reverse strand, counting down.
AGAACCGGTGGATCGCCAACAGCGAGGTGGCGTTGCTGGCGAGCCTGAACGGGCGCAGGAACTGGCTGCGGGCGGTCAAGCGCAAGTCCGGTGACAGCGCGGCCAGGTCCGTGCGGAACTACCAGATCGCCGTGACCGAGCTGGCGTTCCTGCGGCACCGCATCGAGCAGGGCACGGCCGGTCAGAGCGCAGAGCAGCGGCACGGCGTGCTGCTCGACACGTTGCACGCCGCCAGGACCGCCGCTCGCGGGTGAGTCCGGTCACCGCCGGGCCACCTGCCGGGACGTGCGGGATTACCCTCGGCGGCGTCGTCTGGTACCCGAACCGGGACTGGAACGTCAGAAGGAGTTAGTCGCATGGACGCGACCCCTCGTCCGGCCAGGCTCGCCGTCGGTGTCATCTCGGCCGGCCGGGTCGGTTCCGTGCTGGGCGCCGCGCTGGCCAGGACCGGCCACGTGGTCGTCGGCACGTCCGCCGTCTCCCAGGCCTCCCGCAACCGCGCGGAGGAGCTGCTGCCCGGCGTCGCCATCGCCGATCCCACCGAGGTCGCCCGGCGAGCCGACCTCGTGCTGCTGGCCGTGCCGGACGACGAGCTGGCGGGCCTGGTGCGCGGTCTGGTCGCCACGGGCTCGCTGCGGGCCGGGCAGATCGTCGTGCACACCAGCGGTGCCCAGGGCGTGGCCGTGCTCGAACCCGCGGCCGAGCTGGGGGCGCTGACCCTCGCGCTGCACCCCGTCATGACGTTCACCGGCCGGTCGGAGGACCTGCAGCGGATGAGCGCGGCCTGCGTCGGCGTCACCGCCGCCGACGGCGACGAGGTGGCCTGGAGCGTCGGCGAGGCGCTGGTCGTGGAGATGGACGCCGAACCGGTGCGCGTGCCGGAGGCCGTCCGCCCGCTCTACCACGCGGCACTGGCCCACGGCGCGAACCACCTGATCACGCTGGTCCGCGACGCGGCGGACCTGCTCACCAACGCGGGCGTGGCGAACGCCGAGCGGCTGCTCGGGCCGTTGCTGTCCGCCGCGCTCGACAACGCGCTGCGCCACGGCGACCGCGCCCTCACCGGTCCGGTCGCCCGCGGTGACACGGGTACCTTGCGGGGGCACCTCACCGTGCTGGCCGGGCAGGCACCCGACGTCCTGCCCAGCTACCGCGCGCTCGCCCGGCGCACCGCCGAGCGGGCCGAACGCTCCGGGCTGATCAAGCCCGACGCGGCCGACGACGTTCGCACCACTCTCGAGGACTGACGTGACCAAGCCACTGACCAAGGACGACTACCGCCCGGACGACGTCACGGTGCACCGCGATCCCGCGCGGCTCAACCGCGTGGTGCGCGCGCTGCGCAACGCCGGCCGCAACGTGGCGCTGGTGCCGACGATGGGCGCGCTGCACGCCGGTCACCGGCAGCTGATCCGCGAGGCGAAGGTCATGCAGAACACGGTGGTCGTCGTGTCGATCTTCGTGAACCCGCTGCAGTTCGGTGCGAACGAGGACCTCGACTCCTACCCCCGCCAGTTCGAGTCCGATGTGGACATCTGCCGCGAGGAGCGCGTCGGCCTGGTCTTCGCGCCGTCCGCCGAGGACATGTACCCCGGCGGGTCCGCGCAGGTGACCGTCCACCCCGGTCCGCTGGGCGACGAGCTGGAGGGCGCGTCACGGCCCGGCCACTTCGCCGGCGTGCTGACCGTGGTGTCCAAGCTGTTCAACATCGTGCAGCCCACGTTCGCCGTGTTCGGGCAGAAGGACTACCAGCAGCTGCAGCTCATCCACCGGATGGCGCGCGACCTGAACTTCCCGCTCGACGTCGTCGGCGTGCCGACCGTGCGCGAACCCGACGGCCTCGCGCTGTCGTCGCGCAACGCCTACCTGACGCCCGAGCAGCGCCAGCACGCCGTGACGCTGTCGGCCGCGCTGACCGCGGGCGCGCACGTCTCGGCACAGGGCGCGGACGCGGTGCTCAAGGCCGCGCACGACGTGCTGGCGCAGACGCCGGAGGTGCGGCTCGACTACCTGGAGCTGCGCGGGCCCGACCTCGGTCCCGCGCCGGAGAACGGTGACGCCCGGCTGCTCGTCGCGGCCCGCGTCGGTGCCACCCGCCTGATCGACAACATCGCGGTGTTGCTCGGCGAGGGCGACGAGTAGGGGGAGTGACATGTTCCGCACGATGCTGAAGTCCAAGATCCACCGCGCCACGGTGACGCAGGCCGACCTGCACTACGTGGGCTCGGTGACCGTTGACGAGGACCTGATGGAGGCCGCCGACCTGCTTGCCGGCGAACAGGTCGCCATCGTGGACGTCACCAACGGCGCACGCCTGGAGACCTACGTCATCCCCGGCGAGCGCGGCACGGGCGTGCTGGGCATCAACGGTGCCGCCGCGCACCTGGTGCACCCCGGCGACATCGTCATCCTCATCGCCTACGGGCAGATGGACGACGCCGAGTCGCGCGCCTACAAGCCGCGCGTCGTGTTCGTGGACGCCGACAACAGGGTTGTCGACCTCGGCTCCGACCCCGCGCACGCCCCGGAGGGGTCCGGTCTGGTGAACGGCTCCACGAGCGCGCCGTCGTCTGAGACCGTTGAGGCGACCGCGCTGGACGCGTTGATCCAGGCCGAGAACTTGAAGCAGGAGACCTCCTAGTGCTGCTCGCCATCGACGTCGGCAACACCAACATCGTGCTCGGTCTCTACGACGGCGTGGGCGACTCCGCGCCGCTCGTGCGGGACTGGCGGATGCGCACCGACGCCCGCATGACCGCTGACGAGCTCGCGCTGACCATGCGCGGGCTGCTCGGCGAGTACGCCGACAAGATCACCGGCATCGCCGCGCTGTCCACCGTGCCCGCGGTGCTGCGCGAGCTGCGGGTGATGCTCGGCCGCTACTACGACAGCGTGCCGAAGGTGCTGGTGGAGCCGGGCGTGAAGACCGGCGTGCCGCTGCTCGTGGACAACCCGAAGGAGGTCGGCTCCGACCGCGTGATCAACACGCTGGCCGCGCACCACCTCTACTCGACCTCGTGCGTGGTGGTCGACTTCGGCACGTCCACGAACCTCGACGTGATCTCGTCGCGCGGCGAGTTCCTCGGCGGCGCGCTGGCGCCCGGCATCGAGATCTCCGTCGACGCCCTCGCCGCGCGCGCGGCCCAGCTCCGCAAGGTGGAGCTGGTCCGCCCGCGCAACGTCATCGGCAAGAACACCGTGGAGTGCCTGCAGTCCGGGATCGTCTACGGGTTCGTCGGCCAGGTGGACGGGCTGGTGCGGCGGATCACCGAGGAGCTCCAGCAGACCGATCCCGGTCCCGTCACCGTGATCGCCACCGGTGGCCTGGCGCCGCTGGTGGTGTCGGAGTCCTCGACGATCGCGCACCACGTGCCCGACCTGACCCTGCTGGGGCTGCGGCTCGTCTTCGAGCGCAACCTCGTCAGCCGCTGACGACCATCCGCGTCACGTCCGTGAGCATGGGGACGTCGAACGGCCCGTTCGACGTCTCCGGCCGCGAACGCAGGAACGCCAGCATCTTCTCGTTGACGGCCGCGCGTTCCTCGTCGCTGACGACCAGAAGCCGCGAATGGGTGTTCACGGTCGCCACGAACGCCTCCGGCGAGTCCCGGTGCTGCGAGTGCCGGAACACCTGCCGTTCGGGCTCACCGAACAACGGGTGCGCCAGGATGCCCGTGGGGTCCTGCTTGCTCGTCTGGACGCTGCTCGTCGACACCCGCTCGAACTCGGCCAGCCACTCGACCGACGTGTCCGGCTCGTTCCACATCGCCGCCACCACACCACCCGGCCGCAGCACACGGGCGATCTCCGGCATCGCCTTCTCCTGGTCGAACCAGTGGAACGCGGTCCCCACCAGCACGGCGTCGACCGTCTGGTCGGGCACCGGGATGTGCTCCGCGTGCCCCGGCAACGCGCGCACGTCGTGCACCCGCCGCACCAGCTCGGAAAGCATCTGCTCGTTGGGCTCCACGGCTGTGACGCAGTGGCCCTCCGCCACCAGTCCCGCGGTCAGCTTCCCGGTGCCGGCGGCGAGGTCGAGAACGTCCAAGCGCCTGTCCTGTACCAGCGGCTCCAGAGCCCACCGGATCGCCGCCAAGGGGTAGTCCGGCCGGTGTTCGGCGTAGGCCTCCGCCTGCGCGCCGAACGAGTCCGCTCGCCTCGCGTGTAGATCCATCCGTCCAACCTAGTGAGTGGACCGGTGCCCGAAATGGTCTGGTCGGGGTTTCCCGTGTCACGCCATAGGGTCGTGTGCCCGCCCCCGCGTGCGTTCCCGCGGTCCGGAATCGGTGGCGAGCTGGTGAAACGGGTATCCGGTTCGCTGTGACACCGCGGCCTTCCGTACCCTTCTCGGCGTGAGTGAGCAGCCGAAGCAAAACCCCGTGACCAGCGAAGAAGACCTGCCCGAGCAGATGCGCGTGCGCCGGGAGAAGCGTGCGCGGCTGCTCGCTTCCGGCAAGGAGCCGTATCCGGTCGAGGTCGGGCGCACGCACACGTTGCGCGAGATTCGCGAAGCGCACCCCGAACTCGAACCCGACACGCAGACCGGTCAGGTCGTCGGTGTGACCGGGCGGGTCATGTTCTTGCGCAACACCGGAAAGCTCTGCTTCGCGACGTTGCGCGAAGGGGACGGCACCGAACTGCAGGCGATGCTGAGCCTCGCCGGTGTGGGTGAGGAAGCACTTTCCGAGTGGAAGACCGACGTCGACCTCGGTGACCACGTTTTCGTGCACGGCGAGGTCATCAGCTCGCGCCGCGGCGAGCTTTCCGTGATGGCCGACGCGTGGCAGCTGACGTCGAAGTCGTTGCGCCCGCTTCCCGTCGCGCACAAGGAACTCGGCGAGGAAACCCGTATTCGCCAGCGTTACGTCGACCTGATCCTGCGCCCGCTGGCCCGTGACACGGTCCGCACCCGCGCGAACGTGGTCCGTTCTCTGCGCGACTCGTTCCACCGGCGTGGTTTCCTCGAAGTCGAGACGCCGATGTTGCAGACGCTGCAGGGTGGTGCGACGGCGCGCCCGTTCATCACGCACTCGAACGCGCTCGACATCGACCTGTTCCTGCGCATCGCGCCGGAGCTGTACTTGAAGCGCTGTGTGGTCGGCGGGATCGAGAAGGTCTTCGAGATCAACCGCAACTTCCGCAACGAGGGCGTCGACTCGTCTCATTCGCCCGAGTTTTCGATGCTGGAGTACTACGAGGCGTACGCCACGTATGACACCAACGCCGTGCTGACCCGCGAGCTGATCCAGGAAGCCGCGGAAGCGGTGACAGGTTCGCAGATTGTCACCCTCGCCGACGGCACGGAGTACGACCTGTCGGGCGAATGGCGGACGATCAGCATCTACGAGTCGCTGTCCGAGGCGGTCGGGGAGGAAATCACCCCCGAGACGCCCGCCGAGGTGCTGCGCAAGCTTTGTGACCGCCACGAACTGGAGCTCAACCCCAAGTTCGGGCACGGCAAGCTCGTCGAGGAGCTGTGGGAGCACCTGGTGTGCGACTCGCTCTACCTGCCGACGTTCGTGCGGGACTACCCGGTGGAGACGTCGCCGCTCACCAGGCAGCACCGCAGCAAGCCGGGTGTCGCCGAAAAGTGGGATCTCTACGTCCGCGGATTCGAACTCGGCACCGGTTACTCCGAACTGGTGGACCCGGTGATCGAGCGGGAACGCCTGGAAGCGCAGGCCCGCCTTGCCGCCGCGGGTGACGACGAGGCCATGCCGATCGACGAAGACTTTCTGCGATCACTGGAGTACGGAATGCCACCGAGTGGTGGTGTCGGAATGGGTATCGATCGGCTGCTGATGGCGCTGACCGGACTGGGTATCCGCGAGACCATCTTGTTCCCGCTCGTTCGCCCTGAATGAGTAACTTTCCGGATGTCGATAGGTGCAATGCGGCACCTGTGCGCTAACCTGCGTCGGCAGGGCATTAGTTGGCGTGCGGGTGACCGCGCATTCGGGGTCCAGGAGGATACGCATGGCGCAGAAGGTCACGGTGACCCTCGTCGACGACCTGGACGGCTCCACTGCGGAGGAGACCGTCGAGTTCGGGCTGGACGGTGTCAGCTACACGATCGACCTTTCCTCGGGCAATGCGGGCAAACTGCGGGACGCCTTGTCCGACTTCGTGGCGGGTGCCCGCCGCGCGGGTGGTCGCAAGCGCACCGGTCCTGGCCGTCCGGCCGGCCCGGCCGTGAAGGCGCGGCCGGCATCGGCCGATCGTGAGCAGAACCAGGCCATTCGCGAGTGGGCGCGCAAGCAGGGCATGAAGGTGTCGGACCGGGGCCGCATCCCGGCAGAGGTGCTCGACGCCTACCACCAGCAGGGCTGAAATTCGGTAAAGCACGAAGGGGTTCCGGGAGCATTCCCGGAACCCCTTCGTGTTATTTGAGTGACTGCTCAACTACTGGGCGGTTCACAGTCTGTCGCCGCACGGGTGAACGATGCGATCCAAACGAGTTCCGGGGTCACCTTATTAGTTGATCCGGCAACGTTGATCCGGAATATTCTTCGTCGATCCGCCAGCACCGTTTCCGACCTGCGGGTGCTACTCGCGGTGGGTGTGCCGGAGTTCGGCGCAGTGATCAGAACTACTGGGCCTGCTCGGCGGAGGCGGCCGCTGGTTCGGTTAGGCTTACCTCTCCTGTGAGCGCTAGGAGGGTGGGCCTTGGGTCGTAGGTCGCTGGGCCTGCTCTTCCTGCTGGTCGTGCTGGTCGCCGTGGCACTGGCGAGCATCGCGATCGGCTCGAAGGAGATCCCGCTCTCCGGCGTGTGGCACGCGCTGGTCACGCCCACCGGGCTGGAGGACGACGTGGTCGTCCGCGAGCTCCGCGTCCCCCGCACGCTGATCGGCATCGCGGTCGGGATCGCGCTCGGCGTCGGCGGCGCGTTGATGCAGGGCCACACCCGCAACCCGCTGGCCGACCCCGGCATCCTCGGCGTCACGCACGGCGCGGCGCTGGCCGTGGTGCTGTCGATCTTCCTGTTCGGCGTCTCCTCGCTGTACGGGTACATCTGGTTCGCCTTCGCCGGTGCGATGGTCGCGAGCGTGCTGGTGTTCGTGCTCGGCTCGGCGGGGCGGGCCGGTCCGTCGCCGGTCACGCTGGCGCTGGCCGGTGCCGCGGTGTCGGCGCTGATGAACGGCCTGGTGTCGGCGATCGTGCTGCTCGACCAGCAGTCGCTCGACGCGTTCCGGTTCTGGCAGGTCGGTGCGATCGCCGGCCGTGACCTCGGGGTGCTGCTGCAGGTGCTGCCGTTCCTGCTGGCCGGCTTGGTCGTGGCGGCGTTCAACGCGCCGGGGCTCAACGCGCTGTCGCTCGGCGAGGACGTGGCGCGGTCGCTGGGCGTGAAGGTCAGCCGCACCCGCTCGTTGGGCATCCTCGCCATCACGCTGCTGGTGGGCGGCGCCGTCGCGGCGTGCGGGCCCATCGGGTTCGTGGGTCTCGTCGTGCCGCACGTGGCGCGTGCGTTCACCGGGCCGGACTACCGCTGGATCCTGCCGTTCTCCGCGGTGGTGGGTGCGGTCCTGATCCTGGTCGCCGACGTGCTCGGCCGTGTGGTCGCCCGCCCGTCCGAGGTGGAGGTCGGCGTGATGCTGGCGCTGCTCGGCGCCCCGTTCTTCATCTTCCTGGTGCGCCGCAAGAGGCTGGTGAAGATTTGACCACCACCGCGCTGAGGGTCGGGGCCACCTCCTTCAAGCTCCGCCGCCGCCCGTTGCTCGTGGTGGCGTGCTCGCTGGTCGTGCTGGCGGCCCTGCTGGTCGTCGACATCATGATCGGCGACTTCCCGCTGACCGCCGCGCAGGTCGTCGACACGTTGCTGGGCGGCGGCACCCGCCGAGACCAGTTCGTCGTGTTCGAGCTGCGCCTGCCGCGCGCGCTGACCGGCCTGCTCGTCGGCGGCGCGCTGGGCCTGTCCGGCGCGATCTTCCAGGCGGTCGTGCGCAACCCGCTGGCCTCACCCGACCTGCTGGGCGTCACCTGGGGTGCGGGTGCGGGCGCGGTTTCGGTGATCACGTTCACCGGCTCGCTGGGCGTGGTGACCGGCAGCGCCGCCGCGATCGGCGTGCCGCTGGCCGGGCTGCTCGGCGGCCTGGTCGCGGGCCTGCTGGTCTACGCGCTGGCGTGGCGCAAGGGCATCGAGGGCTTCCGCATGGTGCTCGTCGGCATCGGCATCACCGCCGTGGCCGGCAACTTCACCCACTACCTGCTCACCGTCGGCGACGTGCAGGACGCCGGCCGCGCCATGGTGTGGATCACCGGCTCGCTCAACGGCCGCGGCTGGGAGCACGTCGTCCCGGTGGCCCTCGCGCTGGTCGTCCTGGTCCCCGTCGCGCTGGTCGGCGGCCACGTGCTGGGCGCGCTCCAGTTCGGCGACGAGACCACCCGCGGCCTGGGCATCCGCGTGAACCTGGCCCGCTCGTTCCTCATCGTCGTGGCGATCGTCCTGGCCTCCGTCGCCACCGCGGCCGCCGGCCCGATCGCGTTCGTCGCACTGGCCACACCCCAGATCGCCCTGCGCCTGGCCGGCACCGCACAGCCACCGCTGTTCGGCTCGGTGGTGCTCGGCGGCGCCCTGGTCATGCTGTCCGACCTGGTCGCCCGCACGATCTACCGCATCGAACTGCCCGTCGGCGTCGTGACCGCCGTGCTCGGTGCGCCCTACCTGATGTACCTGCTGGTCCGAAGCCGCCGGGAGGCGCGGGTATGAATGTGCGTCTTGAGGCATCGTCGCTGTGCGTCGGCTACGGCGAGCGCCTGGTCGTGGACACGCTGGACCTGTCCGTCGTCGCCGGCACCGTCACGGCCGTGATCGGCCCCAACGGCTGCGGCAAGTCCACCCTGCTGCGCGCACTCGCACGACTGCTGCCCGCCCGTTCCGGCGCGGTCCTGCTCGACGGCAAGGCGATCGACTCCATGCCCACCCGCGAGGTGGCACGGGTGCTCGGCATGCTGCCCCAGGCCCCGTCGGCGCCCGAGGGGCTGACGGTGGCGGACCTCGTGGCCCGCGGACGGCACCCGCACCAGTCCTGGTACCGGCAGTGGTCGTCCGACGACGCGGCCGCGGTCGACGCGGCGCTGGAGATGACCGGCATCTCGGACCTGGCCGAGCGGACCGTGGACGAACTGTCCGGCGGCCAGCGGCAACGCGCCTGGATCTCGATGGCCCTGGCCCAGGGCACCGACCTGCTGCTGCTCGACGAGCCGACCACGTACCTGGACCTGGCCCACCAGATCGACGTCCTCGACCTCGTGCAGGAACTGCACGCGTCGATGGGGCGGACGATCGTGATGGTGCTGCACGACCTCAACCTGGCGGCGCGGTACGCGGACAACATCGTGGCTATGCGGGATGGGCGGATCGTCGCCCAAGGGGCGCCGGGGGAGGTGCTGACCGAGGGGATGCTGTTGGACGTGTTCGGGTTGGATGCGCGGGTTGTGGAGGATCCGGTGGCTGGGACGCCGTTGGTGGTTCCCGTCGGGTCGCGGCATCGGGTGCGGTGAGGGGCTGTTCCTGGGGCTCCGCCCCAGACCCCGACACTCCCAAAGAAGCCGGCCAGCGCGGTTCGTGGGTTGATGGCACGCCTGTTGCGTAGAGCGGCTGCCGGTTGCGTAGGTGCTTGCGTTGCGGTGGGCGTCTTCCCCGTTTAGCGATCCAGGAGCGAGTCCTCAGGCCCGGCAGACGATCGGAGCGCTAGACGGGGAAGCCACCCACCGCGGAACCGCCCGAGGAAAGGCCGAAACGCCTCGCCTTCGGCTCGATCAGGCGGCGGTGCGGGCGGTGCGCTCGAAGTGTCAGACCCGCTGAGTACGTTCGGATGCGGGGGGTCCACCAGCGCGGGGGACCCCTGCGCGAGCCTGCCTGGCGAAGGCGCGCGAGAACTGTCGGCCCAGCTGCGCGGCGACGCGGCCGTGCCCTCGAAGTTGTCAGACCCGCTGAGTACGTTCGGATGCGGGGGGCCCACCAGCGCGGGGGACCCCTGCGCGAGCCTTCCCAGCAGGCTGGGAGCGGCCCACCAGGCGTGGGAGCGGCCCACCGACTGCGGCAGCGGCCCAGCAGGCGCGGGAGCGTCCCTCAGCGGGTGCGCGGACAGGCCGTGCAGGGTTCGGCGTCGGGAAGCACGTAGTGGAAGCAGCACGACCGGCGGTGGCGTTTCCAGCCCTCGTCCGTCAGGTGCAGCGTCGAAGCGGAGATGAACGGGTCCAGCTTCTCCGGCAGGATCAGTGCGGCGTCGGTGACGCCTGCGGCCTCGTCGCCGCAGACCCGGCCCGCGGCCCACGGGCCGTACTCCAGCATGTCCGTCGCCACGGCCCAGAGGGTGCGGCGGCCGAAGCGGACGACCTGGCCGAACGAGGCTACGAACTGGGCGGCGTGGGCGGCGTAGCGGGCGCGGAGCAGGGCTGCGAGTGCGGCCTCGGTGGGGACGACGGTGGCGGCCGGGTGGTTCGAGGCCGGGTCGTCGGGCAGGCAGGCGAACTCGTCGGACAGCAGTGCGAGGCCGTCCGGGTGGGGGCGGCCGTCGGGCGCGATGCGGAAGGCGACGTCGGTGGGCTTCAGCGAGGGGACGCGGCGCGCGGTGTGGAACAGCAGGCCCGCCAGGTAGCCGGGGACGTGCAGGTACCAGCCCATCACGTAGCCGGCGGTGGCGCGGTCGTCGGACTCACCGTACTGCTCGACCAGCCACTCGGCGAGGTCCTTGCGCCACAGGTCGAAGCGCGTGGGCTCGGCCACCAGCTCCGAGCAGATCGTCCAGTCCGAAGGGGGAACGCCGAAACGGATCTCGGTTCCCACGTCCAGCCGGGCGACGGATTCGGCCAGTGGCGTGAGCGCACGCGGGTTCTGCCGTGAGACCCTCGCAGGTACGGTCAACGCGCAAGTCCAATCTCAGCGAATGAGGCTTGCCTAACCTTACCCAAGATCCCCAGTTTCGCGCCCCCTCAGGTGGCCCCGGTCACACCGGCGACGCCCGGAGGTTGGTTGTTCGCGCTCAGCGGACATCGCCCGATCTGTGGAATCCGTTGGCCCCGACCTGCGTTGATGCCGATGTCAGAGTTCCACGGACGCGGCTGTCCGCTCACGGGAACCACAGGCCTCGGTACCGCCCACTACAGTGGAGCCACGGTGCCGCGCTCACCAGGGTAGATCGGTGGAGCCGAGGACCGCCGACGCAGCAGTCAGGGAGTGCGAATGTTCGAAAGGTTCACCGACCGCGCGAGGCGGGTGGTTGTCCTTGCCCAAGAAGAGGCACGGATGCTCAACCACAACTACATCGGCACCGAGCACATCCTCCTGGGTCTGATCCACGAGGGTGAAGGTGTCGCCGCCAAGGCGCTCGAGTCGTTGGGGATCGCGCTGGAAGGCGTCCGCCAGCAGGTCGAGGAGATCATCGGCCAGGGCCAGCAGGCTCCGAGTGGACACATCCCCTTCACCCCGCGCGCCAAGAAGGTGCTTGAGCTGTCTCTGCGCGAGGCGCTGCAGCTCGGCCACAACTACATCGGCACCGAGCACATCCTGCTCGGCCTGATTCGCGAGGGCGAGGGCGTTGCTGCGCAGGTCCTCGTGAAGCTGGGCGCCGACCTCAACCGGGTGCGTCAGCAGGTGCTGCAGCTGCTGTCCGGCTACTCCACGGAGAAGGGCGCGTCGGAGTCGACCGGTCGCGGCGAGGGCACCCCGTCGTCGTCCCTGGTCCTCGACCAGTTCGGGCGCAACCTCACCGCCTCGGCGCGGGAGGGCAAGCTCGACCCGGTGATCGGGCGCGCCAAGGAGATCGAGCGGGTCATGCAGGTGCTGTCCCGCCGCACCAAGAACAACCCGGTCCTCATCGGCGAGCCCGGCGTCGGCAAGACCGCCGTCGTCGAGGGGCTGGCGCAGATGGTCGTCAAGGGCGAGGTGCCCGAGACGCTCAAGGACAAGCAGCTCTACACGCTCGACCTCGGCTCGCTGGTCGCGGGCTCGCGCTACCGCGGTGACTTCGAAGAGCGCCTGAAGAAGGTCCTCAAGGAGATCCGCACGCGCGGCGACATCATCCTGTTCATCGACGAGATCCACACCCTCGTCGGCGCGGGTGCGGCCGAGGGCGCGATCGACGCCGCGTCGATCCTCAAGCCGATGCTGGCCCGCGGTGAGCTGCAGACGATCGGCGCGACCACCCTCGACGAGTACCGCAAGCACGTCGAGAAGGACCCCGCGCTGGAGCGCCGCTTCCAGCCGATCCAGGTGGGCGAGCCGTCGCTCGAGCACACCATCGAGATCCTCAAGGGCCTGCGCGACCGGTACGAGGCGCACCACCGCGTCTCGATCACCGACTCCGCGCTCGTGGCCGCCGCCACGCTGGCCGACCGGTACATCAACGACCGGTTCCTGCCGGACAAGGCGATCGACCTCATCGACGAGGCGGGCGCCCGCATGCGCATCCGCCGGATGACCGCGCCGCCGGACCTGCGCGAGTTCGACGAGAAGATCGCGGACGTGCGTCGCGACAAGGAGTCCGCGATCGACGCGCAGGACTTCGAGCGCGCCGCCAAGCTCCGTGACGCGGAGAAGCAGCTCCTGGGCCAGAAGGCCGAGCGGGAGAAGCAGTGGAAGGACGGTGACCTGGACGTCGTCGCAGAGGTCGACGACGAGCAGATCGCCGAGGTCCTCGCCAACTGGACCGGCATCCCGGTGTTCAAGCTCACCGAGGAGGAGACCACGCGTCTGCTCCGCATGGAGGACGAGCTGCACAAGCGGATCATCGGCCAGGTCGACGCGGTCAAGGCCGTGTCGCAGGCGATCCGCCGCACCCGCGCCGGTCTGAAGGACCCGAAGCGCCCCTCCGGCTCGTTCATCTTCGCCGGCCCGTCCGGTGTCGGTAAGACCGAGCTCTCGAAGGCGCTCGCGAACTTCCTGTTCGGCGAGGACGACGCGCTCATCCAGATCGACATGGGCGAGTTCCACGACCGGTACACCGCGTCGCGGCTCTTCGGTGCCCCTCCCGGTTACGTCGGCTACGAAGAGGGCGGCCAGCTCACCGAGAAGGTGCGCCGCAAGCCGTTCTCCGTCGTGCTCTTCGACGAGATCGAGAAGGCCCACCAGGAGGTCTACAACACGCTGCTCCAGGTGCTGGAGGACGGCCGCCTGACCGACGGTCAGGGCCGGACGGTGGACTTCAAGAACACCGTCATCATCTTCACGTCGAACCTGGGCACGTCCGACATCAGCAAGGCCGTCGGCCTCGGCTTCACCTCGGGTCAGGACACCGCGTCCAACTACGAGCGCATGAAGAACAAGGTCAACGACGAGCTGAAGAAGCACTTCCGCCCCGAGTTCCTCAACCGCATCGACGACATCATCGTCTTCCACCAGCTGACTCAGGACGAGATCATCAAGATGGTGGACCTGATGATCGCCCGCGTCGAGACGCAGCTGAAGAACAAGGACATGGCCCTCGAGCTGACCGACAGGGCCAAGTCCCTGCTGGCCAAGCGCGGTTTCGACCCGGTGCTGGGCGCCCGCCCGCTGCGCCGCACGATCCAGCGCGAGATCGAGGACCAGCTGTCGGAGAAGATCCTGTTCGGCGAACTGCAGCCGGGCCAGATCATCCTCACCGACGTCGAGGGCTGGGACGGCGAGTCCGACAACCACGACAAGGCGAAGTTCGTGTTCCGCGGCGAGGCCAAGCCCAACCGCGTGCCGGACTCCCCGCCGGTCGAGCTGGCGGCCCCGGTCGCCGGCGAGCAGCAGGAGTCGGCCACCGAGTCCGAGTGACGGTGACCGCGTAGCACCACCCGAACCGGCCCCCAGGCACCCGCCTGGGGGCCGGTTCGCGTTCGGCAGGCCGCCCCGGCGCAGCTCAGGGGACCGGGCAACCGGGCGGCGTAGAGTCGCGGCCGGGTGGGTTCGTGGCCGCGGCCGGAGTGCCGTCGGCGATCGAGGGATGCCGCGGCCCGGCGTCCGGTCCTTGGTCCATCGCTGCCCGAGAAGTGGGTGTTGAGATCACGATGAACGACGGGTCCAGCAGGTCCGCGAGGCAACGCGGCCGGGGCGCCGGCCGTCCTGCGCACGTGGACACCGAGATCGAGCTGAAGCAGCCCAAGAGCGGTTTCACGACGTTCGTGCTGGTCATGTGCGCCATCGGGTTCGTGGCGGTGGCGATGGTGCGGCTGCTGGGCATCGACGGCACCCGGCACATGATCGCCACGACGGCGTTGACGCCGTACCTCACCGCGGCGGGGCTGCTCGTCGGGTTGTTCGCGTTGTCCCGCAGGCGGTGGGTCGTCGGGCTGACGATGACGCTGGTGGCGGTCGTGCTCGTGGCGAACGTGGTGCCGCGGGCGTTCTCGGACCCGCGGCCGAACGTGGTCGGCCAGGAGGTCAGGCTGATGACCTCAAACCTCCTCGTCGGCAAGGCGGACGCGGAGTTCCTGGTCGCCCAGGTCAAGGCGCGCGGGATCGACGTCCTCACGTTGCAGGAGCTGTCGCCCGCCATGGTCGCGGACCTCGACCGCGCGGGCCTCGGCCAGGTGCTGCCGAACCGGGTGTTCCTCGCCGAGCCGGGCGGGGCGGGGTCGGGCATCGCGTCCAGGTTCCCGCTGACCGCGCGGCAGCTCACGCCGCCGGGCACGTTGCAGCAGGCCGGTGCGCGGGTCGACCTGCCGGGCGCGCAGGACATCGAGGTGGTGTCGGTGCACCCGTTGCCGCCGGTCGTGCCGGAGGGGCCGGAGGCGTGGCAACGTGAGCTCGCCGGGCTGCCCAGCCCGGACTCCACGGGGGCGATGCGGGTGCTGGCCGGCGACTTCAACGCCACCCTCGACCACGTCGGCCTGACCCGCTTGCTCAACAAGGGTTACGTCGATGCCGCGGACCAGGTGGGCAAGGCGCTGGTGCACACGTGGCCGAGCAGCAGCGGGATCTGGCCGCCGCCGGTGACGATCGACCACGTGCTGGTGGACCCGCGCTGCCCGGTCGACACGGTGGACGTGTTCGACGTGCCGGGCAGCGACCACCGTGCCGTGGTCGCGCAGTTCGTCGTTCCGCGGTAGGCCGTTCTCGGCAGAACGAGCGCATGAAGACCCTCGGCGAGCGAGGGTCTCAGCCGATTGCGGCGTGCACTGCCGTGAGGGCTTCGAGGGCGTTCATCGGCAACGAGACGCCCCGGCCGTGCCTGACCTCCGGCTCACGCGGGTTGATCCTGATCAGCGCACCGGAGGCGGCACTGGCCAGCTCGGCCTGCCGCCGCACCGTCGGCACGGCGGTGCCGGCGCCGATCTCGACCACCACCAGCCGCTTCCGCGTGCGCCGCCACGCCGTCAGCGCGTCGAGCTGTGCCTGGCTGCGGTGCGGCACCCAGCCCCAGTCGCCGAACATCAGGATGTTGGGCCTGGCCAGCCCGCCGCAGTTCGGGCACGCCGGCAACGGGTCGAGCGCGCGCATCGACTCCGGGTCCAGCGCCACTTCGAACGAGCACTCCCAGATGTCGTCGGTGCACGGTTGCACGCACTGCGCGTGGTGGATGGAGCCGTGCACCTCGGCGACGTCGGTGAAACCCGCGCGCTGGAACTGACCGTCCACATTGGACGTGAAGACGCGGGCGCCCCACGAGCGCAGGATCGCGAAGCCCTCGTGCGGCACGGTCGCGCGGTACAGCGCGAGCCGGTGGCCGTAGAAACCCCACGCCAGCGCGGGGTCGTCGACGAAGTGCACCGGGTCGGCGAGCTCCTCGAACTTCAGCCCGAGCCGCTCGTAGGGCGGGTAGGCACGCCAGAAGCCCTCGGTGCCGCGGAAGTCCGGCAGCCCGGAGTCGACGCCGATGCCGGCACCGGCGCAGACGAGCACTCCGTCCGCGCCGGCGATCAGCTCGGCGGCCTGGTCGACCGCGCTCACCGCTGCGGCTTGCTCCCGAGCACGACCTCGAACTCCAGCAGGTCGGCGCCGGTCGACACGGGACGCGCGCGCTCGCCGGAGTGGGCGGCCGCACCGGCCTGGCCGTCGCGCCACGCGACGAAGTCCTCGTGCGTCTCCCAGTGCGTGACGACGAAGTAGCGGTCCTCGCCCGAGACCGGGCGCAGGAGCTCGAAGCCGAGGAAGCCGGGCTGGCCGTCGACCGCGCCGAGGCGTGCGGCGAAGCGCTTCTCGAGCTCGGGGCCGTTGCCCTCGGGGACCTTGATCGCGTTGATCTTCACGACTGCCATGACCACCACATTAGCGGCGCAGCGCACCGGGCAGCAGGTACTGGTCCGCCGGAATGCCCGATTCGTGGAACCACGCCGTGAAGAACCCGTCGAGCTGCTGGCCCGACGCCTTCGCGAAGTGGTCCTCGAACTGCGGCCACGACGCGTTGCCGTCGCGGTGCTGTGCGGTCCACGACCGCAGCGCCGTGAAGAACACCTCGTCGCCGACCTGCTTGCGCAGCGCGTGCAGGGCGAAGATGCCCTTGTCGTAGACGCCGCGGAACTCGTTGCCCTGCCCCATGTCGTAGAGCTTCGGCGACCAGAACCGGCTGCTGCCGCGCTTCTCGTCCACCTCGCGGCGGTAGCGGTCGTCGAGGTTCTCGCCCTGGTGCTCGTCCCACAGCCACTGCGAGTACGACGCCAGGCACTCGTTCAGGCAGATGTCCGCCCAGTTCTGCAACGTCACCGAGTCGCCGAACCACTGGTGGGCGTTCTCGTGCACGACGGTCTCCAGGTCCGCCCACGCCGCGTAGATCGGCCGTGTCTGCGTCTCCAGCGAGAACCCGATCTGGTCGGCGATCCAGATGCCGCCGGCCGCGCGCTGCGGGTACGGGCCGAACTTCGTCTCCAGGAACCCGAGGACCTCCGGCAGCCTGGCCTGAATCGGTTTCTTGCCGGCCGACGTGCCGGGCGCGTAGGCGTCGACCACGGGCACGCCGCTCGGCAGCTGCGAACGGACGATCTCCCACTTGTCGATCGCGACGGTGACCAGGTACGTGGCGAGCGGCGTGTCCTCCTGCCAGCGGAACGTCGACCAGCCGCCCTCGCGGGTGACGCCGCCCTCCAGGCCGTTCGAGACGACCGACCAGCCGTCCGGCACGCGCGCGGCGATCTTCAGCGCCGCCTTGTCGCGCGGGGTGTCGTTGGCCGGGAACCAGGTCGTCGCCGAGTGCGGCTGACCCGCGGCGAAGGCGCCACCGGTGACCGAGACCTGCCAGCCGCTGCGGCCGAGCGAGGCGTCGTCGATCGTGGCCGGCTTGCCGCCGTAGGTGACGACCGCGGTGAACGACCTGCCCTTCGCGATCGGGGCCTGGGGCGTGATGACCAGCTCGTGGTCGCCCTCCTGCGCGAACTTCGCGGGCTGGCCGCCGACCTGCACGGCACTGACCTGCAGACCCTCCAGGTCGAGGTTGAACCTGGCCAGGTCGGCCGTGGCGGTCGCGGTGACCGTCGCGACGCCGTCCAGCTGCTTCGAGCCGGGGTCGTAGGTGATCGCGAGGTCGTAGAGCTGCACGTCGTAACCGCTGTTGCCGTCGGTCGGGTAGTAGGCGTCACCAGCGCCGGCGCCCGCCTCCACCGCGTCCCGCGGTGACGTCCCCTGCCGCTGCTGCTGCGCGGGGTCGCCGCCGGGCGTGCGGAACACGACCAGCAGACCGGCGACGAGCACGAGCAACACGAGGGCGACGAGGTACGGACGGGCCTTCATGCGTTAATCATCCCTGTGTCGGTGGTGGAGTTCGGCGGAACGGGGCAAGGCGTCCTGCTGTTGCACGGCCTGATGAGCAGGGCCACCGCGTGGTGGCCGGTCGCGCAGTGGCTGACACCGCACGGCCGCGTGGTCGGGATCGACGCACGGGGACACGGCCGAAACCCGCGGCGAGGTCCCTACCGCACCGAGGACTTCGTCGCCGACGCCGCCGAGGCGATCGAGGAGCTCGGCCTGGGGCCCGCCGTCGTGATCGGGCACTCCATGGGCGGGCTGCACGCGTGGGGTCTCGCGGCGACCCGTCCGGACCTGGTCAGCGCGATTGTGGT
The DNA here is from genome assembly GCF_001279525.1 of Nocardia sp. NRRL S-836. Taxonomy (GTDB): domain Bacteria; phylum Actinomycetota; class Actinomycetes; order Mycobacteriales; family Pseudonocardiaceae; genus Lentzea. Next base: position 45,280 of record NZ_LGDY01000142.1, on the reverse strand, counting down.
CGAGGACTTCGCCCCGGACAACAGGGGCCGCACGGTCGACGAGTGGAGGTGGTTCTTCGACGCCTGGCCGGTGCCGTTCCAGTCGCTCGCGCACGTCACGTCGTTCTTCGGCGCGCCGGTGTTCGCCGAGTACTTCGAGGAACGCGCGGACGGCTGGCACCTGATCGCGTCGATGGACGACCTCTACGAGATCGCCGCCGAGTGGGGCACGCGGGCGTACTGGGAGCTCATCGCCGACGTCCGCTGCCCGTCGCTGGTGATCGAGGCGGGGCAGGGCGGGCAGCTGCCGGGGCAGATGCGGGAGGCGGCGCGGATGTCCGGCGGCCGGTACCTGTACGTCCCCGAGGCCGGGCACCTCGTGCACGCCACCGCGCCGTGGGTCTACCGCGGTGCCGTCGAGGCCTTCTTGAGCACGTCGACCTCGCCGGTCTGAGTGTCGACGATCGACACCTCGCGCACCTTCGCGCGGATCGGCTCCACCGGGAAGATCGCGGCGAACGCGGCCTTCACGGCGTCGTCGTCGATGCCGTGGGCGAGCGTGCAGTGCGGGACCCAGCTGCCCGGCAGGTAGTAGGCGCTCGGGTTCTTCACGTGACCGGCCAGCACGTCGTGGATCGCCGAGTGGACCGCCAGCAGCTCCGCGTCGACCACGGCGGCGAGCATCAGCACGTTGTCGACGGTGGAGAACGTGCTCAGGCTGTGCAGCCACAGGTCGGGCAGCCAGAGCCGGTCGAGGTCCTCGCGCAGCTCCTTGCGCACCCTGGGACCGATGGTGCTCGCCACGGCGTAGGTGAGGTGCGGCGGCTGGTCGTGCCGCGCGCCGATGCGCCGCCACAGGTCACGGATCTTCGCGTCGGCGTCGGCGTCGAAGAACGCGACCAGCGCGTGCATCAGTGTTCTCCCGGCAGCGCGAACAGGCCGTCGCGGGTCTGCTCGACCAGGCCGTCGGCCAGCAGCGAGACCAGGCACTTCTCCCGTTGCGTGACGTCGTTCCAGACCAGGTCGAGCTGGATCTTCTGCACCGGGCCGGGGGCGCCGCGCAGCACGTCCAGCAGCTTTCCCCGCACCTGCCGGTCGGTGCCCGCGAACTGCTGCACCTTCTTCACCGGCCCCGCGTAGGCGGGACGGCCGTTGCGCTGCCACGCGCACTCGGCGTACAGCGGGCAGTCCGCGCACTTCTGGTTCTTCGCCGTGCAGATCAACGCGCCGAGCTCCATCAGCGCCGCGCTGAACACGGCCGCGTCGTCCTGCTCCTCCGGCAGGATCGCCTCGACGTCACGCAGGTCGCGCTTGGTCGACGGGGGACCGGCATCGCCCGCACCGTGCACCGCGCGTGCAACGACCCGGCGGACGTTCGTGTCCACGACGGCGCACTTCTGCCCGTACGCGAACGTCGCCACCGCACGGGCCGTGTAGCTGCCGATGCCCGGAAGGCTTTCCAGCGTCTCCACGTCCGAGGGCACCACATCGCCGTGATCGCGCGCGATGGCCGTGGCCGCCTCGTGCAACCGCAGCGCGCGCCTCGGGTAGCCGAGCTTGCCCCACATCCGCAGCACCTCGCCCTGCGAGGCCGCCGCCATGGCGCTGGGCACCGGCCACTTCGCCAGCCACTCGTGCCAGATCGGTTCGACGCGGGCGACCGGCGTCTGCTGCAGCATGATCTCGCTGACCAGCACCCCCCAGGCGGTGCAGTCGGGACGGCGCCACGGCAGGTCACGGGCGGCGGTGTCCCACCAGCCCAGCAGCAACTCGTGATTCATCGCCCGCCATTCTCGCAAACGCACGCGGGGACCCCTCGCACGCTCGTGTCGTGCGAGAGCTCCCCGCGTGGCAGCGGATCAGGCGGCGGCGGTCTCCGCGGCGTCGACCTCGCGGAGCTCCCCGGTGTGCACGTCGTAGACGAACCCGCGGACCTTGTCGGTGTGCGGGATGAACGGGCTGCGCCGCAGCCGCGCCATCGACCCGCGCACGCTCTGCTCCACGACCTTGAACGCCTCGACGGCCCAGGTCGGCCGCAGACCGGTGTCGGTCTCCAGCTCGTCCTTGAAGTCGTCCTCGGTCACCATTTCGAGGCCGCAGTTGGTGTGGTGCACCAGCAGCACCTCGCGGGTGCCGAGCTTGCGCTGGCTCAGCGCCAGCGAGCGGATGGCGTCGTCGGTGACGACCCCGCCCGCGTTGCGCAGCACGTGCGCCTCACCCTGCTTCAACCCGAAGATCTCGAACACCCGGATGCGGGAGTCCATGCAGGTCAGGATCGCCACCTGCAGGGACGGCTTCGCGGACGAGCGGTCTCCTGGAACCACGTTCCCGAGCTCGTAGTTCCGCTTGAGCAGTTCGTCGATCGCGGTCATGACGCACCTCCACGGCCTACCGGCGGACCCCCGCTCGATGGAACTTGAGCCGGCGCGCGTTCACAAGGGTTTCCGGGGCATCTCACGTTCACCGGATCGAGCGATGCTCGCCTAAGCCTCGATTCCACCACACCGAGCTACGTTCGGGCCGTGACCGAGCCCACAGGACCACTGCCGTCCTCTGTGTACTGGCGCCGCCGCCTCGCCGCGGTCGGCGCCGCCCTCGTCACGCTGCTGCTCCTGATCTGGGTCGTCGGCTTCTTCGGATCCGACTCGGACGACCAGGCACCCCCCACGAACGCCGCGGCCTCGGCGTCCACGCCACCACCGACGATGTCCGAGACCGGCTCCGCGTCGTCGTCCACCACCCCGCCACCACCGCCGCAGACCACGCCGCCGCCTCCCGGGCCGCCCCAGCCGTGCCCGGACGAGGCGATCGGCGTGGTCGCGAAGGTCAACAAGCCGGTGTTCACGGGCGGTGACCAGCCGGTGCTGTCGATGGACCTGGTCAACAACGGACCGGTGCCGTGCATCAAGGACATCGGGCGGGAGCACCGCGAGCTGACCGTGCTGACCGCCGACGGGCACACGGTGCTGTGGTCGAGCAACCACTGCCTCGCGTCGAAGGGCTCCGAGGTGCGGGTGCTCGCCCCGAAGGAGGTCTTCAACTTCGGCACGCGGTGGGCCGGGACGACCTCACAGCCGGGCTGCGGTGCGCACACCCGGCTGGGCCCCGGTGACTACCTGCTGGTGGCGAAGCTGGCCGGGAAGGCCGGCCAGCCCACCGTGTTCAGGCTCGAAGGCTGATCACGGACCGAACCAGCGCTCCTCGGCCCCGCCCCGCGGCGCGGCCGACGTCTTGCCGATGATCAGCTCGGTCGCCAGGTTCACCGACCGCGGCCGCGAGCGCTCGTTCGTGTCGAGCAGCAGCTTGCCTGCCGCGCGGCCCTTCTCCAGCACCGGCTGCCGCACCGTCGTGAGCCCGGCCTCCTCGGCGGCACGGATGCCGTCGAACCCGGTCACGGTCAGGTCGTGCGGCACGCGCAGCCCGCGCCGGGTCGCCTCGGCCATCGCGCCGATGGCGAGCACGTCGGACGTGCAGATCAGGGCGGTGACCGCCGGGTCGCGGTCCAGCACCTGCGCGGCACCGGAGGCGCCGGAGGAGGTGTTGTGGTCGAACCGCTCGACGACCGGCACCTGCGACCAGTCGACACCGGCCTCGCTGAACGCCTCCGCGAGCCCCGACAGCCGGTTGCGCTGCACGTGGAAGTGCGCGGCGTGCTGGCGGTCCGGCGTCACGAACCCGTCGTTGCGGTCGCGGGCCAGCCGCATGCAGACGACGCCGATCCGCCGGTGCCCCAGCTCGATCAGGTGCCGCGCGAGCGCGTACATCGCGGCCCGGTCGTCGATGCCGACGCGGTCGACGGTGCCGAGGTCGGGCTGGTCGCAGACGACCGTGGGCACCGGGCGTTCCAGCACGGCGGCCAGGTGCGGGTCGTCATCCGGCACCGAGTAGACGACGAAGCCGTCGACGCCGGCGCGGTGCACGGACGCGACGTCCTCGCGTTCGGGGTTGGCCGGGACCAGCAGCAGGCCGGTTCCCGCGTCCTCGCAGGCGAGTGCGAGGCCTTCGAGGAAGCCGATCGCCGCCGGGTCGCGGAAGGCGTAGGAGAGGTTCTCGGTGAGCAGCAGGCCCACCGCTCCGGCCTTGCGCGTGCGCAACGAGCGCGCCACAGGGTCCGGGCCGGGATAACCCAGCCTTCGGGCCGTGTCCAACACCCGGCGACGCAGCTCAGGCGAGAGCTGGTCGGGACGGTTGTACGCGTTGGACACCGTTGTCCGGGAAACGCCCAGCTCAGCGGCCAGGGAGGCCAGCGTCGCAGGACGTCGCACATGCATAGACCGCGCCATGAAAGGACCGTAACGGTTCAGAACCAATTCGTGAAGCGAGCGTGACCGGTGTCCCTCAAATGACCTATCAGCGCTGGTCGACCCATCTGGCTTGTTCAGAATTTGGTCCAGACCAATGAACGTCTCACCTGGGTGCCGCGGTCGACTCCCTGACGACCAGCCGCGGCCGGAACACGCGGGTGTAGTTGTCGGTGCCCTGCCTGCGGCGATCCGGGTCGAGTCGCAGCACGAGCTCGTCGATCGCGGCCGCCGCCATCTCGTCGATCGGCTGCGCGAGCGTCGTCAAAGCGGGCGAGGAGTAGGCGGCCAGCGGGATGTCGTCGAACCCGACGACGGACAACTGGTCCGGTACCGGGATCCCCCGTTGGTGGGCCTCGCGCATGACGCCCAGCGCCATGTGGTCCGACGAGCAGATCACCGCGGTCGGCGCCACCGTGTCCAGCAGCTGCGCCACCGCCTCACCGCCGCCCTCGGCGCTGAACGGCCCGTGCGCCACGTACTCCGAGCCCGCCGGCAGGTGGTTCTCCTCCAGTGCCGCCGCCCACCCGGCCCGCTTGAGCCGTGACGGCAACGACCGCGCCGGGCCCGACACGAACCCGATCCGCTCGTGCCCGAGGTCGATCAGGTGCTTGGTCGCCGTGTACCCGGCCAGCTGCTCGTCGACCGTCACGTCCGGCACGTCCAGCGCGGGCGTGGCGCCGTTGAGGAAGACCATGTGCACGCCGTCGGCCAGCAGCTTCGCGTAGTAGCTCGGCTGCGGCGCCTGCCCGAGCGGCACCTCGACGTTGGTGATCTCCGGCGACACGAACACCATGCCCTCGACGCCCCTGGCCAGGAGCATCCGCACGTACTCCTCCTCGCCCATCGGGGCGCCGCTGCGGGTGTTGCACAGCAGCGAGGAGTAGCCCAGCCGTGCGGCGCGGGTCTCCAGCGCCTCGGCGAACGCCGGGAACACCGGGTTCGACAGCTCGGGCACCAGCAGGCCGATCACGCCGGTGCGCTGCAACGCGCCGAGTCCGCGCGGGGTGTACGGCATCTCGGCCAGCACCGACAGCACCCGCTGCCTGGTCTCGTCGTTGACGCCCGCTCGCCGGTTCAGCACTCGGCTGACGGTCGAGATGGACACCCCGGCTGCCCTGGCGATCTCGGACAGTCCGGACACGTTGCCTCCCTGGTCAGCTTGGGTCGGCGCAAGCCTGCCGTGTTCGGAAAACTTTTGCAACGAGGCGGTGCAAGACCGTGCCGTTACGGCTTGGTTACGGTCGATGTCTTGACCTGACCATGGTTCGGGTAGTGAAATCGCCCGCAACATTCTCGCAAAAACTTGCAAGACCCCTCATCTCGCTGGGAGATGAGGCCCAGCTGGAGGGAACGGCAGCAACGATGCGACGGACAACCCTCGTGACCGCCATGGCGACGGGTGTCGCCCTCGTGCTCACCGCCTGTGGTGGCGGTGGATCGAGCAGCAACAGCGGATCCGACTCGGGCGAAGTGACGTTCTGGGACACCAGTGGCCCCAACGAGGGCCCGGCGTTCGCGAAGATCGCGAACGACTGCGCCTCCAAGGGCGGCTACAAGGTCAAGGTCGAGACGCAGGCGTTCGACACGGCGCTCGCGAACTACAAGACCGCCGCCCAGGGCGGCCAAGGCCCCGACGTCTTCCGCGCCGAGGTCGCGTGGGTGCCGCAGCTCGCCAAGCTGGGCTACGTCGCCGACCTCTCCGACACCGATCTCGCCAAGGACACCTCCGACTTCCTGGAGGCCCCGCTGGGCTCCACGAAGTTCGAGGGCAAGACCTACGCGGTGCCGCAGGTGACCGACTCGCTCGCGTTGCTCTACAACAAGAAGAAGCTCGCCGACGCCGGTGTCGAGCCGCCGAAGACGTGGGACGAGCTCAAGGCGGCGGCCGCCAAGCTGGGCGGCGAGAAGGCGTTCTTCCTCAACAACGACGCGTACTACGCGCTGCCGTTCATCTACGGCGAGGGCGGTGACCTGGTCGACGCCTCGGCGAAGAAGATCGTGGTCAACTCCGAGAAGAACGTGAAGGGCCTGCAGACCGCCAAGGACCTGCTCGCGTCGAAGTCCGCGTTCACCTCGCTCGACGCCGGCAACTCCTACACCACGATGCAGGCCGCGTTCTCCAGCGGTGACGCCGCGATGGTGATCAACGGGCCGTGGGCCGTGGCCGACTACCTCAAGGGCGCCGCGTTCTCCGACGCCGCGAACCTCGGCATCGCACCGGTCCCCGGCCCCACCGCGGGCAAGGGCAGCGCGCCGGTCGGTGGCCACGACTACGTGATCCGCCAGGGCACCAAGGCGAAGCAGTCGTCGATCAAGTTCGTCCAGTGCATGGCGTCGGTCGAGTCGCAGGCCGCCATCGCCAAGGAGCTGGGCCTGCTGCCGACCCGCAAGTCGGCCTACCAGAACGCCGACGTCAAGGCCAACGCCGTCGTCGCCGCGTTCGAGCCGGTCACCAAGGTCGCGCACGAGCGCGCGTGGATCCCCGAGGGCGGCCAGCTGTTCGACCCGCTGAAGATCGCGTACGCCGACGTCCTCGCCGGCAAGAAGGAGCCGAAGGCGGCGCTCGACGACGTCGCCAAGGCGTACAAGGAGCAGGTCGTCACCGAGTACTCGATCGGCTGATTGGTGTTGAACGGCCGGGGTGTCGCGCTCCGGCCGTTCGCCTGAGGTTCGGAGGAGATCGGTGCGTCGGTTCCTGGACCGGTACTGGTACGCGTATGCGATGGTGCTGCCGGTCGTGGTGGTCATCGCGGTGTTGGTGCTCTACCCGCTCGCCCAGGGCGTGTTCTTCACCTTCACGAACATCAACGAGGGCAACATCGCCAACCCGGTCCTGGACCGGGCCGCGTCCTACGACGTGGTGGGCTTCAAGAACTACCTCAACGTCCTGTCCGGCGGCGACTCCTACGGCGCCTTCTGGGGCACGCTCGTCCGCACGCTGATCTGGACGTTCGCGTGCGTGTTCTTCCACTACACCATCGGCCTCGGCCTGGCGATGCTGCTCAACCGGCAGGTGGCCGGCCGCGGCCTGTACCGCGTGCTGCTGATCCTGCCGTGGGCCGTGCCCGCGTTCATCAGCGCGTTCGCGTGGAAGTACATGTTCAACGCGCAGTACGGGATCATCAACCAGGTCCTGCGCGCCGTCGGCCTGCCGGACCCGGTCTGGCTCGGCCAGTCGAACTGGGCGCTCGTGTCCGTGGTCATGGTCAACGTCTGGCTGGGCACGCCGTTCATGATGGTGGCGCTGCTCGGTGGCCTGCAGTCGATCCCCGGCGACCTCTACGAGGCGGCCGAGATGGACGGCGCCACGCCGTGGCAGCGGTTCCGGCACGTGACGCTGCCGGGCCTGCGTTCGGTGTCGTCCACGGTGATCCTGCTCGGCATCATCTGGACGTTCAACATGTTCCCGGTGATCTACCTGGTGGCGGGCCCGAACCCGAACACCCGGATCCTGGTCACCTACGCGTTCGAACGCTTCTTCTCCGGCGCGTCGCGCGACTACGCCATCGCGTCGACCTACGGCGTGCTGATCCTTTCGGTGTTGTTGGTGTTCGCCCTGGTCTACCGGCGGGCACTGCGCAAGCAGGGCGAGGTGTGGTGATGACGCTCGATGCTTCGTCCCTCCAGGTGGTGCGGGCCCCGGAACGCCGGCTGCGGCGCTCCGACCGGTCCGCGGGTGCCTCGATCCTGTTGCACGCCACGCTGATCATCGCGTCGGTCATCTCGGTGTTCCCGATCTTCTGGGTGTTCGTCACCTCGCTGAAGCCGGATGCCCGTGCCGTCGAGCCGACCCCGAAGCTGTGGAACGAGTCCTCCCTGGACAACTACAGCCGGGTGCTGGCCGGTGAGAAGGGCGACTTCCTCGCCTGGTTCGGCAACTCCGTGCTGATCGCGCTGCTGACCACCGTGCTCGGCGTGTTCATCTCGGCCACGGCGGGGTACGCGGCGTCGCGGTTCCGGTTCCCCGGCAAGCGCGGCCTGATGATGTCGTTCCTGCTGGTGCAGATGTTCCCGTTCGCGGTGCTGATCGTGCCGCTGTACAACATCCTGATCGCGTTGGGGCTCAACGGTTCCTCGATCGGCCTGGTGCTCGTGTACTGCACGACGGCGGTGCCGTTCTGCACGTACATGCTCAAGGGCTACTTCGACACCGTGCCCAACGACATCGACGAGGCCGGCCGCGTGGACGGGCTGTCGCCGTTCGGCGTGTTCTGGCGGCTGATCCTGCCGCTGGCCAAGCCGGGTCTCGCGGTCACGTCGTTCTACGCCTTCCTGACCGCGTGGGGCGAGGTGGCGTTCGCGTCGGCCTTCCTGTCCGCGTCGGACGAGTCGAAGACGCTGGCCGTCGGCCTGCAGGTGTTCGTGCAGCAGAACCGCACCGAGTGGGGGCACCTCGCCGCCGCGTCCATCCTGGTCGCGATCCCGGCGATCGTCGTGTTCTACCTGGTGCAGCGGTTCCTGGTGACGGGCCTCGCGTCCGGCGCCGTGAAGGGCTGAGTCACCCGTTCGAACGTAAGCGCTTACGTTGCCGCACACCGCAACGTAAGCGCTTACGTGTGTTCCCGTAAGCGCTTGCAATCCCTAACGTCGTGCCCAGACAAGCGGTGAAAGGTGCGTCACATGGCAGAGGTGTCCTACATCAAGGCTTCGCGCGTGTTCTCCGGCAACCCGCCGGTCCGCGCGGTCGACGAGCTCTCGCTCGAGGTCGCTGACGGCGAGTTCCTGGTGCTCGTCGGCCCGTCCGGTTCCGGCAAGTCGACGGCGCTGCGCATGCTCGCGGGCCTGGAGGACATCGACGAGGGCGCCATCAACATCGGTGGCAAGGACGTCACGAACGTGCCGCCGAAGGGCCGGGACATCGCGATGGTGTTCCAGTCGTACGCGCTCTACCCGCACATGACGGTCGCGGAGAACATGGGCTTCGCGCTCAAGCTGCGCGGCGTCAACAAGGCCGAGATCAAGGCGAAGGTCGAAGAGGCCGCCAAGATGCTCGACCTCACCAAGTACCTGGAGCGCAAGCCGAAGGCGCTGTCCGGTGGTCAGCGGCAGCGTGTCGCGATGGGCCGCGCCATCGTCCGCGAGCCCTCCGTGTTCCTCATGGACGAGCCGCTGTCCAACCTGGACGCCAAGCTGCGCGTCGAGACCCGTGCGAACATCGCGGCGCTGCAGCAGCGCCTCGGCACGACCACGATCTACGTCACGCACGACCAGGTCGAGGCCATGACGATGGGCCACCGCGTCGCGGTGCTCAAGGACGGCCTGCTGCAGCAGTGCGACACCCCGCGCGCGCTGTACGACCGCCCGGCCAACGCGTTCGTCGCGGGCTTCATCGGCTCGCCGGCCATGAACCTCAAGACCGTGCCGATCACGTCCGAGGGCGCGAAGCTCGACGGCGTCATCGTGCCGCTCAGCCGTGCCGCGTTCGACGCCGCCGGTGGCCTGGACGAGGTCACGTTCGGCATCCGCCCCGAGGCCCTCGGCATCGTGCCGTCGACCGAGGAGGGCATGGACATGACCGTCGAGCTGGTCGAGGAGCTCGGCGCCGACGCGCTCGTGCACGGTGCCGTGAAGATCGGCGACTCGGCGCAGCGCTTCGTCGTCCGCGTCGACGGCCGCACGCCGCCCACCCTGGGCCAGCACGTCAAGGTCGCCGTCCGCGACCACAGCGAGATCCACCTGTTCCACCCCGAGACGGGCGAACGCCTGGAGGCGTGAGTCACACGCGAAGGCCCCCGGCGTGATCGCCGGGGGCTTTTTCATGTCGTAAGCTGAACTCGACAACGGTTTCCATTACCTGATCGAGGGACAGCGTGATGACTCTCCGCAATGCTCTGGTCGGCACTCTCGCCGTCGTGAGCCTGGCCTCCTGCGGCACGACCACGCCGTCCTCGGACAGCGGCAAGATCCAGGTCGTCGCCTCCACGAACGTGTGGGGCAGCGTCGTCAAGGCCGTCGGCGGCGACGAGGTCGAGGTCAAGGCCCTGCTCGACGACCCGAGCGCCGACCCGCACTCCTACGAGAGCAAGCCCGCCGACGCCGCACTGGTCAAGGACGCCAAGCTGGTCGTGTTCAACGGCGGCGGCTACGACGACTTCTTCGCGAAGCTGATCACCAGCGACGCCACGAAGAAGATCGAGGCGTTCCCGCTGCGCGAGCACGACCACGCCGCGGAACCCACCTCCGCTGAGCCGACCTCCGCTGCGGCGCCCACCTCCGAGGCCCCGGACGCGGACGGCCACGACCACGCCGAGAACGAGCACGTCTGGTACGACCTGCACACCGTCCGCGCCGTGGCCGAGGCGGCCGCGAACGAGCTCGGCGCGCTCGCACCGGACAAGAAGACGACGTTCGAGAGCAACACCCAGAAGTTCACCGCGGCGCTGGAGGACCTGGAGAAGAAGATCGCGGGCGCGGGCACCGGCAAGAAGGTCGCCGCGACCGAGCCGATCGCCCACTACCTGCTCGACGAGACCGGCGCCACCGACGCCACGCCCGAGGCGTTCAGCAAGGCCGTCGAGGAGGAGTCGGACGTCCCGGCCGCCGCGCTCGCGTCGATGAACCAGCTGGTCGAGGGCAAGCAGGTCAACGTGCTGGTCAACAACACCCAGACCGAGAACAACGTGACGAAGCAGCTGGTCGAGAAGGCCCGCAAGGCCGGCGTTCCCGTCGTCGAGGTCACCGAGACGCTGCCCGCCGGAGTGACCGGCTACCTTGACTGGATGAGCAAGCAGGTGGACGCCCTTTCGCAGGCGCTCAAGGCATGAGCGCGATCTCGCTGCGCGGGGCCCGGCTGTCCTACGGGGACAGGGTGCTGTGGGACTCCCTCGACCTCGACGTCGAGCCGGGTGAGTTCCTCGCCGTGCTGGGCCCGAACGGCTCCGGCAAGACCAGCCTGATGCGCGTGCTCCTCGGCCTGCAGCCCCTGTCCTCCGGCACGGTCACCGTGTCCGGCGGCAACCACGCCGTCGGCTACATCCCGCAGCAGCGAGCGCTCGACCAGTCCATGACCCTGCGCGGCCGCGACCTCGTCGGCCTGGGCCTCGACGGCTACCGCTGGGGCCTCGGCCTGCGCGGCCGCGCGGAACGCCGCATCCGCGTCGACGCCGCCATCGAGGCCGTCGGCGCCACGCGCTACGCAGACTCACCGATCGGCCTGCTGTCCGGCGGCGAACAGCAACGCCTGCGCGTCGCCCAGGCCCTGGTCGGCGACCCGACCGTGATGCTCTGCGACGAACCGCTGCTGTCCCTGGACCTCGCCAACCAGCGCGTGGTGAGCGAACTGATCGACAAACGCCGCCGCGAGGCCGCCACCGCGGTCCTGTTCGTCACCCACGAGCTGAACCCGGTCCTCCCACTCGTCGACCGCGTCCTCTACCTGGTCGGCGGCCGCTTCCGGGTCGGCACACCGGAGGAGGTCATGACCTCGGCGACCCTGTCCGAGCTCTACCGCACCCCCGTCGAGGTCGTGCGCGTGCGCGACCAGATCCTGGTGGTCGGCGCTGGCGCCTGCGAGGAGCAGACGCACCACCTGTCGGCAGGAGCCGCGTCGTGACCTTCTTCGACCTCCTCGAACTGGACTTCGTCCAAACCGCCCTGATCGCAGCCGCGGTCCTGGGCCTCGTCGCCGGCGCGCTCGGCCCGTTCATCGTGACCCGCAAGATGGCCTTCGCGGTGCACGGCACCTCCGAGCTCGCCTTCACCGGCGGCGCCGCAGCCCTCCTGCTCGGCGTCGGCGTCGGCTACGGCGCCCTGGCCGGCTCCATCCTCGCCGCGGTCCTGCTCGGCGTCCTGTCCCGCCGCGAGAGCGACCGCGACTCGGTGATCGGCGCGATCCTCGCCTTCGGCCTGGGCATGGGCATCCTGATGCTGGCCCTCTACAAGGGACGGTCGTCGAACAAGTTCGGCCTGCTCGTCGGCCAGATCGTCGGCGTCGACTCGACGGACCTGAAACTGCTGGTCGTGTCGTCGGTGGCCGTCCTGGCGGTGCTGGCGGCGATCTACCGCCCGCTGTTCTTCGCCTCGGTCGACCCCGACGTGGCCGTGGCCCGCGGCGTGCCGGTCCGCGGCCTGTCGATCGTGTTCGCGGTCCTGGTCGGCATCGCCACCGCACTGTCCGTGCAGGTCGTCGGTGCTTTGCTGGTGCTGGCACTGATGATCACGCCGGCGGCCGCGGCGATGCGGCTCACGGCTTCGCCGGTGCGCGCCGTGGTGCTGTCCGTGGTGTTCGCCGAGGTGGCGGCGGTCGGGGGGATTCTGCTGTCGCTGCAGCCCGGGTTGCCCGTGTCGGCGTTGGTGACGGCGGTGAGCTTCGTGATTTACCTGGTTTGCCGCGGGGTCGGGGCGGTGCGCACCGGGGGCACGCGGGTCGCGTAGCCCCTGCGTCAGGGCGTGATCACCGCGGCGTAGCCGGCTCGGATGTCACCGTCGGACGGGCTCACGTACCTGTTCGGCGGCAAGCCGTCGCCGAAGACGAAGAAGCTGCTCGGGCAGCTCGCGCCGCCGATCTCCACCCTCGTCTGCACGACGACCTTCCCGGTCCGCAGCTCGTACGCCGTGACCGGGATCGCGATCTTGCGGAAGGTCACGTTGCTGACCTGGCCGCTGCGACTCGACCGGTACGGGCAGGTCTGCGTCGGGGTGCCGAACTCGGTCTGGCCCGTGCAGACCACGAGCACGGCCTGGCCGACGTCGCCGGTGAGCCAGTCGGCGGGCAGCTTGTCGACGTACTCGCGGTTGCCCCAGACCACCGCGCGGTTGACGGCACCCCCGCGGAACTCCGGAGCACCGCTGTAGGCGGCGGGCTGCGAGCAGTAGCCGCCGCCCAGGCCGCGGACGTGCGCCAGCTCGGCCGCGAGCCGCGCCTTCGTGACACCCTCCCGCGCCTTGCCGGTCAGCTCGTGGCCGGGGTGCTCGTCGAGCAGCTGCTGGTAGCGCTGCCCCGCCACACGGAAGTCGTTGGCCGCCATCCGCGCGTCGCCGCACCCGAGCAGCGCCGCGGGTGCGACGCGCGGCAGCACGGTGGCCGCGCGGTCCAGCCCGTTGCCGGTGGGCTTGCGGGCCTTCAGCCAGTCGGTGAGCGTGTTGGTGCGGCAGGCGTCCGTGGTGGGCAGCCCGCGGAGGAAGCGGTCCAGTTCGGCGTCGACCATCCGGTCGTGGCCGGGCAGCGTCGCCAGCACCACGCCGAGGCCGCGGAAGCCGTCACTCAGCGCTTTCGTGTCGCCCACGGCCAGGGAGTCACGGAGCCGGCCCGACGCCTCCCTGAGCCGCCGGCACGCTTCGGCGGTCCGGTCGGTGCGCAGGGCCATCGGCGCGTTCACCACGCGGTGGCCGAACCACACCTTGGCCAGCGCGGTCTCCGCCTGTGCGCAGTCGCCCCGGTCCCGTGCCTCGGTGAGGGTCCCCTCAAGCCGTGCCGCGTCGAACCGCACCAGGCCGAAGACCAGCAGCACCGGCACCGCGACGGCGAGCGCGATCCGCCGGTGGCGGCGCACCACCGCACCGGCCCGCCCGCCCCCGAGGCGCCAGCCGTGCCACGTCATAGCCGCCCACCACGCCGCCACGGCCACCTCCAGCCACACCGACGGCACGGCGACGACGGCTGTCACCAGCGCGACGGTCACCACCAGGGTCAGGAAGGCCGGCAGGCGCCGTCCCAGCAGCAGGTACCCGATGCTGAGCAGGGAGGCGTTGCCGACAGCGGCGGCGACCGCGTCACGGGGCCGCGGCTCCGGCTCCTGCTCCGGCGCGAAGGCCGCTGGGTGCGGCAGCCAGCCGGTCGCTCCCGGCAGGACGGCGACCTCGGGGTCGCCGAGCCGGTCGGTCTGGTTCTCGGGCGGTGTCTGCTGATCCATGGTGCCCCCTCGCGGAAGGGACCATGGTGTCGCCGCGGCGGGTTCGTGAGCCTCGCCGTGACCTGTTGCTGCCACCCGCCCAGGGCGCTGCTGGAACCACCGCGGAGCGGACGGTCCGCGGGACCTCAGGCCGAGCGAGACGTGATGGGCTTGGTGATGTCGTCCGCCCGCGGTGCGGGCATGAGGCGCGGCGGGATGTCGAGGCCTGCGACGCGGACCTGGTTGCGGCCGTTTTCCTTCGCCTTGTAGAGGGCGGCGTCCGCGGAGTGCTGGGCGGTGGCCATGTCGGGGCCGTTGTCGGGGATGACCGCGACGCCGATCGAGGCGGAGATGGCGCGCAAGGAGTCGCCGTCGGGTTCCTGGGGCTGGGTTTCGCGGCCGTACAGGGTCACCACGTTGCGGTGTTTGTCGGTCGTGGGGACGGCCAGGCCGCCGATGGCCTCGCGGATGCGTTCGGCGATCGTCACGCCCTGGGCGACGGGGGTGTCCTTCAGGGCCACGACGAACTCCTCGCCGCCGTCGCGGCCGGCCACGTCGCCGGGGCGGAGTTTTTCGCGCAGGATGCGGCCGACCTCGGCGAGCACGGCGTTGCCCGCGGGGTGGCCCCAGGTGTCGTTGATGCGCTTGAAGTGGTCCAGGTCGATGACCAGGACGGTCATCGGGACGCCGTCGAGGCGGCAGCGTTCGGCCAGGCGGCCCGCGTACTCGGCCAGGCCGTTGGTGTTGAGCAGGCCCGTGCGGTAGTCGGTGTGGGCGTCGGCGGCGAGGCGTTGGTGGAGTTGTTCCTGTTCACGCAGGAGTCGTTCGAGATGCGTGCGGCGCTCAGCCGCGCGGGACAACAGTGCGTTCACCAAGATCACCGGCACCACGAGCAGCAGGGGGCCGACCCAGTGGGAGGTCATCAGCATGCCGAGCATCGCGCCGGCGCCGAGGGTGCTCATCTCCAGCATGTTGTCGACGCGGGAGCCGAGGAAGTCGAGGACCTTCGAGTTCGGGGTCACGATTTTGAACGCCACCGCAACGGTCATCACCTGGACGAACCAGTACAGGACCGCGGCCAGGACCAGGACCAGGACGAGGCCCAGGTCGGTGGGCACGTTTCCGGTGGCCGCCAGCGAGACACCCGTGAGGTGGACGAGTGCCCACGACAGCAGGGTGGAGGCGAGCATGGACGCGGTGCCGAAGACGAAGCGGTACGGCTGGCGGCGCGCGATGGGCTGGATGAGGATGCGCATCCAGATCGTGGCGACGACGGCTAGACCGCCGGGGAGGGCGACCGCGGCGGCGAACGTCCACACGGACGTCAGGTCGATGTGCGGACCGGCGGCCTCGTTGCGGCGGGCCTCCTCCGCTCTGCGGACGATCGTGAGGTGAACCGTGATGGCGGCGATGAGCGCGCCGAAGCGCAGCCAGTCGGTCGTGGCGACCGGGGTGAGATTCGTCAGCAGCCAGACGGAGGCGCCGGCCACGGCAGCTTCGAGCACGAAGAAGTACGCGATCGCGCTGGGCGCAACGGTCCAAAGGTCCCAGTTGCGAATCGGAGTCAAGCCGAGTGCCCGCGATCGCCCGCGATCAGTCAAACTGTTCTTCACCACGACCCCCTACGCTCATGACACATCATGAGCAAAGCCGCCGCTGACCCGGTCGTAGACCACCGCGCTGCTGCTCGTGTCGCAACGAGGAGGTGTTCTGCCATGAGCAACCGTGACTTCTGAACACCCCCCTCCTGAAAGCTCGTCCGGAACCTCCGCGTTTGAGGTGCCTCCTCGATCGGGATATCGCTATTGGTGACCGTTCTGTTTCAGATTGCCACTGCCTTGCTGTCGTTGCGACCCCGCGCCCGTCGCCAGGCGAAGGTGGCCTGCGTCGCCAACAGCAACCCGATGCCCCCCGCGCCCGCGATCGTGGCTGTGATCGAACCGAGCGAATGGGCGACGACACCGGCCAGTGCCATTCCGCCGCCCTGGCTCGAACGCAGTGCCGCGCGACCTATGCCATAGGCCCTTCCGCGGTACTGGTCGGGAAGTAGTCGCATCCAAGCCGCGCGAGCGGGCGTGTGATAAGCACCGCCTATACCGGCGATGACCAACAACACGATCGTCCAGGTCAGGTTCGGGTTGAACGCGAACATGATCAACGGAGCCAGCGACAGGATCGCCAGCGGACCGATCAGGCGTTCGCGTTTGGCCGGATCACGCACTATTCGGAACAGCAATGCCACGCCGAGCACGTTCGCGGCCGGTTCGATCGCGAGGATCAGGCCGACCGCCCACACGGCGTCCAGGCTCGCCGCCAGCGGCACCGCGAGTCCCTCCGGGACCATCGCGAGGCCCGCGAGCAGCCGGACGCCCAGCAGCGTCCTCAGCCGGGGCTCGGACACCATCAGCGTGAGCGCGCCCCGCGGCTCGTCGTCCTTCTTCTTGCGGCCCACCGGATCGGCGGCGGGGCGGTGCTTGACCGACACCTGCACCAAGATCGCCAGCAGGGCGAACGTGGCCGCGTTGATCGCGAGCGCGACACCGGGGTTCGTGTGGGCGACGAGGAATCCGGCGGCGGCGAGGCCTGCCATCTGAGCGATGTCGACGGACGTGCCGAACAACGCCACGCCGTCGTCGTAGCGGTGGGGCGGCAAAACGTGCGGAAGGCTCGCTTCTTGGGCCGCGAGGTACGGCGACGAGATCGCCAGCACCACGACCAGCAGGACGATCATCGCCCACAACGGCATGCCGGGAATGGCCATCGCGGCCATGAACACGGCCTGCAACCAGGCGGTCGTCACCATTACCGTGCGTCGCGGGAACCGGTCGGCGACCCAGCCGAGCAACGGCCCCGAAATCAGCGGCGGGAAGAGCGTCAACGACCACGTGAGGGCGGTCCACGCTGCGGATTGTGTTCGTTCGAACACGAGCAGCGACAATGCGACCGCCGCGAGTTGGTCACCGGCCGTCGAAGCGGTCGAACCGATCCACATCGCGCGGAACTCGCGCAAACCCACGAGCTCGCGGAGCGCACCGCGGGTCGTCATGCCGGTCCTCGGCGCGTCGCGGCCCGGGCGTGGCGAATCAGCTCGTCCTGATTCGTTCTACGCCGAGTCACGTCGCCCCCGCCGGTGGTAATCAATTTCTATCGACAATCACGGTAGAAGCTGCCTGACCGTTCAACGTCTGTCCTACCACAGTGTGTACCTAAACGGAGCAGGCCAGTTACCTAAAGTAGTTACAATAGCGAAACGCGGGGCTGATCTTCTTCACAGTTGACCTCGGATTCGCCTGGTTGGACCCCAAATGGTCACGCTGTGTGTCACGTGGTGCCAATCGGGCGTGACCGGCTCGGCCAACCGGTGCAGTCCACTCCAACTCTCGTCCGCCTTCGCCCGGCGGATCCGGCAACAAAGGAACAGATATGAAGGTACCCGCGCTCGCGAGTGGCGCCGAATAGGCCACGCCGATTGTCATCGCGCTCACCTGCGAAGTGGTGGCAACAGTGAATGTAGAACGTTTTCTCACCCGCGGCCCGCATCGTTCCGCGGGCAAGAAAACGATCACTGAGGTCGACCCGCCGTGCCGCCTTTTCGTGGCGTGGCAGGGACTTGCGTCAGCCCTTGGCCGCGATCCGGCGGCGGCGCGCCACCTCGGCGAGCACCACACCGGCCGCGACGGACGCGTTCAGCGACTCGACACCGGTGGCCATCGGAATGGACACCGTCTGGTCGCAGGTCTCCTTCACCAACCGCCCGAGCCCGCGGCCCTCCGAACCCACGACGACGACCAGCGGCCCGGTCGCGAGCTCGAGCCCGTCGACGTCCACGTCGCCGTCCGCGTCCAGCCCGACGATCATCAGACCGGCCTCTGCCCAGTCACGCAGCGTGCGCGTGAGGTTCGTGGCCATCGCGATCGGCAGCTTGGCCGCCGTGCCGGCGCTGGTGCGCCAGGCAACTGCGGTCATCGACGCGCTGCGCCGCTGCGGCAGCACCACGCCGTGCGCACCGAACGCCGCCGCGGAACGCACGACCGCACCCAGGTTGCGCGGGTCGGTCACACCGTCCAGCGCCACCAGCAACGGCGGCTCGCCGGCCCGCTGCGCCAGCTCCAGCAGCTCGTCGGGGGAGGCGTAGTCGAACGGCGGCACCTGCAGGCCGAGGCCCTGGTGCATCGCGCCACCGGTGATCCGGTCGAGCTCGCCGCGCGCCACCTCCAGCACGGAGATGCCGCGGTCGGCGGCCAGGCGCACGGCCTCGGCCACGCGGTCGTCCGCGTCGATGCCCAGCGCCACGTACAGCGCCGTCGCGGGCGTTCCCGCACGCAGGCACTCCACGACCGGGTTGCGCCCGGCCACGGTCTCGGCCTGCGCCTTCTCGGTCTTCTGCCGCCGGTGCGTCTTGCCGGCCTCGGTCTTCGCGACCGCCTTGGCCCGCTTGTAGGCGGGGTGGTTCGGGCGGTCGGTCGCCTTCGGCGTCGGGCCCTTGCCCTGCAGGCCCTTGGACTTCTGCCCGCCGGAGCCGACGACCGCGCCCTTCTTCGAGCCCGGGTTGCGCATCGCGCCCTTGCGCTTGGAGTTGCCAGCCACTGGAGTCAGTCGTCCTTCAAAGTCCACTGCGGACCGTCGGGGGTGTCCTCGACGGCGATGCTCGCATCCAGCAACTGGTCGCGCAACGCGTCAGAGCGCGCGAAATCCCTGCTCTTGCGGGCTTCCTGGCGCTCGACGAGCAGTCGATCCACCAGCGTGGTCAACGCCTGCCGCATGCCGATGTCGGCAGACGACCGGTCGTTCCACTTCGGCGACAACGGGTCGACGCCGAGGATGTCTGCCATGCGGCGAACGCACTCGGCGGCCTCGCGGGCCGTGGTGTCGTCGCCGTCGGCGAGCGCGGTGTTGCCCTGGCGCACCTTGTTGTGCAGCGCTGCGAGCGCCTGCGGGGTGCCCAGGTCGTTGTCCATGGCCGTCACGAAGTCGGGGCACATGGGGCCCACGGCGTCGATCGGCCCGAGCTTCTCCACGGCACGGCGCAGGAACGACTCGATGCGCCGGTAACCGGACACCGCGTCCTGCAGCGCCTCCTCGGAGTACTCGATCATCGACCGGTAGTGCGGGCCGACGAGGTAGTAGCGCAGCTCGGGTGCGCGCACGCGCTTGAGCATCTCCGGGATCGACACCGTGTTGCCGAGCGACTTCGACATCTTCTCGCCGGAGAGCGTCACCCAGGCGTTGTGCATCCAGTAGTTCGCGAAGCCGTCGCCGGCCGCCCGCGACTGGGCCTGCTCGTTCTCGTGGTGCGGGAAGATCAGGTCGATGCCGCCGCCGTGGATGTCGAACGTGCCGCCCAGGTACGCCGTCGCCATGGCCGAGCACTCCAGGTGCCAGCCGGGCCGGCCGTTGCCCCACGGCGTCGGCCACGAGGGCTCGCCGGGCTTCGCGGACTTCCACAGCGTGAAGTCGCGCGGGTCGCGCTTGCCGCGCAGCACGTCGCCCTCGCCCTGCTGCACGTCGGCGATCTTCTGCCGGGACAGCTCGCCGTACTCGGGGAACGACGACACCGCGAAGTAGACGTCACCGTCGGCGGCGTAGGCGTGGCCCTTGTCGATCAGCCGCTGCATCAGCTCGACCATCTGCGTCACGTGCCCCGTCGCGCGCGGTGCGTACGACGGCGGCAGGCAGCCCAGCGCGGTGTAGGCGTCCTCGAACGCGAGCTCGTGCTGATAGGCCCACTCCCACCACGGCCTGCCGTGCTCGGCGGCCTTGGTGAGGATCTTGTCGTCGATGTCGGTGACGTTGCGGACCAGCGTGACCTCGGCACCGTCGCGCGCGAGCCAGCGCCGCAGGACGTCGAAGTTCAGGCCGCTGCGCACGTGCCCGATGTGCGGGATGCCCTGCACCGTCGCCCCACACACGTAGATCGACGCCGTTCCGTTGACCTGCGGGTGGAACTCCCGCATGCTCCGGCTCGCCGTGTCGTAGATGTGGAGGCTCACACGGGAATGGTACGGGCCACATCCAGCAGAGCGGTCGGCCGGTCACTCGTCGGAACCGGATTGACGAGCCGGAAGGCGCAGCCGACGGCCTTCGCGCCGCCGTCCGCCTCCTCGCTGTCACCGACCATCAGGGCGTGCTCGGGTGCGGTTCCGAGCCGCTCGCAGGCGGTGGTGAAGATCTTCGGGTCCGGCTTGACCACACCCTCCTCGTAGGAGAGCACGAACTGGTCGACCAGGTGCGTCAGCCCGTGCAGCTCGAAGACCGCGCGGATGTCCCAGCCGATGTTGCTGACGACCGCGACCGGCACGTCGGCGAGGTGCTCCAGCGCCGCCCTGGCGTCCGGGTAGGGCCGCCACGACTCCGGCTGGATCAGCTGCTCGTAGAGCGCCTCGGCGTTGGGCACGAGCGCGTCGTTGAGCACCTTGACGTGCACCCAGCGGTGCACGTCGGGGTCGAGGTCGCGGCGGTTCCAGGCGTCGGCCAGGTCCGGGTCGACGCCGTCGGCGATGCCGACCGGTGCGGTGAGCGCCCGCATGAGGTCGCCGTTGGACTCCAGCTCGGGGTGTTCGAGCCGGAAGAGCGTGCCGGAGAAGTCGAAGAGTGCGGCGCGGATCGTCACGCCGCCGACTCTACGTGCTCCGGGCTCAGGTGGTCTGGACCTTTGTGAGCTCGGCCTCGACCTCCGACGGGTCGTAGTCGATGGTCAGCCGCACGTCACCGGACCCGCGTGCGGCCGTGAACCGCTCCACGAACTCGTCGATCTGCCGCAGCGGCTGGTCGGCGAGCCGGGCGGTCGCCTCGTAGAGCGCGCGGTGCCGGTCCGGCGTCCTGGTGCCGCGCAGGTCGGCGGCCCACGCGAGCAGGTCGCTGCAGACCTCGACGAACATCGTGGCCAGCCGGGTGATCTTCTCCTCGTCGCCCCTCTGGCCGTTCGCGCCGAACGCGAGCTGCTGCCGCTGCGGGGAGAGGACGTCCGCGATGGCGTTGATGATGTTGTCGAACGCGCGCGTGCGGGCCGTGAAGTAGTCGATGGCCTCGGTGTCGGTGGTGAACGTCCGCACGGTCTTCGCGAACGCCATGTCGTGGTCGACGCGCCTGGCCTGCAGCCCGCGCAGGCCCGCGCGCACGGTGTCCGAGAACAGTTCGTACTCCCAGCCCGCCTGCCGCTGCGGCGGCACCACAGCGGTGCCGAGCTTCTGCGCGGCCATCTCGGCGAGCGTGCGCGGCGCGACCCTGGTGCCGTCGAGGTAGCCGACGCCGGTGCGCAGACCGGGCAGCACGGTGTCGTCGAACCGCACCGGCAGCACGTACTCGTGGTCCTGCGTCATGGCCCGGTCGAACGCGCTCTGGCGCTCGTGCCTGGTCCACATCTTCGCCGCGTAGTGCTTCGAGACGAACATCAGGCAGTACCGCGACTGGTTGCGGTAGATCTCGTCGAGGTACTCGGTCAGGTTCTTGCCCCAGAGGTCGACCTGCGCGTCGTTGTCGTAGAAGACCTTGACGCCCAGGTCCTTGAGGTGCCGGGCCACCTCGTCGACGTAGCCGCGGTCCTCGCCGGCGAACGACAGGCAGATGTCGTACTTGGTCACCGCGCTGACTGTAGTGGTGGGAACCATCACGTCCGCGCGGCAGTTGTCCCTGGCATGAGCCTGGGCTTCCTGTTCGCGATGTCGTTACCGGCGTTGGTCGTGGGGCTGTTCGTGCTCGCCGTGGCCGAGAAGGTCACGCGCAGGAGGTCGGGAGGCACCCCGGTCTCGGCAGCGGGGTTCGGTGAGCTGGGCGCGACGTTCGAGGTGGGCATCCGCGACGAGCTGGAGTACCGCAAGGAGGAGCGGCAGCTGCGTGACGAGGAGGGGGACGCGGCACCACCGCGCAGCCGGATCGACCTCGACGGCGGCACGGCCGTGCTGAGGCTGCCGGAGCAGGGGTAGGTCAGGCCACCGGGACGAGCAACGCCGTCGCGATCGCCGCGATGCCCTCGCCGCGGCCGGTGAGACCCAGGCCGTCCGTCGTGGTGCCGGCCACCGACACCGGTCCGCCGACGGCCTCGGAAAGCGTCTTCTGCGCCTCTTCGCGGCGCTTGCCGATGCGCGGCGCGTTGCCGATGACCTGCACTGTGGCGTTTCCCACACGGTATCCGGCCTCTTCGACGAGGCGGCGGACCTCCGTGAGCAGCACCACGCCGTGGGCACCCGACCAGCGCGGGTCGGACGTGCCGAAGACGGCGCCCAGGTCGCCCAGGCCCGCGGCGGAGAGCAGCGCGTCGCACAGGGCGTGCGAGGCGACGTCGCCGTCCGAGTGGCCCGCGCAGCCGTCCACGCCCTCCCACAGCAGTCCGGCGACCCAGCACTCGCGGCCTGCCTCGATCGGGTGGACGTCGACGCCCTGGCCGATTCTCACGGGTGTTCTCCTGCGAACAGTGCTGCCGCGACCGCGAGGTCGAACGGGGTGGTGATCTTCATGGCGTGCGCGTGCCCGGGAACCGTGTGGACCCGGCCACCGTTCTTCTCCACGAGGCCTGCGTCATCAGTCGCGGCGATACCGGAGCGATAGGCCGCTCTGAGAGTGTCGACGCGGAAACCCTGCGGGGTCTGGACGACCCGCAGACCGGCCCGGTCAGGTGTGGAGACGACTACTCCGGCCTCGTCCACCTGCTTGATCGTGTCGGTCACCGGCAGCACCGGGATGACGGCGTCGTGACCGTCGCGCACCGCGGCCACGACCCCGGCGATGACCTCGGGAGGGGTGAAGGCACGGGCGGCGTCGTGGACGAGCACGATGGAGGTGTCGGGAATTACGCGGAGCGCGTGGTCGAGGGCGAGGCGCACCGAGTCGGTGCGTTCGGAACCCCCTGAAAGCACGTGCACCGCCCCGCCGGCCGGGGCCAGCGAGGCGGTAGCGGTGTGCACTTGGTCCACATCGGACGGTGGAGCGGCGATGACGACGTGCTGGACCTGGCCTGACGCGAACAGACCTTGCACGGCACGAGCCAGCAGCGGTACCCCGTTGACCGGCACGAGCGCCTTGGGCATGCCATAGCCCAGACGCTCACCCCGCCCAGCCGCGGGCACGAGCGCGACAACACTCATGTGCGGCGTTATCCGATGCTCTGTGTGTTTGTTGAAGAACTACGACGCGGTGGCGAGAACTTCGTCGAGGAGGACCTCGGCCTTGCCCTCGTCGGTGCCCTCGGCCAGCGCCAGCTCGCTGACCAGTATCTGCCGCGCCTTCGCCAGCATCCGCTTCTCGCCGGCGGACAACCCGCGATCCTTCTCGCGCCGCCAGAGGTCGCGCACCACTTCCGCAACCTTGTTCACGTCGCCGGAGGCGAGCTTCTCAAGGTTGGCCTTGTACCGCCGAGACCAGTTGGTCGGCTCCTCGGTGTGGGGAGCACGCAAGACCTCGAAGACCCGGTCGAGTCCCTCCTGGCCGACAACGTCGCGCACGCCGACGATCTCGGCGTTGTCAGCGGGAACCCGGACGGTGAGGTCGCCCTGCGCAACCTTGAGAACGAGGTACTTCTTCTCCTCGCCCTTGATCACGCGGGTCTCGATTGCTTCGATGAGAGCGGCACCGTGGTGCGGGTAGACGACGGTCTCTCCGACCTTGAAAACCATGTGTCCTCTGCCCCTTTCGCTTCCTCCATCCTAACACGTCCGGCAACCCTTCCCGTGCAGCTCGAAGATCCGTTAGTGCTGGTCAGGGCCATGCGGGGGGGTTGACAAACCACCTGTTCGCGTGCAACGTGGCGGTCACACAAGATCGATTGGCACCACGTCGAGTCGGCTTTCCGGCCCCCGGTTAGGCTCTTTGCCTGGTGGTTGTTCCCTAGGAAGGACGCTGGAGCCGTGAACTCAGGAGTGTCTCGCCGGTTGATCGTGACGGCAGCGCTGGCCGCAGGCCTAGGCCTGGTGGCGGTCGGCTGCAGCGCCGGTCAGATCACCCAGACCGACCGCCAGGTCGCCGCGGTGGACGGTGCGAGCGGAAACGCGGGACCGATGGCGGTCCGCAACGCCATGCTGGCCTTCCCGCCGGACGGCAACCGCTACCACGAGGGCGAGGACGTGCCGCTGACGTTCGTCATCGCCAACACCGGCGCCGACCCGGACAAGCTGCTCTCGATCAAGTCCGAGGCCTCCGAGGCCGAGGCCGAGGTCGTCGGCGAGAAGGACATCCCGGCCCAGTACGCGCTGCGCGCCGAGTACGACGCCTCCCACGCGCCGACCAAGAGCTCGTCGCCGTCCGCGTCGTCGTCCTCGTCGTCCTCGTCGCCCTCGTCGTCGGGCAACCCGTCGGTCACGCTGACGCCGTCCTCCGGTGCGCCCTCGTCGGGTGCCCCGTCCTCGGGTGCGCCGTCGACCACAGGCTCGCCGTCCTCCGTCGTGTCGTCCTCGGGTTCGTCGGCGGCGTCGTCGTCGGGCCGCCCGTCGGGTTCGTCCTCGGTGAAGCCGACCTCGTCGTCGGCCGCGCACGACCAGTCGCTCGAGGTGCTGCAGATCCGCTGCACGCTGAAGAAGCTGTCCAAGGACGTGACCGCCGCGCAGACGGTGAAGATCACGTTCCTGTTCGAGAAGGCCGGCTCGGTCACCCTGGAGGTGCCGGTCGCGCCGTCCGATCACAAGCGCGTCAGCGAGGGCCACGAGTCCGGCGGCCACTGATCACCGTCTGAACGCCGAAACGCCGCTCCCGGTCCTGCCGGGGGCGGCGTTTCCGTTTCCGCGCAACGCTTTCAGCGGGCCTGGAGCATGGGCCGGAACCTGTCGCGGTAGGCCCACGCCAGCCCGATCTCGGCGGCGACGACGACCAGTGCCATGACGAGGCCGCTGGGCTCCAGGAAGACGTGGAACAGGAAGATGTTCACGACGACCGGCGCGAGCAGCGCGAGCGCCAGCGGCACGAACCGGCCGACGACCAGCAGCAGCCCGGCGACGAGCTGCGTGGCCGAGGTCAGCTGCATCATGTAGCCCGTCTCGGCCAGCGCCCCGCTGAACCTCACCCCCGCCTCCGCGAGCGTGGCGGGATCCGGTGCGGGCGCGAGGTTCAGGAGCCCGGTCAGGCCGGTCGCGGTGTACAGCAGGCCGATCAGCACGCGGGTGGCGGCGGTGACGTACCGGCCGACGCGGACCTTGGTCCCGGCGGTGGTGCGGGTGCGGATCGCGGTGGTGGTCATTGCGGTCTCCTCGGTGGCTGTCGTGTCCTTCCACTGATGCGTCGAACGGCCACCACCCCGGATCGACAACCGCGCCGAAGAATCTCGGATTTCTTCTCGCACCCCCGCTGACCTGCGGCTGAGGTTTTCTGTCGGTGGTGTGCTCTACGGTTCGGTTCGTGGCGAAGACAGTGCGGCCGATCTTCCGTTGTGCCGAGTGCGGGCACGAGGTGGCGAAGTGGTTCGGCCGCTGCCCCGAGTGCCAGGCCTGGGGCAGCATCGAGGAACGCGGCACCGCATCCCCGACGAGGGTGGTGGCGGGCGCCCCGACGTCGACGGCCCGCCCGATCGGCGAGGTCGACATCGAGTCGGCACGCGCCCTCTCGACGGGCGTGAGCGAGTTCGACCGCGTCCTGGGCGGCGGCCTCGTCCCCGGCGCCGTCGTCCTGCTGGCGGGCGAACCAGGCGTCGGCAAGTCCACCCTGCTGCTGGAGACCGCGCACCGCTGGGCCGAGTCCCACGGCCGCTGCCTCTACGTCACCGGCGAGGAGTCGGCGGGCCAGGTCCGCCTGCGCGCCGAACGCACCGGCAACCTCCACCCCGAGATGTACCTGGCCGCCGAGTCGGAACTGAGCGCCCTGCTCGGCCAGGTCGACGCGGTGAAGCCCGCGATGCTGATCGTGGACTCCATCCAGACGATGTCGACGGTGAGCGTCGAGGGCGTCCCCGGCGGCGTGACCCAGGTCCGCACCGTCGCGTCGGGCCTCATCGCCATGGCCAAGGAACGCGGCCTCCCCGTGGTCCTGGTCGGCCACGTCACCAAGGACGGCTCCGTGGCGGGCCCGCGCGTCCTCGAACACCTCGTGGACGTGGTCCTGCAGTTCGAGGGCGACCGCCACTCCTCCCTGCGCCTCCTGCGCGGCATCAAGAACCGCTACGGCGCAGCGGACGAGGTCGGCTGCTTCGAACTCCGCGATGACGGCATCGTCGGCGTCCCCGACCCCTCAGGCCTCTTCCTGACCCGCCGCGAGAAGGCCGTGGAAGGCACCTGCGTCACCGTCATCGTCGAGGGCAAGCGCCCCATGCTCGGCGAGGTCCAGGCCCTGGTGGCGAAAACGAACCTCCCGGCCCCCCGCCGCGCGGTCAGCGGCCTCGACTCGGCCCGCATCTCCATGGCCCTGGCCGTCCTGGAGAAGCGCGGCAAGGTCAACCTGTTCCAGAAGGACGTCTTCACCGCCACCGTCGGCGGCATGCGCCTCGTAGAACCCGCAGCAGACCTCGCAGTCGTCCTCGCCGTGGCCTCCGCAGAACGCGAAATCGCCCTCCCCGCCGACCTGGTGGTGCTCGGCGAGGTGGGCCTGGCAGGCGAGATCCGACGCGTCAACGGCGTCGGCAAACGCCTCACGGAGGCCGCCCGCCTGGGCTTCAAGAAGGCCCTGGTCCCACCCGACCACGGCCCACTACCTGACGGCGTCCGCGCCCTGGTGGCCAACGACCTGGTGTCGGCCCTGGAAGTCCTGGGCCTCAACCGCCGCCGCAGCAACGGCAGCGGCAAGGACAACGGCAAGGACGCGCCCGCCGACGAGGACGAATCCTGACCCGGCCAAAAGCGAGCACGCCATGATCGACTCCGATCGTCTGCCGGGCCTGAGGAGGGGTGTCAAACCGACACGCTTTTCGTCGGTTTGACACCCCTCCTCAGGTCTGGCTCGCTCCGTGAGTGCTAGGCGGGGCAGACGCCCACCGCAACGCAACCCACAAAGCAACCGGCAGCCGCCCTAAGCACCAGGCGTGCCATCAACCCGCTCCCGGCGCTGGAGGCTTCTTTGGGAGTGTCGGGGTCTGGGGCGGAGCCCCAGGAAGCCTCTGGGTCGGGGCGGAGCCCCAGGAAGCCCCCAGAAACGCACCCACTCACCAGAAATGATCGAATACCCCTCGTGTTCGGAATGCACGACCACGAAATCGGCGAGTTGCTCCGCTTGGCCGCCGCCCAAATCCCCGCCGACATCCGAACCGAGGACCTGCACGACTACCTCGACCACCACGAGTGGGAACTGGTCCTGGACCTCCTGGGAGACCACCCCGGCACCACCTGGCAGACCCCGCGCTTCTGGGCCCTCCTCACCGAGGCGGCGCTCCAGCTGGGCCAGGACGAGACCTGGTTCCACTGGCGTTGCGTGGAGTCGATCCAAGGCCTGCTCCGGGTGGAGCTGACCCTCGCGAACAACGCGGAGCCGTTGCAGGCCAGGGGAGAACGCCCGACCTGGGACCTGACCGGCGATCACCGCATCGCGGCGCTGTGGATCGAGTCCAAGCCCGTGCTGCACGCCGGCGAACGCGCGAAGGCCCGTCTGAGGCCTTTCGTGCCGCCCGCTTGGGCGCACCTGGCGAAGGGTGACGTGATCGCGCTGACCGGGAGTTCGCCCGGCACCGCGACCATCATCGAAAAAACACCGCCGCGGCCCTGACGGACCGCGGCGGCAGCAGAACTCACATACTCACAACGCTCACTGCGACAGCAACTGCGCACACCGGATCAACCCGAGGTGCGAGTACGCCTGCGGGTGGTTGCCGAGCGACCGTTCGGCGATCGGGTCGTACTCCTCGGGCAGCAGGCCGGTGGGGCCCGCGGCCGCGACGATCTGCCCGAACAGCTCCTCGGCCTCCGTGCGGCGGCCGGTGAGCAGGTAGGCCTCGATCATCCAGGCGGCGCACAGGTGGAAGCCGCCCTCGTCGCCGGGCAGGCCGTCGTCGCGGTGGTAGCGGTACACCGTGGAACCCGACCGCAGCTCGGCCTCGATCGCGGTGACGGTCGACTGGAACCGCTCGTCGGCCGGGTCGATCAGGCCGGACAGGCCGACGAACAGCGACGCCGCGTCGAGGTCGTCGCCGTCGTAGGCCGTGGTGAACGACTGGACCTCGTCGTTCCAGCCGTTCTTGAGCACGTCGGTCGCGATCGTGTCGCGCAGCGGCACCCACAGCGGGTCGAGCTCGCGGCCGAACTGCTCGCCGAGCTTGATGGCCCGGTCGATGGTCAGCCAGCACATGACCTTCGAGTACACGTGGTGGCGCGGCGCGTGCCGTTCCTCCCAGATGCCGTGGTCGGGCTCGTGCCAGCGCCGCGACACGGCTTCGGCCATGGCCTGCACCATGCGCCAGTCGGGGTCCGACAGCGACCCGCGGGCCGTCGCCAGCTGCACGACCAGGTCCACGACCGGGCCGAACACGTCGAGCTGGACCTGCTGGTTGGCGAGGTTGCCGACGCGCACCGGGCGTGAGCCCGCGTAGCCGGGCAGCGTGTCGATCACGGCCTCGGCGCCGAGCTGCGTGCCGTGCAGCGTGTAGAGCGGGTGCAGCCGCTCCGGGCCCGGGATGGTCTCCAGGACGCCGTGCAGCCACCTCAGGAAGCCGTCGGCCTCCGCGAACGACCCCACCGACACCAGCGCGGCGGCGGTCATCGCGCCGTCGCGCAGCCAGCAGTAGCGGTAGTCCCAGTTGCGGACGCCGCCGAGCTCCTCCGGCAGTGACGTCGTGGCCGCGGCCATGATCGAACCGGAGTCCTTGTGCACCAGTCCGCGCAGCGTCAGCGCCGAGCGCAGCACCAGGTCGGTCTGCACGTTCGGCAGCTTCAGCCCGGCCGCCCAGTCCGACCAGTAGCCGGCCGCGCGGTCACGGCGGACCGACTCGGCCAGCGCGTGCTCGGAGATGTCGTCGGTGCCGCAGCGCAGCTCCAGCAACACCGGCGCGCCCTCACGGGGACGGACCACGGCGCGTGCGGTCTCCTGCACGCCGTCCGAGGTGATCTCCCAGTCGACACCGGGGGAACGCAGCACCATCGGGTCGGACGTGCCAACCACGCGCAGCCCGTCGCGCTCGCGCAGGAACCGCACCGGCACCTGCCCGAACTCCGGGCGCGGGGCGAACGTGATCACCGCGTTCGTCGAGCCCGAGATGCGCCGCACCAGGTCGGTGCGGTGGGAGGCGAGGTCGTGCTCCAGGTAGTCGCTGACCAGCAGGCGCGACCAGCGGGTCTCCACGATCATCGTGCCCGGCAGGTAGCGCTGGCCCAGCGGCAGCGACCCGTGCTCCGGCTTGATCGAGAAGTGGCCCGCGTCCGGACCGCCGAGCAGGTCCGCGAAGATCGCGGCCGAGTCCGGCTCCGGGTGGCACAGCCAGTTGATCTTGGCGTCCGGGGTCACCAGCGCCACGGAACGCTCGTTGGCGAGCATGGTCAGGCGCTCGATCGGCACGGCCTGGTCGCCGTGCAGCCACGCGCGCCGTTCCTCCAGCAGGAACGCCAGCACCGTGGCCACGTCGGACGGGTCGTCGACGAAGTACTGCGCCTGCGACTCGCCGGCACCGACGCGGATGCCGACGTCGGGGCCGGTCAGGCGGGCGAACGCCTTCTCGTCGGTGACGTCGTCACCGAGGAAGATCGCGGCGGTCGCACCGACCTGGTGGCGCAGGATGTCGAGGGCGTGGCCCTTGTTGGTCTCGACGACGGCCAGCTCGATGACGGCCTTGCCCTCGGTGACCTGCACTCCGTCCCACGTGCACGGGCCGGAGCGGACGGCGGCCAGCACCGTCTCGCCGATCTCCTCCGACGCGGCACGACGCACGTGCACCGCGACGGAGGCGGGCTTCACCTCCAGCTGGACGCCCTCGTGGCCGTCGACGATCTCTTCGAGCTCGGCTTCGATGCGCCGCAGCAACGCCTTGGCGTCCGCGTCCAGCGCGTGCACGAAGCCGACGTCGAACTCGGAGCCGTGGGAACCGACGAGGTGGACCTCGCCGGGCAGGCGGGACAGTGTGGCCAGGTCGCGCAGCGCACGACCGGAGATAACGGCCGACGTGGTCTCGTGGAGCGACGCGAGCGAACGCAGCGCGTTCACCGACTCCGGAAGCGGACGAGCCGCCTCCGGGTCGCTCACGATCGGCGCGAGTGTTCCGTCGTAGTCGCTTGCGACCAGCAGTCGCGGGGTGCGGGCGAGCTGACAAATCGCTCGGCGCAGTTCGGCGGGGAGGGCCTCGGCGGTCAACGCCCCTCCTGGAGCACTCGTCGGGTCAATGGGATCTGAAAGGATTCAGACCGAGGTCTGCGTGCCCAGGGCCTCGAGGAACGACCTTGCCCAGCGGTCAACGTCGTGGGTGAGGACCTGGCGGCGCAGCGCGCGCATCCTACGGCGGCCTTCGGCGGGATCGATGTCGAGGGCGGCCTGCAGTGCGTTCTTGACACCGTCCAGATCATGGGGGTTCACCAGGAACGCACTGGTCAGTTCAGCGGCAGCGCCGGCGAACTCGCTGAGCACCAGAGCTCCACCAAGATCATATCGGCAGGCCACGTACTCCTTGCACACGAGGTTCATTCCGTCCCGAACGGGCGTGACGACCATGACGTCCGCCGCGCTCATGAACGCGACGAGCTCCTCGCGGTTCACCGACTGGTGCAGGTAGTGCACGACGGGCTTGCCGACCCGTCCGAACTCACCGTTGATCCGGCCGACCGACTGCTCGATGCCCTGGCGCATCGTGATGTAGTGGTCGACCCGTTCCCGGCTGGGCGTGGCGAGCTGGACCATCGCGACGTCCTCGGGATCGACGCGGCCGTCCGCGATCAGCTCGTAGAGAGCCCGCAGCCGGACGTCGATGCCCTTCGTGTAGTCGAGTCGGTCCACACCCAGCAGGATGCGCTTCGGGTTGCCGAGATCCGCTCGAATCTGCTTCGCGCGGACCTGCGTCTCCTTCTTGCGGGCGAGCGCGTCGAGGCCCGCGCTGTCGATCGAGATCGGGAACGCGCCGACGCGCACCGTGCGGTCGCCGACCTGGACCACACCGGGCCGGGTGCGGACGCCGACGGTGCCGCGGCTGGGCTCCAGGCCCACCAGGCGCCGGGCCAGCCAGAGGAAGTTCTGCGCGCCGCCGGGCCGGTGGAAGCCGACCAGGTCCGCGCCGAGCAGACCGCGGATGATCTCCGTGCGCCACGGCAGCTGCATGAACAGCTCGACCGGCGGGAACGGGATGTGCAGGAAGAAGCCGATCTTGAGGTCCGGCCGCTGCTCGCGCAGCATCGCCGGGACCAGCTGCAGCTGGTAGTCCTGGATCCACACCGTCGCACCCTGCGCGGCGACCTTCGCCGTCGCGTCGGCGAACCGCTGGTTGACCCGCACGTAGGTGTTCCACCAGTGCCGGTGGAACGCCGGCTGCGCCACGACGTCGTGGTAGAGCGGCCAGAGCGTGCCGTTGGAGAAGCCCTCGTAGTAGTCCTCGACCTCTTTGGCCGACAGCGTGACCGGGTGCAGCAGCAGCCCGTCGTCCTCGAACGGCTTCACGTCGGCGTCGGCGACACCCGGCCAGCCGACCCACGCGCCGCTGTGTGAGCGGAGGAACGGTTCGAGTGCGCTCACGAGCCCGCCGGGGCTGTGTTTCCACCGCTCGGTTCCGTCGGGCAAGCGCTCCAGGTCAACCGGCAGCCGGTTGGCCACGACTACGAATTCCGCCCCGTTCTCGCCAATGTCCATGCTCACATTTCCGAGGCTAGTGCGGTCGCGTCATCTCGGCGTGTCGTGTAACCCCCGTCACAGCGGGTTTCACTCCAAACGACGCTTCGTGGGTTTGAGCGGCCCGGACATGCGCGGACCAGCGAACTTGCGCTCCAGACGGCCGAGTCCGGTGCGCACGGGCTGGGCCAGGTACTCGCCGAACACCACTCCGCCGGCCAGAGCGAGAGCAATGCCACTCGCGAACACCAGTGTGCTCAACCCGGCCGGATCGCCTTCCGCGGTCAGCTGGAACAGGCCCCGGTAGGTGGTCCAGCCCGGCAGCAGCGGCACCACGCCCGCCTGCACGACGACCAGCGTGGGGATGCGCAGCCTGCGGGTCATCGTGGCGCCGCCGAACCCGGTGATCGCGGCCGCCACCGCCGACGCGAGCAGCGCGTCCATCCCGAAGCTGGTGGCCAGGCCGTACGACGCCGTGCCGATCGCACCGGACACGGCGGCGGCCACGAGCGCGCGGGGCCGTGCGTAGCAGGCGAGCGCGAAGAACGCGCTGGTCGCCGCGCCCGCCGCGAACTGCATCGGCACCGCGGAGATCAGCGCGGGCAACGGGTCGGTGAGCCGGATGGGCAGTCCGAAGTGGACCGCCGTGCGGATGGCCAGCGCGACGCCCGCGATCAGACCGGCGCTGAGCAGCACGGTCTCCACGGTGCGCCCGGCGGCGGTGACGTTGTAGCCGGAGATCGCGTCCTGCACGGTGCTGACCAGCGCGAGCCCGGACAGCAGCACCACGATCCCGACCGCCACCAGCAGGCTCGGCCGCACCGCGGGCAGCAGCCCGGTCGCCCACACGGTCAGCGCCGCGCCCGTGGCGAGCGCGCCACCGATCAGCTGCTGGAAGAAGAACGGCAGCGCGCGCCGGTTCAGCACCCGCCCGACCCGGTCGATCACGGCGGTGACGACCGCCGCGGTGATCGCGAGCGACAGCCCGCCGCCGACGAGGAACGCGACCGCCGCCGCCATGCCGGCCCACGCGGCCGTGGCGACCCAGCGCGGGTACGGGTGCGGGGCGTTGGTGATCTGCGCGAGCTGCGAGTGCGCCTCCTCGATCGGGCCGAGGTTGCGCACCAGGTGCTCGACGGCGGCCAGCCGCGTGTAGTCGAGGCTGCGCTGCCGGACGACCCGGACGGCGGTGGCCGGTGGAGCACCCGTTCCCCGGTGGCAGGAGACGCTGATGGAGGTGTAGATCACGTCGACCTCGGTGTGCGGCAGTCCATAGCTCTCGGTGACCGAGAGAATCGTCGCTGTCACGTCCGCCGCGCCGGCTCCACTGGCCATTTGGACCTCACCGATCTTCAATGCGAGATCGAGTACCAGGTGAACCGTGGTGTCGTCGGGTAGCGAGGGACCGTGCATGTTGTTCGTGAAAATCTCGCGCACCTCCGTCGTGTGATCGTGCGAAGTTCTTGAACCGGTGCTGTGGCATCGGCCACCTCCGATCGGGGGACCCGAAAAGGAGGACATGATCACTGTCCGTTGGTTACCCTCCTGACCTGGTCAAGGCGAGCGGTTCGGCGCACTGGCCCACTCAGTTGGTTGGTGTGCCTCCGGTCGGAGCAATCCGATCACACTGAGAGCAGACCGTTCGCCGCAGGTAGCTCCCGCAACGGGCGCTTACGATGTTCGCGAACACGAGCCAGGCCGGCGTAGCTCAATTGGCAGAGCACTCGCCTTGTAAGCGAAAGGTTAGGGGTTCGATTCCCCTCGCCGGCTCTCCGACAACGGGGGTTCGCCCAGGTGGGCGGGCCCTCGTCGCATTTCCCGGCCGGCCCCGGTCAGTTCTTGCGAACCGGTCCCGTTCCGCTTGTTGAACGCGAAGTGACGACTCCGGAACAGTGCGTTGCCGGTGTGCCGCGCGTCGTGCTCTGCGGGCGCGGGACCCGACGGGCCGCAAGACTGATCTCGTTCACGTGTGAACGCCCGGTCCGGCGCCGGACCGTGACCGGACTCGGCACGCGGTCCGCCCCGCCGGGACGTGACATCGTGGGCACCATGTCCTACCTCGCGGATAGCGCGCGCTACGACCAGATGACCTACCGGCGGACGGGACGCAGTGGCCTCAAGCTGCCCGCCATCTCGCTCGGCCTGTGGCACAACTTCGGCGGCGACCGGCCGTACGAGCTCGGTCGCGGCATCGCGCGCCGGGCGTTCGACCTCGGTGTCACGCACTTCGACCTCGCCAACAACTACGGCCCGCCGTACGGCTCCGCGGAGATCACGTTCGGGCAGATCCTGAAGGACGACCTCCGGCCGTACCGCGACGAGCTGGTCATCTCCACGAAGGCGGGCTACGACATGTGGCCCGGCCCGTACGGCGAGTGGGGCAGCCGCAAGTACCTGCTGAGCTCGCTCGACCAGTCGCTGACCAGGATGGGCCTCGGCTACGTCGACATCTTCTACTCGCACCGGTTCGACCCCGAGACGCCGCTCGAGGAGACGATGGGCGCGCTCGTGTCCGCCGTGCAGCAGGGCAAGGCGCTCTACGCGGGCATCTCGTCGTACTCGCCGGCCAAGACCCGTGAGGCGGCCGAGCTGTTGCGCAGCGCTGGCGTTCCGCTGCTGATCCACCAGCCGAGCTACTCGATGCTCAACCGCTGGATCGAGCCGGAGCTGCTGGACACCCTGGAGGAGGTCGGCGCGGGCTGCATCGCGTTCTCGCCGCTCGCGCAGGGCATGCTGACCGACCGGTACCTCGACGGCGTGCCCGCCGACTCCCGTGCCGCGCAGGGCAAGTCGCTGTCCACGGACCTGCTCTCCGACGAGAACCTGCGCCGGATCCGCGCCCTCAACGACATCGCCGCCTCCCGCGGCCAGTCGCTGGCGCAGCTGGCCCTGACCTGGACGATCCGCGACCCGCGGGTCACGTCGGCGTTGATCGGCGCGTCCTCGGTCGGGCAGCTGGAGCAGAACCTCGCGGCCCTGCAGGCACCGCCGCTGACCGACGACGAGCTCGCCGAGATCGACAAGCACGCCGTCGAGTCCGGCATCGACCTCTGGGCCCCCTCGTCGCAAGCCGAGTGACCACTCCTGCCGCACACGGGGACCTTCCGCACCCTCGGACGGTGCGGGAGGTCGCCGCGTGCGGTCAGAGCCGGCGTCGGGGCAATCGGATGGTGAACGTGGTCGAGCCGGGACGGCTGGTCAACGTGACCGTGCCGCCGTGCGCGTGCACCAGCGACTGGACGACGGCCAGGCCGAGGCCGCTGCCGCCGCGCTGGCGGGTGCGCGAGTCGTCCACGCGGTAGAACCGGTCGAAGATCCGCGCCTGGTCGGCGGAGGGGATGCCGGGGCCGGAGTCGCTCACCCTGATCACCGCCCAGCCGTTCTCGGCCGTCACCTTCACCGCCACCGCGGTGCCCGCCGGTGTGTGCACGGCCGCGTTGGTCAGCAGGTTGTCGAGCACCTGCCGCAGCCGGGTCGGGTCGGCGGTCATCCGCACCGTGTCGGCGTCGACCTCCAGCGGGTGCGACGGCCGTGCCGCCCGGAACGCGTCGGCGGCCGCGTCGGCGATCACCGCCAGGTCCAGCTCCTCCGGGCGCAACGGCGGTTCGGACGCCGCGGAGTCCAGGCGCGCGAGCAGCAGCAGGTCGTCGAGCAGCACGCTCATCCGCGCCGCCTCCGACCGCAGCTTCTCCAGGTGCTTCTCGCGTTCGCCCGGCTCGTTGGCCGCCGCGTACCGGAAGAGGTCCGCATAGCCGCGCAACGACGTCAACGGCGTGCGCAGCTCGTGTGACGCGTCGGCGATGAAACGGCGCAGGCGTTGTTCCGCGGCCGTGCGTGCGGCCAGCGAGGAGTCGATGTGCGCGAGCATCGTGTTGAACGCCTCGCGCAGCTCGTCGACCTCGACGCCGCCGCCCTTGCCGTCCACGCGCACGGCCAGGCGTGCCGAGTCGGTCAGGTCGTGCGAGCTGATGTCGTGCGCGGTGTCGGCCATGTCGGACAACGGCCGCAGCCCCCTGCGCAGCAGCGCCTGCCCGCCCACGACGAGCGTGACCAGCGCCGCGAGGAACGCGACCACGCCGACCGTGACGAGCTGGGACAGGGTGCTGTCCCTGTCCTTCATCGGGGCCGCGCTGACCAGCACGATCTCGTTCTTCTTGATCTGGCACGCGCGCAGCCGGAACTTGCCCTCGCCCCGCAGCTGCTCGGTGGCGAACCCGTCCGCCACCAGCGCCCGCCGCGCGAGCGCGTCGAACTCCTCGCGGTCGGCGGGCTGCTGCTCACCCGGCTGCGGCGTCAGCACCCCGTCCTGCACCTTGTAGACCACGGCGAACCAGTCCGGTGGCAGCTTGGTGACCTTGCCGTAGTACTCGACGTCGTGCGCGGCGCCGGTCTGGCTCAGCGCCATCTGGTCGTCGAGCCGCTTGTCGAGGAACGTCTTCATCGACGTGACCGTGGCCGCGCCGACGACCACGAACACCGCGAACGCGAGCAGGCCCAGGCCCAGCGCGAGCCGGGTGCCCAGCCGCAGCGGCCGCTTCAGGCGCGGGATCATTCCGCGGCTCGGCGCAGCACGTACCCCACGCCGCGCACGGTGTGGATCAACGGCTCACGGCCGTCGTCGAGCTTGCGGCGCAGGTGCGAGATGACGAGCTCGACCACGTTGGACCGGCCGCCGAAGTCGTACTCCCACACGTGGTCGAGGATCTGCGCCTTGGTCAGCACGGCCGGGGAGCGCCGCATCAGGTACCGCAGCAGCTCGTACTCGGTCGGCGTCAGCGTGACCAGCTTGCCGCCGCGGCGGACCTCGCGGGTGTCCTCGTCCATCACCAGGTCGGCCACCTTGAGCACCGAGCGCTTCCACGACGGACCGGTCGAGCGGCGCAGCACGGCCCGCAACCTCGCCATCAGCTCCTCGACCGAGAACGGCTTCACGAGGTAGTCGTCGCCACCCCTGGTGAGGCCGGCGACCCGGTCGGCGGTGCCGTCACGCGCGGTCAGGAACACCACCGGCACCATCGCCCCGGCCGACCGCATCCGGTCCAGAACGGTGAACCCGTCCAGGTCGGGGAGCATGAGGTCGAGCACGACGATGTCCGGCTGGAACTCGGCGGCCTCTCTGAGCGCGTCCTCGCCGCTGTGCGCGGTGCAGGCCTGCCAGCCCTCGTAGCGGGCGACCGTCGCGACCAGGTCAGCGATGTGCGGCTCGTCGTCCACGACGAGCAGTCGAACCGAGTTCCCCTTGTCCACGTGCTCATGGTGCGGCACCCGCCGCCCGGCCCGCTCGATCGACAGGAAGTCGACAGGCCGCCAACAGCACGGCCACAGCTCGACCGCCGATGCTCGACCACAGCCGACCACCGACCCGGCCCCGCCCGACCGAGGAGACCGCCGTGACGACCACCCTGCAGCCTCCCGTGCGACCGGCGCCCGCCGGGCG
Organism: Nocardia sp. NRRL S-836; assembly: GCF_001279525.1. Taxonomy (GTDB): domain Bacteria; phylum Actinomycetota; class Actinomycetes; order Mycobacteriales; family Pseudonocardiaceae; genus Lentzea. Next base: position 8,093 of record NZ_LGDY01000142.1, on the reverse strand, counting down.
CGCGCTGCCGCACCAGGTGCTGGCCAAAGCCGGCCTCTCCCTGTTCCTGCTGGCCAACGCGGCGTTCGTCACCTACCTGTTCACCGCGGCCGGCGTCGGCTCGAACAAGCTGGTCAACCTCGGCCGGCTCACCGGTCTGTACGGCGCGCTCGCGATGGCGTTCCAGCTGCTGCTGATCGCCCGGCTGCCGTGGCTGGACCGCAGGCTCGGCATGGACCGGCTGACCTCGTGGCACCGCTGGGTCGGCTTCACGATCTTCTGGATGCTCGTCGGGCACCTGAGCCTCATCGCCTTCGGCAACGCCGGCGCCGACGGCCCGGTCGCCGAGGTCGTTCGCCAGGCGGGCGAGCTGGAGGGGATCCTCCGCGCACTGGTGGCGTGGGTGGTCATCATGGTCGTCGGCGTGGTGTCCGCCCGGTTCGCCCGGCGCAGGATGGCCTACGAGACCTGGCACTTCATCCACCTCTACACCTACGTCGCGATCTTCCTCGCGTTCACGCACCAGGTCGCCGTCGGCAGCACGTTCCGCAAGTCCGAGCTCGCCACCGCCTACTGGTGGGGGCTGTGGGCGTTCGCGATCGGCTCGGTGGTCGCAGGCCGGCTCGTGCTCCCGCTCTGGCGCAACTGGCGTCACCAGTTCCGGGTGGCCGCCGTCGTGCCGGAGGCGCACAACGTCGTCTCCGTCTACATCGAGGGCAGGGACCTGGACCGGCTCGGCGCCCAGGCCGGCCAGTTCTTCCTGTGGCGCTTCCTGACGAGGGACCGCTGGTGGCAGGCCAACCCGTTCTCGCTGTCCGCCGCACCGAACGGCAGGTACCTGCGGCTCACCGCGAAGGCGCTCGGCGAGGGCAGCGCCGGCGTCCGCGACGTCGAGGTCGGCACCCGCGTGTTCGCCGAGGGCCCGTACGGCGCCTTCACGACCATGCACCAGACCAAGCCGGACGCACTGCTCGTCGCGGGCGGCGTCGGCATTACGCCCATCCGCGCGCTGCTGGAGGAGATCGGGGGTCACGTCGTGGTGCTGTACCGGGTGAGCGACCCGCGCGAGGCCGTGCTGCTGCGCGAACTGGAGGGCCTCGTGCGGTCCAAGGGCGCCGTGCTGCGCCTGGTCACCGGTTCCTCGAAGACCATCACCGCCAACGGCCCGTTGCTCGGCCCCGGCAACATCGCCGCGCTCGTGCCCGACGTGGCGGACCGCGACGTGTTCGTCTGCGGTCCCGGCGGCATGACCGACGCCGTCATCCGCAGCCTCGACGAGCTGGGTGTTCCCGCGAGCCAGGTCCACGCCGAGCGCTTCGCGCTGGCCGACTGAGAAGGGGTCGACGTGAAGAGGGCAATCCCCGTACTGGTGCTCAGCGTCGCCGGCCTGGTGCCGGTGTGGCTGTACGAGCCGGGCGCGGCGCACGAGGGCGAGATCAACGAGGCCGCCGCCGCACCGGACACCCAGCAGACCACGACACCCCCGTCGAAGGCGCCGCAGTCCCCGACACCGCAGTCCCCGACGCCCAGGCCCACGGCTCCAGGCTCCACGGCGCCGACCACTCAGCCGCAGCAGCAGAACCAGACCAGGAACGTCTCCGGGCCCGCGGTGCAGACCTCGGAAGGCACCGTGCAGGTGCAGGTCACGTTCCAGGGCACGCGGATCACCGACGTGAAGGCGCTGCGGGCGCCCAACTCCAACCCGACCAGGATGGCGTTGCCGCTCCTGCGGCAGGAGGCGTTGCAGGCCCAGAGCGCCGACATCGACACGGTCTCCGGCGCGACCGCCACCTCCGAGGGCTACCAGCGGTCGCTGCAGGCCGCGATCGACTCGGCGAGGTAGCCGTGCCGGTCCTGCGGCGCGTCGAGCAGATCATGGGCCTGCCGATCTCGGTGGACCTGCGCGACGGCGACCCCGGGCTGGCCGAGCTGGCGTTCGAGTCGCTGCGCCAGGCGGACGCCCGGTTCTCGCCGTTCAAGCCCGACAGCGAGGTGTCCCGGCTGGACCGCGGCGAGCTCACCGCGGGCGAGCTCTCCCCGGACCTGGTCGAGGTGCTGGACCTGTGCGACTGGTACGAGGAGTCGACCGGCGGCGCGTTCACGGCACGGGTGCCGGGCCGCGGGCTGGACCCGTGCGCGGTCGTGAAGGGCTGGGCCGTGCAGCGCGCCGCCGACCTCGTGAGAGCCGCCGGCGCGACCCGGTTCTGCGTCAACGCGGGCGGCGACGTCGTGGTCGCGGGCGAGCCGGAGCCGGGAAAGCCTTGGCGCGTGGGCGTTCGGCACCCCGACCAGGCGGACGCGCTGAGCGTGGTGCTCGGCGTGCGCGACGGAGCCGTTGCCACGTCAGCGTTGTACGAACGCGGGCAGCACATCCTCGACGGCCGCACCGGTGAGCCGGCGCGCGGGATACTTTCGGTCACAGTTCTCGCGGCGGACCTGGTGATCGCGGACACCACCGCCACGGCGGCGTTTTCCCTTGGCGCAGAAGGGATCGAGTGGGCCGCGGCACAGCCGGACTGCGCGGTGTTCATCGTCGACGAAGATCGCCGCGTCCACCGCAGCCCTGGACTTCCGGTGCACATGATCTGTTAACATCCCCGCTCAACGGGGCTTCGACCCCGGGGCACATTTGGTTGATCAAGAGCTGACGCGGGGCTCGCGCTCGGGGTGAGACCCGGCCAGCTGTGGACCAACACTCGTGCGAAACGGCTCGTGGTGCGCGCTATTCGGGAGCGCTCGCCACGAGCCGTTTCTGTGTTGATTGGCGCTCGCTCCGCTCGCGCGGCGAGTTCGCCGGGAAGCCGGTCATCCGGCCACCGCTTCGCTGCGGATTGGGCTTCGCCGAATCCACAGCGAAGGGGCGTCCGGACGACCGGCGCGAACTCGCGTGAACCTGGTCTGGCCAGGGAGCGAACTCACAGGCTCGAACTTGCTGGCTCGAACTCGCAGGTGCGATCTTGCAGGCGCGGACTCGCAGGAACCGTGGTCTTGGCTAGGCGTAGCGGTCTTCGTCGAACTCGGCGTTCACCGCGGACCGGCCGAGGTCGCGGCCCATCGCGTCCAGCACGTCCACCAGTTCGAGCCCGCTGAGCCAGTCCCGCGGCAGCGCGTCGGTGCCGTGCAGCGCGCCGAGCACGTTGCCGGTCAGCGCCGCCGTCGCGTCGCTGCCGCCGGAGTGGTTGGCCGCGGCGCGCATCGCGTCCACGAACTGCACCGGCTTCGGGTGCGTCAGCACGGTGTAGACGGCGATCGCCAGCGCCTCCGGACCGGTCCAGCCGCTGCCGAGCCGGTCGACCCGCACCGGCGCCGAGCCGTCGTGCTGCTCGGCCAGCACCACCGCGCGCGTCAGCACCGTCGCCGTGTACGTGTCGTCGCGCAGCACCCGGCCGATCACCTGGTCGATCGCCTCGCGCAACGGGCGGCCCTTCACCGCGAGCAGGTGCACCAGCAACGCCAGCGCGCCACCGGACACCCAGCCGCCGGTGCCGCCGTGCGTGAGCGCCGCGAACCGGCAGCCCAGGTCGTAGGCGATCGCCGCGGACGGCGCGAAACCGGCGGGCGCGGTGCGGGTGACGCCGTTGCAGCCCGACGACTCGTTGTGCGGGTTCTCCGGAGTGGACGGTGTCTCGGCGGCCAGCGCGCGCAGGCACGTCAGGCCGGGCGAGCGGCTCTCGTAGAGCCGTTCGTCGGCGAGCAGCCCGACGGCGCCCGGCTCGGGGGCCAGCTGCTGCTGGGTGACCAACCAGCGCCGGTAGCTGTGCCACACCATGTCCGACGGTTCCCACTCACCGGTGCGCCTGCCGCGCACCCAGGCGCGCAGGTAGCCGTCCGCGGTGAAGAGCGTCAGCTGGGTGTCGTCGGTGACCAGGGCGGGCTTCGGGGGTGCGAGAACGCCTTCGGTGCCGTGTTCGCGCTGGATGTCGGCCCAGCCGAGGTACTGCACCGGTGCGCCGAGCGCATCACCGAGAGCGCCGCCGAGGAGGCACCCGGCGCCGCGGTCAACCACGGAGTTCGGATCTCGCGGCACGGGTGAACAGTAGCGTCCCGCCGACTTGGGCCGCACTTGTATCTGCCACCCGCCGCCGGCCACCTGTACAAGCAACGAGGTCAGGAGCACTTGAGGGAGGGGCATGCGGAGCAGAACCGGACTCGAGTTCGGCGTGCTCGGTCCACTCCAGGTGCTCGCGGACGGCCGGTTGATCCCGCTCGGACGCCGCGGCATGCGCGGCCTGCTCGCGATGCTGGTGGTCGAGGCGAACCGACCCGTCTCGATCGACCACATCGTCGACGCGCTGTGGACGGACTCGCCGCCGGCCACGGCTCGCACGATCGTGCACGGTTACGTGTCGCGGCTGCGCAAGCTGCTGGAGGAGGCCGACCCGTCGGGCTCCGCGGTCATCCGCACCACCCCGACCGGGTACCAGCTGACCGTCGATCCCTGGCGCCTCGACCTGCACCGCGCCCGGCAGCTCGTGGCGTCCGCCCGCGGCAAGCCCGCCGCCATCAGGGCGGGCTTGCTGCGCGAGGCGCTGGGCCTGTGGCGCGGGCCGGTGCTCGCGGACGTGCCGGGTGACCCGATGACCTCCGACCTCGAAGAGCTGCGGCTGTCGGCGCTGGAGGAGCGCATCGAGGCCGAGCTGGAGCTGGGCCGCCACCTGGAGCTGGTCGGCGAGCTGCGCGGGCTGTGCACCGAGTACCCGTTCCGCGAACGGCTGGTCGCCCACAGCATGCGCGCGCTCTACCGGTCCGGGCAGCGCGCGGACGCCTTGGAGGCCTATCAGCGGTTCCAGCGCCGTGCCGTGGACGAGCTCGGCCTCGATCCCGGCCCTGAGCTGCGGTTGCTGCAGGAGCAGGTGCTGCGCGACGACCCGGCGCTGAGCCTGACCGGCTCGGTCGACAGCCGCCCGGTCGCGCCCCGTGCGGGCATCGTCGCGCCGGCGCTGCTGCCCGCGTCCGCGTCCCGGCTCTTCGGCCGCGACGACGACCTGCGGTGGCTGGCCGACGTCTGCGCCTCCAGGAACCTGCTCGCGACGACGGTGGCCGTGCTGACCGGCCCGCCCGGCGTCGGCAAGAGCGCCCTCGCGATCACCTGGGGCCACGAGAACAGCGAGATGTTCCCGCACGGCGTGCTGTTCGCCTCGCTCGGCGACACAGAGCCCGGCGAGGTGCTGACCAGGTTCCTGGTGGCGCTGGGCGTGCCCGCCGACGGGGTGCCGGTGGCCGTGGAGGACCGCGTCGGGCTGTACCGCTCGCTGCTCAACCGCCGCCGCGTGCTCGTCGTCCTCGACGACGCGACCGCGTTCGAGCAGGTCCTGCCGCTGCTGCCGCCGGGGTCGGGCTCGGTGGTGCTGGTGACCTCGCGCAGCCGGATGGAACGGCTCGTGGTCACCAACAGCGCCCGCGTGCGCAAGCTCGGCCCGCTCGACGAGGAGGCGGCCAGGGCGCTGCTGGACGACGTGCTGGGCAAGCCGTTGTCGGCCGAGGACCCGATCGCGGCGCGCAAGCTCGCCGAGCTCTGCGGCGGCCTGCCGCTGGCGCTGCGGGTGGCGGCCGCCAAGCTCGTGATCAGTCCAGGGTGGACGATCGAGGAGCTGGTGGGGGAGCTGGCCGACGACGGCCACCGGATGCGCGGCCTGGACCTGCCGGAGGCCGGGGTGGGGGTGTCGCGGGCGCTCGACCTGTCGACCCGCGACCTGCCCTCCGAGCTCGGCGAGGTCTTCACCTCCGTGGGCCTCGCGCCCGGCCGCTGGATGTCCTCGCACGCCGTCGCCGCGCTGACCCGCGTCCGGCTCGAGTCGGCCCGCGACCGGCTGGAGCAGCTGGTCGAGGTGAACCTGCTGGTCGAACCGTGGCCCGACGGCTACACCATGCACGAGCTGGTGCGCCTGTACGTGCGCAACTCCGGCCGCCCCGACCTGGACTCGTTGCGGCGCCTGGTGAACTACTACCTCGTCGCCTGCGACCACGTCCGCCGCGCCATCCGCCCGGCACGCGACGGCCTCGACTTCGCCGTGCGGGACAACGGTTCGACGTCGCTGCCCGGCTACGACGACCCGGTCGCCTGGTTCGACCAGGAGTGGCCGAACATCGTCGCGGTCGTGCACGCCGCCGCCGAGTCGGGCCTGCACGACCAGGTCTGGCAGCTCGTCCGGCTGCTGCACGGCTACGCGACCGTGCGCGCGTTGACCGGCGAGTGGGTGGCGCTGGTCGGCTTCGGCATGGCCGCGGCCGAGGTCACCGGCAGCCGCCTGGGGCAGGTCCTCATGCTCGACACCACCTACGTCACGAACGCCAGGCTGGGACGGCCGGTGCTGCTGCCCGACGCCCGCCGCGCCCACCGCCTCGCGACCGAGCTCGGCGAGCGCCAGTACCTCGTGCTCACCCTCGCGCAGCTCGCCGACGTGCTGTTCCGGCTCAAGCAGCACGACGAGGCGGTGCTGCACTTCTGGGAGTCCGTGCAGCTCGCACAGCAGGCCGGTGACCTGGTCGGCGAGGGCCACGGCCTCAACAACGTGGCCCAGGTCGAACAGGCCCGCGGCCGCGTCGAGGTCGCCCTGCGGCACCAGGCCCACGCCGTGGAGGTCTACCGCCGATCCGGCGACCAGCCCGCGCTCGTCGACGGCCTCGCGAACCTCGCCGAGCTGCACCTGCAGGCCGGTCACCTCGACGAGGCGGAGGCGCTGGCCCGCCAGGCCGTCGACCTGGCCGCGGCCGCCGAGATGACCTACTCCGAGGGCTTCGGCCGCCAGGTGTTGTCCGGGGTGTTGCTCCAGCGGGCGGAGTGGGTTGCGGCCGCGGCGGAATTGACGGCGGCGCTGCGGCTGTACGCGCAGGTCAACTCGGCGCGCGTGGTCGAGGTGCGGGCCGCTTTGGACTCGTTGTCGTCCGAGGTTTAGCGGGCGTTTAGTCGTCTGGACCCAAAAAATGGGATGTTGGACGGGCAGGCCGCCGAATGGGGGTTACCGAGGGGGTAAGGCGCCTGCGACCAGAGGGCCGACCGGCATTCGGGGGAGAGTGCCGGTCGGCTCTCGCCGTTACTGGACGTCCTCCGCGCACATGACCAGCGGCAGCAGCTCCGGCCGCTTCGGCGCGAGACCGTCCCCCATGGACTCGCCGCGCAGCTGCCGCCGGATCCACGGCACCACGTGCTCGCGCGCCCACTTGAGGTCGGCCTTGCGCTGGGTCACCCAGTCCGCCTGCTCCAGCACGGGCCACGGCTGGTTCCACGCGTGGTCGTCCGCGAGCCCCAGCACCTCGTACGCCTTGAGCGCCACCCGCTGGTGGCCCTCCGGCGACAGGTGCAGCCGGTCCTCGCTCCACGCGCGACGGTCGTGCAGCACGTGCATCGACCACAGGTCCACCACCCGGCAGTGGTACCGCTCGGCGATCGACCACAGGTGCGTGTTGTAGATGGCGACCTTGCCCCGGATGCTGCGCAGCAACGGCGTGGACCGCGTGTCGAACCCCGTGAAGACCACGACGTCCGACCCGGCCGCCCGCATGTCCGCCACCGCGACCTCGTAGACCTCCGCCAGCGCGTCCGGGTCGCTGTTCGGCACCAGGATGTCGTTGCCGCCCCCGCAGAACGTCACCAGGTCCGGTTTGAGCGAGATCGCGAGCGGCACCTGCTCGTCCACGATCTCCTGCAGCATCTTGCCCCTGATCGCGAGGTTGGCGTACCGGAAGTCCGGCGCCTGCCGCGCGATCATCCCCGCCAGCCGGTCGGCCCACCCCACGTAGGTCTGCCCGGGACCGGGATCGTCCATGCCTTCGGTGAAGCTGTCCCCCAGCGACACCAGACTGTTCCAACGCAGCACGACATCCCCCTTTCGCCCACGGCTCCCGTTCGCGGCAATTGGTTAGCATGCACAACCAACCGCTGGTTACGCCACCGTCGGTTGTCCCAGCCTAGGATTCGGCGCTGCGGGCGACGATCCTTTTACCACTCGATCGAGCGAAGCTTGAGGCCGTTACGGGGGATTCGTCTTTTTGGCTCGCTAACTTCTGCCGGGTGCGTTCGGTTTTGCCGCTTCCACCCACCTCGCTCGGTGTCGCGCTCATCACAGGCGTCGCCGTCCTCGCCGTGGTCCTGAACCCCGGCCAGAGCCCCACAC
>NZ_LGDY01000141.1 GCF_001279525.1 Nocardia sp. NRRL S-836 | reverse complement strand
TGTCCGCGGATGTGCGGGCCGATGGGTACCGGGTGGCCGTGTGGCACAGCTGGGTGCAGGTGATGTGGGTGCTGCCCGTGCTGTTCCTGGCGGTGGTCACGTGGATCGTGGCGCGGATGGCGGTGAGCGGGGAGATCACCGTTCCCGAGATGGTGGCGGTCTACCTCTACGTCACCACGTTGCTCGTGCCGGTCAGTTTCCTGGTGGAGTCGGCAGACTCGGTGCCGCGAGCGTTGGTGTCGGCACGGCGGGTCGTAGAGCTGCTGGCGTTGCGGCCGGACGAGGGGGAGCGGGCGGCGGGGATCGCGGTTCAGCGCGGTGCGTTAACGGTGGTCGTGTCGGCGGATGCGGAAGCGGCTCGGGAGGTGGTGGAGCCGTTGGGGTTGGTGGCGGACAACGACGACTACCTGTTCCGCGGCACGGTGCGGGAGGCCGTCTCGGTGGCGCAGCACGACGAACTGGCGTTGGAGCAGGCGGTGTGGGCTGCTGCTGCGGTGGACGTCGTGGAGGCGTTGCCGGACGGGTTGGAGTCACAGCTGGAGGCGCAAGGGCGCAACGTGTCCGGCGGGCAGCGGCAGCGGTTGCGGCTTGTGCGGGCCCTGCTCAGTGCGCCGGAGGTGCTGGTGCTGGTGGAGCCGACGTCGGCGCTCGACGCGGTGACCGAAGGGGTGGTCGCGCGGCGGGTGAAGCAGGTGCGGGACGGGCGGACCACGGTGGTCGTGTCGTCGTCGCCGTTGTGGGTGGGGCAGGCGGACCACGTGGTGCGCCTCGACCCGGCGCTGGAGGAGAGCCGGTGACCCGGTTGCCGGTCGCGGACCGGCAGGAGGTGCGGCGGGCGGCGCTGCGGCTGATGCGGGGCGAACGCGGTGCGCTGGTGGCGGTGTCGCTGCTCACCCTCGCGACGGCGCTGGCCGGGTTGGTCGGGCCCTACCTGCTGGGCAAGATCGTGGGTGGGATCCAGCGCGGTGGACTGACCTTGTCCACTGTGGACTGGATGGCGGCCGGAGTCCTGGGGACGGCGGTGGTGCACCTGGTGCTGGTGCGGTACAGCAGTCTGCTGGCGACGCGGCTGGGTGAGCGGGTGCTGGCGTCGTCGCGGGAGGAGGCGGTGGCGCGCTCGCTGGCGTTGCCGGCGCGGGTGGTGGACCGGCTCGGTGTCGGTGACCTGCTCACGCGCGTCACGAGCGACGTGGGCACCGTTGGCGTGACGCTGCGGGACGGCGCGCCCGAGGTGTTCACCGGCGTGGTGCACCTGGCGGTGGTGTTCGTGGCGGTCTTGCTGCTGGACCCGGTGCTCGGACTGGCGGCGCTGACCGGGATGCCGGTCGTGGCGTGGGTGCTGCGCTGGTACCTCCGGCGGGCGCGGACCGCCTACCTCGCGGAGAGCGAGGCCGGTGCGGACGTGGCCGAGCTGACCGCGGCGGTCGGCGAGGGCAGCAGGACCATCGAGACCTACGGGCTGCGGGCGCGGGTGGTGGCGGCCTCGGACGGGGCCATCGCCGTCTCGCACGCGACCCGGATGCGGACCTTGTTGCTGCGCAGCGTGTTGTTCCCGGTCGTCGAGTTCGTCAACGTGCTGCCGACCGCGCTGGTGCTGCTGGTCGGTGGTCTCTCGCACCTCTCCGGCTGGGTGGGGATCGACGTCGTGGTCACCGGCAGCCTGCTGGTGTGGCGACTGGTCGACCCGATGGACCGGATTCTGTTCTGGGCGGAGAACCTCCAGCGCGGTGCGGCGTCGTTCGCGCGGGTCGAGGGGATCGGGGCGCAGGTCGAGCCCGCACGGGAGACCGGTGTGCCCGACGGTGACCTCATCGAGCTGCGCGGGGTGCGGTACTCCTATGTGGACGGACACGAGGTGTTGCACGGCGTGGACCTCGTGGTGCAGCCGGGCGAACGGCTCGCGGTCGTCGGCGTGTCCGGTGCGGGCAAGTCGACGCTGGGACGGTTGATCGCCGGGGTCGACCGGCCGAGGGAGGGATCGGTGCTGGTCGGCGGCGTGCCGGTCGCGGACCTTGTGGCGGCGGGCGATCAACGAGTCGTGCTGGTGACGCAGGAGCACCACGTCTTCATCGGCACCCTGCGGGAGAACCTGGCGATGGCGGCTCCCGGCGCGCCGGACGAGCGGCTGGCCGAGGCGTTGCGGACAGTGGGTGCGCGGTGGGTGGAGGCGCTGCCGGACGGGCTGGACACGGTGCTCGGCGCGGGTGGTGTGACGCTGGGCCCCGCTCAGGCACAGCAACTCGCGCTCGCCCGGGTCGAGGTCGCCGATCCGCACACGCTGGTGCTGGACGAGGCCACGTCGTCGCTCGACCCGGCGACGACCCGGCACGCCGAGCGCGCGATAGCGGCCGTGCGGGAGAGCCGCACGGTGATCGCGATCGCGCACCGGCTGCAGACCGCGCGGGATGCCGACCGGATCGCGGTCGTCGACGCCGGCCGGGTCGTGGAGCTGGGCACGCACGACGAGCTGGTTGCCCTCGACGGCACGTACTCGGCGCTGTGGCGGTCGTGGCACGGCTGACCACAACGGGACGACCGTGGTCCGGCCGGACTGCCACAGCGCGACCTCCGTGGCGCCTGACGGGGCGAGCCCTGCGTCCTCAGGGCCGAGCAGTGCGCGCGCTTGGGGGAGCAGGAGGCCCTGGCCGTCCGGCAACGTGATCCGCACCGGCATCACGGCATCGGGCACGACCGAGCCGGCGGGAGTGGTTGTCGCCCAGAACACCCTCGGTGCCGCTGAGACGTCAGTCTCGGCAACACGGGCTATGGCTGCAAGTCGCCGCCGCACAACAGGTCTGCGGTGCGCGGCAAGGCTTGCGCGCGCAGCGCCACGAACTCCCCGAACCCGTGCACGTCCCCCTCCGGCGGTCGGCGAACGCGCTGACACCGGGCGGGGCGGCAAGGGTGTCAGGCGACCGTTTAGACTCAGTTCGACTCCAGACGACGAGGGAGATGCGCGTGGCCGAGATGACCGTTGAACTGGTCGCCGTTGAACGCCGCCTGTGGTCCGGTGAGGCCACTTCCGTTTCGGCGCAGACGACCGAGGGCGAGATCGGCATCCTGCCCGGTCACGAGCCCGTTCTCGGTCAGCTGGTCGAGGGCGGTGTGGTGCGAATCCGCACGACGGACGGCGCACTGGTGACCGCCGCCGTGCATGGTGGCTTCCTGTCCGTGACCGGTTCCGGCGTATCGATTCTCGCCGAGGACGCCGAGCTCGCGGGCGAGATCGACGTGGACGCGGCGCGATCGGCGCTGCAGGACGCGGACGACGCAGAACGCGCACGTGCGACAGCGCGTGTGCGGGCCGTGGAACAGTCGGCCTGAGACCGGGCGCGAGGGCCCAGCCATGGGGATCACCGAGATTGCCGGATCGATCCTTTTCGTGGCGGCGGTCGTCATCGCCTACTTCGCCTGGCGCCGGATCCGGCTGCTGCGCGAAGGCGGCGTGCACGTCGCCCTGCGCAGCCGGTTCGACGACCGCGGACGGGGCTGGCACCTCGGCGTGGGGCACTACCGGGGCGACTCGTTCGCCTGGTTCCGGGTGCTTTCGCTGGGGTCCCGTCCGGACGAGATGATTTCCAGAGACGGCCTTGAGATCGACGCGCGGCGGGAGCCCACGGGGCCCGAGGCGTATGCGATGCCGGTGGGGGCGACGGTGCTGCGGTGCCGGTCCGCGTCGGGTGAGGTCGAGATCGCGATGGGCCCGGATGCGCTGACAGGATTCTTGTCCTGGTTGGAGTCAGCGCCTCCGGGCCGGTCCATTCCCTGGGCTAGTTGAAAGACGCCTTCAGCGGGTCGCTGCCCCGGCTGTCAGGCGTTGCCGCCGGGCTTCCAGAGCACGTCGCCGTCCGGGTTGGCCACCCGCGCCAGGATGAACAGCAGGTCCGACAGGCGGTTCAGGTACTTGGCCGTCAGGACGTTCGTGCGTTCGGCGTCGGCTTCGACGAGTGACCAGGCGCGGCGTTCCGCGCGGCGGGCGATGGTGCGGGCCTGGTGCAGCAGGGCTGCGCCGGGGGTGCCGCCGTTCAGGATGAACGAGTCCAGTGTGGCCAGGCGCTCGTTGAACGTGTCGCAGTAGCTCTCCAGGCGGTCCACGTAGGCCTGGGTGATGCGCAGCGGTGGGTACTTCGGGTCGGGGACGATCGGGGTGCAGAGGTCTGCTCCGACGTCGAAGAGGTCGTTCTGGACCTTGCGGACGACGTCGTGGACGTCGTCGGGCAGGGAGCCCAGGGCCAGGGCCACGCCGAGGGACGCGTTCGTCTCGTCGACGTCGGCGTAGGCCTCGATGCGCGGATCGGTCTTCTGGACGCGGGAGAAGTCGCCGAGACCGGTCGTGCCGTCGTCGCCCACGCGCGTGTAGATCTTGGTGAGATGCACCGCCATGGCTGGCACTCTATGGCCCTACGTAGGATTGCCGCGTGAGCGAGCATTTCCGGGTACACGGCGGCGCGCGTCTGGTCGGCGAGGTCGAGGTCGTCGGCGCCAAGAACAGCGTCCTGAAGCTGATGGCGGCTGCCCTGTTGGCTGAAGGGACGACAACCCTCACCAACTGCCCGGACATCCTGGACGTGCCGTTGATGGCGGACGCGTTGCGCAGCCTGGGGTGCGAGGTCGAGCTCGACGGTGACGTGGCGAGGATCACCACGCCCACCGAGCTGAGCTACCACGCCGACTCCGAGGCGATGGGCAAGCTGCGGGCCAGCATCTGCGTGCTCGGGCCGCTGGTCGGACGGTGCAAGCGGGCCGTCGTGGCGTTGCCGGGCGGGGACGCCATCGGGTCGCGGCCGCTGGACATGCACCAGAGCGGGCTCGAGAAGCTCGGGGCCAAGACGTGGATCGAGCACGGGTGCATCGTCGCCGAGGCCGAGGGGCTGCACGGCGCGCAGATCTGGCTCGACTTCCCCAGCATGGGGGCCACCGAGAACATCCTGATGGCGGCCGTGCTGGCCAACGGCACGACGGTCATCGACAACGCGGCGCGCGAGCCGGAGATCGTCGACCTCTGCCTGATGCTGACCCAGATGGGCGCGAAGATCGAGGGCGCCGGCACGTCCACGCTGACGGTGCACGGTGTCAGCGAGCTGAAGCCGACCGAGCACCGGGTCATCGGTGACCGGATCGTCGGTGCCACCTGGGGCTTCGCCGCCGCCATGACGCGGGGTGACGTGCGGGTGCGCGGGGTGAACCCGCACCACCTGGACCTGGTGCTGGAGAAGCTGCGCATGGCGGGCGCCGAGGTGACCGTCTACGAGGGCGAGGACGAGGGCTTCCGGGTGGTCATGGAGGGGCGGCCGAAGGCGGTCGACTTCGTGACGCTGCCCTATCCCGGCTTCGCCACCGACAACCAGCCGTTCGCCATCGCGCTGTCCGCGGTGTCCGAGGGCACCGCGATGATCACCGAGAACCTGTTCGAGGCGCGGTTCCGGTTCATCGACGAGATGATCCGGCTCGGCGCCGACGCGCGCACCGACGGGCACCACGCGGTCATCCGCGGCGTCGACAAGCTGTCGAGTGCGCCGGTGTGGGCGTCGGACATCCGGGCCGGTGCGGGGCTGGTGCTGGCCGGGCTGTGCGCGGACGGGGCCACCGAGGTGTACGAGATCTTCCACATCGAGCGCGGCTACCCCGGCTTCGTGGAGAACCTCCGCAAGCTCGGCGCCGACGTGGAGCGGGTCAGCTCCGAGTCCTGACCCAGGCGGTCAGGTCTTGAGCACCAGCCGCGCGTTCGCGACGTCCGCGGGCCACACCATCACCCGGTAGGGCGCGTTGCGCGAACGCGTGGCCTTGACGCCGTTCTGCTTCAGCTTCCGCACGAGGACGTTCGCCGCCTCCTCCGTGGGCACGAGCGCGACCTCGCTCAGCAACCCGAAGTCCGTGCCGTCGAGATCCGGCACGGGCCTCCGGTCGTTGCCCACGAAGTAGCGCAACAGCAGCGCCAGCAGGCCGAGCACCGTGAACACGACGACCGTCTGGTAAATCAGCGTCACCGCTTCATCATGCTCTTTCCGGTCACGATTCAGTGAGCAAGCGCACGCGCAGCATTGGTTACCGGCCAGTACGCTCCGGACAACGACGCTGTTCGGGAGGTGCTGTGCCGTACCCAGCTGACCGTGAACGTGACCGCCCCTGGGTGATGCGCACGTATGCGGGCCACTCGTCGGCCGCCGCTTCCAACGCGCTCTACCGCCGCAACCTCGCGAAGGGGCAGACCGGCCTGTCGGTGGCGTTCGACCTGCCCACGCAGACCGGCTACGACCCCGACGACGAGCTCGCCAAGGGCGAGGTCGGCAAGGTCGGTGTGCCGATCAGCCACATCGGCGACATGCGGCAGCTCTTCGACCAGATCCCGCTCGGCAGCGCCAACACGTCGATGACGATCAACGCGACGGCCATGTGGCTGCTCGCGCTCTACGTCACCGTGGCCGAGGAGCAGGGCGCCGACCCGTCGGCGCTGGCCGGCACCACGCAGAACGACATCATCAAGGAGTACCTGTCCCGCGGCACCTACGTGTTCCCGCCGGGACCGTCGCTGCGGCTGATCACCGACATGGTCGCGTGGACCGTGTCGAACGTGCCGAAGTGGAACCCGATCAACATCTGCAGCTACCACCTCCAGGAGGTCGGCGCGACGCCGGCGCAGGAGGTCGCGTACGCGATGTGCACGGCGATCGCGGTGCTCGACTCGGTGCGCGACTCAGGTCAGGTGCCGCAGGAGAAGTTCGGTGACGTCGTCGCCCGCATCTCCTTCTTCGTGAACGCCGGTGTGCGGTTCATCGAGGAGATGTGCAAGATGCGCGCGTTCGCCCAGCTCTGGGACGAGATCACGCTGGAGCGCTACGGCGTCGAGAACCCGAAGCACCGCCGGTTCCGCTACGGCGTGCAGGTCAACTCCCTCGGCCTGACCGAGGCGCAGCCGGAGAACAACGTCCAGCGCATCGTGCTGGAGATGCTCGCGGTGTCGTTGTCCCGCAACGCCCGTGCCCGCGCGATCCAGCTGCCCGCGTGGAACGAGGCACTGGGCCTGCCGCGGCCGTGGGACCAGCAGTGGGCGTTGCGCATGCAGCAGGTGCTGGCCTACGAGACGGACCTGCTGGAGTACGAGGACGTCTTCGACGGCTCGCCGGTCATCGAGGCCAAGGTCAACGAGATCCTCGCCGGTGCGCGGGAGGAGATCGACCGCGTGCAGGCGATGGGCGGCGCGGTCGCGGCCGTCGAGTCCGGCTACATGAAGTCGCAGCTGGTGTCGTCGCTGGCCGACCGGCGGCGCCGGGTCGAGTCCGGCGAAGAGGTCGTCGTCGGCGTCAACAAGTTCGACACCACCGAGCCCTCGCCGTTGCAGGCCGAGGGTGCGAACGCGATCGAGACCATCGACCCGGTCGTCGAGATGCACGCCGTCGAGGCGATCCGGCAGTGGCGTGCCTCCCGTGACAACGCCGCGGTCGAAGCGGCGCTGGACGCGTTGCGCGAGGCGGCGAAGACCGACCGGAACCTGGTCGAGGTGACGCTGGCGTGTGCGCGCGCCGGTGTGACGACCGGGGAGTGGTCGCAGGCGTTGCGGGACACGTTCGGCGAGTACCGGGCGCCTACGGGTGTCTCCGGTGCCTCGGCGTCCGGCGAGGCCGGCTCGGAGATCGCGCGGGTGCGCGACCGGGTGCGCGCGACCAGCGAGGAGATCGGCGAGCGGCTGCGGATGCTGGTCGGCAAACCGGGGCTGGACGGGCACTCCAACGGCGCCGAGCAGGTCGCCGTGCGGGCCCGCGACGTCGGCTTCGAGGTCGTCTACCAGGGCATCCGCCTGACGCCGTCGCAGATCGTGGCCGCGGCGGTGCAGGAGGACGTGCACGTCGTCGGCCTGTCGATCCTGTCCGGGTCGCACCTGGAGGTCGTGCCGGCGGTGGTCGACGGGCTGCGCGCGGCCGGTGCCGGGGACATCCCGGTGATCGTCGGCGGCATCATCCCGCCCGACGACGCCGCGAAGCTGCGCGAACGCGGTGTGGCGCGCGTGTTCACGCCCAAGGACTACGAGCTGACCGAGATCATGGACGAGATCGTCACCGTGATCCGTGAGGTGCGTTCACCGGCGTAGGGCCCTAGATTCGCGGAATGGTCGACGTTGCGCGCGATGGGTCGGTAGTCCGGATCACGATGAACCGCGCGGCCAAGCGCAACGCGCTGTCCGCCGAGCACCTGGCGGAGCTGCTGGAGGCGTTCCGCGAGGCCGGTGCGTCGGACGCGGCGGGCATCGTGCTCGGCGCCGAGGGACCGGTGTTCAGCGCCGGCCACGACTTCGCGGACGTGCACGCGCGCGACGAGGAGGGCGTGCGGCTGCTGCTGGAGCTGTGCACGGTGCTGATGAAGACGATCCAGTCCGTGCCGCAGGTCGTGATCGCACGCGTGCAGGGGCTGGCGACGGCGGCCGGGTGCCAGCTGGTGGCGTCGTGCGACCTGGCCGTCGCCGCCGACACCGCGGGGTTCTCGTTGCCCGGCGGGAAGGCCGGGTGGTTCTGCCACACGCCGGCGGTGCCCGTGGCGCGGTCGATCGGCCGCAAGCGGTTGATGGAGCTGGTGCTCACCGGTGACGTCATCGACGCCGCCACCGCCGTGGAGTGGGGCCTGATCAACCGCGCGGTGCCGGCCGACGCGCTGGACACCGAGGTCGACGACCTGCTGGCACGGGCCACCCGCGGCTCGCGGGCGTCGAAGGCGGTCGGCAAGCGGACCGTCTACGCCCAGCTCGACCGGCCGGAGGCGGAGGCCTACGACATCGCGCTGGCGGTCATGACCGAGACGTCGCAGTCCCCGTCAGCCACAGAGGGACGGGCGTCGTTCCTGGAGAAGCGGCAGCCCGTGTGGCCCGACTAGTGGCGAGCAGCCTCAGCGCGTCGGCGTTCGGGCCGGGTTCCGCCTGGTAGACCACGAGGGACTGGCCGGGCGCCTCGCGGACGTCGAACGAGTGGTAGGCGAGCTGCAACCGGCCGACCGCGGGGTGCACGAACTCCTTGGCGTCCTGGGTCTTCCCGCGCACCTCGTGCTGCTCCCACAGCTCCTCGAACACCGGGTTGCGGCTGAGCTCGGCGACCATCCGCTCAAGGCGCCGGGACCTCGGGTCGGCGGTCTGGCGCAGGTGCGCGACGGTGCTCTGCGCGACCCAGTGCCAGCGCGGGTAGAAGCTCGTGGCGGCCGGGTCGAGGAACGTCATCCGCGCCGCGTTGTCGGCGGGCGTGAACGGCTCGTACAGGGCTTCGGCCAGCGCGTTCATGGCGAGGATGTCGAGCAGCGAGTTCATCACGAACGCCGGCATGTCGTGCATCCCGCTCATCAGCTGCCGCAGTTCGGGGCTGACCACGTTCGTCTCGTGGCCCTCCTCGGCGACGACCCCGGCCAGGCGGTGCAGGTGCGCGCGGGCGTCGGCGTCGAGGCGCAGGGCCCGGCTGAGGGCGTCGAGGACCTGGGCGGACGGGTTGGTCTCGCGGCCCTGCTCCAGCCGTGCGTAGTAGTCGGCGCTCACACCGGCCAGCACGGCGACCTCCTCCCGGCGCAGGCCCGTGACCTTGCGCGGAGTGTGCGAGGGCAGGCCCGCGTCCTTCGGGTCGACGCGGGCGCGGTGGGCTTTCAGGAACTCGCCGAGCACGTCTCCGAGCCTATTGGTGCGGATGCGTTCCTGCCCGGGTGTGGCACACCTAGGCAGAAGGCGTCCTGGTCGGCGCTGTCGCCGCTGGCCATCGTGGTGGCCATGAGCAAAGTTGTGGTGATCAGTGGAGCGTCCAGCGGCATCGGTGCGGCCACGGCCCGCGTCCTGGCGAAGGCCGGGCACCGCGTGTTCCTGGGCGCGCGGCGGGTGGACCGGCTGGCGGCGCTGGCGGAGGAGACCGGCGGCGGCTACCGGGAGCTGGACGTGACCTCGCGGGCGTCGTTCCAGTCGTTCGTGGACGCGGCGGTCGAACGGTACGGGCAGGTCGACGTGCTGGTGAACAACGCGGGCGTCATGCCGTTGTCGCTCATGGACTCGCTCAAGGTCGACGAGTGGGACCGGATGGTCGACGTCAACATCAAGGGCGTGCTGAACGGCATCGCGGCCGTGCTGCCGCGGTTCACCGGCGGCGGCCACGTCGTGAACGTCGCCTCGATCGGCGCGCACATGGTGATGCCGACCGCCGCCGTGTACTGCGCGACGAAGTACGCGGTGTGGGCGATCTCCGAAGGCCTGCGGCAGGAGCGCGACGACCTGCGGGTCACCGTGATCTCGCCCGGTGTCACGGAGTCCGAGCTGGCCGACACCATCACCGAGGACTACGCGGCGGACCTGATGGCGGACTTCCGCAAGGGCGCGCTGCCCGCGTCGGCGATCGGTGAGGCCATCACGTACGCCGTCGCGCAGCCCGCCGAGGTCGACGTGAACGAGGTCGTGGTGCGGCCGACGTCCCAGCGGTAGCCCGCGCTAGACGAGTAAGTCCTAACTGATCAGTGGTCGTAGGCGATCAGTGAGCGGGTGATGGGCTGGCCGGTGGCGCGGTTGTGCCAGATCGCGGCGGTCAGCGCGAGCACGCGTTGGGCGATGCGGGCGGTCACGCCGTCGATGGTGCGGCCGCCGTGCAGCTCGAGGTCGAGCTGGCCTTTGAGGGTGTCGTTGACCGACTCGATCAGCTGCCGGACGGGTTTGAGCAGGTGCTCGGCCGGGTGCGGGGTGCGGTTGCGATATGACGGGCGCAGCAGCCGGACTCCGCGTTCGGCCAGGAACGCGTCGAGCTCGCGGGAAACGTAGCCCTTGTCCGCGATGATCAGCAGACCGGGCCGGTCCGCCAGCACGGACGGGTCGTGGTCCAGGATTGCCATCAGCACTTGGCGCTCGTCGATCTTCGGGTTGGCCAGCGCCCAGGTGACCGGCAGGCCGGCCGGGGTGCATACCAGGTGCAGGCGCAAGCCCCAGAAGAACCGTGAATGCGATGAGCAGTAGCCGTAGCCGGCCCAGCCGGCCAGTTCGGAGCGCTTGGTGGTCTCGCGGGAACGGCCGCATTCGACCGGGGTGGAGTCCACGACCCAGGTCGCGTCGGTCCACAGGTCGGTGTCGTGCGCGAGCATGCGGATGACGTGCTTGAGCAGCGGAACCGCGGTGCGCAGCCGCTTGTTGTAGCCGGATTGCTGTGGCAGGTAGGAGAAAGCGCCGGGCAGGTGACGGGGCAGGAACCTCAGCCATCGAGCTTCGGAGCGGATGCCCAGCAAGGCTTGGGCGACGGCAAGAGTCAGCAGTTCGGCGTCGGTCAGCCGTGGTGGCCGTCCGATCCGGGCGAGCCTGCCCAGGTGGTCATCGATCTTGACGTAGAGTGCGGTCAGAAGGGTGTTCAGGTCGGTCCTCACAAACTGATCTTGAACACCCTTTGTCCGTCTCCAGCCACCACCCGGACTTAGGACTTACTCGTCTAGGCGCCCGTGGTGGAGCCGGGCCGCAGGATCATCAGCACGGTCACGGTCGCCCAGAGCAGGTTGAACATCCCGGTGTACATGGCCAGGTGCTTGACGTTCCCGGTCTTCAGCGCCTGTTCCTGGCCGGGGAGGACCTTGAGGGCCAGCAGGAACGCGGCGGCGGTGGTGAGCGCGACCGACACGACCACCCACGGGTGACCGGTCACGCCCATCACGCCGGCCGTCGCGAAGCCGAGGACCGGCACCGAGATGCCGATCAGGGCGTAGACCCGGCAGATCCGGTGCAGCAGCGCCGCGTTGCCGTCGGTGGCGACGGCCTTCGGGAACATGCTGGCCGCCACGGTGACCGGGCCGATCGCGATGATGGCGGCGAGGACGTGCAACGAGAGGAAGAGCTTGCTCATGCCGCGCTCCACACGGTGCCGCGGCGCTCGTGGGCGAACATCGTTTCCAGCTCGACGGCCTTCTGCGCGCCGATCTCGCGTTCGACCAGGTAGAGACCGAGGTCCACGCCCGAGGTGACGCCGGCGGCGGTGACCAGGTCGCCGTCGTCGACGAGGCGGGTGCGGACGGCGGTCACGCCCATGGCCTCCAGCGCGTGCAGGCCGAGGTGGTTGGTGGTGGCGGTGCGGCCGGTGATCAGGCCGGCCATCGCGAGCACCAGCGAGCCGCCGCACACCGTCGCGACCGTCAGGCCGGCCCGCTCGACGGCCCGCCGCAGCGGTGCCCCGAGCGTTCCGGCGGCCTTGCCAAGCAACGCGAGGATCTCGTCCTCGGTGCCGGCGACGGCTCCGGGAACCACGACCAGGTCAGCGTGGTCCGGGTCCAGCCCGGCCGTCGCCGCCAGGGAGAAGCCCAGGCCACTCGGCACGTCGCGCGGTCCTTCCGCCGACACCAGCTCGACGTCCATGCCACCACCGGACAGCGTCTCGAACGGGCCGATCGCGTCCAACGGGTCGAAGCCGTCGAACAACACCACTTGCGCTCTCACTTGCCACTCCTTCGGTCTGTTGATCACACCGTAGGAGCGGGACCGGTGGGGGAGGAGTGGCTGGAATGCCATGTTCCAACGGATTCTCGCCAGCTATCGTGGTGGTCGTGCACGAGGTGGCCGTGGTGGTGATGGACAGCGTGGTGCCGTTCGACTTCACGGTGCCGCTGGAGGCGTTCCACCGGACCGGGCGGTACCGGGTCCGGCTGTGCGGTCCGAGGAGGACGGTCAGCACCGAGCTGTTCGAGCTGAAGGTGCCGCACGGCTTGGAGTTGCTGTCCGAAGTGGACACGATCATCCTGCCCGGCCACGCCGCCTCGCTCGTGGTGCCACCGCGGGTCGTCGAGGCGGTGCGCGCCGCGGCCGCGCGAGGAACCCGGATCGCGTCGATCTGCTCGGGCGCGTTCGTCTTCGCGGCGACCGGCCTGCTCGACGGGATGCGGGCGACCACGCACTGGCTGGCGGCGGCGGAACTGGCGGCACGCCACCCGGCCGTGGACGTCGACCCGGACGTGCTCTACGTCGACAACGGCCAGTTCCTCACCTCCGCGGGTGCCGCGGCGGGACTGGACCTGTGCCTGCACATGATCCGGCGCGACCACGGCTCCGCGGCGGCGGCCGACGCGGCCCGGCTGGCCGTGATGCCGCTGGAACGCGAGGGCGGCCAGGCGCAGTTCATCGTCACGCCACCGGTGGCGCCGCAGGGTGCCGGGCTCGAACCGCTGCTGCGGTGGCTGGAGGCCAACGCCGCCCGCGACCTGGCGCTGGCGGACGTGGCCGCCCACGCCGGGATGAGCACGCGCACGTTGAACCGGCGGTTCCGCGAACAGACCGGCACGACACCGTTGCAGTGGCTGCACCGGGCGCGCATCCGCCAGGCGCAGCACCTGCTGGAGACGACGAGGCACCCGGTGGAGCTGATCGCGAGCCGGGTCGGGTTCGGCTCGGCCACGGCGTTCCGCGACCGGTTCAAGCGGATCGCCGGGACCTCACCGCAGAGCTACCGGGCCGCGTTCCAGGGCGGTCAGGCCTAGGGCTGGGCGTGCTCGTGCAGCAGGAGCAGCGTGTACGCGGCGATCGACTGCGCGTCGGTGATCTCCGACTTCGCGATCATCGCCTCGAACTCGGCACGGGCGAACCACGCCGAGCGCATGTCCTGCTCCTCAGGCTCCCGCTCGTGGAAGCCCTCCGTGAGGTCGGTCGCGAGGAACACCCAGCCGCGCTGCGACGACATGCCCGGCGCCACGTCGATCACGCCGAGTTCGACGAGCTTGCCGGCCCGCAGCCCGGTCTCCTCGCGCAGCTCACGGGCGGCCAGGGCGAGCGGGTCGGAGTCGGCGCGGTCCGGCGCGGTGCCCTGCGGGAACTCCCACCGCCGCAACCCGAGCGGGTAGCGGTACTGCTCGACGAGCCGCACGCGTTCGCCGTCGAGCGGGATGACCAGCGCGTAGTCCGGCTTGTCCACCACGCCGTAGATGCCCTTTGTGCCGTCCGCGCGCAGGATCTCGTCCTCGCGAACGGTCATCCACGGGTTTGCGTACACCTGACGGGTGCCGAGGCTTTCCACGGCACGGACCGTACCTAACGACTCGTTCGCGGGCGCACCCCGTAGCCTGTCGCGGTGCGTCTCGTCATCGCTCGCTGCCAGGTCGACTACGTCGGACGACTCACCGCCCATCTGCCCATGGCCCAGCGACTGCTGCTGGTCAAGGCCGACGGCTCCGTGTCGATCCACTCCGACGACCGCGCGTACAAGCCGCTGAACTGGATGAGCCCGCCGTGCTGGCTCATCGAGGACCCGGACATCTGGACCGTGCAGAACAAGGCGGGTGAGAAGCTGATCATCACCCTCGACGAGGTCCTGCACGACTCCAAGCACGAGCTCGGCCCCGAACCCGGCCTGCAGAAGGACGGCGTCGAAGCCGACCTGCAGAAGCTCCTCGCCAAGCACGTCACCACCCTCGGCGACGGCTGGACCCTGGTGCGCCGCGAGTTCCCGACCGCCATCGGCCCCGTGGACCTGATGTGCCGCGACGCCTCCGGCGCGTCGGTCGCCGTGGAGATCAAGCGCCGCGGCGAGATCGACGGCGTGGAACAGCTGACCCGGTACCTGGAGCTGCTCAACCGCGACCCGCTGCTCGCGCCGGTGCGCGGGGTGTTCGCGGCGCAGCAGATCAAGCCGCAGGCGCGGGTGCTGGCCGAAGACCGCGGGATCCGGTGCGTGGTGCTGGACTACGACGCGTTGCGGGGGATCGAGCCGGACGAGTTCCGCCTGTTCTGATCAGCGCCTGTTCTGATCAGCCGAGGCCGGGAGAGCCCGCCGACGCCTGCGAACGGAAGTAGAAGAGGGTGAGCCAGTCCTCGAGCGGCCCGAACGGGTAGTCGGCTCTGCGCGTTTCCAGGGCACCGCACATCAGGCAGGTCACGTCGGCAGTCTCGATGGCGTGAACCGCACGCGCACCCGGTTTTGGTGTCTCACCCGGCTTCAGTGAGCGACTCCTCGCACATCGTGGTTTTGTGATCAAGCCATCGGGGTAACAAGGCCCGCACCCGGAGTAGCGTTGCCTCCTGGTCGTTGATGTTCGACTCTGTTCGAGTTTGGGAGGTGAGCGGTGTCGGTGATGGCTGAGGCGGACCTGCGGCTTGATGCGGGACCGATCGACTACGCGTTGCTCGTCATCTACTTCGCCGTGGTGCTCGGCATCGGCCTGATGGCCCGGCGATCCGTCTCCTCCAGCCTCGACTTCCTGCTGTCCGGGCGGTCGTTGCCCGCGTGGGTGACCGGCCTCGCGTTCATCAGCGCGAACCTCGGTGCGCTCGAGCTGATGGGCATGACGGCCAACGGTGCGCAGTACGGCATGGCGACCGTGCACTACTACTGGATCGGCGCCATCCCCGCGATGGTGTTCCTCGGTCTGGTGATGATGCCGTTCTACTACGGCTCCAAGGTGCGCAGTGTTCCCGAGTTCATGCGCCGCCGGTTCGGCAAGCCGGCGCACCTCGTCAACGCCATCAGCTTCGCCGTGGCGCAGATCCTGATCGCGGGCATCAACCTGTTCGCGCTCGCGGTGATCATCGACGCGCTGCTCGGGTGGCCGCTGCCGGTGTCGATCGTGGTCGCGGCGATGGTCGTGCTCGCGTACACGACGCTCGGCGGGCTGAGTGCCGCCATCTACAACGAGGTGCTGCAGTTCTTCGTGATCGTGGCCGCTCTCGCGCCGATCACGATCCTCGGCCTGATCAAGGTCGGTGGCTGGCAGGGGCTGGTCGACAAGGTCACCGACGCCGAGCAGCTGTCCGCCTGGCCCGCCACCGAGCTCACCGGCATCAACAGCCCCGTGTGGAGTGTCATCGGGCTCGTGTTCGGTCTTGGGTTCGTGTTGTCGTTCGGTTACTGGACGACGAACTTCGCCGAGGTGCAGCGCGCGATGAGCGCGAAGTCGATGTCGGCGGCCAAGCGCACACCGATCATCGGTGCGTACCCCAAGGCGCTCATCCCGGCGATCATCATCATTCCCGGCATCATCGCCGCGGTGATCGTGCCGGAGATGGCGCAGCTCAAGGCGGGCGACACGAGCAGTGGCGTGGTCTACAACAACGTCCTGCCGCTGCTGATGCGCGACCTGCTGCCCAACGGCATCCTCGGCGTCGCGATCACGGGTCTGCTGGCCAGCTTCATGGCCGGTGTCGCGGCGAACGTCAGCTCGTTCAACACGGTCTTCACGTACGACCTGTGGCAGGACTACATCAAGAAGGACCGGCCGGACGAGTACTACCTGCGGATCGGGCGGCTCGCCACGGTCGGCGCGTGTGTGCTTGCGATCGGCACGGCGTTCATCGCGGCCGCGCTCGGCGGGTCCAACATCATGGACTACATCCAGGCGCTGTTCTCGTTCTTCAACGCGCCGTTGTTCGCGACGTTCATCCTGGGCATGTTCTGGAAGCGGATGACGCCCACCGCCGGCTGGGTGGGTCTGCTCGCGGGCACGCTCACCGCGATGTTCATCTACGCCGTCTCGGAGCCGTCGTTCGGCATCGGGCTGCTGGAGCTGCCCGGTCAGGGCGCGAGCTTCCTCGGCGCGGGTCTCGCGTTCGTGGTGGACATCGTCGTGAGCGTCGCGGTCAGCCTCGTCACGCGGCCGAAGCCGGACAGCGAGCTGGTCGGGCTGGTCTACAGCCTCACGCCGAAGAAGGACCGCTCGCACTCCACCACCGGCGAGGACGCGGGCTGGTACCGCTCGCCCGCCCTGCTCGGCGGCGGAGTGCTGGTGCTGACGACCGTTCTCTACGTCCTGTTCGGCTGAGGGAGGCCGTCATGAGGTTGTTCGACCTGCGACTGATCATCGCTTTCCTCTTCGGCCTGTACGGCGTTGTACTGGTCGTCGTCGGGCTCGCGTTCACCTCGGACGCCGACCTGGAGAAGGCCGAAGGGGTCAACATCAACCTGTGGGCCGGCATCGCCATGGTGGTCATCGCGGTGTTGTTCGCCGCGTGGGCGATGCTGCGGCCTCAGTTCGCGGACACGGAAAAGCAGCCGCTCAAGGAGCTATGACCGCGGACGGGTGGGGTAAACGGGGTTGAAGGCCTCGATCGTCCACGCGTCGATCCAGTTGACTGCGCGGCGAATGCGGTTGAGCACGTCTCTCCTTCTGGTCGGGGTCTTCACCTGGTGTAGCGCGTTGATCTTCTGAATCGTTCCCGTAGCGGACAGTGACCTCAGCCACGGCCGCAAGGCCGGGGTAGTGGCCACGAGCGCGCCGAAAGGTCGCTAACGTGCACGTCGTGCTTCGTTTTCGTGCCACGGCGCTGGTCGCCGCCGCCGCGCTGCTGCTGGCCGGATGCGCCACCGGTCCCGGTCTCGCGAAGACCCACTCCGCGCGCCGCACCGTGGCCGCCGGCTCGGAGGCGACGTCGACCGACCCGACGGTCGGGTCGACCGCGCAGCCGAACAAGCCGGCCGACCCGGCGTTCGCCGCCGAGCGGTTGCGCCTGGTCGACCCGTGCGCGGTGATCAGCAAGGACGTGCTGGAGACGGTCGGCACGCCGTCGCGGTACACGAGCAGTTCCTACACGCGTTGCTCGAACTACATGAAGGACAAGGCGGGCAAGACGCTCAACGTCACGCTGGACCTGGGCTACTCGCTGCTGTCCACCGAGGTGCGGAAGGCCACGAAGCAGATCGCCGGCCTGAAGAGCGTCGAGCAGAAGCTGAACAGCTCCGCGTGCTTCGTCTCGGTCGTCACGCAGGAGGACCCGCCGCAGGCCGTGCGCGTGCAGATCGGCACGGGCACCGACGGCGCCGAGCCGTGCGACCCCGGCCGCAAGATCGCCGAGGGCGTGGTCCGCAAGCTCAAGGGCAACCCGCAGCGCTACAACCCGCCGAAGGGCTCGCCGGTCGAGGTCGACCCGTGCGCGGTCGTGGAGAAGGCCGACCTGGTCAACCCGCTCGGCACCACGCCGCGTGCGCAGTCCTTCGGCCTGCACGCCTGCTCGTGGAGCGGCCAGAGCGCGCAGCTGCAGCTCGACTTCAAGACGATGCGCATCCCGAACGACCTCAGGTTCAACGACAAGCAGACCGAGCTCGACCTCGGCGGCGTGAAGGGTTACGCGGTCTTCAAGGACGGCCCCTTCCCGACCTGCGACCTGGTCGTCGTGCGCACCAGGGACTCGAGCGGCAGCGGCGAGGTGGCGCAGTTCTCCGCCGCCGGCAGCAAGGAGAAGGAGTTCGACCGCTGCCAGGTCGCGGCCGGGCTCGCGAAGGCCGTGCTGCCCAAGCTGCCCAAGGCGTGACGCGCACGGCTACCGTGGCGGGACCACGCGGGGGCTGAAAGTTCCACCAGATCGCGTTAGGGTCAGGTTACTGGCGAGTATCGGAGGGCCCAATGACGCAGACCGCTTCGGACAGCACGCTGTCGGCCGATGGCGAGCAGCGGCGGTTCGCCTCGCTGGACCCGCGCACCGGTGAGGTCGTGGCGCACCACCCGGTCCACACCGCGGCCGAGGTCGAGGACGCCGTGGTCTCCGCCCGCGAGGCCGCACAGTGGTGGGCGGGCCTGGGCTTCGAGGGGCGCAAGACCAAGCTCGACGCCTGGCGCAAGATCCTCTCGCAGCGCGCGGACGAGCTCGTCTCGCTGATCAGCGCGGAGACCGGCAAGCCCGCCGACGACTCGCGCGTGGAGATCGCGCTGGTCATGGACCACCTGCACTGGGCATCGCGGCAGGCGGGCCGGGTGCTGGGCAAGCGCAGGGTCTCCGCGGGCATGCTGATGTTCAACCACACCGCGTCGCTGGAGTACCGGCCGCTGGGTGTGATCGGCGTGATCGGGCCGTGGAACTACCCGGCGCACACGCCGATGGGCTCGATCTCGTACGCGCTGGCCGCCGGCAACGCCGTGGTGTTCAAGCCGTCGGAGTTCACGCCGGGCGTGGGCACGTTCCTGGCCTCGACGTTCACCGAGGCGGTACCGGAGTACCCGGTGTTCCAGGTGGTCACGGGCTTCGGCGAGACCGGCGCGGCGCTCTGCGCGGCCGGGGTCGACAAGATCGCCTTCACGGGCTCGACGCGGACCGGCAAGAAGGTCATGGCCGCGTGCGCCACGACGCTCACGCCGGTGCTGGTCGAGTGCGGCGGCAAGGACGCGCTGATCGTCGACTCGGACGCCGACCTGCACGCCGCCGCCGAGGCGGCGATCTGGGGCGCGGTGTCGAACGCCGGCCAGACGTGCGCGGGCGTGGAGCGGGTGTACGTCGCCGAGGAGGTGGCGGACCGGTTCATCGAGATCGCGGTGAAGCGGGCGCGCAAGCTCAAGCCGGGCGGCGAGCCGAACGCGAACCTCGGCCCGATCACGATGCCGGCGCAGGTGGAGATCATCCGCGAGCACGTGCGGGACGCGCTGGACCGCGGTGGCAAGGCGCTGGTCGGCGGCGCGGACTCGATCCGGCCGCCGTACGTCGAACCGGTGGTGCTGACCGACGTGCCGGAGGACTCGCTGGCGGTCACCGAGGAGACCTTCGGGCCGACCGTGGTGATCAACCGGGTGCCGAACGCGCTGGAGGGCGTGCGGCTCGCGAACCGGTCGAAGTACGGGCTGGGCGCGGCGGTGTTCTCGAAGTCGCGCGGTGAGGAGCTGGCGCGGGAGCTGCGGGTCGGCATGGTGTCGATCAACTCGGTGCTCACCTACGCGGCGGTGCCGGGGCTGCCCTTCGGCGGCGTCGGCGACTCCGGCTTCGGGCGCATCCACGGCGAGGACGGGCTGCGCGAGTTCGCCTACGCCAAGGCCGTGACCAAGCAGCGGTTCAAGGCCGTGATCGACATGACGACGTTCGACCGGTCGTCGCTCGCGGGCAAGCAGATGCTGCGCCTCGCGCGGATGCTCTTCGGACGGTAGAGCACCCGCGCGCAGGGCGATCGTCAGGCGCCGGCCTGCTTCTTGAGGTCGTCCAGGACCACGTTCGCGGCCAGCACGCCCAGGCCGAGGAAGTAGGTCTCGTCGGCGACCGGCTTGGCCTTGCCGCCCTTGACGGCGTTGAGGCCGCTCCACAGCGGACCGCCGAGCACGGCGCCCTGCGCGGTCTTGGCCGGGTCGCCGTAGGTCGAGTAGAGCAGCAGGTCGGCGTCGGCCTTGCCGACCTGCTCCGTGCTCACCTCGGCGGCCAGGTCGTCCACCTGGGACGACGTCGGCTGCGGGATCTTGGCGTCGACCAGAACCGTGCCGATGAACGACTTCTTGGCGTAGAGGCGGATCTTGCCCGGCATGAAGCGCAGCGCCGTCACCGTCGGGCGCACGCCGAGCTTCTGCTCGATCGCCGTGCCGGTCTCGGCGGCCTTGTTCGTGTAGTCCTCCAGCATCTTCGCCGCGTCCGCCTGCCGGTCCAGCGCGGCGGCGTTGAGCAGGAAGTTCTCCTTCCACACGTAGCCGGGGCGCACCGAGAACACGGTCGGGGCGATGGCCGAGAGCTTCGGGTAGAGGGCCTCCGCGCGCAGCTGCGAGCCCAGGATCAGGTCCGGGTTCAGCTTGGTGATCGCTTCGAGGTTGAGGTTGTTGGTCGTGCCGACGTTCTCCGGCGTGCCGCCCTTGTCGCCGATGTAGGAGGGCATGGTCGGCGAGCCGTCGGTGTAGGCGATGCCGACCGGCTTGATGCCCAGTGCGACGACGTTGTCGAGCTCGCCGGTGTCGAGGACGATCACCCGTTCGGGTTTCTTCTCCAGCTTGGTCTCGCCCATCGCGTGCTTGACCGTGCGGGGGAACTCGCCGGGCTTGGCGGTCGTGCCGAAGCCGTTGCTGAGCTCGGTCGCCTTGCCGAAGTCGGCGCCTCCCTGGGCGACGGTCGGCTTGTCGGGCGTGCTGGAGCCGCAGGCGGCCACGGTCAGGGCCACTGCGACGAGCAGCGCTGCTCTCTTCGACACGACGTTGTTCCTCCACTACGTGCAGTCACTCTGACCTGCGGGAATTAGGGCAGCCTAACGCACATCGGGGCCCTGACCCGTTCCGAGTGTCAGACCCTCGGAGTAAGAAGGAACACGGTCACCGCCGATCGGGAGGGTGTGGGATGAAGAAGATCATCAACGAGCCGGAGACCGTGGTGCGCGACGCGCTGCGGGGGATGCAGGCCGCCCATGCCGACCTGCTGCGGGTGCAGTACGAGCCGGCCGTGGTGGTGCGCGCGGACGCACCGGTGCGCGGCAAGGTCGCGATCATTTCGGGCGGCGGGTCGGGACATGAGCCGCTGCACGGCGGGTTCGTCGGGAGCGGCATGCTCGACGCGGCCTGCCCCGGCGCGGTGTTCACGTCGCCGACGCCGGACCAGGTCGCCGCCGCGGTGGCGCTGACCGACGGTGGCGCGGGCGCGTTGCTGATCGTGAAGAACTACTCCGGCGACGTCATGAACTTCGAGATGGCCGGCGAGCTCGCCGAGTCCGAGGTGCGGTCGGTGGTGATCGACGACGACGTGGCGGTGCAGGACTCGCTGTACACGGCCGGTCGGCGGGGGGTCGGCGGCACCGTGCTGCTGGAGAAGATCGTCGGCGCGGCGGCCGAGCGGGGCTACGACCTGGCGGCGTGCGAGGCGCTGGCGCAGCGGGTGATCGGCTCGGTGCGGTCGATGGGCCTCGCGCTGACCCCGTGCACGGTGCCGCACGCCGGCACGCCGAGCTTCGAGCTGGCCGACGACGAGATGGAGATCGGCATCGGCATCCACGGCGAGCCGGGCCGCCAGAAGGTGCCGGTCGGGCCGGCTTCTGAGATGGTGGCGGCGTTGCTCGACCCGGTCGTGGCGGACCTGCCCTTCGCCGAGGGGGACCGCGTGCTGCTGTTCACCAACGGCATGGGCGGCACGCCGTTGATCGAGCTGTACCTGGCACACGGCATCGCGGAGGACCTGTTGGCACAGCGGAGGATCACGGTGGAGCGCAGGCTCGTCGGCCCGTACATCACCAGTCTGGAGATGCAGGGCATGAGTCTCACGCTGCTCAAGCTGGACGACGAGCTGGTCGAGCTGTGGGACGCGCCCGTGCGGACCGCGGCGCTGCGGTGGGGGGTCTGACGTGGGGTGCACGGCCTCGGACGTCGTGGCGGCGCTGCGCCTGGCCGCCACCGTCGTGCAGGAGCACCGCGACGAGCTGGTGCGGCTGGACCAGGCGATCGGCGACGCCGACCACGGCGAGAACCTGCGCCGCGGCTTCACCGCGCTGGTGTCGCGTTTGGACGCGGAACCGCCCGCGACGCCGGGCAAGGTGCTGAAACTGGTGGCCACCACGCTGATCTCGACGGTGGGCGGTGCGGCCGGACCCCTGTACGGCACGGCGTTCCTGCGCGCGTCCGCCGCGGTCGGTGACGCCGAGGAGTTGGACGGAGAGCTGATGGCGCGTGCGTTGCAGGGTGCCCTGGACGGCGTGGTGGCGCGCGGCAAGGCGGTGGTGGGCGACAAGACGATGGTCGACGCGCTGACGCCCGCCGTGACCGCCGCGGCCCACGCCGGCGGCGGATCGGTCTCCGCGGTGCTGAGCGCGGCCGCCGACGCCGCGGCCGAGGGCGCCGAGTCGACGGTGCCGATGGTGGCGCGCAAGGGCCGTGCGTCCTACCTCGGCGAGCGCAGTGCCGGGCACCTCGATCCGGGTGCGCGCTCGACGGCGTTGCTGCTGCGCGCGTTCGCCGATGCGGCGGCCAAGGCATGACGGCGGCCGCGGTGCAGCGGGTCGGCCTGGTGGTCGTCTCGCACAGCGACATGCTGGCGAACGGCGTCGCGGAGCTGGCCGCCCAGATGGCGCCGGACGTGACCGTGGCGCCCGTGGGCGGCACGGAGGAGGGCGGCCTGGGCACCGACTACGGCGCGGTCGTCGAGGCATTGGCCGACGCCGACTCCGGTTCGGGCGTCGTGGTCCTCTACGACCTGGGCAGCGCCAAGATGACCGCCGAGATGGCCGTGGAGTCGGCGGACGACCCGTCCCGCTACGCGGTGGTAGACGCGCCGCTGGTGGAGGGCGCGGTGGCCGCCGCGGTGACCGCCCAGGGCGGCGCCTCGCTCGCCGATGTCGCCGCCGCTGCCGAGGGCGCCTCCGGCGAGGCCCCGGTGATGGCCCCGTCCCGCCCGGCGCTGCACCTGGTGCCGGACGCGGTGTCGGCGGACGTGCTGCTGACCAACGAGGTCGGCCTCCACGCACGCCCGGCGGCCCTGCTGTCGCGCACGGTCGCCGAGCTCGACGCCGACGTGGTGGTCCGCTACGGCGACGAAGAGGCGAACGCGGCGAGCGTGCTGGGGTTGATGGGCCTGAGCGCGCCCGGCGGGAAGTCGATCACCGTGACGGCGACCGGCAGGGACGCGCGGGAGGCGGTGCGGCGGATCGAGGAGCTGGCGGAGAGGGGCTTCGACGACTAGGACGACTCCGGGTGGCCGGTCTTCGGCCGGGCGGTGACGTCGGTTGTGGCTGGAGCGGCGACGGCTGCGGCGAGGGTGGCTGCTGCTGCGGCGGGACGGCTCCTGCGGCGGGACGGCTGGCGCGGCGGAGACGGCTGGCGCGGCGGGAACGGCTGCTGCGGCGGGAACGGCTGCTGCGGCGGGTACAGCCGCTGCGGTGAGGACGGCTGGCGCGACGAGGACGGCGGCTGTAACGACGAGCGCGAGGGCAGCAGCGGGAGCGACGGGGCCCCGGCGAAGGCGGCGACAACGGTTGCGGCGGTCGTAACGGCAACTGCGGTGGCAACCGCTGCGGCGGTCGCAACGCCAACTGCGGTGCCAACGGCTGCGGTGGCGTCGACCGCCGCGGTGGGGCACTGCGTCGGCGGGACATCGCGGTAGCGGGACATCGCGGTGGCGTCGACTGCGGCGGCGGGGCACTGCGGCGGCCGCTGCTGCCACCACGAAGGCTGCGCGGAGCGCTGCTGCGCTGGCGAGGAGGCGTCGACCGAGGAGGCGTTGACCCAGGCGGCGAAAGCAGTGGCAGGGTCTGCGGTGGTGAGCGGGGACTGGCCGTCCGTCCTGTCGTAGCGGTGGCCGGGCCGCGTCGTTGTCCGAGGCTGCTGCACCTCTCGGCGGTGTTGCGGCCCAGCGGGCATTCAGAGCCCGTCGTACTGACACGAACGCCTCGGACACGCCGTGACACGTCCTGGCGGCGGGGTAGCGTGCCCCCTGGGCTGATCTTGAGACATGGGGGCAGTGGATGTTCAGCAGGCCGCTGGGTGACGACGGTGCGGAGCTGCGGCCGTTGGAGCCGTGGCACGCGCCCGAGTTCTTCGCGAACATCGAGCGCGGGCGTGAGTTCATCGGGCAGTACATCGCGCTGCCGGACGCGGTGCCCGACGTCGAGGCCGCGAGGGTGTACCTCGCGAACTACGCGGAGAAGGCGAAGACCGACACCGGGCGCATCTACGGCATCTGGCTGGCGGGCCGGCTGGTCGGCGGGGTGCTGTTCCGTGTGATGGACCTGCGCCAGGGCACCGCGGAGGCCGGTTGCTGGCTGGAGCCGTCGGCGGTGGGCAAGGGGCTGGTCACGCGGGCGGCGCGGCTGGTCATCGACTGGGCGATTCGCGAGCGCGGCGTGCATCGGGTTGAGTGGTTGGCGTCGTCGGCCAACGCGCCGAGCATCGCGGTGGCGCGGCGGCTGGGCATGACCAGGGACGGCGTGCTGCGGCAGCACTACCTCTACCGCGGTGTGCGTCACGACATGGAGGTGTGGTCGGTGCTGGCCCCGGAGTGGATCGATGGATGACCTCGTGCTGTTGCACGCCTTCCCGCTCGACGCGCGCATGTGGGACGTGCCGGGCGCACGGACGCCCTCGCTGCGCGGCACAGGCGAACCGGACCTGACGACGCTCGCGCGGGCCGTGCTCGACGAGCTGGACGGGCTCGACCAGTTCCTGCTGGGCGGGTGCTCGATGGGCGGGTACGTGGCGATGGCGTTGCTGCGGATCGCGCCGGAACGGGTCAAGGGCCTGGTCTTCGTCGACACCAAGCACACCGCGGACACCGAGGAAGCGGCCGCGAACCGGCACGCGATGGCGGACCGGGTCGAACGCGAGGGCGTCGGCGAGTGGCTCGTGGACGCGATGCTGCCGAACCTGCTCGGCCCGGACGCCTCCGCCGACGCGAAGGCGCTGACCAGGGACATGATCCTCGGCCAGCGCGCGGAGGACGTCGCCTGGTGGCAGCGCGCGATGGCCCGGCGCCCCGACTCGACCGAGGTGCTGGAGACGCTGGACGTGCCGTCGCTGGTGCTGGTCGGCGAGCACGACCGGCTCACGCCGCCGGACGTGGCCGCGAAGCTCGCGGTGACGCTGAAGCACAGCACCAGCGAACGCATCGAGGACGCCGGGCACCTGCCGCCGGTCGAACGCCCGGAGGAGTTCCGCGCCCGGCTGGAACGCTGGCGGGTCCAGGTCGGACTCTAGGAACCGGCCCGTGGACCGGCACCGGGCGCCGGAACGGGTGCACGGACCAGCGCTGGTTGCTGGAACGGGCGCACGCACCGAGGCCGGTGGCTGGAATCGCAGCGTGGCCCGGTGTTGCCCCGGCTCCGGCGCCGGTCGATGGCCCAATGCGTTGCCCAGGGTGGCCGCTGGGGCTGGCGTGTGGCCCTGGGTTGGCCCCCTGGAACCGGCCGACGGCCGGTGTGTTGCCGTGGGGCGGCCTCTGGAACCGGCGCCGATCGACGGCCTAACGCCTTGCCCAGGGACAGCCGCTGGAACCTCCGCGTGGATCGCGAACGGTCGCTCGAATCGCCGCATGGCATGGCGCTGGCGTGTGGGACCCGGTGCGTGACCGGGGCTGGCTGCCAAACCGCGCGTGGCCCAGGGTTGGCCGCCGGAATGGGTTCGTGGCCTGGGGTCGGCGGCCGGAATGGGTGCGTGGCGCACGACTGGCCGCCGGAATGGATACGTGACCAAGGGTTGGCCGCCGGAACCGGCGCGTCGCCGGGTCAAGCCGCCAGAACGGGGGCGTGGCCCCAGAGACAGCCGCCAGAACCCGCGCGTGGCCTGCGGGCCGACCGCCAGAGCGGACGCGTGAACCCAAGCCGGCATCCGCAACCGCCGCCCCGACCGGCGTCGGTCGCTCGAATCGCCGCTCCAGAACCGCCGCGTCGACCCGGACCCCGGCCGCTAGAACCGGCGTGACGTCGGCCCGCGCCGGCCGCGGGAGTTCCAGCAGCCCTGGTGCCAGTGGCGGCGTTCCTCCGTCGAGCCGGCCTCGTGCGCGGGCCACGCCACCACGTGTGGTGTGCCGGGGCGGATCTCGTGGTCGCAGCCGGGGCAGCGGTAGGTCTTCTGGGCCTGCGTGCCGGAGATCGCGCGAACCAGGTAGTCCTCGCCGTCCGGTCCGCGCTCTGCCCTCGCCCAGCCGACGCCGCCACCCAGTGGGCGGTGTTCTTCCGGCTTGGGGCTGTTGCGGCGTGGCACGGCCACACGGTAACCGCTCGTAGAATCGGGGCGTGCCGACCTACGAGTTCCGTTGCCGAACGTGCGGCGACACCTTCGAGTTGAAGCGTCCGATGAGCGAGGCGTCAGCGCCCGCGAGCTGTCCCGGCGGTCACGCGGACACCGTGAAGCTGCTGTCCATGGCCGGGATCGGTGGTACCGCGAAGGAACAGGGCGGTGGCGGTGGCTGCTGCGGCGGGGGCTGCTGCGGTTAGGACGGTGACCGGGACAGCATGATCTCGGCGACCTTGCGGCCCTGCTCGCAGACGCCGCCGAACTTCCCGGTCGGGTCGATCACGATGATGCCGAGCCCGCCGCCGTCGTAGGGCGCGGCGAGCACGCACGACGGCTGCACCTCGGGGTCGTCGGAGCGGTCGAGGTAGGTGACCTTCTTGCCGTTGACGTCGTAGTCGCCGGTGGTGCGCTCGATCGTGATCTGCTTGCCCTCGCGGAAGCGCAGGGAGACGCCGACCTCGGCGTTGTCGATCTTCGTCGTCCAGCGGCACGACTGGTCGAACGTCGAGTCGTAGTTGATCTGCGTGGGCGGCGTGTCCGCCTTGGCGCCGGGGTAGGGCAGGTCCGTCCACTTCAGCACGGCGCACACGCCCTGCACCTCACCGTCGATCGGCGAGGTGTCCGGTTCCTGCGATGGGTCGGGCTCGTCGGAGGGCGGGGTGGACTCCTGGTCGAACGGCGAGGCCGCGTCGAGCGAGTCCTGCGCCTTCGGACTGCCCTCGACCGTCTTCCCGGCACAGCCGGAGACGAGCACGAGGACAGCCAACAGGAGCACCAGTCGACGCATGGCACCACCATGCCATGTCCGGCATGGTGCCCCTGTTAGCACCACGCGTTCACGAGTAGTCGCGGAAGCCCTTGCCGGTCTTGCGGCCGAGCCGGCCCGCCGTGACCAGGTGTTCCAGCAACGGCGCCGGCGCGAAACCGGGTTCGCGGAACTCCAGGTACAGCGTGCGCTCGATCGCCAGCGACACGTCCAGGCCCACGACGTCCAGCAGTGCGAACGGGCCCATCGGCAGGCCGCAGCCGACCTTCATCGCGTTGTCGATGTCGTCGGCCTCCGCGTAGTGGGCCTCCAGCATCTTCACCGCGTCGTTGAGGTACGGGAAGAGCAGCGCGTTCACGATGAAACCCGCGACGTCACCGCAGTGCACCGGATGCTTGCCCAGGTCGAGGCAGATCTTGCGGGCGGTCGCCACGACGTCGGCGCTCGTGGAGATCGTCTCGACGACCTCCACCAGCTTCATGACCTGCGCCGGGTTGAAGAAGTGCAGGCCCACGACGTCGGCGGGGCGGGACGTGGCCGCGGCGACCTCGATGACCGGCAGCGAGGACGTGGTCGTCGCGAGCACCGCGCCGGGCTTGCACACCTCGTCCAGCGCCGCGAAGACCTCCTTCTTGATGCCGATCTCCTCGGCGACCGCCTCGACCACCAGGTCGCAGTCGGCGAGCTCGACGAACTCCACGGCCGGCGTGATGCGCGCCAGCGCCGCGTCCCGGTCGGCCTCGCTGAGCTTGCCCTTGGCCACGGCGCGCTCCAGCGACTTGCGCACCGCCCCGATCGCCTTCTCGGCCTTGTCCAGGGCGCGGGCGCGCAGCACCACGTCGTAGCCGCGCTTGGCGAACACCTCGGCGATGCCGGTGGCCATCGTGCCGGTGCCGATCACGCCGACCCGCTGCACCTCGCGCGCGGGCACCGCGCTGTCCACAGTGGACGGCGTCTGCGCGTCGGCGACCACGTTCGGCGAGTCGGGGCCGTCGTAGGTGTAGAAGCCGCGCCCGGACTTCCGGCCCAGCAGGCCCGCGGTGATCATCTGCTTGAGCAGCGGCGCCGGTGCGTGCAGCCGGTTGCGCGACTGGTGGTACATCGTGTCGAGGATCTCGTAGGCGGTGTCGAGACCGATGAGGTCCAGCAACGCCAGCGGGCCCATCGGGTAGCCGCAGCCGTAACGCATCGCGGCGTCGAGGTCCTCCCGCGTCGCGTACCTCGACTCCAGCATCTTCACCGCGTGGTTGAGGTACGGGAAGAGCAGCGCGTTCGCGATGAACCCGGCGCGGTCGCCGATCACGACCGGAGACTTGCCCAGCCGCTGCACGAACGCGACCACGTCCGCGATCACGTCGGCCTCGGTGACGACCGTGCGCACGACCTCGACCAGCTTCAGCACCTGCGTGGGGTTGAAGAAGTGCAGGCCGACGACCTTGCCCGGCCGCCCGGTGTGCACGCCGATCTCGGTGATCGACAACGACGACGTGTTCGAGGCGATGATCGCCTCGGGCTTCAGGATCTGGTCGAGCTCGCGGAAGATGCCCGCCTTGAGCTCGATGCTCTCCGGCACCGCCTCGATCACCAGGTCGCAGTCGGCGAGGTCCGCGAGCGCGAGCGAGGTCGTGATCCGGCCGTGCAGCTCGGTCTTCTCGGCCTCGGTCAGCTTCTCGCGGCGCACGGCCCGCTCGGTCGAGTGCTCCAGGTGCCCGAGGCCGCGTTCGAGGCCGGCCGCGTCGACGTCCACCGCCCGCACGGCCAGGCCGGTGCGTGCGAGTACCTCCGCGATGCCCGCCCCCATCGTTCCGAAGCCGACGACTCCGACGGTGTTGATTTCGCGCGCCACTACAGCCTCCCTGCGAGGTAGAGCGTGGGCTACCAACGAGTAACTTGCGGGCGACTATGCCACCCCGGGCCTGGGCGGGCGCCGTGAGCTTCGCCATCGGGATCGAAACAGTGATCGGTCCAGCGCACCGTCAGGCCGGTCGCCGTGATCGTGAAACCCCAGATGGCGCAACGGTTCCGTGCTCCGAACGAGGAACGGCCGCGACTCCGGTGGAGTCGCGGCCGCTCTCGCGCTGTTGCGCTGTCAGGACTTCTTCGCCGGCTGGGGGCGCGCCACCTTCGTCGTCGGGCCGTCCACCTGCGCGGCCTTGGCCGGAGCCGCCTGCTGCTGGGCCGCCTGCTGCGTGGCCGGTACAACCGTGGTCGGTGCGGGCGTGGACGGTGCAGGCGTGGCCGGTGGCTGCGGCACGGTCTGCGGCTGCGCGGCCTGGGTCGGTGCCGCCTTCTGCTGCGCAGGCTGGTTCTTGGCAGGCTGCTTCGGAGCTGGCTTGTTCTGCGCCGCTTGGTTCTGCGCCGACTGGTTCTGGGCGGCCTGCGTCTGGGGAGCGACGGGCCGGGCCTGTGAAGCCTGGGGAGTCTGCGGAGCCTGGGCCTGCGGAGCCTGGGCCTGTGGGGCCGGTGCCGCCTGCGCGGGAGCAGCGGCCTGTGCCTGCGCCTGAGCCGGTGCGGCCTGCGCCTGGGCGGGTGCTGCCTGCTGCGGGGCCGGTGCGTCGGCGGCGGCGGGCTGTGCGGGAACGGTCGCGGCCGGTTCCGGCTGCTCCTCGATCGGGTCGAGCAGCGGCACGACGTCCTCCAGCGCCGCCCGCACGCCGTGCAGCTGGTGCGACAGGCGGTTGCGCAGGTTGCGGAGCTGGTCGACGCGCTGCGTGGCGGCCGTGGTGCGGCGGTTCGCCTCCTCGGTGGCCTCGCGCACGCGGCGGTTCGCCTCGTCCGTGGCCTCCTGGATGCGCGCGGTCGCCTCGGTGATCGAGTCGTGGCGGCGGCGGTTGGCCTCTTCGGTGGCCTCGCGGACGCGGCGTTCGGCCTCCGCCTTCGACGTGGCCTGCTCCTGCGCCACGGCGGCACGGATCCGCGCGGCCTCCTCGGTGGCCTCGCGCACCCGGCGGTCGGCCTCGGCCTTGGAGTTGGCCTCCTGGGTGGCGAGCGTCGCCATGGCCTCCGAGCGGCGGGCGGCCATCGCGATCTCGAAGTCCTCCTCGACGGTCACGCGGCGCTGCTCGGACTCGTCGGCGATCTTGCGGGCCGCCGCCTCCGCCTCGGAGACGATCTTCTCGGCCTCGGCGCGCGCCGTCTCCAGGACGCCCTTGTGCTCGGCCTCCATGGCCGCGCGGCGCTCGTCGAGCTCCTGGATCAGCTTCTCGTAGCGCTGGCGGAGCACACCCGCGTCGGCTTCCGCCTTGGCGCGGATGTGCCCGCCCTCCGCTTCGGCACGGGCCTTGATCTCGTTCGCCTCGTCCTGCGCCAGCCGCAGCATGCGCTGGAGGCGCTCGGAAAGCCCCTCCAGCGTCGTCGGCGGCAGCGACAGGCGCTCCACCTGGTTGCGCAGCTCGGTCATCTCCGAGCGTGCGGCTTCCAGCTGGCGTGCGAGGTCGGACGTCTGGGAGACGGCGGCATCGCGGTCCGCGGCCAGCAGCCGCAGGTCCGAGTCGAGGCGTTCGAGGTGGTCCTCGACCTGGGCGCGGTCGTAACCGCGCTTGACGATGTCGAATCCGGATCCCAGAGGGACGAGGTCACGGTCGTCGGCGAGGGGGCCCATGCCCCTCACGCTACCCGTTCGAGTGCCTTCGGAAGGTCACACACCCCGGAATCGGTTGATAGCCGTGAGGTGCTTCGCACGCATCTCGTGATCGAGGACACCCAGACCCTCTTCCGGGGCAAGGCACAGCACGCCGACCTTGCCCTGGTGCAGGTTGCGGTGGACGTCGTAGGCGGCCTGGCCCGTTTCGTCCATTGAGTACACCTTGGACACCGTCGGGTGGATCTTTCCCTTGGCGATCAAGCGGTTCGCCTCCCAGGCCTCGCGGTAGTTCGCGAAGTGCGAGGACAGGATGTGCTTGAGGTTCATCCACAGGTAGCGGTTGTCGTACTGGTGCATGTACCCCGAGGTCGAGGCACACGTCACGATCTTGCCGCCCTTGCGCGCGACGAAGACGGACGCACCGAACGTCTCACGGCCGGGGTGCTCGAACACGATGTCCGGGTCCTCGCCGCCGGTCAGCTCGCGGATCTTCGCGCCGAACCGCTTCCACTCCCGCGGGTCCTGCTCGTGCTCGTTCTTCCAGAACCGGTACCCCTCGGCGGACCGGTCGATGATCAGCTCCGCGCCCATGGACCGGACGATCTCCGCCTTCTCCGGCGAGGAGACGACGCAGACCGGCGTCGCGCCGCCGTTGAGCGCGAACTGCGTGGCGTAGGAACCGAGGCCACCGGAGGCGCCCCAGATCAGGACCGTGTCGCCCTGCTTCATGTTCGCGCCGTTGGTCGACACCAGCTGCCGGTACGCGGTGGAGTTGACCAGGCCGGGGGAGGCGGCCTCCTCCCAGCTCAGGTGCCTGGGCATCGGCATCAGCTGGTTCGACTTCACCAGCGCGAGGTCCGCGAGACCGCCGAAGTTCGTCTCGAAGCCCCAGATCCGCTGCTGCGGGTCGAGCATCGTGTCGTTGTGCCCGTCCGGCGCCTCCAGCGGCACGTCCAGGCAGTGCGCGACCACGCGGTCACCCGGCTTCCACGCCGTGACGCCCGGACCGACGCGCACGACGACACCGGCCAGGTCCGACCCCACGACGTGGTAGGGCAGGTCGTGGCGGCCACCCAGCTTCTTGAGGAAGCCGAACGTGGACACCGGCTCGAAGATCGAGGTCCAGACGGTGTTGTAGTTGATCGCGGAGGCCATGACGGCGACCAGCGCCTCACCCGGACCGAGCTCCGGCGTGGCGACCTCGTCGACGTGCAGGGACTTGCGCGGGTCTTTGTCCCGCGTCTCGAGGCCGGAGAACATGTCGGCCTCGTCCGCGTGCACGGTCACGCCCCGATAGCTCTCCGGAACGTCCAGGGAACCGATCGCGTCCAGCTCGTCGGCCAGGATCGCGTCAAGGATCTTCTGCACGGCGGCATTCCTTCCCTAGTGAGGGATCGTCGCAGGTTGCCGGAGGTTACTCAGCAGTAACCGATTCAGAATCACGCGTGTGAGGGATCCCACCCGGAAAGGCCCGACGAGCGCCTGTGCCGCTAGTGCCGCACCGCCGCGGGCTCGACCAGCTCGATGAGCACACCGCCGGCGTCCTTCGGGTGCACGAAGTTGACCCGGCTGTTCGCCGTGCCGCGCTTGGCGGCGTCGTAGAGCAGCCGCAGGCCCTTCGCCCGCAGCGCGTCCGCCGCGACGTCCACATCGGACACCCGGTAGGCGAGCTGCTGCAGGCCGGGACCGCTGCGGCCGATGAACTTGGCGATCGTCGAGTCCTCGTTCAGCGGCGCGAGCAGCTGGATCGCGGTGCCGTCGTGGTCGCCGGGCGCGTGCAGCATCGCCTCGCGCACGCCCTGCTCCTCGTTGACCTCCTCGTGGGCGACCTCGAGGCCGAAGTTGTCGCGGTAGAACGCGATCGCGACGTCGAGGTCAGGTACCGCGATGCCCACGTGGTCGATCGCGGTCACGAATCGAGCGAGTTCTGCGTTCATGGGAGCGAAGGGTATCGACTCGATCGGTGCAGGTGCCCCTGTGCGAGGTCTCACAGCGTTACCGCAGAGTAGCCGCGGGTATGGTGCTCAGTTAACGACCGTTCGCTCTTCCATGGAGGCAGCTGTGTCCGGTTCCGTCATCGTCGCCGGGGCGCGCACCCCGATGGGTCGACTGCTCGGATCGCTCAAGGACTTCTCCGGCGCCCAGCTGGGTGGCGTCGCGATCAAGGCGGCACTGGAACGCGCGGGCGTGGCTCCCGAGCAGGTGCAGTACGTGATCATGGGCCAGGTGCTCACGGCGGGCGCGGGCCAGATCCCGGCGCGCCAGGCCGCGGTCGCGGCGGGGATCCCGATGAGCGTGCCCGCGCTGACCATCAACAAGGTGTGCCTGTCCGGCATCGACGCGATCGCGCTGGCCGACCAGCTGATCCGCGCCGGTGAGTTCGACGTCGTGGTCGCCGGTGGCCAGGAGTCGATGACCCAGGCGCCGCACCTGCTGCCGAAGTCGCGCGGTGGGTTCAAGTACGGCGACGTGCAGATGCAGGACCACATGGCGCACGACGGTCTGTTCTGCGCTTTCGACCAGGTCGCGATGGGCTCGTCGACCGAGAAGCACAACGGCCGCTACAACGTGACCCGCGAGGAGCAGGACGCGTTCTCCGCGCGTTCGCACCAGCTCGCCGCGAAGGCCGCCGAGAACGGCGTGTTCGCCGCCGAGATCGCGCCGGTCGAGATCCCGCAGCGCAAGGGCGACCCGGTCGTGTTCAGCACGGACGAGGGCGTGCGCGCCGACACCACCGCCGAGTCGCTGGCCAAGCTGCGCCCCGCGTTCGCCGCGGACGGCACCATCACCGCCGGCTCGGCGTCGCAGATCTCCGACGGCGCGGCCGCCGTCGTGGTGATGAGCAAGGCCAAGGCCGAGGAGCTGGGCCTGGAGTGGATCGCGGAGATCGGCGCGCACGGCGTCGTCGCCGGCCCCGACGCCTCGCTGCACGAGCAGCCGTCCAACGCCATCAAGGCCGCGTGCGCCAAGGAGGGCATCTCGCCCGCCGACCTCGACCTGGTCGAGATCAACGAGGCGTTCGCGGCGGTCGGCATCGTGTCGACGCGTCAGCTCGGGATCTCCGAGGACAAGGTCAACGTCAACGGCGGGGCCATCGCCCTGGGCCACCCGATCGGCATGTCCGGCGCCCGCATCGCCCTGCACCTCGCACTGGAGCTGCAGCGGCGCGGCGGCGGCGTGGGCGCGGCCGCTCTGTGCGGTGGCGGCGGCCAGGGCGACGCGCTGATCCTCCGCGTGCCCGCGAAGGCCTAGGTTCGCGTTTGTGGCCGAGGCCGTTGACGTAACGGGACTGGTCGACCGCGCGCGTGACGGTGAACCGCGCGCGGTCGCCAGGCTGATCTCGCTGGTGGAACAGGGCAGCTCCGCGCTGCCCGAGGTGGCGGCGCTGCTCGCCCCGTTCACCGGCAACGCCCAGGTCGTCGGCATCACCGGCGCGCCCGGCGTCGGCAAGTCGACCTCCACCAACGCCCTGGTGCGCGCTTTCCGCTCGGCGGGCAAGCGGGTGGCGGTGATCGCCGTGGACCCGTCGAGCCCGTTCTCCGGCGGCGCGCTGCTCGGTGACCGCGTCCGGATGGGCGACCACGCGACGGATCCGGGCGTGTTCATCCGTTCGATGGCCACCCGCGGCCACCTCGGCGGCCTGTCGTGGGCCACCCCGCAGGCCCTGCGCGTGCTCGACGCGGCCGGTTTCGACGTGGTCCTCGTGGAGACCGTCGGCGTCGGCCAGTCCGAGATCGAGGTCGTGGCACTGGCCGACACCACCCTGGTGCTGCTCGCACCGGGCATGGGCGACGGCATCCAGGCCGCGAAGGCCGGCATCCTGGAGATCGCCGACGTGTTCGTGGTGAACAAGGCCGACCGCGACGGCGCCGACCAGACCGCCCGCGACCTGAAGTACATGATCTCCCTGGGCCGCCGCGACCGCACCGGCCCGCTGTGGCGCCCACCCGTGCTGAAGACCGTGGCCGCCCGCTCGGAAGGCCTCGACGCCGTGGTCGAAGCGATCGACGCACACTGCTCGTGGATGGTCGAGCACGGCGAACTCCACGACCGCCGTCTACGCCGCGCGGCCGCCGAGATCGAGGCGATCGCCGTCGACCGCGTGCGCACCCGCCTCGGTCCGGCCGACGCCCTCGCGAAGCGCGTGGTGGCGGGCGAGCTGGACCCGTTCGCCGCCGCCGAGCAGTTGATCAGCGGTAATCTGCGGCCATGACCGCTTGGGGAGCGCCTGCACCTGTCGTCATCGACCTCGGCAAGAGCGACACCCGCAAAGTCCTGCTCGGCGGCTCACTGGCCGGAGGCCTCGGAATCCTGGCCCTGATCGGCGCCGTGACCGCCTTCGCCGACGGCGAACCGGTCGGCGGCTCCATCGCGGGCGTCATCGGCCTCGCCTTCACGTTCATCGGCGTCATGGCCCTGGTGAAGTTCAAAACCATCTCGCGCCCCCGCAAACTCGTCATCGAACAGCAGGGCATCCGCCTCGACGACCCGCAGGGCACCCCCTGGGCCGTCGCCTGGCAGGACCTCGCCGCCATCTCGATCTCCCGCACCCGCGAACGCGCCGTGGAACTGGCCGACGCCCTGGTCCGCCGCACCCTGGTCCGCGTCGACCTGCACCCCCGCGACCCGGCCCGCTTCCGCCCCGCGCACCCGACGATGGAACCCCTGTGGGAGTTCCACCGCGTGCAGAACGGGTACCGGCTCCCGCTCGGCGACTCGGCACCGATGATCGCGCCGATCGACCAGGCGCTGCGGACGTTCGCGCCGCAGATCTACCGCGGGGTGATCGATGAAGGGTTCACGGTCGGGCTGCACTGAGGCTGTTGCCTGGGGTGGGCTGCGGCTGGCTGTTCGCTGGGCGGACGTCCGCTGGGCGGGCGGTCCGCGGGCTGACTGCCGCGGCTGGATGAGCGGCGCGGCGTGGGGGCGGAGCGGTGGGCTGATGTTGGGGAATTGTTGAGGTGCGGCTGTGGCCGCACCCGTCTCCGCTTCACCGGCAGGCTTGCGCAGGGGTCCCCTTCGGTTTTGGTTCCCCCGCGACCGAACGTACTCATGGGGTCTGACAGTTTCGGACCTCGCCGGACCA
This sequence comes from Nocardia sp. NRRL S-836, assembly GCF_001279525.1. Lineage (GTDB taxonomy): Bacteria > Actinomycetota > Actinomycetes > Mycobacteriales > Pseudonocardiaceae > Lentzea. Next base: position 298 of record NZ_LGDY01000141.1, on the reverse strand, counting down.
CGCGGACCCGCCGGGTCGGCCTGGCCGAGCCTCGCCGGGCGTGGCAAGGCGAGCCGCATCGAGCCGACCTCGCGCGGCATACTCATCGACTGCGGCAAGGTGTCGAGCTGCCGCCAGGCACGGCGAGCCGTATCGAGCGGAGCGAGACGACCCTCCCTTACCTCTGGCACCCCACACCCGTCGAGCGAAGCGAGGCGTGTCTACCTTCCCTCGATCGGTAGCGGTGACAAGCCCTTTGACCTGCGATTGGGGCTTGACTTTGAGGGCGGGGCGATATCCTGGTAGGGATCGGCCGGGC
>NZ_LGDY01000140.1 GCF_001279525.1 Nocardia sp. NRRL S-836 | reverse complement strand
TAGAGGCTCGAAGTCAAGCCCCAATCGCGATCGTCGCGAAGCGGCGATGAACCCCGAACGTCGTCCCTGCCTGCAAGACCACGGCATCAAGGTGATCGCTCACGTGCCCGAGCCACCCTGGTGCCAAGGTGATCCGCTCACGTGCCCGACCACCCACGGTTGTCAAGGCAACACGGACACAACAAGCCCCCGGCACCAAGGCGACAGACCCCTGCACTCTGAGTAACCCCCTTTTTCACCAGTTGCAGTGACGCTCTCCCCCTTGACTACTCACAGGAGTTACCCTCAGTCATTCGTACGGTGTCTCCCTACCCAAAGGGGGCGTGGATCCCGTGGGCGGCAACCTCAGCACCGACCAGCGTCTCCTCGACGTGGTGCTGTCGTTCGCCGGCACCGACTCCCTTCCCGACCTCCTCCACCTGGTCGTGGAGTCGGCCTGCGACCTGGTCGACGCCCCGTACGGCGCACTGGCCGTCCTCGACGGCCACCGCGAGCTCCTCGAATGGTCCGGGCAGAACCCCGGCCACATCACCACGGGTGACCCGCGCTCGATCGGTGCCGCCGACTTCGTCGGGGTGCCGGTGCTGGTCGACGGGCAGGACTTCGGCAGCCTCTACCTCTCCGGCAAGGCCGTGTTCAGCGAGGGCGACCGGGAGCTCGCCGCCACCGTCGCCGCCGCGGCCGGGATCGCGATCAAGAAGCAACGCGTGCACGACCGGGTGCGGAGGCGGGAGGCGTGGCTGAAGGCGGCCGCCGAGGTCACCACGGAGCTGCTCACCGGCACGACCGGGCGGGAAGCGCTCTACCTCGTGGCCAAGCGGGCGCGCACGGCCGCGAACGCCGACTTCAGTGCGCTCGTGTTGCCCGATCACGCCGGTGAGCTGGTCATCGAGGTCACCGACGGGGGGTCGTACGACGCGGAGGGCATGCGGGTGCCGAAGGACGGCACGGTCAGCTACCGGGTGTACGAGACCGGGCGCGCCGAGTGCCACGAGGCCGGGCGGGTGGAGCTGGTGCCGGGGCCCGTGGTGGTCGTGCCGATGTCGGCGGGGGAGCGGACGCTCGGGGTGTTGATCGTGGCTCGGGCGTGGAGTCAGCCGGCGTTCGAGGACGTGGAGTTGGTGCAAGCGTTTGCGACGCAGGCGGCGCTGGTGCTGGAGCTCACGCAGGCGCAGGGGGACACGGAGCGGCTGGCGGTGCTGGAGGAGCGCGACCGGATCGCCAGGGACCTGCACGACCTGGTCATCCAGCGGCTCTTCGGGCTGGGGCTCGGGTTGCAGGGGCTGACCGGGATGACGACGAAGCCGCAGATCACCGAGCGGCTCGGCGGGTTCGTGGAGGAGGTCGACCACACGATCCGGGAGATCCGCCGGACGATCTTCTCGTTGCAGGAGCCGGTGGCGAACACCACGAGCTTGCGCGGGCAGTTGTTGCGGGCGGTGGCGGACTCCGCGCAGCTGCTGGGGTTCGAGCCGGACGTGGCGATGCGGGGGCCGCTCGACACGGTGGTGCCGGACCGGGTGCGGCCGGACCTGGTGGCCACGGTGCGGGAGGCGCTCACCAACGTCGCCAGGCACGCGCGGGCGAAGCACGTGAAGGTGGCGATCGGCGTCGACCGGGAGATGACCCGGCTGGAGCTCACGGTCAGGGACGACGGGCGGGGCTTGCCGTTGCCCGACGACTCGCCCGGCAGGGCGCAGCACGCCGGTGGGCTGGAGAACATGGCGGCGCGAGCGCGTCGTCATCACGGGCGCTGTTCCGTGGACTCGGTTCCCGGCGCGGGTGTGTGCATCACCTGGCTGGTCCCGTTGGCGCTGCAGGAGGCGAGATGGCGATAGCGGTGCTGCTCGTGGACGACCACGAGATCGTGCGGCGCGGGCTCGTGCAGCTCCTGGCGCAGGCCGACGACGTGGCCGTGGTCGGGCAGGCCGACAGCGCCATGTCCGCGATCACCCAGGCGCCGCGGCTGCGGCCGGACGTCGCGATCATCGACGTGCGGTTGCCCGACGGTGACGGCGTGACGGTGTGCCGGGAGATCAGGAGCCTGGTGCAGCCGCCGCCGGCGTGCCTGATGCTCACGTCCTACTCCGACGACGAGGCGTTGTTCGGCGCGATCATGGCCGGTGCGGCCGGGTACATGCTCAAGGAGGTGTCCGGCAACGACCTCGTGGCCGCGGTGCGCACGCTCGCCTCCGGCGGCAGCCTGCTGCACGCCGGGGTCACCGCGACCGTGCTGCAACGGTTGCGCGGCGGGCCGGAGGAGGACCCCCGCTACGCCGCGCTGAGCCCGCAGGAGAAGCGGATCCTCGACCTGATCGCCGAGGGCATGACGAACCGGCAGATCGCGAACCGGTTGTTCCTGGCCGAGAAGACCGTGAAGAACTACGTGTCGAGCCTGCTGCACAAGCTCGGGTTCGACCGCCGCACCGAGGCGGGTGTCTACGCGGCTCGGCGCAGACGCACCCACCCCGGGACCTTCTAGCGGCTACGCGATCTTCGGCACCGGCGGCGCCGCGGTGGCCGGGAGTTCCTTCTCCGCCAGGCGTTCCGTCTTCGCCCACGCGTTGCGGCCCGCGCAGTGCCGGTAGAGCGCGCGCAACGTGGAGACCGACCCGAGGACCAGGAACAGCGGGTACGCGAGCCCGACCGCCAGGCACCGCAGCACCGGTTCGTCACCGTGCTTGAGCCGGTGCACGACACCCCAGATCAGGCCGGGCAACACCAGCGCGGCGGCCCAGATCGCCACTGCCGCCCCGATGTTCGTGCCGTGCGTGTACAGGCCGCCGAGGTCGGTGCCGGTGGCCTGCGCGTAGAGGTTGACGCCCACCAGCGCCGTGACGAGCAACGTCATCGGCGCCACGAGCCACGGCGCCAGCAGGTACTGGAGGAACTCAAGCAGCGCAACGGATCCGATGCGCCTGGCCCGGACGAGCCTCGGCACGAAACCCAGGCACTGCAGGTTGCCCTGGCCCCAGCGGGTCCGCTGGCGCAGCAGGCGGCGCACGTCGACCAGGCCCTGCTGGGTGATCGTCGCGTGCGTGGCGTACCGGATCCGCCGGCCGGCCAGGTGCACGCGCAGGCCCAGTTCCAGGTCCTCCACCAGACAGGCCGACCACGGCGCGTCGCCCAGGACCGTCAACGTCGACAGCCGGACGAACTGGCCGTTGCCGCCCAGCCCCACCGTGCCGACGACGTCCCGCAGCGACTGGGAGGCGTCCACCACGCAGCCGAACTCCAGGTCCTGCAGGAACGCCAGCAGGTTGTCGCGGTTGTGGATGCGGACGCGGCACTGCACGGCACCGACGTCGCGCTGGGCGAGGTACGCGCTGATCTCCGACAGCATGCCGGGCTCGCCGCGGCCGTCGCCGTCGATCACGCCGATGATCGTGCGGTGCACCGTGCCGGCCTCCTCGGCGATGCCGCGGACGTACCGGTAGGCGTGGTTGAGCGCCTCGCCCTTGCCCCTGCGCGCGTCCGGCGGGGTGCGGCGCAGCACGTGCAGCCGGTGGTCGTCGATCCCGGCGAGGACGTGCGGCGTGCGGTCGTCCGAGCCGTCGTCCACGACGACGACCTGGACCGGTGTGCGCGCCGAGTCCAATGCGAGTGCGGAACGCACCGTGTTGGCCACGACGCGTTCTTCGTTCAACGCCGGAATGATGATCCAGTAGTGCAGCGGATATCGCGAAGGAACGTCCGTTCCGCCCGGTTTCGGCCGCCACCACACGAACAGTGCGAGGACCAGGTTGTAAGTCGGCCAAAAGAGCAGAAGAACGAACATGAACGTCGCGAATTGCGTCGTGCCACTCATGACACAGGCCTGTCTGCAAAAGCGGTCGCGTTCACGAGGAACGCGCTCCGCGTCTTCGGTTCTGCCATTGCGGCTCCCGGTAACGAAGCGCTGGGCCGGTGCGAGATACCAGACGTCAGGGCTGGGAACTGGTGTTCTGGGCGAGACCACGGGCTGGTCGAGCAGTGCGTCAACCGGCCATATCGAGGACGAATGGACCTCCGTTACACGGGGTTCGTGAAGTCGGATCACCGATCCGGCGGCATCCGGCTGGAGCCGGTGCCAATTGATTTGTCGCGATGATCGAGTCGCAGTGGGTGATGACGCACGTACGCCGCGCGTGCCCGGACGGTCCGAAGAGGTAGAAGATGGGACTAAGTGCTCTGGTGCCCGGCCCTCGGCAGTTCCACCGGGACGGTGTTCCTGAAGTTTTCATCATCGCGGGGACAAGACCGGAAGCCGTGAAGATGGCGCCCGTGGCCGCCGCCGTGTTCGCCGGCGGCCGCATCCGGCCCGTGCTCGTCAACTCCGGGCAGCACCCCGAGATGGTCGACCAGGCCCTGGAGTCGTTCGGCTTCGCCGCCGACGTGACGATCGAGCTCCACCGCGTCTCCGGCGGGCAGGCCGAGCTGACGAGCCAGCTGATCGAGGAGCTCGACCGGCTCTACACCGAACGCGCCCCCGCCGCGGTGCTGGTGCAGGGTGACACCACGACGACCCTGGCCGGCGCGCTCGCCGCGTTCTGGCAGCAGATCCCGGTGGTGCACCTGGAGGCCGGGCTGCGCTCGCACGACCTCACCTCGCCGTTCCCCGAGGAGGGGAACCGGAAGCTCGTCGGCCAGCTGGCCTCGCTGCACCTCGCGCCGACCGCGGCCGCCGCCACGCACCTGGCAGCGGAGTCGTTGCAGGGCAACAACGTGCTGACCATCGGCAACACGGTCGTCGACGCGGTGCTGGACGTGGCCGCCCGGCGCGCGCCCTACGGCGACCCGCGGCTGCAGGCGATCGAGCACCGGGTCCACGAGGGACAGTCGCGGCTCCTGCTCGTCACGACGCACCGCCGCGAGTCGTGGGGCGAGCCGCTCGACCGCGTGCTGCACGCCGTGGCGGACATCGTCGCGGCCCGCCCCGACGTCGAGGTCGTGCTGCCCGCGCACCCCAACCCGGCCGTGCGCGGCCAGGTGCTGGACGTGCTCGGCGGCACCCGGCGCGTGACGATCACCGACCCGCTGCCGTACGCGCAGCTCGCCCGGTTGCTCGCGCAGTGCACGCTGGTGCTGTCCGACTCGGGCGGCATCCAGGAGGAGGCGCCGTCGTTCGGCGTTCCCGCGCTGGTGCTGCGGGACGTGACCGAGCGGATGGAGGCCGTGACCGCCGGCTGCGCGGTGCTCGTGGGCACCGACCGCGAGCGCATCGGCTCGCTCGCCCTCCGGCTGCTCGACAACCCCGCCGCACGTGAGGCGATGACCGCCGAGGGCAATCCGTTCGGCGACGGCCTTGCCTCCGTGCGCACCGAACAGGCGTTGGCCTGGCTACTGGGCCTGCAGCAGCAGCGACCCGTTGAGTTCTCCTTACGCGGGCAGCGCCACCGTGCGCATGTCCGGAGAGGTGGATGTGGCATGAAGGCCGGACTTCTCAGGGTGGCCGCCGGGGTCGCCCTCGCTGTCTCGATGGTCCCCGCGCCCGCTCAGGCGGCGGCGCTCCCGCTGACCGAACGGGTCGGTGGGCTCGCCGGCAACGTCCTTCCCGCACCGCCCGCTCCACCGGCCAGGCCGGCGGCGACGAGCAGCCGCACCACCCAGCGCACGTCCCAGCCCGGCGTGATCTCGACGGTGCTCGGCACGTCGGCGCAGGCCGGCACGAACGGCGGCGGCGCGCCCGGCGCGAGGTCGACGCAGAAGACGCTGGTCCTCTACGACAGCACCGGCCCGTGGGCGTGGCTGGGCGAGGCGTACGCGGTGCAGGCGGGCAACCTCGCCTCGCACGGCAGCTCGTACGTCATGCACCCGGTCGCCTCGTACGCCGCCGGGGAGCTCGCCGGCTACACCGGCGTGATCTACATCGGCTCCACCTATGACGAGCCGATCCCGGTGGCGTTCCTCGACGACGTGCTGGCGGGCTCCAGGCCGGTGCTGTGGATGGCGCACAACATCTGGCAGCTCACCGCCCGCGCGCCGAGCTTCCGGACGACCTACGGCTGGACCTGGGTGCAGTACGACTTCGGTGCCGCGACCACCGTCCGCTACGAGAACACCGACCTCGGCCGCAGCCCGCTCGCGACCCCGTCCGGTCTGATGATCACCTCGATCACCGACCCGTCGATCGCGTCGGCGCCCGCGGTCGCGACCGGTTCCGCGGCCGGCCCGATCAACTGGGCCACGAGGTCGAGGAACCTCACCTACATCGGCGAGGTCCCGTTCAGCTACGTCGACCACGGCGACCGCTACCTGGCCGCCGCCGACCTGATCAGCCACGTGGCCAACCCGGCGCTGGTGGACCGCAAACGGGCGCTGGTGCGCATCGAGGACGTCGGCCCCGACGCCGAGCCCGGCGAGCTGCGCGCGGTCGCCGACTACCTGAGGTCGCAGAACATCCCGTTCACCATCGCGGTCTACCCGCGCTTCGAGAACCCGCTCGGCGCCGACAACAACGGCGTGCCGGAGGCGGCGAACCTGGCGCAGCGCCCGCAGGTCGTCAGCGCGCTGAAGTACATGGTCCAGCGCGGCGGCACGATCCTGATGCACGGCTACACGCACCAGTTCGGCACGCTCGTCAACCCCTACGACGGCCGCAGCGGCAACGACTTCGAGTTCTACCTGGCCCACGTCGACGAGAGCGACAACGTCGTCTACGACGGTCCCGTCCCCGGTGACTCGGCCGCGTGGGCGCAGGGCCGGATCAGCTCGGCGACGAGCGCGCTCGCCGCGGCCGGGTTCCCCAAGCCGGCCGTCTTCGAGCCGCCGCACTACGCCGCGTCGGCCGTGGACTACGAGGTGGTCCAGCAGAACTTCGGCAAGCGCTACGACCGCGGCCTGTACTTCGCCGGCTACTGCCCGAACGGCGCGTGCGGCACCGGCACCCCGCGGTACGACAGGATCTACGGCCAGTACTTCCCGTACCTGGTCCGCGACGTCTACGGCTCCGTCGTGGCACCGGAGGCGGTCGGCAACGTCGAGCCGGAGCCGTTCAACAACCACCCCGCCCGCCTACCGGCCGATCTCGTCAAGACGGCGCAACAGCTCAGGGTGGTCGATGATGGTGTCGCGAGCTTCTTCTACCACCCGTACCTCGGTACCGGGTACCTGCAGCAGACCGTCCAGGGGCTGCGGAACGCGGGATACGCGTTCGTGTCCGTCGGCACCGTGATGGCGGGATGACGGGAGGTCACGTGCGGTGGTTGTGGGCGGTGCTGGTTGTGGCCGGGTGTACCACCGGCCAGGCTGGACCGTCCGCGTCCGCCGTGCCGGCGGACGGCTGGGAGGTCACCGTCTACTACACCGCGGTCGAGTCGTTCCACAGTGGACGCGCGGTGCCGGTGCGCGGGTGCCCGGTCATCGACTGCGAGAACGGCGACGAGCCGCTCGGCACGTTCCCGCAGTCGTTCGCCAAGGCCGTGGAGGACGAGGGCACCGGCCGGACGGCGTCCGGCCGGTACCTCAACTGGTCACACGACAAGGGCTACTGGCTCGACTCGGCACCGCGCGACTCGTTCGGGCAGCCGTTGCGGCCGTTCATCTCGGCGGCCGCCGACGGGCTGACGAGGGGCTCACTGGTCAGGCTCGTGTCCTGCGGTCGGACGCCCGAGGGCACGGACCCGGACCCCGCCGTGTGCCGCAAGCTCACGGCGTCGGACTGGGAGATCACCGACGAGTTCACGCCGGGGCTCGGCGGGGACCGGCACATCGACCTCTACGTGGGCGAGGAGACCGGCCCCCTGTTCACCGAGAGCCCCTGGTACACGACCTTCGTGCAGGCCGTGCTGGACGTTCACCAGCCGAGCTGAACCGCCAGCCGGCCGGCCTGCTCCAGCACGCCCGCCTTGCTCGCACCCGGTTCCGGCAGCGGCACGCCGGGACACGTCAGGTCCTTCGCCGGCGTGACCCGGTCGACGAGATAGCGCTCGACGACGTCGTTCACGCAGGCGTTGTCGAACCCGTAGATGCCGTGGTCGCCCTCGTCCCGGACCGTGAGCATCCGCGAGCCCGCGAACCCGGCGTGCGCCTTGCGCGCACCCTCGATCGGCGTGGGGGCGTCGCGTTCGGACTGCACCATCAGCGTCGGCGGGACACCGATCCCGGTGGGCCGCTTGAGGTTCACGTTCGGGCGGTCCCAGAACGCGCAGGGCCCCATGATCTGGTAGTACCCCATCAACGGCCACTTCGCGCCGTCCCGCACGGCGTTGCGCTCCAGGTACCCGCGCCCGCCGCGGAACGGCGTGTCGTTGCACAGGACCGTGTACAGCGTGGCGGTCTGCGCGTCCGGGTAGCTCGCCTGGGAGGTCAGTGGCGCGGGCACCGCACCCGCCAGCTCGGCGAACCTCTGGGCGGTCTGCTCGAACGAGTACTTGCTGTACTGGCCGCGGAAGAGCAGCAGGTCCAGCGTGACCGGGTAGTAGGTGCCGTCCGGCAGCGTGACGGGCTGCTGCGCGAGCTTCGCGCGGGTGCGCTCGTAGCTCTGCCGCACCTCCTCGGCGGTCTTGCCGAGGTGGTACACGTTGTCGTACTTCGCCACCCACGGCAGGAAGTCGACGCGGAAGCGCCGTTCGAAGCCCAGGCCCCAGTCGCCGAACACCGACTGCCAGGGCGCGGTGAACTGGGTGTTCGAGTCGAGCACGATCTTGTCGAGGGTCTTCGGGAAGTAGGTGGCGTAGTAGGCGCCCATCCAGCTGCCGCCGGAGTAGCCGAGCCAGTCGACCTTCTTGCGCCCCAGGAGCTGCCGCAGCAGGTCGAGGTCCTTGACGGTCTGCTCGGTGGTGATGTGGCGGCCGAGCTCGCCGGACTTGGTCTGGCAGAACTTCGCCTGCAGCTCCATGCCGCTGTGGAGCAGGTCGACGTTGGCCTTGCTGCGGTCACGGGGATCGGTCGAGCCGAGCGTGTCGAACATGCCGCACGTGACGTTGCTGCTGGCACCCGTGCCGCGCACGTCGATGCCGATGATCTCGGCGTTCTCGCTGAGCTTCGGCCGGTCCAGGAAGACCAGCGGCATGGTGCGGCCGGGCCCGCCCGGTCCGCCAGGGTTCGTGAACACGGTGGTCTTCGCCGTGCCGGTCTTCGGGCGCGTGCGGCTGACCGCGATGGTGATCGTCTTGCCGTTGCCGGGGTGGTTCCAGTCCATCGGTGCGGTGAACGTGCCGCACTCCAGCCGTTCCGCGCCGGGCGGGAAGCCGGGCGGGACCGGGTCGAAACAGCGCTGCCAGCCGATCCGCTGCGCGGCGAACGGCGTCCGCGCCTGCGCCGGTGGCGCGACCAGCAGCGATGTCGCCGTCACGGCGACGAGCGCCGCGGCGATCTTCTTGCGGTGCATGCGTTCTCCCCCTTCTACCAACCGAGCTGGGCGGCGAGCCGGTGTGCCTGCGTGAGCGGGTTGCGCGCGGTCTCACCGGGAGCGGGCAGCGGAACCCCCTGGCACGTCAGGTCCGCGGCGGGCGCGACACCGTCGACGAGGTAGCGCTCGACGACGTCGTTGACGCACTCGTTGCCGAAGCCGTAGATGCCGTGGTCACCCTCGTTCTCGACGGTGAGCAGCACCGAGCCGCGGAAGCCGCGGTGGGCCCGCCGCGCGCCTTCGAGCGGCGTCGCCGGGTCGCGCACCGACTGCACCATCAACGTCGGGGCGACACCGTTCCCGGTGGGCTGCTTCAGGTTCACGGTCGGCCGGTCCCAGAACGCGCACGGCCCGGCGAGCTGGTAGTGCCCGAAGAACGGCCACCTGGCGCCGTCCCGCACGGCGTCCCGCTCCAGGTACGCGCGGCCGCCCCGGAACGGCGTGTCGTTGCACAGGACTGAGTACAGCGTGCCGCTGGCGGCGTCCGGGTAGCTGGCCTGTGCGCCGAGCTGCTGCGGCGCGGTACCGGCCAGCTGGGCGAGCTTGGTCGCGGCACCGTCGAACGAGCCCTTGGCGTAGAGCGCGGCCCGCGTCGTGAAGTCCAGCGCCACACCGTTGTAGGTGCCCTCGGGCAACGTGACCGGCTGCCCGTTCAGCTTCGCGCGGGTGCGCTCGTAGCTCTGCCACACCTCGTCGGCGGTCTTGCCGAGGTGGTACACGCTGTCGTACTTCGCCACCCACGGCAGGAAGTCGACGCGCAGCCGCCGTTCGAAGCCCATGCCCCAGTCGTCGAACACCGACTGCCAGGGCGCGGTGAACTCGGCGTTGGAGTCGAGCACGATCCGGTCGAGCGTCTTCGGGAAGTAGGTGGCGTAGTACGCGCCCATCCAGCTGCCGCCGGAGTACCCCAGCCAGCTGACCTTCTTGCGCCCCAGCAGCTGCCGCAGCAGGTCGAGGTCCTTCACGGTCTGCTCGGTGGTGATGTGCCTGCCCAGCTCGCCGCTCTTGGCCTGGCAGAACTTCGCCTGCAGCTCCATGCCCCCGTAGAGCAGGTCCAGGTTGGCCCTGCTGCGGTCACGCGGGTCGGTCGAGCCGAACGTCTCGAACATGCCGCACGTGACGTTGCTGCTGGCACCCGTACCGCGCACGTCGATGCCGATGATCTCGGCGTTCTCGCTGAGCTTCGGCCGGTCGAGGTAGATCAGCGGCATCGTGCGGCCCGCACCACCGGGCCCGCCGGGGTTGGTGAACACGGTGGTCTTCGCGGTGCCGTTGCGCGGGGTGAGCCGGCTGACCGCGATGGTGATGGTCTTGCCGTTGTCCGGGTGGTTCCAGTCCATCGGCGCGGTGAAGCTGCCGCACTCCAGCCGTTCCGCGCCCGGCGGTGCCTCCGGCGGGACCTCGGTGAAGCAGTTCCGCCAGGCGATGGTCTGCGCAGGTGCCGCGGACGCCTGTGGTGCGACGAGAAGTGATGTTGCCGTGGCGACGGCCAGTGCGGCCGCTAACTTCTTCCGGCGCATCGGTTGTTCCCCCTTCGGTCGTGGCTCCCAGCCCACCGCCTTCCTGGCTGGGGGACAACGGCTGAAGGTGTTCCCTCGCTACGACTCTGGTCTTAGGCCAACCGGTCACAAGGGCATGACGTGTGTCATTTCCGCTGGCACGCGAAGGGCCGTCCCTCACGTGGAGGAACGGCCCTAGCCGGAACGGGCAGCGTCAGCAGGACTGCTTGTAGAAGTACTTCGAGTTGGCCGAGGCGTCGTCCTTGGTGATCGCCACCAGGTCGGTCTCGATGTCGCGCTTGGTCTGCTTGCCGTCGATCGCCGCCAGCGCCTGCTCGACGCCCTGCTTGCCGATCGTCGCCGGGTCCTGCGCGATCAACGCCTGCACGGTGCCCGCCTGCAGGTCCTGCACCTGCTTGGGCGAGGCGTCGAAGCCGACCAGGCTGACCGCGCCCGTCTTGCCGGCGTTGCGCAGGCCGGTCGCGGCGCCCTCGCCGGTGTTCAGGTTCGTGGCGAACACACCGATGAGGTCCGGGTTCGCCGCCAGGGTCGCGGTGACCTTCGAGGCGGCGGTGGCCGGCTCGTTGTCGGTGTACTGCTGGCCGATGTACCTGAGGTTCGGGTAGGCCTTGACGGCTTCCTCGAAGCCCTTGGCGCGGGCGTCGGTGGTGGAGGTGCCGGCCTTGGTGTTCAGCACGAGGACCGAGCCGGTCTTGCCCGCGGCGAGCTTGTTCAGCGTCTCCGCGGCCAGCTTGCCGCCCTGCTCGTTGTTGGACGAGATCGAGGAGGCGGCGATCGAGGTGTCCTGGAGCTTGGTGTCGACCTCGACGACCTTGATGCCGGCGTCCTTGAGCTGCTTCATCGGGCCGGCCATGGCCTTGTCGTCGGTCGGCGCGATGAGCACCGCAGCCGGCCGGGAGGCGAGGACACCGGTGACGATCGGGGTCTGCTGGGCCGCGTCGAACTTGGCGGGCGCCTGCGTGTCGAACTCGTAGCCCGCGGCCTTCGCCGCGTCCTGGAAGCCGCACTGCATCGAGATGTAGAACGGTTCCGCCGTGATGCCGGGGATCAGCACCAGCTTCTTGTTCGCGGGCTTGTCACCCGAACCCGAGTCACCGATCTGACCGCCGCCGCCACACGCGGCGAGGAGGAACGCGGCCGAGACGGCCACTGCGGAGCGGATCTTCATCAGTCCAGCACCTCTCCCTAACGTTGGTTGCGCGCCCGCCGCCGCGTCTGGTCCAGCCACACGGCGGCCACCAGCACGACCGCCACGGCGATCGGCTGCCAGAACTCCCTGACCCCGATGATCACGAGGCCCTTCTCCAGCACCGCCGGGATGAACACGCCGAAGACCGTGCCCACCACCGAACCCGTGCCGCCGAAGATGCTCGTGCCACCCAGCACGACGGCGGCGATCGCGTTCAGGTTGTCCGTCTCGTGGCCGGTGACGACCGCGACGCGGAAGAACGCGTTGCCCATGAAGCCCGCGAGGCCCGCGAGGGTGCCCGCGAGCAGGTAGACCTTCGTCAGGTGGCCGCGCACCGAGATGCCGACCCGCCGGGCCGCCTCCTCGTTCGAGCCGACCGCGTAGGTGTAGCGGCCGAACCGCGTGGTGGACAGCAGCAGTGCGCCCAGTGCGGTGACGACGGCGGCCACGATCACGATGTTCGGGATGCCGAACCACGTGCCGGAGCCGAAGGTGCGGTTCAGCCGGTCCGGGATGCCGGAGACGTTGGAACCGTTGTTCAGCAACAGGGCCGCGCCCTGCGCCGCGCCGAACGAACCCAGCGTCACGATCAGCGGCGGGATCTTCGCGCGGGAGATCAGCAGGCCGTTCAGCAGGCCCCACACCGCGCCGCTGACGAGTGCGACGAGCAGGCCGAACGCGATCACGCCCCAGCCAGCGCCCGTCGCGTCACCGCCGGACACCGCGTTCATCGCCAGCGCGGACGCGACGGACGCGAACACCAGCACCGAGCCCACGGACAGGTCGATGCCGGACGTGATGATCACGAACGTCATGCCGACCGAGAGCACCAGCAGCACGGCGGTCTCCGCGAGCAGGAACTGCAGCGTGGTCACCTGGAACACCGCGTCCGGCCGGATCGCGCCGAACACCGCGACCAGCACCAGCAGCACCAGGCCGATCCACAGCGTGTTGGCGCCGGTCAGCCGCTTGAGCAACGGCGTGCGCCGCTCGTCCGCCGGAGTTGACAACGTTGTCCGCTCATCGGTGGTCATCCCGCGTTCTCCTGCGACAGCGCGCCGGTCATCGCGCCGACGAGCTCCTCCACGGTGGTGTCCGCGGCCGTGAACCGGGCCACCCTGCGGCCCAGGCGCAGCACCTCGACCCGGTCGGAGACGGACAGCACCTCGGGCATGTTGTGCGAGATCAGCACCACGGCGACGCCCTCGTCGCGCACCCGCCGGATCACGTCCAGCACGCGTTCCCGTTGCACCACACCGAGTGCGGCGGTCGGCTCGTCCATGAACACGAGCTTCGACGCCCACGCGACCGACCGCGCCACCGCGACGGACTGGCGCTGCCCGCCCGACAGCGCCGCGATCGGCACGTCGATGCTCTGCAGCGCCGCGCCGAACCGGCTGAAGTGCTCGGCGGCGTTGCGGCGCATCGCCTTCTTGTCGAGCACGCCCAGCAGCCCCAGCAGGCCCGGCTTGAGGATCTCCCTGCCCAGGTACATGTTCGCGGCCGGGTCGAGGTCCGGCGCGACCGCGAGGTCCTGGAACACCGTCTCGATGCCCCGGTCGCGGGCGTCGTTGGGCGAGCTCAGCGTGAGCGGTTCCCCGTCGAACAGCAGCGTGCCGCCGTTGGGCTGCTCCACCCCGGACAGGCACTTCACCAGCGTCGACTTGCCGGCGCCGTTGTCGCCGATCAGCGACACGACCTCGCCGGGGTAGGCGGTGAACGAGGCACCGCGGAGCGCTTCCACGGTGCCGTAGCTCTTGACGAGGTCCCTGGCCTCCAGCAGCGGTGCCGTCACGGCGCCACGTCCTCCACCGCGGCCAGCACCGGCGGGCGGCAGCGGACCGCCACCAGGTCACCGGACAGCCCCAGCTCACCGGCCGCGTGCGGCACGACGACCGTGCTGCCCTTGCGCACCTCCAGCGCACCGAGCTGGCCGGACCCCTCCAGCACCACCAGCACCGCGAACGACGGCTCCAGCGCGAGGGAGCCCTCCACGTGCAGGCGGTCGGCCTGGAAGAACGGGTGGGCGTCCGCGCCCAGCAGGTCCACCGACGGCGCCCACCGCTCGGACGTCTGGTGCACCAGCCGTTCCAGCGACGAGCCCCAGCCCTGCCGGTCGACGCAGTCCAGCGCCAGGTCGTAGCCCAGGCCGAGGTGAGCGGCGTCGGGGCTGTCGAGGAAACCCCGCCACTCCAGCGTCACCGAGAAGTCGGTCGGCTGCTGCAGCTCGACGATGAACACGCCCTCGCCGATCGCGTGCGGCACACCGGCGGGCACGAACACCGTGTCGCCGGGCCGGACGCCGACCGGGTTGAGCGCGTCGAGCATCGCCGCGCTGTTCTGCGTGGCGACCCACTCGGCCACGACGTCGGCGGGCACCTCGTCCTTGAATCCGATGTAGACGGTCGGGTCGGCACCGGTCGTGCCGATCACGATCCACGCCTCCGTCTTGCCGTGGCGGCAGTTCAGGTGCGTGGCGGCGAAGGCGTTCGACGGGTGGCAGTGCACCGGCAGCCGCTGGCCCGCGTCGAGCAGCTTCACGAGCAACGCCGTGTCCGCGCCGAACTTCGCCACGTGGTCGGCGCCGAGCCACCCGTCCGGGTCCGCCGCGACGGCGTCGCGCAGCAGCACGCCGTTCGGCAACGTCGTCAGCCCCGCATCGGCACGCCCGAAGAGCGTCGTCGTCGACGCCACCCAGTCCTCGGGCCCGAAGTCGGCGGAAGCACCACCGCGCAACGCGGCGATCGCCTCCCCGCCGCGGTAGAACTGCTTCGGCTGGTTCGCCGGCAGGTTGACAGGCTGGTGGAGCACACCAGAACTCACGCGTGGACCTCCCCGGATCCTCGTGGCACCAAGCGCACCGGCAGCACGACGCGGCGCGGTGGCGAGTTGTCGCCGTCCAAGCGGGCGAACAACAAGTCCGTGGCCGCCTTGCCGAGCGCGCTCGCGTCGTGCGCGATCACGGTCACCGGCGGCGACAACAGGTCTGCGAGCTCGAAGTCGTCGAAGCCCACCAGCGCCGGCTTCTCCGCCACCCCCGCGAGCGAGCGCAGGACGTACACGGTGATGCGGTTGTTGCCCGCCACGACCGCCGTGGCCGGCTCGCGCATGGTCCGCAACCGCTGCAACGACGCCGTCACGCTGGCCTCGTCGTGCGGTCCCATCACCACGAGCTCCTCGTGGTACCCGATCCCCGCCCGCACGCAGCCCTCGCGGTACCCGCGCAGCCGCTCGTTCGCGGTGAAGATGTCCGGCGCGTCGCCGAGGAACGCGATGCGCCGGTGCCCGTGCGAGGCCAGGTGCGTGACCGCCTCGACGGTCCCGCCGATGTTGTCCACCAGCACCGTGTCCGCCACGACGTCACCCGCGGGCCGGTCCAGGAACACCACCGGCGTGCCCGCGCGCATCTCCGGCACCAGGTAGCTGTGCTGCAGGCCGGCGGGCACGATCAGCAGCCCGTCGACCCTGCGGCTGCAGAACTCCAGCGCCAGCTCCCGCTCGCGGCCGGGGTCCTCGTCGGACGACCCGGAGATCACCTGTCTGCCCCGCAGGCGGGCGATCTCCTCGACAGCGCGGGTCACCCCGGAGTAGAACGGGTTGCCGACGTCCTCCAGCACCAGCCCGATCGTGCCGGTGGACGAGCCACGGCGCAGGTTGCGGGCACTGAGGTTGCGCCGGAACCCGAGCTGGTCGATGGCCGCCAGCACGCGTTCGGCGGTGGACGGGTGCACACCCGGCTCGTCGTTGACGACACGCGAGACGGTCTTGATGCTCACGCCCGCCAGCCGTGCGACGTCGTTCATCGTCGCGCGGCGGACCTTGCGCTGACCGGCAGCCTGGCCGCTGGGGGACAACGTTGTCATAGTGGCCGTATCTCACCCCGGCCGCCCGCCCTTGTCAACCGTCTCGGAACCGGTCAAGCGCCGCTTCACCTGCCCGGCCGAAGCCCTGACCAGGACAGCTGCGCGCACTGGTCCTGTCAGGGGTGTCGCGGCGGCACCGGTGCCGCCGCGCGGATGATCCTTTGTGGACGATCCACTCCGGTGTCCGCCCGACCTCCCGGGAACCACTCCACGGCACCACTGCACCCGCCCGGTTTCCCGTCTAGGGTGGGACCGTGGACGCACTGGATCCCATTGAGTCGGTCAACACGTTCATCGGCACAAAGGACGAGGGCAACACGTTCCCCGGCGCGTCCATGCCGTTCGGCAAGGCCCACTCCAGCCCGGTCGGCTCGCACTACGCGGGGTACCGCTACGACGACCAGGTGATCCGCGGCTTCGGCCACTTCTTCCTGTCCGGCGCGGGCTGCTGGGAGCAGGGCGGCCTCGTCCCCATCCTGCCCACCCAGGGCCCGTTGCCGAGCTCGTTCGACCACCGGCGGTACGGCGCGAGGTACACCCACGACGGTGAGATCGGCAAACCCGGTTACTACAAGGTGAAGCTGGACCGCGACATCACCGTCGAGTGCACCGCCACCACCAGGACCGGCGTCGAGCGCTACACGTGGGCGAGCGGCGTGAACGGCACCCTGCTCGTCAACGTCGGCCAGGCCAACGACAGGGAACCGGTGTCCGCCAGCGGCATCAGGGTCCTCGACGACCGCACGATCGCGGGAACCGTGGAGACGCAGGCGTTCTGCGGCGGCCGGCCGTACGTCTCCCACTTCACCACGAGGTTCGACCGGCCCTTCCGGGAGTTCGGCACCTGGGGACCGGCCGGTGCCCGGCCCGGTCAGCGCGAGTCGGTGGGCGGCGCCGGGCTGAGGGGTGCCTGGGTCACGTTCGACCCCGGACCGGTCACCGCCGTGACCGCACTGTCCCAAGTGGACGCAGCGGGTGCGGCCGGGAACCTCGCCGAGGCCGAGGGCAAGACCTTCGACGAGCTCCGCAACGAGGCCCAGCAGGCGTGGCGCCAGGAGCTCGGCTGCATCGAGATCGAGACCGACGACTGGGACGAGCGCGCCGTCTTCTACACCGCGCTCTACCACGTGCTGCTCCAGCCGCTGACCGGCAGCGACCTCGACGGCCGGTACCGCGGCTTCGACGACCAGGTCCACCACGCCGACGGCTGGACCTACTACGAGTACTTCAGCCTCTGGGACACCTACCGCGCGCACAACCAGCTCCTCGCGCTGCTCAGAACCGGGCGCAGCAAGGACATCGCGCGCAGCGTGCTGGCCATCCACGAGCAGGGCGGCTGGCTGCCGCGGTGGGCCTACGCCAACCAGGAGACCAACTGCATGACCGGCGACCCGGTCACGCCGTTCCTGGTCGACCTGTGGCGGTTCGGGCACCTGAAGGGCTTCGAGGACCAGGCCTACGCGGCGTTGCTGCAGAACGCCGGCGGCATCCCGCCGCAGCAGTCCCGGTTCCAGGGCCGGTCCGGCAACCCGAGCTACCTCGCGAACGGGTTCGTCCAGTACGACAAGCGCTTCCCGAAGAAGGGCCAGGACACCGACCCGCACCACGGCGCGTCCGCGACCCTGGAGTACGCACTGGCCGACGCCACGCTCGCGATCATGGCGGAGGGGCTCGGGCACGCCGAGGACGCGGACCGGCTCCGCAAGCGCGGCCTCAACCACCGCACCCTGTGGGACCACAGCGTCTCCGACCGCGGCTTCACCGGGTTCCCGCGGCCCCGGCTCGGCAACGGCGCGTGGCTGGACCCGTACACGCCGCAGGGCCCGGAGGGGTTCCACGAGGGCACGGCCTGGCAGTACCAGTGGTTGTGCCGGCACGACCTCCCCGGTCTGGTCACGGCGCTCGGCGGCAAGGCGGCCGCGGAAGCCCGGCTCGACGACTTCTTCGCCTACCAGGACCTGCTGGCCGACCCCGCGCGCACCGTCCGCGAGAAGTGGGTCGTCGGCCCGTACGACTACTACAACCAGTTCCGGTACAACCCGAACAACGAACCGGACCTGCACGCGCCGTGGATGTACGCGCTGATCGGCAAACCGGAGAAGACGTCGGTGGTCGTGCGGGCCGCGCAGACGTTGTTCACGAACGGTCCGGCGGGCGTCACGGGCAACGACGACCTGGGCACGATGTCGGCCTGGTACGTGTTCAGCGCGCTCGGCCTGTACCCGGCCGTGCCGGGCACCGGCGAGTTCGTGCCGCACGCCCCGAAGTTCGCCAGGGCGGTCGTGCACCTGGAGAACGGCAGGGACGTCGTGATCAAGGCCGATGGGGTCGATCTGACGAAAGCGCAGGTGGTGCAGCGCATCCGGGGCGGCTGGCTGTCCCGGCCCAGGGAACGCGTCGAGCTCGCCGAGCTGCAGGCCGGTACCACCCTGGACGTACAACTGGGCACAGTTTCCAACTGAGACACCGAATCGGCCGTAGGCTCACGCAATGGGCACCTGTGCGACGTGCGGCACGCACTTCGCGCCGCGGCCGTCGAGGGCGCGGTACTGCTCGAACGCGTGCCGTCAGCGGGCCTACCGCAGGCGCAGCGCCGGCACGTCCACTGTGGTCGCCGAGCTGCCGGGCTACGCCGACGCGTTCGTCGGCCGGGAGGCCGAGCTGGCGCAGCTGCAGTCGTTGCTGCGCAAGCACAGGATGCTCACGCTGGTCGGGGCGGCCGGTGTCGGCAAGACCCGGCTCGCGGTCGAGCTCGCGAGCCGGCTGAAGCGGGTCGAGGTGCGCACGGTCGAGCTGGGCCGGCTCAGCGGCGCCGACCAGGTGGTGCAGGCGTTCGCGGAAGCCGTTGGGGTGTACCAGCACGCAGGGGTCGCGCTGCGCAGCACGCTGCTGGGCGAGCTGTCGGGCCGCAGGGTCCTGCTGCTGGTCGACAACTGCGAGCACCTCGTGCGGGAGTGCCGCGACCTCGTGGACGCGCTGCTGGCGCGCTGTCCCGGTGTGCAGGTGCTGGCGACGAGCCGGGAGGCGTTGCGCGCCGCCGGTGAGGCGGTCTACCCGGTGCGTGGCCTGGAGGCCGACGCGGTCCGGCTGTTCACCGATCGGGCGGGGTTCACCGCGGTGCAGGAGCACGGCGCCGAGATCGCGGCCGTGTGCGCGCGGCTGGACGGCATCCCGCTGGCGGTGGAGCTGGCGGCGAAGCTCACGAGGTCCGTGCCGCTGAGCGAGCTCGCCGACCACCTCGACGAACGGCTCGACCTGCTCGCCGACGCCGAGGAGGAGACCAGGCACCAGAGCCTGCGCGCGGCCATCGCGTGGAGTCACGACCTGCTCACCGAGCGGGAGAAGGAGCTGTTCCGCAGGCTCGCGCTACTACCCGGCGGGTTCGGGCTCGGCATCGCCCAGGTCGTGCACGGCGCCCCGGTGACCGCGTTGCTCACGGCGTTGCAGGCGAAGTCGTTGGTGGCGCGGGAGAACGACGGCCGGTTCCGGATGCTGGAGTCGGTGCGCCTTTTCGCGGAGGAACGCCTGCGCGAGCGCGGCGAGCACGCCGTGACCGCGGGCCGGATCGTCGACTGGCTCTGCGAGATGGGCGAACCCGGTGCCACGTCGTCGATCCTCGCGCCGGAGCAGGTCGAGGTGCAGCACCAGGAGTACGACAACGTGGCGTACGCGTTCGCTCACCTGGTGTCGCCACAGGACGAACGGCGGCTGATGCTCGCCACGATGCTGTTGCGGGTGTGCCTCGACCGCGGCTACTTCGCCGAGGCCGGCGCCGTGCTGATGCAGGTGCTGGACCAGACGGCGGCCGACGCGCGCTACCGCGTCCTCGCGCTGGAGTACGCGTCCTTGCTGGCAGGACACGAGGAACGGCACGTGGAAGCGGTGAAGTACGCCGTGGAGGCGATCGAGACGGCGCAGGCCGGTGGGCAGGAACTGGTCCTGTGCCGGCTGCACCGCACGCTGGCGGGCGCCTACGACGGGATGGGCGATCTTCCGAACAGCGCAGGGGCTTTGCGCCGGTCAATCGAGTACGGCGTACGCAACGGGAACGACGTGAGCGTTGCCCTGTCCAGCCAGAACCTCGGCTGGATTCAGCTGGTGCGCGGTGACCCGGACGCGGCCGACGCGCTGGTCGAGGCGGCGTTGCCGGTGCTGCGGGCCCGCGCCCGCCCGGACATCGCCGCCGTCGCACTGCACACCTCCGGCTGCGTCGCACTGGAACGCGGCGACCTGGCCGCAGCCGGTGCGCGGTTCGCCGAGAGCACGCGGATGTCCGCGCCGGCCTCGCGCGCGGTGCTGGAACCGGTCGAGGGCAGTGCGCTGGTCGCGGTGCTGGCCGGTCGGCACGAGTTCGGCGTGCGGTTGCTGGCCGCCTGCCGGCACCTGCGCACGACGTGGGTCGTCCCGCAGGACCCGTGGTGGGAAAGGAAGATCACCGCCGTGCGGGACCTCGCGCGGGAAGCCTTGTCCCCGGCGGCTTTCGCGAGAGCCGAGCGGGCCGGCCGCGCGATGGACGTCCGGTACGTCGTGGACACCGCGCTGGACGAGGAGGTCCTGCGGGACGCGGTGCTCAGCGACCGGCAGCGGATGGTCGTCGACCTGGTGGCGCAGGGGATGACGAACCTGCAGATCGCCGCCGCACTCGGCATTTCCCACCGCACAGTGGAGTCCCACGTGCACAACGTGAAGACCGCGCTGGACCTGTCCACTCGCGCGCAGCTCGCCGCGTGGGCCCAGTCGAACTGACCGCGGTGGCGCGCGGGGTCCAACTGAGACGTAACGCTGCGGGCCATCCGGATGACTTCGCGTCCCCCGGCGTTCATTGTGAGTACAACCAATGCCAGGACTGGGGGCGACGTGGAACCGTTCCGCCTGCTCCACCCCGACCTCGTGCCGCGGCACCGCGAGTCGTTGCAGCACGCCGCGTCCGTGCTCGTCCGGATGGGCTTGGACGACACGGTCCTGTCGGCCTCGCCCGTGCACCGGCGGCTTGCCCGCGTGGTGCTCGCGAGCAGCGGCGTCGTCGAGTGGGAGCCCGCGCCCGGCGACTTCGGCGACGACCCGCGCCTGGACGTCGTGCGGGTCGGCGGTGACCGCGGCGGCGTGCTGCTGTCCAGCGTCCTCATCGGCTACCTCGACGTGCTCTGCAACGCCACCCGCATGGGCACCTCGATCGGCGAGGACGCCTGGCGCACCCTGCTGTGGGCGCCCACCGCGCTCTTCGACCACGTCCTGCGCCGGCCCCAGGTCGGCATGACCGTGGTGACCCCCGGCGCCGGCACCGACCACCTCCCGTACGAGCGCGCGCAGGCCGGTCAACGCCTCCACCTCGCACTGGTGCAGGCCGCGCGGTTCGCCGTGAGCGGTGTCGTGCGCGCACAGGAGGACCGGCCGCTGGTCGAGGACTGCGTGACCCTCGCGACCGCGTGCCTGCGCGCGGCGACGGTCGCGCTGGTGTTCGCCGGTGACGTCCGTGGCGGACAGGCGGTGCCGGTCGTGGAGACCGCCGAGCACCGCTACCTCTGGCAGGTGCTCGGCGCGGTCCGCGTCGCCGTGCCGCGGGCGCGGTTCGAGCAGTTCGCCGCGGCACTGCGGCGGTTGGGCGAGGTCCACACCACGAGCCCGTTGCTGGTCGCCGGCGGCTGACGGCTCTCGTCTCGACTTCGCTCGTTCCGCCACGCTGCTCGCTGCTCGCTGAGAGCCTGTGGCCGCGCAGCACGAAACCGTTGCAGCGCATCGGTGTGTCCGTCGTGGACGCTTCCGCGCTCGTGGCCGGGTTCGCCGCCTTCCGCATCTTCAAATGGGAGGAACAGGACACAACCGGACGGCCCCGGTGACGTTGTGCTCCCCATCACGGTTCATGATGGGGAGCCATGACGTTCTCCAGCGCGGTTGGACGGTTCCGCATCTTCGCCCTCGCCGAGGCGGTGTCCTGGGCGGGCCTGCTGCTCGGGATGTTCTTCAAGTACGTGGTGGTGCAGAACGAGATCGGCGTCAAGGTCTTCGGCCCGATCCACGGCATCGTCTTCGTCGGGTTCATCCTCGTCACGCTCATGGCGAAGGACCCGCTGAAGTGGGACGCCCGCACGCTGCTGCTGGGCCTGTTCTCCAGCATCCCGCCGTTCGGCACGGTGGTCTTCGAGCGCTGGGCCGCGAAGACCGGCCGCCTCACGGAACCAGCCGCCGGACAGCTCTGAGCTCGGTCTGCGGGTCGCCCTCGTGGTAGATCCGCTCGGACTGCTCGATGTTGTCCAGGAACTCCTGGTACTTCACGGCGTTGTGCAGCCGTGACGCCCTGCTGGCCACTTCCAGCGCCTTGAGCGGTTCGCTGTCCGGGCGGTGCGTCAGCCAGGACTCGCTCCACACCCGGCTGATCACGTCGCGCAGGGCAGGCACGTACTCGGCCAGCCGGCACGCGTCGAGCGCCGGGTGACCCCAGCACGCGTCGGACCAGTCGATCACGACGCCGCCGCTGCGCCAGTTGCCGGGGTGGAAGTCGCCGTGCGTCAGGGTGTCCGGCAGCCCGAACGACGGCATCGGCACGACCGACGGCGTCAGCCGCGGTTCGCCGGCCAGTGCGTGCTGCACGGCGACCCAGCGCGGCACGACCCGTTCGACCATCTCGGGCGTCAGGTTCCAGCAGTTGCCGCCCTCCGCGTCGCTGAGCAGCACCCGGCCCGGCGCGGACGCGAGCACGGCGGGCACGAGCGACGGGTCGTGCGCCGCGACCATCTCGACCACCGCGCCCTCGTCGCAGAAGAACGACGGCACGGCCTTGAGCCACACCGGCCCGTCGGCGGTGGGCAGCCGGTGCACGCTCGACAGGTTCCACGTCCTGATCTGGACGGCGGGCCCGGTGCGGGTGACGGCGGTGTCGGCCCACGCCACCAGCTCCGCGGGGCCGCCGAGGCGCGCCCACGGCAGCCGGTGCTCGGCGTCGGGCGCGGGTTCCTGCGCGGGCAGCAGCTTCGACCGGTCCGGCTCGCCGTGCGCCTCGACGTGGTAGGTGACCGTGCCGCCCCACGGCACCACGCCGCCCTCGACCGACACCAGCCGCAGCACGCTCGTCTCGACGCCCAGCAGCTCCCGCAGCACGGCGTTGACCGGTTCGACGTGGTTCCACTCCGGGGTCGGGACCGGCAGGACACCGGTGCGGCCCGCGAACCCGCCGGGAGTGCTGACGAGTGCGACGACCGAGCGGTCAGGGCGGTCTGGGATCACCCGCACATGACGCCACAGCCGCGGCCGCGTGCCAACCGAATTAGTCCTCGAAGTCGCCGCTGGCCCTGCGGACCTTCGCCAGCAGCTCGGTGAGCTGTTCGGTCTGCCGGTCGGTCAGGCCCTTGAGCCCCAGGTTGACCCGCACGACCGCCTCGCTCGCCGCCTCCCTGCGCTGCAGCCCCGCGTCGGTGATCTCCACCAGCGTGGTGCGGCGGTCGGTCGGGTGCGGGGTGCGGCGGACCAGGCCGTCGCTCTCCAGCCGGTCGACGATGTTCGTGACCGACGTCGGGTGCAGCTGCAGCCGTTCGCCCATGACCCGCATCGGCAGCGCGCCCTTGCGGGAGAAGAACAGCAGCACCAGCGCCTCGAAGCGGGCGAACGTGAGCCCGTGCGGCTTGAGGGCTGCGTCCACGGCGGACTGGATGATTTGCTGGACACGCATGACGCTCGTGACGGCGGCCATCGAGGTGGCCGAACCGACGCGCTCGTCCCACAGTTCGGCCGCGCGGGCGATCGGATCGAACGGCAGCGGTGTCATGTGCACGGAAGCTACCAGTCAGTACACGCAGGGATCACCAGGGAGGCACGTGTGCTTGTCGCGTTCAGCGTTGCTCCGTCCGCATCGGACTCGTCCGGAAGTGTGGCCAAGGCCGTCGCCGAGGCCGTGCGGATCGTGCGGGAGTCGGGGCTGCCCAACGAGACGAACTCGATGTTCACGTTGGTCGAGGGGGAGTGGGACGAGGTGATGGACGTGGTCAAGCGCGCGACGGAAGCCGTGCAGGCCGCCGCGCCGCGCGTCTCGCTCGTGCTCAAGGCCGACATCCGGCCCGGCCACACCGGTCAGCTAAGGGCCAAGGTGGAACGGATCGAGGAGCATCTCGCCGACACCCCTTGATTCGAGCGGCGCAACGGTTTCCCCGAACGGCCGAGAGCTCTACGCCGCACCGGTGAGTACATCCGTGCGGCGGCATCGGCTGGGTTAGCGTGTCGGACGTGGATGTGAGACAGCTGTGGTTGCGGTTCGAGCCGTATCACGACGTCACGTACTTCACGCCCGAGTCCCGCGCCGCGACCGACGCGCTGGGGTGCAAGGGCGGCTGGATGGGTTACTTCGGCATGCGCGCCGCACCGCTGGGTGCCGCGTCCCCGGAGCTGGTGACGGCCGTCTTCTACAACTTCGCCCCGCGCAAGGTCGCCCGCGCGCTGCCCGACGCGTGGGCGGTCGCGTCGCCGGAGGAGTTCCTCCGCGCGCGCCTGCACGGTGTCGACGGCGCGCTGCGGCGGTTGCTGGGCGAGGTGGCCACCCCGCAGATCGAGGAGGCCGCCGAGCTGGCCCGTGCGGCGGCCGTGGCGGCTCCGATCGCCGGTCGTCCGCTGGCCGCCGCGAACCGCGCGCTGCCGTGGCCGTCCGAGCCGCACCTGACGCTGTGGCACGCGTGCACGATCCTGCGCGAGTCGCGCGGAGATGGTCATGTGGCTGCGCTGGTGGCCCATGGTGTGGGACCGTGCCAAGCGCTTGCGCTCTACGCGCGTGAACATTCCCTCGATCCGGCATACATGCGGGAGGCGAGGGGTTGGACAGAACGAGAGTGGGAAGTCGCCGACGCGCCCGGCGACCTCGCCGCGGTGGAGAGGGCGACCGATGCGGCCGCCGCCGCCCCGTGGGAGGAGCTGGGTGCGGAGCGCACCGAGCGGTTCATCGAACTGATGACACCGCTTGCACTACGCATCGCTTCGGGCAACGAGGCGATGCGCGTCAACCCGATGGCCCTGGACCCGGTCCGGGAACTAGCCGTGCCAGGATGGAACACGTGACAAGGCCTGATCCTCGCAAGACCGCCGCACTGTCCGCCGCGCTCTCGGGCGCCGTCGATCTGGGTGCCCTGAAGGCACGTGCCGACGCCGCCCGTCATGCGGCCACGTCGCCCGCCCCCTCCGCCGGTTCCACCGCGACCCCGAACGGGTCAGCGCCGTGGATCGTGGACGTCACCGAAGCCTCGTTCCAGGCCGTGGTCGAGCAGTCCCTGCAGGTGCCCGTCGTGGTGCTGCTGGGCGCCTCCTACAGCCCGGAGTCACAGCAGCTCGCCGCCTCGCTCACGCGGCTAGCGCAGCCGTCCGGCGGCTCGTGGATCCTCGCGCGGGTCGACCTGGAGCAGTCGCCGCGGATCGGGCAGGCGTTCGGCGTCCAGTCCGTGCCGACGACCGTCGCCGTCGCGGGCGGCCAGCCGATCGACGCGTTCGCCGGCCCGCTCGGTGACGCCGAGCTGCAGCAGTGGATCAAGCGGCTGCTCGACGCGCTGCGCGACCGGCTGCCGGGCATCCGCGCCGGCGAGGCCAACGCCACCGAGCCGCTGGAGCCGGAGGAGCTGCCGGAGGACCCGCGCTTCGTCGCCGCCGAGGAGGCCTTCGAACGGGGCGACTACGCCGCCGCGCAGGCCGCCTACCAGCACATCCTCGACGCCGAACCGGCGAACGAGCTCGCGAAGGAAGGCTTGGCGCAGGCGAAGTTCGCCGAGCGGGCCGACGCCGTCGACCCCGCGGTGATCGCGAAGGCGGACGCCGCGCCGGACGACATCGACGCGCAGCTCGCCGCCGCCGACGCCCAGGTCGCCTCGCAGCAGGTCGAGGAGGCGTTCAAGCGCCTCGTCGACACCGTGCGGCGCGTCTACGGCGACGACCGCGACCGCGTGCGCCAGCACCTGGTCGGCCTGTTCGAGCTGTTCCCGTCGGACGACCCGCGCGTGGCCGCAGCCCGCCGCAACCTGGCGTCCGCCCTCTACTGACGCCACGCGGGGCCCCGCGTTGCCCTGAGGGAACGCGGGGCCCCGCGTGACTTGAGAACGTCACGCAGGGCTCGCGTTGCGCTGAACGGAACGCGGGGCTCCCGCGTGACTTGAGAAGGGCACGCGGGGCTCTCGCGTGACAGTGGTGAGCGGGGTCTAGGGGCGGCGGCGTTCGAGCAGGACGGTGTCGCGCCACTCGCCGTGGTGCTGCGCGATGCGTTCGCGCACGCCCACGGTGCGGAACCCGGCCTTGTGGTGCAACGCGACGCTCGCCCGGTTCTCCGGGAACACCACGGCCTGCAACGTCCACAGGCCGTCCGCGTCCGCGGCCGCAACCTGGTGGTGCAGCAGGGTTTTGCCCACGCCACGGCCCTGGAACGCGGCACCGACGTAGATGGACGTCTCGGCCACGCCCGCGTAGCACTCGCGCGGCGACACGGGTGCGGCGGCGGCCCAGCCGGCGACGGAGCCGTCCACCTCCGCGATCCAGCGGTGGTCGGGCAGCCACTTGGACTCCAGGGTGCGCCGCGACGGCACGTCGAGCTCGAAGGTCGCGTTGCCCGAAGCGATGCCCTCGCCGTAGATGCGGCGGACGTCCGGCCAGTCGGCGGCGGTCATCGGGCGCACCGCGACGCCCGCGACCGGCCGGACCGAGCCGGTGGTGAGCGCGCCCATCACCGCGTCGGCGGCGTGCGGCAGACCGGTGCAGCACGACGGGTTCACCGACACCATCGTCGCGGTGCCCTCGCGGCGGACGCGGACGAAGCCGACCTCCGCGAGCTTGCGGACGTGGTGCGAGCAGGTGGACTGGCTGATGCCGAGCGACGTCGTCAGCTCGCCCACCGTCACCTCGCCCGGCGCGGACGCGACGTGGTGGAGCAGGCGCACGCGGGTCGGGTCGGACAGGGTCGAGAACCACGAGGCGTACGTGGTGGCTTCGTCGGTCAGCACGGACCGAGTATCGACCGGAGTCGATGAAGGATCAAACCGAGTACTTCCGCACGCACAGCGACGAGCCGCGGAAGAAGCCGTCGGCGAAGGCCTCCACCCGCGCGAAGCCGGAGGGCACGGCCTTGCCGTTCACGTCGGCGGCGATGAGGCTGTCGTCGGCCAGCAGCTCGGCCACTGCCTCGTCCAGGTCGCCGGGGGACAGCCGCAGGCCCGCGGGGGCGTCGGGGCGGTTGGTGAGCCCGGCCCACGCACCGGTCAGGCACGCCGTGCGCTGACCGGCCGCGTCGTCGTCGAGCTTGAACCCCGTGGCGCTCTGGATGGAGAGCGAGAAGCGGGAGGCCACGAGGGCGAACGCGGCGAAGTCGCCGATGCCGCCCTTCTGCCCGCGCTTGGGCGGGGTGCCGACCTTCAGCAGCGACGGCAGGTCGAGCTGGATCTGGTTGGTGGCGGGGCAGTACGAGGCCGGCGAGGTGGTCTGCGCGTCGGCACACGACCTGATACCGGCCTTGTCGATCGAGGGGAACGCCGCACCGCTCGACCGGTAGGCGTCGCGCAGCGACTCCTCCAGCGCCTTCAGGTACTTGTCCTGGTCGATGCGGGCGTTGCCGCGGCCCTGGCCCTGGTCGGTGTCCTGCAACGAGAACGGGCGTTCGGTGATGCGCCGGTCGATCTCGGCCTCGTTGATCTCGGCACAGCGGGCGGCACCGCGCACGAAACCGAACTGGAAGGCCGAGACGCGGTCGAACGCGCTGCCGTGGGCACCCTGCTTCTCGAACGAGGTGCCGGCCGAGTCGCGGATGAAGAACATGGTCTGCAGCACCTGGTTGAGGCCCTCGCCGGTGGAGAGCTCGAAGTGCTTCGACCTGTTCTCGGCGATCCAGCGCATGAACACGCCGGTGTAGCAGTCGGCCTGCTGCTCTTTGACGATCGACTGCGTGTTCGGGCCGATGTTGGAGGCGGCGCCGAGCTTGTACTGCACGGCGTGGCCCATCTCGTGGGCCAGGACGGTGACGACGGCCATCGGGCCGAACGAGTCCTTGAGCATGGGCAGCAGCTCGCCGCGGTCCCAGGTGATGCTGTCATCGAGCGCGCAGTAGAACGCGTTGGCGATGCCCGCGGTGTTGAGCTTGCAGACCTCGACGCCCTTGCCGTTCGAGTCGTAGGAGATGAACCGCTTCACCGGCTCGAAGTTCTTGCCGGCGAAGGAACGCGGCAGCTCCTCCTTCCAGAACTCCTGGACGTCGGCCAGCGTGT
This sequence comes from Nocardia sp. NRRL S-836, assembly GCF_001279525.1. Taxonomy (GTDB): domain Bacteria; phylum Actinomycetota; class Actinomycetes; order Mycobacteriales; family Pseudonocardiaceae; genus Lentzea. Next base: position 7,778 of record NZ_LGDY01000140.1, on the reverse strand, counting down.
TGATCGCGAGCTGGTCCATCTCGCCGCCGTCGCCGTTCTCGACGCTCAGGTCGGCGCCCGGCACACCGCGCTTCGCGCCGGACGGGCCGTTGGTGATCGCGAGACCGGCGACCTTCGTGGGGTCGGGCCGCTCGCCCTTCGGCGCTCCCTCGACCACCGAGGAGCACCCGGCCAGCACGACGACAGTGGTGAGCGCTGCGGCCATGCGTCCGATCCCCATGGTCAGAGGCTACTAAGTGCCTGTTCGGCCTGTTGAGGGAACCACCAGGGGCCAAACGTGAAACTCCCTCACCCCGTGGGGTGATTTCAAGACTGCACGGACTCGTTTCCTTGTCCCGCCGTTGTCCCGGAGCGCACAGTCCGTCCACGCAAGCCTTCGGCGTGGAAGGAGTTTGGCGGATATGGGTAGAACGCGCTGGGCACGGTTCGTCGGGGTGCTCGGCATCGGCGCCGTGGGCGCCGGTGTGCTCCTCTTCGGCATGTCCCAAGGAGCGCTGGCCGCCTCTTTCTCGGTGTCCGGCAGCAGTTTCAAGGTGTCCGCTGACGGCTTGACGGGCCAGGGGTACGTCCAGTTCGGCGGCGTGGACGCGGGGTCGGGACAGGTGCACCCGGTGGCGGTGAACGGCTTCAAGTCGGCATCGCTCGACAAGTTCTGCCAGTCGGTGTTCGTGCCGGACATGCCGATCGTCGGTGACCTCACGATGCGCATCGAGGCCAACGGCAAGGGCGGCATGGAGGCGACCAACATGGTCGTCGGGCTCACCGACATCAGCGGTGACCTGACGCTGGGCAACCCGCAGATCGGCATCGACGCCGGCACGCTGTCCAAGGGCCCTGAGGGTCTCAAGGGCCTGCCGGGGTCGTTCGGCATGCAGGCCGACACCGTCAACATCGGGTCGTTGCGGCAGGTCGCGTGGAGCACCACGGCCCAGTCCATCAAGTTCAAGGGCATGACCCTGAACTTGCGGCAGGGGAAGAACGAGTGCTTCTGAGGTTCTGGCGCAGCTTCACCGCGTGGCGGCGTGGCCGGCCCTTCTGGGCCGGCCTGTTCGTCATCGCCGGTGCGATCGTCATCCTGTTCCCGCCGTTCGTCGGCGTGAAGCTCGGCGACATGATCATCTCGATCAAAACGATCGGCGGCGTCTCGGCGTTGCTGATCGGCTCGTTGCTGATCATCTGCGGGCTGTCGCTGTGGGTCGCGCCCAAGTTCCGGCTCGCCTCCGGCATCGTCACCGTGCTGCTCTCGCTGGTCGCACTGGTGGCGACGAACCTCGGCGGCTTCCTGGCCGGCACCATCCTGAGCCTGCTCGGCGGCGCACTCGCCGTGGCGTGGACGGACGTGCCCAAGGAACCGAAGCGGCGCAAGGGCCGGTCGGAGCTCACCCTGGAGAACCCGGCCCCGCCGCTGGCCGCGGTGGCGTTGATCGCGCTCCTCGCGGTCCAGCCCCCGTCCTCCTCACAACCGTCCGAGCCGCCGCCGTCGAGCACCCCGGCGCCCACGAGCAGCTCGGTCGCACCACCGTCGAGCACCGCCCCGAGTACCACTCCACCGCCGACGTCGTCCTCCGTGCCCGCACTCCCGCCCAGCACGGTGCCGCCGCCGACGTCGGCCACCCCGCCACCGGTCCCTGCCCCGGTGGCGGGCGGAGGGCGCGAGTGGACGCTCACCGCGTCCCGCCTCGACCTGGCCGGCCTCGACTTCGTCGGCGTCGTCGACGCCGTGCTCAACGGCGAGACCATCAAGGTCCTGAAGTTCACGACCACCGACATGAAGATCAGGGACCTGGTCCAGACCGGCGAGGTCGCACCCGGCGTCAAGGTCGTCACGAAGGCCGCCCCCGGCAGCACCTCCACGGTCACGGTCCCGTTCGGCTCGCTGGCCCGCATCGAGCTCTTCACCGTGCAGCTCAAGGGCAAGCTCGACATCCTGGGCATCAAGATCCCGGTCGACTACACCGCCGCGCACCCACCACCGCTGAACGTGCCGCTGGCGTCGTTCACCGAGGTCACCGTGCGCAACACCGACCTGGTCGGTGGCACGCTGAAGATCCCGGGCGCGCAGGTCTCGATCGTGAGCTGAGGCCTGGCCCTGGGTCCGCGGCAGGCCTGGCCGGATCGGCTTCAGCGCAGCAGCGGCCACAGCAGTGGGCACCGCTACCGCACCGTCAGTTCAGGCCGCACTTCTTCGGGCCCTCGAACACCCCTTCGCGGAACCGGGCCACGCGCTCGAACCCCGGATCCACCGCGTCTCCGCCGGTCGCGTCGCGGGCCGCGTAGTCGAACCGCAGCAGCACGGTCACGGCCTCGTCGAAGTCACCCGGCGACAGCCCGAACCCGTCCTGCCGCTGGAACACTGCGCCCGTGTACGCGCCGGCCAGGCACAGCGCCGCCTTCGAGGCGTCCTCGCCCTCGGTCGGCTTGCCCAGCACGGCGAGCTCGGCCAGTGCGTACCTGGTCGCGATCAGCGTGCCGGTCGCGTAGTCGCCCAGTTCCTTGTGCAACGCCGGTAGCTCGTCCTTGGTGTCGATCTTCACGGTCTTGTCCGACGGGCAGTAGGCGACCGGGCCCTGGTCGCCGGAGCAGGACGGCTCGGACTCGGCGGCCTCGGCGCGCACGGTCGGCCACGTCTTGTTCTGGGAGGTGGCCAGCGTCTTGAAGTAACCGTCGAGGTCCGGCGTCACCGACTCCAGCATCTCCGAGAACGGCAGGTTGCCGCCGTTCGCGCGGTCGCGGGTGCTGGTGAACGCGCGCTGGGTGAACGTGCGGTTCTGCACGGACATCGCGGCGCAGAACCTGGTGCCCTGCTCGTAGCCGTCCTGGAAGGCGGCCACGCGGTCGAACGCGCTGCCGTGCGCCTGCTCGTCCTCCGGGGAGGTGCCGACCGGGTCGCGGAACGTGATCAGCGCGCCGAGGGCCTTGTCGAGCGCGTCGGTGCCGATGTCGAGGTGCTCGGCCTTGCCGTCGGTGACCGAGCGGATGAACGAGCCCGCGAAGCAGTCGGCCTGGGCCTCGGTGAGGATCGTGGGGTACTTGTCCGGCTCACGGCGCTCCGCCTCGGGCGTGATGCCCATGCGGTTCTGCACGGCGTGGCCCATCTCGTGGGCCAGCACGACGACCACGGCGGCCTCGCCGAAGCGGTCCTCCAGCACGGGCAGCAGGGACGCGCGGTCCCAGGCGATGGCGTCGGCGGACGGGCAGTAGAACGCGTTGCCCTCCACGTCGGCGGCCTTCTGCGTGCACGGCGGCGGCTTGGCGGTCGAGTCCGCGGTGTCGACCGAGTAGTAACCGCCGGTCAGCTTCTTCCACGGCTTGCCGAAGGTGCTCTGGAACGAGTCGGTCCAGAACGCCTCGATGTCCGTCAGCGCGGTCGCGGCGAGCTTGTCGATGCGGCCGTTGTCGGTGCCCCGGACCTGGATCGTCGGGTTCGTGGACTGCTGTTTGACCACCCTGGCGGCGCGCGGGCGGCCAGGTATCCCGGCGGTGCACCCCGTCGCGAGCAGGGCGGTGACGACCATCAGCGCGATGCTCCAGTGCCGCATCACACCATTGTGCCTGCCGCTCGGCTCGACAGAGGGCGTACTCGGCGAACTCGGGCGCATATGAGGGTCAACGTGTGCCGGCGCGATCAGGTTCACCCGGTCGAGCCCGGCACCACGGCCGTGTCCTGCGCGCCCACCGCGCAGGACACGGCCGGTGTCACTCCTCTTCCGCGGGATCCGGCACGAGCCACAGCACGCCGGAGGGCGGCAGCTGCAGGACCGCGGACGCCGGCCGGCCGTGCCACGGCTTGGCCTCGGCGTCCACCCCGCCCATGTTGCCCACGCCCGACCCGCCGTAATGGGAGGCGTCGGTGTTCACGAGCTCCTTCCACCGCCCGGTCGACGGCAGGCCCACCCGGTAGTCGTGGTGCGGCATCCCGGAGAAGTTCGCCACGCACACCAGCTGCGAGCCGTCCTCACCGATCCGCAGGAACGACAGCACGTTGCCGCCGGAGTCGTTCGCGTCGATCCACTGGAAGCCCTCGGGCGTGACGTCGTGCGAGAACAACGCCGCCGCGCGCTTGTAGACCGAGTTCAGGTCCCGCAGCAGCGACTGGATGCCCCGGTGCAGCGGCTCCTCCTCGGCCAGGTGCCAGTCGAGCGACCGCGACTCCGACCACTCCTGGCGCTGCCCGAACTCGCCGCCCATGAACAGCAGCTGCTTGCCGGGGTGCGCCCACATGAACGCCAGCAGCGACCGCACACCGGCGGCCTTGTTCCAGTCGTCGCCCGGCATGCGCGTCCACAGCGAGCCCTTGCCGTGCACCACCTCGTCGTGCGACAGCGGCAGCACGAAGTTCTCGCTCCACGCGTACACCAGCGAGAACGTCATCTCGTTGTGGTGGAACGACCGGTGGATCGGCTCACGCGACAGGTAGTGCAGCGTGTCGTGCATCCAGCCCATGTTCCACTTGAAGCCGAACCCGAGGCCGCCCAGGTGCGTCGGCCGCGTCACGCCCGGCCACGCCGTGGACTCCTCGGCGATCATCACGACGCCGGGGTGCCGCTTGTACACGGTCGCGTTCAGCTCCTGCAGGAACCGCACCGCGTCGAGGTTCTCCCGGCCACCGAACTCGTTGGGCAGCCACTGGTCGGCCGGCCGCGAGTAGTCGAGGTAGAGCATCGACGCGACGGCGTCCACGCGCAGCCCGTCGAGGTGGAACTCCTCGATCCAGTACAGCGCGTTCGCCACGAGGAAGTTGCGGACCTCGTTGCGGCCGAAGTCGAAGACGTAGGTGCCCCAGTCGAGCTGCTCACCGCGGCGCGGGTCGGCGTGCTCGTAGAGGGCCGTGCCGTCGAACTTCGCGAGCGCCCAGGCGTCCTTCGGGAAGTGCGCCGGCACCCAGTCGACGAGGACTCCGATGCCGCGCTGGTGCAGCGTGTCGACGAAGAACCGGAAGTCGTCCGGCGTGCCGAACCGCGAGGTCGGCGCGTAGTAGGAGGTGACCTGGTAGCCCCACGAGCCGCCGAACGGGTGCTCGGAGATGGGCAGCAGCTCCAGGTGCGTGAAGCCCATGTCCTCGCAGTAGTCGGCGAGCTCGGTCGCGAGCTCGCGGTAGCTCAGGCCCGGCCGCCACGACCCGAGGTGCACCTCGTAGATCGACATCGGCGCGTTCGCCCACTGGGTCGCCGCGCGCCGCGCCTGCCACTCCGCGTCGTCCCACCGGTACTCCGACCGGGTGACCACGGAGGCGGTCTGCGGCGGGACCTCCGTCGCGAACGCCATCGGGTCGGCCTTCTCGTGCCACACGCCGTCCGCGCCGAGGATCCGGAACTTGTAGCGCGAGCCCACCGGCACGTTCGGGAGGAACACCTCCCACACACCGGAGGAACCCATGGAGCGCAACGGGTTCGCGCGCCCGTCCCAGCCGTCGAAGTCACCCGTGACGCGCACGCCGCGCGCGTTCGGCGCCCAGACCGCGAACGACACGCCGGTGACGTCACCGGAAGCCGTCTCGTAGCAACGGACGTGCGCGCCGAGCACGTCCCACAGCCGTTCGTGCCGGCCCTCACCGATCAGGTGCAGGTCCAGCTCACCGACCGTGGGCAGCCACCGGTACGGGTCGTCGACCTCGACCGTGTGGTCGCCGTAGGACACCAGCAGCCGGTAGTCGCCGGGCGCCTCCGGCAGCTCGCCCTCGAAGAGCGCGTCGGCGATGCGCGGCAGCTCGACCTGCTTGTCACCCCACGCCACCGCGACCGAGGTGGCGCCGGGCCGCAGCGCCCGCGCGACCACCTGGTCGCCGACGGTGTGCACACCCAGCACCGAGTGCGGGTCGTGGTGCGCACCGGACAGGAGCCGGTCAAGGTCGGCCTTCACGGCTTACTCTCCTCCGCTGGTCATCCGGGCGATCGACGACAGCGGAACCGTCAACCACTCCGGCCTGTTGGCGTGCTCGTATGCGACCTCGTAGACCGCCTTGTCCAGCTCGAACGCGCGCAGCAGGTGCGCGTTGTCCCGCGGGTCGGCCGCCACCTCGGCGTAGCCGTCGCAGAACGCCGCGCGGTTGCGCTTCGTCCACTCCATCGCGCGGTAGGCGAGCTGGTCGTCGTCGGGCTGGCCGACGAGCAGCTGCCTGGCCGCGTAGTCGAACGACCTCAGCATCCCCGCCACGTCGCGCAACGGCGACCGGAGAGCGTTGCGCTCCTCGACACCGGCCGCGGGCTCGCCCTCGAAGTCGATCAGCAGCCAGCCGTGCACGGTCCGCAGCACCTGGCCCAGGTGCAGGTCACCGTGGACGTGCTGGATCGGGATCGCCCCGACGTGCCGGCGGGCCTCGTCGAACGACGAGCGCAGCGCGTCGGAGTAGCGGCCCAGCTCCGGCACCGCCTCCAGGACGGTGTTCAGCCGGCGCTGCATGCCGGCGATGGCCCGCGTGACCGCGTCGTCGTCGGCCATGCGCGAGCCCAGCGCCTCGGCGAGGTCGGCGTGCACCTTCGCCACCGCGCTCCCGAGCCGGTGCGCCTCGCCCGCGAAGTCGCCGCCGACCTCGAACGCGTGCAGGTCGGCCTCGGCCATCAGGTCGCGCACCGAGGTCTTGGCCATGTCCCAGCCCTCGACCGCGTCCGGCAGGAACTCCTGCAGCATCGCGAGCGTGACCGGTTCGCCGTCCAGCTCGGTCGAGATCGACCCGAGCGGGCGGGCGATGTGCTCGCAGCCGACGGACCGCAGCGCCCGGTGCATGACCAGGTCGCGGTTCTCGCCGCGCGCGAGCTTGCGGTAGATCTTCAGGATGTACTGCTGGCCGTAGATCAACGACGTGTTCGACTGCTCGACGCCGATCGGCCGGCCGCGCAGCGCCGTGCGCAGCTCGACGCCCTGCTCGTGCGCGAACTCGATGCCGTTGACGCGCTCACCCGCGGCGATCTTCTCCAGCAGCAGGCCGTTGCGCTCGGGGTCGGCGGTCGCGTCGAAGCCCTCGGAGTGCTCGCTGATCACGAGCTGGTAGAGCTCGGTGCGGCCGGGCTGCTCGACCTCGACGACGACGTGCACCAGGTCGTCGGCGAGCGGGGTCGTCCGCAGTGGACGGACAGCGGTGATCGCGCGGTCCTTGCCGCCGAACCAGCGCAGCGTGGGCAGGACGTCGGGCAGGGTGGTGACCAGCTTGTCGGCGAGCTCGTCGGGGTCGATCATGCGCGCTTCACCTCATCTCGCTGTCGTCGCCCGCCTCTACCAGCTGGAACCAGTAGAAACCGTGACCGGGAAGGGTCAACAGGTAGGGGAGTTCCCCGATGGAGGGGAATTTGACACCTCCGGTGAGCTCCAGCGGCGTGTACTCGCGGTGTTCGGAGAGGTCCAGCTCCACCGGCTGCGGGAAACGTGAGAGGTTGTTCACGCACAGCACGATGTCCTCGCGCCCGTCCGGCCGCTTCCACTGCCGCTTGAACGCGAGCACGCTCGGGTTGGAACCACCCAGCTCGGTGAAGTCGCCCTCGGCGAACGCGTGGTGCTGCTTGCGGACCTCGATCATGTGCCGGGTCCAGTTGAGCAGCGACGAGGAGTTGTTGAGCTGTGCCTCGACGTTGAGGCCCTGGTAGCCGTAGACCGGGTCCATGATGACCGGCAGGTAGATCCGGCCGGGGTCGCAGCTGGAGAAGCCGGCGTTGCGGTCGGGGGTCCACTGCATCGGTGTGCGCACGGCGTCGCGGTCCTGCAGCCAGATGTTGTCGCCCATGCCGATCTCGTCGCCGTAGTACAGCACCGGCGAGCCGGGCAGCGACAGCAGCAGCGCGGTGAAC
>NZ_LGDY01000139.1 GCF_001279525.1 Nocardia sp. NRRL S-836 | reverse complement strand
GGCGGGGGCTGACCCGTCCGTCGAACCGGTTAGGTAACAACAGGAACCGCGGGGCAGATCTCACGTCGAAGAGTCAACGGGCACCGGCGAGCGAGGAGTGCTGATGGCCAAGTCTTCGACCCGCACCGACTGGTCGGCGGAGGAGATCGGGTTCCTGGCAGGGGGACCGGCCAGGGCGGCTCAAGCCGCTCTGGCCCGGCTCATGGACGACGGTCTCGTGCGGGTCTCCCGCGAGGGGCTCGTGACCGCCGTCCACCAGAACGGCCACGGCGCGACGACCAGGATCGAGGCACGCATCCTGACGGGCGTTCAGGGCGCGGGGCAGCCGATGGTCGCGGTGATCTTCTGGGTGGTCCGCAGCGCCGAGATGGCCTCGCTGCGGCAGAGCCTGGTCGACCGGGGGCTGCTGGAGCGCAAGCCGAGGAGCGGCCTGCCCGCCGCGGCCGTGGCGTTGCTGGTCGTGATCACGGTCGTGCTGTTCGGCCTCGGTTTCGCCGACCACGTCTTCTGGTTGCCCGCCATCGTGCCGCTGTTCCTCATGATCGTGCTGCGGAAGAAGGGCCCGCTGACCGCGCACGGCAAGAACGTGCTGAAGTACGCGCGGCACAACCTGCTCAGCCGGCCGCACACGGTGGCGATGAACGGGTTCACACCCGGAAAGCGCAGGCGGTCCACATCGGACAGCGGCGGCTGGCAGTACACGGCGGGCTCCGGATACGTCTACACGTGCGGGACGTCGTCGAGCTGTTCGGGCAGCAGCTGTTCGGGCAGCGGTTGTTCCAGCAGCAGCTGCGGCGGTTCCAGCGGTTGCGGGAGCTCGAGCAGCAGCTGCGGCAGTTCTTCGAGCAGCAGTTGCTCCAGCAGCAGCTGCTCCAGCAGTTCGAGCAGCTGCGGTTCCAGCAGCTGAGGGGAACGCGATGACCACGACGACACCGCAGGACACCCGGCTGTCCGCGGAGGAGATCGGCTACCTGACCGCAGGGCCCGGCCGTGCCGCGGAGGCCGCGCTCGCCAGGCTGATCGACAACGGCGCGGTCCGGGTGTCGCGCGGCGCGCTCGTGTCGGCCGTGCGCCGGGGTGACCAGGACGCCGGAACGTCGCTCGAACGCCAGATCCTCGGCCAGCTGCGCGCCGCCGTGCGGTTCGAGCTGGTCGTTCAGACCGCCGCGCACAGCTCCGAGGCGCAGTTGCTGCACCGGCAGCTGCACCTGCGCAAGCTGATGCAGCCACCCCGCCGCCGCGGTGAGTCCCGGTGGGTCTTCCCCGTTCTCGCCGTCGTGCTGCTCCTGCTGGGCGTCCTGGTGTCACCGGTGCTCCTGCTGGGCGTACCGGTCGCCGTGCTGCTCTTCCTCTGGCTGCGTGGCCGGGGCCCGGTCACCAGGGCCGGTCGGCAGGCCCTGCTCCAGGCAACGGCGCACGACCGGGTGCACGCGGTGGCACTGCACGGGTTCTGCGGCAAGCTCGACGGCCGCCCGGTGGCCGAGCTCTTCGACCTCTCCCAGGACGTGGTGAGGAGACTGCCGCGCAAACAGCCGAGGAAGTCCTCTTCGGACGGTTCCGGTTCCGGCTGCGGCTCGGCGGCGTCCTGCGGCAGCTGCGGCAGCGGATGTGGTGGCAACGGCTGTGGATCGAGCGGCAGCAGCTGCTCGTCCGGTGGTGGCTGCGGCGGCGGCTGCGGTGGCGGAGGAGGCGACTGATGGCGGGCATCAAGGACCTGGGCGTCGGCATCGGCTGGCGTTCGGAGATCGACCTCACCGTGGAACGGTTGCCCGGTGTGGACTTCGTGGAGGTCGTCGCGGAGAACCTCCACACCGGACACCTGCCGGAGTCCGTCACGATCCTGCTGGAGCGCGGGATCCCGGTCCTGCCGCACGCCGTGTCGCTCTCGCTGGGCGGCGCGGAGGACGTGGACCTCCAGCGGGTCGGGCACCTGGCGTCGGTCGCCGAGGCCGTGGGGGCGCCGATGGTGAGCGACCACGTGTGCTTCGTGCGCGCGGGCGGTCTCGACTCGGGCCACCTGATGCCGGTGCCGCGCACCAGGGACGCGCTCGACGTGCTCGTCGCGAACGTCAAACGGGCCCAGGAGCACCTGCCGGTGCCGCTCGCGCTGGAGAACGTGGCCGCGCTGCTGGAGTGGCCGGACGGTGAGCTGACCGAGGGCCAGTTCCTCGCCGACCTGGTCGAGCGCACGGACTGCTGGCTGCTGGTCGACGTCGCGAACCTGTACGCCAACGCCCGCAACATCGGCACGGACCCGCAGCGGTTCCTCGACGAGATCCCGCTGGAGCGGCTGGCGTACGTGCACGTGGCCGGCGGCGAGCAGCACGGCGACATCTACCACGACACGCACGCCCACGCGGTGCTGCCCGAGGTGCTCGACGTGCTGGACGAGCTGTGCTCCCGCGTCGCGCCACCCGGCGTTCTGCTGGAACGCGACGACAACTACCCGTCGGACGCCGAAATCGCGTCCGAACTGGCCGCGATCCGCGCGGTGGTGGACAAGCACCGTGGCTGAGAAACCCGATCACAATGACCTTTCGGCCGCACGCAAAAGGCTTGCGGAACAGCAGGCGGAACTGCTGAACGCTTTGCTCGCGGGCGGCGCCGCGCCTGCGGGATTCGACGAACAACGCGTCGAGGTCGAACGCCGCGCGTTGCTCGCGAAACGACGCGGCATCGTGCGGATGCTCGGGCCCGAGGTCGCGAACGAGCTGGGCGACCGGTTTCGGCAGCTCTTCGACGTGTACGCGCCGGCCAACCCGCGCAGGGCGGGCTCGCGGGCACGGGAGGACGCCGCCGCGTTCGCCGAATGGTTGCGCGCGGCGGGAGAACTGCCGGAGAAACGCAAGCCGCGCTGGAAGTTCTGGTCGTCGCACTGACGGACGAACGCGAATCCCGGCAGAATCCCCCGTTCAGCCCTGTGTGATCCGGGCCACCCTCGATACGTTCACAAGCGTCGGGGGACCTTTTTCGCATTGCCTTCACCTTGTCGCGGAAGGCCCTTCCGGCCTGCGCGAATCCACAGCGCGCAGCAATTCGAACCACGAGGGGATTCGAATGCGCGGCAAATCGAGAGCACTGGGCGCGGCCTTCGCGGCGCTCGCACTGACCGCGGTACCGGCCACCGGGGCGTCCGCGGCACCGGCACCACCACCCGTGCAGGCGGTGGACGAGGTCACGCTCGTCACCGGTGACAAGGTCCTGCTGGGGCAGGGCCAGCGGGTCGTCGCGATCCGGCCCGGCGAGGGCAGGCAGGGGATGAGCTTCCGGACCCACCGCGGTGCCGACGGGCACACGCTGGTGGTCCCGAAGGACGCGATCGGGCCGTTGGCGGCGGACCGGCTCGACCGCAGGCTCTTCGACGTCACCACGTTGCTGGAGTTCGGCTACCGGGACCGGATGCCGTTGATCGTCGACGGCCGGGGCAGGGTCGGCGCGCGCACGGCCGACGACTGGGGCGCGCTCAAGGCCGGTACCGGCAAGGTGTGGCTCGACGGCCTGCGCCAGCCCAGCCTGGACCGCAGCGTGCCGCAGATCGGCGCGCCCGCCGCCCACCGGCGCGGCATCACCGGCAAGGGCGTCAAGGTCGCCATCGTCGACACCGGTGTCGACGAGAACCACCCCGACCTCAGGGGACAGCAGGTCGCGGAGCGGAACTTCACCTCCGACCCGGACAACACCGACCACGTCGGCCACGGCACCCACGTCGGTTCCACGGTCGCGAGCCACGACGCGAAGTTCGGCGGCGTCGCACCGGGCGCGCAACTGCTCGACGCGAAGGTGTGCGTCGAGATGGGCTGCCAGGAGTCGTGGATCCTCGACGGCATGCGCTGGGCGGCGGAGCAGGGCGCCCAGGTCGTCAACATGAGCCTCGGCGGCGGCGACACCCCCGAGGTCGACCCGCTCGAACAGGCGGTCAACGACCTGACCGCGCGGTACGGCACGTTGTTCGTCATCGCCGCGGGCAACTCCGGCGGCACCGGCACGGTCAGCTCCCCCAGCACGGCCGAGGCCGCGCTGTCGGTAGGCGCCGTCGACCGCGACGACAAGCTCGCGCCGTTCTCCAGCAAGGGCCCGCGCACCGGCGACAGCGGCCTCAAGCCCGAGGTGACCGCACCGGGAGTCGGCATCGTCGCCGCGGCGGCGGGCACGAACGGCGAGCACGTGGCGGCCAGCGGTACCTCGATGGCGACGCCGCACGTGGCGGGCGCGGCGGCGTTGCTGCGCCAGCAGCACCCGGAGTGGTCCGCCGCGCAGGTGAAGTCGGCCCTGGCCACCACGGCCAGGCCGACCCCCGGCGTCAGCGCGTTCGACCAGGGCGCCGGCCGCATCGACGTGGCGAAGGCGATCGACCAGACGCTGACCGCCGACGTCGTCGCGCTGAACCTGGGCCGGCACGAGTGGCCGCACGCCGACGACAAGCCGGAGACCCGTTCGGTCACCTACACCAACCCGACCGACGCGCCGATCACGCTGGACGTCCGGCTCGACACGTCCGCCCCGGCCGGCCTGTTCACGCTGGGCGCCACGAAAGTCACCGTTCCCGCCAAGGGCACGGCGGCGCTCGCGGTCACCGGCGACACCCGCGTGGGCAGCAGGGACGGCACGTACACCGGTGAGGTCGTGGCCACCTCCGGCCCGCACACCGTCCGCACGCTCGTCGGCGTCGAACGCGAGGTGGAGTCCTACACCCTCACGCTCGACCTGACCGACCGCACCGGGCAGGACCCGGAGTACTCGTTCACGTTCATCGACGGCCTGGACACCACCGGGTACAAGATCGTGACGGGTGCCGGCGACCAGAAGGTCAGGCTGCCCAAGGGCACCTACATGCTCGACACGTCGTTCAGCACCGCGGAACGCCTGGACGTGGTGTACCAGCCGACCGTCGTGCTGACCGGTGACCTGACCATCAGGCAGGACGCCCGGCTCGCGCAGAAGCTCGACGTGCGGGCACCGGAACCCGTCGGCGAGTTCGTCGTCGGCGAGCTGTCCTGGCAGCGCACGTTCGGTGAGCGCAAGGCCGGTGCCGGCATCGTCTCGTTCGGCGGCTTCGACCGGATGGCCGTCGCCCAGGTCGGCGGGCCGCTGTCCCCGCGCGAGCTCGCGTCGCTCGCGGTGCTGCACGCCGGTTCCGCGGCCGACCCGGCCACCTACTACCGCCTCGCCTACCCGGTCGGCGGCAGCCTGCCCAACGGCCTGACCCGCGCACCGCGGAAGGAGGACCTCGCCCGCGTCGAGACCTCCATCGGCGGTCTGCGGCCGGACAGCACGGCGTCCAAGGGCGAACTGCCGTTGTCGGTGCACGGTGTCGGCGGCGGTTCGGCGCTCTACCCGGTGCCGGCGGGTGCCAAGGCGGTCGACTACGTGACCACCGAGGACCTGCGCTGGCAGTCGATCGTGACCAGCCGGCACGCCAACGGCGCGCAGGACCAGGTCATCAGCGACCTGCGCACGTACGCGCCGGGCCGCACGTACCAGGAGCGCGAGGTCGTCCCGGTGTTCTCGCCGGGCCTGCCGGAGTCGCCGTACCCGTTCGCCCAGCGCGTGCGCGACCAGCTGTCCTTCAGCGTGCCGATGCTGGCCGACGGCAACCACGGCAGCGGCGCGTCCACTGTGGACAGCGCCCGCGCCGCCCTGTACCGCGAGGGCACCCTGCTCGCCGAGGTGCCGCGGACCGCCGCCCTGTTCGAGGGCCTGCCCGCGGGCGAGGCGGACTACCGCGCCGAGGTGAGCCTCGACCGCGGCACGCAGTTCGACCTCAGCACGCGCGTGTCCGCCGTGTGGACGTTCCGCTCCAAGGCCACCGGCGACCAGCCCTCGACGATCCCGCTGTCGGTCGTGCGGTTCGTGCCGAGGCTCGACGCGGACGGCGCGGTGCCCGCGGGCACGTTGCAGCGGCTCGGCCTGCTCACGCAGTCGCAGGGCGACACCGGCAAGGTCCGTGTCACCGGGGTCGAGTACTCGTTCGACGACGGCAGGTCGTGGCGTCGCGCGGGCGTTGCCGGCACCAGCGCGTTGATCTACCACACGGCGGACGCCAGGTGGGCCTCGCTGAAGGCCACCGCGGTCGACGCCAAGGGCAACACCGTCGAGCTGACGGTGATCCGCGCCTACAAGGTGGCGGCGAAGTAGGTCCTGGAACGGCGATGGCCGCCCGGATGCCTCCGGGCGGCCATCGCACGTCGTGGCTACGGCAGGTTGAGGACCAGCTCGGCTGCCGGGACGCGGGTGCCCGTGTAGAACGGGATCTCCTCGCGCACGTGCAGCCGCGCCTCGGTGCCGCGCAGGTGGCGCATCAGGTCGACGATGCGGTGCAGCTCGTCGGCCTCGAACGCGAGCAGCCACTCGTAGTCGCCGAGCGCGAAGGACGCGACGGTGTTCGCGCGCACGTCCGGGAAGTCGCGGGCCTCCTTGCCGTGGTCCGCCAGCATCTTGCGGCGGTCCTCCTCCGGCAGCAGGTACCACTCGTAGGACCGCACGAACGGGTACACGCACACGTACTTGCGGGCTTCCTCACCCGCGAGGAACGCGGGGATGTGGCTGCGGTTGAACTCCGCGGGGCGGTGCAGGGCGACCTGCGACCAGACCGGCGTCGACACCTTGCCGAGCGGCGTGCGGCGGAAGCCCGTGTAGGCCTGCTGCACCTGCTCGATCTCCTCGGCGTGCCACCAGATCATGAAGTCCGCGTCGGCGCGCAGACCCGCCACGTCGTAGACGCCGCGCACGACGACGCCCTTGCCCTCCAACGCGTCCAGGTAGTTCTGGGTCTCCGTGGCGGCGGCCGAACGGTCCTCCGGCAGCCTGCCGGGTTCGACCCGGAACACCGACCACATGGTGTAGCGGATGGTGTCGTTGAGCTCGTTGTAGTTCAGGCGCGCCATACGTCCATCTTGGCACGGGCCGTTCAGCGGCGAACGCGGCCCAGCAGGTGTGCTGCGACACGGGCGGCGGCCGAGTCGGCGGTGGCGATGCACGCGGGCACGCCCACGCCGTGCAGCGTGGCGCCCGCGACGGCCAGGCCCGGCACGTCGCCGATGCCCTTCTCGATCGCCTCGACCAGGTCGACGTGACCGACGCCGTACTGCGGCAGCCCGCCACCCCAGCGCTGCACCACCGAGTCGATCGGCTCCGCCCGGACGCCGGTCAGCTCGTACAGGTCGTTGCGCACGGCCTTCACCAGGTCGGCGTCGCTGCGCTGCAGCAGCGCCGTCTCGCCGTGGCGGCCGACTGAACCGCGCAGGATCACCGGCTCGCCGAGGTGGCCCCACTTGCGGCTGGAGAACGTGAACGCCTTGGCGGTGAACGGGGTGATGCGGTCGGAGTACCGCTCGCCCTCCGCGATCAGCACGCCGGAGCGGTCCGGCAGCTCGGTGCCCGGCGGCAGCGCCAGCGCCACCACGGCCATCGAGGCGACCTCGACCTTGCCGTACGCGGCGGACACCTGCGGCGCGATCTCCGCGAGCAGCTTGCGGGCCGACGGCGCGGGCACGGCGAGCACGACGCCGTCGCACTCCAGGTACCGCGGCGACGCGGCCGAGCCGATCTCCAGCCGCCAGCCGTCACCCAGCCACGACAGCACGCGCACCGGCAGGCCCAGCCGGACCTCCGGCTTCGCGACCTCCGCGAGCCGGTCGACGAGCGTGGAGACGCCGTCGCGCAGTGACGCGAACACCGGCGGCCGCGCGGCACGGGGCTGCGGTGGCGCCGGCATGATCATCGCGGCGGCGGCCAGCAGCGAGCCGACGCCCTTGTCCAGCAGTGTCGCGATCTGCGGCATCGTGGCGCGCAGGCCCAGCTCGTCCGCACGCCCGGCGTACACGCCACCGAGCAGCGGCCCGACCAGGCGGTCGGCGATCTCGGGACCGAACCGGTCCTTCATCAGCGCGCCGACCGCGACGTCACCGCCGCGCAGGTCGACCGGCGGCAGCGTCGGTTCCATCTCGACCCGCAGCGCGCCCTCGGACGACAGCATGTGCCGCACCGCCTCGACGCTGGCGGGCACGCCCATGAACGTGTGCGCGGGCAACTGGTGGGTGCGCCCGGCGGCGTGCACCGACGCCTTCGCGCCGGTGGGGTGCACGACCTCACCGGTCAGCCCGACCTCGTCGATCAGCTCCTGCGCCTCGGGCTTGCGGTGCAGGAACGCCTCCGCGCCCACGTCGAACCGCACCCCGGCCAGCTCCGCGGTGCGCAGCTTGCCGCCGAGCCGGTCCGACTGCTCGATGACGGTCAGCTGCGCCTCGGGGCCGAGCAGCATCCGCAGGCGGTGCGCGGCGGCGAGACCGGAGATGCCACCTCCGACGATGGCGACCCTGGGGGCGTGCGGCGGTCGTCGGTTCATTACAGGCTGTGGACCAGTTCGACGGTGCGGGTGATGATCTCCGGATCGGTGTCGGGCAGCACGCCGTGGCCGAGGTTGAAGATGTGGCCGGCCGCGGCCTTGCCCTCGGCGTGGATGCGCCGCACCTCGCGTTCGACGGCGTCGAAGCCCGCGAAGAACAGCGCCGGGTCGAGGTTGCCCTGCACCACCGGCTTCGGCAGCGCGGGGTTCGCTTCCTCCAGGCGCCGCACGGCCACGTCAAGCGGGATCCGCCAGTCGACGCCCACGACGTCCGCACCGGCCTCGCGCATCGCGGGCAGCAGCTCGCCGGTGCCGACGCCGAAGTGGATGCGCGGCACGGTGGAGATCGTCTCCAGGACGCGCTTCGAGTGCGGCAGCACGAACTCGCGGTAGTCGCGCTCGGACAGCGCGCCCGCCCACGAGTCGAACAGCTGGACCGCCTGCACGCCCGCGTCGAGCTGCGCGTGCAGGAACGCCGCCGTCACGTCCGCGATCTTGGCCAGCAACGCGTGCCACAGCTCGGGGTTGCCGTGCATGAGCGCCTTGGTGCGCTCGTGGTTCTTGCTCGGCCCGCCCTCGACGAGGTAGGAGGCGAGCGTGAACGGCGCGCCGGCGAACCCGATCAGGGCCACCTCGGCCGGGAGCTCCTTGAGCAGCAGCCCGATCGCGTCGGCGACCGGCTGGACCTGCTCGGCGTGCAGCTCGGGGAGCCGGTGCACGTCGTCGAGCGTCCTGACCGGCTGCGCGACCACGGGACCGGTGCCCGCGACGATGTCGAGGTCGACACCGGCGGCCTTGAGCGGCACCACGATGTCGGAGAACAGGATCGCGCCGTCGACACCGTGCCGCCGGACCGGCTGCATGGTGATCTCGCAGACCATCTCCGGGTCCATGCAGGCGTCGAGCATCGCGGTGCCCTGGCGGAGCGCCCGGTACTCGGGCAACGACCGCCCCGCCTGCCTCATGAACCAGACAGGGGTGTGCGACGGCGTGCCGCCGCGCGCGGCCACGAGGAGGGGTTGCGCAAAGTCAGACACAGTTGAGCCATCTCTCTTCTTTCTTCCATGGTCCCACGTCTCGGCGTGCCGCCGTCACTCGGTCGGTTTGCGAGGCATACAGTCGGTCGTGTGACCGAGCCGGAAATCTTCCGCCGGGCGGTGGGGACGCTCAAGTCGGTTCGCCACCGGCCCGAGATCGAACTCACCGAGGTTCGCCCGCCGCAGCGGCTCGCGCCGTGGGCGTACGCGTTGACAGCGGAGGTCACCGGCCCGTCCGACGAACTGTCGACAGGGCGGCTCGTGCTGCTGCACGACCCGGACGGCGACGAGGCCTGGGGCGGCGTGCTCCGCGTCGTCGCGTACGTGCGCGTGGAGCTCGACCACGAACTGGCGTCGGACCCGCTGCTGCCCGAGGTCGGGTGGTCGTGGCTGACCGAGGCCCTCGACCAGTCCGGCGCCCGCTTCACCGCGCTCGGCGGCACCGTCACCCAGACGTCGTCCGCCCGGTTCGGCGACATCGCCGGCCCGGCCCGCACCGACGACCTCGAGCTGCGCGCGTCGTGGACCGCCATGGACGGCGAGCTCGCCGAGCACGGCACCGCGTTCTACGAGCTGATGGCGACGGCCGTGGGCCTGCCCCCGGTGGGCGTCACCATGTTCGGCCAGCGCTCCTGAGCCACACCGATATCCGATATATCGCCATTGCATCCACGGCCATCACCGTTGCGCGCGAGCGCAAACCACCGTTGCAACGCGGCCACCGCAAGCTCGCCGTTTGCTGCTTTGCACCTGGTCGTTTGCGGTCGACCGCAAACGACCAGGTGCAAAATCGCAGGTAACTCGGGCGTGTCGCGAGCAGCTGACGTCGTCGGCTACCGGTTCTCAGCTGTCGGCGTCGCGCAGGACGCGCAGGACGTTCGCCCCGGCGAGCTTGGCGCAGTCGTCCTCGGACCAGCCCTTGTCGAGCAATGCGCCGATGAGGTTCGGGTAGGTCGAGACGTCCTCGAGCCCGGCCGGCAGCTCCTTCACAC
Source organism: Nocardia sp. NRRL S-836 (assembly GCF_001279525.1). Taxonomy (GTDB): domain Bacteria; phylum Actinomycetota; class Actinomycetes; order Mycobacteriales; family Pseudonocardiaceae; genus Lentzea. Next base: position 28,379 of record NZ_LGDY01000139.1, on the reverse strand, counting down.
CGTCGTAGTCGCCGCCGAGGCCGATGTGGTCGATGCCGACGACCTCGCGGGCGTGTTCCAGGTGCGTGACGACATCGTCGAGCGTCGCGCCGGGCTTCGGGTGCTCCACGGCCCACTTCTCGCTGAACGACTTGCGCTCGGCCATGTCCGCGTGGCTCGCGCCTGCGGTCGTCATCGCTTCACGAAGGGCTGCGTCCCATTCAGCGACACGGGGTGAGACGAAGTCCGGAACGAATGTGATCATGGCCACACCGCCGTTGGCCTTGAGCTTCACCAGGACGTCGTCCGGGATGTTGCGCGGGTGGTCCGCGACGTGGCGGCACGACGAGTGGCTGAAGATGACCGGCTTGACGCTGGTGTCCAGCGCGGCGTGCATCGTGCTGGGCGCGACGTGGGAGAGGTCGACGAGCATGCCGATGCGGTTCATCTCGCGCACGACCGAACGGCCGAACTCGGTCAGGCCGCCGTGTTCGGGCTGGTCGGTGGCGCTGTCGGCCCACGGGGTGTTGTCGTTGTGGGTGAGCGTCATGTACCGCACGCCCAACCGGCGCAGCGCCCGCAGGACACCGAGTGAGGAGTTGATGGAGTGGCCGCCCTCGGCCCCCAGGAGTGACGCGACACGCCCGGACCCGAAAACTTTTTCGGCCTCTGCCGCGGTCGTCGCGATGCCGAGGTGGCCGGAGTACCGCTCCGCCAGCTCGTAGACCAGTTCGACCTGCTCCAGGACGGCGGTCACCGCTGCGTCCCCGGCGAGCCTCCCGGGAATCCAGACGGACCAGAACTGCATGCCAAGTCCGCCCTCGCGCATTTTCACGATGTCCGTGTGCAGGCTGGGATGACGTTCGGTCAGATCGATCTTCCCGGCGGTGGTGTAGACGTCCTCGCCGGTTCCGTCACCGAACTCGCGCAGTGCCCACGGCAGGTCGTTGTGGCCGTCGACGAGGGGCACACGCTGCAGCAACGCCCGCGCTCGTTCGTGACCGGTAGAGCTCGGCACAACCAACTCCTAGATGTCGTTCTGAGAGGGGCTCGTGTTACTCCCCCTATCTAGTTGTCATCCGATCGTGTGACACATGAGGCCATCTGTCACAACTCAATAGGGATAGATACCCGATTGATCGTCCCGTAGACCCGCATGGGCGGCTACGCTGCCCCAGACGACACCACTTTCGGTCGATCAGTGGCGCGGCTGATTGGGCGAAAGTCTCCGGTGCCGGTCGGGGGGCACGACCGACTCCAGGGAGGTAGTGACGTGGCTGCCGTCGGCTTAGGTCAGGCCGTTCGTACCACGCCAGCCGGCTCGTTGCCGGCGAACATGGTCCCGCACCCGCGGGAGGAGCTTTTTTCAGTGCTGGTGGTCGACGACCACCCACTGCTGAGGGAGGCGATATCAGCTCGGCTCACCCAGATGGGGGCCGGGACAGTGCATGAGGCCGCATCGGTGGCAGAGGCTCGGGCGCGGGCACTTGCCACCGGACCGTGCGACCTCGCGATCCTCGATCTGGGCTTGCCGGATGGCACCGGCATCGACCTGGTCACGGAGCTCCGTGCCCAGGGCTGGCCCCGCATCGTGGTCCTCGCATCCTCCGACGACCCCTACGCGGTCAGGTCGGCCTTCCAGGCGGGCGCCCAGGCGTACCTCCTGAAGTCCGCCTCTCCGATGGTGGTCACCGACGGGGTGCGCCGGGTTCTCGATGGCGGCGTTTACGCAGATCCGAGCGTGGCACCAGTACTCGCAGCGGGTACTCGGGTGCCGGGCACCGACAACACGCCGCGGGAACTCTCCGCACGTGAGGTCGAGGTGCTCCAGCTGGTCGCCGATGGCCAGAGCAACAAGGAAATCGGCGAAGCGCTCAGCCTGTCCGCACTCACGGTGAAGTCTCACCTGAGCCGGATCGGCCGGAAGCTGGGCACCGGGGATCGCGCTCAGATGGTCGCGCTGGCCATGCGTGCCGGCGTGATCCGTTAGATACCGGTTTGAAGCACTGAACCGGCCGAGAACACCTGTGAGTGGTGCGATCGTCGTAGGGTCTTCCTCTGTGGATGTACCCGCCGACGAGCCAACCGCACCAGCCGGACCCGGTCCGGTACCACTGACGGAGCCTGCTGATGGGGTTCCGCCCGTGGTCGCCGATCCTTCTGCGCTCCGGCGAGCCGCTGACGCGCTCGCCGGAGCGAAGGGCCCGGTCGCGGTGGACACCGAGCGAGCCTCGGGCTACCGCTACTCACAGCGTGCCTATCTGGTGCAACTGCGCCGGGAAGGCGCCGGCACCTGGTTGGTCGACCCGATCGCCCTCGGCGGACGGCTAGACCCCCTGGTGGAGGCGTTGGAGGGCACTGAGTGGGTGTTGCACGCAGCGTCTCAGGACCTGCCGTGCCTCGCCGAACTCGGTCTCCGACCCGGCGTGCTGTTCGACACCGAGCTGGCGGGCAGGCTGGCTGGGTTCGAACGCGTGGCATTGGGCACGCTGGTCGAGCGACTGCTCGGCTATCGGCTGGAGAAGGGGCACGGCGCGGCCGACTGGTCGCGCCGCCCCCTTCCTGCCGACTGGCTGACGTATGCCGCTCTGGACGTGGAGCTGCTCGTGCAGCTGCGCGACGTTCTCGAGGCCGAGCTGGAGCGCCAGGGCAAACTCGCCTGGGCGCTCGAGGAGTTCGAGGCGGTCCGGGTGGCGCCGTTGCCGCGTCCCCGTACCGACCCCTGGCGGCGCACGTCGGGTATCCACCGCGTGCGCAACCAGCGTCAGCTCGCCCTGGTCCGCGCGTTGTGGGAAGCCCGCGACGCCGTGGCCCGCGAACGTGACATCGCACCGGGCCGGGTCCTCCCGGACTCCGCCCTCATGGAGGCCGCCGCCCGCAACCCCGCGTCGGAATCCGAGCTGCTCGCGCTGCCCGTGTTCCGCGGTCGTGCCCAGCGCCGCATGTCCGGCACCTGGATGAACGCCCTGCGCAAGGCCGCGGAGCTGCCCAAGTCGGAGCTCCCCGAACCCGCGGGCCAGCACGACGGTCCTCCCCCGCCCAACCGCTGGGCGGACAAGGACCCGGATGCCGCCGCCCGCCTGGCCGCCACCCGCACGGCGCTGGCCGCCATCGCCGAGGCCAACACCCTCCCGGTGGAGAACCTGCTGCTGCCCGACCTGGTGCGCCGCACCTGCTGGCAGCCGCCGGAGGACCTCTCCCCCGAGTCCGTGGCCGCCGTGCTGCGCGAGGGCGGAGCACGGTCGTGGCAGATCGAGCTGACGCTCGACGCCCTGGCCAAGGCCCTCACCGCGACGGCTCCACCACCCGCGTCGTCCTGAACGACCTGCGGTAGGCGGTCGGGGTGAGCCCGGTGCTGCGGCCGAGGTGCTGCCGCAGCGAGTCGGCGCTGCCCAGACCGCTGTGGCGGGCGACCAGGTCCACGGGCAGCTCACCGGTCTCCGGCAGCTGACGTGCCCGGTCGACCCCCGGCGCAGCACCGATATATCACTTCTGCGGAGCTGCTGACCTGCGCATTTGCAACAACACGTTTGACGACGACGACAAACGACCATTGCAAAGGCGCGGGTTGCAGCATGATCCAGCTCGTGACGCAGGACGGAAGCAGCTCGCGGGACGACCGGCAGCTCGTGATCGGCACCGACCGGCTGGAGCTGCTGCCGTTGCGGGTCGAGCACGCCGCCGAGATGGCCGCGGTGCTGGCGGACCCGGCGCTGCACGCGTTCATCGGCGGCAGCCCGCAGCCGCCGGACGCCCTCGCCGCGCGGTACCGCCGGCTGGTCGCGGGCTCCCCCGATCCGGGCGTGCGGTGGCTGAACTGGGTGATCCGGCTGCGCGACGCCGCCGAGCTCGTCGGCACCGTGCAGGCGACGGTCACCTGGGCCGACGCGACGGCGGAGATCGCGTGGGTGGTCGGGACGCCGTGGCAGGGCCGCGGCATCGCGGGCGAGGCGGCGCGCGGGCTCGTCAGGTGGCTCGGGACGCAGCCGGTGCGGACCGTCGTCGCGCACGTCCACCCCGAGCACCACGCGTCGGCCGCGGTAGCTGCTTCGGCCGGACTCGTCGCCACCGACGAGCAGCTCGACGGCGAGGTCCGGTGGCAGCTGCAACTGCCCCAGGCCGACTGATATATCGCCCGACACGTCAGCTCGCCCTGAGCTCGCGAGGTCCCGGCGACACCTTTGCAACGATTCTTTTGCCGTCGTCGTCAAACGTGTAGTTGCAAAGCAGCAGGTCAGCGACGGGTGAGCAGCGATGGAGCAGCTGGCTTAGCCGATATATCAATGGCGGCCGACTCCGGCCGTAGCTTCGCCATCGGGCGGAACGGCCACCGTCGGCGGGAGCTCAGTCGTCGGAGCCGTCGCCGATGACCGTGCGGGACACCTGCACGTGCGCGAGCCGGCGCACCGCCTTCAGCACGGCGTCGCCGATCAGCGTGCCGACGACCATCGCCTCGATGACGTCGTCGGGCGACCCCCGCCGGGCGATGTAGTCGAGGTCGGCCCGCGCGATGAGCCGCGCTCCCTCCAGGTACGGGTCGAGCAGCTCCTGGAAGTGGTCGTGCCCGACCGTCCTGGCGGCGGACAGCGCCGAGGCGAGCATGTGCGTCACGTTGCTGTCGGTCACGTCGGCGCACTCGTCCTCGCCGTGCCGCGCGAGGAACGCCCGCACGTCCTCGACGGCGACCGGGTCGAGCTCAACCGACCCAGGCTGGCTGATGGCCTCCTGCACGGCGCCGAGCTTGTTGTGCATCGAGTCGTCGCGGGTGTCGACCGCGGCGAGCACCTCGCGCACGGCCGCGATGGACAGGCCGCCGACGTCGACCAGTGCGCGCACCAGGCGGAGGCGGCGGAGGTGCTCGTCGTCGTAGTGGGCCTGGTTCGGGCTGGTCAGCACGCCGGCCGGCAGCAGTCCCTCGCGCAGGTAGTACTTGATCGTCGCCACGGGGACGCCACTTCGCTTCGACAGCTCGCCAACACGCATGTGGATAGTGTACCTTTCCGATAGCGGAGAGCGCCGCTATCCATTCTTCTTCTGCAGGGGGTTCAGATGCTGATGACCGCGTACCGGTGGCACCGGCCGTTAATGCTCTTCACGCTGTCCATGGTCGTTCTCACCCCGATCGCCATGCTGGGCATGCTGCTCGACGACCGGGTGCTGGTCGACTCGCCGATCTGGTTCAAGCCGTTCAAGTTCGCGGTGTCGTTCGTGCTCTACAGCGCCTCCCTCGCGTGGTTCATCAGCCTGCTGGAGGGCCGGCTGCACCGGATCGCCTGGTGGCTGGGCACCGTGTCCGCCGCGGTCGGCGTCGGCGAGATGGCGATCATCGTCGGGCAGGTGGTCAGGGGGAAGCGCAGCCACTTCAACTTCGAGACGCCGCTCGACACGGCGTTGTTCTCGGCGATGGGCACCATGGTGCTGGTCCTCTGGGTCGTGAACCTGGTGATCGCCGTTCTGCTGTTCCGCAAGAGGTTCGACAACCCCGCACAGGGCTGGACGATCCGGCTCAGCCTGGTCATCGCGCTCGTCGGCATGGGCGTCGGGTTCCTGATGACGCAGCCGCGCGCCGGCCAGTCGCCCGCGAAGGGCGTGCTCGGCTCGCATTCGATCGGCGGGCCCGACGGGGGCGCGCACATGCCGTTCACCGGGTGGAGCACCGTGCACGGCGACCTGCGCATCGGCCACTTCGTCGGCATGCACGCGCTGCAGGTCCTCCCCCTGCTGATCGCGCTCGCCGGCCGCTGGGCGAACGCGCGTCTGGCGTGGGCCCTCAGCGGCGGCTACCTCGGCGTCACGCTGCTCGTCATCTGGCAGGCCCTGCGCGGTCAGCCGATCGTCGAGCCGGACGCACTGACCCTGACCGCCGCCGCCGTCATCGTCGTCGCGACCGCGCTGGGCGTGGCGTGGGCGCTGCAGCCGCAGAAGACCATCGAGAAGGAGCTCGTTCCCGCATGACCGCCACCCTGTTCGACCTGACGTTCCTGCTGATCGCCCCGTTCTGGGCACTCATGATCTTCGCACCGACGTGGTCGTGGACCCGGCGGATCGCCGAGTCGTACCTGATCGTCCTGCCGCCGGTGGTCATCTACGTCGTACTCGTGGTCCCGGTGCTGCCCGAGCTGCTGCCGCTGGTGACCCGACCGGAGCTCAGGGCGCTGGCCGAGTTCATGAGCACGGACACCGGCGCCGCGCTGGTGTGGGCGCACATGATCGCGTGGGACCTGTTCGTCGGGCGCTGGATGTACCTGGAGGGGCGCCGCCTGAACGTGCACCCGCTGGTGATGGCACCCGTTCTGGTGATCACGATCCTGCTGGCCCCGGTCGGGTTGCCGCTGTTCCTCGTGGTGCGCAAGGTGTGTGACGGAGCGAACAGGGGTGCCGCAGTGGTTACCCGCCAGTAACTAGGGCTAGAGTTGGCGTTACCGACCGGTAGGGATGTCGCGCTCCCCTGCCGGAGTGGACAGAGTTGTCACCACAAGTGGAGGAGACGCCGTGGCCGCACCAGCAGCGCCGGCACGCGTTCGGAACGTGGTCTTCGTCGACGGCGTCCGCACGCCGTTCGGCAAGGCCGGCCCCAAGGGGATTTTCGCCGAGACCCGTGCCGACGACCTCGTCGTGAAGGTCATCCGTGAGCTGCTGCGCAGGCACCCCGAGCTGCCGCCGGAGCGCGTTGACGAGGTCGCCATCGCCGCGACCACGCAGATCGGCGACCAGGGCCTGACGATCGGCCGGACCGCGGCACTGCTCGCGGGCCTGCCGAAGTCGGTGCCCGGCTACGCCGTCGACCGCATGTGCGCGGGCGCGATGACCGCCGTCACCACGGCGGCGAGCGGCATCGCGTTCGGCGCCTACGACGTCGTCATCGCCGGTGGCGTCGAGCACATGGGCCGCCACCCGATGGGCGAGGGCGTCGACCCGAACCCGCGCTTCCTGTCGGACAAGATCGTCGACCCGAGCGCGCTGGTCATGGGCCAGACCGCGGAGAACCTGCACGACCGGTTCCCGGAGATCACCAAGGACCGCGCGGACGCCTACGCCGCCGCGTCGCAGGCCAAGTACGCGGCCGCCGTCGCCGCGGGCAAGATCGGCCCCGAGCTGGTGCCCGTCGCGACCCGGTCCGCCGAGAACGGCTGGGGCCTCGCGACGGCCGACGAGCCGCCGCGTCCGGGCACCACGGTCGAGGACCTGGGCAAGCTCAAGACGCCGTTCCGCCCGCACGGCCGGGTCACCGCGGGCAACGCGGCCGGCCTGAACGACGGCGCGACCGGCTGCATCCTCGCCGAGGAGGAGACCGCGCGCGAGCTCGGTCTGCCGGTCGGCATGCGGATGGTCGGCTACTCGTTCCTGGGCGTCGACCCGTCGGTCATGGGCGTCGGCCCGGTGCCCGCGACGGAGAAGGCGCTGGAGCGCGCCGGCCTGTCCATCGAGGACATCGGCCTGTTCGAGATCAACGAGGCGTTCGCCGTGCAGGTGCTGGCGTTCCTCGACCACTTCAAGATCGCCGACGACGACCCGCGCGTGAACCAGTGGGGCGGCGCGATCGCGACCGGCCACCCGCTGGCTTCCTCCGGCGTGCGCCTGATGACGCAGCTGTCGCGTCAGTTCGCCGAGCGTCCGGACGTCCGTTACGGCCTCACCACCATGTGCATCGGCATCGGCATGGGTGGAACGGTCATCTGGGAGAACCCGAACTGGAGTGGCGAGAAGTGACCATCACCGCTGAGGAAGCAAAGGCGATCTTCCCCGACGAGGTCGTCACCCACGCCAAGACGCGTCTGATCACCGTGCCCGGCCTCGACAAGCCGGTCGCGTTCATCACGATCGACAACGGCCTGGACCACACCCGTCCGTCGACGTTCGGCCCGCAGTCGCTGGTGTCGCTCGGTGCGGCGTTCGACGAGGCCCACGCCGCCTCGCCGGCCGCGATCGCGGTGACCGGCAAGCCGTTCATCTTCGCCGTCGGCGCGGACCTGTCCGCCGTCGAGCAGGCGACGGACCGCTCGCAGGGCCTCGCGATCGGCAAGCTGGGCCACGACGTCTTCAAGAAGTTCACCGACTCGGACATCCCGACCTTCGCCTTCGTCAACGGCGCGGTCATGGGCGGCGGGCTCGAGCTCGCGCTGTCGTGCCACTACCGCACGCTGGCGTCGAACGCGGCCGCGATCGCACTGCCCGAGGTGTTCCTGGGCCTGTTCCCGGGCTGGGGTGGCACGCAGCTGCTGCCGAACCTGATCGGCGCCAACGACGCCGTGACGGTGATCTTCGAGAACGCGCTGAACCAGAACAAGATGCTCAAGCCGGCCGAGGCGCTGAAACTGGGCATCGCGGACGTGCTGTTCGACTCCGCCGACTACCTGGAACAGTCGCTGCTGTGGCTGTCCGGTGTCGTGCGCGGTGAGATCACCGTGCCGCGCAAGGAGATCGACCGCGGCGAGGCGTGGGACGCCGCCGTCGCGCGGGCCAAGGCGATCGTCGCCGGCAAGACCAAGGGCGCGGCTCCCGGTGCGGAGAAGGCGCTGGCGCTGCTGGAGCTGGCCCGCGAGAACGACCTGGACAAGGGCTACGCCGCCGAGACCGAGGGCCTCGCGGACCTCGTCATGAGCGACGAGCTGCGGGCCGGCCTGTACTCGTTCAACCTGGTGCAGAAGCGCGCGAAGCGCCCGGCCGGTGCTCCGGACAAGTCGCTGGCGCGCAAGGTCACCAAGGTCGGCGTCGTCGGCGCCGGTCTGATGGCCTCGCAGATGGCGCTGCTGTTCATCCGCCGCCTGCACGTGCCGGTCGTGCTGACCGACATCGACCAGGCGCGCGTGGACAAGGGCGTCGGCTACGTCCACGCCGAGATCGACAAGCTGCTCGGCAAGTCCCGCATCTCGCCGGACGAGGCCAACCGCCTCAAGGCGCTGGTGTCCGGCTCGCTGGACAAGGCGGCGTTCGCCGACGCCGACTTCGTCATCGAGGCCGTGTTCGAGGACCTGGCCGTGAAGCAGCAGGTGTTCGCCGAGGTCGAGGAGCACGTCTCCGCCGAGGCGGTCCTGGCCACGAACACCTCGTCGCTGTCGATCACGGACATGGCGTCGAAGCTCAAGCACCCCGAGCGGGTCGTGGGCTTCCACTTCTTCAACCCGGTCGCGGTCATGCCGCTGCTGGAGATCGTGCGCGCCGAGCAGACCGACGACGCCACGCTGGCCACGGCGTTCGCGGTCGGCAAGCAGCTCAAGAAGTCGTCGGTGCTGGTGAAGGACGCGCCCGCGTTCGTCGTGAACCGCCTGCTGACCCGCTTCATGGGCGAGGTCATCAAGTCGGTCGACGAGGGCACGCCGTTCGAGGTCGCCGACAGGGCCACCGAGCCGCTCGGCCTGCCGATGTCGCCGATGATCCTGCTGCAGCTGGTCGGCTCCGCCGTCGCGCTGCACGTGTCGGAGACCATGCACGGCGCGTTCCCCGACCGCTTCTCGGTGTCGGAGAACATGAAGAAGTTCGTCGCCGCGGGCAAGGGCGCCGTCTGGCAGTGGGACTCGTCGGGCAACCAGACCGTCGACCCCGAGGTCCTGGCGCTGTGGGAGTTCGGCTCCTCGCCGCTGACCGGTGAAGAGGTCAAGACGCGCGCGCTGGAGGCGTTGGCCGAGGAGATCCGGATCATGCTCGACGAGGGCGTGGTCGCGGAGGCGCAGGACATCGACCTGTGCATGATCCTGGGCGCCGGGTGGCCGTTCTGGCTGGGCGGCATCACGCCGTACCTGGACCGCACCGGCATCTCGGAGAAGGTGACCGGCAAGCGGTTCCTGGCGCCGGGCGTGGCTTCCGTTCCCGCCTAGTCGCTTCTGGCTGAAGCCCGGCTCCCGCCCCGATGGGAGCCGGGCTTCACTGCGTTTCCGGCCGGTACCGCTCCACGCTGCCGTCGGGCCGGATGAAGTGCGCCTCGATGTTCGTCGCCCGCAGCGTCACCTCGGAGCCCGCCACCAGGTCCCGGTACCGCAGCAGGTCCGGCAGGCCGAGCGCCACCACGTCGAACGGGTGCTTCTGCCGCAGCATCAACGCCCGGCGCAACGCCTCGCTGAACGCCCTGCGCGGTGAGTCGTCGTCGTCCGGGACCTCCACCAGCGCGCCGTCGAGCTGCCGTTCGAGTGCGGCCCGGACGTGGGCCGCTGTGCCCGAGGTCACGATCTCCGTGAGAGTCATGTGTCACGTATCGGCTCCGGCGGCGGGATCATTAACAGTCCGGGTGCCTCGATCCGGTCATCCTCAAGGCTCGTTCGTCCTGGTTCGCCGGAAATCGCCTGGTTCCCGCGGGACGATGACGTGCGCAGCGGCGCATCGCTGCGGGCGATCAGACCCCGCTGAGTTCGCACCCGTGGCGGCCGGGATCGCCCTGGCCGGTCCGCGCGACCAGTGGATGAACGCTTGGCGTCGCCTCGTTTTCGCGCCTTTCCAGCGACCTACGCTGGCGGCCGTGGCACTTCTGGCGATCGGTGCGAAGCGCAAGATCTACCTGGCCGCCGAGTTCGCCGTCGTCTTCTTCGGCCTCACCTTCGTCTACGACCTGCTGGCACGCGGCACGAACCCCATCCCCGTGCTGCTCGTCCTGGGCGCGGCGAGCGCCTGGTACCTGCTGCGCACGCGGTCGTTCGACCGGAGGTCGCTGTGGCGGGCGGACGCGCTGCGCGGGCAGCTGCGGTCGATCCTCACGCTCTGGGCGGTGACCGCCGTCGTGGCGGTGGCGGTCGTGGCGGCGCTGCTGCCCGACCAGCTGTTCGCGTGGCCGAGCCGGCAGCCGTTGCTGTGGCTGGCGGTCATGGTCTTCTACCCGCTGTTCAGCGTGTACCCGCAGGAGCTGGTGTTCCGCGCGTTCCTGTTCGAGCGGTACGGGCCGGCGTTCGGCGGGTGGACGGTGGCGGCGAGTGCGGTGGCGTTCGGGTTCGTGCACATCGTCTTCGGCAGCTGGGTGTCGGTGGTGCTGTCGGCGGCCGGGGGCTGGCTCTTCGCCGTCCGGTACCGGCGCACGCGGTCGTTGCTGGTCGCGTCGGTCGAGCACGCGTCGTACGGCGTGCTCGTGTTCACCGTGGGGCTCGGGCGGTTCTTCTTCCACGGCGCCGTTCAGACCTGACGGATCGGCACCACCTCCACGAGGCGGTCCAGGTCCGCGAAGTCCTTCACGTTCATCGTCAGCACCGGCATGCCCGCCGCGGCCGCGGTCGCCGCGATCTGCAGGTCCATGCGGCGCGGGCGGGGTGAGCGGCCGGCCCTGCGGACCAGCGACGCCATCTGGCCGTAGACCTTGGCCTCCTCGACGCCGAACGGCAGCACCTCGAACCGCTGCTGCGCGGCGTAGAACCGTTCGGTGCGGGCGAACCGTTCGACCGGGTCGTCGGTGTCGAGCCCGAACGCCAGCTCCGCGATCGTCACGGCGCTGAGGAACGGCTGGGCCTGCGCGTACGGGCCGAGCCGCACGCGTTCGAGGCGGATCAGCACGCCCGTGTCGAGCAGGGCGCGACTCAGCTCTGCCACGGGTCCGCCACCGGGTCGTCCTCGCCGAAGACCTCGTCGGCCGCGCGCCGGTCGGCCTCCCAGCGGTCCGCGTCCACCGGCGGCAGCTGCCGGAACGCCTCCTGCACCTCGTCGAGCCGCACCGGGCGCTGCTCGTGCCACATCACGTCGACGCGGTACGGCGAGAGCTGGGCGACCGGTTTGTTGTTGCGGGTGACGACGAAGCTCTCACCCGCCTCGACGCGGCGCATGATCTCCGCGTTGTCGTTGCGGAGCTCGCGCTGTCCGATGGTCGTGAGCGACATAGCACCAAGGTAGCACGTATCGGCCAGAAGTGCTACGGAGTAGCTACAGGCTTGCGCGGCTACCCCACTGCCGTGATCAGAATCGGCACGTCGGGCTGGCGCTACCCCGAGTGGCGCGACGGCTTCTACCGCAACGTCCCCCAGCGGCTGTACCTGAGCCACCTGGCCGCGCACGTCGACACGATCGAGATCAACAGCTCGTTCTACCGGCTCCAGCCACCCGCCTACTACCGCAAGTGGGTGGCCGAGACGCCGGACGGCTTCACGTTCGCGGTCAAGGGCTCGAAGCTGATCACCCACAACAAACGCCTGCGCAACGTCGAGGAAGCGCTCACGGCGTTCATCGAGTCGCTCGCGCTCGGCCCCAAGCAGGGCCCGCTGATCTGGCAGCTGCCGCCGTCCCTGCGCTTCGACAAGGCGGTGCTCCAGGACTTCCTGGCCGCGCTCCCACCGGGCCGGCACGCCCTCGAACCGCGCCACGAGTCGTTCCGCACCGACACCTACTTCGACCTGCTGCACGCGCACAACGTCGCCCACGTCGTGTCGGACGCGCCGACGTTCCCGTGCATCGAGGCCGTGACCGCCGACTTCGCCTACGTCCGACTGCACGGCCACGACGAGCTGTACATCAGCAACTACTCCGACGCGCAGCTCGACGAGTGGGCGCACAAGATCCACGACTGGGACCGCGACACCTACGTGTACTTCGACAACACCATGCACGGCGCGGCGCCCTACAACGCGCTGAGCCTGGCGCAACGCCTCGGAGCGCCGATACGGTCGCTTATGTGAAACCCATTCGCGTCTTGGCTCCCCTGCTCCTGGCCGCGACTCTCGTGGCACCCGCGCACGCGGACGAGGCGACCTGGACCGGTCCCCTCAGCACCCGAGGCCGGTGGATCGTCGACGCCCACGGCGACCGCTTCAAGCTCAGGTCCGGCAACTGGCACGGCGCCAGCGGCACCTACACCGGTTCCGGTGACATCAACGACCCCGCCACCCACCACGCCGGCGAGAAGGCCGACCAGGTCCCGCTCGGTCTCGACCGCGCGACCGCGGCCACGATCATCAGCGGTTTCAAGGAGATCGGCGTCAACAGCGTCCGGCTGCCGTTCTCCAACCAGATGCTCAGGGACACCAAGCCGGTCCACGGCCTGAAGGACGCGTGGCTCAACGGCAAGCGGCCGCTCGAGGTCTACGACGCCGTGGTGGCCGAGCTGACCCGCAACAACCTCGCCGTCATCCTCAACAACCACACCACGACGTCGCGGTGGTGCTGCGGCCTGGACGGCAACGAGCGGTGGAACACGAGCCAGAGCACGGACCAGTGGGTGACCGACTGGGCGTTCATGGCCAACCGTTACAAGGACAACAAACGGGTCGTGGGCGCGGACCTGTACAACGAGGTGCGCCGCACCGTCTGGGACGACCCGAACTGGGGCTGGGGCAACGACCACGACTGGTACAAGGCCTCCCAGCAGGCCGCGGACCGCATCCAGCAGACCGCGCCGGACCTGCTGGTGGTCGTGGAGGGCATCAACTGGACCGGCATCCCGGTCGACGGGTTCGCGCACGGCCGTCCGGCGCTGGAGCCGGTCCGGTTCCTCAGCCACACGCTCGCGAACCCGGACAAGCTCGTCTACAGCGCCCACTTCTACGGCTACACCGGCCCGAACCACAGCGGTGCCACGGGAACCGGCGAGACGAGCGACCCGCGCTACCAGGACCTCTCGCCGCAGGAGCACGTCAACGTCCTGCAACGCCAGGCCTTCTTCATCACCGAGGCGCAGAAGCACTTCACGGCGCCGCTGTGGGTCAGCGAGTTCGGCGTCGGCGGGCGGGAGGAGTCGAACCCGAAGGCGCGCGACTGGTTCGAGCGGTTCGTCGACCACCTGATCGCCACCGACACGGACTTCGCGTACTGGCCGCTGGTCGGCTTCCACGACAACCGGCACGGCAACGGCTGGGCGCTGCTGCACTGGGACGCCAACGGCAACCGCATGGGCGTCAACGACGGCGACGACTGGCGCGCACCGGCCTGGAACCGGCTCGTCACCGCGCCGAGTCGCACCGGGCAGGTTCCGCGCGAGACCCGGTGGAACCAGCTGACCGGGGAGTCGTGCCCGCGGAGCCAGAAGCTCGTCGGCATCAGCCACACCGGCAACCGCGGGCTGTGCGTGAGCGGTCCACAGTGGAGCGCCACCACCCAGGTCACCGGCGAGCAGCACGTGACCACCGACTGGGCCGTCGGCTACACGAAACTGCAGTGCCCGCAAGGCAATGCCGCCGTCGGGTACGCCGGCCTCACCCTGCTCTGCGCGCCCGTCGCGCAGGGAACGCAGACCCGCGTGCTGTGGTTCGACCGCGGCGACAACCGGCTGGACCAGGGCGGTGACTGGGCCAACGGGCACTACAAGGGACAGTGCGCGCAGGACGAGCACGTGGCCGGGATCGCCTACAACTGGCGCAGGACGCCGGACGCGCTGCTCTGCCGGAGGTGAACGCCGAAGTGCGGCTCGGCCGACGACGAGCGGAGACACCGATGCGCTGTGGGTGTGCGCCCACCGTGCCACGATAGCCACATGGGTGAGGTCAGGATCGGCACTTCGGGATGGGTCTACCCGCCCTGGCGCGGCAAGTTCTACCCGAAGGGCGTCACGCAGAAGCGCGAGCTCGCCTACCTCAGCGAGAAGCTCGGCTCGGTGGAGATCAACGGCTCCTTCTACTCCCTGCAACGCCCGTCCAGCTACCAGAGGTGGGCCGCGGACACCCCGGACGACTTCGTGTTCGCCGTCAAGGGCAGCCGGTTCATCACGCACATGAAGCGCCTCAGGGACGGCCGCGAACTGCTCGCCAACTACCTCGCGTCCGGCGTGCTGGCGCTGGGCCCCAAGCTCGGGCCGATCCTGTGGCAGCTCCCGCCCACGCTCCAGTTCGACGCCGAGCTGCTCACGCACTTCTTCGAGGCCCTCCCCCGCACCACGACCGAGGCCGCGGAGGTCGCGAAGCTGCACGACCACCGCGTCGACCCGGCCCACACCACCACCGACGCGGACCGCCCGATGCGGTACGCGCTCGAGGTGCGCCACGACAGCTTCCACGCGCCGGAGTTCCTCAAGCTGCTCGAACGCCACCACATCGCGCTCGTGATCGCCGACGCCGCGGGCAAGTACCCGTTGATCGAGGAGGTCACCGCGGACTTCGCGTACATCCGGCTGCACGGCCACGACGAGCTCTACGTCAGCGGCTACACCGACGACGGCCTCGACGAGTGGGCCGGGAAGATCAGGAAGTGGCGGGAGCACGGCGACGTGTTCGTCTACTTCGACAACGACGCGAAGGCCTACGCGCCGCGCGACGCGATGGCGCTTCAAGATCGGCTGGCCGATTGAGCCGAACGGACGCACACTCGTCTGCGACGGAGGTGCTCCATGTCGACGAACAGCCTCATCGCCGCTCTGGTGGTCACCGCGGGCGCGGTCGCCTCCAGTGGGATCGCCGTGGCGCAGAGTGACAAGTCCTGCGACAAGGGCGAGTTCTGCGTGTGGGCGGGACCGGACTACACCGGGGCCGTCCAGCGCCTCGACCTGGAGACCGCGAACCCCGCCGAGTGCATCACGCTGACCCTCGTCGGCCGCTCGTTCGTCAACCGCCTGAGCAGGGACGCGAGCGTGTACCAGCGGGAGAACTGCTCCACCGAGGCCGAGTTCACCACCTACCCCAGGCACGGGACGTACGTGCCGGACGCGTACTTCGTCATCAGGGGTCTGGAAGTGTGGGACCCCTAACGAGCCGGCGCTACTTTAGTCACCCTATGTAACACCACCCGATCGTGTGAGTACCCGCCAGTAAGCCCCATTTCGTGCCTAAGTTGCCGCCCTATCGAGTGGTGGCAGCGGGAGGAAATGTGACCGTGGCGGGTGAAGCCGGGTTACTCGAACTGATGGCCGGGCGACTGGCCAAGGACGATCTCGGCCCGCGTGCGGCGGAACTGGTGCTGGCTGCGTGCCGGGGGCAAACCGCTCTGGAACGCGCTCTCGGCGGGGTGCCCGCCGGGGAGGAGCCGCCGCGGGAGCGGACGGACGGGCCCGGCCAGGGGATCTTCGTGTCGGAGATCAGGGTGCGCGGGTTCCGCGGCATCGGCCCCGAGGTCCGCCTGCCGCTGGCGCCCGGACCGGGCCTGACGGTCGTCACCGGGCGCAACGGCTCCGGCAAGTCGAGCTTCGCCGAGGCCGCGGAACTGGCGCTGACCGGCTACAACGCCCGGTGGACCAGGGCGCGGCACGACGTGTGGCGGCAGGGCTGGCGCAACCTCCACAACCGCGACGCCGCCATCGCCTTGGAGCTGGTCCAAGCCGGGCGCGCCGACAAGACCACGATCCGAAGACGCTGGGCGCCGGACGACGATCTGGCGCAGGGCGAGTGGACGCAGGACGACGGGCCGTTCGACGCCGGCAGGTGGCACGACGCGCTGGAGACCTATCGGCCGTTCCTGCCCTACAGCGAACTGGGGACCGTGCTCGACGCACAGCCGGAGGACCTCTACGAGGCGTTGCACCGCCTGCTGGGGCTGGAGGCCATCACCGAGGCGCAGCAGGCGCTGGCCGAGCACCGCAAACGTCTCGCGGAGACCGTCGCCCGGCCGTATGACCGCAGGGAGCGCGTGCGCGCGGAGCTGGCGGCGTCAGCGGACGAACGTGCCCGCCGCGCCGCCGAGCTGCTCGGGTCCGACGCCCCCGACCTCGACGCGATCGCGGACCTGGCGCTCGGCGCGGACGTCGGCAGCGGGACGAGCCTGCTGCACCAGGTCGTGGACCTGTCGTTGCCGCCCGACGACGAGGTCGGCCGGGCCCGCGAGACGCTCGACCTGGCGCTCGGCGCGGTGACCGTGGTCGCGACCGACAACGCGCAGGACTCGTTGCGGTGCAGCGAGATCCTCAAGCTCGCGATCCAGCTGCTGGAGTCCGGCGGCAACCAGGACTGCCCGGTGTGCCGGCGCGGGCGGCTCGACGCGCTGTGGCGTGCCAAGGCCAAGGAACGCGCCGAGCACCTCGCCCAGGCCGCCGCGGAGCTGCACGGGGCCGCCGACCGGCTGGACGTGGCGGTGGCGGCCACACGCGCGTTGTGCCAGCCGCCGCCGGACGTGCTGCTCGACGCGCAGGACATGCTCGACACGACGACCGTGCTGCAGGCGTGGCAGGCCTGGGAGGCGTGCCTCTGCATCGACGACCCGGTGCGGCTGCGCGCGGAGTTCTTCGACCGCCACGCCGAGCTCGCCGCGGCCGTGGACCAGCTGAAAACCGTTGCGCGCGAACAGATCGACCGGCACGACCTGGTGTGGCGGCCGATGGCGATCGCGTTGTTCGAGTGGCATTCCCAGGCGCAGCAGGCACTCGCCGACGCCGAGGTGCTCGCGGACGTGACCGAGGCGGAGAACTGGATCCGCAAGACCGCCGCGACCCTGCGCACGGAGCGCATCGCGCCGTTCGCCAAGGAGTCGCAGCGGATCTGGCAGCGGTTGCGCCAGCAGAGCAACGTCGACCTCGGCGCGGTGCGGCTCGGTGGCGCCCGCAACGTCGAGCTGGACGTGTCGGTCGACGGCGTCTCGAACTCGGCGCTCGCGGTGATGAGCCAGGGCGAGCTGCACTCGCTGGGGCTGGCGCTGTTCCTGCCGCGGGCGATGGTCGACGAGAGCCCGTTCCGGTTCGTGGTGGTCGACGACCCGGTGCAGGCGATGGACCCGTCCAAGGTGGACGGTCTCGCGCAGGTGCTCGCCGACGTCGGCCTCACCCGCCAGGTCGTGGTGTTCACGCACGACGAACGGCTGGTCGAGGCGCTGCGGCGGTTGCGGCTGACGGCGACCGTGTGGGAGGTCTGCCGCGGCGAGGAGTCCGTCGTGCGGGTGCGGATGTCCGACGATCCCGTTGGCCGGTGCCTGAACGACGCCCGCGCGATGCGGGTCGACGAGGACCTGCCCGGCGCGTTGAAGGGCGAACTGGTGGCGTCGTGCTGCCGGGCCGCCCTGGAGGCCGCGGCGCACGCCCGGTTCCGGCGCGCACGGCTGGGCAGCGGGATGCCGCACGCCGAGGTGGAACGCGTGCTGGAGTGCGCGCTGACGACCCGGCAGAAGCTGGCGCTGGCCGTGCTCGGCGACGTGGCGGAGTCGGCGAAGCTGTTGCCGCACCTGGACGACGTGGTCGGGGCGTGGGCCGTCGACCTGCTGCAGTCCTGCCGGGTCGGTGGTGACGCCGGCGACCTGGACGTGCTGATCAGGGACACCGAGCTGCTCGCGGGGTGGTTGCAGCGATGAACACCGACGTCTCCGACCGCCTGCGCTGCGTCGCGAACCTGCTGGCCGATCCGGGTCAGCTGGACGGTGTGCGGATCCGGTGCTGCGCGGAACTGTTGCGCACGGCCGTGGAACGCGCCGTCGCCACGGCGTGTGACGCGCAGGACTCCGACCAGCCCGCGCACGCGTTGCTGATCAGCCTTCCCTCCCATGTGGACGCTGACGTGGCGTACGACGCCTCGCAGCTGTGGCACGCGCTGAGCCGCGCGATCCGCCACCACGGCTACGAGCTGACACCGACCGTCGCGGAGCTGAGCGGCTGGCACGCCGACACCGCCGCGGTCGCCGCCGCGCTCGAACCCACCCTGACCCTGTCCGGCACCATCGACCTCCCTGAAGGCATCCGGTGAAACTGCTGCTGTTCGCGGACCTGCACCTGGACACGCGTTTCGCGAGCGCCGGTCCGGCGCGGCGCCAGGCGTTGCGCGACACGCTGGGCCACATCGTCGAGCTCGCGGAGACCGAGTCGGTCGACGCCGTGCTGTGCGCCGGCGACCTCTACGAGCACGACCGCTGCTCCTCCGGCACGGCGTCGTTCCTGAGGAACGCGTTCGACTGCTCGGTGCCGGTGTTCCTGGCGCCGGGCAACGACGACTGGTACGGCGCGGAGTCGGTCTACCAGCAGGTGGACTGGACGCCGAACGTGCACGTGTTCTCCTCCGGCTGCTTCACGCCGGTGACGCTGGCCGACGGCGTGACGTTGTGGGGTGCGGCGCACGTCGGCCGCGGCTCGGCGCGGGACTTCCTCGACGGGTTCTCGGTGGACCGGTCGGGCGTGAACCTGGCGCTGTGCCACGGATCCGCGCCGGAGGACGTCGCGACCACCGGGCTGGACCACGCCTTCCTCGGGCACGTGCACACGCCTGAGCACGCCTCCCACCACACGTTCCCCGGCAACCCGGACCCGCTGACGCCGGGCGAGACCGGTGAGCGCGGCGCGGTGATCTGCACCGTGCACGACGACGGCACGGTGTCGCGCGAGGTGTTCGACGTGTCGGCGGCGCGGTCGCTCGGGCTGCCCGCGGAGAAGGCGGCGGAGGCGTTCCCGTTGCCGGACTTCGACTCCGTGGCCGCCGAACGCACCGTGCGCGGCCAGTTCGTGCGCGATGTGCTGGCGGATCCGACTCTGGACACGGCTTTGCGCGGCCGTGTGCTCACGACCGGCTTGCGCGCGTTGGAGGGGCGATGAGGATCGAGTCGGTCACCGCGCACGCCTTCGGGCCGTTGCACGACCGGACGTTGCCACTGGCACCGGGTTTGACCGTGGTGGCGGGGCTGAACGAATCCGCGAAGTCGTCGTGGCACGCGGCGATCCGCGCGGCACTGTGCGGCGACCCGGACGTGCGGCACCGGCCGTGGGAGGGCGAGTCGTGGCGGGTGGCGGCGACCGTGGCGCTGGCGTCCGGCGAGACGCTGACCGTGGACCGCGACCTGACCGATGACAGCGCGCTCGACGTCGCGTGCCGGGTCGGCCTGGACCGCACCTCGTTCGCCGCCACCGCCTGCGTCGACCAGGCACAGCTGCTGTCCGTGCTGCACTCGGCCGACGGTCTGCAGGAGCACCTGCGCCGGGCCGCCGCCACCGCGGGCACGGACGGCACCGTCGAGCAGGCGCTGGAACGGCTCGTCGTGCCCGCCGAGGCGTTGCAGAGGGCCCGCAACCGCTTGCGCGAGGCGGAAACCGACCTCGCGGTGGCGCGCCGGGAGCACACCCGCTACCAGCGGCTGTGCACGCAGGCCCGGCTCGCGTCCGCTGCCCGCGCCCGGCTGGCCGTGCAGGAGCACGCCGCCGAGATCGAGGCGCTGGCGGCGCGCATCGGCCGTGTCCGCGCGCTGCAGGCGCGGTTCGCCGACGGGCCACCGTCCGGTCTGGCCGCCCAGGAGGAGCTGGCCGCGGTGGTCAACCGGGCCATGGCCGCGTGGCGCGCCGCCCCGACCCCGCGCGTGCTGACCGGCCCGTCCGCGGCGACGCTGGAGGACGAGCTGGACGCGCTGCCGGAGTTCCCGGCGGGCGAGACCGCGGTGGACGACGAGCTGCACGTGGTCGCCGGCGCCTACCGGGTGGCCGCCGCGGTCGCCGCCGCCCACGACGAACGCCGCCCCACCGTCACCACGACCGCGTCGCCGTCCCGGCTGCGTGACCTCGCCGGCCGCCTCGACCCGGCCGCAGGCACCCGGCTGACGGCCGCGTCCGTCGAGGTGGACAGCGCCCGCCACCGGCAGGACGAGGCCGCCACCCACACCGCCCGCGTGCAGGTCGAGGCCGACGTGGCCGCCGCGCACGTCCGTGAGACGACGGTGCCGAACCCGTTCCTGCGCAGCGCCCTGCTCGCGTTGAGCTGCCTCACCCTGCTGGTCGGCGTGCTGCTGTTCGTGATCGGCCAGCACTTCGCGGGCGCGGGCGTGCTGGCCGCCGCCCTCTTCGCCGGCGCCGGCGGTTTCCTGTCCCGCGACCAGGCCCCCGCCCGTGAAGCCGCGATCGCGTTCGCCGCCGACCGCGCCTCCGCCGTCGCCGAGGCCCGCGCCCAGCTCTTCGCCGCGGACCGCGCACTCGCCGAAGCCGAGGGCCAGCGCGCCGTGGCACTGGAAGCCGTCCGCGGCCATGACCAGGCCGTCGCGGAATGCGCGTCGCTGGGCGTTCCGGCCGACCGCGAGGTGTTGTGGCGCCTGTCCAACCGCGCCGCCTGGGAAGCCGAGCACGCCGACCTGCTCACCGAGGTCGCCCGCACCGAGGAGGCCGTGCGCGTGGAACTGGCCGCACACGGCAAGATCGACCCCTCGATGTCCGTGCCGCACCTGCTCGTGGACTACGAGACCGACTGCAAGGTCCGCGCCCGCCAGGCGCTGATGGCCGCCCAACGCCCCCTGCTGGCCACCGCGCTGGAAGACCGCCGCATCGCTGAAGCCACCGTCGCCGAGGCCGTGGCCGCCCGCTCCACGGCCCTGTCGCTGCTGCGCGCCGCCGTGACCGCGATCGGCGGCACCGGCGACCGTCCCGAGGACCTCCTGCGCGCCATCGCCGACTGGCAACGCGGCTGGGACCGCCTCCTGCGCGAGGCCGAGGAGGAACGCAACGCCTGGGCCGAGCTCACCGCACTGCAAGCGGAACAGTCCCTGAACGACGTGGAAACCTCCCTGTCCGCCGCCCAGTCCCTGCACGCGACCCTGCTGGAAGCCGCACACCGCTACGCCGCCTGCGAC
Source organism: Nocardia sp. NRRL S-836 (assembly GCF_001279525.1). Lineage (GTDB taxonomy): Bacteria > Actinomycetota > Actinomycetes > Mycobacteriales > Pseudonocardiaceae > Lentzea. The sequence continues at coordinate 7,061 of NZ_LGDY01000139.1, read as the reverse complement.
CCCGTGGACCCGGCACTGGCCGAGTCGGCGGACACCCTCGCCGCCACCGCCACCGAACTGGCCCGGACACTGCCGAGCGTCCCGGACGCCGAGGAGGCCGTGCAGACCGCCGCGGCAGCCGTCACCGTGATCGCCGCCGAGGTCCAGGCCACCGCCCTCGCCGCCCAGTACCTGGCCGCGGCCCGCGAGAAGGTCCACAGCACCATCGCCCCCGCACTGGAGGACACCCTGCGCACCTGGCTGCCGTCCATCACCGACGGCCGCTACGTCGACGCCGCCGTGGACTCCGCGACCCTGACCGTGCGGGTCCGCACCGCCTCGGAGTCGTGGCACCAGGCGTCGCGGTTGTCGCTGGGCACGGCCGAGCAGATCTACCTGCTGCTGCGGGTGGCTCTGGCGCAGCACCTGGCCACCGAGCCGTGTCCGTTGCTGCTCGACGATGTGACCGTGCAGGCCGATGACACCCGCACGCGTGCGGTGCTGGAGCTGCTGCTGCGGTTGTCGGAGGACCGGCAGATCGTGGTGTTCGCGCAGGAGAGCTCCGTGGTGGAGTGGGCGCGGGAACGGCTCGGTGACCGCGACACGCTGCACCAGCTGACGCCGGTGGCGGCCTGACCTCGGTGCTGGTGCGCCTCACCCACCAGCACCGAGGGTCCTCGGGTTCGGCGCCTTGGCACGGCGTGCGCGGACGAGCGCGGCGATCCGGTCCGCTGCTTCCTCCGGATCGTCGTGTTCCCACACCCGGACGACGAGCCATCCTGCGGACGACAGCTGCGCGTCCGTGTCGCGGTCCCGCACGACGACGCCGTACAGCTTCACCTGCCACCAGTCGTGGTTGCGCTTGGGAACCCTGCCGTGCTCCGGGCACGAGTGCCAGAAGCACCCGTCGATGAACAGCGCGATCCGAGCGCCGCGCAGCAGCACGTCGACGCGTCGGCGCCGATTCGTGCCCGGTGCCGCGACATCGACCAGGAACCTCAGCCCGCGTCGGTGCAGCGCCCGCCGAAGCGCGATTTCCGGGGCGGTGCCGGACCGGCGGGTGCGGCGCATGACGCGCGAGGTCGCGTCCGAGCTCGCAGGCGGAGCCGGGCCCGCGTCGACATACCGGTACACGACGTGCAGTCTTCCGGAATTGTCAGACCCCGTCGCTACCGTCATCCCATGACCAACGCCGCCTTCCGCAAGCTCACCCCCACCACCGACGAGCGGCTGGCCGAGCTGGGCCTGCGCCGCGCGGTCCTGGACCGCGCGATCACCGCCGGAATCGACGCGCGGGCCGCCTCGCCCCCGTTCGGGCCGACGAACGCGCCAGGCCTGCTCGACTGGATCCACCGGGTCGGCACGTTGCGGCAGCTGCTCGCCGCCGACGGCTGGGAGCGGCTCGACCACTGGAACGCGGGGCTGATCAGGCACCCGTCGCGGCCGCTCCTGCTCGGCACGTTGCAGGGCAACCGCGGCACGGGGACGCCGGACGCGCCGTTGCGCAGCGACTACGCGAAGGGGCCGGCGATCGCGGCGATGATGCGCGACAACGACCACGACCAGTTCGCGTTGTTCGAGAACGCGCGGAACGAGGGGCTGAAGCTGTGGTTCCTGGTGACGTACCCGTTGCAGCTGGCGGACCGGCTCGTGGTGCTGCGTGAGGTGTCGCAGCCGGAGCCGACGCCGCAGAACCAGGTGATCGACCGGTGGGCGCACCGGATCCCGCTGCCGCCGATGGAGTTCCCGCAGATCAAGGCGCCCAACGTGGACGTTCCGGAGGAGGTGGACGTTCCGGTCGCGTTCCGGCGTTAGCCGCCCCGCCTGGCACCACGCTGAGCGAGCGGTGAGAATGGCCGGATCATGTTCACGCCGTCGCGACTCACGCTCGCCCGCACCCGGCGCGGTCTCACCGCGGCCGAGCTGGCGCGCAAGTCAGGCGTGCCGGCGAGTGCGATCGGCTCCTACGAGCGCGGGCAGCGCAGGCCGCAGGCGGCGACCCAGGAGGTGCTGGCGGCGGCACTCGGGTTTCCCGCCACGTTCCTGAGCGCGCCCGAACCGGCCTGGCCACAGGTGATCAGCACGACGCACCCGCAGGCGGCGTGTGTCGCGCAGCTCGCGATCGAGTTCAGCGGGTGGCTGGAGCGGATGTTCGTGTTGCCGCAGCCGAACCTGCCGCGGCCGCGGACCGGTCCCGCCGAGCTGCGCGGGCAGTGGCGGATGAGCAGTGGGCCGGCGCCGAACATGGTGCAGTTGCTGGAGTACCACGGGGTGCGGGTGTTCTCGGTGGACTGCGCGGAGGTCGGCGCGTTCTCGTGCTGGCACAACGGGACGCCGTTCGTCTTCCTCAACCCGACGACGACGGCGGAGCGAGCGCGGTTCGACGCGGCTGCGGAGCTGGGCACGTTGCTCGGGCACGACGACCCGCGGGAGTTCGCCGCGGAGTTCCTCCTGCCCGCCGGGCAGTTGCAGGGGACGCACCACCGGCATTGGCACGTGGACAAGGCGACGTTCGACGAGCGTGCCCGTGGTGTCACCACTGCGCGCGTCGCGCCGGCGGGGATGCCGCGGCGGGAGACGTCGAAGCTGCTGACCAAGGTGTTCCGGGCGCTGCGGGAGAACGGCACGACGCCGCACCAGGTGGCGCGTGAGCTGAGGCTGGGGCTGGAAGACCTCAACGGGCTCGTGTGCGGGCTGGTGCTGACCGCGTTGCCGGGTGGTGGAGAACCAGGACCGGTGCGGAAGGCACGCCTTACGCTGGTGCATTGATCTCGTCCTGGGGGAAGCAATGCTCACGTTCCTGCGGTACCTGCTGGCCGCACCGCTGCTCGTCGCCGGGTGCGCGGGCGTGCCGATCGGCTGTCAGCTGCTGTCGGTCTACACGTTGCGGCGGTGGCGTGACACCCCCTTCGACGTGGGCGCGGAGCTCGCGGACCGGCTCACCGAGTACGACGGGTTCTGGCCGATCCCGTTGGCGTTGCTGCTGTTGGTGGTGATGTGGCGGACGACGACGATGTGGCCGCGCATCGCGTTGGTGCCGTCCGGGTGCATCGCCGTCGGCGGGTTGATCACCGCGGGGTTCAACGAGCTGCTGAGCACGGTGGCGGCGCTCGCGGCGCCGTTGGTCGCGTGGACGCTGGCGTGGCTCGCGGCGCGGGTCGTGTCGTGGCCGGTCACCGGTGACGTGCGGCGTTCGCCGGCCGAGGTCGCCGTCCGGTTGCGCGGTGGCGGGCGGTTGCGGGTGCAGTCGCGCAGGCTGGTGCTCGACAAGCTGCCGGCGCCGGTGCACCCGGCGGCGACGGTCAACCGGGTCGCGTTGCGGTTCGACCGGATCAGCCACGTCGAGGTGGGTGCCGTGCGCGCGCCGGCGGTGTGGCGGTTCGCCAACATCAGCGAGCTCACGCTCACGCCCGGTCCGGTGCTGCGGGTCATCGGCGGCGGGCAGGAGTGGTTGCTGCCGTGCGACGACGCCGACGAAGTGCGGCGCCTGGTCACCGAACGCGCCGCCGTGCGCGCGAAGCCCGAGCCGCGGCCGCCGCTGGAGAGCAAGCGGTGGAACATGGCCAAGCCGTTGTGGAACCTGGATGGCGACCCACCTCAGCGCAACACGCAGAAAGTGCAAAGCGGCCAGCACTGGCTGTTGGTGATGAGCGCACTCACGACGCTGATGGCGCTCTTCTCGGTGTATCGCGTTTTCACCGACGGCTGGGGCTATCTCATCGGTGTGCTGTTGTTCGGTGGCATCGGCTACGGAACCGCCAGCGCGTGGTGGACCTTCGTCACGAGTCAGCGGCTCGCCGAGGAGAACCCGCGGTCACCGCTCGCCGACGATCCCGATTCGCGTCACCTGCCGGTCACTGGCTGGAGTTCTGAACCGATTATATTAGGCCAAACGAGCGATATGTGAAACGCATCGTCCGGCATCCCCGACACTGAGAGTGACCAATGTGCCGAGTCGGGAGGATGCTCCGTGACGATGCAGCAACGCACAGAACCATCGCCTGCCGCCATCCTGATCTCCGTCGCCGTGCTCGCGCTGGTTCTGACCGTTGCTCTCGGCCCGCTGGGCTTCGTCATCGGACTCGCGCTGTTCGTGCTGATGTTCGCCGGTACCAAGCACAAGAGCACGGTCGAGCTGGTGGTGCCGATGCGTGCCCGTTCCCGCATCCGCCGCCTGTCCACGGCGGGACGGATCGCGATCGTCGGGGAGGCGCACTACCAGGACGCCATCGCCGAGGTGGCGCGGAACAACTCCGGCCCCGCCTCGACCAGGCCGGACCCGGCCGTCGCGGCGACCGCGGTGCTCGTGCCGGAGTCCGCTGACCGCTACGACGACCACGCCGTGCGGGTCGACCTGTTGCGTGGCGACGGCTCCGCTGTCACCGCCGGATACCTGCGCGCCGACCACGCGGCGACCTACCAGCCACTGCTGCTGCAGCTCGCCGAACGCGGTGAGGTCGGCTCGTGCCCGGCTCGCATCCTGGGTCAGCGCTACCTCACCGTGCACCTGCACCTCGGCGACGCACGGCTGTTGCTGCTCGACCACGACGCTCTCGGCACGGCGCCGACGTTGCCGGCCGAGCTGCAGGTCGGAATCACCGACGAGGAAGCTCATCAATACGTGCTGCACCGCGTGGTCAACGGCCGCACGCCCGTGCACGTCATCGCCGAGCTCCGCGACTGCCGTATCGCCAAAGGCACGCACACGGGCGAGCACACCCTCGAAGTGCTCCTCGAAGGCGAACGCATCGGGCAGCTCACCTACGCCATGGGCCTGCGCTACGACGACATCGTGCGGGAGTGGCGCACCCGGACCGGGCGCGCGCTCTGCGAAGCGATCATCATCAACGAGGGCACGCGCGGCCTTCACGCGAAGCTGCTGCTCCCCAAGTAGTCGGCGAACGTGCGCGGCTCCCGGCCGAGCACCCGTTGCACGCCATCGGACAGATGCCTCTCCTCTCCCCCGCGGATGCGCACGAGCAGCATCGTGACGAGGTCGGCGATCTCGCCGGGGTAGCCGAGCTCGCGCAACGACGCCGCGAACTCCCCGGCCGGCACATCGGTGTAGACGACGGGGTTGCCGGTGACGGCGACGATCCGGGCGAGCATCTCGGGGAACGACAACGCCTCCGGCCCGCTGAGCTCGTAGGTCTGGCCGGCGTGTCCCGGTTGGGTGAGGGCAGCGACCGCGACCTCCGCGATGTCGACCACGTCGATGAACGGGTGCACGCCCTGACCCGCGGGCACGGCCAGCTCACCGTGCTGGACGGGCGCGGCGAACAGGTCCTCGTCGAAGTTCTGCATGAACCAGGTGGGTCGCAGGACCGTCCACTCCACACCGGAGTCCTTGACCGCCGCCTCGAACGGGTCGCCGTCGGGCGCGCCGCGCATGGACAGCAGCACGAACCGGGTGGCACCGGCTTTGACCGCGACGGGCACGAACTCCGCCAGCAGCGCCGGGTCGTCCGGCGGCACGATGTAGACCGCGGTCACGTCGTCGAGTGTCAGCTCCCAGGTGTCCGGAGCCGCCCAGTCGAACCTCGTCGCCGACGACCTGGAGGCGGGCCGCGCCGCGGCGCCGAGGAGCTGGGTCACCCGGCGGCCGGTCTTGCCGGTCGCGCCGAGCACGAGAACGGTTGGCGTGGTGGTTGCGCTCAACGTTGACATGACCAGAGCCAATCAACATCGACCTGGACAATCCATGCTTGAACCACCGGCGTGCTTGCTCGTTCGTCCACGTGGTACTCAGTGGGTCATGAGTCAGCGTGATCTCGTGGACCTGAGGGACGCCCTGCGCGCGTTCGCCGCTGCCCGTGACTGGGACAGCTACCACACGCCCAAGAACCTGGTGATGGCGTTGTCCGCGGAGGTCGGCGAGCTGACCGACCTCTTCCAGTGGCTGACGCCCGAAGAGGCGCAGAACGCGATGGACGAACCCGAACTCGCCTGGAACGTCCGCGACGAGCTCGCCGACGTGATGCACTACCTCACCAGGCTCGCGGACAAGCTCGGCGTCGACCTCGTCGAGGCCGCGTTCGCCAAGATCGAGCGCAACGAGCGGCGGTTCCCCACCGGAAGCCTGGTTCCCGTTCCTCTCGACGACGCCACTGAGAAGGGTGAGCAGTGAGTCTGCAGAACGCACAGGCATTACACGTGCACCAGAAGATCACGTTGATGATCAACCGGTACGAGGTGTTCGCCGACGACGGCGGCAAGCCCGGCGAGCTCGTCGGCTTCGCCGAGCAGAAGCGGTTCAAGATCAAGGAACGGATCACCGTCTACACCGGCTCGTCGAAGCACCGGGTGCTGTTCGAGTTCAACGCGCGCAAGGTGATCGACCTCGGCAGCGGTTACGACGTGACCGACGCGGACGGCCGCTCGATCGGCCTGTTCCGCAAGGACTTCGCGAGGTCCCTGCTGCGGTCGACGTGGCACCTGGAGCAGCCCGGCTGGGGCACGACGGCCGGTGCCGAGCGGAACAGGTGGCTGGCCGGCTTCCGGCGGCTGTGGCAGTGGATTCCGTATCTGAGCGAAGCGCCGTTCCCCATGCGGTACCACTTCGACTTCACGCAGGAGAACGGCGCCCCGGTGTTCAGCGTCGACAAGAAGACCTGGGTCCGCGACCACTACCTGGTGCAGATCCAGGATCCCGGCATCGACCGCCGGCTCGTCATCGCGCAAGCCGTGGCGCTCGACGCGCTGCAGTCCCGCTAGAGGTACGTCAGCAGGAGAAGGATCAGGCACACCAACAGCACGACGCCGAACACTGCGGGCAGGAGCGACTGCGAGGACGGCGCGGGCTCGCGGGCGTGCCTGCCCCGCCTCCTGCGCGCTCGCCACCGCAATGGTGCCTCCCCTGACCGCTGACCCTTCATGGCGATCACGGTAGGGACGGCCGACCCGCGCCCGACGGTCGTCACCCGCTCGCCGGGAGCAGGTCACCCGGTCGGCCGCGCACGCGTGCGGCACGGTGAGGAACGTGAAAAAGCCCTGCGGGGAGCGCTCATGGCGCTCAACCCGCAGGGCTAAATTAAGTTCGGCGGCGACCTACTCTCCCACACCGTAACCAGTGCAGTACCATC
>NZ_LGDY01000138.1 GCF_001279525.1 Nocardia sp. NRRL S-836 | reverse complement strand
TTAAGCACGCCGCCAGCGTTCGTCCTGAGCCAGGATCAAACTCTCCAATAAGGATTGTGTTGATCGCTCCAGACGGAATATGTCTGGCAATCTGGTCTATCTACTCAAAGGAATACTCCTGACGAGGAGTATTCATATTACTGGCTGTGTTATCGGCACGCTGTTGAGTTCTCAAAGAACACGCGCACACCGCAGTTCATCTCCGCGAGGAGGGAACTTCCGGGGCTGGTGTTGGTCTAGAAGTCTTCCGCCGCGCTCCGTTCCGGTGTTTCCCGGCCCGTTCCGCGCTGGCAGAGAGAAATTTACACGCCGGCCCACCAACATCCAAATCGGGGGTCTCCCACAGCATCGCCGCAGCTCAGAAGCTACGCGGACGGCCCAAACCCGCCAAGATCGACGCACAGTGTGACCGGGACCACGTCGGCAATCTCGTTTGCGGCCCTAGCGGGGTGCGCTGGGCAGGTGCACGGTCACCGACAGCCCACCGGTCGGCACGGCCACTGCCTGCACAAACCCCCCATGAGCGGCGACCGCGGCACGGACGATCGACAGGCCCAGACCGGTTCCCGACTGGCTCGTCCGGTCCTTGACCCCGCGCCGGAACGGCTCGAACAGCTCCTCTACCCGGTCCGGGGCGATGAGCTGACCCGACGACGACACCCGCAGCACCGACCACTGCGGTCCGGTCTCGACGGTGGTCTCCATCCAGCCGTTGACGTGGTTGTGCCGGACGGCGTTCTCCAGCAGGTTGCCGGCGATGCGCTCCAGCAGGGCCGGGTCGCCGACCGCGAGTGCCGGCGCGCACCGGAACACGGTGCGCAGGTGACGTGCCTCGGCCTCCGTGCGCACGGCCTTCCACGCGGACTCGACCAGCGCCGACAGGTCGACGGGTTCGCGCACCGCGAGCCCGATGCCGTCCGTGCGCGCGAGCAACAGCAACGCGGACACCAGCTGTTCGGCGCGCTCGCCCGCCGCGCGCACGACGCCGGCCATGCGGCGGAGCTCCTCGACGTCGGCGTCCGGGTCGGACAGGGTCACGTCCAGCTCCGTGCGCACCACCGAGAGAGGGGTGCGCAGTTCGTGCGACGCGTTGGCCACGAACCGGCGTTGCGAGTCGAAGGCCGCCTCCAGGCGGTCGAGCATCGCGTCGAAGGTGTCCGCGAGCTCCGCGACCTCGTCGCGCGGGCCTTCCAGGCGCAGCCGCGAGCCCAGTGACTCCGCGGACAACCGCTGGGCCGCGTCGGTGACGTCGTGCAGGGGTTTGAGCACGCGGCCGGTGAACGTCCAGGCCAGCACGGCCGCGGCCGCCACCATGCACGCGAACGCGGCCAGGCCCGCCCGCACCAGGTCCTGCCTGGCGGCGGCCGTCAACGCGTCCGTCAACACCGTCACGTCAACATTGACGCCATCAACGTTGACTTGACTGCCACTGGGGAACGACGGCGACGAGTTGAAGACCCGGCCGACCAGCACCCACCCGAGCAGGAGCAGCACAGCACTCACCACCGCGACGAGCGCGGTGGTGAGGAGCGTGATCCGGAGGCGCAGCCCCGGCCCGCGCCGTCGCATGCGTCAGACCTCAGCAGACCCGATCGAAGCGCTCGGCACCCGGTACCCGGAGCCCACCACGGTGTCGATGATGCCCGGCTCGCCGAGCTTCTTGCGCAACGTCATCACCGTGACGCGCACGGTCGTGGTGAACGGGTCGGCGTTCTCGTCCCACACGCGTTCGAGCAGCTCCTCGCTGCTGACGACCGACCCCTTGGCCGCGAGCAGCACCTCGAGGACGCCGAACTCCTTGCGGGTCAGCTCGATCGGCGTGCCGCCCCGCGACACGGTCCGGCGTGCCGGGTCGAGCTCGACGTCCTGGGCGGCCAGCACTGGTGGCGTCGCCGGCGTCGCGCGCCGTGCCAACGCGCGCACGCGTGCGACGAGCTCGGGGAAGGCGAAGGGCTTCGCGAGGTAGTCGTCGGCGCCCAGTGACAGCCCGGCCACGCGGTCCTCGATGGTCCCGCTCGCGGTCAGCATCATGACCCTGGTCAGCGCGCCGGAGCTGAGGATCTCCTTGCAGAGCTCGTCACCGGACATGCCGGGCAGGTCGCGGTCGAGCACGACCACGTCGTACCTCGTGACCGTCGACTTCTCGTGGCCGGTCTCGCCGTCGTAGGCGACGTCCACGGCCATGCCCTCGCGCCGGAGGCCGCGCGCGATCGCGTCGGCCAGCGGCACCTCGTCCTCGACTACCAGAATCCGCACGCCACCAAAGGTGCCACACGCACCTGAGAAGGCGCTTAACGGCACCTTCACAAGCCCTGTCGGGGTTGTCCCCCCGTGGTCGTGGCCGGTCAGGCGCGCTTGGACCGGTCCACCACGACGGTCCCGGCCGTCTGCAACGCCCGCAGCTCCAGCAGCGCCGGGTGCTCCTCGGCCAGCCGGGCCGCGTTGAGCAACGACCGCAGCGCCGCGGTCTCGCCGCGTGCCCGCTCCAGCGCCGCCCGTCCCTCGGACGCCGCGACCAGCTCGGCCAGCGCGGCCCGGCGCAGCTCGGCGGGCATCACGACGTCCCGCACCGCCACCTCGGCCACGGACACGCCCAGCTCCTCGGCACGGGCGGCGACGCCGGCCAGCACCTCGGCCGCGATGGCGGCACGTTCGGTGTCGACGGCTGAGTGTGCGCGCGTGAGTACCGCACCGCGCAGTGCGAGCTGCACGGCCGTGTAGAGCTCCTCTTCGGGAGACGCTGACTCGACCACGAACTTCGTCGGCGAGGACACCACCCACCGCACCACGACGGTCACCCGGACCAGCACGCCGTCGGCGGTCGGCACATCCTGCGCCGCCGGGGTCAGGGTGCGCGGCCGGATGTCGACGCGGTGCAGCTCGGCACGCATCGGCAGCCGGTGCCGTCCCGGCCCGACCTCGCCCACGAGCACGCCACGATCGAACCGGACGCCCCGCTCCCACGGGTACAACGTGTGCCTCATCGTCTCCACCTCCGTCCGGGCAGACCACGACCCCGGCCGGCGGGGAACGGGGCGGGAGTCCGCGGGGGACTCGCAAAGCCCGGTTCCCCCGTGTGCGACCGGGGTCGTGGGTTCAGGGTTCGAACCTGATGCTCCATGGGCACCCAGCACCCGCTTCGATCGCGGAACCCGGCGAGGAAGACCTGCCGGGCCGCCTGTGGCGGGCGCGAGGTGGAGGGTAGCCGGACTACTTGTCCGCCGGCGCGTCGATTTCCACCGGCAGGCACTCCAGGCGAGCGGCCCACTCGGTGACGCGGCGGGCCACGTCCTGCGCGGTGATGCCGCACAGCGCCAGCACCTCGGCGCGTTCGCCGTGGTCGTGGAACTGCTGCGGCAGGGCGATGTCGCGCAGCGGCACCTCGACGTCGGCGTCGCGCAGGGCGGCGGCGAGGCTCGAACCGAAGCCACCGTGGCGGCCACCGTCCTCGACCGTCACCACGAGCTTGTGCGCCGCGGCCAGCTCCACGAGGTCCACCGACATCGGGTAGATCCACCGCGGGTCGACGACCGTGACGCCGATGCCCTGGTCCTCCAGCCGTTGCGCGGCTTCGAGACCGAGCTCACCCAGCGCGCCGACCGTCACCAGCAGCACGTCGCTGCCCGAGCGGCGCAGCACGTCCACCGAACCCACGCGCTCGACGGCGGGCAGGTCGGGGCCGACGGAGGCCTTCGGGTAGCGGATCACCGACGGCGCGTCCGAGATCGCCACGGCCTCGCGCAGCTCCTCGGCCAGCGAGCCGGCGTCGCGCGGCGCGGCGACGTGGATGCCCGGGATGACGCCGAGGATCGACATGTCCCACATGCCGTGGTGCGACGCGCCGTCCGGGCCGGTGACGCCCGCGCGGTCCAGCACCACGGTCACGCCCTGCTCGTGCAGGGCCACATCCATCAGCAGCTGGTCGAACGCCCGGTTGAGGAACGTCGCGTAGACGGCCACGACCGGGTGCAGGCCACCGATGGCCAGACCGGCCGCCGAGGTCAGGGCGTGCTGCTCGGCGATGCCGACGTCGAAGAAGCGCTCGGGGAACGCCTTGGCGAACGCGTCCAGGCCGGTCGGGCCCTGCATCGCGGCGGTGATCGCCACGACGTCGGAGCGCTCGCGGCCGATCTCCACCAGCGAGTCGGAGAACACGTGCGTCCAGGTCCGCTTGAGCGGCTTGACGTTCTCGCCGGTGATCGGGTCGATGACGCCGGTGGCGTGCATCTGGTCGGCCTCGTGGTTCTCGGCCGGCGCGAAGCCCATGCCCTTGCGGGTCACCGCGTGCACGATCACCGGTCCGCCGAACGACTTCGCGCGCTGCAGCGCGGACTCCAGCGTGGCCAGGTCGTGGCCGTCGACCGGGCCGATGTACTTGAGGCCGAGGTCCTCGAACATCGCCTGCGGCGCCAGCGCGTCCTTGATGCCGCGCTTGGCGGCGTGCAGCGCGGCGTAGAGGGGCTTGCCGAAGAACGGCGTCTGCTGCAGCGCGCTCTTGCCCTTCTCCAGCACGCGCTCGTAGCCGGGGCGCAGCCGCAGCGTCGACAGGTGGTCGGCGAGACCACCGATCGTCGGCGAGTAGGAGCGGCCGTTGTCGTTGACCACGATCACGACCGGACGGGTCCGGTCGGCGGCGATGTTGTTCAACGCCTCCCAGCACATGCCGCCGGTCAGCGCGCCGTCGCCGACGACCGCGATCACGTGGCCGCCGGTGCCGCTGAGCTGCTTGGCCTTCGCCAGACCGTCCGCGTAGGACAGCGCCGTCGACGCGTGGCTGTTGCCCTGCACGTCGTGCGGGGACTCCGCGCGTGACGGGTAGCCGGACATGCCGCCGCGCTGACGCAGGTCGTCGAAGCCGTCGCGGCGGCCCGTGACGATCTTGTGCACGTACGACTGGTGCCCGGTGTCGTAGACGATCGGGTCCTGCGGCGAGTCGAAGACCCGGTGCAGTGCCACGGTCAGCTCGACGACGCCCAGGTTCGGGCCGAGGTGCCCTCCGGTCTTGGAGACCTTGTCGACCAGAAAACGCCGGATCTCGTCGCAGAGCTGTGTCAGCTCCGCCTCGGTCATCCGTTTCAGATCAGCCGGTCCGTGCACGGACTCCAGCAGGGTCACCACGCCCACCTCACTCCTCAAGACTTCAGGCCAGTCTACGGAGAGCTGACTGAGACGCAGTGTCAGCCGGTCTCAGGAACGAGCAGCGCGACGCACTCCACGTGGTGGGTCATCGGGAAGGCGTCGAACGCCCGCAGCTCGGCGAGCCGGTACCCCTGAACAGTGAATTCAGCCAGGTCACGTGCCAGTGCGGCGGGGTCGCAGGCGACGTAGACGACCCGCTCGGGACGGCGTCGTGCGACTTCAGCCACAACGATCTTCCCGGCACCCTTGCGCGGCGGGTCCAGCACCACGACGTGGGGGTCCTCGACGGGCAGTCTGCGGGTGACGGCGCGCTCCACCTTGTCGGCCACCCACTCCACCTGGGACATGCGGCGCAGGTTGCGCCGGCCGTCCTCCACGGCACCGGGGAAGGACTCCACGACCAGCACCGATCCGTTTTCGCCGACCTGTCGCCCGAGCACCGACGCGAAGAGGCCCGCACCGCCGTAGAGGTCCCACGCCCGTTGCCCCGGCTCGGCCGCCGCCCACTCCCCCACGACGGACGCGAAGGTGTCCGCGGCGGCCGGGTGGACCTGCCAGAAGCCGTCCGCGGAAATTCGCCACTTCCGGTGGGCGGCGGTCTCGACGGCCGTACCGGTTCCGGCGCGTCGCACGGTGTGTCGGCCGCGCACCTCACCCACATGACGGTTGCCGTCACCGTCTTGGACGATCGTGAGCTCCTGGGCCCGCCACCTGCGGTCTGCCACGGACTCGACCATGCCCGGCCGGCTGATCACACAGTGGTCGACCGGGATCACATCGTGGGAACGCAGGCCGCGGAAGCCCGGTGTCCCGTCGCGGTCGACGGCCATCCGGATGCGGGTGCGCCACTCCAGCGGCCCGCCCGGCAGCGCCTCCACGACCACGTCGCGCTCGATCTTGGCCAGGCGGCTCAGCTGCTCGCGGACGACGTGGGCCTTCAGCTCGCGCTGCGCGTCCCACGAGACGTGCTGGAAGTCGCAGCCGCCGCACTTCCCCGGCCCGCTGAACGGGCACGGCGGCTCGACGCGGTCCGGTGACGGCGTCAGGATCCGCACGGCGTCCGCACGGCAGAACGAGCCGCCGTTGTCCTCGTAGACCGAGGCGATGACGCGTTCACCAGGCAGTGCGTGCCGCACGAACAGCACGCGTCCTTCGTGGCGTGCGACGAAGTGCCCGCCGTGTGCGACCGGCCCCACCTCCACTTCGAAACTCTGTCCGGTCCAGTCTTCTTTGGCCACGTTCACCGGTCGTCCAGTCCCCTTCGGACAGCTCCTGGCGCGATGACGTCCTTGTCACGGACCTTCGACGCCGATGTGAGCTGCCACGGCACGCTCGTCACCATCACGCCCGGCTGGAACAGGAGCCTGCCCTTGAGCCGCAGCGCGCTCTGATTGTGCAGCAGCTGCTCCCACCAGTGCCCGACGACGTACTCGGGGATGAACACCGTGACGACGTCGCGCGGGTTGTCCGACTTGACCCGCTTCACGTAGTCGAGGACCGGCTTGGTGATCTCGCGGTAGGGCGACTCGATCACCTTCAGCGGGACCTTGAAGTTCTCCCGCCCCCAGTCGGCCACGAGCTTGCGGGTGTCGCCGTCGTCGACGTTGACCGTGACGGCCTCCAGCACGTCCGGGCGGGTGGCCTTGGCGTAGGACAGCGCCCGCAACGTCGGCATGTGCAGCTTGGACACCAGCACCATCGCGTGGTTGCGGGCCGGCAGCGTGCGCACCCGCTCCTGCTGGCGCAGCTCCTCGGCGACGGTGTCGTAGTGCTTGCGGATCGCCGTCATCAACGCGTAGATGGCGGCCATCGCCGCGATGGCGATCCACGCGCCCTTCGTGAACTTCGTGATGAGCACGATGATCAGCACGGTCGCGGTCAGCACCAGGCCGAAGGTGTTGATCGCCTGCGAGCGCCGCATCCGGTTGCGCGCCTGCACGTCGGTCTCGGTCTCCAGCAGCCGGTGCCAGTGCTTGATCATGCCGAGCTGGCTGAGCGTGAACGACACGAACACGCCGACGATGTAGAGCTGGATCAGCCGGGTGACCTCGGCGTCGAACGCGATCACCAGCACGACCGCGAACCCGGCGAGGAACAGGATGCCGTTGGAGAACGCGAGCCGGTCGCCGCGGGTGTGCAGCTGGCGGGGCAGGTAGCGGTCCTGGGCGAGGATCGAGCCGAGCACCGGGAAGCCGTTGAACGCGGTGTTCGCGGCGAGCACGAGGATCAGCGCCGTGACCGTGGTGATGAAGTAGAAGCCCGGCGGGAAGTTGTCGAACACGGCGTGCGCGACCTGCGCGACCATCGTCTTCTGCTCGTAGCCGGGGGGCGCGTTCGTGATCTGCCGGTCCGGCGACTCGGCCATCCGCACGTCGGTGAGCTGGGCCAGGACGATCAGGCCCATCAGCATCACGACCGCGATCAGGCCCATCATCAGCAGCGTGGTCGCCGCGTTGCGCGACTTGGGCTTGCGGAACGCCGGCACGCCGTTGCTGATCGCCTCGACACCGGTGAGCGCCGCGCAGCCCGACGAGAACGCGCGCAGCACCAGGAACACGAACGCCAGGCCCATCAGGTGGTCGGACTCGGCGTGGATCTCCAGGCCGGAGCTCTCCGCGCGCATCTCGTCACCGAGCACGAACCCGCGGAACAGGCCCCAGCCGATCAGGGCCATGATGCCGATCATGAACGCGTAGGTGGGGACCGCGAACGCGCTGCCGGACTCGCGGATGCCGCGCAGGTTGATCGCGGTCAGGATGATGATCGCCGCGACCGCGAACTCGGCCTTGTGCGTCGCGACGAACGGGATGGCCGACCCGATGTTGGCCGCGGCCGCCGAGATCGACACCGCGACGGTGAGGATGTAGTCCACGAGCAGCGCGCTCGCGACGGTGAGCCCCGCCCTGCGGCCGAGGTTGACCGTCGCGACCTCGTAGTCACCGCCCCCGGAGGGGTAGGCGTGCACGTTCTGCCGGTAGCTGGCGACCACGGTCAGCATCACGACCACGACCGCCACACCCACCCACGGTGCCAGCGTGTAGGCGCTCAGGCCCGCCACCGACAGCATCAGGAAGATCTCCTCCGGCGCGTACGCGACCGACGACATGGCGTCGGAGGCGAACACGGGCAGGGCGATGCGTTTGGGCAGCAGCGTGTGAGCGAGACGGTCACTGCGGAACGGCCTGCCGACGAGGAGGCGCTTGGCAGCGGTGGCGAGCTTGGACACGGCCAGAGCGTAAGGGGTCCGCTCACCGGGACGGGCTAATGCTCGGTAGGTTCTGCGCAGAGTTCGCCTGAGGAGGCATTCCGTGCACGTGGTGATCATGGGTTGTGGGCGGGTGGGGGCGTCCCTGGCCAAGGCCCTGGAACGGCTGGACCACCAGGTCGCCGTGATCGACAAGGACACGCAGTCGTTCCGCAGGCTGGGCGGTGACTTCCACGGCCAGCAGGTCGTCGGGAACGGGTTCGACCGCAACGTGCTGATCGAGGCGGGCGTGGAACGCGCCGGTGCCTTCGCGGCGGTCTCCAGCGGCGACAACTCCAACATCATCTCGGCGCGGGTGGCCAGGGAGACGTTCGGCGTGGAGCACGTCGTCGCCCGCATCTACGACCACAAGCGCGCCGCGGTGTACGAGCGGCTGGGCATCCCGACGGTGGCGACCGTGCCGTGGAGCACGGACCGGTTCCTGCGGATGCTGCTGCCCGAGGGTGCGGCGACCGCGTGGCGCGACCCGTCCGGCACCGTGGCGGTGCTCCCGGTCGAGGTCAACGAGGGCTGGGTCGGCCGCCCGGTGTTCGAGCTGGAGGCCGCCCTGGGGGCGCGGGTGGCGTTCCTGATGCGGTTCGGCACGGGCGTGCTGCCCGACGCCAAGACCATGGTGCAGGCCGACGACACCATCTACGTGGCGGCGTTGTCCGGCACGGTCACCGACGTCGCCGCGGCGGCGCTGCAGGTCCCGGAGGAGAGCTGATGCGGATCGCGATCGCTGGTGCGGGCGCGGTGGGGCGGTCCATCGCGCAGGAGCTCGTCCAGGACGGGCACCAGGTCATGCTGATCGAACGGGACCGGGCGCACTTCGACCCGAACTCGGTCGAGCAGGCCGAGTGGGTGCAGGCCGACGCGTGCGAGCTGTCCTCTCTTGAGGACGCGGGCATGCAGCTGTGCGACGTGGTCATCGCCGCGACCGGTGACGACAAGGTCAACCTGGTGGTGTCGCTGCTCGCGAAGACCGAGTTCGCCGTGCGGCGCGTCGTCGCGCGCGTGAACGACCCGACGAACGAATGGCTCTTCACCGAGTCGTGGGGCGTCGACGTCGCCGTGTCGACGCCGCGGTTGCTCGCCGCGATGGTCGAGGAGTCGGTGACCATCGGCGACGTGGTGCGGCTGCTGACGTTGCGGCAGGGGCAGGCGAACCTCGTGGAGATCACGCTCGACGAGTCCACGCCGTTCGCGGGCCGTGCGGTGTCGGAGCTGACGCTGCCGCGCGACGCCGCGCTGGTGACGATCCTGCGGGGTGGCCGGGTGATCGTGCCGCAGCCGGACGACACCCTCGAAGGGGGCGATGAGCTGCTGTTCGTCACGACCGCGGCGGTCGAGCAGGACATCAAGTCCGCGCTGGGCTACTGACCACCGGACGCGTCCTGGCCGGGTGTGCTCCGGTCAGGGCGCGTTCCAGTACTGGTTGCCGCCGCCGTGGCAGTCCCACAGCTGCACCGAGGCGCCGTTCCACCAGTTGGAGCCCGCGATCTCGACGCACCGGTTGCCGTACTGCCAGCTGCGGATGCGCCCGACCTCCTCCGGCCGTGACGCCGGCCGGTAGAAGAGCTGGCCGGCGGGGCTGTCCGGCTGGCAGTCGTACAGCTGCAGCTGGGCGCCGTTGTCGAGGTTGCCCCAGGCGGCGGTGAGGCATCTGCCGCCGTCGTGGTTGCGCAGCCTGAGGCTGTCCCAGTACCAGAGCTGGGTCGCGGCGTTGCGGCAGTCGACCATGAGCACGCCGGCGCCGTTCTGGCCGGTGGCGGCGGTCAGGCAGCGGCCGTTGTAGCGCGAGGTGACCTGGAACGTGGTCGGGGCGGCCCCCGCCGAGGCGGTCGTGGTCGCGAGGATCCCGCCCGCCACGAGGGTGAGCGCCGCGAGCACCGCTGCACCGCGCTTGGTCGTCATGGGCTTGAGGAGTGTCATGCGGTCCCGACGCTCGCCGTGCCCGGCTTGATACACCGTTGGGCGAAATTCGCCGCACGCCCGGTCGTTCCGGTATCTGCGGAGCGGAACCGAGCACTTACCAGCTGTGAGCGATCAGTTGCCCCTGGTCGGGCGCGAGGGCGAGCTGCGGGCGGCGGCGCGGGCGCTGGCCGTGGACGGCGCGGTGCTGCTGTCGGGGCCTCCCGGGGTTGGCAAGACGCGCCTGGCGGCGGAGGTCCTCGCCGCCACGCCGCTGCCCGTGGCGCGGTGCTACGCCACGGTCGCCACCTCGCGGATTCCGCTCGGGGCCCTCGCCGCGCACGTGCCAGCCGACCTGCCCGCGGGCCCGGCCGGTCCCGGTGTGGTGCCCGCGGCGTCGATCCGCTCCGCGGCCGACCACCTCGCGGGCGGCGGGCGCCGGGTGTTGTCGATCGATGACGCGCATCTGCTCGACGACACGTCGTTGTCGGTGTTGCAGCACGTCGTGCGCCACGGGCTGACGCGCGTGATCTGCACGGCACGGCCGGGCTGGGAGCTGGAGGGGCTGACGGTCGTCGCCGTCGACGCGCTCGACCGGGAGCACGCGGACACGTTGCTCGCGACCGCGCTGGGCGGGCCGGCCGACGCCTCGACGCGGCGCCTGGTGTGGGCGAACAGCCAGGGCAACCCGTTGTACCTCAGGGAGCTCGTCGCGGCGGGGCGGCACTCGGGCGCGCTCACCGGCCGCGAGGGCGGCTGGCACTGGGGCGGGCCGCCGGAGCTGTCCGGACGGCTCGCCGAGCTCGTCGACCTCACCCTCGGGCGGCTCACCGAGGCGCAGCGCCGGGCGTTGGAGCTGCTGGCGTACGGCGAACCGCTCGAACCGGAGCTGATGCCGCCGCCGGAGGACCTCGTGGACATGGGGTTCGTGCGGGTGGGAGACGACGGGCGTGCGCGCGTTGCCCATCCGCTGTACAGCGCACGGCTGCGAGCGACCTGTCCGACGTTGCGCGCGAGAGCGCACCGCCGGGCGTTGGCCGACCGGCTCGAAGCCGGTGGCGCGGCACGGCCCGGTGACGCCGTGCGGATCGCCACCTGGCGACTCGACAGCGGCACGGCGGAGTCACCGGACGTGCTCGCGCGGGCGGCCGAGCAGGCGCTCGCCGCGCAGGACTGGGAGCTGGCGGAACGGCTTGCGCGGGCCGCTACGACCCGTGGCGCGCAGGGGCGGGCAGGGCTCGTGCTCGGTCTTGTGCTGATGTACCGGCGTCAGTGCGCACAGGCAGAGGAAGTGCTCGCCGCGACGATGGCGGCGGGCGGCGACATGGCGTCGTTGGTGCAGATCGGCTGTACGCGCGCGTTCAACCTGTTCTTCGGCCTTGGTGACGAAGAGGCCGCTATCGCTGTCATCGACGAGGTGACCGTGGCGGACCTGCCGGTCGAGCTGGAGCACGCGGCCCTGTTCGTCGGCCTGGCGTTCGCGGTGCAGGCGGCGCCGGTGCGGGTCGCGCGGCTGGGCGGGGAGCTGCTGGCCGCCGAGGGGGGCTGGGCGGCGGTCGCGGGACGGCTGGTGCTGGCGTTCGCCGACCGGTTCAGCGGCCGCTACGCCGAGGCGGTCGCGCGGGTCGAGGCCGACCACGAGGCGGTCGTCGCGGCGGCAGGACAGTTCCCGTCTCTGGTGCACGCCGCGAACGGGGTGCGCGACGAGAGCGTCCTGCGCTCCGGAGACCTCGCTACCGCCGAGGAACGAGCCGCGCGGGCACTGGCGCAGCTGATCGAGGAGGACCGCTGGCCGGCCACCCAGGTGCCGCCTCGGGTGGTGCTGAGCCAGAGCGCGCGCCTGCGTGGACGGGCCGCGGCGGCCGTGCGGATCACCACGGAGGGCATTCCCGAGTCGAACGTGCTGCCGATGCTGTGGGACGTCCTGCTGCTGGCCGAGTTCGCCGCGGGGGCCGCGTTGCTGGGGCAGACCGACCGTGCGGAACGGGTGCTGGCGCGGGCCGAGGCCGGGTTGCGGCCCCCGTGGCGGATCGCGCGGCTCGCCGTCGGTGCCGCACGGTCGTGGGTGCTCGCGGGTGCGGGGCGGGTCAACGAGGCCATGCAAGCCGCGTTGAGCAACGCCGCCGCCGCACGGGCCCACGGCGCGCACTCCGAGGAAGTCGCGTCGTTGCACGACGCCGCACGCTTCGGTGCCGACACCTCACCCCGTTTGCTGGAGCTGGCGAAGTCGCGGAAAGACCCTCTCACGACCGCGTATGCCTCTCACGCGCAGGCGCGCGCGTTGCGTGACCCGGCGGGACTGGAGGAGGTGGCGACGGCGTTCCTGGCGTGCGGTGTCACGTTGTTCGCTGCCGAAGCACTCGCGGAGGCGAGCCGGCTGTCCCGGCTGCACGACCGGCCCCGTGAGGCGGACCGGCTGGAACGGCAGGCTTCCGCGCTCGCCGAGTCGTTCGACGGCGCGACCACGCCGGGCCTGGTGGTGACGAGCACGCTCGTCGCGCTGACGCCGCGCCAGCTGGAGATCGCGCGGCTGGCCGTGGCGGGACTGACGAACGCGGAGATCGCCGACCGCCTCGCCATCGCCAAGCGCACGGTCGACAACCACCTGCACACGACGTACGCGGCAGTGGGCGTGACCGGGCGGGGTGGGCTGCGCGCACTCTTCGGCCAGGGCTGATGCGCACCCTCGCGAGCCCGGGTCGGACGTTCCCCGGCGCACCGGGTACCGGGTGGCCGTTCGCGGGCAGGCGGCAGGATCTCGCGGACGTGCTGTCCGCGCTCACCGGGCCGGGTGCCGCGCTCGTCGGCCCGGCCGGGGTGGGCAAGACCCGGTTGGCCGCCGAAGTGGCGCAGCGCCTGGAGGGTTCCGGTGTCACGGTGTGGTGGTGCCGTGCGACCGTTGCGGCGTCAGGGGTTCCGTTCGGGGCGATGGCCGCGGTGCTGCCCGCGGACATGCGGACCGCGAACCCCCTCGGGCGTGCGGTCGAGCATCTGCTCGCACAGCCGGCACCGCTGGCCATCGTCGTCGACGACGCCCATCTGCTCGACGACGCGTCCATCGGCCTGCTGCACAACGTGATCCGGCACGGGCACGCACGTGTCCTCATCACCGCACGGCCGGGTGGGCGTGCCGAGCTGTGGCAGGAGGGACTGCTGCGGCGCTGCCCGGTCGGCGAGCTGTCTCGTGCGGAGTCCGACGAGCTGCTGGAACGTCTTCTGGGCGGCCCGGTGGACAACCGGTCGGCGCGGATGCTCTGGGCGGGCAGCGCGGGGAACCCGTTGTACCTCGGGGAGCTCGTGCTCTCCGGGCACGCGGCCGGTGTGCTGCGGGCGCACGACGGCAGCTGGTCGTGGCACGGCCCGATCGAGCTCGGCGGGCGGCTCGCCGAGCTCGTGCGGGCGGACCTCGGTGACCTGGAGCCGGTGGACCTGCACGCGCTGGAGCTGCTCGCCCACTGCGAACCGGTGGAGCTGGACCTGCCGGCGTCGCTGGTGCGCGACGAGACGCTGGACGACCTCGAAACCCGCGGGTTGATCCGGTTCACGTCGTCAGGGAACCGGACCGTCGTGCGACTGGGGCATCCGTTGCACGGCAGGTTCTTCCGTGCCACATGTCCCCCGTTGCGCGCGCAGTCACACCAACGCGCGCTGGCCGCAAGTCTGGAGGCGATGGGCGCACGTCGTCGCGACGACCTGATGCGCATCGCCGCATGGCGGCTCGGCGGCGGTGCGCCGCTCTCGTTGGACCTGCTGACCACGGCCGCCGAACAGGCATGGGCCGTGCGGGACGTTCCGCTCGCGGAGCGCCTGTGCCGTGCTGCCGCCGACGCGGGCGGGCTGGGCCGGATCGGGCACGTGTGGGGTCAGGTGCTGCGGTGCGGGCGGGCACCGGACGCGGCCGAGGTGGCGCTGGCGGAGGCCATGACCGGGCCGCTGGCGCCCGCCGACCTGGTGCGGCTGGGCGTGGTCAGGTCCGTGAACCTGCACTTCGGCCTCGGTGACGTCCCGGCGGCAGCCGCCGTGCTGGACGCGGTCGACGTGCCCGGTCTGCCGGACGACCTGCGCGACCGGTTGAAGGTCGTCCGGACCACGGCGGAGGTGCAGCACCGGCACGTCGCCGTCGCACTGGCGAGCACTTTTCAGCCCGTGGCGCCGCATCTGACCGTCTACATGCGACGGAACCGTGCGTTGTGCCTCCTGCACGCGGGTCGCTATCGCGATGCTGAAGCGGAGATCACCGCCTGCGAGCAGGCATCCGCACCGGCGCCGCACACCGGCACGCTGCTGATGCGTTGCTTCTCCCTCGCGTTCGGCGGTCGTCTCGCAGAGGCCGACGAGCTGGCGTCGAGCCTCCACAGCACACTTGCCGACGAGCCGCGTTGGACGTTCACCGCCTCGGCGCTCTACAGCGTGTTGTCGCACTGCGCGCGCATGCGCGGACACGGCACGCAAGCCGTGCGGCTGGCTCGTGAAGGCGTTCCGGCGCCTCATGAAGCTCCGCTGTTCTTCGACGCGGTGGTCCTCGCGGGCCTCGCCTGCTCCGCCGCCCTCACCGGTGACACCACCCTGGCCGCCGCGGCACTGGCGCGCGCCGGAAGGGCGCGCCGCCCCGCCTGGCGCATCACCGGAACCTCGGTCTCGCGCGCCCGCTCGTGGGTGCTGGCCGGAGCCGGTGACGTCCGCGGCGCCGCCGACGCCGCCATGACCGCCGCCGACGAGTGCGCCGAGCTCGGTCTGCACAGCGGTGAGGTCATGGCCCTGCACGACGCCGCCCGTTTCGGCGTCAACACGGCACGGCGCCTGACCGCACTCACGTCCACAATGGACGATCCGATGACCGCGGCCTACGCCGCACACGCGACCGCGCTCGCGCGCGCCTCACCCACCGCGCTGGAGGCCGTGGCGGCGGATTTCCTGCACGTGGGCGCCACCCTGTACGCCGCGGAGGCCCTGGCGTCCGCCGCCCGCCTGCACCGCCTCCGTGGCAACGCCCGCGCGGCCTCCCAGGCCTCCGCCCGCCAGGCCCTGCTGATGCGCGGCTTCGACGGCGCCCGCACCCCCGCCCTGAGCGAGACCGGCCTCACCCACCTGACCCGCCGCCAGGCCGAGGTCGCCCGCCTGGCCACGGCCGGTCTCACCAACCAGCAGATCGGCGAGCGGCTGCACACCTCGAAGCGCACCGTCGACAACCACCTGTACGCGGTCTACGGCGTGCTCGGCATCACCGGCCGCGGCGAGCTGCGGACCGTGATCGGCGGACGCTGAGCACACGGCGCGATCAGGCCGACCTCAACCGTGAGCCCGGCCGCACGGGGAGCGCGGCCGGGAGCTCAGTCCACGCACCCGAGCAGCTTCCGCTGTCCAGAGCCACCCGCCAACGGCTCCGGGCCGGACCTCAGCCAGGCCCGCCGCGCGTGGGAGCCGTGACCGTCGGCCCCGACGTGCAACACGACCAGAAGCTCAGCCCACACACCCGAGCAGCTCCCGTTGTCCAGAGGTACCCGCCAACGGGACCGGGCCGGACCTCCGTGAGGAGACCCGGCCCGGACTCGAAACAGTGGTCGTTCGCCGGCGTCAGTCGCGGGACCTGTCGCGCGACTCCTTCTCGACGGTGCGCTGGAGCTCGTCCATGTCGGGCGTCAGCAGGTCGTCGGCCGTGCGGGCGAGGACCTCGTCCGCCTCCGCGGCGAGCCTGGCCTCCTCTTCGGCTTCCTCCGCGGCCTTCAGGCGCTTGTCGGCCCTGCGGACGGCCCAGACGGTGGCGAGCAGGGCGATGGCCATCAGCGGGTAGCCCATGCCGAGGCGGGCGACGGCCAGCCAGCCGACCTGGTCCTCCTCGTAGAGCCAGCGCTGCACGATGAAGCGCGCGAAGAAGACGAGGGCCCAGACGAAGGTGGCGATGTCGTAGTCGCGGACCGAGGCCTTGTCGGCACGCCAGGAGCGGTCCCTGCCGTTGAGGAACGTCCAGATCACGCCGGCCAGCGGCCAGCGCACGATGATCGACAGCAGGAAGGCGCTGCCGTAGACGACGCTCTGCCAGATGCCGAACAGGAAGAAGCCCTTGGCCTCACCGGTCTTGTAGGCGATGAACGCGGCGATGCCGACGCCGAAGACGGCGGAGATCGCGGGCTGGACCGTGCCCTTGCGGACGGCCAGCACCACGCCGATCACCACGGCCGCCGCGAGGGCGCTGATGATCGCGGCCATGAGGTTCTTGGCGGCGAAGTTGACGATCACGAAGACGACGACGGGCAGCGAGGAGTAGAGCATGCCGCTCACTCCGCCCATCTGTTCGAGGACGGTGGGCTGCTTTTCTTCGGTCTTGGCTGAAGTCATGAAGCGGTCTGCAACTCGTAATAGGGGTTGTAGAGCACCTTGCGCCCGTCGCGCACGGCGATGCGGCCACGGGCCTTGATCGTGCGGCCCGGTTCGATGCCCGCGATGCGACGGCGGCCGAGCCAGACGAGGGTGACGCCCTCGGTGCCGTCGTAGAGCTCCGCTTCCAATGTGGCGGCCGCGTCCCGCGGGCAGAGCTCCACGCTGCGGAGCCTGCCGAGGACGGTGACCTCCTCACCGGACTTGCAGTCGCAGGCTTTCACCGCGCCGACGGCCTCCGCTTTTCGCGACAGGTCGTCCGCGTCGAGCTCGGCGACATCGCTGGTCAAGCGACGCACCAAGCGGTGCCAATAGCCGCCCATCCCCGACTCCTGCAGTGCTCAGGTGGCCCGTGGTGTGGACCGTCTGACAGTGAGGGTACGCAGGAGGGCCGACAATCTCGGCCGTGCCTGTCGAGACAGTTCTCCTGCTGCCCGGCACCGCCTCGGACGCGGTGTTTGTCCGTTCCGTGTTCGCCGACCCGTTGTCGCAGGTCGGAGCCACTTTTGACGCTCCACACGTTCGTACACTCAGTGAACGGTTGACGGCGCTCGAAAATGCCCGGACAAGCCACCCGATCGTGGTCGGCGGCGTCTCGCTCGGGGCGCACGTCGCCGCCGCGTGGGCGGTGCGCAACCCGGACCGGTGCGCGGGACTCGTGCTGGCGCTGCCGGCCTGGAGCGGCGCACCCGACGGCGCACCCGCGGCGCTCGCGGCCAGGGCGAGCGCGCAGGTCGTTGCCGCACAAGGGATCGACGCGGCGCTCGCGGGCACGTCCGGCTGGCTGCGCGACGAGCTGCACCGCGCCTGGCACGGCTACGGCGACCAGCTCGTGCCGCACCTGCTGGAGGCGGCCGAGTCCACCGCCCCCACCCTGGAGGAGCTCAAGACCCTCGACGTGCCGACGGGGATCGTCGGGTGCACCGACGACCCCGTGCACCCGGTCGAGGTCGCGCGGGCGTGGGCGGACGCCCTCCCGCGCGCTGTCCTCGTGACGACGACGCTGGCCGCCTACCCGCACGCGCTGGGGCGTGCGGTGCAGGCGTGGCAGGAAGCGAAGGCGCGCTAGCGGTGTGGCGGTACTAGCCCTGCTGGATCTGCCGGGCGATCGCCTCCGGCAGCTCGACGGGCAGCGGGGTGCGGGGCGGCATCGGCTGCTCACCGCGCACGACCACGGTGCCGCGGATCATCTCGCGCAACGCCTCGGCGTTCTGCGCGAAGTGCTCCTCGGGGCCGGCCGCGACGCCGCGCAGCATCCAGCGCGGGCCGTCGATGCCGACGAAGAGGATCTGCACGCCCTGGTTGCGCGCGGTGATCTCCTCGCCCCACTCGCCGTTCTCGCGGTTGATGCGGGCGCCGTCCTCCTTGAGGCCGACGATCAGCTCGGCGCCGACCTCCTTCCACAGGCCGCCGGACTTCGGCGCGGCGAACGCGCTCACGGTCAGCTGGCCGACGGGAGTGAGGATGTGCACCGCGCGCACGGCACCGGTCTGCTGGTCCATCTCGACCTGCAGCTGGGCCTCGTCCGGCATCGGCAGCAGCACCGAACCCAGGTCGAGCCGCTGGACGTCGTCCTTCGGCGCGACCGTCGAGTCCCACGGGCCTTCCGCGTCGTCGAGGAACTCGTCGTTCTCCAGGCCGGCGTCGACCCCGCCCGCGGAGTGACGACCGCGCTTGCGGCGCCTTCCGAACATCCCTTACCCCTCGGTCTCTGTGAGTGCTGTGCTGGCGAGCACCACGTGCCCGCCGGTCGAGCCGTAGCCGCCCGCGCCGCGTTCCGTCTCCGGCAGCGCGGTGACCTCGCGGAACACCGCGTGCTCGACGCGTTGGACGACGAGCTGGGCGATCCGGTCGCCGCGCGAGAGCGCGATCGGCTCACGCAGATCATGGTTCACGAGGCAAACGCGGATCTCACCGCGGTAGCCGGAGTCGATCGTCCCCGGCGTGTTGACCACGCTCAACCCCACCCGCGCGGCGAGGCCGGAACGGGGGTGCACGAAACCGGCGAACCCCGCGGGGAGCGCGATCGCGACACCGGTGCCGACCACCGCGCGCTCGCCTGGTGGAATGACCACGTCCGACGTGGTGACCAGATCGGCGCCCGCGTCGCCGGGACGGGCGTAGGCGGGCACGGGAACCCCCGGATCGAGCCGGGTCAGCAACACCTCGACGCTGGACACGGCGGCCGAGATTACCCTGACGACGTGAGTGAGACTGCCGTGACCGCCACTACGACCCACCGCGAGCGCCTGTACGTGACGTGGTGGTTCTGGCCGCTGCCGCTGCTGGCCGCCGTCCTGCTGGCCGCCGAGGTGCACATGGGTTTCCCCGGTGTGCGGTCCTGGCTGCCGTACGCCGTCCTGCTGCCGCTGACGCTCGTCCTGATCGTGCGCATGGGCTCGACGAAGGTCGAGGTGTCCGGCGGTGAGCTGCGGGTGGGCGAGGCGCACATCCCGTTGTCGCTGCTGGGCGAGGTCGAGGTCATCGGGCCGGACGGGCGGCGTGCCGCCATGGGCCGTGAGCTCGACCCGGCGGCGTTCGTGCTGCACCGCGGCTGGGTCAAGCACATGGTGCGCGTGCGGGTGACGGACCCCGAGGACCCGACGCCCTACTGGCTGGTGAGCACCCGGCACCCCGAGCGGCTCGCCGCTGCCCTGAAAGGCTGAAGTTCAGCGGTGCGGTGAAGACACAACTGGGCGCCACCCGTGCGGGTGAGCGCCCAGTTCGTCACCGGCGGCTTCCGGACTGTCCGTCAGCCGCGTGGCTCAGGCACAGTCGCGGCAGATGTACACGCCGTTGTTGTCCTCGGCAAGCCTGCTGCGGTGGTGCACCAGGAAGCACTTCGAGCAGGTGAACTCGTCGGCCTGCTTGGGCAGCACCTTGAACGTGAGCTCCTCGCCGGACAGGTCGGCGCCCGGGAGCTCGAAGTTCTCCGCACTCGCGTCCTCGTCGACGTCGACGACGCCGGACTGCGTCTCGTTCCGCCGGGCCTTCAACTCCTCGAGGGAGTCCTCAGCGAGTTCGTCCGCCTCGCTGCGACGCGGCGCGTCGTAGTCGGTCGCCATCTTCTTCACCCCTGCGGTCTACGGAGACTGTTCGTGTCGCTGGTTAACGCTCCAGCGCCCTCTTTTGTGCCCCACGTCAAGGTGACGTAGGTCTCTCTCACCCGGTGGCAAGCCAACCCCCTCGGCGTGACCGTTGGCTTGATCCACATGTGTGCGGAGCGCGCAGAGGGTAGCTCATTGTCGGAGTGCCCCGGCATCGGGTTACCCCTTACCGACCGGACGGGTGACACAACCTTTCTACGCTGGACCGATAGGCTGTGCGGGAGCACCTTCGGCTCGGCGTGCAACCTCGCTCCGTGCCGGTACCGTCCTGACTGAGAGCGATCGGGCCGGTGCACTGGGTCACGTGCGCCGCGGCGCGCGTCAGCCGGGCAAGGCCTACGCTCATCACAGGGTTGGAACACGGGGAGGGCTTCGGACGTGGGACCCGCATCGGGAAGCTTGACGCCGTACAAGCGGCGCCGTCCGATACCCGCACTCGTCCTGTTCACGGTGCTGCTGGTCAGCTCCGTCTTCGTGTGGGTGAAGGTGCTCGGCACCGCCGGTGACGTGGACGCGGCCATCAAGTGCAACGCGCCCGGCCACACGACGACGGTCGACCCGGCCGCCGCCGCGGCCGCCCCGCCGGCGGCACCCCCGCCCGCGCTGGGCACGGTGCTGGAACACAACGCGCTCGACCGCACGAACCCGGTTCCGGTCGGTGACGTGAACTTCCGGGTGGTGAACGCCTCGACGCAGCGCAACCACGCGAAGGCCGTCGCGGTGATGCTCGCCGATCTCGGCATGAAGCAGGCGGGGGAACCGGGCAACGACCCGCTCTACCCGGCCGGCGACATGAACTGCCGCGGCCAGATCCGCTTCGGCGCGCCGGGCGCGCAGGCGGCGCGGACGCTGTCCCTGGTCGAACCGTGCCTGGAGCTGGTGCGCGACGACCGGCAGGACGCGACGGTCGACGTGTCGGTGGGCAAGAAGTTCGACGAGGTCAAGCCGAACAGCGCCGCGCGCAAGGTCCTCGACCAGCTCAAGGAGTGGGCCGAGCAGCAGCCCGAGCAGCAGGGCGGCCAGGTCGCCGAGCCGAACCCGCCGACGCTGAACGCCGACAACGTGGCCGCCGCGCGCGAAGTGACCTGCTGAGGCTTTCCGCCCCGTGACCGGCCGGGCGCCGCTCCCTCGCGCTCGTGGCCGTCGACGGGTGGGTGAGCACGTCCTCTGGCAGGACGTGCCGGCGCACGCAGCACGGTGACTGAGTCAACCCTGATGTTGACCCAGTCAACCCGCGCAGCAGTACCGCACCGTCACCGTGCCTCAGACCTTGCCGAAACCGGACTCGGCCAGTGCCGCGTACATGGCGTCGGCGACACCGGGCGCGGCCGCGAACGTCGCTTCCTGCCCCAGCTCCGGCGCCGTCCCCGGCAGCCGCACCACCGCACCCGCCTCGGCGGCGATCAGCGCGCCCGCGGCCCAGTCCCAGCGACCCAGCTCGTGCTCGGCGTAGGCGTCGAGGCGACCGGCGGCCACCGAGCACAGGTCGAGCGACGCGGCACCGGCGCGACGCATGTCACGCACCCGCGTGGACATGGCGGCCCAGGCCTCCGCCTGCCGCTGACGGCGTTCCGGGCGGTAGGCGAAGCCGTAGCCGAGCAGGGACAGCGACAGGTCCGTGGCCGCCGACACCCGCAGCGGCGAGCCGTCCAGGAACGCGCCGTGCCCGCGTGCCGCGGTCCACATCCGGCCGGTCGCGGGTTCGAAGACCGCTCCCGCGATCGACTCGCCGTCGAGCTGCGCGGCGATCGACACCGAGTACCAGGGGATGCCGTAGAGGTAGTTCACGGTGCCGTCGATCGGGTCGACGACCCAGGTCAGGCCGGGCAGGACCGAGCCGCCCTCCTCCTCGCCGAGCACCGGTTCACCGGGCCGGGACTCGGACAGACGCGTCCGAACGAGTTGTTCCGAGGCGCGGTCGGCGGCCGTCACGACGTCGGTGGAGGTGCTCTTGGTGTCGAACGACACGACCGCGGAGGCGCGCATGCGCTGAACGAGAGCGCCCGCCTCCCGTCCAATGGCCGCGGCGATGTCGACGAGCGGCCGGGGATCCATCACGACCGGTTCCCTCCTGCGTCACTAGCACGGGACTATCGGACAACGTCAGGCTAATGTCTGCGAACCACGTTTACTGAATCGAGTAGGAAGGACCACGGGGATGGGCATCACCCGCGGGTTCGGTGTGGACATCGGCGGCTCCGGCATCAAGGGCGGACTGGTCGATCTCGAGGCCGGCGCACTGGACGGCGAGCGCATGCGGATCCCCACGCCCCAGCCCTCGACCCCCGACGCGGTGGCGGACGTCGTCGCCGAGATCGTCGAGAAGTTCCAGTGGGACGGGCCGGTCGGCGTGACGCTGCCGTGCGTCGTCAAGCACGGCGTCGCCCTCAGTGCCGCGAACGTGGACAAGGGCTGGATCAACTGCGACGCGGGCGCGTTGTTCGCCGAGCGCCTCAAGCGCAGGCCGGAGGACGTCGTCGTCATGAACGACGCGGACGCCGCCGGCCTCGCGGAGATGTCGTTCGGCGCCGGGGTCGGCAAGGCCGGGACCGTCGTGCTGCTGACGTTCGGCACCGGCATCGGCAGTGCCGTGTTCCTCGACGGCAAGCTCGTGCCGAACACGGAGTTCGGCCACCTCCAGGTCGACGGCCACGACGCGGAGTCGCGTGCGGCGGCGTCGGTGAAGGAGGACAAGGGCCTGTCCTGGGAGGAGTGGGCGCCGCGGGTCTCCCGGTACGTCAACGTGCTGGAGGACCTCATCTGGCCCGACCTCGTCATCGCGGGCGGTGGCGTGAGCAAGAAGGCGCACAAGTGGTTGCCGTTGCTCAAGGTCCGCACCGAGGTGGTCGCGGCGGCGCTGAAGAACGACGCGGGCATCGTCGGCGCCGCGTGGGCGGCCGCGCACGGAATCCGGCCGTAACGGGTAACCGACACCGAAACGTGTCCGTCTCTCTCGACTGGTTCTAGCTGCGAGAACGCAGGTGGGGGCGCCTCGAAAAGGCTCGGGGCGCAACACCGCGTCACGGACGTCGTTACAATGGAACGCACACCCGCCAATCAAGATCGGCGGGGAGATCCCCTGAACTCTGGCGACCGAGGTTTCGCGCCCTCTGGTCAGCCTTGAACGACCGTCGCGAAAGGGCGTACGTGGCAGCCGCAGAAACCGCAACCCGACGCTCCAGCTCCGCCGCGAGCGCCGCCAAGACCACCAAGTCGACCGCGGCCGGCGAGGCCGAGGAGACGACGAAGCGCAAGACGACCGCTGCGGCAGCCAAGAAGCCCGCCGCAGCCAAGGCCGCCGGCGCCAAGACGACCCGCGCTCCGCGCAAGGCCGGTGCCAAGGACGCTCCCGCCAAGGGTGCGACCAAGAAGGCCGGCGAGGGCGACGAGCCGGAGGACCTCGAAGGCGCACCCGGTGAGGGTGACCTGGAGGACGTCGAGCTGGTCGACGAGCCGGTCGTGGACGAGCCGGAGGAGGCGGAGGACCCCAAGAACGAGGGTGACTTCGTCTGGGACGAGGAGGAGTCCGAGGCCCTGCGCCAGGCGCGCAAGGACGCGGAGCTCACCGCGTCGGCCGACTCCGTCCGCGCCTACCTCAAGCAGATCGGCAAGGTCGCCCTCCTCAACGCCGAGGAGGAGGTCGAGCTGGCCAAGCGCATCGAGGCCGGTCTCTACGCCGCCGAGCGCGTGCGCCGCTCCGAGGAAGAAGCCGAGAAGCTCACCCCGCAGCTGCGCCGCGACCTGCGCTGGATCGTCCGCGACGGCGAGCGCGCCAAGAACCACCTGCTCGAGGCGAACCTGCGCCTCGTCGTGTCGCTGGCCAAGCGCTACACCGGCCGCGGCATGGCGTTCCTGGACCTGATCCAGGAGGGCAACCTGGGTCTGATCCGCGCTGTCGAGAAGTTCGACTACACCAAGGGCTACAAGTTCTCCACGTACGCCACCTGGTGGATCCGGCAGGCGATCACCCGCGCGATGGCCGACCAGGCCCGCACCATCCGCATCCCGGTGCACATGGTCGAGGTCATCAACAAGCTGGGTCGCATCCAGCGCGAGCTGCTGCAGGACCTGGGCCGCGAGCCCACGCCAGAAGAGCTCGCCAAGGAAATGGACATCACGCCGGAGAAGGTGCTGGAGATCCAGCAGTACGCGCGTGAGCCCATCTCGCTGGACCAGACCATCGGTGACGAGGGCGACAGCCAGCTCGGTGACTTCATCGAGGACTCCGAGGCCGTCGTCGCGGTCGACGCCGTCTCGTTCACGTTGCTGCAGGACCAGCTGCAGTCCGTGCTCGCGACGCTGTCCGAGCGCGAGGCGGGCGTCGTCCGGTTGCGCTTCGGCCTCACCGACGGCCAGCCGCGCACGCTCGACGAGATCGGCCAGGTCTACGGCGTGACGCGCGAGCGCATCCGGCAGATCGAATCCAAGACGATGTCGAAGCTGCGTCACCCGTCGCGCTCGCAGGTCCTGCGCGACTACCTCGACTAGGTCTTACCCGGTCATACGCAGGAGGCCCCGCACCGGTTCGGTGTGGGGCCTCCTTTTTTGCGCACGCGCCGAGCAGCGCGCGCGAAAGTTGAGTACCCCGGTACTCATGTGCTTCCGGCGCACAGGCGACACCATCAGTGTGTGGCTGTGCCGCTGGGGTGCACAGGGGCGGTTCCGGAGACCGGAACGAGGGGGAACAACGATGGGAAGGTCTGTCCTCGAAGGGGCGTTCACGCTGCTGGACAAGCTCGTGGACGAGGGCGAGCTGGGACTCACGCAGCTCGCCGACCGGTGTGCGATGCCGAAGACGACGGTGCACCGCCTGCTGGAGCAGATGGAGGCGCTGGGCGCGGTCGAGAACGTGCGCGGCCGCTACCGGGTCGGCGCACAGATGTTCCGGCTGGGCCAGGCGTGGGAGCCGGTGCCGGGGATCCTGCGGGTGGCGCGGCAGCCGTTGCGGGCGTTGTCGGCGACGATCAGGACGTCGGCGATCCTCGCCGTGCCGCGGCGGGACCGGGTGCTGGTGGCCGCGGCGAGCATCGTGCGGGCCGAGGACGTGACGCGGCTGCGGCCGGGCGCCACGGTGCCGGCGGGCATGGTGTTCGTCAGCGCGCCGGTGCGGACGCCGACCAGTGCCGTCGTCGGAACGGTGTCGGCGGTGCTCGACAACGGCCGCAGCGCCACCGCCGTGCGGGAGGCGGTGGGGCATGCGGCACGGGCGATCAGTGCCGCGCTCGCGAGCTGACACGGCGTGCGCGAGGCGTTTTGATCACGGTCGCGCGTCCGAATCGTGGGACGTTCGTGACCTGTTCGCTGCGGGCGGACAAGAGCAACCGATATCACACTCCCGGCTGCACGCAACCGACCGAATGGCCCGAAGGCACTGCCCCACCAGCACGTTTTCGGTTGCTCCCGGTACCTGTCAAGCCGGTGAACCGGTGGCGAACTCATGTGTGAGCCTGCGACAAGCGGGTAAATCCCGGAGTGACGCGAGTCGCCACGCACACGGGAACACTGACTAACGCCAGAACGTCTGTCAGAGTGGAGCCAGCGAGCACCGCGCACCAATCCAGGGGCGCAGTGGTCGCAGCTTGGTAAGAGGGCACCGGGACACTTCGTTCCGATGCTGGGACGGAGGGAGATTCATCATGACTGCAGCACTCACCCGCCCCGAGTTGACCGCTGCCGACCGCTGCGACCGCTGCGGGGCTGCTGCCCAGGTTCGCGCTTTGCTCCCGTCCGGGGGCGAGTTGCTGTTCTGCGGGCACCACGCCCGGGCGCACAGTGAGAAATTGCGCGAACTCGCTGCTGAGATTCAGCAGGGCTGACTTCCACCCCACCTAGCCGCTTGGGGCGGAGATCCTCCTGGGATCTCCGCCCCCTTCGCTTTTCCGGGTGCTACAGGTTGTCCAGCACCGGTTCGAACGCGAGCTCCGCGGCACCGACCAGCTTGGCGTCCCTGCCCAACGGCGACGTGACGACCTGGGTCCCGCCGACCGCCCGTGAGACGAGGCTGCGCCGCTGCACGGCGGAGCTCACCGCGTCGACCACCGACGGGGGCAGCGCCGTGTAGAGGTCGCCGAGCACGACCAGTTCCGGGCCGAGGACGTTGACGATGTTCGCGAGCCCCAGCGCCAGCCAGCCGGCGAACTCGTCGAGCTGCTCCGGCGCGTCGAGCGCCCGCAGTGCCGCGACGACGGCGCCGCGCGGGGCGTCGTCGGGCAGGCCCAGCGCCCGGCACAGCGCCGGTTCGCCGACCTCGGTCTCCCAGCAGCCGTCACAGCCGCAGTAGCACCGCCGCCCGCGCGGGTTGACCACCATGTGGCCGAGCTCGCCGACGTAGCCGCCGCTGCCGCGCAGGGGCTGCCCGGACAGGATCACGCCGCCGCCGACACCGACGTCGGCGGAGATGTACACCATGTCCGACGACTGCTGTGCCGCGCCGCGCACGTGTTCCGCGAGCGCGCCGAGCTCCGCGTCGTTGCCGACCTGGACGGGCAGCTTCAGCACCGCCTCCAGGCGCTTGCCGAGTGCCACGTCGGTCCAGTGCAGGTTCGGCGCCTCGTGCACGTGCCCGTCGGCGCGGCGGACGACGCCGGGCACCGACACGCCCACCCCGACCGCGGTGGCGTCGAGGTCGTCGGCCATGAGGCGCGCCGAGTCGACGATGTGCGTGATGACCTCACCCGGATCACGCGTCCGGTGCAGGTTCCAGCTGTCCCGCCCGAGGATCTCCCCGCCGAGGCCGACGAACCCCATCGCCACGTGCTCCACCCGCACGTCGATCGCGATGACGACCGCGGCCTGCGGCTGGGGCAGGACCAGCAGCGATGGGCGGCCCGCTCCGCTGCGCAGAGCGGGCACGCGTTCGGCGACCACACCGGCTTCGGCGAGACCGTCCACCAGGGCCTTGATCGTGCTGCGGTTGAGCCCGAGCTCAGCCGCGAGCGACGCCCTGGTGGACGGACCGTCGATGTGCAGGCGGCGCAGCAGCGCCGTCCTGTTGTGCCTGCGGATCTCGTCGGGACGAGTGCCGGACGTGGGTCCCGTCACCGCGTCATCGAGCCGCGGTGGCCGCCCGGCGGCGGGACAACGCGTCGACGCTCGCGGCGAGCAGCAGGACCAGGCCGGTCACGATGAACACGACGGCGGCGGGCTGCTTGAGCAGGCCCATGCCGTTCTGGATGATCGCGAGCACCGCGCCACCGATCACCGCGTCGCGCAGCCGGCCCTTGCCGCCGAACAGCGACGTGCCACCGATGACGGCCGCACCGACCGACAGCAGCAGCGTGTTGCCGGCACCGGCGTTCGGGTCGACCGAGCCGACCTTCGACGAGTACACGATCGCGCCGATCGCGGCGGCGGAGGAGGCGATCACGAAGACGCTCATCCGGATCCGCTCGACGTTGATACCGGCGCGGCGCGCGGCCTCCTTGTTGCCACCGACGGCGTAGACGTGGCGGCCGTAGGAGGTGCGGTCGAGCACGAACGTGCCGATGACCAGCAGCACGAGCACCAGCGGCACCACGTACGGCACGCCCTCGATCACCACGAGGTTGCTCGGCGCCCGGTTGAGCGACAGCGCGTAGGTGATGACGGCGGCCAGCACCGCGAGGGCACCGATCTTGGCCAGCACCAGCGTGGTCGGCTGGGCCACGAGTCCCCTGCGCAGCCGGGAGAAGTGCCGGGTGAGCACGACCGCCGCGTAGCCGCCGACGGCGATGACGAACAACGCCCACGAGCCGACGAAGTTCAGGTTGCCGTTGGCGACGTTGAAGATCGTGTCGTCGCGCAGGCCGAGCGTGCCGCCCTGGCCGATGAGCTGCAGCACGACACCGCCCCAGACGAGGAACAGCGCCAGGGTCACGACGAACGACGGGATGCCGACCTTCGCGACCAGGAAGCCGGTGATGCAGCCGATGGCCGCGCCGACGCAGACCGCGAGCAGCATCTCCAGCCAGGCGTTCGCGGGGATGCCGACCGCGGCGATCACGAGCGCGACGGCGGACAGCGCCGCACCGGCCCAGATCTTCATGACGGCGGAGAGCACGATCGCGATCACCAGCAGGCCGCAGAACACGTAGAACACCGTGTCGCCCATGCCGCCGAGCAGGTTGCCGTTGTGGATCAGGTGCAGCGCCATCACCGCGGCCGTCACACCGGACGCGGTACCGGCGGACAGGTCGATCTCGCCGAGCAGCAGGACGAACACCAGGCCCATCGCGATGATCGTGATGCTGGCGCCCTGCTGGAGCAGGTTGGCGAGGTTGCCCAGGGTGAAGAACGTGGGCGACAACGAGCTGAACACGACGAGCAGGACGACGAGCCCGAGCAGCGCGGGCAGCGAGCCGAGCTCGCCGCCGCGGACCCTGGCCCAGTAGTCGCGTACCGCCTCGCCGGTGGACTGGGAGGTCGTGTCGATGCCGAAGTCGGAGATGGCGCCCTGCGGCGGGGTCTCCTGCTCGGTCGTTTCGGTGGTGTCGGTCATGCTCGCCTCTTCGGAACTCATCAGATCGTCGCCGCCTCGGGGCGGGCGATGCCCAGGTCGCCGGAACGCCCGGCGGTGATCAGCTCGACCACCTGGCCGTGCGTGACGTCCTTCGACCCCACGACAGCGGCCATGCGTCCGAGGTAGAGGCACGCGATGCGGTCGGCGACCTCGAAGACGTCGTTCATGTTGTGACTGATCAGGACGACGCCCAGGCCCTGCTCGGCGAGCCGGCGGACCAGGTCGAGCACCTGGCGCGTCTGCGCGACGCCGAGTGCGGCGGTGGGCTCGTCGAGCAGCACGACCTTGCTGTTCCACAGCACGGCCTTGGCGATCGCCACGGTCTGGCGCTGGCCACCGGACAGCGACGAGACCTGGGTGCGCACCGACTTGACCGTGCGCACCGACAGCGAGGCGAGCGTCTTGCGCGCCGCCTGCTCCATGTCGGTCTCGTCGAGCAGACCGCCCTTGGTGCGCTCACGGCCGAGGAACATGTTCTGGACGATGTCGAGGTTGTCGGCCAGCGCGAGGTCCTGGTAGACGACCTCGATCCCGAGCTCGGCGGCGTCGCGCGGGCCCTTGATGTGCACCGGCTCGCCGTTGAAAAGGACCTCACCCGAGTCGGTCGGGTGGATGCCCGCGATGCACTTGACCAGCGTCGACTTGCCCGCGCCGTTGTCGCCGACGAGGGCGGTGACCTCGCCGGGGTTCACGACGAGGTCGATGTCGTGCAGGACGTGCACGGGACCGAAGCTCTTGTTGATGCCGCGCAGCTCGAGAATCGGCTCGCTCACTGGGGTTTCCTCCGTGGTTACCACGCGCCGAGGCGGGGTGCGCAGGTGCCGCACCCCGCCTGGCGCAAGCGGTCCTACTTGATGCCGAGCTCGGTGCAGGCGGCCTGGGTGTCGGCCACGCAGATCTCCGAGGCCTTGACGAAGCCGGCGTCCACGACCGCCTTCACCTTGTCCTTGGTGATCAGCTGCGGCGTGAGCAGCACGGACTTGACGTCGCGGTTGCCCTTCGGGTCCTTCTCCTTCTTGTTCGCGAGGGCGTCCGCACCGGCGGTGTCACCCTTCGCGAGCGCGGCGGCCAGCTTGGCGGCGGCCTGGGCCTCTTCGTTGATCGGCTTGAAGACCGTCATGTACTGGTCACCGCGGAGCACGGCCTGCAGGCCGTCCGGGGTGGCGTCCTGACCGGTGACCGGCACCTTGCCGTTCAGGCCGACCTTCTTGAGGATCGTGATGACCGCGCCGGCGAGACCGTCGTTCGCGGCGACGACGCCGTCGACCTTGCCGCTGTTGCTGGTCAGGATCTGCTCGAAGACCTGACCACCCTTCTGGTTGTCCCAGTTGTCGATCGGCTGGGACTGGACGAGCTTGAGCTTGCCCGAGTCGTACAGCGGCTTGAGGACCTTCTTCTGGCCGTCCGCGAAGAGGGTGGCGTTGTTGTCCGTCGGCGCGCCCTCGATCTCGATGACGTTGGCGCCCTGCGGGGAGTTCTTGAGCGCGTCGGCCATGCCCTGGCCCTGCAGCTCGCCGACCTTCACGTTGTCGAACGACACGTAGTAGGACGAGGAGCCACCGAGGTTCAGGCGGTCGTAGTCGATGACCTGGATGCCCTGCGCCTGCGCCTTCTTGGCGACCGAGGCGCCGACCTCGCTGTTGGGCGTGGCGATGATCAGGACCTTGACGCCGGCGTTGATCATGCCGTCGGCCAGGGTGCTGAACTTCTGGACGTCGCCCTGCGCGTTCTGGATGTCGGGGTCGAGCCCCTCCGCCTTCAGCGCCTTCTCGAGCAGCGGCTTGTCGAAGCCCTCCCAGCGAGCGGAGGACGCGGTCTCAGGCAGGATCACGCCGACCTTTGCGCCCCCGGTGCTGCCAGAGTTCGTGTTGGAGCTTCCTCCGGTGCCGGAGGACGTGTTGGCACCACATGCCGAAACCGCCAGGGCGAGGCCCGCGGCAACGGCGATGGAAGCGAGGCTCTTGCTGCGCATCCGCCATCCCTTTCACTGCGCTGTGTCACAGAGAATGTTGTGGCGCACAACGTATGCCCGAGATGTGCGTGACCGGAACCACACTGCATCGATTAAGTCGTCACGATGCGGTAACTCCATCTTCATTTAGCTACCGAGCGTTGTGAGAGCGCTACCAGAGCGCTACTGCAACAGGTTCTGATATATCGGATATCAGTTACGGATCGACGAACCGACGACCTGACGGACCATCCGCCGGACGGCCTCCGCGTCCGGGCGGACCTGCCGGTCGGCGAACAGCAGGTGGGCGCTCCCGATGAGCATCGGCGCCAGCCCGTCGACGTCGACGCCGTCACTGATGCGGCCGCACCGCTGCTCCCCCGCGAGGTAGACGGCGATCAGCTCGACGGCCTCGGTGAGCACCGGGACCCCGGCCGGCCAGGTCTCGCGCAGCCGGGCGCGCAGGTCGTCGCGGAAGCTGATGAGCGCGACGACCGAGACGGCGACCGAGGTGAAGACGGCGGCGATCGCGTCCGCCAGGTTGCCGACGACCTCGCCCTCCCCCGCGGTCAGCTCGCTGAGCCGCGCCTCCGTCCGCGTCGCGCGGTCCAGCACGAACTCGGCCAGGAACGCGTCGAAGTCGGCGAAGTGCCGGTGCAGCACCCCCTTGGCGACCCCGGCCGCCTCGGTGACCGCACGGCTGGTCAGCGCGCTCGGCCCACCCTCCCGCAGCACTCGCTCGGCGGCGTCGAACAACTGCTCGCGCACATCACGCAGATGCACCCCGGTCGGCACGGTTCGCGTCTCCACTCTTCACTCGGTGCACAAGTGGGCGAGCGCCCACTATGGTGGGCATATGCCCACTTTAGCCAGTTGGTCCCAGAGCTTCGGTTCCGAAGCCGAACGGTACGACCGCGCCCGTCCGCCCTACCCCGCCGAGCTGGTCGACCGGATCGTGCACGCCAGCCCCGGCCCGGACGTCCTCGACGTCGGCTGCGGCACCGGCATCGCCGCGCGGCAGCTCCAAGCCGCGGGCCGCACGGTGCTCGGCGTCGAACCCGACGACCGCATGGCCGCGTTCGCCCGCCACACCGGCGTGACCGTCGAGACGAGCGCGTTCGAGACGTGGGACCCGGCCGGGCGCACGTTCGACACCCTCGTCGCCGCCCAGTCCTGGCACTGGGTCGACGCGGCGACCGGCCCGCGGCGAGCCGCGCTCGTCCTGCGCCCCGGAGGGCTGTTCGTCGCGCTGTGGCACGTGTTCGCCGTGCCGGACCCGGTTTCCCAGGCGTTCGCCGACGCCTTCCGGCGCGTGGCGCCCGACGCGCCGTTCCAGCTGCCCGCCTCGCCGGCCCAGGCCGTGGCGAGCTACGAGGCGGGCTGCGCGCGGACCGCCGAGGCGTTGCTGGCCACCGGCGCGTTCACCGGGCCGGACCGGTGGGCCGCCGACTGGGAGCACACCTACACGACGGCCGGCTACCTCGACTTCATGCGCACCACGGGCTCGCTCACGGCGTTGCCGCCCGACGCCGTCGACGTCGTCGTCGACAGCGTCGGCACGGCCGTGGACGCCATGGGCGGCGGCTTCACCACCCGGCACCGCACCCTCGCCGTCGCCGTCGTCCGCGGCTGAGCCGATGCCCGAGGCGTCACCAGGAGCGGAGGGTCGCGATGCGTTCCTCCAGCTGCTCGATGCTCGCCATCGCCGTCACCGGGCCACCGCAGTACTCGCGCAGCTGGTTGTGAATCTTGCCGTGCGGCTTCTTCGTGCGGTGGTGGTGCATCGCGACGAGGGTGTTGAGCTCCTTGCGCAGTGAGGCGAGCCGTTCCTGCACGCTGGCCGTCCGCACCTCCCGCACCGGGGCCTCCGCCTTGGGACGGCGGGCCGCCGAGGCGAGCTGCTCCTCCTGGCGTTGCAGCAGCAGGGTGCGCACCTGGTCGGGTTCGAGCAGCCCGGGCAGGCCGAGGTACTCCTGCTCCTCCTCCGAGCCGGCGAACGCCGCCGTGCCGAACGAGGAGCCGTCGTAGATGACCTGGTCGAGCTCGGCGGTGGTGCCCAGCGCGGTGAAGGCGCGTTCCTCCTCGCCGGGCTCGTCCTTGGTCTGGTTCGCGGCGGCCAGCAGCTCGTCGTCCCAGCCGTCCTTCTCCCGGTGCGGCTTGCCCAGGACGTGGTCGCGCTGGGCTTCCAGCTCGGCCGCGAGCTGCAGCAGCACCGGCACCGAGGGCAGGAACACCGAGGCGGTCTCGCCGGGCTTGCGGGCACGCACGAAGCGGCCGACGGCCTGGGCGAAGAACAGCGGGGTCGACGACGACGTGGCGTACACGCCGACCGCGAGGCGGGGGACGTCGACGCCCTCGGACACCATGCGGACGGCGATCATCCAGCGTTCGGTCGTCGCGGCGAACTCGGCGATCCTGCCGGAGGCCTTGGGGTCGTCCGAGAGGACCACCGTCGCGGTGTGGCCGGTCACGCGCTGGAGCACCTGCGCGTAGGCCTTCGCGGTCTCCTGGTCGGTCGCGATCACCAGGCCGCCCGCGTCGGGGATGCCGTTCTCGCGCTTCTGGGTCAGGCGCTGGTCGGCGGCGCGCAGCACGGAGGCCACCCAGTCGCCGGCCGGGTCGAGCGCGGTGCGCCAGGCCCGTGCGGTCTGCTCCTGCGTGAGCGGCTCGCCCAGGCGTGCGGTGAACTCCTCGCCCGCGCTGGTCCGCCACGACGCCTCACCCGAGTACGCCATGAAGAGCACGGGCCGCACCACGCCGTCGCGCAGGGCGTCGGAGTAGCCGTAGGTGTGGTCGGCCTTCGAGGTCTTGAAACCGCCCGGTCCCTCCTCGTACTGCACGAACGGGATCGGCGAGTCGTCGGAGCGGAACGGCGTGCCGGTCAGGCACAGGCGGCGGACCGCGGGCGTGAACGCCTCGCGGATCGCCTCGCCCCACGACTTGGCGTCACCGCCGTGGTGGATCTCGTCGAGCAGCACGAGCGTCTTGCGGTTCTCGGTGCGCACCCGGTGCAGCGACGGGTGCGCGGCGACCTGGGCGTACGTGACCGCCACACCGTGGTAGTCGCGGGAGGTGATCGCGTTGGTGTTGCGGAAGTTCGAGTCGATCGCGATGCCCTGCTCCGCCGCGGCCTTCGCCCACTGGTGCTTGAGGTGCTCGGTGGGCGTGACGATCGTGACGGCCTCGATCGTGCGGTCGGCCAGCAGTTCGGCCGCCACTCGCAGGCCGAAGGTCGTCTTGCCGGCACCGGGCGTGGCGACGGCGAGGAAGTCCTGGGGTCTGGCCGCCAGGTACTTGGTCAGCGCGCGGCGTTGCCATGCCCGCAGCGGTCGCATTGCTGCTGTCGCTGTCGCTGTCACAGACGTGTTTCTCCTCGTTTGCGCAGGTAGGACATGGTAAAGCCCTCAGGCAGGCCGTTGCCGAGGGCACCGTGACTCTACCTGTTCCAGCCGCCGATGCCGCGAAACGTGGCGGCATGCACCATGCTTGAGCTTGCGATGGGTTCGCCTACCGACAACGACACGCGCAGGCCCGGCCGGAAAACGCCGCTGCGTCTACTGGCGCGCACGCTGTCGAAGGCGTGGCAGGGCAACATCTTCTCAGAAGCCGCCGAGGCCGCGTTCTGGCAGACGCTGTCGTTCCCCCCGCTGCTGCTCGGCGTGCTGGGCGCGATGGGCTACCTCGGCGACTGGTTCGGGTCCGAGGTCGTCAGCGCCGTCCAGGAGAGGATCATCGGGTTCACCCGGACGATCTTCAGCGCGGACGTGGTCAACGACGTGATCGAACCCACGGTCGCCGAGATCCTCACCACCGGCAAGGGCGAGATCGTCTCCATCGGCTTCCTGATCTCGCTGTGGGCCGGGTCGTCGGCGATGTCGTCGTTCGTCGACGCGATCACCGTTGCGCACGGCCAGTACGGCGTGCGCAACGAGCTGTGGCAGCGCCTGTTCGCCCTGCTGCTGTACCTGGTCTCCCTCGTCGCGCTCGTCGTCGGCCTGCCGGTGCTGGCGCTCGGCCCGGAGATCCTGCCGCAGCTGTTCCCGGCGTCGTGGCAGCCCCACATCGACACGTGGGTCGGCCGCTTCTACTACCCCGGCGTCGGGCTGCTGCTCGTGCTGTCGCTGTCGATGCTCTACAAGCTGGCGCTGCCGCGGAAGCTGCCGTGGCACCGCGTGCTGCCCGGCGCGGTCCTCGCGATGGCGTTCTTCATCCTGTCGTCGATCGGCCTGCGCCTGTACATCCGGTGGATCACCACCACCGGCTACACCTACGGCGCGCTGGCCACGCCGATCGCGTTCCTGCTGTTCGTGTTCTTCATCGGCCTGGCGATCACCATCGGCGCGTACTTCAACAGCGCCATCCAGGACATGTGGCCCGCGAAGATGACCCGCCGCCAGCGCCGCCGCTGGCGCCGCCTGGAGCTGGAACGCGCCGCGTCCCGCATCCGGGAGCAGGCCGCCGAACCCCGGCGGGAGCAGGCCGGGTACTCCGCGCCCTCCCCCGCGGACACGCAGCACACCGGGCCGTTGCAGGTCCGGCGACCGCCTCACGAGCACGAGCGCAGCACGGGGTCTTGACGCGCGCGAGCCCCGGCGCCCGGGGTGCAGGCGCCGGGGCTCGTGGCCGAGAGCGGGGGCTTATTCCTCGCCGCCGCCGTCGGGCAGGTTCTCGTAGATCTTCTTGCAGTCCGGGCACACCGGCGAACCGGGCTTCGGCGACCGCGTGACCGGGAAGACCTCGCCGCACAGCGCGACCACGTGGGTGCCCATCACGGCGCTCTCGGCGATCTTCGCCTTGCGCACGTAGTGGAACATCTTCGGGGCGTCGTCCGAGGACTGGTCGGTCTCGTCCGGCCGTACGTCGACCTCGGGGAGAGTCTGGGTGCTCACGCGCCCAGGGTACCTGGGATGATGCCCCCTCGTGACCCCGCTGCACATCGCTGAGGAAGTTGGCGCCGCACTGGCCGAGAACCGGCCGGTCGTCGCACTCGAGAGCACGATCCTGTCCCATGGGCTGCCCGCCCCGCGCAACCTGACGGTCGCCGCACGCCTGGAGCGCGTCGTGCGGGAGGCCGGCGCCGTACCGGCCACCATCGCCGTGCTCGACGGTGTGCCCCACATCGGCCTCACCACCGCTGAGCTGGAGCGGGTCTGCTCCGAGGACCTGCTGAAGCTGTCCCTGCGCGACCTGGGCGCCGCGTGCGCGCTGGGCCGCAGCGGGGCCACGACCGTGGCCTCCACGACCGCGCTCGCCCACCGGGCCGGGATCCGCGTGTTCGGCACCGGCGGGCTCGGCGGCGTGCACCGTGGCGCGCGCGAGACGTGGGACGTGTCGGCGGACCTCGACGTCGTGGCCACCACACCGGTGCTGGTCGTGTGCTCCGGGGTGAAGTCGATCCTCGACATGGGCGCGACGCTGGAGGTGCTGGAGACCAGGTCCGTGCCGGTCGTCGGCTACCGGACCGACCGCTTCCCGGCGTTCTACCGCCGCGAGTCGGAGTTCGGGGTGCCGTGGCGGGTCGAGGACGCGGAGCAGGCGGCGGCGGTGTTCGCCGCGGGCGAGCGCGGCATGCTGCTGGTCAACCCGGTCCCGGCGGCGTTCGAGATGGACTCCGCCCTGCACGACCGGCTGCTCGCCGAAGGTCTGCAGAAGCTGGTCGACCGGAACGTGCGCGGCAAGGACGTCACGCCGGTGCTGCTGGAGCACTTCCACACCGCCAGCGAGGGCGTGAGCCTCGACGCGAACGAGGAGCTCGTCGTCAGCAACGTCCAGGTCGCGGCCGAGGTCGCCGTGGAGCTGTGCCGATGAGGCCGGTCGTGGTCGTGGGCGACGCCGGCCTGGACGTCGTCGCCCGCCACTCCGGCCCGATCGCGCACGGCGGTGACGTGCGCGCCAAGGT
Organism: Nocardia sp. NRRL S-836; assembly: GCF_001279525.1. Classification (GTDB taxonomy): domain Bacteria; phylum Actinomycetota; class Actinomycetes; order Mycobacteriales; family Pseudonocardiaceae; genus Lentzea. The sequence continues at coordinate 161,790 of NZ_LGDY01000138.1, read as the reverse complement.
CACGATCGAACCGGGCGGCGCGGGCGCGAACACGGCCGTGTGGCTGGCCGCGTGCGGTGCGTCGCCGGTGCTGGTGGCGCGCGTGGGTGCCGACTCGGCCGGGCGGCAGGTGCACTCCGAGCTGACGGCGGCGGGCGTGCGCTGCGCGTTCGCGGTCGACCCGGAGCTCGCGACGTGCTGTGTCGTGGTCCTCGTCGACGAGGACGGTCAGCGCTCGATGCTGCCCGACCGCGGCGCGAACGCCCGGTTCTCCCCCGCCGACCTCGACCCCGGCCTGCTGGTGGGCTCCGACGGGCACCTGCACCTGTCCGGTTACGTGCTGCTGGACGCCTCGTCACGGCCCGCCGGGCTGGCGGCGCTGCGGACGGCGCGGGCGGCCGGGTGGACGACGTCGGTCGACCCGCAGGCCGCGGTGCTGATCACGTCGGCGGCGTCGTTCATGGAGGACGTGCGCGGCGTCGACGTCCTGCTGCCCAACGCCGACGAGCTGGCGGCGTTGACCGGCTCCCCCGACCCGGCCGCGGCGAAGGACCTGCTCTCGCACGTCGGTGCCGTCGTGGTCACCTCGGGGCCGGACGGTGCCTCGTGGGTCGACGCGGACGAGATCATCTCGGTGCCCGCGGACCGCGCCGAGTGCGTCGACTCGACCGGGGCCGGTGACGCGTTCGACGCGGGGTTCCTCGCGGCGTGGCTGGCCGGCGCGGGCAAGAGGGACGCGCTGCTCGGCGGCGTGCGCGCGGGATCGCGCGCCGTCAGCGTGGTCGGCGCGCAGCCGCCCCGCTAGCGGTGCGCCCGGTCAGCCGTCGATGACGGTCGTGCTCTTCGGTGCGATCGCCCGGCGCTCGGCCTGGTGGCGGTTCACCTTCTCGGACTTGCGCGGCGGCCGGTCGTTCGCGATCAGCACGGCCATCCACGGCAACGGCACGGACAGCACGATGAAGAACAGCGCCAGCCACCACGTCTGCGCGAACAGCGCCGCGAGGATGAGGCACGGGAAGCGCAGGCTCATCATGATCGCGTACTTGCGGCGACGGGCGGCGTGCTGTTCCTCGTAGGACGGGGCCGCCTCGGTGATCAACACCGGGGTGTCGTTCCGGTCGGGACTGCTCACGACACCACCTCCGTCCTCCATGCTCCCACGTCCGAGTGACCCTCGGGACAGCCGGTCGGCGGTTAACATCCGCGGGTGGTCGCCCTTGATCGCCTCGTGGACGTGCTCGGCAGCCTGGGCACGCACCTGGCGTGCGCGCCGAGGGGCCGTGCCGCCGAGCTGCGCGGGGTCGCCCTGCACGACCCGGCGGAGAACACCCCGGCGGCGGCGGGTGACGTCCTGCTCGGGCTGGGCACGCCGTCGGTCGCCGCGGCGGCCCGGCTGGTGGCCACGACCGCGGCCTCGGCGGTCGTGCTGCACGGCAGGCCACCGCTGGACGAACGGGTCGTCGTCGCCGCCAGGAAGTCCGGTGCGGCCGTGCTGCTCGTCGATCCGTCGGTGCCGTGGAGCCAGCTCGCGAACGTCACGCAGACGCTCGTCAACGGCGGCACCCGCACCGGTGACCTGTTCGGGCTCGCGGACGTCATCGCGGGTGTCGTCGGCGGGCCGGTGACGATCGAGGACCAGCAGTCCCGCGTGCTCGCCTACTCGTACCGGCAGCAGGACGTCGACCCGGTCCGCGTGCAGACCATCCTGGGCCGCCGCGTGCCGGAGGAGGCGCGGCGCGCGCTGGACGAGTACGGCGTCTTCACGCACCTCGCCTCGTCCGACGAACCGATCTTCGTGCCCAAGCTGACCCCGCAGCTGGGCAACCGCCTCGTTGCCGCCGTGCGCGCCGGGCGTGAGCTGCTGGGGTCGGTGTGGGTGGAGGTCACCGGACCGGTCGACGCCGCGCGCACGGCGGCGTTGGTCGACGGCGCGCGCACGGCCGCGTTGCACCTGCTGCGGTCGCGGGCCTCGACGGACCTGGAACGCCAGGCCGAGGCGGACCTGGTGATCCGGCTGCTCGAACACCCGGAGTCCGCCGACGTCGCCCGCCTCGGCCTGCCGTCGGCCGACCTGCGGGTGATCGCGGTGCAGGCGCACGCGGGCGAGGGCGAGCACGGGGCGGCGGTGCTGGCGTTCCAGCGCGCGACCGCGGGCTTCGGCTGGTCGCGGCCGGGGCGCAGCGCGTTGTTCGGCAACGTCCTCTACACCGTCATCCCCGCCGCCGACGACGCCGTCGCGTGGGTGCGTTCGCTCGTGCGCGAGCTGCCGTCGGAGGCCACCGTGCTGGCCGGGATCGGCGGCCCGGCCGAGGCGACGCAGCTGCCGACCTCGCGGCAGGAGGCCGACGAGTGCCTCGCGCTCTCCACCGGTGAGCCGGTCGTCTACGACGACGCGTGGGCGCGGGTGCTGCTGTACCGGCTCGCGGCCGTCGCCGACGCCGGACGCCTGCCGACCCGTGGACCGGTGTCCGCCATCCTGCGGTACGACGCCGAGTACGGGACGAGCTACGCGGCGACGTTGAAGGCGTGGCTCGCGGCCCAGGGCGACGTGCGGGCCGCCGCGCGTGAGCTCAACGTGCACCCCAACACGCTGCGGTACCGCATGCAGAAGATGGCGGAGGTGACGCCGTTGCCGCTCGACGACGCCGACCAGCGGCTCGCGATGGCGATCGCGTTGTCGATCGCCCGCTGAGGTCGTCGCCCAGGTCGCGGTCCCGTTCGGCGGCCGGCCACCGGTCACCGGGTCGGTGCGGCCGGTCGTGCCGTGAAAACATCTGCACCGTGCACCCTGATCTTTCCGTTGACCTGTGTGCCCGCTTGCGCGAGGCCTTCGAGAACGCCGGCTACACCGCGGACGGCGTGGTCGACGCGCTCGGCCCGCAGGCCCACGCCGCGCTCGGCCGGGGCGAGCCGGAACCCGCCCGCCGTGCCAGCAGGGACGCCGGGACGCTCGGCACGCTGATCCGCCTGTTCCTGCTCGGCGACACCGAACCCGAGCAGGACGTCCGCAAGGCGCTGGCCGGGACCGACATCGACGACCTCGTCGCCAACGAGGTGCTGACGAGCGAGCTGACCGCCGGGCTGGACGTGCGGCCCTACGAAGACAACTGGTGGGTGATCGCCGACCTCGACTCCGACGTGCGCGGCGGCAGCGTGCCCGAGGACCACGTGCTGGGCGTCGGCCACGCCTCGATCAGCCTCGCCCGCGCCACCAGGCGGACCCCGGTCGGGTCGTTGCTCGACCTCGGCACCGGCTGCGGCGTCCAGGCGTTGCACGCCAGCAAGCACGCCGAACGCATCACGGCGACCGATTTGTCCGAGCGCGCGCTACGGCTCGCACAGGGCACGTTCCGCATCAACGGGCTCGACGTGGAGGCGTTGCAGGGCGAGTGGTTCGGCCCGGTGCGCAACCGGCGGTTCGACCAGGTCGTGTGCAACCCGCCGTTCGTGGTGGGTCCGCCGCGGGTCGACTACGTCTACCGCGACTCCGGGCTCGGCGGCGACGACGCGTCGGCGCTGGTGATCCGGCAGCTGCCGGCGTTCCTCAACGAGGGCGGCGTCGGTCAGCTGCTCGCGTCCTGGGTGCACCGCAGGGGTGAGGACTGGGAGGAGCGCGTCTCCGGCTGGCTGCCGCGCGGTGGCGTGGACGCGTGGTTCGTGCAGCGCGACATCGCGGAGCCGGCGCTGTACGTCGGGACGTGGCTCAAGGACGCGGGCGTCGACCCGCGCAGCCCCGAGGGGCGGCAGAAGGCGGCCGCGTGGCTCGACTGGTTCGAGGAGAACGACGTCCAGGGCGTCGGCTTCGGGTACGTGACGCTGCGGCGCACCGACGAGATGCACTCCCAGGTCGTGTGCGAGGACCTGCGGCACGCGTTCGACGACCCGCTGGGCCCGGAGGCGGCGCGCTGGCTGGACAACGTGGCGTGGCTGCGCGCGAACCCGGACCTGCTCGGCCGCACGTTCCGGGTCGCGGACACCGTGGTGCTGGAGGAGGTGTCCGCGCCGGGCGACGAGGGCTGGCGCAAGGTCGTGGCCCGGCTGCACCGCACCGACGGGCCCGGCTGGCAGCACGAGGTGGACGAGGCGACGGCCAAGCTGGTCGCAGGGTGCACCGGTGCGCTGCCGTTGGCGGACCTGCTCGCGTTGCTCGAGTTCGCCTATGGAGAAATCGATTCGGAAGCCGCGTTGCCGATCGTTCGTGATCTCATCCGGCACGGAATGTTGATTCCCGCGTGAAAGCCGTTGTGGCGCGCGTCACAGAGGCGAGTGTCGAAGTCGGAGGGGAGCTCGTCGGCGCGATCGGCGAGCCCGGATTGCTGGTTCTGCTCGGCGTCCACCACGACGACACGACCGCTCACGCCGCCAAGATGGCGCGCAAGCTGTACGGGCTGCGGGTCCTCGCCGACGAGCAGTCCTGCGAGTCGGCGGGTGCTCCCCTGCTGGTCGTCAGCCAGTTCACCCTCTACGGGGACACGCGCAAGGGCCGCCGTCCGTCCTGGACGGCGGCCGCCCGGCCCGAGCACGCGGAACCGTTGGTGAACGCCGTCGTCGCGGAGCTCCGCCAGCTGGGCGGCCGGGTCGAAACGGGACGATTCAGGGCGGAGATGAAGGTGCGGAGCGTGAACGACGGTCCGTTCACGGTGCTCGTGGAGGTCTGAGGAAAGGCTTCTCAGCCAATCCTCAGATTACTCGCGCAACCGCTGTGACAGCGGCGACGTCTTCAGGTCAGGAAGTCGGGAACGAATTCGGAATCGGGTTCGTTACCCGGGATGAGAGCCAGCAAGCGATGGGATCCAGAGCGGGCCCGCCGCGAACCGGCACCAGGGCGCAGCGCCGCGCCGCCGCCTTGACCACCGTGCCCGCGACCGCGTCGCCCGCAGCAGGGGGAGGGAGATCCATGACCGTCACGAGGATCTTCGACCGTGAAGTCGGAGACAACACCGCGCTCGAAGCCGACCTCGACGCCCAGGGGCCGGCAGCCGACCTCGTTCGAGTCTACCTGAACGGAATCGGCAAGACCGCGCTGCTCACGGCCGAGGAGGAGGTCGACCTCGCCAAGCGCATCGAGGCGGGCATCTTCGCCCAGCACGTCATGGAGACGGCCAAGCGCCTCACGCCCACCCGCCGCGAAGAGCTGGGGGAGCTCGTCCGCGACGGCCGCCGTGCCAAGGACCACCTGCTGAAGGCCAACCTGCGCCTCGTCGTGTCGCTCGCGAAGCGCTACACCGGTCGTGGCATGCCGCTGCTGGACCTGATCCAGGAGGGCAACCTGGGCCTGATCCGCGCGGTGGAGAAGTTCGACTACACCAAGGGCTTCAAGTTCTCGACGTACGCCACGTGGTGGATCCGCCAGGCCATCACCCGCGGCATGGCCGACCAGGGCCGCACCATCCGCCTCCCCGTCCACCTCGTCGAGCAGGTGAACAAGCTCGCGCGGATCAAGCGCGACCTGCACCAGTCGCTCGGCCGCGAGGCGACGAACGAGGAGCTCGCCAAGGAGTCCGGCATCTCCGTCGAGAAGGTCGCCGACCTGCTCGACCACGCCCGTGACCCGGTATCGCTGGACATGCCGGTCGGCACGGAGGAGGACGCGCCCCTCGGTGACTTCATCGAGGACTCGGACGCGACCGACGCCGAGAGCGCCGTCATCTCCGGCCTGCTGCAGGACGACCTGCGCCGCGTGCTCGCCACACTGGAGCCGCGCGAGCAGGCCGTGATCCGGCTGCGCTACGGCCTGGAGGACGGCCAGCCGCGCACGCTCGACCAGATCGGCAAGCGCTTCGGCCTGTCGCGCGAGCGGGTGCGCCAGATCGAGCGCGAGGTCATGTCCAAGCTGCGCCAGGGTGAGCGTGCCGCCAAGCTGCGCGCATACGCCTCTTAGGCCAGGCGGTGTCACGGTCGGATCTCACCCGACCGGCAGTATTGACTTGTGACTCAACTCACGGCACGGTCGGGCGTTACCAAGCCATGCGACGCCCGTCGTCGCACACGAAGGAAGGTCGGGGCAGCCGGGGGCTGCCCCGGCCTTCCGTGGTTTTGAGCACGGTGGTCGGGGATCACACCAATACGTCCCTTTGATGGCGGTACGGTTTTCTGATCCGAACTGCACACCGTTGGAGTTGTGTACGCCGTGCCCACCACTTTCGAGTACACCGACGTCCTTCCGCTCGCGAAGGACACCGAGACCGAGTACCGCCTCGTCACCTCTGACGGGGTGAAGCTGATCGAGGCCGGCGACCGCAAGTTCCTGGAGATCGCGCCGGAGACGCTGACGCTGCTCGCCAAGGAAGCCATCCGCGACATCCAGCACCTGCTGCGCCCGTCGCACCTCGCCCAGCTGCGCAAGATCATCGACGACCCCGAGGCGTCGGGCAACGACCGCTTCGTGGCGATGGACCTGCTGCGCAACGCGGCCATCTCCTCCGGCGGCGTGCTGCCGATGTGCCAGGACACCGGCACGGCGATCATCATGGGCAAGCGCTCGGAGACCGTGCTGACCGGCGGCGACGACGAGCAGGCCCTGGCCCGCGGTGTCTTCGAGGCCTACCAGGAGCTCAACCTGCGGTACTCGCAGATGGCGCCGGTGTCGTTCTGGGACGAGAAGAACACCGGCACGAACCTGCCCGCGCAGATCGAGGTGTTCCACAAGCCCGGCCAGGACCCGGTGTACGAGTTCCTGTTCATGGCCAAGGGCGGCGGCAGCGCGAACAAGACGTTCCTCTACCAGGAGACGAAGGCGCTGCTGAACCCGAAGCGACTCGCGTCGTTCCTCGACGAGAAGCTCCGCTCCCTCGGCACCGCGGCCTGCCCGCCGTACCACCTCGCGGTCGTCGTCGGCGGCCTGTCCGCCGAGCAGAACCTCAAGGTCGCGAAGCTCGCCTCGGCCCGCTACCTCGACACCCTGCCGACCGAGGGCTCGCCCCTGGGCAACGCCTTCCGCGACACCGACCTCGAACAGCAGGTCCTGGAACTGACCCGCAACTTCGGCATCGGCGCCCAGTTCGGCGGCAAGTACTTCTGCCACGACGTGCGCGTCATCCGCCTCCCCCGCCACGGCGCGTCCTGCCCGGTCGGCATCGCCGTGTCGTGCTCGGCCGACCGCCAGGCCAAGGCTCGCATCACCCCCGAGGGCGTGTTCCTGGAACAGCTGGAACGCGACCCGGCCCAGTTCCTGCCGGAGATCGAGGGCGAGGACCTCTCCGACGAGGTCGTCCGCATCGACCTCACCCGCCCCATGGCCGAGATCCGCGAGGTCCTCACCACGCTGCCGGTGAAGACCCGCGTGTCCCTGACCGGCCCGCTGGTCGTGGCCCGCGACATCGCGCACGCCAAGATCAAGGAACGCCTCGACGCCGGCGAGCCCATGCCGCAGTACCTGAAGGACCACCCGGTCTACTACGCCGGTCCGGCCAAGACCCCCGAGGGCTACGCCTCCGGCTCGTTCGGCCCGACAACGGCCGGCCGCATGGACTCCTACGTCGAGCAGTTCCAGGCCGCGGGCGGCTCGCTGGTGATGCTCGCCAAGGGCGACCGCTCCAAGCAGGTCACCAACGCGTGCGCCACGCACGGCGGCTTCTACCTGGGTTCGATCGGCGGCCCGGCGGCCCGGCTGGCCCAGGACTGCATCCGCAAGGTCGAGGTGCTGGAGTACCCCGAGCTCGGCATGGAGGCGGTCTGGAAGATCGAGGTTGAGGACTTCCCCGCGTTCGTCGTCGTCGACGACAAGGGCAACGACTTCTTCGCCGAGACCTTCGCCCCGACCCTGCAGATCAGCTTCCGCCGCTAGCTCACGCTCACTGTTCTGACCCGTGCAACGGCCGGGCCGACCGATATATCGGTTGGCCCGGCCGTTGCTCTACAGCTCCCTTTGCAATGGTTCGTTTGCGGTCGTCGTCAAACGTGTAGTTGCAAAGGCGCAGGTCAAGCCGAGGGTTGTAGTGGGTTGATCGTGCTGTCCGAGTCGTGCTAGGTCCGGTTAGAGGCTGTAGCTACTGGGACGACGAGGTCGTCGCCGACCGCGAGCTGTGTGTCGAGCTCGTCGCTCTAGGTCGCCGTGCGACAGCTCGACAGACAGCTGAGCAATGACGTGGTGCGGCGAGCTTCGCGGAGGTCGATGGCGTCGACGCTGTTGCCGAAGCTGTCCAGCTCGCGGACCCAGCGTTCGTCGGCGTCGGCGCTGACGCCGAGGTCGGAGCTGGCGCCGCCGTCGAAGCTGAGGTCGACGTCGAAGCTGACGCCGACAGCGGAGCTAAGGTCACCGTTGAAGCTGAGGCCGACATTGAAGTCGGGGCGGGCAGCCGACAGGGCAGCCGACCTGGGTGGGTAGCAGGCGCGAGCTGCGGGCGAGGGATAGCTAAGCGCCCTCCGCGCCGCCCGCTCCCCGCGCCGCCCGCTCCCCGCGCCGCCAGCTCCCCGCGCCGCTCATTCACCGCGCCGCTCATTCACCGCGCCGCTCATTCACCGCGCCCGCCCTCCACGCCGCCCGCCTTCCGCGCCGCCAGCCTCCACGCCGCCCGCCTTCCGCGCCGCCAGCCATCGCGCCGCCAGCCACGCGCTTCCCGCCCATCGCGCCGCCGGTTCAGAACGCCCGGTCACCGCGCACACCCACCGCACTGCCGGTCCCAGGTCCACCGCGCCGCCCGTCCACCGAGCCCGCTCACCGCGCCCCTCACCGTCCACCGTCCACGGGCGCGCACTACACACCGCCTGCCCTCTGCGGACCCGCCCTCACGTCACGCCACCAGGCCCAGCACCGCCCGACAGCGCGACACGAGCAGCAACGCCCGAACCCTCACCCGAGCAGCCAGTCGAGGGCGGCCGGGGCGTGGTTCAGCACCGAGATGTGGCCGTCCTCCGCGGTGACGCGCAGCTCGGCGCCGGGGATGCGGGCCGCGAGCCAGTGGGCGTAGCTGACGGGGGCGATGCCGTCACGCGCACCGTGCAGCAGCAAGATCGGCACCGAGATGGACGCCGTGTCGAAGCCCCACGGCGTCACGTAGGCAATGTCGTCGTCGATCAACGGGCCGGGCCCGTTGGCGAGGGCGGGCGGGACCACCTTGTCGAAGAACGACCACGGGCCGCGCAGGGCGGCGAGGTCGGTCTCGGTGAACTCGGGGTCGTACTCGACGCCGGAGGTCTCGTATCGCTCCTTCTCGGCGCGGCCGGCCATGGCGGCGCGCAGGGAGGCCTGGCCGGAGGCGATCATGCCGGCGAACGGGTCGAGGCCGGGTGCGTCGAAAGGTGCCATGCTCGCTGCGGCGACGACGCCGGTGACGCGGTCACCGAGCAGTGCGGCGCAGGCCAGGGCGTGGGGGCCGCCGCCGGAGTGGCCGACGACCGCGAACGTCGAGATGCCGAGCTCGTCGGCGATGTGCGCCACGTCGGTTGCCGCCGACGCCACCGTCCGACCCGGTACCGGTGTTGAGGTGCCGTAGCCGGGGCGGTCGTAGGAGATCCAGCGCACGCCCGGCCGGAACAGCGGCTCGGGCGGGAGGCCGAGGTTGGGCGTGCCGTGGTGCCAGAAGACCGGCACGCCCTCGCCGACGTCGTACACGTGCAGGGTGCGGTTCCCCAGCCGAAGATCCATGGGTCAGTGTCGCACCTCAGCCGGTTTCCTCGCGGGACTCCAGCACGAGCCGGCGGCCGCCCAGCGGCGCGTCGAGGTGGACGGTCAGCGGGACCTGGCGGATCTCCTGGGTGCAGATCGTGCCCGGCGGCTGCTTGGTGATCGTGACCAGCGTGACCTGCACGACCTCGGCGGACTGCGCGGTCACCTCGGCGCGGGCCTCCTTGCAGCCGCCGCCGACGCCGAAGACCTCGACGTCGCGGCCGTCGTTGAAGACGAACGCCTCGGTGCGGAAGGTGTCTGACAACGATGTCGAATCGACCTTCTCCTTCGGCACCGGCGTCACGTTCGGCGGCACGACCGGCGGTTCCTGCGAGATCGACACCGGTGGCTGCACGGGCGAGGAGGGCGCGTTCGAGCCGGAACCCGGCGTGGACGTGCCGGGCGCGGACGTCCCGGTCGGCGTGGTGCCGGAGGAGGAACCCGGCGCGCTCGACGTGCCACCGGACGAGCACCCGGCGAGCAGGGCAGCGAGAGCAACGGCAGCGACGACGTTTCTCATGCGCACCATCCTTGCAAAAGAACCCGAGCGCGGGAGGTGCCCGGCCGGCGGGGCAGGTGCCGGCCGGGCACCGGGGGGAGGGAGGTCTACTTCTGTTCCTGCCGCGACGTCAGCACGAGCGTGCGCTCACCCAGGGGCTCGTTCAGCTGCACCTTCAGCGGTGGGAAGCGGATGTCCATCGTGCACATCTGCTTGTCCAGCGGCAGCGTCTCCAGCAGCTCGATCTTCACGACCGACGCCGACTGCTCCAGCACGGACGCGCTGGCCTTGCCGCACCCGGCCTCCTGGGCCACGACGGTGACGGTCTTCCCGTCGCCCTGGGTCCACGCGGTGCGCGGGTAGTCCGATGCCAGGGCGTTGGTGTCGAGCTTCGTCACCGGTGTGCCGTCGGGCGGGACCTCTCCCGGGGCGATGCCCGGTGGTACCTCGGAGGGCGACGCGGGAGTGGTGGCGGTCGGCAAGGTTGGACCGCCACCCGCTCCAGTGCCGGCGTTCTGCGCACTGCCGCAGGCGGTCATCACCAGCAGCAGGACGCCAGTGCTAACTACGGTTCCAATGTGCCTCATGCACCAAGGACGGAACCGCGCTCACGACGGGTTGCAGCGAGTTCGCTTCACAGTTGCCGGGACACGGCCGCGACCGCCTCGCGCAGCGCCTCCAGCCGGGCCGCCGACGCGAGTCCGCCGTGGTAGAGGTGGAACTCCTCCACCCCGGCGTCGAGGTACGCGAGCCACTCCTTCGTCAGCGCCGCACCGTCGGCCGGTTTCGGCGGCAGGCCCAGCACGTACGCGGCGATCCTGGTGTCGGGTGCGACCGCGCGCAACGCCTCGATCCCCGGCACCGCGACCTCCGGACCCGGCCAGCACATCGTCGTCAGCACGTCGACGTCCGCGTCCAGGCCACCGGCGACGGTCGCGAACGGGCCGGTGCCCCACGGGTCCGCCGTGACATGCATGCCGATGCGAACGGAAGGCGCGACAGCGCGGATCTCACCGACGACCCGCTGCCGCAACGACCGCACCACACCGGTGCGCACCGCACGGACGTCGTCCGCGAGCGCACCCAGCGCTTCCTCGACGCTGGGTGCACCGCGGTCCACCCCGGCCCGGACCGCTTCGCGCAGTGCCTCCGGGTCGGCGTACCGGGCGGTGCACGCGGAGCAGAAGCACAGCGACAACAGCTTCTGCCGCACCGCGTCCCAGTCCGTGCCGTCGGTCTTCTCGTGGTGCCCGCCGTGGACGAATCCGAGCGGCCCGCAGGCCTCCAGCACGATCCCGTCCGGCGCGCCCAGCTCCAGCACCTCCGCCACCAGCACCGACGCGTACTCCACGACGTCGGGTTGCGCGGTGCACAACGCGTACGGGTAGCGGTCGCCGAACGCGTTCACCACGGTCACGTCCGGGTGCAGGTCGCCCAGGCGCGAGTTGTGCGTCAGCACGGTCCACGCGTACACCGGCAGTCCCGCGGCACGCACCAGCGCGGCCGCGTCGCCGAAGGAGTTCGAACCGTCCACCCAGGACGGTTGCGCCGGCACCAGCCGCCCGAAGTTCGACTCCCGCACCGGCAGGTAGAACGCCGCGTGCCGCGCGTCGACCAGGCGGTGCCGCGGATGCAGGGGGGTCGCCGCCCGCACCGTGTGGTACGACGCGGCGAGTGCGATCGCGTCGACCCCCAGGTCCTGGTACCGCGCAACGGCGTCGGGATCACCGATCAGGTCCCACGGGTAGGCGTGGACAACCGACTTCACCACCGGGGACGCTTCCTCTCGTAGCTCGGGTCGAACTTGCGCATGTAGCCCGTGTCGTCCCGCGCGGTGATGCCGCAGCGGGCGTAGTTCTCCGCCAGCCGCGCCAGCGCGTCGCGGTCCAGCGACACCCCGAGACCCGGCGTCGTCGGCACCGGCACCGCACCATCCACAAAGGACAGCACACCCGGCTCCACGACCTCGTCCGCGGCGTTCCACGGGTAGTGGGTGTCGCACGCGTAGTTCAGGTTCGGTGTCGCCGCGGCCAGGTGCGTCATCGCGGCCAGCGAGATCCCCAGGTGCGAGTTCGAGTGCATCGACAGGCCGATGCCGAACGTCTGGCAGATCATGGCCAGCTGCCGCGACCGCTGCAGCCCGCCCCAGTAGTGGTGGTCGGACAGGATCACCTGCACGGCGTCCTGCTCCACCGAAGGCCTGAGGTGCTCGAACGCGACCACGCACATGTTGGTGGCCAACGGCATCGGTGCCTTCGCGGCCACCTCGGCCATCCCGGAGATCTCCGCGGTCGGGTCCTCCAGGTACTCCAGCACGCCGTCGAGCTCGGCGGCGACCCTCAGCGACGTCGCCGGTGACCAGGCCGCGTTCGGGTCCAGCCGCAGCGGGTGGTCCGGGAACGCCTCGCGCAGCGCCCTGATCGCCTCGATCTCCTGCTCGGGCGGGAAGACACCGCCCTTGAGCTTGATCGAGCCGAACCCGTACTCGGAGATCATCTTCGTCGCCTGCGCCACGATCCCCGCGGGGTCGACCGCCTCACCCCACCCGTCCGGCTCGGCGCCGGGGTGCCCGTCCCACTTGTAGAACAGGTACGCGGAGTACGGCACCGCGGAACGGACCGCACCGCCCAGCAGGTCGTGCACCGGACGGCCCAGGGCCTTGCCCTGGATGTCCAGGCACGCGACCTCGAACGGCGAGTACACCCGGTCGACTGTGCTCTCGGCGGTGATGTTGCCGGTCAGCCCGTGCTTGTCGAGGCCGACCTTGCCGCCCAGCACTGCGGAGACGCGCGCGTGCATCTCGTTGAGCGCGAAGACGTCCAGCCCGACCAGTGAGTCCACAACGGACCGCGAGCGCTCCAGGTGCCCGAGGTCGCCGTAGGTCTCCCCCAGCCCGGAGATGCCCTCGTCGGTGTGCACCTCGACGATGGTGCGCAGCGCCCACGGCTCGTGCACGCCGGCCGAGTTCAGCAGCGGCGGGTCGCGGAACGCGATCGGTGTCAGAACAACCTCGGTGATCTTCACAGCGACCGTCCCCTCAGGCCAGCAGGGCCTTGCCCGCGGCGATGATCTTCTCCAGCGCCGCGACGTGCTCCTCGGACGGGTCGACCAGCGGCGGGCGCACGCCGCCGACCTCGAGCCCGTTCGCGCGCACGGCCGCCTTCACCAGTGCGACGGCGTAGCCGGGCACCTGGTCGCGCAGCTCGACCAGCGGCTTGTAGAACTCGAACAGGAACCGGTTCACCAGCGCGGTGTCACCGGACCGCAGGGCCTGGTAGAACCCGAGCGAGATCTCCGGCGCGAAGCAGAACACCGCCGACGAGTACAGCTCCACCCCGATGGCCCGGTAGGCGAGCTGGGTCATCTCCGCGGTCGGCAGGCCGTTGAAGAACTGGAACGGCTTGTCGAGGACCGCGCGCACCGACAGCACGATCCGCTGCATCTGGTCGAGGTCGCCCAAGCCGTCCTTGAGGCCCACGACGTTCGGGATCGACGCGACCTCGACGGCGGTCTCCGGCGTGAACCGCGCGTTGTTGCGCTGGTACACGATGATCGGCAGCTCCGTGGCAGCGGCGACCTCGGCGACATAGCGCACGAGACCCGCGGCCGGGTTCGTCACCAGGTACGGCGGCAGCAGCAGGATGCCGTCGGCACCCGCGCGCTCGGCCGCACGCACGAACTGCTTGGTCGACGCGACCGAACCACCGGCGCCGGCGAACACGGGCACCCGGCCGCCCGTCGCCTCCACCGCGACCGCCACCGCGCGCTCGAACTCGCCCAGCTCCAACGCGTGGAACTCGCCGGTGCCGCAGGCGACGAACACCGCGCCCGGCCCGGCCGAGACGCCGTGCTTGACGTGCTCAGCGAGCACGTCGAAGGCGATGTTCCCGTCGGTGTCGAACGGCGTCACCGGAAAGAACAGCACACCATCGAGTTGCATACCAGACACTCATCCCTTGATCGCTCCGGTGGTGATCCCACGCAGGAAGGACTTCTGCAGCGACAGGTACACGACGAGACTCGGTACCAGCGCCAGCAACGCACCGGCCAGCACGATGCCCGTCCCGACCATGTCGTCGGAGCGGAGCGCGAGAAGTGCGACCGTGAGCGTGTAATCGGAGGGGTCAGCGGCGACGATCAGGGGAAGCAGGTACTGCTCCCAAATCATGTTGAAGCCGAACACGGCGATGACGCCGAGCGCGGGCTTGCACAGCGGGAGGATGATCTGCGCGAAGAGGCGCAGCTCCCCCGCACCGTCCACTTTGGCCGCCTCCTCCAGTTCGGCGGGGATCTCCTTCATGAACTCCGTCATGACGAAGATGGAGAAACCCCACGCCCCCAGGGGGAGGATGACGCCGAGCAGGGTGCCCTTGAGACTCACGTGCACCAGCGGCAGGTCTCCGATCACCAGCGAGAGCGGGATCGCGATGACCTCCTCCGGCAACATCATCGTGGCGAGGATGACCAGCAACGCGATGGCCTGACCGCGGAACCGCTTGCGCGCCAGCGCGTAGGCGGCGAACACGCTCACCGCCAGCTGCAGCAGCAACGCACCACCGGCGATGATCAGCGAGTTCGCCAGGTAGTGCCAGATCTTGTTCTCCGCCGCCACCTGGAAGTTGATGAGCGACGGGTGTTCCGGGACCACCGACAGCTTGGTCGGGTCCGGGTTGTGGTCGAAGGCGCCCGAGAAGATGACCAGCAGCGGGCCGCAGAACAGGACCACGGCCAGTGCGCTCAGGACGAACCGGATGCCCCTGCCCAGCCACGCGTCCGAGCGGGTGGACCAGCCGATGGCGCTGTCGAAGCGGCTCGAGTTGACGCTGCTCATCGCGCCTCCCTCCGGCGGCGGTACCACTGCACGCTGACCGTCAAGACCAAGGTAACCAGGAACAACAGCACGGAGCCAGCGGACGCGAGCCCGGCTTCGGACTGCTCGAACGCCGTCGTGTACACGCGGGTCATCCAGACGTCGGTCGATCCGGCCGGTCCGCCACCGGTGAGCACGTACACCTCGGTGAAGACGCGCAGGCCGCGGATGGCCGCCAGGGTCAGCAGGATCGTGATGACCGGCCGCAGCGCGGGCAGCGTCACGTTCCAGATCCGCTGCGGCGTCGAGGCGCCGTCGATCGCGGCGGCCTCGTACTGCTGGCGGTCGATGCCGGCCAGGCCGGCGAGGATCAGCACCATGTCGTACGGCGCGTGCTTCCAGATGCCGACGAACATGACCGACACCAGCGAGGTGTCCGTGTCGTGGATGTACTCCCACGGCCCGAGGCCGACCCACGCGATGAGCTCGTTGAGGAAGCCCTCCGGCGCCGGGTAGAAGAACAGCCGCCAGATCTCACCGATGACCGCCGTCGCGGCGACCACGGGCAGGAACACCGCGGACCGCACGAACCACAGCGACTTGCTGTGGCCCTCCAGCAGCAGCGCCAGGAAGAAGCCGATGACCATCGCGCCGACCGTCTGACCACCGGCCAGCACGAGGGTGTGCCAGCTCGCGGTCAGGAACTTCTCGTCGCGCAGGATCGTCGCGTAGTTCCGGAACCCGACGAAGATGTCACCGAGGAAGGGCCGGACCTCGAACAGCGAGAGCCGGATCCCCTCCGCCATCGGGATGAACTTGAAGACCAGGAAGATCAGCGCGGCGGGGAGCAGGAACAACCACGGGATGAAGGTGGCTCCCGTGAGGCGACGCCGGCGGCGCCGCCTCACGGGGTGGGTGTCGACGGCACCGCCGCCACTAGCCGTCGAGCCCACGTCTCGGATGTCCCAGTGATCTTTCTCGGCCGGCTGGACCGCCGTCACTGCGACGCCTTCTGGTTCTCGAGCTCCTTCTTCAACGCCTCGGCGAGCGTCTTGAGCTCGGCGGAGGAGTCGGCGGGACACTTCGCGAAGATGGAGTTCAGGGTCTCCGAGGTCTTCTGCCGGAAGGGCGTGAAGTTCGGAACGCTCGGGAACGGCCGCGCCTCGCTGGAGTACACACCCGCGACGGTCGCCCAGCGCGGGTCGTTGTAGGTGGCGTTGACGTCGACGTTCTTGTTGACGGGAAGGCGGACCACGGGCTGCGGGTCGCCCTTCATGCCGGCCTGCTGCGCCTCCGGCGTGATCAGGTACTCGGCGAGCTTCTTCTGGTCGGCGGTCTTCGCAGAACCGGCCATCCGGTAGATGTTCTCGCCCTCACCGAGCACAGTGGCACCGGCCGGACCCCGCGGCGAGGCGATGACCTCGTACCTGTCCTTGCCGACCGACTTGTCGAAGCGGCCGATCATGTACGGGCCGGTCAGGTAGATGCCGCTCTTGCCGGACTCGAACAGCGGGTGCGCGTCGTTCGTGCCCAGCGTCAGCGAGCCGGGCTGCACGACCTTGTCCTCGCAGAAGAGCTTGCGCAGCCGTTCGACCGCCCTGGTCGACTCCGGGGAGTCGATGCCGACGGAGAACTTGCCGCCGTCCTCTTCGAGGATGTCGCCGCCGCCCTGCCAGATGTAGCTGGCCGCCCACCACGCGAGGTAGCCGCGGTCGGTCGTGCCGGGCACGAGCATGCCGTAGGTGTCGTTCTGCCCGTTGCCGTCGGGGTCGTCGCGGGTGAAGGCGCGGGCGAGGTCGTCGAGCTCCTCCCACGTGGTGGGGATCGGCTTGCCGAGCTTCTCGCGCCAGTCCTTGCGGATCAGCGTGACCATCGCCTGCGTGGAGTAGGGGACGGCGTAGTACTTGCCGTCCGCGCCCTTGCCGTTGTTCCAGGCGCGGTCGACGATGTCGCCGCCGCCGGCCAGGTCGCCCCTGTCGACCTCGGTCGTCCAGCCCTGCTTGACGAAGTTGCCCAGCGACCCGGTGTCGGTGATGACGACGTCGGGGAGGTCCTTCGACGCGGCGCGCTGCTGCACCTGCTTGTCGAAGTCGTTGAAGATCGGCTTGTAGTCGACCTGGACGCCGGTCTTCTCGGTGAAGGACTTGAAGATCTTCTCGTAGACCTTCGCGGTCGCCTCGGTCGAGCGGGTCCACACCTCAAGGGGCTTGTTCGGGTCCTTGTTCGACGCTGCGGGCGTAGAGCTGCCACAACCGGCGAGCAACGCGGCCACGCTGAGGGTGGCGATCGTCGTGGCTGTTCTACGGCGCATCGGGTTGGCCCTTCGTTTTCACGTATGTGAATCGGGGTCGTACTTGTGAACCTGATGCAGGACTGTAAGAATCAGCACAGCGACGTGTCAAGGGCATGTTGCGAACGGGTTTCGAGGAGGCCAGGTGGCGTCGCCGATCGACAAGGGCACGGCTCGTCCGGGTGCTGTGAAGTCCGCTGACCGCACGGTGGAGCTGCTCGAGGTGCTCTCCGCGTCGGACCGCAGGCTGACGCTCACCGAGCTGCACCGCGAGCTGAGTTATCCCAAGTCCAGCCTCTACATGCTGCTGCAGACACTCGTCGCGCGCGGCTGGGTGGAGGTCGACTCGGACCGCGGCACGTACGGCATCGGCGTTCGCGCGCTGCTCGTCGGTACGTCCTACCTCGACCACGACCCGGTGGTGCGGGCCGCGATCCGCGTCATGGAGCAGGTGCGGCAGGAGATCAACGAGACCGTGCACCTTGCCCGTTTGGACGGCGCGGACGTCGTCTACCTGGCGAGCCGCGAGTCCGAGCACCACCTGCGCGTGGTCTCCCGCGTCGGCCGCAGGCTGCCCGCGCACTCCACGTCGCTGGGCAAGGCGGTGCTCTCGACGCGCACGCCCGAGGAGGTCGACCTGATCCTCCCCGACGATCTGGCTCCGCTGACCCCGAACACGGTGACCGACCGGGCGGCGTTGCACGAGCAGCTCGCCGGTTTCCGCAACGTCGGCTACGCCCACGAACGCGAGGAGAACACACCGGGTCTCGGCTGTTTCGCCGTCGCCCTGCCCTACCGCAACCCCGTGCTGGACGCCATGAGCTGCTCGGTGCCGCTGGGCAGGCTGGACCCCGAGCACGAGCGGCAGGTCGTCGCCGCTCTGCTGGACGCCGCCCGGACGATCACCGAGCTGCTCCGCCAGTTCGGACGCTGAGCTTCCACCCATGTCACGCACAAGTACGGAGGGGTCCAACCCGTGACCGCACGCATCCTGATCACCGGCGCCGCCGGCGTGGTGGGAACGCTCATGCGTCCACGCCTCGCCGCGCCCGGCCGCGTTCTGCGGCTGCTGGACATCGCCGAGCTCCCCGCGCCGGCGGACGGCGAGAACGTGGAGCTCGTCCAGGCGTCGGTGACCGACATGGCCGCGATGGAGGCGGCGATGGAGGACGTGGACGCCGTGATCCACCTCGGCGGGCACAGCCTGGAGGAGCCGTGGGAGAAGATCCTGCGGGTCAACATCGACGGCACGCACACGGTCCTGGAAGCCGCGCGCCGCACCGGGGTCCGGCGGGTCGTCCTCGCGAGCTCCAACCACGCGGTGGGGTACGTCGAGCGGGCCGACGGGGTGGCCGGTGACTACCTCTTCCCGCGCCCGGACACCTACTACGGCGTCTCGAAGGTGGCGCTGGAGGCGCTGGGCTCGATGTACGCCGACCGCTACGGTCTGGACGTGATCGCGTTGCGGATCGGTTCGTGCTTCCCGAAGCCGCGCGACGTGCGGATGCTGTCGACGTGGATGTCACCCGACGACGGCGCCCGCCTGTTCGAGGCGGCGCTCTCGGTCGCCTCGCCCGGTTTCCGGATCGTGTGGGGTGTCTCGAACAACACCCGCGGCTGGTTCTCGCTCGACGAGGCCCGCGCGCTGGGCTACGAACCGCGGGACGACTCCGAGGTGTACGCGGCCGAGGTGCTGGCCGAGCACGGCGGTGAGCTCGACCCCTCGTCGTACGCGGGCAAGTACGTGGGCGGGGCCTGGTGTGGCCCCGACTTCGACACGGCAGTCAAGGAGGCAGGGCGTTGAGCAGCGTGGTCCAGGGATACAACCCGCGCACGGGTGAACCGTTCGGTGAGCCGGTGGCGAAGACTCCGGACAGCGAGGTCGACCGGATCGCCTCGGCCGCGGCGGTGGCGTTCCCCGCGTGGTCGGCCGTGCCGGCCGCGGATCGCGCGGTGGTGCTGGAGGAGGTCGCGGACGCGCTGGACGCGGAGTCGGAGCTGCTCGTCTCGACCGCGGACACCGAGACGGCACTGGGCGTGCCGCGGCTGACCACCGAGCTCAAGCGCACGACGAACCAGCTGCGGCTGTTCGCGGAGGTGCTGCGCGAAGGCAGCTACGTCGAGGCCACCCTGGACTCGGCGAACCCGGACATCATCCCGCCACGGCCGGAGCTGCGCCGCGTGCTCCGTCCACTGGGGACGGTCGCGGTGTTCTCCGCGTCGAACTTCCCGTTCGCGTTCTCGGTGGCCGGCGGTGACACGGCGTCCGCGCTCGCGTCCGGGTGTCCCGTTGTGGTGAAGGCACATTCGGCGCACCCGTCGACGTCGCGCGAGACCGCGCGCGTGGTGGTGGACGCGTTGCGCGCGGCCGGTGCGCCCGAGGGCGTGTTCGGCATCGTCTACGGCACCCAGGCCGGTGTGGCGCTCGTGCAGCACCCGGACGTGCGCGCGGTCGGGTTCACCGGCTCGACCGGTGGTGGCCGGGCGTTGTTCGACCTGGCGCAGGGACGGCCGGACCCGATCCCGTTCTACGGCGAGCTGGGCAGCGTGAACCCGACGGTGATCCTGCCGGGCGCGGCCGAGCGCGAGGACATCGCCACCGGGTTCGCGCAGTCGCTGACGATGGGCGTGGGCCAGTTCTGCACGAACCCCGGCCTGGTGTTCGCGCCGTCGGCGCTGGTGCCCGCGCTGGGTGAGGCGGTCGAGGCGACGACCGGTGGCGCGATGCTCAACGAGCGGATGTGCGACTCCTACACGGCGTCAACGGACGCGCTGGCGGCCTCGGACCTGGTGACCGTCGTGTCGGCGGGCACGCGGCCGGACGAGGCGTGGGCGGTGTCGCCGCGGCTGTTCAGCGTGCCGGTGGCGGTGTTCGAGGAGAACCTCGAAAAGCTGACCGAGGAGCACTTCGGCCCGGCCGCGCTGGTCGTGACGTACTCCTCGCCCGCGGAGCTGCACTCCGTGCTGGCGAAGCTGCCGGGCACGCTGACCGGCACCGTGCACGCCGCCGAGTCGGACCACGCGGAGGCCGCCGAGGTCGCCGAGGTCCTGCGCCGGGTCGCGGGCCGCATCATCTTCAACGCCTGGCCGACCGGTGTCGCGGTGGCGTGGGGCCAGCACCACGGCGGCCCGTGGCCGGCGACGACGAACCCGCTGCACACGTCGGTGGGCGCGACGTCGATCCGCCGGTGGATCGCGCCGGTGACCTACCAGTCGTGGCCGGACGCGTTGCTGCCGGCGGAGCTGCAGGAGGCGAACCCGCTGGGCATCCCGCGGCGGGTGGACGGCGTGCTCGGCGTGCACTGATCACCGGACGAGCTCGCGGGGCTGCCGACGTGACGTCGGCAGCCCCGTTCGTCGTCAGGGCGTGTCGTCTGCCCTGTTACGCCCGCCCTGCCCCGCGGCTGGCCACATAGCTCGCAATCGTTTTCGCGCACTCGATCGCCTCGGTGCTCGCGGTGTCGACCTCGATGTCGTAGCTCATGTCGCGGTGCACCAGGTCGGCCTGCGCCTCCGCCATGCCCACGACCCGGTCGCCGCGCGCGAGCTCACGCCCGGCGGCGACGGCGGCGTCGCACCGCACCCCGACCCACACCACGTCGAGCCCGTGCAGCGCCTTCTCCCACCGCGCCCGCGACTCGCTCCCGCCGAGGAACACCTCGTCGACGATCACCCGCGCCCCGGCCCTGGCCATCGCGGCGACGCCGTCGATCCACGCGTCCTCGATCCCGCGGAACTCACCGCCGACCGTCACCTCGCCGTCGTCGGCGAACCCGATCCCCTCGTCGCCGAGCCGCAACCGGGCCGGCATCGCGTCGATCAACGTGTCCACCCCGAGCGTCAGCCACGGCTCCCCGAACACCGCCTGCAGGCAGCGCGCGATCCCCGACTTGCCCGAGCTGGACCCACCGTTGAGCACGATCACCTGAGCCGCCACGCCGCAGACCGTACCCAACCCGCACCCCTTTGCAACGGTTCGTTTGCGGTCGTCGTCCAAAGTCTCATTGCAAAGGTGCAGGTCAACGGCGCGGAGCTAGCTCGCGAAAACCGATATATCAGTGAGCAGAGGTGCGGCGGCGCTCCTCCAGCAGCTCGCGCTGGTAGCCGAGGAAGTCGACCTCGATGGTGTGCCGCTTCGACGTGACGTACCGGCTGCGCAGCCCCCGCCGGTACGAGGTGATCTCGGCCTTCATCTCGGGCACCGGCGGCAGCACCGCGCGCCCGGTCAGCAGGTCGGCGACCCACTCCGCCTGCGCCTCGGCCAGCGGCATGACCGCGCCGAGCGGCTGGATCAGCCCGAGGAAGTAGAGCCCGGGGTGCTCGGGGTCGACGACCCGCCGGTAGAGCGACACCTCGTTGTCCGGCGACGACACCGCCGGGAACGCCGAGGCCTCCAGGAACGGGAAGTCGACCTTGTACCCGGTGCAGTAGACGATGACGTCGACGTCCTCGCGGCTGCCGTCGGCGAACACGACACCGGAGCCGTCGAGCCTCGCGACGGTCGGCTTTACCGTGATGTCGCCGTGTCCGAGCCTGGTCAGCAGGTCGTCCGAGACCGTCGGGTGTGCGGCGAGGATGCCGTGGGACGGCTTCGGCAGGCCGTAGCCGGTGAGCTTGCCGCGCGCGATCCGCAGCATCACCCGCAGCGACAGCGCCTGCAGCCAGGCGGGCGCGAACCGGGCGAGCGGCGAGGTCGTCAGGTGATCGGTCGGCATCCCGAACAGGAACTTCGGCATGATGTGCGCGCCGCGGCGCATCGCCAGGAACGTCCGCGCCGACACCCGCGACGACTCGACGGCGATGTCGCAGGCCGAGTTGCCGATGCCGAGCACCAGCACCTTCTTGCCGGCGAAGCGGTCCGGTGTCCGGTAGAAGTGCGCGTGCAGCTGCTCGCCGTCGAACGTCCCTTCGAACGCCGGTTCCGGCCAGCGCGGTGACCAGTGGTGGCCGTTCGCCACGATCACCGAGCGGTACGGGGTCGTGACCGACTCCCCCGTGTCGCGGTCGCGCGAGGTCACCGCGTAGCCGCCGCTGGGGACGGGCTCGACGGACGTGACCTCGGTGCGGAACCGGATGCGGTCGCGGAAGCCGTGGTGCTTGACGAAGTCGTCGAAGTACTCGGCGATCTGGAAGTGCGACGGGTAGGGCGGCAGGTGTGACGGCATCGGGAAGGACCGGAACTCCATCATCTGCCGCGAGGTGTTGATGTGCAGCGAGCGGTAGGCCGACGACATGCCGTTGTCGTTCAGGTAGCGCCAGTTGCCGCCGACCTCGGAACCGGCCTCGACGCAGTCGTAGTCGACACCCCGCGCGCTGAGCACCTGACATGCGGCGATGCCGGAGGAACCGGCCCCGATGACGCACACGCGATCCATGGCTCTGAAGGATTCTCACGTTCACTGCGGCTGTCAATCGCGGCCGGCGAACCAGGCGGAGATCGGAGGCCCGCGAAGGCCCCGTGCACCGCGGCTGGAATCCGCCCACCTGATCAGGCCGGGACGAATACGTTGTGGCGCATGCGCAGACTTCTCGTGGCAGTCACGTCGGTACTGGCGATCTCGATCTCCACGGGAACGGCGGCGGGCACTCCGCTGCCGTTCCCGGAGATCTTCGCGACGAACAACACCGCGATCATCACCGATCCCGCCGACCCCCGGTTGCGGGACAGGCTGATCGGGTTCGACCGCGAGGTCCGCGGCATCGTGCTCGCGAACGGCGGCATCACCACCCGCTCCACGCTGCTCGACGGCGTGTTCTGGTCGAGCGACCTGCAGCAGACGACGTTCGAGCGCTCCCGCAAGTTCGACGTCTCGCTCACCGCGGAGGGCCTGCGCCACACCGCGGCGACGATCGGCAAGCGGTTCCGGCAGGAGTCGGTGCTGACGTTCCGCTTCCTGCCCTCGAACTCGCCGCAGGTCGACGCCGTCCAGGTCGAGGCCGACGGCATCACCGCCCAGCAGGTCCGCGACGGCCTGCTCGCCGACGCGGAGGTGCGCGAGAAGCTCGGTGGCGGCAGCGTCACCCTCGGCAACCGGGCGATCCTCATCGCGGACGTCGGCGACCTGCCGACCGTGCGCGCGTTCGTCACGTCCCTGGGCGGCGACATGAGCAGGGCAAAGGTGCGCAGGGGCACGTGGGAGTTCGTGTCCGCGGCGGAAACTCCTTTGTGGATCAAGAAGAGCGCCGCCTAACCTCGTGGGCATGGCAGCAACCGTCGTCCGCGGCCAGAACGTGGACATCCGCATGTGGACCCGGCCCGACGAGGTCGAAGAGTTCGCCATGCGGCAGCTCCAGAACATCTCCGCGCTGCCGTGGGCCGTCAAGCACATCGCCGTGATGCCGGACGTGCACTACGGCAAGGGTGCCACGGTGGGGTCGGTGATCGCGTTGCGCGACGCCGTCTCCCCGGCGGCCGTCGGCGTGGACATCGGCTGCGGCATGACGGCCGTGCGCACCTCGCTCACGGCGAGCGACCTCCCGGAAACGTTGCGTGGCCTCAGGTCGCGCATGGAGCAGGTCGTTCCCGTCGGCTTCGGCCAGCACAGGGCGACCGCGTTCACCGAGAGGGACGCGTCCGACTGGGGAACGTTCTGGCGGCGGTTCGATGACCTGACCCCGGCCGTGAAGGCGCGTGCCGACAAGGCGATGCACCAGATGGGCACGCTCGGTGGCGGCAACCACTTCCTGGAGGTCTGCCTCGACACCGACCAGCGGGTGTGGGTGATGCTGCACTCCGGGTCACGCGGGATCGGCAACGAGCTGGCGCAGCACCACATCGCGGTGGCGCGCACGCTCGCGCACAACGCCGAGCTGCCGGACCCGGACCTGGCGGTGTTCCTCGCGGGCACGCCGGAGATGGCGGCGTACCGGCACGACCTGTACTGGGCGCAGGACTACGCGCGGCGCAACCGCGCGGTCATGCTGCGCCTGGTGTGCGACGTGCTGCGCGGCGACTTCCCGCACATCGCGTTCGAGGAGCCGATCTCGTGCCATCACAACTACGTCGCCGAGGAGACGCACTTCGGTGAGGACGTGCTGGTGACCCGCAAGGGCGCGATCCGTGCCGGTCGCGGTGAGCTGGGCATCATCCCCGGCTCGATGGGCACCGGTTCGTACATCGTGCGCGGCCTCGGCAACCCCGACTCGTTCCAGTCGGCGTCGCACGGCGCCGGCCGGAGGATGTCGCGCAACAAGGCCCGCAAGACGTTCACCACCGCGGATCTCGCCGCCCAGACAAGTGGTGTGGAGTGCCGCAAGGACTCCGGTGTGGTGGACGAGATTCCGGGCGCCTACAAGGACATCGACACCGTGATGGCGAACCAGTCCGACCTCGTGGAGGTCGTCGCCAAGCTCAAGCAGGTGGTTTGTATCAAGGGTTGATGTTTCCCCGGTTGGCACACGGGAAAGCCTCCGGACAGCAGAGTTCCTGCCTGTCTTGGAGGTTTTTCCATGTCAACGGGCGCCATCATCGGCCTGGTGGTCGCGGTTCTCGTGGTGCTGGTGGTCCTCGCGTTCGTGCTGAGGCCCGCTCTGCAGCGCAAGAAGCTCCGCGACCGCTTCGGCCCCGAGTACGACCGCGCGGTCGCGGAAAGTGACGACAGGACGGCCGCGGAGAAGGAGCTCGCCGAGCGGGAGCACCGCCACAGCGAGTTCGACCTGAAGCCGCTTTCCCCTTCGGCGCAGGAGAGTTACCGCCGGCACTGGGCGAACGTGCAGGCCAAGTTCGTCGACTCGCCGAACACGGCGATCGCGGACGCCGACCGCCTGGTGACCGACCTGATGGCCGAACGCGGCTACCCCACCGAGGGTTACGAGGCACAGCTGAGCGTGTTGTCGGTCGAGCACGCGCGGACGCTGGAGCACTACCGCAAGGCGCACGACATCTCCGAGCGCCAGGAGCTCGGCGAGGCCAGCACCGAAGACCTGCGCACCGCGATGGTGCACTACCGCGAGCTGTTCACCGACCTGCTCGAGCACGGTGCGGATCCCCGCAATGACGCTCCCCGGAAGGAGAAGAGTGATGTCTGAGGCCGTCCACGCACGCGGCGCGGCAGCACAGGCGCAGCAGGACCAGACGGTGCGCGAGGAGCGGCGTGAAGAGCGCGCCGCGCACGCCCAGCGCGAGGACATGCAGCGCGAGCACGGTGCGGCGCAACGGGAAACGCAGGCGCGCGAGGCCGCGCAGCGCGACGCCGTTCCGCAGCAGGCCCAGGGCGAGCACGCGCACGGCCAGCAGGCGCAGCGTCAGGACTCGCGTGTCCAGGACCCGCGCACCGTTCAGGACCAGCGCTCCGGGCAGGACCAGCGCACCGTTCAGGACCCGCGGGTTGCTCAGGACCACCGCGGTCAGGACTCCCAGCGCCAGGAGACCCAGCGCGGCCAGGAGTCGCAGCGCCACGAGTCCCAGCGCGAGGAGTCGCGCGGTGAGACCCACGCGCAGGCGCAGCGGCCGTCGGGCCGGTTCGACGACGAGTGGCAGGCGGTGCAGTTCGAGTTCGTCGACGACCCGCATGCCGCCGTGCGCAAGGCCGACGACCTCGTCCGCAAGGCGATCGAGGAGCTGACCTCGCGCCACCGCACGCTCTCCGAGCAGTGGAAGGGCGAGGGCAAGCACGAGACCGAAGACCTGCGACTGGCTCTCCACCGCTATCGGGAACTGTTCAGGTCGCTCGCAGCGATCAGGTGACCCCAGCCCCGGCGCCGCGGCCGTAACAGGTTGCGGCGCCGGCAGGCATGTCCGCGTCAGCTCGGCAGTTCGCGGATCTCCATCTCCAGCACGTCGATCTCGTCGCTGATCGCCTCGTCGAGCATGTCGTCGAGCAGCTTCCGGCACTCCTCCGACCCGCACCGCGCGAGTCCCGTGCCGAACCGCGGCACCTGCTCCCACCACACCGCCGGGTTGTTCCAGAACGATCCGGACCCCTGGTCGACGCCTTCGAGGCACCGCAGCCGCTGGTCGGTCTCCGGCAACGACCGGACGAACTCGATGAACAGCGCCAGTGCGTCGGGATTGCTCACCGGGACCGCGCCATAGCCGCGCAGGCAGTCCTCGAGCTCTGCGAGGAACTCCGCCTTGAAGGACACGGCACACCCCCGCTCCTCCGCACCATCACGGACGTTCTGTGTTCGTGGCATCAACAGTACCGCCGCGGGCCTCGCGGGAAACGAGTGCGAACGGGCGGTATCTCCCTGCGCCCCAGCGGTGTTCCGGTGACCTTCAGTCACTTCGCCCGTGTTCAGGTGCCCTCGTGCGCGACGTGCCGGGACGTCAGAACTCCGTTGTCCAGCTTGACGACCTGCACCACGACCAGCTTGTCGACCGGGTCGCAGCCGGACGTGCCGCTGGCGTCGTCACGGGCGAACGTCAGCCTCCCGGACGCGCCGTCGAAGTTTTCCAATCTGCGCAGGTACTGGAAAACCGCCTGCCGGGCCTGGCCGTGCTCGGCCGCGCGTGCGACGACCTTGACGGCGTCATAGGCGAGAAGGATGTGTCCGTTGGGGCCCGAAAGAAATGCCCGCCGCGCATGACGGTCCTGCGCCGCCTCGTACAGCCGGAAGAACTGTTGCGTAGCTGACGGAACCTGCGTCATGCCGGGCGTCCAGGCGAACGTGGAGAAGTACAGCCTGCCGTCGGCGAACTGCTTGATGCCTTCCAGATCCGCGAAAGCGGTGGTCTCCAGCTGGGTGAGGTCGTCGCCGCCGAACACCACGGGATCCGGGCAGTTGCTGTTGCCGATGAGCTCGGTCAGCAGTCCGCCGATCTCCGCGGTGCGGCCGGTGTAGAGGATGAGCGGGTTGCGCGACCTGCCGCAGATGTCCCTGGCGACACGGGCGAGCTGGGTGGCCACCGTCGTGCTCTCGTC
Source organism: Nocardia sp. NRRL S-836 (assembly GCF_001279525.1). GTDB lineage: Bacteria > Actinomycetota > Actinomycetes > Mycobacteriales > Pseudonocardiaceae > Lentzea. The sequence goes on along the minus strand of NZ_LGDY01000138.1, from coordinate 134,742 downwards.
GTAACCGTGCTTCGTGAGACGCAGCCGGTTCTCGAACTGGTGCGCGAGGTCCGCGCTGTACTCGTCCCCCGGGCTGTGCACGAGGTGCAGAGGGCGGCCGCGCAACGCATCGGTGCGCTCGATGATCCGGGCGACGACCTCCGCCTGACGGTCGTTGGCCGGTGCGATGCGGAAGAAGTAGGGCTTCTCGCTGTAGGTCGTCGACGACAGCGCCGAGCCGACCATCGGGACACCGACCTGCCGGTCCTTCGAGGGCGCCATCGCCTCCAGCGCGGCGGCGGTGGAGGCGCGGCTCTGGCCGAGGCCGGTCACGGCGACGACCTCGCGGTTGCGTTCGGCGTAGGTCTTGATCTGCTCCGCGACCACCTTCGCGTGCGCGGACTCACCGCCGAAGTTCGCGAGCACCAGGCGCACCAACGGGTTGCGGGCCACGCCGTCGAGCCGGTTCCACTCGTGCTGGGCGAGGTAGGCACCACGCAGCTCGTTCACGCCGGCCGACAGGTCGCGCTTCAGGCGTTCCTTGGAGCTGAGCATGGCGGCGACGACGATCGTGACCTTCGGGAGTTCCGCCGCCTTGTCCACACGGGCGTTCTCGTCGGCGATGAGCTGCGCGAGCTCACCGACCTCGGCGTCGTCGCTGTTCTGCAGCGTCGGGTCACCGTGGGCGAACCGGCCGGGCCGCTCGCTGATCCCGACGCACTGCACGTCGTCTACTTTGGACAGCCTGGGGCGTTCGCCGGCGAGGTCGGCGACCAGCTCGTCCGGTTCGTAGATGCCGTAGCGCAGGCAGTGCCCGCTGTTCTGGAGGTAGAAGGCGGCGCCGTACGCCACGAGCAGGACCGCGACGAGGTAGACGGCCGCGCGGCGCACGCCGTTGCGGCCGGGCCAGCGGCGCGGGTACGGGTAGTGGCCGGTGGTGGACTGGCGCGGCAGTGCCGCCGGCGGTGTGGCGGTCGTGTTGTGTTCGAGTGCGCGTTTCGTTGTGCGGTAAGCACTCAGGCGTTCCTCGGGGCCGTTGAGGTCCTGGTGGGCTCGCAACACCCGGTCGTACATCTCCACGGTCGGGCGCGCGGTGCGGCTGCGGGACCGCAGCTCCCACGTGGCGATCACCGCGTCCTCCAGCAGCCCGGTCTCCGGGCGCACCACGCGGTCGACGCGGCGGTGCAGGGTGCGGCGTGCGCTGCCGGTGCGCAGCCGCTGCCACCACGCGCGTGATTCCTCCTCGTGCGGCGTTTCCCCTTCACCCGGCGGCATCGGGGCCTCCGCGATGGCGGCGAGCTCGGCGATCCAGCCGTCACCGCGCTCGTCGACGTGCGGCCGCAGCCGCTGCGCGACGAGGTGGACCTCGCCCAGCGCGAGTGCGTGGTAGAGCGCGTCCTCACGCCGTCCGAGGCTGTCGAAGCGGTCCTTCAGCAGCCGGTGCACCCGCACGTGCGAGAACTCGCCCTCCGGCGCCTCCCGCAGGCGGCGGGCGAGCAGGTCGCGCAGCAACGGGTGCAGCACGAAGTCGTCGCCGTGACGGGACGCGAAGCTGAGCTGTGCCAGCAGAACCCGCATGTTGTCGCGGTTCCAGTCCGGCGGCAGCAGCGCGTTGATCACGTGCCGGTCGAGCACGCGCGGAGCGGCCAGCCGCGCGAAGATCTCGCGGGCGGCCTGCCGTTCGGGCACCTCCTCCGCGCCGGGGATCCGCTGGAAGAACCGCAGCAGCAGGTAGTCGCCGACCGTGGCGTCCTGGAACGTCGTGGTCTCGTCGACCGGCAGGCGTTCGTCGAACACCGCGCGCACCGACGGCAGCACCTGGTCGCGCGCGAACATGTACTGGACGAGCTGGATGGCCAGCCGCACCGCCAGCGGGTGACCGTGCGTGACCTCGTACAGCTCCTCGACGAGTGCCTCGTACTCCACGGTGCTGTTGCGGGTGCGGTTCCACTCGGCGAGGAACTGCCGCGTCTGCTCCCGCGTGAACGGCTTGAGGCGCACCGGCAGGAACATCGACTCGGCGGTCCGCTCCCGTTCGCAGCGCTCCCGCCAGGCCGCGTAGTCGGTGTCGACCTCGGGCAACGGCGGCGCGGCCTGCTTGGTGGCGATGACGAGCAGCGGCACGTCCGGTTGCGCGAGCCGGCGTTCCGCGAGCAGGTGCAGGAAGTCGGTGGGACGCGCGGCGGGCCGCGGCCGTTTCGGCGGCAGGTAGGAGTCGACGCCGTCGAGCAGGTCGGCGCCGTCGAGCAGCAGCAGGGAGTTCAGCCTGCGGTAGCCTCGGAACCGGTACGCGGCCTGGACGTCGGCCAGGAACGCGGCGACGAGCAGCCGGTCGACCTCCAGCGTCTCGCCGGAGCGGTGCAGGCCCCACATCCGCACGAGCGCCGCGTCGAACTTGGGTCGATGACCGCCCTTGACCTCCCGCCCGGCGTAGTTCTCGAACCACCGCAACGCGCTCGCGACCCGTGGCCCGCCGAGCAGCCACCGCAGCGGCTGCGGTGCGACGACGGCAAGCCCGATGAGCCACAGCAGCAACGGCCGCAGCACCTTGCCCAGCCCCTGCGCGGGGGGCAGCACCTCGACGACCTCCGCGGCGTCGGCGACCGCGACGAGCCGGGTCATCTGCTTGGCCGCGAGCTCGCGGGCGCGGTGGTGCGGGTCGTCGGCCGGTTCGGGGTGGAACGCGAGACGCGCCAGGTCGTAGCGCGGCAGCCGCATCCGGCCGAAGTCGGCGTGCCGGTAGGAGCGCAGCTGCTCGGCGGCGACGTCGAGGATGTCCTTGCACGAGCGGGAGCCGGCCTTGTCGAGGTCGACCCGTGCGACGGGGGCCTCACGGTAGCGCCTGCGGACGTGGTCGAGCAGCGAGGTCTTGCCGCTGCCGCCCGGACCGAACGCGACGACCACCGGCAGGGGGTGGTTGCCGCGGCGTTCGACCAGCGACTCGACGAGTGCGGTCAGCTCGTCTCTGCCGACGAGCCCGATCTCCGGTTCCAGCGCCATGGTCTACAGACGCTTGCGGAGATGTATTTGTTCCGTTCCTAACGGTCGGCGTGCAGCCGTGCGACGAAACTGAACCGATCGCCCCGGTAGAGCGAGCGCGCGCGCTCGATCGGGTGACCTTCCACGTCGTACGAGACGCGGTGCAGCAGCAGCATCGGCAGCGCCGGGTTCGTGCCGATCAGCAGCGCCTCGCGCGGGGTGGCGAGCACGGTCTCGACGCGTTCCTCGGCCTCGGCGAAGCGCACGCCGAGCCGTTCGGTGAGGCAGGCGTAGAGCGAGCCGGCCGGGTCGAGCTTGTCCACCAGGTCCGGGAAGCGGCGGCTGCCCAGGTAGGTCGACTCCAGGCCGATGCGCTCGCCGTCGGCGAGCAGGACGCGTTCGAGGTGCACGACCGGGTCGCCCGGCTCCAGCACCAGGTCGCGGGCGAGGCCCTCGTCGGCGCCGATCTCCTCCAGGGTGATCACCGTGCGGTCGGGCTCGACCCCCTGCCTTCGCATGCCCTCGGTGTAGCTGACCAGCGACAACGGTTGCACGAGCTTGGGTGGCGCGACGAACGTGCCGCTGCCCTGGCGGCGCAGGAGCTTGCCTTCGAGCACGAGCTCGCTGACGGCCTGGCGCAGCGTGACGCGCGAGACGGAGAACCGTTCGGCGAGCTCGCGTTCGGAGGGCAGGACGGTGCCCTCGCCGAGGGTTTCGACGAGGTCGAACAGCTCGGCCTTGACCGCGTAGTAGCGCGGGACTCGGCCATGTTCCGGGATGCCTGCGCGAACAGGCCGATCAGCGCGGTGCGGCGGGACGCGGTTCACGTGGCGTGAGCCTACGTCACGCCCCGTGTGATCAAGCCGCGAGCTTGGGCGGGTCGGGGATCTTGTAGCCGGAAGATCCGATGTTGGCCTCCAGCGACTTGCGCCACGCGCCCGTGTCGATCATCTTCTGCAGCGCGGCCTGGACCTTGGCCTTGCTCTCGGGGTCGTCGCGGCGCAGGCCGACGCCGTACTCCTCCTTGCTGAACGGCTGGCCGACGACCCGCAGCAGCTCCGGGTTCTGCGCGGCGTATCCCGCCAGCAGGACGTCGTCGGTGGTGACGGCGTCGACGTTGCCGGCGAGCAGGGCGGTCACGCAGTCGCTGAACTTGGCGTACTCCTCCAGCTTCACGTCCTTCGCGAACTGTTCCTTCACGTAGGCGGCCGACGTGGAGCCCGCCGTGGAGCACAGCTTCAGCTGCGAGTTGAGCGACTTCGGGCCGGTGATGCGGTTCTCGTTGATGCGCACGAGGAGGTCCTGGCCCGCGACGAAGTACGGTCCGACGAAGTCGATGACCTGCTTGCGCTTGTCCGTGATCGAGTAGGTCGAGACGACCATGTCCGCCTCACCGCTGGTCAGCAGCGTCTCCCGGTTGCCGGGCTGCGCTTCCTTCCAGGTGATGTTCGGCTCGTCGATGCCGAGCTCCTTCGCGATGAACTTCGCGACGTCGACGTCGAACCCGCGGTAGGCGCCGTCGAGCCGGCGCACCGCCAGGCCCGGCTGGTCGTACGACACGGCGATGGTCATGCGGTCCTTGCTGCTGACCCTGCCGACCATCGTGGACTCGTCGCCGCCCCCGCACGACGCTAGGAGCAGTACGGCCGCACATGTCGTCGCTACCAGGCGGAGGAGCGCTCTCGGCGTCATTCGTCCCTCTTACAACTGGGTATCACGGGCATGCGCCGACGCAACTGTTTCCTGCGCTTGCTCGGCGATGTCGGAAACCTAAGCGCCGACCGGGCGCATGTCCATACCTGGCGTGAATGAGACATGCGGAATCGTTGCCGTAACCGGGGTCAGCGCAGCCGCCGCGGACCGGCGTCGTGCAGGGAAGGCGGTGGTCCGAGCACTATGCGCGCACTGCTGACGAAAGCCCCTGCCGCAGAAGCAAGAACCGGTTCGAGCTTGAGCGAGCGGACCTCCGGCAGGTCTTCCGCCAATGCCGCCAAACGGAGTACCAGGTCCTGAAGCGCTTTCAGGTCGGCGGGTTCGTCGCCGCGGTAGCCGGTGAGCAACGGTGCCGCTTTCGGTGCGGCAACGAGTTCGGCCGCGTCGGTGTCGGTGAGCGGTACCGCCCGGTAGGCCCGGTCGCCGAGCAGGTCGCTGACGACGCCGGACAGTCCGAACCAGACGAGCGTGCCGAAGCTCGGGTCGTCCTGCAGGCCCAGCACGCAGCTGACCCCCTTGGGTGCCATGCGTTGCACGTACACGCCCGGTTTGCCCGACAGCGCCGCGAGGTCCCGGTAGGCCGCCTTGACCGATTCCACCTGGGCGATGTCGAGCCGGACGCCGACGAGATCCGTGCGGTGCCGGAGCCGTTCGCTGGTGGCCTTCATCGCGACCGGGTAGCCGAGCTCGTCCGCGGCCCGCGCGGCCTCCTCCTGGCTGTGGGCGATGCGGAACGGCACGACGTCGATGCCGTAGCACCTGAGCAGCTCGACGGCGGTGTGGTCGTCGATCGCGCGGTCGGAGCGTTCCGTCCATTCGTCCACAATGGACCGTGCGGTGGCCGTGTCGATGCCGTCGGGCCGCATGAAGTGGCCCTGGGGTGCCGCGCGCCACCGCGCATAACGAACCGCGCGGGCCAATGCGAGAACGGCACGTTCCGGACTGGCGTAGCTGGGAATGGAGCCTTTCCCGGGAACCCGGAGCTCCTCGGGAATTCCTTCGACGGCGAGGAACGTCGAGACGATCGGTTTCGTCCGGTGCGCGGCTTCTTTCAACGCGCGGGCGTACGCGGTGCCCGGAACCGCGACCGGCGGCACGAACACGACCACGAGCGCGTCGGTCTCGGGCCGTTCGAGGGCTTCTTCGACGGCCTTGGCGAACTCGTCGGGGGTGGCCTGGGCGCCGACGTCGACCGGGTCGCCCGCGAGCTCGAGGTCCTGGGCCAGCAACGTGTCCGCGGCGAGCAGGCCGATCGCGGTCGAGTTGCCGACGACGGCGACCCGCTTGCCCTTCGGCAGCGGCTGGTGGGCCAGCAGCAACGCGGTGTCGAACAGCTGGGCCAGCGAGTCGACCCTGATCACGCCCGCCTGCTCGAACAACGCCTGCACGCTCGCCTCGTCGACCTTGACCCCGGTCGCGGCCAGACCGGGCGTGACGGCGTGGCGGCCGGACTTCACCGCGACGATCGGCTTGGTGCGGCCGAGCCTGCGGGCGAGCCGGGCGAACTTGCGCGGGTTGCCGAACGACTCCAGGTACAGCAGCACGACGTCGGTGGCCGGGTCGGTCTCCCAGTACTGCAGCAGGTCGTTGCCGGAGACGTCGGCCCGGTTGCCGGCCGACACGAACGTCGACAGGCCCAGGCCCCAGCCGGCGGCGTTGGCGAGGATGGCCGTGCCGAGGGCGCCGGACTGGCAGAAGAACCCCGCCCGCCCGCGTTCCGGCAGCTTCGGCGCGAGGCTCGCGTTCATGCGGACCTTGGGGTCGAGGTTGAGCACACCGAGCGCGTTGGGCCCGACGACACGCATGCCGTGTGCTCGTGCTTCAGCTGCAAGCCTGCGTTCGGCGGACAGGCCGTGCGGTCCCGTCTCGCCGTAGCCGGACGAGACGACGACGAGCGCTTTCACGCCTTTCGCGAGGCACGCGTCCATGACCTCGTCGACGCTGGCCGCCGGCACCGCGACGACGGCGAGGTCGACGTCGTCGGGGATGTCGAGCACGGTCGGGTAGGCCCGCACGCCCCGCACCGCGCGGTGCTCGGCGTTGACCGGGTAGACGGGTCCGTTGAAGTCGGCTTCGAGCAGGTTCTTGAGCACCGCGTGCCCGATCTTGGTCGGGTCTGTGGAGGCGCCGATGACCGCGATGCTGCGCGGGTGCAGCAGGTTGTGCACGCTGCGCGCCTCGGCCGCCTGCTCGCGCGCCCGCGCGACGGCGACGGACTCGTCGGTGGGGTCGATCGCGAACTCAAGGTGCAGCACGCCCTCCTCGAACGCCCTGCTGACCTGGTAGCCGGCGTCGCGGAACACCCGGACCATCTGCCCGTTCTCGGCCAGCACCTCGGCCTCGAACCGTGCCAGCCCGACCTCCCTGGCCGCCGCCGCGAGGTGTTCGAGCAGGATGCTGCCCAGCCCGCGCCCCTGGTGGCCGTCCTCGACGACGAACGCGACCTCCGCCGAGTCCCCCTGCCGTTCGCCGCCGTGCAGCCGGTCGAAGCGGCCGACCGCGACGATGTCGTCGCCGAGCAACGCGATCAGCGCCACCCGGTCGTGGTGGTCGACCGTGCTGAACCGGTCGAGGTCGCGCTGCGGGATCCGCGGGTACGGCCCGAAGTAGCGGAAGTACCGGGTCCGCTCGGACAACCTGCCGTGGAACTCCCTGAGCTCCTCGGCGTCGTCCGGCGTGATCGGCCGCAGGTGGACGGTGCCGCCGTCGCTGAGGACGACGTCCGCCTCCCAGTGCCGCGGGAAGTCGAACGGATCTCTGTGCCCGTTCGTGTCGGCGCCCACTGTGGTGTCAGTCCCTCGGATCGTCCGGGTCAAGTCCGTGCAAGGGGAACACCGCACGACGCGTCTCGCGGATCGCCCGGTCCACCGGCTCCTCCGCGTCCCCGCCCCACGGCTGGTACCCAGGGTCGCACTCATCGGTCATCGACGCAGGCAGCGGCCAGTCCGGCCCGATGCGTGTCGCGTGCGCGACCCACTCCGCCGGCAACGGCCGGTGCACGTCCACGTCCCGGTCCAGCACGGTCGCCAGCAGGTGCGTCCACGACCGCGGCACCACCCTGAGCAGCTCGTACCCGCCGCCCCCGAGCGCCAGCCACTTGAACCCGTGCTCGGTCACCAGCTCCCGGAACGCCTGGTAGATCGCCCGGTGCCCGTCCACGCTCAACGCCAGGTCCGCCAGCGGGTCCTCCCGGTGCGTGTCCACACCGCACTGCGTGACCAGAACCTGCGGCCGGAACGCCTTCAGCAACGCCGGCACCGTCGCGTGGAACGCCCGCAACCACGCCCCGTCCTTCGTACCCGCCGGCAACGCGACGTTGACCGCACTCCCCTCGGCCCCCGCACCACCGACCTCACCGGCCCACCCGGTCCCCGGCCACAGGCTCATCGGGTGCTGGTGCAACGACACCGTGAGCACCCGCGGGTCGTCCCAAAACGCCGTCTGCACGCCGTCCCCGTGATGCACGTCGACGTCCACGTACGCGATGCGCTCCACCCCGTTGCGCAACAACCACTCGATGGCCACCGCACAGTCGTTGTAGACGCAGAACCCCGCCGCGCTGTCGGGCATCGCGTGGTGCAGCCCACCGGCGATGTTGACGGCCCGGTCGGCCTCCCCGCTCGCAATGGCCCGCGCCGCCGCCAGCGACCCGCCCACGACCAGCGCCGACGCCTCGTGCATCCGCTCGAACACCGGGTTGTCCGGCGTCCCCAGCCCGTGCCCCACGTCCCACCCGGCCGTCGGCGCCGCCTGCACCGCGCTCAGGTACCCCGGCCGGTGCACCAGCTCGATCTCCTCGTCGCCGGCCGGCTCGGGCACGCGCAGCTCCACCCCGTCGAGCACCCCGAGCGCCGTCGCGAGCCGCACCGTGAGGTCGAGCCGCACGGGGTTCAGCGGATGGTCGCCACCGAGGTCATACGCGAGGAAGGACCTGTCCCAGACAACAGCGGCTGGCTTACCCATGCCTGCAACCTACCCACCGATCAGCCCAACCCGTGATCACAAGATGGTCGCCTCTCGTGCCCACGCCGCGCGCGCCGCCTACAGTCCCTTCGCCGGGCGCGAACCCCTCACGGCCCCGGAACCGAACCCACCGAACAGGGGTCAGAGGCGACATGCACCCGCGACCAGCAGCCCTCCTCCTCGCACTGAGCCTGACCCTCACCGCCGCCACCGGCTGCGCGGAACATGTCAAGGGCTCGGCCGTCGCCGACACCAACGCGGCCCCCGAGCCAGAGGCCCCCGCCTCGACCTCGAAGAAGGCGCCGACCAGCGTCTCGCAGAAGCCCACCCCGACCGGCACCGCCCCGAAACAGGGCGACGTGAAGATCGCCACCAAGAAGAAGACAGCGGGCCTCGAAACCTGCGGCGTCCTCAAGGCCGCCGACATCGAGTCCGCGACCGGCGGCAAGTCCGCGGCGGACGGCGGCTGCATCCACACCCTCTCCAACCCCTCCGCGGTCGTCACCCAGATGGTCACCGTCCCCGAGGTGGTCGACGAGGAGGGTGAGAAGAAGCAGATCGAGATCGGCGGCAACACCGCGTGGCAGGTCGCCGCCTCCAAAGAGGACTGCCAGGTCACCGTCATGCTGACCGACGACCCGACCGCCATCACCACCGCGTTCTCGGTGAGCGTCCTCGCCCTCGACGAACTGGACACCTGCGCCGCCGCCCTGAAACTCGCCACCGCGGGCTTCAACCGCATCCCGAACGCCTGACCCACCCGCCCCACTCCACCCTCCCGCCTTTCAGCCGGTCGCAACCTCCCGGTCCAACGCACACCAGTTGGACCACGACCCGGCGTACAACGCCGCAGGCCTCTCCGCCGACGTGATCCCCGCCACCTCCAGCGCGAGCACCACGGACGAGGCAGTCACCCCCGACCCGCAGTACGCCCCGACCGCCACCGCACCTCCCACGTCACCCGCGTCACCCGGCACCCCGATCCCGGCGAACCGCCGCGCCAACTCCTCCGCACCGAGCCACCACCCGTCCTCCCCGACATGCCCGGCCGACGGCGCGTTGAGCGCCCCCGGAATATGCCCCGCCTTCGGGTCCACCGGCTCGGTCTCCCCGCGGTACCGCTGCGGAGCCCGCGCGTCCAGCAACACCCCGTCCCGGGCGAGCGCAGCCGCCCCGTCCGCGTCCAGCACGGGCATCTGCCCGGCCCGCACCACCACGTCCCCCACCTCCGGCGTGGGCACCTCCGCGCTCACCGGCAACCCGGCCGCCTGCCACGCCGCGAACCCGCCGTCCAGCACAGCCACCTCACCGAACCCGGCCCACCGCAACAGCCACCACACCCGCGCGGCCACCGAGCCGTCCGCCGCGTCGTAGGCCACCACCCGGCCACCCTCCCGCACGCCCGCGCGGCGCAGCACCTCCTGCAGCCGCTCCGGGTCCGGCAGCGGATGCCTGCCGTCCACCCCAGGCGGGGCGGACAACTCGGTGTCCAGGTCCACGTACACCGCACCGGGAACGTGGCTGACCTCGTAGTCTTGGCGTCCGGGTGGCCCGCCGAGCCGCCACCGGACATCCAGCACGACGGCGGCCGGCCGCGCACTCAGCGCGTCAGCGAGGGCTTCAGGAGTGATCAAGGCATGCACGACTCCCATCCTGCACCGCGCGGACACCTGTGTCCCCCGGCACGACTACCATTGACACCACACGAAGGGGAGCGGGTGTGAACGACCTCATCGACACCACGGAGATGTATCTCCGCACGATCTACGAGCTCGAAGAAGAAGGCGTGGTGCCCCTGCGCGCCCGCATCGCGGAGCGCCTCGGCCAAAGTGGACCGACCGTGAGCCAGACCGTCGGCCGCATGGAGCGAGACGGCCTGGTCGTCGTGGCGGAAGACCGTCACCTCGAACTCACCGAACAGGGCCGCAACCTCGCGATCGCCGTCATGCGCAAGCACCGGCTCGCCGAACGCCTCCTCGTGGACATCATCGGACTCGAGTGGGAACACGTCCACAGTGAGGCGTGCCGCTGGGAACACGTGATGAGCGAGGCAGTCGAACGCAAACTCATCAAACTCCTCGGCAACCCGACCACCTCCCCCTACGGCAACCCGATCCCTGGCCTGGACAAACTGGGTGACGGCGAGCCCGCCCCGCCCGCCGAGGCGGACCTGGTGCGCGTGGACGAGGTGGCCCGCCGCGGCGGTGGCCGCGTCGAGGTGCGCCGCATCGCCGAGCACGTCCAGCTCGACCCGGACCTGATGGCCGAACTGAAGGACGCCGGCGTGATCCCCGGCGGCACCGTCGAGGTGCAGTCGATGGGTAGCGCCAAGGTCATCTCGGTGCGTGGCCCCAACGGCAACACCGCCGAGTTCGACCCCGCGGTCGCCCACGCCGTGCTGGTGCTCGCCCGGTGACCCAGGCGACGTCGGCTCCGGCCGCCAAGGCGGCCGAGGCCTTCAAGCGCCTGCACGGACGTGCGCCCGACGGCGTCTGGTCCGCGCCGGGCCGCGTCAACCTCATCGGCGAGCACACCGACTACAACGACGGCTACGTGCTGCCGTTCGCCCTGCCTCACCGCACCGCGGTCGCCGCGTCACCTCGTGCGGACGGCGCGCTGGCTGTCAGCACACTGGGTGACGACGGCGGTGTGCAGGAGGCGGCGCCGGTCGTGGTCGCCGACCTAGCCCCCGGCACCGTCCGCGGGTGGGCCGCGTACCCCAGCGGCGTCGCCTGGGCACTGCGCGAACAGGACATCCCGGTGACCGCCGGAGCGGACCTCGTGATCGCGGGCGACGTGCCCGCGGGCGCTGGTCTGTCGTCCTCGCACGCGCTCGAGTGCGCTGTCGCCCTCGCGCTGCTGGGCCTGGCCGGCGTTACGGCCGAGCGGCCGGACATCGCGCGCTGGGTACAGCGCTCGGAGAACGACTTCGTGGGCGCGCCAACCGGCATCCTGGACCAGACGGCGTCGCTGTCCTGCATCGAAGCGCACGCACTGTTTTACGACGTACGCTCCGGCAAGTCGGAGCAGGTCGCGTTCGACGCCGCCGCCAGTGGCCTCGAGGTGCTGGTCATCGACACCCGCGCCAGCCACTCCCACGTCGACGGCGGCTATGGCGCCCGCCGGGCGGGCTGTGAGCGGGCCGCCGGAATCCTCGGTGTTCCCGCGCTGCGCGATGTCGACATCACCGAGCTCGACGAGGCGCTCGTCCGGCTGCCCGAAGAGCTGCGTCCGCTGGTGCGGCACGTCGTGACCGAGAACGACCGGGTCCTGAAGACCGTCGACCTGCTTCGCGCGGGCCGGCTCGCCGACATCGGCCCTCTTCTTTCGGCGTCGCACATGAGCCTTGACGAAGACTACCGAGTCTCCTGCCTCGAACTCGACGTCGCCGTCGACTCGTCGACGGCGGCCGGAGCGCTCGGCGCCAGGATGACCGGCGGAGGCTTCGGCGGCTCCGCGATCGCCCTCGTGCCGGTCGACCGGCACGAGGAGGTCGAGCGGGCCGTGCTCGCCGCCTTCGCGGCGCGCTCGCTCGTGCGGCCGCGGCTGTTCACGGCGGTCCCGTCCGCGGGCGCGGGCAGGGACCGGTAGCGGAAACCGATCTTGACGAGGAATGCGAGGACTGTGGTGAAGCTGCTCGTGACGGGCGGAGCCGGCTACGTCGGCAGCGTCTGCGCTGCTCGGCTGCTCGAAGCTGGGCACGAGGTGGTCGTGCTCGACGACCTCTCCACCGGCCACGAGGACGCCGTCCCCGCGGGTGCGCGCTTCGTGCGGGGTGACATCGCCGACGTGATCGGCGACGTCCTCGCGGAAGGCTTCGACGGTGTGCTGCACTTCGCCGCGAAGTCCCTCGTCGGAGAGTCCATGCAGGACCCCGGCAAGTACTGGACGGGCAACGTCCTCACCGCTGTCCGCCTGCTGGACGCGATGAAGGAGCACGGCACGCGAAAGCTCGTCTTCTCCTCGACTGCCGCGACCTACGGCGAGCCGCGGGAGGTGCCGATCCCCGAGACCGCGCCCACGCAGCCCACCAACACCTACGGCGCCACCAAGCTGGCCATCGACCACGCGATCACCTCGTACGCCGCGGCGTACGGCCTGGCGGCGACGAGCCTGCGGTACTTCAACGTCGCGGGCGCCTACGGCAGCATCGGCGAGCGGCACGCGACCGAGACCCACCTGATCCCGCTCGTGCTCCAGGTGGCGCTCGGGCAGCGGGAGCACATCTCGATCTACGGTGAGGACTGGCCGACCGAGGACGGCACCTGCGTCCGTGACTACATCCACGTCACGGACCTCGCCGACGCCCACCTCCTGGCGCTCGACCACGCCACCGCGGGTGAGCACCGCATCTACAACCTCGGCAACGGCACCGGCTTCTCCGTGAAGCAGGTCATCGACACCTGCCGCGAGGTCACCGGCCACCCGATCCCCGCCGTCGTCGCACCGCGACGGGCTGGAGACCCGGCCGTCCTCGTCGCCTCCGCCGAACGAGCCCGCACCGAGCTGGGCTGGAAACCCGAACGTGCCGACCTCGCCGGCATCGTCCGCGACGCGTGGGAGTTCACCCGCGCCCGACACGGAGCCTGAGCTGAGATGACCGACTTCGCCTCTTTCGAGAGCTACAACGCCACACCGCGGCTCGCGTCGCTCGCGCTGTCCCCGGACGGCACGCGGCTCGTCACCGTCGTCTCCTCGCTCGCGCCGGACGGCAAGACCTGGCAGGGCGCCCTCTGGGAGGTCGACCCCACCGGTGAGCGGGACGCCACCCGGCTCACCTACTCCACCAAGAGCGACTCCGCACCCGTCTTCGCCCCGGACGGCTCTCTGCTGTTCCTGTCGAAGCGCCCGGACCCGCTCACGAAGCCGGACGAGGCCAAGGACAAGACCGCCCTGTGGCGGCTGCCGGTCCGCGGTGAGGCCGCCGAGGTCCTGCGGCCGGGCGGTGGAGTCGGTCAGGTGCGCGTCGCGGGTGAGACGCTGCTGCTCACGTCGTCGGCGCACCGCCTCGCGGAGTTCGGCGGCGAGGACGACGCCAAGCGCAAGGCCCGCGAGGACGCCGGGGTGACGGCGATCCTGCACGAGTCGTACCCGATCCGGTACTGGGACGCCGACCTCGGGCCGAGCTACCCGCGGCTGTTCTCCGCGCCGCTGGCCAGCCCGGTGGCCGGGCTCGTCACCGCTCTCAGCGACGACTCCGAGAGCCGGCTCAGTGACGAGGACATCGCCCTGAGCCCCGACGGGAAGTGGGCCGTCCACGGCTACGCCGTCGACGTCAGCGCCGCCTACGGCCGGCGGACCGAGCTGCGGCTCGTGGCCACCGACGGGAGCTCCTCGCGGGTCATCGCCTCCGAAGAGGGCTTCTCGTTCTTCGACGCCGCGTTCACGCACGACTCCTCGGCCGTGATCGCGATCCGGTTCCGCGAGTCCACCGCGGACGCGCCGTACCGCAGCAGCCTGGTCCGCATCGACCTGACGGACGACTCGATCACGCCACTGGCGCAGGACTTCCAGGAGGAACCGGCGCACCCGGTGGTGAGCCCGGACTCCTCGGCGGTGTTCTTCGTCGCGAGCCACCTCGGGCACCAGCCGGTGTGGCGGCTCGACCTGGCCACGGGCGAGGTCACGAAGCTGACGCTCTCGGGTTACTACAGCGACGTGGTCGTGAGCCCGGACGGCAAGACGCTGTACGCACTGCGCAACTCGATCGACCACCCGCCACAGCCCGTGCGGTTCGCCAGCACCGGAGCCGACCAGGACCCAGTGCGGCTGCCCGCCCCCGGCGCGATGCCCTCGGTGCCCGGCACCCTCACCGAGGTCTCCACCGTCGTGGCCGACGGCAGGACCGTCCGCGCCTGGCTCGTGCTGCCGGAAGGCGCGTCCGCCGACTCCCCCGCCCCGCTGCTGCTCTGGGTCCACGGCGGACCCGTCATGAGCTGGAACGGCTGGACGTGGCGCTGGAACCCGTGGCTGATGGCCGCTCGCGGCTACGCCGTACTGCTGCCCGACCCCGCGCTGTCGACCGGGTACGGACCCGACTTCATCGCGGCCGGCTGGGGCCGCTGGGGCGCCGAGCCCTACACGGACCTCATGGCCATCACCGACGTGACGGTCGAACGGCCCGACATCGACGCCTCGCGCACCGCGGCCATGGGTGGCTCCTTCGGTGGCTACATGGCCAACTGGATCGCCACCCAGACCGACCGGTTCCGCGCGATCGTCACCCACGCCTCGCTGTGGCACCTCGACGCGTTCTCCGGCGCCACCGACGACTCGTACTTCTGGATGCGGGAGATGGGCGACCCCATCACCCGGCCGGAACGGGTCCTCGCCAACTCGCCGCACCTGCGGGTCGCCGACATCAAGACCCCGATGCTCGTCATCCACGGTGACAAGGACTACCGGGTCCCGATCGGTGAGGGACAGCGGCTGTACTTCGACCTGGTCCGGCACGGCGTCACCGCGAAGTACCTCTACTTCCCGGCGGAAAACCACTGGATTCTCACCCCCGGTAACTCTCGGGTCTGGTACGAGACGGTGTGGGCGTTCCTGGCCGAGCACGTCCTCGATCAGGAGTGGGTGCGGCCGGAGCTGCTCTGAGCTTCGGCGGCGAGCAGCTCGCGGGCGTTGACGACGGCTTTGTCCGCGAGTGTTTTGAGCTCTTCCGGAGGCAGCGCGGCGCTCAACGCGCCGCGCAACAGCCGCGCCAGCGAGTGCCCGAAGCAGGCTTCCTCGGCCACGTCGAGCGCGACCGACGCGAGTCCGCCGTCGCCGCGGTGGTAGGCGAAGAACGCGAGCAGGCAGGCGGGCTCGGCACGTTCCGGTGACGGGCAGGACCGGGTGAGGTCGAGCCACAACCGCTCGGCCGCCCTGGCCCTGTTCTGCACCGCGAACGACAGGCAGGCGTCGCGCACCTCCGGCTGCGCCAGAGCCCTGCTCAACGCGACGATCTCCCCGTCGGGCAACGGGCCTTTGCGACGCTCCACGGCATCGACCGCGTCGCGCACGCGGCGCAGCTCCGCACCTGGCTCAGGTGGCTCCGCTGTGTTCATGAGCTCGTCGAGCAGCACGGATCTGCGTTCCCGCGCCTCCACCGAGTCCAGCGTGACAAGCGCGGCCATCGCGGCCCGCGACTCGAACGTCACGTTGCCGTCGCTCGCGCACGCCGCGGCCACGGCCGACGCCTGCGGGTCCGGCAGCGTGCCGTGGCAGTCCAGGTCGAAGTAGCAGAACCACGGCGCGCCTTTCTCGCACGCCTGCATCCACACGGCTTCGACGACGTCGATGCCGTGACCACCGAGGCTGTTCGTGAGCGTGCTGACCAGCGGCTCGTGCGGCAGTTCCTCGGGGATGTGCTCCGAGGGCGCGCAGATGATCGCGAGGATCACGCCGTCCGCGCCCTGTTCGAGCAGCGGCATCTCCAGTTGAGCCGCCAGCAGCCCTCTATGTCGGGGGCGGGGCAGGTCGACGCGCATGGTCATGGAGACCGTGCCGTCCCGCAGCACGAGCACGACGAGCGACTCGGTCGGGTGGAAACCCATCAGGTGCGGGATGGCGGCGTAGAGGTCGCCAGCGGCGCGGAGGCGGATTGGTTTGGGGAGAGTTGTGGGCATGGGCCCACTGTGGTGGTCGCGAGGGGATGGGGTTCGGCGGTCGGGGGGAGGCTGTGAGTTACTCGCGAGTTGTGGACAAGGTCAGATCTTGAAGTGCTGGGGAGCAGGCGTTTGTCGGGGGTGGGTGCTAGGGTGCCGCGCTTCGGTCCTTTGTGGAGGGCCGAAGCGCGGCATCACGTGGTTCAGAACGTCTGGAACAACGCGCGCCAGCCGCCGACGACCGGCAGCTCGACCGAGGTCCTGGCGAGGTCCAGCGACAGGCCCGCGCCCGGTTGGGGGCGCAGGGTGTAGTCGTAGTCGCTGGAGATCAGCACGAACTCCAGCCGGTGCCCGGCCTGCAGGATGTAGTCGTCCGGCACGATCGGCACGTCGACGTCGTAGAACTTGCCCGGCTTGATCGGCGACGTCCGGTCGGGGCGCTGCCGGTTCTGCGGGTCGGTCCACCCACGGGTGATGACGTGCGACTTGCCGTCCGGGGCGCGGTCGACGAGCAACGTCGTGACGTTGGCCGCAGGACGGTCGAACGCGATCCGCAGGTGCGCGGTCGACTTGCCCGACAGCCGCAGCGGTTTCTGCGTCGGCTCCGTCGTGTAGGAGAGGCGGTGCGGCGAGGTGGGCTGGTCGATCAACGACTCCGCCGTCTTC
Organism: Nocardia sp. NRRL S-836; assembly: GCF_001279525.1. Lineage (GTDB taxonomy): Bacteria > Actinomycetota > Actinomycetes > Mycobacteriales > Pseudonocardiaceae > Lentzea. Next base: position 117,850 of record NZ_LGDY01000138.1, on the reverse strand, counting down.
GTCGCGTCGTCGGTCAGCCTCTCCACGCCCTGACCGGGACGCAGGCCGAGCCCGCCCTGAGCAGGTCCGCCCGCGGACAGGCGCAGCCGCACGTCGGACGTGCCGGGGGCCGGCCAGTCCTTCTCGTCGACCCATGTCTTGTCCTCGCGCTGGAGGGTCGCGCGAGGCTCCTTGTCGATGCCGTTGCGGTGGCCCCACAGGTACTGGGTGAACCAGCGGTTGAGCGTGCGGCGCCACTCGGGCGAGCGCAGCGTGTCAGGATCGGTGTGCCCGGACTGGTGCAGCCAGATCTTGTGCGGCACACCGACCTTCTTCAACGCCGAGTACCACTGCTCGACGTGCGTCATCTTGACGTTCCAGTCGTTGAGCCCGTGGACGGCGAGAACGGCCGCGCGCACCTTGTGGACGTCGTTGAGGTAGTTCCGCTTGTCCCAGAACGTGCTGTAGTCGCCGGTGATCCGGTCTTGGTCCTTCGCGATCTCGGCGATGATCGGCTTGCAGATCTCGCGGTCCGCACGGGTGTGGACGTACTCGGCGAGCACGTCGGCGTCCTCGCCCTGGAACGTGCCGGGCGCGACGACGGCGCCGTCCGCGCGGTAGTAGTCGTACCAGCTGGAGATCGCGGCGATGGGCACGATGGCTTCGAGCCCGCGGACACCGGTGGAGGCGACGGCGTTGGGCAGCGTTCCGTTGTAGGAGACACCCATCATGCCGGTCTTGCCGGTCGACCACGTCGCCTTGACCGCCTCGCCCGTGGCAGTGCGCGCAGACGCACGGCCGTTGAGCCAGTCGACGACGACACGGGCACCGATCGTCTCGTTGACGTCACCCGTTGTCGGGCAGCCCGTGGACTTGCCAGTGCCGAGCGACTCGGCGTAGACGACGGCGTACCCGCGCGCGATGAAGTAGGCCTCGTAGCGGCCCGAGGTGATCGGGTTGGGGCCGAGGGCGGCGGTGACTCGTTCGTCGGAGGAGGCCTTGAGCAGACGGCCATCGCGCTTGTCAGGCACGTACAGCTCGACGTCGACGTTGTGGTTCGGGACGTCGTTGCCGCCCGAGAAGTACGGGCTGACCATGTAGACGACGGGGACCTTGAGTCCTCGTTCGGTGGCGCGCGGCCGGACGACCTCGGTGTAGACCTCGTCGTCCTTGCCGTCGCGGTCGCTGTCGACCGGTGCGCGGACCCAGACGCTCTCCTTCACCACGTCCTTCGGATCGAAGACGGGCTGGGCCTCGCCGTCCTTGAACACCGGCCCCTCGGCGGCGTTGGCCGTGGCGGGCAGGAATGGCAGAACTAGCACCGCGGTCAGCAGTGCGACTCTTCGTGCGCCCCTCACGAGGCACCCCCAATGCGAAGCCAGAGACAGGGATTCGCCCTGCACCCTTCCCCGTGACTGCAAGACATGTCACCCGTCGAACGGCTCTTGACCTGAGAGCATGGACCGTGCACATTTCCGACTTCGTCCACGCGCTGCCGAAGGCCGAGCTGCACGTCCACCTGGTGGGCGCGGCTTCCGTCGACACCGTCCTCGCGCTCGCCCGCAACCACCCCGGTGGTCCGGTTCCGACCGATGAAGCCGAGCTGCGGAAGTTCTACGAGTTCACGGACTTCCGGCACTTCATCAACGTCTACGGGGTCGTCAACGACCTCGTCACGACCGGCGAGGACGTCCGCACCCTGGTCGTCGGCTATGCGCGCGACGCGGTGCTGAGCAACATCCGATACGCGGAAGTCACGGTCAGTGCGACGAGTCACCTGCGCGCGGGTATCGCACCCGACGAGCTCGTCGAGGCGTTGTCGGCGGGACGGGCCGAAGCGCTGGCGGTGCACGGCGTGATGCTGCAGTGGATCTTCGACGTGCCCGGCATCTGGGATCGCGACTGGGGCGTGACGAGTGCACGGTTCGCGACCGAGTACCGGCCGGAGGGGCTGGTCGGGTTCGGGCTCGGCGGGTTCGAGTCGGACTCGCCGCGGGCCAGCTTCCGCGAGGCGTTCGCGATGGCGCGTGACGCTGGATTGCACATGGTGCCGCACGCCGGCGAGACGACACCGCCGAGCGAGATCTGGGCGGCGTTGCGGGACCTGCGCGCTGAGCGGATCGGGCATGGCGTCAGCGCGGTGCGAGATCCCGAGCTCCTGCGACACCTCGCCGACGAGGGCGTCGTGCTGGAGGTGTGCCCGACGTCGAACATCCGCACCGGCGCCGTCACGTCGTGGGACGAGCACCCGTTGCCGCGGCTGCTGGAGGCCGGGGTGCCAGTGACGGTCAACACTGACGACCCCGGCATGTTCCACACCGACCTCGACCGCGAGTACCTGGTGTGTCACGAGCGGTTCGGGTTCGGGCGCGACGAGCTCGCCGGTCTCGCGCGGGCCGGAGTGCGGGCGTCGTTCGCACCGGCCGCGGTGAAGGAGCAGCTGTTGAAGGAGATCAACGCCGTATGAACGCCACGAGTGTGGTGACGACGACTGTGGACTCGGCCGTGGCGGCCGAGTCGTTGGCGAAGGGGATCGTCGAGGGGCGGCTGGGTGCGTGTGTGCAGATCGTGCCGATACGCAGCGTCTACCGGTGGGAAGGCGAGGTGCGCGTCGACGACGAGTGGCAGTGTGTCGTGAAGACAGCTGCCGTTCGTGTCGACGAGCTCGTTGCGCACATCAAGGCGCACCACACCTATGACGTGCCGGAGGTCGTCGTCACCCCCCGTTGCCGGGGGCAACGACGACTACCTCCGCTGGGTCTCAGAGGAGACCTCGTAGGTGACGCGGCAAGGGCTCGGTGTGCAGGACGCCGAGCCGTTGCGTCGCCCTCGTCAATGCCACGTACAGCTCGCTGGGCGACATGCGCTGCGGTTCGACGACGATGACGACGTCGAACTCCAGGCCCTTCGACGCCTTCGGCGGCAGCCAGCCGTCACCGATGACGGCGATCGTGCGGCCGGGCAGCTCGTCGGCGTGCGCGGCGAGCTCGTCGCGAACAGCTGCCGACATGTCACTCACGCGGCGGGCCCACGGCTGGACGCCGGTGCGGCGCACCGACACCGGGACGGTCGCGTCGGGGTCGACGAGCTTCAGCACCGGGGTGGCGACGGCCATGATCTCGCCGGGTGTGCGGTAGTTGACCTCCAGCCTGCGGTAGGTGAAGCGGTCGAAGACCGAGCCCCAGCTGCGCACGCCGCCTGCGGCCTGGCGCTGGGCGAGGTCGCCGACGACGGTCATGGACTTGTTGGGGCAACGGCGCAGCAGGACTCGCCAGTCCATTGCAGACAGCTCCTGTGCTTCGTCGACGACGACGTGGCCGTACGTCCACGTGCGGTCGCCGGCGGCGCGTTCGGCCAGCGTGCGGTGGTCGCGCACCTCGTGCCGGAAGGCGAGCGTCTCGGCGTTGACGAAGTCCGTGACGACGTACTCGTCGTCGTCGGCGCGTTCGTCGATCGAGAGCACGTCCATGACGCCGCGGGCGTACGCGAGTCCTTCTTCCTCCTCCCGCTGTGCCGCGCGTTCGGCCGAGCCGTCCGAGCCGAGCAGGTCGGCCAGCTCGTCGAGCAGCGGAACGTCAGACACCGTCCAGGCTTCGGCGTCCTCGCGGAACAGCTCGGGCGCGCCGATGCGGTAGCACCGGCCCGCGTACAGGTCGGCGAGCAGCTGCGTCGGGGTGAGCTGCGGCCACAAGCGGTCGACGGCGTCGCGCAACGCCGAGCTGTGGCGCAGCTCGTACCGCACGTCCTCCTCGATCTCCGGCCAGTCGACGCCGATCAGCTTCATCGCCGGCGCGACGAGCTCCTCGGCGAGGGCGAGGAAGAAATACTTGCGGGCCGCGTTGTGCGGTAGCTCGTAGTACCGCGTCTTCTCGCGTGCGACGGCGGCGATGTGTGCGTCGAGCGGGACGACGACGTCTTCGAGCTCGATGTCGATGGGCTCGTCGGGTAGCTCCTGCCGGTCGGCGACGGCGACGGCCAGCAGGTCGAGCACCGAGATGTCGCCTTTCACCCGTTGCAACGACGGGCTGTCCTCGACGTCGGTGACCACGCCGGGGTAGAGCTCGCCGGGCGTCGCGAACACGACGTCGGTCTCCCCGAGCGACGGCAGCACGTCGCCGACGTAGCGCAGGAACCCGGTGTTCGGTCCGACGATCAGGACGCCGTGACGCGAGAGGCGTTCGCGACGCGTGTAGAGCAGGTATGCGACGCGGTGCAACGCCACCGCGGTCTTGCCGGTGCCGGGGCCGCCCTCGATCACCAGCACACCGGGGCGGGAGTGGCGGATGATCTCGTCCTGCTCGGCCTGGATGGTCGAGACGATGTCGCGCATCGTCGCGGTCCGCGGCGCGTTGAGGGCGTCGAGCAACGCGGTCGTGTCGGTCAGCAGCTCGTCGTCGTGGAAGTCGCGCAGCTCCCGGTCGCGGACGCGGAAGTGGCGGCGCAGCACCAGGCCTTCCGGGTTCGCCGCGGTCGCGGTGTAGAACGGCCGTGCCGCCGGTGCGCGCCAGTCCAGCAGCAACGGTGCGAATTCATCGTCGAACAAGCCGACGCGTCCGATGTAGGTGCGTTCGCCTTCCTCCGAGTCGATCCGGCCGAAGCACAGGCCCTCCTCCGCCGCTCGGTACCTGCCGATCTGCCTGGTGAGCGCCTCGACGGCGGCTTCGCGGTCCAGCCGCTGGGTGTGGGTGTCCCGCAGTGCGGCCGCAAGGCCGGCCGCTGCTTTGTTCCGTTCCTGATCGAGCTTTTCATACAGAGAGGTGATCCGTGCCTGTTCGCTCGCCAACACCTTGCCCCCTGTGATACAATGATCCTGTCTTTCCGGAAAATTGATTCCGAAAATCCAAAGCCATTCTTTGTAGCACAGTTCAGCTGTGCGTGGGGCGCTTTCGCGGCCTCTCATGACCGTGCTGCTGTCTATGTCGCGCACGGGGCCCGAGCTGCGAGTACTGCCAGTGGATCTGCCGCTGTGCCGGTCGCGTCACCGCCGCTCGTCCGTCGTGGATCGAACCGCAATCGTCTTGCGCGTCAGCTCGCTGCTGGATGCGGCGATCACCTTGGCATGAGGTCGCGGGAGAGCGCGCCGATCTTTCCAGAGCATTGGTTGTACGGTGCGTGGTGCAGATCAAATGGCGTCGTGGTGAATGTGGTGAGGCATGAAGCTGGTCGTTCTGGGTGGCGGCGGGTTCCGCGTGCCGCTCGTCTATCGCGCTCTGCTCGCCGACCGGTCTCCCGGCCGCGTCACCGAGGTCGTGTTGCACGACCTCGACGCTTCCAGGCTCGCGGCGATCAGCGGTGTCCTCGCCGAGCTTGCCGCCGGTGTGTCGGATGCGCCGGCGGTGACGACGTCGACGGACCTCGACGAGGCGGTGCGCGGGGCGGACTTCGTGTTCTCCGCGATCCGGGTGGGCGGGCTGGAAGGGCGCGCGGCGGATGAAAGCGTCGCGGCCGGGTGCGGGGTGCTCGGGCAGGAGACCGTCGGCGCCGGTGGCGTTGCTTATGGGTTGCGCACGGTGCCGGTCGCGCTCGACATCGCACGCCGTATTTCCGTGTACGCGCCGGATGCGTGGGTCATCAACTTCACGAACCCCGCCGGCATGGTCACCGAGGCGATGGCCGCGCATCTCGGTCGCCGGGTCATCGGGATCTGCGACTCCCCCGTCGGTCTCGGCCGCAGGGTCGCGCGGGCCGTCGGCGCCGATCTGGAGGACGCGTGGCTCGACTACGCCGGGCTCAACCACCTCGGGTGGCTGCGGGGCGTTCATGTGCGCGGACGCGATGTGCTGCCGGACCTGCTCGCCGACACCGAGCGGCTGGAGTCGTTCGAGGAGGGCAAGCTCTTCGGGGCGGAGTGGCTGCGCACACTGGGTGCGATCCCGAACGAGTACCTGCATTACTACTACTTCACCCGTGAGGCGGTGGGGTCCGGTGCGTCGCGCGGGGCGTTCTTGCTGGAGCAGCAGAAGCAGTTCTACGCGGCGCCGTCGTTGCGGAGCTGGGACCGGACGCGCCTGGAGCGCGAGCAGACGTACATGGCGGAGACGCGTGAGGACGAACGTGACAGCAACGACCTCGACGGCGGTGGCTACGAACAGGTCGCGCTCGCGTTGATGCACGCCATCGCGGCCGACAAGCGGACGACGTTGATCCTCAACGTGCCGAACGGGACGACGCTGTCCTGCCTGGACTCCGACGCGATCGTCGAGGTTCCGAGCCTTGTCGACGCCAACGGCGCGCGGCCCGTGGCGGTCAGCCAGCTTCCCGACGAAGGCGTCGGGCTCGTCACCGCGCTCAAGGTCGTCGAACGCGCCACGATCCGGGCAGCGATCAGCGGCGATCGGGCGCACGCGGTGAAGGCGCTGGCACTGCACCCGCTGGTCGACTCCGTCAACGTCGCCCGCCGGATCGTCGACGCGCACCCGCTGCTGTCCGGGGCCTTTCCGGGCAGCCGATGACTGATGTACCGGTGGCCGTCACCGCACGGCGCAGGCGCCTTAACTACGCTCGTCGGCAAATGGACACCAACACTTCTCGCCGCGTGCCGCTCGTGATGGGCATCGCCGTGCTCGTGCTGCTGCTGGACCAGGCCACGAAGTTCTGGGCCGAGAGCGCGCTGACCGGCCGCGCGCCCATCCCGGTGCTCGGGGAGTTCCTGCAGCTCAGGCTCCTCTACAACCCCGGTGCCGCGTTCTCGATCGGTGCGGGGTCGACGTGGATCTTCACCATCGTCGCCGCCGTCGCCGTCGTGTTCCTGGCGCGGTACGGGCTCCAGCCGCAGACGAGGCTTCGCGCGGTCGCGCTCGCGTTGATGCTGGGCGGTGCGACGACGCACCTGCTCGACCGGCTGTTCCGGCCGCCGGGTTTCGCGCGCGGGCACGTCGTCGACTTCATCGACTACAACGGCTGGTTCGTCGGCAACGTCGCGGACATCGCGTTGGTCTGCGGCGCGATCCTGCTCGTACTGCTCAGCTTCCAGCCGCAGAAGCAGCCTGCCGAGTGAGCGTGTCGGCGCGGCGGGTCGTCTCGGGCAGCCGGTAGCGCGGGGCCAGGCGCAGCACCTCCGCGCACGCACGGTCCAGGTCGATCTTGTGGCCGATCGACACGAAGACCGGCTTCACGTTGTCCTGCGTCCGCAGTGCGCGGCCGACGACCTCGTCGCCGTCCATCACGAGGTCGCTCGTCGAGCCGCGCGTGGCGCCGGGCGGGTCGAACCTGCCCATCGGGCTCTTGGCGACGCCGATGCTCGGGATGCCGGTGTGCACGCCGAGGTGGCAGGCGAGACCGAACCGGCGCGGGTGCGCGACGCCCTGACCGTCCGCGACCAGCAGGTCCGGTGTGACGGTCACCCGGTCGAGGGCGCGCAGCAGCACGGGCATCTCCCGGAAGGCGAAGAGGCCGGCGATGTAGGGGAAGTCCGTCGTGCCTTCCACGACGACCTCGTCGAGCACGGCCAGCGTCTTTGCATCGAACACCACGCAGACGCCGACAACTGAGTCATTGCCAAGGCCGCTGTCGCGGTAGCCGACGTCGAGGCCGGCGACGGTGTCGATCTGCAGGTCAGGGGCACTGGTGGTGATCACCTGCGTGCGCAGGCGCTCTTGCAACGCGATGGCGTCGTCAACCGTTCTGGGCCACTCCACGGGCGACAGTGTGCCGTGACGTGTCGTAGTGGGCAGCGAGCAGGTCGTCGCCGAAGTCACCCGAATGACGACGCCACACGGTGTGGACGTGGTTGGCCTCGTTGGCCGTGTTGTCGTACTCGATGAGCAGCTCGGGGCCTTGGACGCGGTAGTAGTGGCCTTCGCCGCGGCGCAGCGAGCCCTCCCACGAGAAGTGCAGCCGTTCGGGGTCGAGTGCGGCGAACTCGTCGTCGGCGAGCTCGAACGCGAGCCGGTCGAAGTAGAGGCGGACGATGTCGACGAGCAGCTCCCTCGCCTGCTTGCCGAGCTGGGCGGGTGTCACGCCGACGGGGTCGGACGGGCTGACGCGCGGTGCGTTGCGGGTGCGGATGTCGTGTGGCGCGGTGTCCGACACGACGGCGAGACGGCGGGCGGTCGGGCCCATGCGGTCGAGCAGTTCGCGGGCCAGCTCCTCTTCGAGCAGCAGCGATTGTCCGACGACGCGGCCGCGGTAGGTGACGCGGGCGGGGTTCGCGCCGAGGAAGAACGGGGTTGCCGAGACGCGGCCGTCGGCGACGACGACGTTCACGGACAGGTGGTGCCCCTCGAAGCGCCATCCCCACGGCTCGTCGCCGCCGGGCGTGCCGAAGAGCACCGTCCAGTAGTCGCCGCTGTGCCGGTCTCGGTGCCCGCCCTCGCGGTGGTCGAGCACGTCCTCCAGCGCCATCACCGCCGCGACCTGCGCGTAGGCGTGTGAGCTGAGCACGGTCGCGAGCATGCCGTGCACGGCTTTGCGCTGATCGCGGCGCAGGTCGCCGAGCACCAGGCCCGGGCGATCACCGGGCGTGTAGGCCCAGCGGTGCCTCAGGTCGTCGTCGGTGACCGCGCGAATGGCGTGTTCGCGCTGGTCACCGTCGAGCAAGCCGATGTAGTGGCGCGTGGCGTCGGCGACGTCGTGCAGCATCACTCGAACTTATAGGCCTTGAGGTTGCGCAGCAGCAGGTAGCAGTTCTGCAGTGAGCCCGAGGTGTCGCCGAGTGAGCGGTAGATGCCCCACTTGGGACGCAGGCGGTCGTCGAGCCAGGTGTCGACGTTGTTCTTGGTCGCGTCGAGCACGGTGCGGCCGCCTTCGCGCACCACCCAGCGCACGCGTCCGGTGCCGTTGCCGACCTTGATCTCCACCTCGGTGTCGATCCACCTGTTGTGCAGCGGTTCGAGGTCGGCGTTGCCGACGAGGACGTTGCCCTCGGTCACCTTGAGCTCGATCTTCTGCACGCCACCCGTGCGGCGCAGGGACATGACCGTCACGGGCGCGGAGCCCACGCCCGGCATCTTCGTCTGCATGATGTGGGTGAACGACGTCGTCGACTTCAGCGAGCTCGGGATGAACATGGAGTAGGTCCACCGCCACGTCTCACCGTTGCCGATGTCGATGTTCGTGCCGCCCGCCTTCATGCCGCGCACCTCGTTGCGCTGCCGGTCGGTCGAGGTGTCCCGGTCGCGCGTGTGCATGTCGAACCGGTAGTCGTTGCCGGAGACGTAGATGTGCTTCGTGCCCGGATGCGAGCCGGCGCGGTCGTCCTCGACGCCCTCGAACGCACCGAGTCCGTCCTTGTTCGCCTGCGGGCTCCACTTCAGCTTCCAGGTGGCCGCCCGCGCGAGCCCGGAGCCTGCCAGGAGCAGCGGAGCCGCCGCTCCACCGATCAACGCCGAACGCCGAGAGATCTCCACGCTCGTTCCTCCCCGTCATCCATGGCGGCGGATTTAGGGAAAAGGGTCTGCACCACTCAGTGGCGGGCGTGATCACACCACCGACTGACTGCCGAGTCAATATTCGGCTCGACGCTGCGCGTCATCGGCAGCAGCGCCCGCGGAAGCTGTGACGGGGCGACCAGCGAAAGGACGTCGTCGCCGAGTGCGGCCAACGGCAGGTGCCGGAGTGGAGCAGGCGGGAGGTCGCGCACATCGGCGATGCCGGCGGACGTCGAAGCTTGGCGACGACCCCAAAGCTGCAAGGCGTCGACCGGTCCGGCCCGAGCTTGCCCACGGAACGTGAAAGCTGCTTTGGCAATGAGACGTTTGTCGTCGCCGTCCAACGTCTCATTGCAAAGCAGCAGGTAGGTGGGGCTGAAAGAGGCTGATATATCGGCGGAGAGGGTCTAAGCGTGGCAGGCGATGGGGCCGCCGTGCAGCTCCATCATGTCCATCCAGACGCGGGTCAGTTCGAGGCGTTCGGACAGCGGTTTGCCGTCGAGCTCGTGGTAGGCGCGCTGGAGGTTGCCGACGAGGCGTTCGGACTCCTGCCACGACGAGAAGCGTGACGGGCCGGCTTCGCGGACGGCCTCCATCGGGGTCTTGCCTGCGGCGTGGCCGGAGGAGGCGAGCTCCGAGAGGTAGGTCGTGTAGGCGACGAGGTCGTCGAGCACGCGGGTGATGTCGGCGCCGCGCAGGAGCGGGCCGTGGCCGGGTACGACGACGGCGGCGTCGAACGAGCGGAGGAGCTCCAGCGACGCGAGGTAGCCGCCGATGCTGCCCTCGGCGAGGAACGGCTGGCCGCCCGCGAACACGAGGTCACCGGTGAAGAGCACACGGTCGTCGGGCAGCCACACGACGGTGTCGCCGCAGGTGTGCGCGGGGCCGGGGTGGTGCAGCTCGACGACGCGCGAGCCGAGGTGCAGCGTCAGGGACGTCGAGTAGGTGAGCGACGGCGGGCGCACTTCGAGGTGGCCGTAGTCCGGGCCGGTCAGCACCTGGGAGGCGAGCAGTCCGGCCGTCACGACCTCCTCGCGGCAGGCGTCGTGGCCGACGATCACGGTCGACGGGGGCATGAGCCAGTTGCCGAACGTGTGGTCGCCGTGGTGGTGGGTGTTGACGACGTAGCTGGGCGAGGCGTCGGACACCGTTGCCACCGAGGCGAGCAACGCGCGGTTGCGGGCCTCGGTGGACGTGGTGTCGACGAGCAGCAGCGTGCCGTCGGAGCCGATGACGACGCCGGTGTTGTTGATCATCCAGGACCCGTCGGGCTGGACGTAGGCGTGGACGAACGGCGCTACTTCGACCAGTTCGGGGCGGGTCCCGGGCAGGTCGTCCTGAGAAGGCTTCACCCGGTCGAGCGTAGTGAGGTCAGCCCTGGGAGATGTAGGCCTGCAGTTGGTCCTGGCTCTGTTCGAGCTGGCCGATCCGGCTCTTCACGACGTCACCGATGGAGACGATGCCGACCAGCTGCCCGTCCGACAGCACGGGGACGTGGCGGAACCGCCGCTCGGTCATCACGACGGTCAGACTGTCCACTGTGTCCGACGGCGTGCACGTGAACACCTCGGCGGTCATGATCGACGAGACGGGTGCGGCCAGCAGGGCGGCGCCGGAGGCGTGCAGCCGGCGCACGACGTCGCGTTCCGACACGATCCCCGCGACGCCCGAGGGGCCGACCACCACGATCGCGCCGACGTTGTGTTCCGCGAGTGATCTGAGCAGTTCGGACACCGGGGCGTCCGGGTCGATCGTCGCGACCGCCGAGCCCTTGGTCCGCAACACGTCAGCGATCCTCATGGCGCCTCCGATCCTGTCGGTCCGGTAGCACCTCAGGCTAGATCGGATCCGGACAGAACGGGAGATCCCGCCACGAAGGGAGCAGGGGGACGCGGGCAGTCCGCGTCCCCCCGCAGCGGCCACACCGGTTCGGGCGTCGGCTACACGGATCCGCGGCGACGGGCGGCGAACTGGCGCGGTGGGACCACTGGAACACGTTGCTGCGGCAGCGGGAGCTGGGTGTTCTTCTCGGGCGGCTGCTGGCCGCGCTTCTGGGCGCGGCGGGCGGCACGGTTGGCGGGCGGGGTGGCAGCAGGCATGCGAAAGCCTCCTCAGAACGAGGGCGTGCAAGGACACGGCGGAACGTCAGCCGTGGAGAAGGACCCGCGAGAAGGGTCACCAAGAGCACACGCGGCAGCGCCGGAAGCGCTGCGGGGCTTCTCAGATCGTGAACATGTCCGCAACGGTAGCGGCACCGCGTGGTGCCGCCAACCGATTTATGCGCGGGCGCGGGCCGCGGCCGCACCAGCTCCCAGCATCACGAGGACGATCGTCACCATGGCCCACTTGCGCGGTTTGGTCAGGGGCGTGGTCGCCTGCTCGACCGGGAAGTCCTTGCGCGGCTGCGGCTCCCGCCTGGCCGCCCGCACCGGGACCGGCTGCTGTGGCGCCGCGGAAGTCGGCGGTGCCGGAACCGGCGGCTCGACCGGCACGACCGGTGCGACGGGCACCGGCGCCGGAGTCGACACCCTGGGCGGCACAACGGGAACAGGGGCCGGTGGCAGCGGAACCTCGGGCTTCGGTGCCGGTGGGTCGACGTGCGGTGGCATCGGCGTGGGCAGGCACCCGGCGCCGTCGATCATCCCGAACGCCGGGCCGGTCGACAGCTCGACGGCGGTCCCGCCCGCGATCCGGAACACCCGGCTGCGGCCCTCGTACCTGTTGTTGACCACGTAGATCGTGCCCGACGCGTCGGCCGCCACCGCGCCGTAGGTGGACTTGCCGGGCAGTCCCGGCACGTCGGTCCGGCCCACCACCCGGCCCGACATCGGGTCGAACGACACGACCTCGCCCGGCCCGTGCCCCGCCGCCGACACCCCGACCAGCTTCCCGCCGGGACCCGCGGTGAAGTCGTCCAGCGCGAGCGCGGGCCAGTCCAACGACACCGAACGCACGATCTGCAGGTACGAGCCGCTCGCCGGGTTGATGTCGATCGCGTGCAGCCGGGTGTTGTCGCGCACGTAGAACGTGGTGCCGACGACCGTGCCGCCGGACACGTCGTCGGTGCGGAACCACGGCGCCACAACGGGTCCGAGGTCGTCGACCACGCCTTTGGTGTCGATCAGCACGACGTGCGTGCGATGCACCCAGTGCCGGTGCCCCTTCGACGTGAGACCGACCAGTCGGCCCAACGCCGGTGAGTACCCCAGCGCGCTCACCGCGTACCCCAGTCGAGCTATCTCATTCACCCCACCGGATGACGCGTCGAATCGGGAGAGTGTCGAAAAATCACCCCGGTTAACGGCGCGAACCTGGAATGCGTCGCACGCCAGCGGCGCAGCCTGGGCAACAGTGCTGGTGAGCGGCGTGGAAAGCAGCAAAAGCGACGACACGCCGCTCAGCGCGAGCAGATTCCGCCGCCACCGGAATGGAGCAGCTTGATACGACAACCGGGTAATTTTGCTGTTGCCGCGCATTCCCACCTGACCATTACTCGTTAACCACACCGTGCTGTACCGGCCACAGTAGACCGTGGTCTAATCCCACACCAGAAAGGAGCCGAATTGAGTATTTACGTGGCCGGGCTGCTCTGGGTTCTCGGCGCCGCCGTCGTCTCGTCCGTCATCGTCGTCATCACCCGCCGGTTCGGCTCGGACGAAGTGGGCGAGAAGAACCTCGGCGCCGGCGGCTCGGTGTTCAGCATCGTCGCCGGTCTGCACGCCGTGCTCGTCGCCTTCATCCTCATCTCGCTGTTCGACTCGGCCAACGGAGCCGAGGAGCAGGTGCAGAAGGAGGCCAACGCGCTGGTCGCCGTCAACTGGTCGGCCGACTCGCTGCCGGAGCCCGCGAAGTCCAGGGTCGACCAGCTGATCCGCGACTACGTGCAGACCGTCGTCGACGACGAGTGGCCGAAGATGGTCGAGGGCGAGGACGTCGGCAACAAGGGCTGGACGACGCTGAACCAGCTGCGGGACACCGTCGCCAAGGCCGTGCCGGACGGCGGCTGGCAGGAGGACCGCAAGACCGAGGCCGCGAACCAGCTGTGGGACGTCTACCAGGCCAGGCAGGAGCGGATCGACGCGTCCGGCGGCGGCGTCAACCCCGTCGTGTGGCTCGCGCTGCTCATCGGCACCGCCCTGTCGCTGCTGTTCCCGTACCTGTTCGGCGGCCCGAACCTGGTCTCGCAGCTGCTGATCACGGTGACGCTGAGCTCGACGCTCGTGCTGCTGCTGTTCGCGATATACCAGCTGCAGAACCCGTTCAGCGGCGGTGTGCACATCCCGCCGGACGCGTTCACCTCCGCACTCGACCGGCTGAGCTAGCCGCGACTAGCGCGACCCGGCCGTTCCGTCCGCTTCTTCGACCTCCACGGACACCACTTCGCCGTCGATGACCTTCGGCAACGGGTGTTCCCGATCGACCTGGGCGAAGTAGCGGTTCGCGAATGCGCCGACCGCTCGGGTGGAGGCGGCGTCGACGCCACCGCCGATGACGCCGCCCACCAGCGGAACGCCCTTCACGACGACCGTGCCGAGCTTTTTCGTACCGTATTTCGTGATGAGCGCCGAAGCGGCCTTCTTGGTGAACTGCTTGATGCCGACCTTTTTGAACAGCTCGGTTCCGGCGTTGCCGAGCAGGCACAGCAGGATCGCCGTCTGCACCTCCTCGCTGTCCACGTCGTGGCCGCGCAGCGACGCGATCGACGCGATGAGGTGCGTCTGGATCACGTACGCGGCCGCGACGTTGGACGGCAGCGAGATCGGCAGCGTGATCAGCCCGCCGAGGTTCGTGATGAACCCCTGCGCGCCGGCCAGCGCCACGTGCGTGCGGATCAGGTGCCTGATCGCGGCGGTCTCGTCGCCCTTCTTCGCCAGAGCGTCGGACGCGGCTTCGCGGGCGCTCTTGAACGGCCCGAACCCGTCCACACCGGCGCGCAGCAGGTAGTCGGCGATGCCCTGCTGAGCCTTGCTCAGCTCACCCTTGGAGTCGGCCACACCCCCGAGATTACGCGTCCAGCTGCCGCAGTGACGCGTCAACGGTCTGTTCCAGCAGAACCGCGATGGTCGTCGGCCCCACTCCGCCGGGCACGGGCGTGATGAGGCCCGCGTGCCCGACGGCCGCGTCGAAGTCCACGTCGCCGACGTTGCCCTCGTTGTAGCCGGCGTCGATCACGACGGCGCCGGGCTTGATCCAGTCGCCCTGGACGAACCGCGGCTTGCCGACGGCGGCGACCACGACGTCGGCGGTGCGCACGACGTCCGCGAGGCCGACGGTCTTCGAGTGGCAGATCGTGACGGTCGCGTCGCGGGCCAGCAGCAGCATCGCGGCGGGCTTGCCGAGGATGGGGCTGCGGCCGATCACCACGGCGTGCTTGCCGGCGACGTCCACGTCGTAGGCGTCCAGCAGGCGCATGATCCCGCCGGGCGTGCACGACTGGAAGTCGTTGTGCCCGAACGACATCCCGGCGAACGAGTGCATCGTCACGCCGTCGACGTCCTTGTGCGGCGCGATCGCCTCGAACGCCGCCCGTTCGTCGATGTGGTGCGGAACGGGGTGCTGCAGCAGGATGCCGTGCACGTCCGGGTCGGCGGAGAGCTCGGAGATCTTGGCGACGAGCTCCTCGGTCGAGGTCTCCTCCGGCAGTGCCACGTGCCGGGACTCCAGCCCCGCCTGACGGCACCGGTTCTGCTTCATCCGCACGTACGTGACCGAGGCCGGGTCCTCGCCGACGATCACCGTGGCCAGACACGGTTTGCGGCCCGTGCGCCTGGTGTGGTCGGCTGCCTTCCCGGCCGCTCGGCGCACGATGTCGCGTGCGAGCTCGGTCCCTGACATCAACATGGGCTGCCTCCGCGCAGATCGGATTCGCCCAGGCGCGCGGCAGGTCGGCACGGCCGCTCCCCGGTGGTGACCCACCTTGATGTGCGCCAGTCACGGCCTCAGCCGAGTGTAGTCACCGCACCGGTGCCGCCGTCGACCGTGATGCGCTCGCCAGTCTTGATCCTCGTCACGGCCTCGCGCACCCCGACCACGGCCGGGATGCCGTACTCCCGCGCCACGACCGCGCCGTGCGAGTTGGCACCGCCCATCTCCATCACGAGCCCGCCCGCGGTCAGGAACAACGGCGTCCAGCCCGGATCCGTCGACGGCGCCACGAGGATCTCGCCGGGTTCGAGGTGCGCGCCGACCGGGTCCATCACGACGCGCGCGACGCCGGTGACCGTGCCCGCCGACGCCGGGGTGCCGACGAGGTCGCCCTCCGCCGCGGTGCCGTGGTGCACGGACTCGGCGTCGGTGCCGTCGGAGAGCAGCACGCGCGGGATGTGCCTGCGCCGCATCTCGCGGTCGTAGACCTCACGCCGGCGTGCCACGACCTCGCGCAGATCGCCCCGCGGCGAGCGCATCTCCTCGAACGTCAGGAAGTACACGTCGTCGGCCTGGCCGATCCTGCCCTGCTCCGCGAGCTCGGAGCCGGTTTGCGCGATCCGCTTGCGCAGCGCCCCGAACAACGTGATGACCAGGTACTTCGGGTACTCGCGCAGACCGGCGAGCAGTCGGGTGCGGCGCAACGCGAACCGCACGAACCAGCCGCGTCCGAGCGCACGCCGTGCCAGCGTCTCGATCATCGCCTCGGCCTGGGCGGCACCGCGGGCGAAGACCAGGTCCGGCGCGGCGTTCTCGTCCTCCAGGCGCAGGAGGTTGCGCACGACGCCGACGACGTGCGTGGGGTCGTCGGACCAGCGCGGCAGGCCCAGGTCGATCTCGGCGACGGCCCGGTGCCCCCACCTCGCCAGGAACGCGTCCAGCGCGGCCGGGCGTTCGCCGTTCTCGCACTGCCGCAGGGCGACGGGGTCGTGGCGGATCTCCCGCGCGAGGTCCCACATCGCCAGGTCCATCTCGGTGGTGACGTTGTTCGGCAGGCCGCGCAGCACCGTCTGCAGCTCGCCCGGCCCGACCCTGACGACCTTGCCGACGAGCCACAGCAGCGCGAACCCGACGAGCGCGGTCGGCGCGAGCCCGGGCAGCACCGGGACGACGCACTGCCGCAGCGCCTGTTCGACGGTCAGGTTCGCCGACTTCGCCAGCACCTCGCGTTCCAGGAGCAACGCGGTGCGCGCGGCCTTCTCCGGGTCGACGAGCGCCTTGAGCACCGTGGCGGGCGCGTGGAAACGGCGTGCGAGCTGGAACACCCGCCTCAGCGCGGGCACCGGCGAGGAGCTCGTGACGGTGAAGCGCGGGTCGTCGAACAGCCCGCGCAGCACCTCCGCCGACCGCGCCTCCATGACCGCCAGCAACCGGGTGACGAACTCGCGGCCCACCCTGCTCCGCAACACCTTGGTGACGTCGAAGAAGATCCGCTCACCGGCCTCCACACAGGACTCACTCACCGGATCACCGATGACGATCTCGAACGCGGATCCGGCGATCTCCCGGAACGCCGCGCGGCCCATCGGCGTGATCGGCCGCTCCAGGCCCTGGGCGAGGCTGAAGCAGAAGTAGGCGTGACCGGGCTTATTGTTGTCCGGCAACGGGAACAGCGTCGTGATCGGCCGCGACTGGGCGAGGTGCAACGCGCCGTCGGCGTCGATCGCCCACTCGATGTCCTGCGGGCTGCCGTAGTGCGCCTGGGTCCTGCGCCCGAGCTCCGCGAGCGCGTGAATCTGCTCATCGGTCAGGCACGGTTCGTCGTCGTGGCCGACCTCGACGTGCTCGGTACCGCCGCCGGGCACGGACCGGATGACGAACCGCTTGTCCCCCAGCCGCCTCTCCACGACCTCGGTGCCGCTGACGACGAAGTGGTCCGGGTTGACCGCGCCGGACACGACCGCCTCGCCCAGGCCGGGGCTCGCGTCGATGACGACCTGGTCGCGCGTGCCGGTGACCGGGTTCGCGGTGAACATGACGCCGGAGACGGCGGACTGCACCATCCGTTGCACCACCACGGCCAGGTAGGCGGTGGTGTGGTCGATGCCGTTCGTCTCGCGGTAGCTGACCGCGCGGTCGGTCCACAGCGAGGCCCAGCAGCGGCGGACCGCGTCGACCACGGCGTCCTCACCGACGACGTTGAGGAACGTGTCCTGCTGGCCCGCGAAGCTCGCGAACGGCAGGTCCTCCGCCGTCGCGCTGGAGCGCACCGCGACCGAGACGCGGTCGCCGAGCCCGCGGTAGCAGGCCACGACCGCGTCCCGGACCTCCAGCGGCACCGGCGTCTCCAGAACGGTGCGGCGGGCGTTCTCGGGCGTGGTGGCCGCCAGCTCGCCGGCCTGGGCGACCACCCGGTACGCGTCCGTCGTGACGCAGAAGCCCCGCGGCACCGGAAGCCCCGCGCGGGTGAGCTCGCCCAGGTTCGCCGCCTTACCGCCGACCAGGGCCGTCATCGTGCCGTCGATCTCGCCGAAGTCCCTGACGAACCCCATCGCACTCCTCCAGACCTCGCCTGGAACCGAGGCTACGAGCAGTGGGCTGAAAACTCAACAGGTGATGAATAAGTCTAGCGGGTCACCCACTCCGGCAGCGGTTCCCGTCCGGCCAGCCAGGTCCGCGGCGGGCGGGTGACGATGCCGCCGACGATCGCCGCGGTGGTGTCGATGTCTCCCCCGGCCCTGATGCACGTCGTGATCGCGGTGCGGTAGTCGTCGAGGTGATGTGCCGCCACCCAGAGCGTGAACGGCACGGTGTCCTGAGCCTCCGGGTGCTGGTGCGTGACCTCGCTGGCCCGGATCGCCTGAACCGTCACGGCGTCCGGGTCGCCGGCGAAGTAGGCACCGAGCGGGGCGATCCGCATGGCGGCGCCGTTGCCGCACGACCCCTGGCCGTCGAACGCGCTGCCGGCCGCCTGCCGCCACGGTGTGCCCTGACGGAACTTGCGCAGGATCGTGAACGCGCCGGCGCCGTAACCCCGGTAGGGCTCGCAGCGGTCGGCGAACAACGCGGCGAGCCGGTCCTGATCGATCTCGCCGTGGTCGCGGAGCTCGGTGACGAGGTTGCAGGCCATCTCTGTGTCGTCGGTCCAATCCCAGGGCCCTCGTGGCGGCTCACCGGCCACGAGGTCGGACAGCGAGCGGCCGACCATGAAGAACTGTGCGCCCAGCCCGTCGCCGACGGACAGGCCGTCGAGCGAGTCGTATGCGAGATCCAGGCGCGCACGTGCGTGCAGAACGATGCGCATCGGGTTCGATTTTACCTTGTCCCACAACATTTTCAGCGCTTTTTCCTGCCCTGCCCTACCCTGGGGAGATGGATCTGGACCTGCGGAAGCTGCGGTATTTCGTAGCGGTCGCGGAGCAACGCAACTTCGGCCGTGCCGCCGAGGTGTTGCACATCGCGCAGCCCGTGCTGTCGCGGCAGATCCGCGCGCTCGAGGCCGAGCTGAAGGTGCGGCTGTTCGACCGTTCCTCGAAGGGCACGGAGCTGACGCCGGCCGGTGCGGCGCTGCTGGCCGACGCACGCCCGTTGCTCGCCCAGGCTTCGGCGCTGCTGCGGCGGGTGGGGGCGGCGGACAAGTTCACCGTCGGGTTCATGCCGGGCCTGATCGTGACGCCCGCGCTGCGCGCCCTGTCCGCGCGCCACCCCGGCCTGCGGGTGGATGTGGTGCGCACGACGTGGGACGACCAGGTCGAGGTGATCCACGACGGCCGCGTCGACGTCGGGTACGTGCGGCTGCCCGTTCCGCTGGAGGGGCTGCGCTGCGTGCCGTTGTTCAGCGAGCCTCGGGTGGCCGTCCTACCGGTCACGCACCGGTTGGCGGGCAAGGAAAGCGTGCGGGAGGCGGACCTCTCCGGCGAACGGCGCGTGCACCACGCCGACCCGCCGGGCCTGCGTTCCGTCGAGGAGAAGCTGGAACACGTCGCGATGCACGGCGGCGTCGCGATCCTGCCGTTGTCGACCGCGGTGTTCTACTCGCGCGAGGACCTGGTGCACGTGCCGATCGAGGACATCGCACCGAACGAGGTCGCCCTGGCGTGGGCAGCACACCGCCGGACGCCGCTCATCGCGGAGTTCACCGAGATCGCCCGGCGGGCGTGAACAGGAAGCTCTCCCGGAAGTCGCCGTCGCCCCGCCGCACCGCCATCAGCCGCAGCTCCGGCATGAAGTGGAAGAACACCAGCGCCCCTGACCGGTCCGGGTAGCCGAGCGTCTTCGGGTAGGCCGGGTTCGTGCCGCCGAACCACAGCGGCGGCGCCCCGTACTCCTCGACCACCTCGGTCAGCACGCAGTCGCCCTCACCGAGCACGCCCGGTATCCGGCTGTCGGTGTCCAGCGTCAGCCAGCCCTGCCGGTGCGCGAGGTCCGCGTACACCGACGCCATCACGTCCTCGCTGCGGTACCCGAGCACCTCGTGCACGGCGCCCGTGACCATCGCCGCGTTCGCCGCACCCCGCGTCACCAGCGACTCGAGTTCGGCCTGCCACCGGTCCGCGCGGCCGTCGGCGAACGCCAGCGCGTCGAACAGCGTGAGGATCACCGGCTCGCCACCGTGCATGCCCGGACGCCGGATCGCGGCGTTGAGCTGGTCGAACAAGTAGCCGCGCAAGTCGTCGAACGAACGCATCCATCCCCCTGCAGCAACACGGAAAGGGACGGCCGGGAGATGGCCGCCCCTTTGCCGTTGTTCTATCACGACCGCCCACATGCGAAACGCAAACGCCTCCGCCGCCGACAGGAGGGGCAAGGAACTGGGAGGGCAGATGGACGCCAGGCAGATCGTCGACCACTGGTCCGGTGTGGAGCGCGTGGCCGTCGACTGGAGCGAGGCCTGCGAACGGTGCTGGCGCTGCGGCTACCGGGCGGCGCTGGAGCGGTGCCGGATCGTTCCCGCGTCGCTGGGCGGCACCGACACGGCCGCCAACCTCGTGCTGCTGTGCGGCCGGTGCCACCGCGAGGCGCCGACGCACGCCGACCCGCGGTACCTGTGGCGGTGGCTGCGGGCGACGTCCGTGCCGTCGCACGACACGTACTGGACGATCCGCGGGTGGGCGGAGTTCGAGGTCATCTTCGGGCGCAAGCCGTTGGAGTGCTTCAAAGAAGCCGCGGTCGACCACGGGGCCCTGAACGCGGAGTGCCGCGCGCTGGCGGCCGACGAGTTCGCGAAGACCGTCGTCCACTTCGGAGAGGGGCGGCTCAACCCGTCGACGATCGCGTGCGTGATCGCGGAGATCGAGAAGAAGCTGGCCGACCGGCACGGGATCACGGTGCCGGACACCTGCTGAGGGAGCGTGCGCTCCCCCAGCAGGTGGTCACCGGGTGATCAGCTGCAGCCGGAGGTGCTGCCGCAGCCCTCGCACAGGTAGCAGGAGCCGGCCGGACGCATCTTCGTGCCACAGGTCATGCACAACGGCGCGTCCGCCGCCTTGCCCAGGTGCAGTTCCAGCAGCTCGGTCGAGCTGCCGACGTGCTTCGGCGTCTCCGCGGGCGCGTCGACCTGGGCCGGTGCGGCCTCGACGGAACCGCGCAGCCCCTCCAGGTCCACATCGGACGACGCGGGCGTGCCGTACTCGCCGGCGACCTGCGCCGAACGCTCGTCGGCCGTGAAGATGCCGAGCTGCGCGCGCTTGTCGTACGGCAGGTAGTCCAGCGCCAGCCTGCGGAACAGGTAGTCCAGCACGGAGGTTGCGATGCGCACGTCCGGGTCGTCGGTCATGCCCGCCGGCTCGAAGCGCAGGTTCTGGAACTTCGAGACGTAGAACTCCAGCGGGATGCCGTACTGCAGGCCCACCGAGATGGACATCGAGAACGCGTCCATCACGCCGGCCAGCGTCGAGCCCTGCTTGCCCAGCTTGACGAAGATCTCGCCGAGGCCGTTGTCCGGGTAGGAGCCGGCGTGCAGGTAGCCCTCGGCGCCACCGACCGTGAACGACACGGTCTGCGACGGGCGCTTCTTCGGCAGGCGCTTGCGCACCGGGCGGTACTCGACGACCGTCTCGGTCTTGGCCTCGGTGCCCTTGTTCGCGCCCTTGCCCGCCGACAGCGGCTGGCCGACCTTGCAGTTGTCGCGGTAGATCGCGAGCGCCTTCAGGCCGAGCTTCCAGCCCTGGTAGTAGATCTCCTCGACGTCCTCGACCGTGGCGTTCTCCGGCATGTTGACCGTCTTGGAGATCGCGCCGGACAGGAACGGCTGCGTGGCCGCCATCATCCGAACGTGGCCCATGGGCGCGATCGAACGCTCGCCCATCGCGCAGTCGAAGACCTCGTAGTGCTCGCGGCGCAGGCCCGGCGCGTCGATGACGTGGCCGTGCTCGCCGATGAACTCGACGATCGCCTCGATCTGCTCGTCCTGGTAGCCCAGCGACTTCAGGGCGCGCGGCACCGTCTGGTTGACGATCTGCATGGAGCCGCCGCCGACGAGCTTCTTGAACTTGACCAGCGCCAGGTCGGGCTCGATGCCGGTGGTGTCGCAGTCCATCATCAGGCCGATGGTGCCGGTGGGGGCCAGCACGGACGCCTGGGCGTTGCGCCAGCCGTTCTTCGAGCCGATCTCCAGGGCCTGCTGCCACGCCTCGGTCGCGACCCTGTGCACCGACGAGTCGTTCGCGTGGTAGGTGCGGATCAGGTCGTTCGCGGCGGCGTGCTTGCGCATGACGCGCTGGTGGGCCGTGGCGTTGCGCTTGTAGCCGTCGTACGCGCCGACGATGCCCGCGAGCTCGGCGGAACGGCGGTAGGACACACCGGTCATCAGCGAGGTGATGGTCGCGGCGAGTGCGCGGCCGCCCTCGGAGTCGTAGGCGTGGCCGGTCGCCATGAGCAGCGCGCCGAGGTTGGCATACCCGATGCCCAGCTGGCGGAACTTGCGGGTGGTGTCGGCGATCGGCTCGGTCGGGAAGTCCGCGAAGCAGATCGAGATGTCCATCGCGGTGATGATCAGCTCGACGGCCTTGGCGAACGTGACGGCGTCGAACTTGCCGTCGTCACCGAGGAACTTCATCAGGTTCAGCGACGCGAGGTTGCAGCTCGAGTTGTCGAGGTGCATGTACTCCGAGCACGGGTTGGACGCGGTGATGCGGCCCGACTCGGGGCAGGTGTGCCAGTCGTTGATCGTGTCGTCGTACTGGATGCCGGGGTCGGCGCACTCCCAGGCGGCCTTCGCGAGCTTGCCGAACAGCTCCTTGGCGTCGACGTGCTCGATGACCTCGCCGGTCTGGCGCGCGCGCAGGCCGAACTCGCCGCCGCTCTCGTAGGCGTGCATGAACTCGTCCGACACGCGGATCGAGTTGTTCGCGTTCTGGTACTGCACCGACACGATGTCCGCGCCGCCGAGGTCCATGTCGAACCCGGCGTCGCGCAGCGCGCGGATCTTGTCCTCTTCGCGCGCCTTGGTCTCGATGAACTCCACGACGTCCGGGTGGTCGACGTCGAGCACGACCATCTTCGCGGCACGGCGGGTGGCGCCACCGGACTTGATGGTGCCCGCGGAGGCGTCGGCGCCGCGCATGAACGACACCGGGCCGGACGCGGTGCCGCCGGAGGACAGCAGCTCCTTGGAGGAGCGGATGCGCGAGAGGTTCAGGCCGGCACCGGAGCCGCCCTTGAAGATCAGGCCCTCCTCGCGGTACCAGTTCAGGATCGACTCCATGGTGTCGTCGACCGCGAGGATGAAGCACGCGCTGACCTGCTGCGGCGAGCTGGTGCCGACGTTGAACCACACCGGCGAGTTGAAGCTGAACACCTGGTGCAGCAGCATGTGGGTGAGCTCGTGCTCGAAGATCTCGGCGTCCTGCTCGGAGCCGAAGTAGCCGTGCTCCCTGCCCGCGCCCACGTAGGTCTTCACCACGCGGTCGATCAGCTGGCGCAGCGACTGCTCGCGCTTCTCGCTGCCCACGGCACCGCGGAAGTACTTGCTGGTGACGATGTTGGTGGCGTTCACCGACCAGAACTCGGGGAACTCGACACCGCGCTGCTCGAAGTTCACCGAGCCGTCGCGCCAGTTCGTCATGACGACGTCGCGGCGCTCCCAGGTGACCTCGTCGTAGGGGTGGCGGCCCTCGGTGGTGTAGACGCGCTGGACCTTCAACGCGGCAGGCTTGGCAGCCGCCCGTGCGGCTGTCTTCTTGGCTGAGCCGCCGACGGTCTCGGTCACGGTGGATCTCCCTCGTGCTGGTGCGTAGATATAAGGCTGAATGAGCGCGCTTCAGTGAGCGCGGATCACTGCTCTTGGGCCGCTTCGGCCCGTGCAGTGCGAAGATCGAGGATTTCCTTCTCGAAGTCCTCGACGGACGAGAAGGACCTGTAGACGCTCGCGAAGCGCAGATAAGCGACCTCGTCGAGTTCGCGCAGGGGGCCGAGAATGGCGAGGCCCACCTCGTGACTCGGGATTTCCGCACATCCCGTCGACCGGATCGACTCTTCCACTCGCTGCGCGAGCTGCTGGAACGCGTCCTCGTCGACCGGGCGGCCCTGGCACGCCCTGCGCACGCCGACGACCACCTTGTCGCGGCTGAACGGCTCCGTCACCCCGGAGCGCTTGACCACGGCGAGAACCGCTTCTTCGACCGTGGTGAACCTGCGGCTGCAGCTGTTGCAGGAGCGACGGCGACGGATCACCTGGCCCTCGTCGACCTCACGGGAGTCGACCACCCGCGAGTCCGAATGGCGGCAGAACGGACACCGCACGCGACCTCACCCCTTCCCAGCGCAGCACCCGACGCAGCAGCCGCACTGGTTGGGTTACCCACAACCTGTGGACTACTTACGACGGTGTAACCACTAGATGTAGGGGTAGAACCTAGATCGCGACCGACGCGGAACGCAACTCGACACGGCGCGTCGCGCGTCACTCGGTTGGAGGAACCGCGAGCGATCAGCGGTGATTACACAGCGACGCCCGCACATGACGGAGCGAACACGTCATGGCGGGCGCAGGAAACACAAGATGTGGGGGCCGCCTTACGGCGTGACCCCCATCTGCTGGAGGTAGAGCACGCCCAGGGCGATGACGGTCAGAGCGCTCAGCACGCCGGCCGCGACCAGCTCCAGAGTGGACTCGCGCTTCGGCCGGACCTCGCACGAGCTCGACTCGCGCGCGGCCGGAACGACGACCGGGTGCGGCCGCGTCGCCGGGCGCCTGGGCATGACACGGGGACCCGAACGGAGTGGACGGCCCGCTGCGACGTCCGCGTCCTCGACAACGCGCAACCGCTTCTCGACCAGCACCGCCATGACGCCCTCCATCGCAGGTCAAGCACCTTGATCGAACACAAGTTCGATCGAACGTCCGTGCGAATTTCTACCAGACCGGCGCCACGGACGCCACAACACGCGGCCAAATACCTCGAACAGGTGTTTGATCTGTGCAGCAAACACGACTACCGTCGACCGGGAAGATCGACGGAGGCCGGAATCCCATTCGAACTGGGGGCGGCGAGGAGGGACAACGACCGTGGCAGGCAAGACGATCGACCCAGATCCCGCTGTTGTTGCAACAGAGGTGAGTGAGATCGCGGGCAATGCCGGTCTGACCCTGCGCCAGCGCAAGGTGCTCGACGTGATCCGCGACTGGGTCGACCGCTTCGGCTACCCGCCGAGCGTGCGGGAGATCGGTGAGGCCGTGGGTCTCACGTCGACCTCCTCGGTCGCGTACCAGTTGCGCGCGCTGGAGCGGAAGGGCTTCCTACGCCGCGACCCGAACCGCCCGCGCGCGGTGGGGATGCTGCCCTCCGAGATCGACCCCGGTCTCGACCCGATGTCCAAGCCGACCCCCGCCTACGTGCCGATGGTCGGCCGGATCGCGGCCGGTGGGCCGATCCTGGCGGAGGAGTCGATCGAGGACGTGTTCCCGCTGCCGCGCGAGATCGTGGGCGAGGGCGAGCTGTTCCTGCTGCGCGTCGTCGGCGACTCGATGATCGACGCCGCGATCACCGACGGCGACTGGGTCGTGATCCGCAAGCAGCCCACCGCCGACCAGGGCGAGATCGTCGCCGCCATGATCGACGGCGAGGCGACCGTGAAGACGTTCAAGCGCAAGGACGGCCACGTGTGGCTGCTGCCGCACAACCCGGCCTACGAGCCGATCAACGGCGACGAGGCCACCATCCTCGGCAAGGTCGTCACCGTCCTGCGGCGTCTCCCCTAGCTCTCTCGCGGGCGGCCTTCTTCTTCTCGAAGTAGTCGAGCCACTTCTGCCTCGTGGCCTCCATGTCCACGACGACGAAGGCGAAGAACTGCCCCATGTCCTTCAGGCGCGCACCCACTGGCGTGTCGAGACCGAAGATCTCGGCACCGTCCAGTGAGGTGTGCGCCCAGACGCGGTTGCGCCCGGCGCTGGCCAGCCACGCCCGGTACCAGATGTCGTCGCCCAGGTAGTACCGCACGCGCTTGCCGTCGCGCTCGGCGTGCAGCAGGTCGAGGTCGCGCAGGTAGGCCGTCGACCGCGACACCGTGCCGGGGCTGATCGACAGCCGCAGCACCAGCTCGGTCGCGGTCAGGCTGCCCTTGTCGGTCATGAAGATCTCAGCCATGATCCGCGCCGCCGTGCGCGGTATGCCGGTCTGCACGAACGCCGCGACGAGCCTGAGGTGGAACTCCTGCACCTTGCCCGGACTGCGCCCGAACGAGTGCGCCTCCTCGTCGACGTCGAGGTCGTCGACCGACGGCAGCCGGCGCATCGCCCGTTCGCTCGCCGCCCGGTGCGCGGCGGCCGGCCGGTAGTTGTTGTGGCCGCCGTTGCGCAGGACCTCGCGCTGGATCGTCGAGGCCGGCCTTTGCAACCGTCTTCCGATCTCGGAGTACCCCAGCCCGTCCCACAGCCACTGGGCGATGAGCTGGCGTTCCTCTTCGTCTAGCCGCTTACCAGGCACGACCTCATCGTGCCTTGCGCTTCAGGCCATTGCAACGAGTCTTTTGCCGTCGTCCGCAAACGTATTTAGCTTGCAGGTAGGGGAAAGACCTCGTTGCTAGGGGGAAGCAATGCCACTGAGCCCGATGACGTATCCGGACGGGCACGTCGGCTGGCGCGCGCACGACCACGCGAGTGTGCGTGCGGTGCTCGCGGACAACCGGTTCAGCATCCGGCCGGACCTGATGCACAACCCGTTCGGTCCCGGCAGTCCCGGTGACGCGCCGCAGTCGCCGCCAGGTGCGTTCACCGACCACGACCCGCCGGAGCACACCCGGTACCGCGGCCGGTTGACCGGGCAGTTCACCGTAAGGCGGATGCGGCTGCTCGCCGAACGGCTGGAGGAGATCACCGCGGCTCAGCTGGACGCGCTGGCGGCTGCGGGGTCGCCGGCGGACCTGGTGGAGCACTTCGCGTCGCCGGTGCCGGGCCTGATGATCTGCGAGCTGCTCGGGGTGCCGTACGAGCGGCGCGCGGAGTTCCAGCAGGACGCGGTGCTGCTGACCGGTGCCAGCGGCGCGGGAGCCGGTGAGGCCGAGGCGATGTACGCGGCGTTCGAGCGGTTGCAGCGGTTCATGCTGGAGATGGTCGCGGCGAAGCGGGCGCGTCCGACCGACGACGTGCTCAGCGACCTCGTCAACGCGGAGACCGGCGCGGCCGACCCGCTCACCGACGACGAGCTGGCGACGATGGGCATGGCGTTGCTCGGCGGCGGCCTCGACACGACGACGAACATGCTGTCGCTCGGCACGCTGGAGCTGCTGCGCGACCGGGCTCGGGTGGACGCGGTGCTGGCTCGGCCCGACGCCGCCGTCGAGGAGCTGCTGCGCTACATCAGCCTGACGCCGGTGACGGTGCGCACGGCGTTGGAGGACGTCGAGGTCGACGGCGTGCTCGTGCGCAAGGGCGACACGGTCCAGGTCGAGCTCGGTTCCGCGAACCGCGACCCGGCGCGCTACGCCGACCCCGACGTGCTCGACCTGGCGCGCGGTGCGGCGGGACACCTGGCGTTCGGGCACGGCATCCACCAGTGCATCGGGCAGCACCTGGCGCGGATCGAGCTGAAGATCGCGTTCCCCGGCCTGTTCACGCGGTTCCCGAAGCTGCGGCTGGCCGTGCCCGAAGAGGAGCTGCCGCACCGGGCGAGCCTGGTGATCGGCGGCCTAGAAGGCATGCCGGTCGCCTGGGACTAGGACGAACGGTGCTCGGGATCGGGTGCGGCGAGGGGGCTGGTGTGGCTTTCGTCCGCCGCACCCGGCGCGAGTGCCTCGTTGGCGTCGGCGCAAACGCTTCGCACGACATCACCGAAGGTGCGAGGTCGTGAGCGAGCAGAGCCGTGCGTCGCGTCGACCGCGGTGAACGACGCCGCTGGCGTAGCACCGGGCAGCTCGGGTGACGAGAGCTACGAGGGTGACGACGCGGTCGTCGCGGATCGGCTGAGTCAGCAGCGTGTGGGTCAGGCGCGGCGGCGCAGGCGCAGGCCGATGACGAGGGCGCCGACGAGCACGAGGCCGCCGAGGCTCAGCGCGAGTGGCCAGTTGCCCCACGACGAGGGCGTCGCGGTCTCCGACGGCGCCGACTGCTGTTGCTGCTGTTGCTCGGCCGCGGGCGGTGGGGTCGTGGTCGTCGGCGGCGCGGCTTTCGCGAGGGCGGCGGCGCCCGCGACCGAACGGATCGGGGTGCCGGCGCCCTCGGAGGCGGAGAGCAGGGTGCCGTCCGGGTCGAACGCGATGGCCTCGCCCTGTGGCTCGTTCGCGAGCGGCACGCGGACCGGGTCGCCGGACAGCGCCTTCACCAGGTCGCCGTCGGGGACCGGGTAGAGGTAGGCGTCGGTGTAGGTGCGCAACGCGACGACGGAGCCGTCGCGCATCGCGGCGGCACCGGTCACCAGGCGTGAGTCGAGGGTGCCCTCCAGCGGGCCGCCCGGTGTGTCGGTCGTCGACAGCGACACGCGGGCAACCTGCTCCAACGGCACCGGCGCGTCAGTCCGGAGCGGGGCGGTCGGGCGGTACACCAGCGCGGAGCCGAGCGGTTCCTTCGTGATGATGTACGGCGTGCCGGACCGGTCGAGGAGCAGCGCCTCGGCGTCGTGCTTGCCGTCCGGGTAGGTGAGGCGGAACCGTTCGACGGCGCCGGAGGGCGACACCTTGTGCAACGCGACCGTGGCACGGGACTTGTTGTTGTCGCCCGTGTCGGAGGCCCACAGGGTGCCGTCCGGCGCCATCGCCAGGTCTTCGACGTCGTACGGGTCCACGGGCGCGGTGATCGTGCGCTTCACAACGCAGTCGCGCCCGAGGACCTGGATGCGCAGCGTGCCGTCGTCGCTGTCGCTGACGGCGTAGAACTGCTTGCCGTCGGACGTGAGCCCGGAGAGCTCCTGCATGGCTACCGGGCACACGTCCACCGGTGGAGGCGGGATCAAGCAAGCGATCCGTTCGTCGCGAACGGTTCGAGCACGCCGGCGAGGTCCGGGCGCACGCGGGCGCTGAGCAGCGTGCCCGACTCCGTGTGCTTCTCGGACAGCACCTCGCCGTCGCGGTGCACGCGGGCGACGACCTCGCCGCGGGCGTACGGCACGAGCGCCTCGACCACGACCTCGGGCCGCGGCATCAGCTCGGCGATGCGGGCCCGCAGCTCCTCGATGCCGACGCCGGAGTGCGCCGACACGAACGACGCGTCCGGGAACAGGTGCCGCAGCCGGGCCAGGCCCAGGTCGCCCACCGCGTCGATCTTGTTGACGACCAGCAGCTCGCGCGGCATGGGCACGTCGTTGCGCTCGTTGATCTCGGCGAGCACCTCGCGCACCGCCTTGACCTGGCTCTCCGGCATGGCGTCGGAGCCGTCGACCACGTGCACGAGCAGGTCGGCCTGGCCGACCTCCTCCAGCGTGGAGCGGAACGCCTCGACCAGCTGGTGCGGCAGGTGCCGGACGAAACCGACGGTGTCGGTCAGCGTGTACGGCAGGCCCTCGGGCGTCAGCGAGCGGCGCGTCGTCGGGTCGAGGGTGGCGAACAGCGCGTCCTCCACCAGCACACCGGCGTCGGTCAGCGCGTTGAGCAGCGAGGACTTGCCCGCGTTGGTGTACCCGGCGATGGCGACGCTCGGGATCTCGTTCGCGACGCGGCGGCTGCGCTTGGTCTCGCGGATGACCTTGATCGCGGCGAGCTCGCGGCGGAGCTTCGCGATGCGGTCGCGGATGCGGCGCCGGTCGGTCTCGATCTTCGTCTCACCGGGACCGCGCAGACCCACACCGCCGTTGCCGCCACCGGCACGACCACCGGCCTGCCGCGACAACGTCTCACCCCAGCCGCGCAGGCGCGGCATCAGGTACTGCAGCTGGGCCAGCTCGACCTGCGCCTTGCCCTCCTTGGACCGCGCGTGCTGCGCGAAGATGTCCAGGATGAGCGCGGTGCGGTCGATGACCTTGACCTTGAGCCGCTCCTCCAGCTGCCGGAGCTGGCCGGGCGAGAGCTCACCGTCGCAGATCACCGTGTCCGCGCCGGTCGCCTGCACCACGTCACGCAGCTCGGCGACCTTGCCGGAGCCGATGTAGGTCGCGGGGTCCGGCTTGTCACGCCGTTGCACCACGCCTTCGAGAACCTCGGAACCAGCGGTTTCGGCGAGGCGGGCCAGCTCGGCCAGCGAGGCCTCGGAGTCCGCGGCCGTGCCCTCGGTCCACACCCCGACGAGCACGACCCGTTCGAGGCGCAGCTGCCGGTACTCGACCTCGGTGATGTCCTCGAGTTCGGTGGACAACCCGGCGACACGGCGCAGCGCGGCACGTTCGGCGCGCTCGTAGTCGCCCGTCGAGAAGTCGTCGTCCCACTTCTCGTCGAACTCCGGGTCGAACTCTGCGCTCTGGATGTTTTCCGTCATTTGCCCTTCATCGTCCCATGGACCTTCAGTCCCCCGGATACACCGCGAGGTAGATCGCCACACGGGGAACTTCCGGCCTGACCGGTTGCGCGGCCAACTCCTCCATCAACGACGCGAGCCGCTGCTTTAGTTCCTCCGGGTCGACGGTCACGACCAGGCGGCTCTGATCCACGTCACGGAGCCCGATGTCGGCGACCTCGCCGAGGAAAGCGTGCAACATCGCCTCGCCGACGGCGACCACATTTTCGCTGTTGTCGAGCTCCCAGGACAGGCCTGTCGACCGATAGGGGATTTCTTTCGCGCCCCGGTTGCCCGCGCGCGGCGGCATCGCCTCCAGGAATCCGGCGGCGACGAGCTTGCGCACGTGGTGCAGCGTCGTGGCCGGGTCCTTGCCCAGCCGTTGCGCCAGCTCCTTGTTGGTCAGCGGGCGGTCGAACGTCATGCGGATCATCCGCAACCGCAGGTCAGAGCTCAGGGCAGCGGCTTCCTCGCTGGTCGCGGGACGACGCTTCTCGGAGAGGGGCACGACCGCAGTCTAAGTGATTGACAGTTTCCAATCACTCAGCGCAGACTCCCCGCCATGACGCTTTGGGAGCATCGCGACTTCCGCAGGCTCTGGGCCGGCGACACGATCAGCCAGTTCGGCTCGACGATCGGCATGACGGTGGTCCCGCTGCTCGCGGCGGGTGTGCTGAACGCGACACCGTTCGAGATGGGGCTGCTGGCCGCGGCGGGCACGATGGCGTTCCTGCTCATCGGGCTGCCGGCGGGCGTGTGGGTCGACCGGGTGCGCCGCAGGCCGTTGATGATCGCGATGGACGTGGTCCGCGCCGCGGTGATGCTGAGCGTGCCGGTGGCGTGGTGGCTGGGCGTGCTGGGCCTGCCGCAGCTGGTCGTCGTGAGCCTCGCGGTGGGTGTGTGCACGGTGTTCTTCGACGTGGCCTACCAGTCGTACCTGCCGTCGCTGGTCGGGCGTGAGCAGCTCGTCGAGGGCAACTCGAAGCTGCAGGCCAGCATGTCGGTCGCCGAGGTGTCCGGACCCGCGATCGGGGGGTACGTCGCGCAGTTCCTCGGCGCGGCCAACGGCGTGCTCGCCACCGGGCTGGGCTACCTGAGCTCGGCGTTCTTCCTGTTCCGCATCCGGTCCGCGGAGCCAGCGCCGGAACGGCACGCGGTGCCAGACCTGCGCCGCGAGGTGATGGAGGGGCTGCGGTTCGTCTTCGGCAACGTGACGCTGCGGGCGATCGTGGCCTGCACCGGCACGTCGAACTTCTTCCACGGCATCCAGAACGCCGTGCTGATCCTCTTCCTGCTCAACACCGCCGGGCTCGGCGAGGGCACCGCGGGCCTGGTGCTGAGCGCGGGCGGTGTCGGTGGCGTGCTCGGCGCGGCGGTGGCGTACAAGCTCGGCACCCTGGTCGGGCAGGCCAGGATGATCTGGCTGGTCCCGGTCCTGACCTGGCCGTTCACCCTGGCGCTGCCGTTCGTCTCCGGTGGCTGGGGGCTCGTGCTGCCGATGGCCGGGCTCGCGATCTCGACGTTCGGCATCGTCGTCTACAACGTCGGCCAGGTGAGCTACCGGCAGGCGATCTGCCCGGACCACCTGCTGGGCCGGATGAACGCCTCGATCCGCTGGGTGGTGTGGGGCGCGACGCCGCTGGGTGCGCTCGCGGGCGGCGGGCTGGGCTCGTGGCTGGGGATCGTGCCGACGCTGTGGATCTCGCTCGTCGGCTCCGTGCTCGGAGTGGTGTGGGTGCTGTTGTCGCCGTTGAGGGCTATGCGTGACCTGCCGAGCGCGGCTAGCGTCGAGGCCCATGGCTGACACCTCGGTGCTGCGGGACGGTCTCCACTTCGGCGAGGGACCGCGGCGCGGCCCCGACGGGCGCCTCTACTACTCGGACTTCTACGCGGGCGAGGTGCACGCACTCGACCTCGCGACGGGCGAGGACGAGGTCGTCGTCGCCTTCGACGGCCAGCCGTCCGGCCTCGGCTGGCTGCCCGACGGCCGCCTGCTCGTCGTGTCGATGCTCGACCGCACCGTCCGCCGCTTGGACGGCGACGACCTCGTCATGCACGCCGATATATCGGATATCGCGAGCTACCACGCCAACGACATGCTCGTCGACGGCGAGGGCCGCGCGTACGTCGGCAACTTCGGCTTCGACCTGCACGGGCTGATCGACGACGTCGGCGTCGCCCGGCTGCTCGAACCGGACTTCGACCCGCAGGGCGCCGCGCTCGCGCTCGTCGAGCCCGACGGCTCCGTCTCCGTCGCCGCCGAGGACCTCAAGTTCCCCAACGGCATGGCGCTGCTGCCCGACCCGACCGGCCAGTCGGAGAGCGGCAGCATCCTCGTCGTCGCCGAGACCGTTGCGTTCCAGCTCACCTCGTTTTCGGTCGACCGCAACGGATCGTTGCAAAACCGCAGGTTGTGGGCCGATGTGAAGGAGCTCGGCATCGCGCCGGACGGCATCGCCGGCGACGGGGACGGCGTGTGGGTGGCGCCGGCGTTGCAGCCCGCGGTGTTCCGGGTGACCGAGGGCGGCACGGTCACGCACCGGGTGGAGACGACGCAGACGTGCTTCGCCGTCGCCGTCGTCGGCGACAAGCTCGTGTGCCTGACCGCCCCGGACTCGCACCCCGGCGTGGTCAAGCCGGAGCGGCTCGGGAAGATCGAGGTCTACGAGCTCGGCTGAGACACCGGTCGGCGGCGTCGGTGCCCGGAGCTCGTCAGACGAGGGCGTCCCACCAGGACTTGTCGAGCTCGCCGCGCGCGACGAGCACGGCGGGGCCGGTGAGCGTCGAGGTCGTCGGCGCGATCGTCACGGTCACCTGGCCGCCGAGGACGTCGACCGTGGCCGAGCCGGTCGTCCGGCCCTGGCCGGCCAGCCACGAGGCGACCGACGCCACGGTGCCGGTGCCGCAGGACCGGGTCTCGCCCACGCCGCGCTCGTAGACGCGCATCCTGAGGGCACCCCGCTCCCCGGCGTCGGAGGCGGGCGTGAGGACGTTGATGAGCTCGACGTTGACGCCGTGCGGGAACATCACCGGGTCGTAGCCGGGTGGCACGGTGAGGTCGAAGCCGTCGACCGGGGTGTCGACGACGCACGCGAGGTGCGGGTTGCCGACGTCGACCGCGAAGCCGCCGAAGCCCTGGCCGTTGACGGCGGCGATGGAGGTGCCGGTGACGCGCGCGGGGCCCATGTCGTTGGTGACCGAGCCGTCCGGGTGCGTCGTCACCGTCCGGTCGCCGGCCCGCGTGGCGACGACGAACGTGCCCTGCGGCTGGTGGCCGGCGTCGACGAGGTAGCGGGCGAACAGGCGCAGGCCGTTGCCGCACATCTCGGCGATGGAGCCGTCGGCGTTGCGGTAGTCCATGAACCACTTGCCGTCGGACCGCACGACGCGCAGCACGCCGTCCGCGCCGAGGCCGCGCTGCCGGTCGCACAGCGCCTGGACGCGCGCCACCGTCAGGTCCAGCCGGTCATCGAGGTCGGGCAGGACGACGAAGTCGTTCTCCGTGCCGTGCCCCTTCACGAACTCCACGGCACCAGGGTACCGGCGGCCTCCACCAGATCGGGCCGCGCACCGTCCAACCAGGTGATGCGCCGGTCACGCCGGAACCAGGAGCGCTGCCTGCGCACGAACCGGCGGGTGGCGCGCTTGGTCTCCTCGGCGGCGAAGTCGATGGTGCACGCTCCGTCCATTGCGGACAGCACCTGCTGGTAGCCGAGGGCACGCGAGGCGGTCCTGCCCTCGCGCAGGCCGAGCTTCACCAGCGCGCGCACCTCGTCCTCCAGCCCGGCCGCGAACATCGCGTCCACGCGCAGGTCGACTCGGGTGTCCAGTTCGGACACCTCGCGGTCGACCCCGATCTGGACGGTGCCGTAGCGGGCGGGGCCGGGTTTGGGCAGGTTGGCGGAGAACGGCTCCCCCGTCAGCTCGATGACCTCCAGCGCGCGCACGATGCGGCGGCCGTTCGACGGCAGGATCGCGATCGCGGCGGCCGGGTCGAGCTCCCGCAACCGCCGGTGCAGCGCCTCCGGGCCGGCCGAGGCCAGCTCCGCCTCGTACCGCTCGCGCACGGCGTCGTCGGTGCCGGGGAACTTCAGGTCGTCGAGCACGGCCTGCACGTACAGCCCCGAGCCGCCGACGAGCACCGGCGTCTTCCCGGCAGCGAGGAGGCGTTCGACCACGGCGCGGGTCTCGCGCTGGTAGGCGGCGACGGACGCGGTCTCGGTGACGTCGAGGACGTCGAGCAGGTGGTGCGGGACGCCGCGGCGTTCGGCGGGGGGCATCTTGGCCGTGCCGATGTCCATGCCGCGGTAGAGCTGCATGGCGTCGGCGTTGACGACCTCGCCGCCGAACCACTCCGCGAGGGCGACGGCCAGGTCGGACTTGCCGGTCGCGGTGGGGCCGACGACGGCGATGGGAACCCTCTTCGGGGGTGTGGTCACGGGCGCTCCCAGACTGCGACGTGGTAGCCCACGCCGAACGGTGCGAAGAACTCGGCGCTCGCGCAGCGCCACGGACCGGGCACGCCGGCGAGGACCTGCCACGCCGCGCGGCCCTGCGCGCCCAGCTCGCGGGCGAGTCCGGGGTCGAGTGCGAGCAGGCCGGCGGTGTCGGCGGCGGCCAGCAGGGCGTGCACGTGCTCGTCGAACGGTCCCGAACGATCGTCGTTCGCGCCGGGCGAACGCGGGCCGTGGCGGGTGGAGCCGTCGCCGAGGACGAGCAGGCCGCAGTCCTGCCCGGCGAGCTCTCGTCCAAACTCGACACAGTCGGCGGGTGCCAGGTCAGGGGGCACGAGCTCAACGCGTGACACCTCGACCGCGCAGCGTTCGCGCAGCCACGCGGTGATGAGCACCGGCAACGGGATCCGGGGGTCCGGGCGCCCGTCACCCCCCAGGGTCACCGGCACGTCGACCCCGTAGCCGAGAAAAGTTCCGGTGAGCGGTGGCACGAACGTCGCCGGGCCGCCGACGTCGACCGCGACAGCGACCCACGGACCGGGCAACTTCCCTGCTGCGGCAACGGTTGCGGCCCGGACGGGGGCGGTCTCTGCGGCGGCTCCCGCGACCAGTTCTGGCACCAGAAGCGGCGGGTGCGGCACCACCGCGGCACGGGTGATCACGACGAACCAGGCTACCTATCGTGGACTCCCAGTACCGAGTCGAGCTCTGACCTGTTTGAATGCGCGCGGGGAACTGGGGACGGGAGACCCCTCAGCGCCCGTATTGCATCGGCCCCGCCGCTGGCGGGGCGCTCGTGGCTGGCACGGGCGTCAGATGGGAGGAACCGGCGATGTCGGAGCAGGACAGCACACCGGAGACCGTCGCGGTCGAGACCGTCGAGACTGAGGTCGAGAACGGCACCGCGGTCGAGGGTGGAGTCGAGGAAACGCCGAAGGAGACCGCGGCGGCGACGCCTCCGGCCGTCCCCGTGGCGTCGGACCACCCTGACCGCTGGGGGCGCGTGGACGCCGACGGCACCGTTTACGTGAAGACCGAGGACGGCGAGCGCGCCGTCGGGTCGTGGCAGGCGGGCGAGCCGGTCGAGGGCCTCGCGCACTTCGCGCGCCGGTTCGACGACCTGCGCACCGAGGTCGAGCTGCTGGTGTCGCGGCTCGCGTCCGGCGCAGGCGACCCCAAGCACGCCCTGACCAGCGCGAAGCACGTCAAGGAGCAGCTCGCGCAGGCCGCCGTGGTCGGTGACCTGAAGGCGCTGGCCGCTCGGGTCGAGCACGTGCTGGCGCTGGCCGAGGCGGGCATGGAGAAGGCCAAGGAGGCCAAGGAGGCCGCCCGCGCCCAGTCCGTCGCCCGCAAGCAGGCGCTGGTCGACGAGGCCGAGTCGATCGCGAACGAGTCGACCCAGTGGAAGGTCGCCGGCGACCGGTTGCGGCAGATCCTCGACGAGTGGAAGACCATCCGCGGCGTCGACCGCAAGACCGACGAGCAGCTGTGGCGCCGGTTCTCGAAGGCGCGCGACGCGTTCAACCGCCGTCGCGGCTCCCACTTCGCCGACCTCGACCGGCAGCGCACGGTGGCGAAGGCCTCCAAGCAGGCGCTCGTCGAGGAGGCCGAGAAGCTCATCGACTCCGACGACTGGGGCGCCACCGCCGGTCGCTACAAGGAGCTGATGGTCGAGTGGAAGGCCGCCGGGCGTGCGCCCAAGGAGGCCGACGACGCGCTGTGGCAGCGGTTCCGCGCCGCGCAGGACGCGTTCTTCCAGAAGCGGTCCGAGGCCTTCAGCGAGCGGGACGCCGAGTTCACGGCCAACGCGAAGCTGAAGGAGGAGCTGCTCGCCGAGGCGGAGACGATCGACCCGACGGGCGACCTCGAGGCGGCCCGCAACCACCTCTACAAGATCCAGGAACGCTGGGACGCCATCGGCAAGGTGCCGCGCGAGCGCATCCGTGAGCTCGAGGGCAAGCTGCGCGCGATCGAGGAGCGGGTGCGGGGTGCGGTGGACGCGCAGTGGCGTCGTTCCGACCCCGAGGCCGAGGCCCGCGTGGCGCAGTTCCGCGAGCGGGTGGAGCAGTTCGAGGCGCAGGCCGCCAAGGCCCGTGCCGCGGGCGACAAGCGCCGCACCGAGCAGGCCGAGGCGCAGGCCGCGCAGTGGCGTGAGTGGCTCGCCGCGGCTGAGCAGGCGCTGGCGACCCGCTAGTCAGGTCTGACGACTGAGGGGCCCACTCCACGTGCGGAGGGGCCCCTCAGGCCGTTCAGGGATGAATCGCCGGCCGTCGGTCAGAGCTGCGGCGGGCGGGAAGCGGCTATCCGCAGCCACTTGACCAGCAGCACCACCACGGCCAGCACCGCGATGGTCAGGCCGATGCCGGGGCCGGGGCCGATCGTCTTGTTGCTGGTGGTGGTCTGCTGGGTCCAGATCGACAGCACGCCGGTGACGGTCGCGGCGAACAGGCCCAGCGAGCACACCCACGCCAGCGCCCAGCGGCGCACCGCGAGCGTGAGGCCGGAGCCGACCACGCCGACGCCGAAGGCCAGGAACGCGAACAGGCGCGGCAGGAACGTCGTGGACTCGCCGAGCACGACCTGCAGCCCGGTGTGCCCGCCGATCCACGGCAGGACCAGCGAGACGAGCAGCGCGAGCACCGCGATGGAGATCGTCAGCGCGCCGGTGCCGGGGTCGATGCGGCGTGCGGCGGTGCGCTCCACCTCGTCGATCTCCCTGCGGAGGTACTCCTCGTCGCTCACCGGGCAGCACATCCCGAGACGGCGGGGAGCGGCGCCGGCTTGCCGAAGGACGGCAGGCCGAGGCCGACGCCCTGCGTCTTGGGCTTGAGGCCCGCCTCGGAGCGGTCACCGGCCTTCGTGCGCCGCCACGTCAGCGGCTCGCCGTCGGCCACGAGGTAGTGCGGGGCCGCGTAGGTGACGACGGTCTCGACGACGTCGCCGGGGCGCGGGGCGGTGGTGCCGGGCGTGAAGTGCACGAGCCGGCCGTCACGGGCGC
Organism: Nocardia sp. NRRL S-836; assembly: GCF_001279525.1. Lineage (GTDB taxonomy): Bacteria > Actinomycetota > Actinomycetes > Mycobacteriales > Pseudonocardiaceae > Lentzea. Next base: position 80,329 of record NZ_LGDY01000138.1, on the reverse strand, counting down.
GGCCGCTCATGCGGTGGGTCTCGGCGTCGCGCTTGCCCTCGCCGGTGGCGACGAGGACCTCGACGGTGCGCCCCAGCTGCTCCTGGTTCAGCGAGTGGGTGATCTCGTTCTGCAGCGCGACGAGGCGGTCGAACCGATCCTGCACGACGGCCTTAGGCAGCTGGTCGGGCAGCTCGGCGGCCGGGGTGCCGGGGCGCTTGGAGTACTGGAACGTGAACGCGGAGGAGAACCGGGCCTGGCGCACCACGTCGAGGGTGCCCTGGAAGTCCTCCTCGGTCTCGCCGGGGAAGCCCACGATGATGTCGGTGGTGATCGCGGCGTCCGGCATGGCGGCGCGGACCTTCTCGATGATGCCGAGGTACTTCTCGGTGCGGTACGAGCGGCGCATCGCCTTGAGCACCCGGTCCGAACCGGACTGCAGCGGCATGTGCAGCTGGTGGCACACGTTCGGCGTCTCGGCCATGGCGGCGATGACGTCGTCGGTGAAGTCCTTCGGGTGCGGCGAGGTGAAGCGGACCCGTTCGAGGCCGTCGATCCCGCCGCAGGCGCGCAGCAGCTTGCCGAACGCGAGCCGGTCGCCGAACTCGGCACCGTAGGAGTTGACGTTCTGGCCGAGCAGCGTCACCTCCAGCACGCCCTCGTCGACGAGCGTCTGGACCTCGGCGAGCACGTCGCCGGGCCTGCGGTCCTTCTCCTTGCCGCGCAACGAGGGCACGATGCAGAAGGTGCAGGTGTTGTTGCAGCCCACGGAGATCGACACCCAGCCGGAGTAGGCCGAGTCGCGGCTCGCGGGCAGCGCCGACGGGAACGTCTCCAGCGCGTCGAGGATCTCGACCTGCGCCTCGGAGTTGTGGCGGGCGCGTTCGAGCAGCACCGGCAGCGAGCCGATGTTGTGCGTGCCGAACACGACGTCCACCCACGGCGCGCGCCGGACGATCTCGCTGCGGTCCTTCTGCGCCAGGCAGCCGCCGACGGCGATCTGCATGCCGGGCTTCGCGGCCTTCTGCGGCGCGAGGTGACCGAGGGTGCCGTAGAGCTTGTTGTCGGCGTTCTCGCGGACGGCGCAGGTGTTGAAGACGACGACGTCGGCCTGCTCGTCGTCGGCGGCGCGCTCGTACCCGGCGTCCTCCAGCAGACCGGCGAGCCGCTCCGAGTCGTGCACGTTCATCTGACACCCGAACGTGCGTATCTGGAAAGTCTTCTGAACCTGCACCGTGCTCACGTCCACCACGATAAACCCTGGTCAGTGGCCTCTCTTAGGCGGTGTGCGGTCAGCCGGCCCGAGTGCCGCCCTGACCAGGCACTACCCTCCCGCCCACCGGTCACCACGTGGCACGGCGACCAACCTTTCGTCGGGTGCAGGCGCGCGACGTCGCCGTGGCACGATGCGCAGGTGCTGGGACGAGTGCATGCCGCCGTGAGCCTGCTGGCCGCCGCAACGGTCCTGACGGGCTGCGGCAGCACGCTCGAGGACGTCAAGATCACGATGGCGACCGGTCCCCAGGGCGGCGTCTACTACTCCCTGGGCAACGGCCTGGCCGACGCGTGGAGCGGCCGGCTCGGCATCGCGCGGCCCCAGGTCGTGGTGACCAACGGGTCGAAGGACAACGTCCTGCGGCTGGTCAACAACCAGGCCCAGGTCGGGTTCTCGCAGGCCGACGCGATCGAGGGCGTTCCCGGCGGGTCGAAGCTGCGGGCACTGGCCCGGATGCACGACGACTACCTGCAGGTCATCGTGCGCGCCGACCTGCCAGTGACGAAGTTCGCCGACCTGTCGGGGCTGCGGGTGTCGATCGGCGCCAGGGAGTCCGGCGTCGAGATCATCGCGAGCAGCCTGCTGAAGGCCACGAACGTGACGCCGCAGCAGGTGAACCTCGGGCTGGACGACTCGGCGCAGGCGATGCGCGAGGGCCGGCTCGACGCGTTCTTCTGGTCCGGCGGCCTGCCCACGGGCAGCATCACGCGGCTGACCAGGGACCTGCGGGTGCGGATGCTCGACCTGAGGGACGTGCTGCCGCCGTTCCGCGAGCAGTACCCCACCTACGGGTCGGCGACCCTGCCCGCCTCCATCTACAACCTGCCGTCCGGCCCGGTGATCACGCTGGTGGTGCGCAACTTCCTGCTCGTCACCGACTCCATGCCCGACGACGTGGCCGAGGCGCTCGTCCGGCAGCTCTTCGAGGCGCAGCCGGACCTGGTGAAGGCGCATTCGGCGGCGCGGACGATAGAGCAGCGGTCGGCGATCGAGACCTCGCCGGTGCTCCTGCACCCCGGCGCTGTGCGGTACTACCGCGACTTCAAGGTCTGAGCCCGCACGCTCGCAGTTCATCGCGGCCCGGACCGGCACTTGGCCGAACGCGACCGGCCGGCCGAGCAGGCGCATCAGCCACCGAGCCGTCAGACCGCCGGTAGCTCGATCACGACCTTGAGCCCGCCGTCGTCCGGCGACTCCAGGCGGACGGCGCCGCCGACGCGTTCGACCACCAGCCGCACGATCGACAGGCCGAGGCCGGAGCCGGGGACGTTCTGGTGGGCGGGGCTGCGCCAGAACCGGTCGGTGGCGCGGTCGAGCTCGTCGGGTTGCAGGCCGGGGCCGTGGTCGGCGACCGACAGGCGCACGAGGTCGCCGGCCTTGCGGACGTCGACGATGACGAGCGTGCCCTCGGGCGTGAACTTGAGGGCGTTGTCGAGCAACGCGTCCAGCACCGTCTCGACGCCGCGCGGCGGGGCCAGTGCCATGCCGACGCGTTCGCCGTCGAGCACGAGGTGCACCTCCTTCGCGGCCGCGGCGGCCTGCCACGCGGAGAGCCGGGCGGCGACGGACCGGTCGACGTCGACCGGCACCGGGTCCACGGAGCTGGACTCGGCGCGGGCCATCGCGAGCAGCTCGTCGAGGATCCGGTTCAGCCGGTCGGTCTCGCTCAGCGCCTCGACCTGGTGCACCTCGGCGTCGGCGTCGACGTGTCCCTCCAGGTTGGACAGTCGCAGCTTCAACGCGGTCAACGGGTTGCGCAGCTGGTGCGAGGCGTCGGCGACGAACGCGCGCTGGGCGGCGAGCACGTCGCCGACGTTCGCGGCCATCTGGTCGAACGACCGGCTGAGCTGGCGCAGCTCCGGCGGGCCGCTCTCGGCGCCCACCGGCGGCACCGGCCGGCCCGACACCACGGCGGCGAGCAGCTTGCCGGTCGCGTCGTCGAGCGCCTGCACCGGGCGCAGCGTCCAGCGGACCACCGGCAGTGCCAGCAGCACCGCGAGCGCCAGCACGAGCAGGCTCGCCGCGAGCAGCAGGCCCCACCAGGCCAGGACCTCGAAGCGGGTCTTCGACGTCGGTGAGAACGTGATCACCGCGCCGCGCACCTCGCCGTCGACCAGCACCGGTTCGGCCAGCACCACCTGGGTGTCACTCCACGGCATGAACAACGGCGGCGCGACCGGCAGCCGTCCCGCCAGCGCCTTGCCGATCAGCTCCTGCACCGCGGGGTCTCCGAGCGCGAGGTCGTGGCGTGACGCCACCAACGGCACCGTCGGCGCGTCACGGGCGACGACCGCGACGCCGATGCCGTAGATGTCGTCGTAGCGCTGCAGCTCGGCCAGCATCAGGTGCGGCCGGTCGTCGATCAGCGGCCGCTGCGCGAGCGAGGCGAACCGGCTGGTGTCGGTCAGCCGGTCGAGGAACATCTCCTGTTGCTCTGCCGCCGCGACTCCACGGCCCAGCGGCACGCCCAGGCCGACGAGCACCAGCACGATCAGGGCGAGCACGACGCCCAGCAGTCGAGACCTCACGGAAAGTCACCCAACCGCACCGGGGCCCGGTAGCGGAAGGCGGGGCACGCCGGACTCACGCCTGACCCAGCCGGTACCCGACGCCGCGCACGGTCTCGAGCAACGAGGGCCGGCCCAGCTTGGTGCGCAGCGTCGCCACGTGCACGTCCAGCGTCCGGTTCGCACCGGACCAGGTCCGTCCCCACACCTCCGCGAGGATCCGCTCCCGCGTGCACACCGCGCCACCGGCCGCCATCACGAGCGCGAGCACCTGGAACTCCTTGCGCGAGAGAGCCACGGATTCACCCGCGACGGTGACCTCGTGGCGGCCCAGGTCGACCCGCACGTCCCCGGTCTCGAACACCTCCGTCGACGACGAGCCGGGCGCGACCGGGTCGGCGCCACGCCGCCGCCGCACCGCGTGCACCCGCGCCACCAGCTCCCCCACGTCGTAGGGCTTGACCAGGTAGTCGTCGGCTCCGGCGTGCAGGCCGAGGATCCGGTCGTCGATCTCACCGCGGGCGGACACCACGATGATGGCCACGTCGGAGGCCGCCCTGATGGCGCGGCACAGCGTGACACCGTCCATGTCGGGCAGTCCGAGGTCGAGCAGCACCACGTCGACGCCCGCCAGCCGGTCGAGCGTGCCGCGCCCGGTGGCCTGCCGGTCCACGTGGAAACCGCGCCTGGTCAGGGCGGGGACCAGCGCCTCCGCGACCCGGTCGTCGTCTTCGACCAGCAGCACGCGCACTTTCGCTACCTCCCGGGCAACCGATCTCCGCCTGTGACAGAGTTGAGACCCTAAGTCTTGCTCAATGTCCTGGACTGGTGTGGTGGCGGACACCTAGGTTTCCGCCAACGCCGACGACCCCTCATGGAGGACTGGATGACTGCCGCCTCTGCCCCGCCGATGATTCGTGTGGCGGGTGTGGACAAGTTCTTCGGCCCGTTGCACGTGCTCAAGAACGTGCAACTGGAGGTGCCGAAGGGGCAGGTCGTGGTCGTGCTCGGGCCGTCGGGTTCCGGCAAGTCGACCCTGTGCAGGACCATCAACCGCCTCGAACCGATCGACTCCGGTGTCATCGAGGTGGACGGCCAGCCGCTTCCCGCGGAGGGCAAGGAACTGGCTCGCCTGCGTGCCGACGTCGGCATGGTGTTCCAGTCCTTCAACCTCTTCGCGCACAAGACCATCGTCGAGAACGTGATGCTCGCGCCGGTGAAGGTGCGCAAGACGCCGGCCTCCGAGGCGCGCAGGACCGCGATGGAGCTGCTGGAGCGCGTCGGCATCGCCAACCAGGCCGACAAGTTCCCCGCGCAGCTCTCCGGTGGCCAGCAGCAGCGCGCGGCGATCGCCCGCGCCCTCGCGATGAAGCCCAAGGTCATGCTGTTCGACGAGCCGACCTCCGCTTTGGACCCCGAGATGGTCCAGGAGGTGCTCGACGTCATGACCGGCCTCGCGAAGGACGGCATGACGATGCTGGTCGTCACCCACGAGATGGGCTTCGCCCGCAAGGCCGCGGACCGGGTGGTCTTCATGTCCGACGGTGAGGTCGTCGAGGATTCCACGCCGGAAGAGTTCTTCTCGGCCCCGAAGTCCAACCGCGCGAAGGACTTCCTTGGCAAGATCCTGACTCACTAGAAGTCAGCTCACTTTTCGAACGAATGGCAGGAGAAGGACGATGAGGGTTCGCGCCCTTACGGCGGTACTGCTGGTGGGCGGCCTCGCCCTGACCGCGTGTGGCAAGGAAGGCAGCCCGACCGACACGGCGGCGCCCGCCGGCGTCTTCGAGGTGGCCAAGGACGTCAAGGTCGAGGGCTCGCCGACGTTCGACAAGATCAAGTCGCGTGGCTCGCTCGTGGTCGGCGTCAAGGAGGACCAGCCGGGTCTGGGCTTCAAGGACCCGACGACGAACAAGTACACCGGCTTCGACGTCGACATGGCGAAGCTGATCGCGGCGCAGCTGGGCTTCGACCCCGAGTCGAAGATCCAGTTCAAGACGATCCAGTCCGCCGCCCGCGAGCAGGCGATCATCAACGGCGACATCGACTACTACGTCGGCACGTACTCGATCACCGCCGCCCGCAAGGAGAAGGTGTCCTTCGCCGGCCCGTACTACATCGCGGGCCAGGACCTCCTGGTGAAGAAGGACAACACCGCCGTCACCGGGCCGGACAGCATCAAGGACAAGAAGGTCTGCTCGGCCACGGGTTCGACGCCGGCCAAGAAGCTGCGCGAGGACAAGCTGGTCCAGCCCGACACCAACGTCGTCGAGCTGCAGAACTACTCCCTGTGCGTGACGAAGCTGCTCGACGGTGAGGTCGACGCGGTCAGCACCGACGACGCGATCCTCAAGGGCTACGCGGCCGCCGAGCCGGACAAGCTGAAGGTCGTCGGCAAGACGTTCTCCACGGAGAAGTACGGCATCGGTCTCGCCAAGGACGACAAGGCGCTCCGGGACAAGATCAACGACGTCCTCGAGAAGTCGCTGTCCAACGGCAAGTGGGACGACATCTACAAGAACACGCTGGGCAAGTCGGGCGCCGAGGGCAAGCACCCGACCCTCGAGAAGTACTGACGTTCCTTTGTGGCCGGTGAACTCGCACGGCGGGTTCACCGGCCGTTCCATTGACGACGGACGACGGCAAGGAAATCGATGGGCGTCCTCACCCGCAATCTCGACCTCTTCGTGGCTCACTTCGGGGAAACGCTGCGGCTGTTCGCGTTCTCCGCGGTGATCTCACTGCTGGCCGGTGTCTTCCTGGCCATGCTGCGCGTCAGCCCCGTCCCGGTGTTCCGCGGGGTCGGCACGCTGTACGTCACGGTGGTGCGCAACACGCCGCTGACGCTGGTGTTCGTGTTCTTCGTGTTCGCGTACCCGTACCTGGAGATCATCAAGTTCGAGTTCTTCACCGCCGCGGTCGTGGCGCTGTCGATCTACACGTCGGCGTTCGTCTGCGAGGTCGTCCGGTCGGGCATCAACACGGTGCCGGTCGGCCAGGCGGAGGCGTCCAGGGCGCTCGGGCTCACGTTCACCCAGATGATCGGCAGCATCGTGCTGCCGCAGGCCATGCGGTCGGTCGTCCCGCCGATGGTGAGCACGTTCATCGCACTGCTCAAGAACACCACCGTCGCGGCGGGCTTCTCGGTCCGGGAGGCGGGTGCCATCCGCGACGCGCTGTCGGAGGCCGGTGAGAGCACGCTGGTCGGCATGCTGTGGGTCGCCGGCATCTTCGTCCTGCTGGTCCTGCCGCTGACGTTCCTGCAGCGGGTTCTCGAAAAGCGCTGGAGCGTGGCCCGATGACCACCGTCCTCTTCGACGTCCCCGGCCCGCGTGCCAGGGTCCGGCACCGGCTGCTCGCGGTCGTCGGTGTCGCCGCGATCGCCGCGTTCCTCGGCTACGTGATCTGGCGCTTCGTCGACACCGGGCAGTTCGAGGGCCGCAAGTGGAGCTGGATCGAGTACAAGCAGATCCAGATCTCGCTGGTCGAGTCGCTCGGCCGCACGCTCGCCGCCTTCGCGGTCGGCGCGGTGCTGGCGCTCGCGTTCGGCGCGGTCTTCGCCGCGGCCCGGCTGTCGGACCACCGGTGGGTCAGCGCTCCCGCCGCCGTGATCGTCGAGCTGTTCCGCGCGATCCCGCTCGTCATCATGATGTTCTTCTTCTACTACGGCCTGCCGGCGACGGGCATCAAGCTCACCGCCTTCACCTCCGTCGTGCTCAGCCTCATGCTGTACAACGGGTCGGTGCTCGCCGAGGTGTTCCGCGCGGGCATCAACTCGCTGCCCAGGGGGCAGAGCGAGGCCGCGTACGCGCTGGGCATGCGCAAGACGCAGGTGATGGTGCTCGTGCTGCTGCCGCAGGCGTTGCGCGCGATGCTGCCGACGATCATCAGCCAGCTCGTCGTGCTGTTGAAGGACACCGCGCTCGGCTTCCTCATCACGTTCGAGGAGCTGCTGTACTGGGGCCGTCAGATCGGTGGTCAGCTGCAGTTCGGGCGTCCGCTGATCCCGACGATGATCGTGGTCGCGGCCATCTACATCGGACTGTGCCTGCTGCTGACGTGGTTCGCGCACTACCTGGAGAAGCGCAACCGCCGCAACAAGAAGGTGATCGCGCTGGAGGACGACAAGGCGGCGCTGGTCGTCGTCGCGAACGACCACCAGGCTTGACGCCCGGCTGACCGGAACGGGGCGCGTCCACTTCGGACGCGCCCCGTTTCCGTTGCGGCGGTGTCAGGAGTGGACGTTCCAGTCGACGATGCCGTGCCACGAACCCGGCGCGGCACCGCGGACGGCGAGGCAAAACCGCGTGCCGGCGCGGAAGCCGCCACCGATGCGGCGGCGCGTGCGGTCACCGGCGCGAAACAGCACGGGCACGCCACCGACCGCGCGGTCGTCGCACCGGTACCACCAGACCTCCAGATCCACCGGGCTGGCCGTGACCCGCAGGTGGACACCGGAACCGGCCACGGTGATCGCGCGCGCCACCCGGCCCCAGGTGATGCCCCCGCCCACCGCTCCGGAGACCGTGGCGGACGACATGGCCGATGCGGCGACGAGGAGCATGACCGCGCAATGTAATGAGGCCCGCGCACCCCGGTCGTCGCACGACGAGTAGAACTTCCGTCAACTTTGGCGGTATGCCGCCGGCGGGTCGCGTTCGTCCACTCGGCTGACCACGACGGTGACGAGCTCACCGCCATTGGCAGCAATCACACCCGCCGATCCCGGTCACGGCTTGCCCGGGGTGCGGGGACGCGCCAGGATCTGCCACCTGGGGGAACTACCGCGGTGACGTCACCTGGTTCAGGGGCGTTGTGACGCGCGTGCTCGTAGTCGACGACCAGCCGTTGTTCCGCGCGGGCCTGGTCGCTTTGCTGAACGCCGCAGCCGGCATGACCGTCGTCGGCGAGGCCGCTGACGGCGACACGGCCGTGCGGCTGGCGGAGTCGTCGGGGCCGGACGTGGTCCTGATGGACGTCCGCATGCCGAGGATGACCGGATTCGCCGCGCTGGAACGCATAGTGGCGTCCGGGTCACCGGCGCGGGTGCTGATCCTGACCACGTCCGACCTCGACGAGCACGTCTGCGAGGCGCTGCGGCTGGGTGCCGCCGGGTTCGTGCTCAAGGAGTCGGAACCGGCCAGGCTGCTCGCCGCGATCACCGCCGTGGCGTGCGGGGAGATGCAGTTCAGCCCCGCGGTGATGCGCCGGCTCGTCGCGGCCTACCTGCGTGCCGACGCGGCCGCCACACCGTCCTCCCTGCCCGGCCTGGGCGAGCTGACCGGCCGCGAACGCGAGGTGCTGCGGCTGGTCGGCACCGGCATCACCAACGCCGACATCGCGGCCCGGCTGACCGTCACCGAGGGCACGGTGAAGACGCACCTCAACCGCGTGATGACGAAGCTGCGGCTGACCAGCCGGGCGCAGGCCGTGGTGACGGCCTACGAGTCCGGGCTGGTCACGCCGCAGCTCGTCGCTAGGACCGCCTGAACAGCTTGTTGCCCAGCCACACGATCGGGTCGTACTTGCGGTCGGCGACGCGTTCCTTCATCGGGATGAGCGCGTTGTCGGTGATGTGGATGTGCTCGGGGCACACCTCGCTGCAGCACTTGGTGATGTTGCAGAGACCGAGCCCGTGCTGGTCCTGCGCCTGGTCCACGCGGTCCGCGGTGTCGAGCGGGTGCATCTCCAGCTCCGCCACGCGCATCAGGAACCGCGGCCCCGAGAACGCCTCCTTGTTCTCCTCGTGGTCACGCACCACGTGGCAGGTGTTCTGGCACAGGAAGCACTCGATGCACTTGCGGAACTCCTGCGAGCGCTCGACGTCGACCTGCTGCATCCGGTACTCGCCCGGCGCCAGGTCCTTCGGCGGCGCGAACGACGGCACCTCGCGGGCCTTGGTGTAGTTGAAGGACACGTCGGTCACCAGGTCGCGGATGATCGGGAACGTCCGCATCGGCGTGACCGTGATCGTCTCCGACTCCTGGAAGATCGACATGCGGGTCATGCACAGCAGCCGCGGCCGTCCGTTGATCTCCGCGGAGCACGACCCGCACTTGCCGGCCTTGCAGTTCCACCGCACCGCGAGGTCCGGTGCCTGGGTGGCCTGCAGCCGGTGGATGATGTCGAGGACGACCTCGCCCTCGTTGACCTCGACGGTGAAGTCCTCCAGGCCGCCACCGGTGTCGTCGCCGCGCCACACCCGGAACTTCCCCTGGTAGCTCATGACAGCTCCTCGGCGGTGAGGTACTTCTCCAGCTCGGTGCGGTCGAACAGGTCGAGCAGGTCGGACCGGATCGGGATCTGCGGTTTCTCCTCGACCACCGCCCCGTCACCGGAAGCCGTGCACACCAGCAGCTTGCGCCGCCACTCCGCGTCCATCGAGGGGTGGTCGTCGCGGGTGTGCCCGCCGCGTGACTCGGTCCGCAGCAACGCGGCCCGCGCGACGCATTCCGACACCAGCAGCATGTTCCTCAGGTCGAGCGCGAGGTGCCAGCCCGGGTTGAACTGCTGGTGCCCCTCGACGGTGAGCGACCGCGCCCGTTGCTTGAGCTTCTCCAGGCGCTGCAGGGCTTCCTCCATCTCGCCCGCACGCCGGATGATGCCGACGAGGTCGTTCATCGACTGCTGCAGCTCCATGTGCAGCGTGTACGGGTTCTCGCCGCCCTCCTGCTGGAAGGGCTTCAACGCGGTGGCCCGCGCCTCGGTCACGGCGTCGTCCGCGACCACCGGGCGTTCGGTCATGGACCGCACGTACTCCGAGGCGCCCGCGCCCGCGCGCCGGCCGAAGACCAGCAGGTCCGACAACGAGTTGCCGCCCAGCCGGTTCGAGCCGTGCATGCCGCCGGAGACCTCGCCGGCGGCGAAGAGCCCCGGCACGGAGGAGGATCCGGTGTCCGGGTCGACCTCGACGCCACCCATCACGTAGTGGCAGGTCGGGCCGACCTCCATCGGCTGCGCGGTGATGTCGACGTCGGCCAGCTCCTTGAACTGGTGGTGCATCGACGGCAGCCTGCGGCGGATCTCCTCGGCGGGCAGCCGGGTCGACACGTCGAGGAAGACACCGCCGTGCGGTGACCCGCGCCCGGCCTTCACCTCGGAGTTGATCGCGCGGGCGACCTCGTCGCGGGGCAGCAGCTCCGGTGGGCGCCGGTTGGCCGCTTGGTCGGTGTACCAGCGGTCGGCTTCCTCCTCGTTGTCGGCGTACTTGTCCTTGAACACCTCGGGGATGTAGTCGAACATGAACCGCTTGCCGTCGGAGTTGCGCAGCACGCCGCCGTCACCGCGCACGGACTCGGTGACGAGGATGCCCTTGACCGACGGCGGCCAGACCATGCCGGTGGGGTGGAACTGGATGAACTCCATGTTGATCAGCGAGGCGCCGGCGCGCAGGGCCAGCGCGTGGCCGTCGCCGGTGTACTCCCAGGAGTTCGAGGTGACCTTGAACGACTTGCCGATGCCGCCGGTCGCGAGGATCACCGCCGGTGCCTCGAACAGCACGAACCGGCCGGACTCGCGCCAGTAGCCGAACGCGCCGGCGATCCTGTCCCCGTCCTTGACCAGCTCGGTGACGGTGAACTCCTGGAACACCCGCAGGCGTTCCTCGTAGTCGCCGAGCTCCTTGAAGTCCTCCTGCTGCAACGACACGATCTTCTGCTGCAGCGTGCGGATCAGTTCGAGGCCGGTGCGGTCACCGACGTGCGCGAGGCGCGGGTACTCGTGGCCACCGAAGTTGCGCTGCGAGATGCGGCCGTCCTTGGTGCGGTCGAACAAGGCGCCGTAGGTCTCGAGCTCCCAGACCCGTTGCGGTGCCTCCTGGGCGTGCAGCTCGGCCATGCGCCAGTTGTTGAGGAACTTGCCGCCGCGCATGGTGTCGCGGAAGTGCACCTGCCAGTTGTCGCTCTCGTTCGCGTTGCCCATGGCGGCGGCGATCCCGCCCTCGGCCATCACGGTGTGGGCCTTGCCGAACAACGACTTGCAGAGAACGGCGGTGCGCATGCCGTGCTCACGGGCCTCGATCGCGGCGCGCAGACCGGCACCGCCGGCGCCGATCACGAGGACGTCGAACGAATGCCTTTCCAGCTCGGGCAAAACCACTCCTTAGTTGATGAAGCGGAGGTCGGAGATCGTTCCCGAGGCGACCAGCGCGACGTAGAGGTCGGTCAGGCAGACGAAGATCAGCGAGGCCCACGCGAGCTGCATGTGCCGGTTGTTGAGCTTCGAGATCTGCGTCCACGCCCAGTACCGGACCGGGTGCTTGGAGAAGTGCTTCAGCCGGCCCCCGGCGATGTGGCGGCACGAGTGGCACGACAGCGTGTACGCGCCGAGCAGGCCGACGTTCACGAGCAGGATGAGGTTGCCCAGGCCGAGACCGGTGCCGAACGCGAGCAGCGCGTCGTAGATGTTGATCAGCAGCAGCAGCGAGGCCGCGTAGAAGAAGTAGCGGTGCAGGTTCTGCGCGATCAGCGGGAACCGGGTCTCACCGGTGTACTTCGCGTGCGGCTCGGCCACGGCGCAGGCGGGCGGTGACGCCCAGGCAGCCCGGTAGTAGGCCTTGCGGTAGTAGTAGCAGGTGATCCGGAAGCCCAGCAGGAACGGGATGATGATCACCGGCGGTGTGAGGAAGCCGGGCAGTGCCGGGAACCACTGGCCGAAGTGCGACGCGGCCGGCACGCACTCCTCGGTCAGGCACGGCGAGTACATCGGTGTGAGGTAGTGGTACTGGTCGACCCAGTAGTAGTCCCCCTGGAACGTGCGGAACGCCGCGTAGATCGAGATGAGCAGCAGCCCGACGAATGTCGTGAGCGGCGGCAACCACCATCGATCCGTGCGCAGAGTCCTGGCGGCGATCTCTGCCCTCGCCATTGCTCACCTTTCTGGGGGTCCACGCCGTTGTGGGAACGCCGGCCAAAAGGAAACGCACACGGCCCCCGCGTCAGGCGGGGGCCGTGTGCTCAGCTCGGATCAGGTCCGGTTGCGGTAGCCACCGAGTCCTTCGTCGTCTGCGTCCTTCCACAACGACTCGTCGTAAGGCGTGTCAGGCACGACCACGACCTCGCGTTCCACCCGAGGCGCTTCGCGCTGCCTCGGCGTGCTGCTGAGGTCGACGAGGTCGGTGGCGTCGATGTCCATGCGTTCTACGTCGTTGGCGAGCCGCTGCACCGCCGCCACGTCGCCGTACCGGGCGCGCAGCGAGCTGACGCAGTGCCTCATCTGTCCGATGACCCGGCGCAGTTCGACGATCTCCGTGGACGTCATGGGACACCTCCGTTCCAAGGTCGTGCCCCGCACTCTGCCCAATCTCAAGCCATGTGACAAGCACCACACGCCAAGATTCCTCACTGGCCGCCTCCCACCTACTGAATCGTTTTTGTGTCGGCGACCAGCCATGACTTACTGTGTGTGGCGTCACGCCCGTACGTGGGACGCCACCGTTGTCGTCTCGTAAGGGCCCCACCACGGCCCGTGATGACCCGGAGACCTCCATGAGCGATGTGCATCCCGTACTGACCGAGGTGACGCGCAGGATCGCCGCGCGCAGCGCGGACTCCCGCCGCATCTACCTCGAACGAGTGGCCGCGGCCGCGCAGGACGGCACGTCCCGGTCCGGCTTCGCGTGCAGCAACCTCGCGCACGGCTTCGCCGGGATCACCGGCGGCGACAAGGCGGCGCTGCGGGCGCTGCGCAAGTCGAACATCGCGATCGTGTCGTCGTACAACGACATGCTCTCCGCGCACCAGCCGTTCCAGGAGTACCCGGCCTGGATCAAGGAGTCCGTGCGGGCCGCCGGTGGCGTGTCCCAGTTCGCCGGCGGCGTGCCCGCGATGTGCGACGGCATCACCCAGGGCCGCGAGGGCATGGAGCTGTCGCTGTTCAGCCGTGACGTGATCGCCATGTCGACCGGCGTGGCGCTGTCGCACGAGATGTTCGACGCCGCGCTGCTGCTCGGCGTGTGCGACAAGATCGTGCCGGGCCTGCTGATCGGCGCGCTGTCGTTCGGCCACCTGCCGTCGATCCTGGTGCCCGCGGGCCCGATGGCGTCGGGCCTGTCGAACAAGGAGAAGGCCCGCGTCCGCCAGCTCTACGCGGAGGGCAAGGCGACCCGTGAGGAGCTGCTCGACGCCGAGGCCGCGTCCTACCACTCCCCCGGCACCTGCACGTTCTACGGCACCGCGAACTCGAACCAGATGGTCGTCGAGGTCATGGGCCTGCACCTGCCGGGCGCCTCGTTCGTGCCGCCGGGCACGGGCCTGCGCAAGGCGCTGACGGAACACGCGGCCCGTCGCGCCGTCGAGATGGCCAAGGGCGAGTCGTACACCCCGATCGCGCACGTCGTCGACGAGAAGGCCGTCGTGAACGGCGTCGTCGCGCTGCTGGCGACCGGCGGCTCGACCAACCACACGATGCACCTCGTGGCGATCGCCGCGGCAGCGGGCATCGAGCTGAGCTGGGACGACTTCTCCGACCTGTCCGCGATCGTGCCGCTGATCGCGCGGGTCTACCCCAACGGCAGCGCCGACATCAACCACTTCCAGGCGGCGGGCGGCGTCCAGTTCGTGGTCGGCACCCTGCTCGACGCGGGCCTGCTGCACGGCGACGTCACCACCGTCGTCGGCTTCGGCCTGGACCGCTACCGCCAGGAGCCGGCGCTGGTCGACGGCGAGCTGGTGTGGCTGGACGGCCCCGGTCACAGCCTCGACGAGAGCGTCCTGCGCCCGGCCTCGAACCCGTTCGCCGCGGACGGCGGCCTGCGGATGCTGTCGGGCAACCTCGGCCGCTCGGTCATCAAGGTGTCCGCGGTGGCAGAGGAGAACCACGTCGTCGAGGCGCCGGCCCGCGTGTTCACCACGCAGGAGGCGTTCCAGGAGGCGTTCAAGGCCGGCGAGCTCGACCGCGACGTGGTCGTCGTCGTCCGCCAGCAGGGCCCGCAGGCCAACGGCATGCCCGAACTGCACAAGCTCACGCCACCGCTGGGCGTGCTGATGGACCGCGGCCACAAGGTCGCGCTCGTCACCGACGGCCGCATGTCCGGCGCCTCCGGCAAGATCCCGGCAGCCATCCAGCTGACCCCGGAAGCCGCGGTCGGCGGCCCCCTCGGCCGGGTCCGCGACGGCGACGTCGTCCGTCTCGACGCCACCGCGGGCACGCTCGAGGTCCAGGTGAGCGCCGAGGAGCTCGCGGAACGCCCGCTCGTGGACTTCCCGCCGACCGGCCGCGAGTGGGTCGGCACGGGCCGCGAACTGTTCGCCGCCCTGCGCCGCACCGTCGGCCCGGCCGACCGCGGAGCCACCGTGTTCGGCCCCATCACCGCCGACCACTTCGCCCCCGTCACCCACCACTGACCGGCCCATTGCTCATCCCGCCGCAGCTGACCTGCGCCTTAGCAACGGTACGTTTGCGGGCGGCCGCAAACGAGTCATTGCTAAGGCGCGGCGAAGCTCGGCGGGGAGCTGGCCACCAGGCGTCGACCGGCTCGCCCGACGAGCTCGTCGCACCAGCCGGTCCGTCACGTTCGTTCCAACCCGCAGCTCCGACGAGCTCGTCGCCAGCTCAAGCCGACGAGCTCGTCCCCAAGCTCAAGCCGATGAGCTCGCCCCCGAGCTCGGACCGACGAGCTCGTCTCCAAACTCGGGCGACGAGTTCGTCTCAGCTCGCCGGACGAGCTTGTCCGCACCAACGCCCGAGCTCGTCCCACGTTTCGTTGCAACTACCCCTCCAGCCCTCCGTTCCAGCTCGCCCCACGCCTCACCGGCCAGCTCCACCCACCTTTGCAACGACTCGTTTGCGGTCGTCCGCAAACGTTTTTTGCATGGCGACGCCGGTTGCGCAGCTCGCAACCGCTTTGCATCTGCGGGACGGCTGAAGCAAGGTGAGCGACGAACGGCCTGCGATATATCGGTTTTCGATCAAGGAGAGCACCAGTGACCAGCGGTGACATTTCGAGGGCGACCACCGGCGCGGACCTGCTCGCGCTGTCGCCCGTCATCCCCGTCGTCGTGGTCGACGACGCCGACCACGCGGTGCCGCTGGCCCAGGCGCTGCTGCGCGGTGGCGTCCGCGTCATCGAGCTGACGCTGCGCACGCCAGCCGCGCTCGCCGCGATCGAGAACGTCGCCCGCGAGGTGCCGGAGATCGTGATCGGCGCGGGCACCGTCACCGCGCCCGAGCACGCCGAGCAGGCGGCGAAGGCCGGGGCGGCGTTCCTCGTCACGCCCGGCACAACCGACCGGGTGCTCGACGCCGCGGACGCGACCGGGCTGCCGTACCTGCCGGGTGCCGCGACCGTGTCCGAGGTGATGCGGCTGGTCGAGCGCGGCCTGACCGCGCTCAAGTTCTTCCCGGCCGAGGCGGCGGGCGGCGTCGACTATCTGAAGTCGATCGGCGGCCCGATCCCGCACGTCCGGTTCTGCCCGACCGGCGGCATCACCGCGCAGACGGCGCCGAACTACCTGAAGCTGCCCAACGTCGGCTGCGTCGGCGGCTCCTGGCTCACCCCCAAGGACGCCCTGCAGGCTGGCGACTGGGACCGCGTCGAGACCCTCGCCCGCGAGGCGAGCCAGCTCGGGTAAACCAGGCCACGAACCCACGAGACCGGCGGCAGGCGAGTTCGGCAGGTTCCGGTCGTCAAAAATGACCGTAGTCCTGATGGCGTCGCTGGTCGTCGTCAGGACCACAGGGCGGCGACGAGCTCAGCCCGTCCCGTGATGCCGAGCTTGCGGTAGGCGCTCGACAGGTGCAGCTCGACCGTGCGGCGGGTGAGGTGCAGGGTCTCGGCGATCTGCCGGTTCGTCAGCCCCTGCACCGCCATCCGCGCGACCCGGTTCTCCTGCTTGGTCAGGCCCTGCACCTGGTCGTCCTCGTCACGCACCTCGTCACCCGCGAGCTTGGCCAGCGGATGCGCGCCGAGCTGCCGGGCCAGGTCGAACGTCCGGCGCAGGTGCGGGGCCGCGGCGTCGGTGCGGCCCTTGCGGCGCAGGTGGTGCCCGAGCCAGTACAACGACTGCGCGTGCAGCAGCCGGTGCGGTGTCGTGGCGAGCACCTGTTCGGCCTCGAGGAGGACGTCGACGTCGTCGGTGCTGATGCCGACGCTCATCAACGCGGTCCCCACCACCCGCGGCGAACCCCAGCGCTTGGCCAGGTCGAGCTCCTCGTGTGCGAGCCGGGCGGCGTCGTCGCGGTTGCCCAGCGCGAGGTATGCGCGCACGGCGTGGTGCCGCCACGCCACCAGGGCCGGGTTCGGCATCTCCCGCTCGGCCAGGCGCCGGCCGGCCTCCAGCAGGTCCTCCAGCGCGCCCTCCGCGTGGCACGACGCGAGCTTGAGGCGGCCGCGCGCGTAGACGACGTTGATGTGCTGCAACAGGTCGCCGTCCGCGGTGACCAGCGGGGCGGCCTCGTCGAACTGCCCCATCTCGACGCACACCTCGGCGAGCTTCGCGGTGGCCAGCAGGACCGCGGGGCAGTCCAGGTTGCCGGTCGAGACCGGAGGCGTCAGGAACGTGTAGGCGCGGGCGAGGTCGCCGTTGTTGTGGAAGGCGCAGGCACGGGCGATCATGCTCAGCATGCCGCGGCGCAGGTGCGGGTCGTGCGAGACCGGCGCGGTGCTGTGGGTGAGCCAGAGCTTGTTGATGTGCTCGGGGTCGTCGCCGAGCACCGGCACCAGGAACGTGAACAGGTAGGGCGCGCCGAAGGCGTCGACCCAGCCGCCTTCGAGTGCTTCCAGCGCGTGCCCGACGGCCTCGGCGGCGGAGTCGCCGCCGCGGGCGTTGCCGACCGCGAGCAACGCCGACCGCGCGCGCCGCAGGTCCGGGTCCCGCGGGACCTCACCGACGAGGTCGTCGAAGTACTTGCCCGCGCAGTTCGCCATCCGCACGTCGCGGTTGGCGGAGAGCAGGTAGGTGGTGCAGACGAGGTTCCAGACCAGGCCGCGGTCCTCCGGAAGCAACCGCGCGATGACCATGATCGCGAGCGACACCGCGAAGTGGGCGTCCGAGCCGGTGCACATGCGCTGGATCAACGACAGCGCCACGGTCGCGGCGAGCTGCGGGTCCTCGCACCGCACCAACGCGTCACGCACGCGGTCCCGGCCGAGCCTGTTGTCCCCCAGGTGCTCGGCGTGACCGAGCTCGACCTCGATCGACAGCCGGTCCTCTTCGGACAGGTGTTCCTCCAGCGCCCGTTCCAGGTGTTCGACGCCGCCGACCTCGCGCAGCAGGTCCACGGACCACGGCAGGCGAACGGACCTGGCCTTCAGCACGTGCTCGGCGACGCGTTCGTCGGGGGCGTCGGACTCGAACAGCAGCCAGGCGGCGCGGGCGTGCGCGGCGGAACGGACCGCGACGGGCATGTCCGCGAGGATGCTGTTGCGCACGAACGGATACCGGAACGTCAGCGGGTCGGTGTCGGCGAGCACGCCAAGGCGGACGAGCGTGTCGACGGCGGGCAGCGCGTCGAACCCGGTGAGCGAGGACAGCAGGTCGAGGCCCGCGTCGGCGTCCAGCACCGCGGCGGACCTGGCGACCTCGGCGGTGCCGCTGTACTCGCGCAGCCGCATGCCGATCATCTCGCCGACCGCGGCGGAACCCTCGCCCTCCTCGCGGAACAAGGCATGCAGCAGGTAGGGGTTGCCGCCGGTGAGCTCATGGCAGCGGACCGGGTCGCGGTCGGTGAGCTGCGCGATGGTGGTGACGTCGAGGCCGTCGAGGTCGATCCGCCGGGGGTGGGCGCCGGCGATCTCGGGCAGCGTGACCTCGTCGGTGGACAGGTAGCCCTGCGACGCGCCGAGTGCGATGACGACCGGCAGGCCTTGCAGCCGCGGCCGCAGATAGGCGAGTGCGCGCTTGGAGAAGGTGTCCGCGACGTGCACGTCGTCGACGACCATGAGCATCGGGGCCCTGCGGGCGGAGTTGGCCGCGCGGGCGTAGAGCTCCTCCAGGTCGTGTTCGTTCGCCAGGCACGGCGCGAGCTGCCGGACGACGGCACCGGGCAGGTGGCTCTCCAGCCGGGAGCTCTTGGCGAGCCGGACGGTGAAGCCTCGCTCACGGGCCTCCGCGCTGAACGCGTCGAGCAACGCCGTCTTGCCGATCCCGAAACCGCCGGCGACGACCACGCAGGACCCGACGCCTTCCAGCGCGTCGTCCAGCAACCGTCCGAGAGTCGCGAGCTCCGCGTCCCGACCGAGTAGTGGAGATGTCACCTCTGCCTGCCTCTGCCTTCGGTACCGAGAGGACCGCGGCTCGAAGGGTTCGGTGTTCCTTCGGTGCGGGCCGTAGAGACCTGCGCTTCGCCGTCGGGCAAACTTACCCACAGGTAACGGTTGACGGAACTGTCCATTGCTCGGGAGCCGAGCCGGGGAGCAGCGATGATCTTCGCCAGGCTGGTGCGCGGGTGGCTCCGCCTGGCCCGCGTGCTCACTCGCTCACACCTGCCGGAACAGGTCGGACGGGGCACTCACCGACACGCCGTCGGCTCTGAGCAGGCTGCCGAGCCCGACCGGGTCGTCGGTGTGCGGCGCGAGCGACTCCACCACCGAGAGAACCGCGGCCACCGCCACCATGATGCCCGCCGCCACCAGCAGGATGCTGCGCGTGACGCGGCACGGCCGGCTCGTGACCGGTGGACCGAGCGAGCTGACGGACTGCCGCAGCACGGGCGTGAACGTGCCGAAGTCGGCCACGTCGAGCCGGCAGCCCTCGCACCCGGCTAGGTGCCGGGCGAAGGCCTCCCACTGCACCGGGTCCAGCACCCCCAGCACGTACGCCGCGACATCACCGCATGAGCCTTCGCCTGCGCGGTTCCCGGCCTCTTCGGTGTCGTCCCGATCATGCTCGTCGTGCGCGTGCTCGTGTCCCGGTCGACGTGTCACCATCGCACTAGCTCCTGTCCTGCAGCGCCCGGCGGATCGTGTGCATCGCCTTGTACAGCCGGGACTTGACGGTTCCTTCCGGGACTCCCAGAACGATTGCCGCCTCCTTCACCGTCCGGCCCACGACATACGTCTCGTAGATAGCTGAACGGTGTTCGTCGCTCAATTGGCGTACCACATCGGTAATGACCATGACGGAAAGTGTCTGTTCGGTGTCATCCGGAGATTCGGCGATGTCCGGGCGCAACAATTCCACTTCCTGCGGACGCGCCTGTCGGCTGCGCCATCCGTCGATCACAATGCGACGAGCGACAGTACAAAGCCAGCCACGCAACATCCCGGGTTCACGGACAAGGTGCGCCGAGTTCTGCCACGCCCTGATCAACGTCTCCTGAACGACGTCTTCCGTCCACTGCCGGTCGTAGTTGGTCAGGCACAGGACCTGCGAGAACAGCACCCGCTGAAACTGCCCGTAGAGCAGCGCGAGCAATTCCTCGTCCTGGTGGGCTCGTGCGACCTTGCCCTGGTCAGCCATGAAGCGTACGACCTCCCCGAATATCGGCGACGGCTTCGCTTCGGGCGGCAGTCCTAGCGACTCGGTGGCCGAGTGTGGAATCTCGCCGATAGTACCCCGTGAACACGAAAAGCTCTCGGTTACGTAAATCATCATCGAATGGTTCGCCACACTTGCTGTGATGCACATCACATGCACCTTGGTGACGGGTCGTGAACTACCACTCGACCTGCACGTATCACCTTCGAAGCCAGCTCGAACACGGGGAGGTACGGGCACCATGCGTCACCGGTTGGACACACTGGGCAGGAGAGCAACGCTTTTCACCCTGCTGTCCGCAGCGTTTTCCTGGGGATTTCTCGGCATCATTCCGGCACACGGCCAGTCGACCGATGTGCAGACCACCGACCGTCAATTCATGATTTCTCTCCGCCAATCCGACTCATGGCTGGTTCCGGTGAGCGAGGACACTCCTTCCCGAACCACCAACGCGGCCGTGAACAACGCCGCGAAAGACATCTTCGAAGCGCATTCACGACTTGACGTCGATTTGCTCAGAGCCGCCGGCGAACTCGGCGTGGTGCTGCCGAACGACGCGAGCAGTGAACACCTTTCACTCATCCGCGAGATGGCCGAACGCACCGGTGACAACCACGACCGCGCCTACGCGACGATCGTGCGAAAGACCCAAGGCAGCCTTTTGGTGACGGCCACGAAGACGCGCGCGACTACTCAGAACACCGCTATTCGCACGCTCGCCCACCAAACAGCGCAAATGTTGGTTCGCACGATGACGACGCTGGAGAACACAGGCCTGGTCGACCCGTCCGCGCTCGAATTGGTGACGGCCAAGGCACAGGTGAACTCGGTGCGGGTCGTCGGTCAGAACGTGGAACCGTCGGACCGGGAAATGCTGGTGCAGCTCGCCCAGCATTCGCTGTGGCAGAAACCGACCAGCCGGGAAGCCTCCGACCGCGGCAAGGACGCACGTGTCCGCAAGGTCGCGGGCCAGCTCGCCGCCGAGCACGCCCAGCTGGCCCAGGCGGTGACGCAGGCCGCCACCCAGCTCGGCGTGAACCTGCCGGCCGAACCGACGACCGAGCAGAAGTCGTGGGCGAACGCCGTCTCGTCCAGCTCCGGCGGCGAGCTCGACCGCATGTACGCGAACCTGGCCCGCGCCGCCGACGGCTCGCTCGTCGTCCAGGTCGCCCAAGCCCGCGCGTCGACCAGGAGCACCCCTGTTCGCGCCGCCGCGCAGACCGGCCTGACCCTTCTCCTCAAGCACATGCTGCTGCTGGAGAGCACCGGCCTGGTGAAGGCGACGTCCCTGCAGATGACCGAAGCCCCTCCCGTCGCCCAGCCCCGCCAGAGCACCCCCGCCACCCCCGACGACTCCTCCCCGAGCATCGGCCTCCTCACCGGCATCGTCGCCCTCGTCGCCGCGGGCGCCGGCGCACTCTGGCTCGTCCGCGCCGTGGGCCATCACGGCGAGCACCGCCGCTGATATATCGGGTGCGCCCTCGCCACCCGATATATCAGTTCTCTCGCCAGCCAGCTCACTTTGCTGACCTTTGCAACCGTTCATTTGCGGTCGTCCAAAGAGTCATTGCAAAGAAGCAGGTCACAGCGGTGCAACTGTTGTCATAACTATGGTGAGAGGTGCTAGGAGAGCTACTTGCATGTCGAGGCGAGCGAGGTATCTACCCGTTCAACGGCGTGCGCCTCGGTTGGGTCGACGGCTTCCCACTTGTCGACGAGCCGGTCGATCACGACAGCCGGCACCGGTTCGGGCCGGGAGCGGTTGCGGGCGTGGATCACGTCCTTCGGTGCCTCCAGCCCGACGAGCGTGACCCGCGCGCGGTAGTCCGCCGCAAGCCCGATGCACCGGTCGCGCAGCTGGCGCGAGACGTTGGTCGCGTTCCACACGAACCGCTCCCCCGCCCTCAGCAGCATGCGCGCCTCCTCGAAAGCCGCTGCCGCGACGGCCCGTTGGTCGCCATCGGGCGCGATACCGAGCCGTGTGCGCACGGCGTCGAGGCTCACCACCGGCCAGCCTGGCCGATGCGTGGCGATCCAGTGGTCCTTGCCGGCACCGGGCAGTCCCGACAACACGGTGACCTCGACGCGCGTGTCGTCATAGGCGGCATAGCCGGGGTCGCGGCCCGGCGTGCGGAAGTACTGGAACCGCGCGTGATTCGACGGGAACTCGCGCGGCCGGTCCAGGCAGGCGCGTTCGCGGCAGTACTCCTCGAACAGCGCGATGTTCTCCAGCACCGACTCGGCGTCACCGCAGATCCGGCCGAGGATGTCGGCACGGGCGAGCGTCGCCAGGTCGTCGTTGCGCGCGAGCAGGCTCACCCGGAACGCGATGCGGTCGAGGTCGGGCCGCTCCAACGCCCAGAACGGCACCTGGTGGTGGCGCACCAGAGCCGCGACGTGCTCACGCCACTCGATCGGCCGCCCCATCTCCCACAGCAGCCGGCGCGCCAGCAGGTCCCCGGCCCGCGAGTGGCCGTGCGCGGTGATCCGCCCGTCCACGACCTGCGTGCGGAACGGCTTCGCGGCGTCGTGCAGCAACACCGTCGCGAACAACCGCACCCGGTCGGCCTCCGGTCGAGCCCGCCACTCCGGCAGCTGCGCCAACGCCTCGCACGCCATGCGCGTGTGCGTCGCAACGTCACCCTCGGCGTGATGCACCGAGTCCTGCGGTACACCCTCCATCGCCCGTACCCACGCGAACGCGTCACGCACGGCATCCCAGTCCAACGTCCACAACGGACCAACGGGGCACAACGCCTCAAACACGGTCCAACACCCGGTTCGGCAGGATCGGCCGGTCCTGCCAGTGGCTGCCCGAGTCCAGCACCGCGGTCAGGAACGTCGGCCGCACCCACTTGTACCGCTCGACCGTGCGCCCGCCCTCCTCCACCTTGATGTAGAGGCCTTCCATGTCATCGTGCGAATCCGTCTCCGCGGCAACGACATCCGGGTCTTGTCCGGCCGAGCGCGCCGCCTCGACCAGTACGTCACGCCATCGCCGTGTGCGGCACAAAGACGGCCCGATCAACGCCTTCAGTTCTTTGAGCGTGCGCAACGACCCCTCGTGCAACACCGGCACGGACACCACCGGCGTGCCCGCGAGGAGCCGCCGCCGTTCCGGAGTGGACAGGAACCCACCGGTCTCCCGGTCCAGCAGGTCGAACTCGCAGAAGTGGTGCGGCAACGCGTCGTAGAACACGGTGTGCTTGGCGTACAACCATTCCCCGTACAGCACGTACCGCGAGCCGAGCCGCTCGTGCAGCACCGCCCGGTGCGTCGCCGCCCACGCCTTCAACGGCGCGAACTGCCGTTCCCGCGGCCCACCGGTCAGGAAGTGGCCGCGCGACTGCAGCCGCAGCGTCCCGTCCGGGGCGAAGCTGATGCCCGCGTTGGCACCGTCGAGCTTCTCCTCGACGACCAGGTGCCGTCCCGCGATCGCACGGAACGGCACCTGGTCGAGGTCCTCGTCGCCCGGTTGCAGGCGCGAGCCCTCCAGGTGGGGCGTCCGCGGGTACTTGCGCAACATGCCCGATTTGTAACCCGTCCTGGCGGCTGCGGGCGAATGGTTTATGCCTGACCAACGAGCGCCACGTCGTGGGCGTAGGGCCGCCGGGCAGCGCCGTCGCACTCACCACCAAGCTCGCGACCTCACTCGTTCGAGTTAACGAGCACGCGGCACCCGACTTCCGAAGGTAGCGGCGCGGCTACGATCCGTACACGCTGGCCCGTTGGATGCCCTTTCCCGAAAGGACCCTGCGATGGCACGACGACTCATCGGATCCCTGCTCGCGGCGATCGCCGCGCTCGGCGTGACGGTGGCACCCGCCCAGGCCGCTGTCGACTTCACCGGCATCGTGGCGCTCAACAACTGCTCCGGCTCGCTGGTCCGCCTGCCGTCCTCGGCCGCGACGGACAAGGCGCTCGTGCTCACGAACGGGCACTGCGTCAAGTTCATGAAGGCGGGCGAGGTGATCGTCGGCCAGGCGGTCTCGCGCAGCTTCAGCCTGCTCAACGGCGCCGGCACCAAGATCGCGACCCTCACCGGCACCAAGCTCGTCTACGCGACGATGACGGGCACGGACGCCGCGCTCTACCAGCTCAACACGACCTACGGCCAGATCCAGCAGCAGTACGGCAGCCGCGCGCTGGAGCTGTCGGCCACGCACCCCGTCGCCCAGACGGACATCCGCGTCGTCTCCGGTTACTGGAAGCGGATCTACTCCTGCCAGATCGACGGTTTCGTGCACCAGCTCAAGGAGGACGCCTGGACCTGGCGCGACTCCATCCGCTACACCTCGGCGTGCAACACGATCGGTGGCACCTCAGGCTCGCCGATCGTGGACAACGTCAGCGGCAAGGTCGTCGGCGTCAACAACACCGGCAACGAGAGCGGCGGCCGCTGCACGTTGAACAACCCCTGCGAGGTCGACGCCGCCGGTCAGGTCACCGTCCGGCGCGGCATCAACTACGGCCAGCAGACGTACAGCTTCGTGTCCTGCTTCGGACCGGGAACGACGCTGGACCTGTCGCTGCCTGGCTGTACGGTCGCGAAGCCCTAGGCACGGCGGAAGCCGGGACGCCCCTGCAGCGTCCCGGCTTCCTGGTCCGCACGCCTACCGGGCGGCGCGGACGATCAGGTCGGCCACGGTCTCCGGGTGCGACACGGCCACCGAGTGCGAGGCGTCGCGGACCTCGACCACGGCCTTGGCGTGGGCGCGCTCGGCCATCCACCGCTGCGCCGCGACCGGGATGTTCTTGTCCTTGCCCGCGTTCACGAAGTACGACGGGATGGCGTGCCACGCGGGGTCGCCGGCGCCCTCGGTCAGCGCCGAGTCGTTGACCGGCCGCTGGGTCGCCGCCGCCAGCGTCGCCTCCCGGCGCGGGACGTCGGCCGCGAACTGCTGCCAGTACTTGTCCTGCTGGATCACCAGGTCCTTGGTGCCGTCGCCGAGGTCGATGGTCTGCAGCGTGTCGCCGAGCGTGCTGCCGGGGAACTTGTTCGACAGCTCCAGCGCGCTCTCGCCCTTCTCCGGCGCGAACGCCGCGACGTACACCAGCGACTTCACGTTCTTGTTGCCCAGCGCGGCCTGCGAGCCGACCATGCCGCCGTAGGAGTGGCCGGCGAGCACGACCGGGCCGTCGATCGAGGCGAGCACCTTGCGCAGGTAGTTCGCGTCGTAGGTCAGGCCGCGCAACGGGTTCGCCACCGCGATGACCGGGTAACCCTTGCGCTGCAAACGTTCCACGACGCCGTTCCAGCTGGAGGCGTCCGCGAACGCGCCGTGCACCAGCACGACCGTCGGCTTCTTGGCACCGGACTTCTCGGTCTCCTCCGCGGCACCGGCACCCGACGGAACAACGGCAGCCAGCGCCAGCAGCGTCCCAAGAACGGCGAACACCTTACGAACTCGCATTGCTCTCTCACTCTCGTCGGGCACCAGCTCCGGTGGTGCATCGCGCTCGATTAGGTCGTGCACGATGTAACTTACCGGACGAGATACCTCGTACGCGATGTAATTCAGCTCACTGACGCTCGGCGCCGTGCTTCACCCGGTGCAGGGCCTTGCGCAGCACCGCGATCTCCTGGGCGTCCATACCGAGCGCCTGGCCCAGCTGGTTGGTCATCTCCGCACCGATCCACCGCAGCTCACGGCCCTTGTCGGTGAGCTGGACGAGCACCGAGCGCTCGTCGTCGGGATGGGTGACGCGCACCAGCAGCCCGCTCTTCTCCAGCCGTTTGATCAACGGCGACAGCGTGCTGTACTCCAGGTCGAGTTCCTGGACGAGCTCCCTGATCGGCCGCGAGTCCCGCTCCCACAGCAGCAGCATCACCAGGAACTGCGGGTAGGTGATGCCGGCCTTGTCGAGGATCGGCCGGTAGAACCCCGTAACCGCCCGCGACGTCGTGTAGAGGTCGAAGCAGAGCAGGTCGGAAACCGTGGGGGTCACGGCGGACGGCGCGTCGGGAGTGGTGCTCACGACGTTCAGGCTACTCGTGACGAACCGGTCAAGCGGCCAAGTCGGTTACCGGGCGCCGACCGCCGGTTCGGGCCAGGGCAACACGGTCAGCTCCGGCCACTGTTCGCGCCACCGCCGGGTTTTGGCCTCGTAGACATCGCGGGGAGCGAGCACCGGGTTGGGGCGGACGACGAGGTTGAACACGTCGGCCAGCCCGTGCGGCGCGTAGACCCGCCACCGGCCATCGCCGTCCAAGCGGACGCCCAGGCAGCAGGTCGTGGCGGCGAACGAGTCGATCGCCGCCTCGGTCGAGGTGTGGGGTGCGCAGGGCACCCCGAACCGATCGAAGTACCAGAGGTGCACGAGGGCCTCGTTGCGGATCTCGACCACCACCGGCAGGTCGCCGAAGACCCGCGCGCCTGCCTGGATGACGTCGTTCTCGGCGTCCCAGCCGAGGTCGGTGCCATCGAAGTAGAACAGGTCGTAGTCCTTGATGCCCTCGGCCGGCGGGCGGCCGGTGACGACGTTCCACACCGTCTGGACCACGCAGCCCGCCGTCAGGTACCAGCCCGGGAGGTCCAGCCGCGTCGCGCGGGTCAGGACCTCCACCAGCAGCTCGTTGCGGGCGAGGACCGCACGCAACGCCCGGAGCTGGTCGTCCAGGGGAAGCCGGCCGAGCACGGGCTAGGACCAGGTCTCGTCCAGCGCCGCGGCGTCGTCGCCGGCCGCCCGCAGCTCGTCGCGCACCACCCGGTACGCGAGCCCTTCCGCGTATCCCTTGCGCGCCAACGCCCCCACGAGCCGGCGGATCTTCGCCGTCTCGTCCACACCGGACATCGTGCGCAGCCGTTTGCGGACCAGCTCGCGTGCCTTCTCCTCCTCGGCCTCACCGTCGACGGCGGCGACGGCCTCGGCCACCACCTCGTCGGCGACGCCCTTGCGGCGCAGCTCCATGGCGAGGGCACGGCGGCCCAGGCCGTTGTAGTTGTGCCGCGACTGCACCCACATCTCGGCGAACTGCACGTCGTCGATCAGGCCGGCGCGGTCGAACTTCCCGAGGACGACCTCGGCCACACCGGCGCTGATCCCCTTGCGCAGCAACGCGTCGTGCAGCTCACGCCGGGACCGGGCACGAGCGGTGAGCAGCGCGTAGCAGATGTCACGCGCTTTGCGCTGCTCCTCAGCCTCGTCCAACGCCCACCTCAGAACTCGACGGGAGCGGCGGGTGCCGTCTCGTCGGCGTCGAGGGTGGCGCCGATGCCGAGCTTGTCCTTGATGCGCTTCTCGACCTCGTTGGCGATGTCCGGGTTGTCCAGCAGGAACTTGCGGGCGTTCTCCTTGCCCTGGCCCAGTTGGTCGCCCTCGTAGGTGTACCAGGCACCGGACTTGCGCAGGATGCCCTGGTCGACGCCCATGTCGATGAGCGAGCCCTCGCGGCTGACGCCCTTGCCGTAGAGGATGTCGAACTCGGCCTGCTTGAACGGCGGCGCGACCTTGTTCTTCACGACCTTGACCCTGGTGCGGTTGCCGACGGGCTCGCCGCCGTCCTTCAAGGTCTCGATGCGGCGCACGTCCAGACGCACGGAGGCGTAGAACTTCAGCGCCTTACCACCGGTCGTGGTCTCCGGGGAGCCGAACATCACGCCGATCTTCTCGCGCAGCTGGTTGATGAAGATCGCGGTCGTGTTGGACGCGCTGAGCGCACCGGTGATCTTGCGCAGCGCCTGGCTCATCAGGCGGGCCTGCAGACCGACGTGGTTGTCGCCCATCTCGCCCTCGATCTCGGCGCGCGGCACGAGGGCGGCGACCGAGTCGATGACCAGGATGTCGAGTGCGCCGGAGCGGACCAGCATGTCCGCGATCTCCAGGGCCTGCTCACCGGTGTCGGGCTGGGAGACCAGCAGCGCGTCGGTGTCGACGCCCAGCTTCTTCGCGTACTCCGGGTCGAGCGCGTGCTCGGCGTCGATGAACGCCGCGATGCCACCGGCCTTCTGGGCGTTCGCCACGGCGTGCAGCGCCACGGTCGTCTTACCGGAGGACTCCGGACCGTAGATCTCGACGACGCGGCCCCTCGGCAGACCACCGATGCCGAGCGCCACGTCCAGCGCGATCGCACCGGTCGGGATCACCTCGATCGGGGCGCGGCCCTCCTCGCCGAGGCGCATCACGGAGCCCTTGCCGAACTGCTTGTCGATCTGCGCCAGGGCCAGCTCGAGCGCCTTGTCCCGGTCGGGTGCTGCGGGTGCCATCTTGGGTCCACCTTTTGTCGTCTGCCGTTGCTTCGTCATGTTGGACCTGACGCTACTGGCGGGGTCTGACAATTTTGCGAAGCCGGGGGTCGGAGCCACTGTAGCCGAACACGTGTTCGAGCACACGCGGCGCTCCGAACCGTGAGGTCAACGGCGATTTTCGGGGATTTCGAACGCTTCGCAGACCGCGATCCACACTTCCTTCGCGCCGATCCCGGCCTCCAGCGCCTCGTCGGCGGTGCGGCCGCCGAGCGCCGACAGCACGTGGTCACGGGCGATCATCTCCGCCCTGACCTGGCCGAACTCTCCCGACATCAGTTTGCGGAACATGGTGATGCGCACCCGCAGACCCTAACCGGCGCTCCTGCGCAGCGATGCGAAGAGGCAGACGACGAGCAACGGCAGCGCGGTGAACCCGACGATCAGCCCGAGCGCCGCGTACGACCATGCGGTGACGACGATCCCGGACACCGCCCCGCCCACGGCACCGCCGACGTTCATCATCAGGTCGGACAGCCCCTGCGCGGCCGGCCGCTCGTCCACCCCCACCGACTCGGTGAGCAGCGCCGAGCCCGCCACCAGGCCCGCGGACCAGCCGAAACCGAGCAGCGCGAGCCCCGCGGCGAGCTGCGGCGCGTCGTGCGAGGGCGCCATCCCCGCGACCCCGGAGGCCGCCACCACCAGCGACGCGCCGATCGCGAGCACCGGCACGCGGCCCAGCCGGTCCGCCATCCACCCGAACAGCGGGCTCGCCGCGTACATCGCGGCCACGTGCAGGCTGATCACGACGCCGACCACGCGCAACGACGACCCGGCGTGGTTCATGTGGACCGGTGTCATCGACATCAGCCCGACCATCGCCGTGTGGCACAACATCACCCCAACGAGTGCAAGCCGGGCCATCGGCCCGAGCACTCCCCAGACCCGCAGGCCGCCCGGCGCACCACCACCGGCGCAGTGCGCGGGTTCCACCGGCCGGGTGCTCCTGACCACGACCAACGGGTCCGGTCGCAGCCCGAACTGGATCGCCAGCACCGCGATCCCGAGCACCACGGCCGCCAGGACGAACGGCCCGGCCGCCACCGGCAGACCGGCCGCGGCCATCACCCGACCGGCTGGATCCGCGAGGTTCGGGCCGATGATCGCGCCGATCATGGCCGCCCACACCACGCGCGAGAGCTCCCGCGCACGACGTCGCGGGTGCGCGAGATCCGTCGCGGCGTAGCGAGCCGCGAGGTTCGCGCTGGACGCCCCTCCGAACAGAAGAAGCCCCACCAACAACAAGGGCCACCAGCCGACACCCACGGCGACAGCGGCGACCAACGCACCGATAGCGCCCATGCCGTAGCCGAGGATCAACGCCGGGCGGCGCCCACGCCGTTGCGCGAGCCGGGCACCGGGCAGGGCGAGCACCGCGGCACCGGCGACGGCCGCTGTCTGCGCGAACCCGCCGACGGCGTCGGACCCGGACAGCGACGCGGCGATCAGCGTGCTGATCGCGAGGCCGATCGTCATCGCGGCCGACCCCATGATCTGGGTGCCGGTCAGGACCCGAACGACCTTGCGCTGCACGCGTTCGACCTGCGGCGCGACGGTCACCATGATCGCGATCGTGGCACGTCGGGGCGCCCCGCCGACAGGGCCGTTGCGGTTACTCCCCCGGCTGGACGGACTTCTCGAAGAAGTCGGCGACCTCGTCGGGCTTGAGCTCGTCGGCGTTCTCCTCGGCGTGCTTGGTGAGGATGCCGAACATGGGGCGGCCCTTGGCCGTGAAGACCAGCACGCCGGTGCCGCTCGAGGTGGCCGCCCGGTAGGTGCCCTCCAAGCCGTTGCCGGTCCAGTCGGCCTCGACCCGGTCGGTCTGGAACGACTTCACGATGGCGTCGGCGTTGTTCTCGGCGCCGGTGACGCTGTCGGTGAGGATGTACTGGACCTCGTAGCCGTCGCGGACCGCGCAGCTCACGACCGTGCCCTTGATCTCGTCCATGCCGGTGATCTGCGCGGAGTCGGCCTTCTCGCAGCCGCCGCCGTCGGGCACGGTGCCCGCGAGCTGGCGCAGGCAGCGGGTGAAGCCCTGGCCGTCCTGGGTGACGTCGTCCTTGCACTCGTCCGCGCTGGGCAGGTCGGGGCCGGACAACGCGAAGACCGCGCCGATGACGCCGAGGACCAGCACGACCGCGCCGCCGATGCCGAGCAGGACCTTCCTGTTGTCCTTCTTCTGCGGCTGCGGGGACGGGAAGTTCGCCGGGTAGCTGCCGCTGACCGCCGGGTTCACCGGGTAGGGGCCGGTGACCGGGTAGGGGCCGCTGGTCGAGTACGCGCCGCTCACGCTCGGGTTGACCGGGTACGACCCGCTCGCCGTGGGGGTGACCGGGAACGGGCCGCTCACGGCCGGGTTCACCGGGTGCGGGCCGGACACGGCCGGGCTGACCGGTGTGGTCACGACCGTCGGCGGCTCGACGTACTTCGGCTTGTCGTCCTCGGCCTTCAGCGTGATCGCCGCACGGTCCACGACCTGCGCACCGGACGCGACGATCGTCTCCGGGTGGTCGGGGTTGGTCGGGACGATGCCGACCTTCTCCGCGATGATCTGCGCGACCAGCGGCATCCGGCACGAGCCGCCGACCAGGTAGACGTGCTCCGGTGTGACGCCGGCCTTGCGGACCGTGGCGATGAGGAGCTCGGTGCTGCGGATCAGGCTCGGCCGGATCAACGCCTCCAGCTCGCCGCGCGTGACGACGACCTTCTCGAACGGCTCCGGCATCATGACCTCGACCTGCGGCAGCTCGGAGAGGTCCTCCTTGGCCAGCCGCAGCTCCTCGCGCAGGCCGAGGCGGGCGCGGTGGTCGTCGGTGGTGGTCGGGCGCAGCAACCGCTGCCAGCCGGCCGGGTCCTTGTGGGAGACCGTGCGGCCGATGTGCTCCAGCAGCGCCTCGTCGACGTCCAGACCGCCGACGTCGCTCAGGCTGCCATCGGCGAGGATGCGGTGCCAGGCGTCGAGCACGGAGACGTCGAACGTGTCGGCGCCGAAGTCGTAGACCGCGAGCGGGCGGCCACCGCCGAGCGAGGCCACCGCGATGGCCTCGGGGACGGGCACCAGCTCACCGGTCATGCCCGCGAGCCGCGCCGAGGACAGCAGCTTGTTGCGCCTGGTCGGGCCCCATTCGGCCGGGTGGGTCAGGCGGATCTCGTCGAGCTCGCCGCCCTGCAGCAACGGGGTCACGGCGGCCATCACGCGCGCGTAGATGGCCGCGAGCGCGTCGTTGAGCGGGAGCTGCCGGTCGGCGAGCTTGATCGTGGGCTTGTCGATGTGGCGCTTGGGGTTGGCCTCGTAGCGTGACGGGTCCTGGCGGGACCGCCGCTCGGCTTCCCGGCCGACCAGCAGCGTGCCGTCCTCGTCGAGGTAGACCGACGAGGGCATGGTGGGCCCTCCGTCCACATCCACGACACCGTGGTCGGACAGCACCGCAACCGTGTTGGCGGTGCCCAGGTCGACGGACAGGACGCGCACCGGTCTCCCCTCACAGACGTTCGGGGTGATCGTGCCACAGCGGGTGTCGGCGGGCGCTCGGACCTGCGCAATCAGAAA
The DNA here is from genome assembly GCF_001279525.1 of Nocardia sp. NRRL S-836. Lineage (GTDB taxonomy): Bacteria > Actinomycetota > Actinomycetes > Mycobacteriales > Pseudonocardiaceae > Lentzea. Next base: position 48,356 of record NZ_LGDY01000138.1, on the reverse strand, counting down.
TTGTCAGACCCCGGCGTCATGATGGTCGGCATGGACGTGATGAAGGCATTCTCACCGGCGACCAGGCAGTGGTTCGCCGGCGCCTTCGCCGCGCCCACCCAGGCGCAGACGGGTGCGTGGGCGGCCGCGGCGGCGGGCGAGCACGCGCTGGTCATCGCCCCGACTGGCTCCGGCAAGACGCTGGCCGCGTTCCTGTGGGCGCTGGACCGGCTGGCGTCGGCGGGGGTGCCGGAGGAGCCGAAACGGCGGTGCCGCGTGTTGTACGTGTCGCCGCTGAAAGCGCTGGCGGTGGACGTCGAGCGCAACCTGCGGGCGCCGCTGACCGGTATCCGGCAGGCGGCGCACCGGCTGGGCGTGGCCGAGCCGTCGATCACGGTGGGCATGCGCACCGGTGACACGTCTCCCGAGGAGCGGCGGGCGTTCGGGCGGACCCCGCCGGACGTGCTGGTGACGACGCCGGAGTCGTTGTTCCTGCTGCTCACGTCCTCGGCGCGGGAGTCGCTGCGCGGGGTGGAGACGGTGATCGTCGACGAGGTGCACGCGGTGGCGGGCACCAAGCGCGGCGCGCACCTGGCGTTGTCACTCGAACGGCTGGATTCGCTGCTGGAACGGCCGGCCCAGCGGATCGGGCTGTCGGCGACGGTCCGGCCGGTCGAGGAGATCAGCGCGTTCCTCGCCGGTGGGCGGCCGGTGTCGGTGGTGCAGCCGAAGACGCCGAAGACCATCCAGGTCGAGGTGGAGGTGCCGGTCGAGGACATGTCGGCGCTCGGCCAGCCGACCGGTGAGGTGTCGGGATCGGCCGCCGGTGCCGAACAGCGAACTTCCATCTGGCCGTCGGTCGAGGCGCGGATCCTGGAGCTCGTGCGGGCCCACCGGTCGACGATCGTGTTCGCGAACTCGCGCCGGCTCGCCGAGCGGCTGACGGCACGGCTGAACGAGCTGGCCGAGGAAGCGGAGGAGCTGGAGTCCTTCCCCGCCGAAGCGATCGGCCAGTCGGGGCTGACGGTGCAGAAGGCCGCCACGGTGGCCCGCGCGCACCACGGGTCGATGTCGCGGGAGCAGCGGTCCACGGTCGAGGAGGACCTGAAGTCAGGGCGGCTGCCGTGCGTGGTGGCCACGTCGTCGCTGGAGCTCGGCATCGACATGGGCGCGGTCGACCTGGTGGTGCAGGTGGAGGCGCCGCCGTCGGTCGCGTCGGGACTGCAGCGCGTCGGTCGCGCCGGTCACCAGGTCGGGGCGGTGTCGCGAGGTGTGATGTTCCCGAAGTTCCGCGGCGACCTGGTGTCGTGCGCGGTGGTGGCCGAGCGGATGCGCGACGGCGCGATCGAGGCCGTGCGGTTCCCGCGCAACCCGCTGGACGTGCTGGCGCAGCACGTCGTCGCGATGGTGGCGATGGAGCCGTGGCCGGTCGAGGAGCTGACGACGCTGGTGCGGCGCGCGGCGCCGTTCGCGGGGCTGCCGGACTCGGCGTTACAGGCGGTGCTGGACATGCTGTCGGGCCGGTACCCGTCGGAGGAGTTCGGTGAGCTGCGGCCGCGGATCACGTGGGACCGGGTGAACTCGGAGCTGCGCGGGCGGCCCGGTTCGCAGCGGCTGGCGGTCACCTCCGGCGGCACGATCCCCGACCGCGGGCTGTTCGCGGTGATGACGCCGACGTCGGAGAACGGTCCCGGTTCGCGGGTCGGCGAGCTCGACGAGGAGATGGTGTACGAGTCGCGGGTCGGCGACACGTTCCTGCTGGGCACGTCGTCGTGGCGGGTCGAGGACATCACGCACGACCGGGTGATCGTGGTGCCCGCTCCCGGCCAGCCGGCGCGGATGCCGTTCTGGAAGGGCGACGCGCCGGGCCGTCCGCTGGAACTGGGCCGTGCCATGGGGAAGTTCCTGCGCGAAGTGTCCACGATGGAGGACTCGGCGGCGCGGTCCCGTGCGGCCGCGGCGGGGCTGGACGAGTGGGCGACGGACAACCTGCTGGCGTACCTGGGCGAGCAGCGGGAGGCCACGCGGCACGTGCCGAACGACCGGACCGTGCTGGTGGAGCGGTTCCGCGACGAGCTGGGTGACTGGCGGCTGGTGGTGCACTCGCCGTTCGGCGCCCAGGTGAACGCGCCGTGGGCGCTGGCGATCGCGGCGCGGCTGAGGGAACGGCGCGGGGTCGAGGCGCAGACGGCGCATTCGGACGACGGCATCGTCCTGCGGCTGCCCGACGCGCTGGACGCCGACGGGCAGGAGGTCACCGCGAGCGCGGAGGACGTGCTGCTGGACCCGGACGAGGTCGAGCAGATCGTGGTCGCCGAGGTCGGTGGCTCCGCGTTGTTCGCGGCCCGGTTCCGCGAGTGCGCCGCGCGTTCGCTGCTGCTGCCCCGTCGTGATCCGCGCAGGCGCACACCGTTGTGGCAGCAGCGGCAGCGCTCGGCCCAGCTGCTGTCGGTGGCGTCGAAGTACGAGCGCTTCCCCGTTGTCCTGGAGGCGATGCGCGAGTGCCTGCAGGACGTCTACGACGTGCCGGGGCTGCGTGAGCTGATGTCGGACGTGCGCGCACGTCGGGTGCGCGTGGTCGAGGTGGAGACGCCGTCGCCGTCGCCGTTCGCGCGCAGCCTGCTCTTCGGTTACTTCGGCATGTTCCTCTACGAGCTCGACGCGCCGCTCGCCGAACGCCGTGCCGCCGCCCTGTCGCTGGACTCGACGCTGCTGGCCGAGCTGCTCGGTTCCGAGGCGATCCGCGAGCTGCTCGACCCCGAGGTCGTCGCCGAGGTCGAGCTGAGCCTGCAGCGGCTGTCCGCCGACCGCCGCCCTCGCCACGCCGAGGACACCGCGGACCTGTTGCGCTTCCTGGGTGACCTCTCCGACGCGGAGGCGCTGGAACGAGGTGTGCCGCGGGAGTGGCTGAACGAGCTGGTGGCCGCCCGCCGCGCGATCCGTGTCCGCATCGCCGGCGAGGAACGCACCATCGCCATCGAGGACGCGGGCCGCGTCCGTGACGCGCTCGGCGTCGCACTGCCCGTCGGTGTGCCGGAGGCGTTCACCGAACCGGTCGCCGATCCGCTCGGCGACCTGCTGAGCCGTTACGCCCGCACCCACGGCCCGTTCGCCGCCACCGAGCCCGCCACCCGTTTCGGCCTGGGCGTCGCCGTCGTGACCGGTGTGCTGGAACGCATGGCCGCCACCGGTCGCCTGGTCCGCGGCGAGCTGCGCCCCGGCGGCACCCACACCGAGTACTGCGACGCCGACGTGCTGCGCCGCCTGCGCCGCGGTTCCCTGGCCCGCCTGCGTTCCGAGGTCGAGCCGGTCGAACCCGCCGCGCTCGGCCGCTTCCTGCCCGCGTGGCACGGTCTCGGCCGCCGCCTGCGTTCCGCCCCGACCGCCGACGACGTCTTCTCGGTGGTCGAACAGCTCGCCGGGGCTCCCCTGCCCGCGAGCGCCCTCGAGTCCCTGCTCCTGCCGTCCCGCCTGCCCGGCTACTACCCCGCCCTGCTCGACGAGCTCACCGCGTCCGGCGAGGTCACCTGGACCGGCTGCGGCTCCCTGTCCGGCGGCGACGGCTGGATCGCCCTCGCCCCCACGGACGTGGCCGACCTGCTCCTGCCCGACCTGGTCCCGGAGTCGATCCCCGAGTCCCCCCTGCACACCGCGGTCCTGGAGTCCCTGTCCGGCGGTGCCCTGTTCTTCCGCCAGGTCGTCGACCGCACCTCCGCGTCGGTCCAGTGCACCGACGCCGAGGTCGTCGCCACCCTCTGGGACCTCGTCTGGGCGGGCCTCGCCACCAACGACACCCTGGCCCCGCTGCGCGCCCTGGTCTCCGGCGGCGGCGCAGCCCACAAACCCCGCCGCACCACCCCGCGCGGCCGCTACGCCCGCCTGCGCGCCGCCCGCCCGGACCTGCCCTCGCGCACCGGTCCTCCCTCCGCGGCCGGCCGCTGGTCGCTCGCCGTCGCCCCGGCCGCCAACCCCACCCGCCGCGCCGCCGCCCGCGCCGAGTCGTTCCTCGAACGCCACGGCGTCCTCACCCGCGGCGCCCTCGACACCGAACGCGTGACCGGCGGCTTCAGCTCCGTCTACCGCGTCCTGCGCGCCATGGAGGAGTCCGGCCAGGTCATCCGCGGCTACGTGGTCGAGGGCCTGGGCGCCGCCCAGTTCGCCGCCCGCGGCGCCGTCGACCGCCTCCGCACCCTCTCCCGTTCCCCAGGCCAACCCGCCCAAGCCGACCAGCCCGCCGTGGTCCTGGCCGCCGCCGACCCGGCCCAGCCCTACGGCGCCGCCCTCCCCTGGCCCACCCCACTGGGCGAGGGCAAACACCGCCCGGCCCGCAAAGCCGGCGCCCTGGCCGTCCTGGTCGACGGCGCCCCGGCCCTCTACGTCGAACGCGGCGGCAAATCCCTCCTCTCCTTCACCGACGACGACCCCACCCTCCGCACGGCCGCGAACGCCCTGAGCCGCGCAGTCCGCGACGGCTGGCTGGGCCAACTGGCCGTCCAACGCGCCGACGGCGAAGCCGCCCTCACCTCCCACCTGGCAACCGTCCTCCAAGAAGCCGGCTTCCGAGCCACGCCGAAGGGCCTCCGCCTACGCGCGTAGCCGCAGGCCCTTCGGCGTGGCGCCAGCGGTGGATTCCGGTCGCCCGCTGGTTTCGCGAATCGGACCACCTGCCGGTGCATGGCGCGGGTGTGGCGGGTTTCGGGGCGAGCTGCCGAACCGGGCCTGGTCATCGATCAAGCCGTTGTCGCCCATACATCGCGGTCAACCCGACGCATCACGGGTGATCAACACGATGCGCGGAAATGCCGACCGCAGACGAAACCTGGAGCCAGGTTCTCAGCTGAGGCCGGGTACCGGACTGCGCCTGGTACCAGAACTGGGCTCGGAAACCGGCTGGAGACGGGACCAGGCTGCGAACGAGACTGAAGCTGAGACCGAGGCGAAGCCCAGGCCGGGCAGAGGGCAAGGGCAGGGGGCAAGGGGCCGGATGCAGAGGGTAGGGGGCAGGGACGGCTCCGGGGCTGAAGCCGGGTCCCAAGCCGGGGCCGCATGCCGGGTTGGGCCGGGCCGGATCGTGGACCAGGTGATCGACAAGGCCGGCTCGGCTGGCGAAGCGGGCTGGTAGCAAGGCCCAGCTCGCCCGAACCGCCGTGCCACACCACCCTTCCCAACACGATCCCGATGTCCACAACCGACACTGGCTCGTGCCGACACATCGCAAACGTCGCCACGAACCCGCTCCGCAGCGTCCGCCGAATCCGTGGCAGCCGAATCCTCCGCGTACCCACTTCCGTGCCCAAGGTGCCAGGCCACGTCGAAGCCGAGGTGCGGCAGCCGCGAAATCGAATGCCTGGCCGCACCCCCGCGTTCCTCCTCATTGCGGGCGCGTGAACTGCCGGATCCGGACGTGGTTCTGGTTGCACAGAAGACAAGACGACGGCCCGGACAGATCCGGACAAGCTTCACCCGGTCGAGTGAACGTGAGGACGCCAGGCCGAGACCGAAGTCGGGTCCAGAACAAAGCCAGGCCGGAATGGGATCAGGCTCCGAACGAAGCCAGAACAAAGCCAGGTCGGAACGGAGGTCAGGCTGGGAAGAGGGAGCTGTAGGCGTTGAGCGCGGGCTGGCCGCCGAGGTGGGCGTAGAGGACCGTGGAGTTGCGGTCGATCTCGCCGGAGGTCACGAGGTGGATGAGGCCGGCCAGGGACTTCCCCTCGTAGACGGGGTCGGTGATCATGCCTTCGAGCTGGGCGCCGAGGCGCATGGCGTCGAGGGTGGTGTCGTCGGGGAGGCCGTAGACGCCTGCGTGGAAGCGGTCGTCGAGGAGGATGTCCTCTTCGGACACCGTGGTGTTGCGGAGCTTGGCGGTGTTGTGGGCGATGCGGGTGATCTGGGCGAGGGTTTCCGCGGGTTTGGCGGAGGCGTCGATGCCGAGGACGCGGCGGTGGGGGTCGCCTGCGAAGCCGGCGACCATGCCGGCCTGGGTGCTGCCGGTGACGGAGCAGACGATGATGGTGTCGAAGAAGATGCCGAGCTGGGCTTCTTGCTGGCGGACCTCGTCGGCCCAGGTTGCGAAGCCCATGCCGCCCAAGGGGTGGTCGGAGGCGCCTGCGGGGATCGGGTAGGGGGTGCCGCCGGCGGCGCGGACGTCGGCGATGGCCTGTTCCCAGGCGGGTTTGATGCCGATGCCGAACTCGGCGCTCACCAGGCGGACGTCGGCGCCCATCATGCGGCTCAGCAGGATGTTGCCCACGCGGTCGTGGCCGGTGTCGGTCCAGTCGACCCAGCTTTCCTGCACCAGCACGGCTTTCAGGCCGGCGCGGGCGGCTGCGGCGGCTACCTGGCGGGTGTGGTTGGACTGGATGCCGCCGATGGAGACGAGGGTGTCGCAGCCGGTGGCGATGGCGTCGGCGACGAGGTATTCGAGTTTGCGGGTTTTGTTGCCGCCGTAGGCGAGGCCGGAGTTGCAGTCCTCGCGTTTGGCCCAGATGGCGGCGCCGCCGAGGTGGGTGGTCAGGCGGTCCAGGCGGTGGATCGGGGACGGGCCGAAGAGCAGCGGGTACCTGTTCACAGTTCCTCCAGGAGGGTGCTCCAGTTGTCGTCCACGAGGAGAGCGGCCTGCGTGTTCTCGCGTCGTTCGCAGGCCTCGATGATCTGCTGGTGTTGCGTCACCGAGTGGCGGGCGTTGGGGGACGAGAAGCGGCTGTGCTCGGCGCGGCGGACGAGTGGGGTGAAGCGGTCGATGGTGGCGGCGATCGCGAAGTTGGCGCAGCGGTGGACGGCGACGGCGTGGAACTCGTCGTCGGCGGTGAGGGCGGCTATGGCGTCGTTGGCGTCGAGGGCGTTCTTGAAGGCCTTGTTGGCGGAGCGCATCGCGGCGAAGTCGTCATCGGTCATCTTGGGGACGGCGAGGCCGGCGGCGAGGGCGTGCATCGACCGCACGACGACGAGGGCGTCCAGCACGGGTTCTGCTTCCAGTGCGGTGACGCGGGTGTAGGCGTGTGGCTTGGTCTCGACGAGGCCCTCGTCGGTGAGCGTCGCCAGCGCCTCGCGCACCGGGGTGCGGGAGAGGCCGAGCTGCTGGGCCAGCTCGACGTCCTTGATGGCGGTGCCCGGTTCGAGGTCGCCGCGCACGATCGCCGATCTGATCTCCGCGGCAGCTCGCTCCTTCAGCGACCCATATCCAATATATTGCATATTGGTGAGGGTAGGTCGGGGCAGAGACGAGCGCAACAGCGCAAAGCACAACCGGCCCGCAACGCGCGGGTGCGCTGCGGGCCAGGAGGAAGTCGGAGCTAGCTCAGCGGCAGGATCCGGCCGAGCACGGCGAACGGGCGCGGGTCGCCGGTGAACTGGTAGTGCCGCAGCACGTCCTGGAACCCGACGCGCCGGTACAGCTTCCACGCCTTGCTCGGGCCCTCGGGCGTGGACAGCAGCACGCGGGAGGAGCGAACGCCCTCCAGCAGCCTGCGCAGCAGGTCCTCGCCGAGGCCGCGGCCCTGGGCACGCGGCAGCACGTGCAGTTCGGTGAGCTCGAAGTAGTCCTCGAGCCAGTCGTCGACGACGGTGGGCGACGCGACGGCCATGAGGCCGCGGCGCACCTGTTCGTGCCACCACTGCCCGGCGGCGCCGCGATAGCCGTAGCCGATGCCGACGAGCTCATCGTGCTCCCCCACCGCCACCACGCAGCGCCAGTCCTCGCGCATCATGTGCGCGAGCCACATCGGAGCGCGCTGCTCGACGGTGCCGGACGGGTAGTTCATCGCGGTCACGTACAGCTCGAGCGCCTCGCCCAGCCGCACGTTCAGCTCGGCGGCACTCAGCTCGACGATGCGCTCCAGGCGTGGTGACGCGGTCATCCCGCCACCGCCGCCACGCGTCCGCCGGTCAGGGCCACCAGGTCTGCGAAGGTCGTGGGGTACACGGCACGAGGGTGCCCCGCGGCGGCCCAGATCACCTCGTACCCGGCCAACGTCTCGTCGACCAGGGTCTCGATCGGCGCCGGGTGCCCCACCGGGGACACGCCGCCGATCACCTGGCCGGTGTGCTCGCGCACGAAGTCGGGGTCGGCGCGCTTGACCGCGTCCGCGCCCACCAGCGCGGCCACCTGCGAGGTGTCCGCCCGGTGCGCGCCGGAGGTCAGCACCAGCAACGGGGTCGCCACGCCGTCGCGGACCGCGGCGAACAGCAGGCTGTTCGCGATCGCGCCGACCGGCACGCCCACCGCCTCGGCCGCGGCGGCCGCTGTGCGCACCGCGTCGGACAGCACGACGATGCGCGCCGCGGTGGCGGGAGGCAGTGCCTCCGCGACTTTGCGGATCCCGGGGTGCTCCGCAGGGGTTTCCACAGCACTCACCACACCATCAGACCACGAGCCGCCCCCCACGTGGTGGGCCGGGTTGAGGAATCCATCAACCGGGAGCTACGCTGACGAGGGCTCGAACATGTGTTCGAGTCTCACCATGCCTCGGAGGTGGGGTGGGGGAAGCACCCCACCTCCGAGAGCCGCCGGCTTCCCCTCGGCGGAGACGTCGTTCACCGACGCCACGAGGAGGCCGAGATGTCAGCACCCGCCTTCCCGATCCCCTTGCCCCCCGCTTCAGCGCTCGCGTTGCTGCAGCAGGCACGCGACTCGCTCGCCGAGGCGGAACGCACACCCGAACCACCGGAACGGTTCGCCGTCGCGTACCTGGCGGCGTTGCGCGCCGCAGCGGCGGTGCTCGCATTACGCGGACGGCCGCACCGCGGCCGGTCCAGGCCGACCAGCGCGTGGGTGCTGCTCGCCGCGATCGCACCCGAGATGCGGGAGTGGGCCGCGTTCTTCGCGGAGTGGTCCTCGACGCGTGCCGCCGTGCTCGCGGGCATCACCCGGCACGTCACCGCGCGCACCGCCGACGACCTGGTGCGGCAGGCCGGGCAGTTCGTCGGCCTGGTTGGCCACGTGATGAACGAGGGCAGGCGGTGAACGCTCTGGAGGTGTTGCGGCGTGAGGCCGACCTGCTCGTCATGTCCGCACTCGGCCAGCCACCGCACAAGGGCGTGCCCGCCTGCCCCGGCCTCAACCTGGGCGAGACCGTGCGGCACGTCGGCAGCGGCTACCACTGGACGCTGGAGTACCTCCGGCTCGGGGAGGAACCGCGGGACTGGCAGCGCTACCCCGCGGACGGGCAGGACCTGCTGGAGTTCACGCGGTCGGCCGCCGAGGCCGTGGTCGAGCAGCTCGCCGCGCACGACGAGGACGAGCCGTGCGCGACGTGGTGGCCGGAGCAGCGGAACTACGGTTTCTGGCGGCGCCGGCTCGCGCACGAGACCACGGTGCACCGCATGGACGTCCAGGGCGCCGCGGGCATGGACGCCGGTCCGGTCGACGACGAGGTCGCGCTCGACGGCGTCGACGAGGTGCTCACGTTGTGGCTGGGGCACAAGCTGGACACGCTCGGCGTGCGGGGCTCACGCGACGAGGTGGTCGCCGTGCGCGTCCAGGACCACATGTGGCTCACGCGGTGCGGTCCGCAGGGCGCGTCGGCGTGGCGGGTCGAACCGGAGGACGCCGAGCACGCCGACGCACTGGTGACGGCGGACCCGATGACGATGTACCGCTGGCTGTGGGGCCGCCTGCCCGACCGGATGATCGAGGTCTACGGCGACCACGACGCCATCGCGCAGCTGTGGGCGCTACTGCGGCTCGCGACCAAGTGACACCGAGGCGGTCTCCTCGCCCGTTGCCGACAGCAGCCGGTAACGGGCGCGGCGGCCGTCGAAGTCCAGCAGTGCCACGGAGTTCCCGAAGTGCGGGCCGGTGGTCTTGCGCCACCGCACGAGGTCTTGCGGCACACCGGCGAGCGTGGCGAGACGGCGGAACACCCAGCCGGCGGCGCGGGACCACGACAGCCGGAACGCGGGGCGCAGCACCTTGGGCGCCTCGTTGTGCACGGGCGAGCACACGAGCTGCGTGACGGTCGCTCCGGTGGGCTGGGGGAAGTCGGCTTCGGCGACGTAGCTGTGGTGGACGTCGCCGGAGAGCACGCTCACGGTGGCGGTGCCGCCGTCCGCGGCCTTCTGGATCATCCGGGTGAGCCGGTCGAACGACTCGCGGAACGCGGGCCAGTGCTCCAGGTCGAGCACCTGGCGGACCTTCTCGGCCGCGCGGCCCTGCCAGCCGGGTTTGCGCGCGCCGACCTCGTTGATGGACTGGAAGTGGCTGAGCGCGTGCGGCATCAGCCACGGCAGCGACGACCCGATCAGCAGGTGGTCGAAGTCACCGTCGCAGTTGCGTTCGAGCCACTCGAACTCGGCGTCGCTCACCATCTGCCGCCGGTCGTCCTCCAGGATGCGGCCGCAGCGCGTGTCGATCATCAGCAGGCGGGCGCGGCCGAAGTCGCGGCGGTAGCTCCACCGCGTGGACTTGCGGCCCTCGTTCTCCTCGTCGGCCTGCTCGGCGAACTCCTCCAACATCGGCAGCACGTCGGTGCCCTGAGCGATCACCTTGGCGTACAAGGAATCCGCGGCGAGCTCGGCGGGGCTGAGGTTGCCGATGTGCTGGTACACCCAGTACGACGCGAGCGCGCCGCGGATGCGGTCGCGCCACCACGGCTTGTCCCGCATCTCCCGCTTCCAGGCCGCGGAGGTGTTCCAGTCGTCGCGCACGTCGTGGTCGTCGAAGATCATCGACGAGGGGACGACCGACAGCAGCCAGCGGATCTCCGGGTCGCCCCAGGTCTCGTGGTAGAGGCGCGCGTACTCGGAGAAGTGCACGACCTCGCCGTCGGGTTCCTCGGTGCCGCGGCGGTGTTCGCGCAGCCACCGCTTGGTGCCCTCGGTGGGTTCGTCGGCGTAGACCTGGTCTCCCAGCAGGAGCAACGCCTGCGGCCACTCCTCTTCCGGCTGGCCCATCAGCCGTTGCGCGAAGGCGTCGAGGGCGTCGGGGCCGAGTGGCTGGTCCGGGGCGGCGCGGCAGGAACCGAACGCGATGCGGCGCACCTCGCCGGTGCGGATGACCGGTTTCGGGAACCGGCTGCCGGGCTCCGGCCAGACGAGCTCGCCGTCGAGCCGGACGTCGTACTCGGTGCGGGGACCCAGGTCTTCGACGCGCACGAGGGCGTAATGCTGCGTGCCCGCCTGGAACGTCTTCGCCGTGTGGCCGGCGATCGTGACCTCGCACGCCGCGTCCGTCTCGACCCACACCGTGGCCGAGGATCCGTTGACGTGCCTGAGGAGTGGTCCGAGCACCAGCTTCGTCACGCGCGAGACAGTACCCTCGCACGGGTGGAAATCACGTTCGACGCAGCAGATCCCCCCGCGCTGGCGGCGTTCTGGTCCGAGCTCGCGGGCGACGAGGCCGAGCTGACGTTCGTGTGGAGCGACGCGCCGAAGATCGAGAAGAACCGGGTGCACCTCGACCTGGCCTCGACCTCACCCGAACACCAGGCGGACATCGTGGCGCGGGCGCTGAAGCTGGGCGCGGAGCACGCCGACGTCGGGCAGCGCGACGTGCCGTGGGTGGTGCTGCGGGACCCGCAGGGCAACGAGTTCTGCGTCCTCGAACCCCGGCCCGAGTACACCGGCGTGATCGCGGCCGTCGTCGTGGACGCACGCGATCCGCTCGCGGCGGCCCTGGTGACCGGGCACCCGGTGGTGCGCAGCGGCGACGGGTTCGCCTCGGTCCGGCCCGAGCCGGACGGGCCCTGGCTGGAGTTCGTGCGCACCGACGACCCCGACCCGATCACCCACCGCGTCCGCGTGCACTGGGCGGCGCCGGTGTCGTGACCGGCGCTCGCCCACCGGCTCGTGCGGCATCCGGTACGTCAGCGGGCTCGGCGCCGACGTACCGGATGCCGCACAGCGCCGGAGCTACAGGGCGGCGAGGCGGTCGCGGAGGGTGTCGAGGCCCATCGAGCCCATCTCCAGCGCGTCCTGGTGGAACTGCTTGAGGTCGAAGCCGGCGCCCTTGCGGGCACGGGCGTCCTCGCGGGCGGCGAGCCAGAGGCGTTCGCCGATCTTGTACGCCGGGGCCTGACCGGCCCAGCCGAGGTAGCGGTCGATCTCGTCGTGCACGTGCGCGGCCTCGGTCAGCGTCCTGGTGAGCATGAACTCCAGGCCGAGCTCGGGGGTCCAGCGCTCGCCGGGGTGGAAGCCGGTGCCCTGCGGGATCTCCAGCTCCAGGTGCATGCCGATGTCGATGATGACGCGGGCGGCGCGGAACAGGTGGGCGTCGAGCATGCCGAGCAGGTCGCCGTCGTCGTCGAGGTAGCCGAGCTCGCGCATGAGGCGTTCCGAGTAGAGCGCCCAGCCCTCGCCGTGGCCCGACACCCAGCACATGAGGCGCTGGAAGTCGTTCAGCTTCTCCGACTGGTACACCGCCGTGGCGCACTGCAGGTGATGTCCCGGCACGCCCTCGTGGTAGACCGTCGAGGTCTCGCGCCAGGTCGGGAACACCGTCTTGCCCTCGGCGACCGACCACCACATGCGGCCCGGCCGGGAGAAGTCGGCGGTCGGCGGCGTGTAGTAGGCGCCGACACCGCCACCGGGCGGCGCGATCTTGCACTCGAGGTTCATCAGCGCGTCCGGCAGGTCGAAGTGCACGTCGCGCAGGTCGAGCAGGGCCTTGTCGGACAGCTCCTGCATCCACGCCCGCAGACCGTCCTGGCCGTGGACCTGGTAGCGCGGGTGCTCGTCCAGGAACGCCGCGGTCTCCGCCAGCGAGGCACCCGGCTTCAGCCGTGCCGCGACCTCCTTCATCTCGGCCTCGATGCCGAGGAACTCCTCCCAGCCCCAGGCGTAGGCCTCGGCGAGGTCGAGCCGCGAACCGGTGAAGTACCGCGAGCCCAGCCGGTAGCGCTCCTCACCGACGGCGTCCTTCACCGGCGCGAGCGGGGCCAGCGAGGTGCGCAGGAACGAGGCGAACTCGGCGTAGGCGGCGGACGCGGCCGCGGCACCCGAGTCGAGGTCGCCGCGCACGGAGCCCGGCACGTCCGCCTTCGCCACGAAGGAGCCGAAGAAGGAGCCGGCCCACGTGTCGCACTGCTCGGCCACCTTGGTCACCTGGCGCAGCGCCGAGACGTGGCCACGGGACGCGGCGTGCGACAACGAGGCTTGCAAACCGGACAAAGCGGTAGGTACCGCCGCCAGACGTCGCCCGATCGTGGCCCATTGCTCGGGCGTGTCGGTCGGCATCTGGTCGAAGATGTCGCGCACCGTCTGGATGGGGCTCGCGATGACGTTCAGCGAGGACTCGGCCAGGCCCGCGGCGTGGAGCTCGCGTTCGAGGCCGACACGTTCCAGGAACACGGCTTTCGCCGCCGCCTCAGCGGCATCCGCGGGCTCGGTGGCCGTGATGTCGGCGAGCGCGCGGGCGGCGAGCTCGTCACGTGCCGCGTGCCCTTCCGGGGAGAAGTCCGTCAGCTTGTCGTCGGAACCGGCGAAGCCCAGGTTGGTGGCCGCGATCGGGTCCAGCGCCACGGTGTCGGTGACGAACTTGTTGCTGATGTCGTGCACGGATGCCATGGCCGCAGACGCTACCCGGCGGCCCACGACGCCAAAAGGTAGTTAGTCAAGCTCACGACCAAAGGAGGGACTGCGTCCTACCGGCCACCCTGGCAGGATGTCGGCCGTGCGTAGTTCCTCGGCACTGCTCGTGCCGGTCTTCCTGCTGCTCGCCCTCTTCTCGTTGAGCGGCTGCGTTCGCGTGTACGCGGCGATGGCCGTGTCCGACGACGACCGCATCTCGGGCGAGATCGTCGCGGCCACGCCGCCCACGCAGGACAACGACCCTGGTCCCCAGCTCAAGGTGCCGCCGGACCTCGCGAGCCGGGTGACCACCAAGCCGTACCGGGTGGAGTCCTACGCGGGCACGCAGCTGTTCTTCAACGGGCTGAGCTTCGAGGAGATGCGCGCGCTCTCCACCGCCACCAGCTCGTCCAACAGCCGCTACAACTTGAACTTCCGCCGCTCCGGCGACCTGGTCACGCTCTCCGGCTCGGTCGACCTGACCCAGGTGCCGGTGGAACGCGCGGACGTCCAGGTCAAGGTCAGCTTCCCCGGCAAGATCGTGAACACCAACGGCCGCGAGGAGGAGAACAACACGATCGCGTGGACTCCGAAACCCGGTCAGGCGTCGATGCTGCAGGCCACCGTGCAGTACGCGGGCGAGAACTCCAGCTCGTTCTTCGGCTGGGCGCTGCTCGTCGCGGCGCTCACCGGCGGTGCCGCGCTGATCGTCGTCGTGCTCGCCCTCATCGCGCACAAGCGCAACGTGACGGTCTAGGCGCGGGTCACCAGGCCCAGGCGGCCCAGCACCTCGCGCGTCGCCTTCGCCCTGTTCATCGTGTAGAAGTGCAGCGCGGGCACGCCCTCGTCGAGCAGCCGCTGGCACATCTCGGTCGCGATGTCGATGCCGGTCGCGCGGAACCCGGCCGGGTCGTCGGAGTAGCGCTCCAGCCTGCGCGACAGCTCCACCGGCAGGTCGGCGCCGGACAGCTCCACGATCTTCGTGAGCGCGCGCGCCGACAGCATCGGCATGATCCCCGGCAGCAACGTCGCCGTGCAGCCGGTCGCGGCCACGCTGTCACGCATCCGCAGGAACGGCTCCGGCTCGTGGAACAGCTGCGCCACCGCGTAGTCCGCGCCGGCGTTCAGCTTGCGCACCAGGAACTTCACGTCGGTCGCGAGGTCGCCGGAGCGCGGGTGCCCGTACGGGAACGCCGCCACGCCGACGCAGAAGTCGCCGAGCTCGCGGACCAGCCGCACCAGCTCCTCGGCGTAGGTGAGGCCCTGCGGGTGCGCGACCCACTCGCCCATCGGGTCGCCGGGCGGGTCGCCGCGCAGCGCCAGCACGTTGCGCACGCCGACCGCCGCGTACCAGCCGATCACGTTGCGCAGCTCGGCCACCGAGTGGTCGACGGCGGTGAGGTGCGCGACCGGCAGCAGCGTCGTCTCCTGCGCGACACGGGCGGTGGCGCGGATCGTGCGGTCACGGCTGGAGCCGCCGGCGCCGTAGGTGATCGACACGAACGCGGGGTCCAGCGCCTCCAGCTCGCGCACGGCGGTCCACAGGATCCGCTCGTCGTCCGCGTTCCTCGGCGGGAGGAACTCGACCGAGAACTTGGCGGACTGCCCCTGCAGCCGCTCCACCACCGACGTCATGCACACCAGCCTAATGGGTGGTCCGCCAGGTGAGATGGTGGCTCACGATGTGGTACGCCGCCCCGGCATGCGAGTGGTACCCGACACAGCGGACCATGGACGTGTGCCCCACCACCCCATCGACGCCGCACTGCCCACGCACGTCGAAGAAGCGTTGACCACGTACCTGGCCTCCCGGCGCGCGTCCGGTGAGGCGATGGACCCGAGCTTCGCGAGCGCGGTGGACGCGCTCTCGGACTTCGTGCTGGGCGGGGGCAAGCGCATCCGCCCGACCTACGCGTGGTGGGGGTGGCGCGCGGCGGGCGGCGACCCGGACGGTGAGCTCGCGAGCGAGGTGCTCACGGCGGTCAGCTCGCTGGAGCTGATCCAGGCGTGCGCGCTGATCCACGACGACCTGATGGACGCCTCGTCGGTGCGGCGGGGCAGGCCGACCGTGCACATCGCGTTCGGCGCGCACCACCGCGAGCAGGGCTGGCTCGGCCAGTCCGACCGGTTCGGCATGGCCGCGGCCGTGCTGATCGGCGACATCGCGCTGGCGTGGGCCGACGACATGCTCTTCGCCGCCGGGCTGCCGGCCGAGGTGCTGCGCCGGATGAGCGAGCCGTGGCGGGACATGCGCACCGAGATGCTCGCCGGCCAGTACCTCGACGTGCTCACGCAGGCGCGGGGCGACTCGTCACCGGACGCGGCGCTGCGCATCGACCGGCTCAAGACCGCCGCCTACACCGTCGAACGGCCGCTGCACATGGGCGCGGCGATGGCGGGCGGCTCGCCGGAGCTGATCGCGGGGCTGCGGGCGTTCGGTGCCGACATCGGCGTCGCGTTCCAGCTCCGCGACGACCTGCTCGGCGTGTTCGGCGACCCCGGGGTGACCGGCAAGCCCGCGGGCGACGACCTCGCCGAGGGCAAGCGCACGCTGCTCGTGGCGCTGGGCACGCAGTTCGGCGCCGACCTGCTGGACGACGCCCTGGGCAGGCCCGACCTCGACCTGGAGACCGTCGAGGCCGTCCGGCGCCAGCTCGTCGAGGTCGGCGCCGTCGACGCCGTCGAGGAGCGCATCGAGGACCTGACGAAGAACGCGCTGGCCGCGCTCGACGCCGCCCCCGTGGCCGAACCGGCCGCCGGGAAGCTCGCCGACCTCGCGATCAGCTCGACCAAGCGGACGTTCTGAGAACGGCCACGGCTCGTCCGCGCGAGCCCCGATGAACACCTCGTGACCGGTGAGGGCCGTTGCTTGCCGAGGCTTCCGCGCCTTGTGCAACGATGTTCGGGCGATGGCAGCAACTCCGTCCCTTCCCCGCACGAGCTCCGAGGTGTCTCCACAGGAGCCTCTTGAAGCTGTGCTCGAGAAGAACCCCTACGCCATCCCCATCCGCACGACCATGCTCGGCCTGCTGGGCGTCGCACTGGTCGCACTGGGCGGTATGGGCGCCGGCGCGATCCTCCAACGGGACCCGCTGCTCACGCGGGTCGGGCTGAGCTGGCTGCGCTACGGCCACGGCCACGACCTCGCGAGCATGGTGCTGTACGTGGGCCTGGGCCTGGTCATCTGGGCGTGGGTCCGCCTGGGCCGCCTCGTGCGGTGGGGTGAGATCGGCGACTTCGCGGTGCTGGTCGCCGTGACGGTGTGGACGTTGCCGCTGCTGTTCGCACCACCGCTGTTCAGCAAGGACATCTACAGCTACCTGGCGCAGGGCCAGCTCGCGCTGACCGGCTACGACCCGTACGAGGTCGGGCCGGCCGTGCTGCAGAGCACGCTCAGCGACAACGTCAGCTGGGTCTGGCAGCACACGCCCGCGCCGTACGGGCCGTTGTTCATCCTGGTCGCCAAGGCGATCGTGTGGGCCACGAACGCCAGCGTGATCCTCGGCGTCGTCGCGATGCGCTTCGCCCTGGCCGGTGGGCTCGTGCTGCTGTGCTGGGCGCTGCCCGGTCTCGCGCGGCACCTGGGCGGCCGGTCGGCGGTCGCGCTGTGGCTGGTGGCGGCGAACCCGTTGCTGCTGGTCCACCTGGTCGGCGGCGCCCACAACGACCTGCTGATGATCGGGCTGATGGCCGCCGGCGTGCTGCTGGTGCTCGACCGCCGGCACGTGCTGGGCTTCGTGCTGCTCGGCCTCGCGTTCTCGGTGAAGGCCACGGCGGTCGTGATCGTGCCGTTCCTGGTGTGGATCTGGGCGGCGCGGCTGGAGGGCGACAAGCGCGCCCAGTTCCGCAAGGCGCTGCTGGGCGGTGTGGCGGCGTTCGTGGGGGCGTTCCTCGCGTGCACGCTCGTCGCGGGCGTGAGCCTCGGCTGGATCCCGGCGCTGCGCAGCTCGTCGATGATCATCAACTGGCTGTCGCTCCCGAGCGCGGTCGGCGACTTCGTGCGGATGGTCGTCAACTGGTTCGTCTACGTCGACGGCGGCATCTTCCTCGCCGTCGCGCGGGCGCTCGGCTCGATCGTGCTCGTCTGGATCGCGTACACGCAGTGGTGGGCCTCCCGCGACGGCGAGGTCCGCGAGGCCATCCGCCGTGGCGCGGTGACGATGCTGGCGGTCGCGTTGCTCTCCCCCGCCACCCTGCCGTGGTACTTCAGCTGGCCGCTGGCGCTGGCCGCCGGGTTCGCGTGGACCACGGGCGCGCTGGTGGCGGCGTCGCTCGCGTCGGTGTTCCTGCTGCTGGTGACGTTCCCCAACGGCGACACGGCGCTGTACTCGTGGGGCTACCTGTTCTTCGCGCTGCTGGTGTCGGCGCTCGCCGCGCGGTCGCTGGTGAAGCCGGACCCGTTCGGCCTGTCCACCCGCTACGAATGAGCCCCGGCACAGCCAGCCTGGCGTCCGCCTATGCCGCGTGCCGCCGGGTGAACGCGCGGTACGGCAAGACGTTCTTCCTCGCCACGACGCTGCTGCGGCCCGACCAGCGGCCGGCGGTGCACGCGCTGTACGCGTTCGCGCGGTGGGCCGACGAGATCGTCGATGCCGCCGACGTGCCGGACCGCGCCGGTGAGCTCGACCGGCTGGAGCGGCTGCTCGGCGCGGAGCCGTCGACCCCGGTGCTGCACGCGCTCGCGGACACGGTGCGCCGCTACGACATCGACCGGGCGTTGTTCACCGACTTCCTCGCGTCGATGCGGATGGACCTCGACGTGACCGAGTACGCCGACCTCGACGCGCTCGGGGTGTACGTGCACGGCTCGGCGGAGGTCATCGGGCTGCAGATGGTGCCGGTGCTCGGCACCGTCGTGCCGCGCGCGGAGGCCGAGCCGTTCGCGGCGCGGCTCGGGGTGGCGTTCCAGCTGACGAACTTCCTGCGCGACGTCGGCGAGGACCTCGACCGCGGCCGGGTCTACCTGCCGTTAGAGGTTCTCACCGCCCACGGTGTCGACCGCGAGCTCTTGCACTGGGTTCGTCGTCATCGTCGCGCAAACGTCCGCGTGCAAAGGGCTCTCGACGAGCTCGTCGCGCACGCGCACGCGGTGTACCGGTCGGCTGAGCCGGGCATCGGGATGCTGTCGCCGGCGTCGCGGCCGTGCGTGCGGACGGCGTTCACGCTCTACCGCGACATCCTCGGCCTGGTGAGCTGCGAGGTGCTGTGGCGGCGGGTGGCGGTGCCGAACGCGCGCCGGCTGGCCGTGGCGGTGCCCGGCGCCGGCCGGGCAATGCTCGCGCGAGCGGTGACCGGGTGAAGCCGGCCTTAGCCGACGGCCACCGCGACGATGTCCGACGTCGCGGCGGCGCAGGCGGTCGTGCCGCGCCTGCCCTTCGTGCGCATCTGTCCAGGGGTTCCGGACGCCTTCCGCTGGCGGGGACGTCCGGAACCGCTGTATCGGGTGATCTAGAAGCCCATGGCCTGCGCGCGTCGCTTTACCTCGCGCCCACGGTCTCCGCGCAATGCTTCGATCGGAGTGCCAGGAAGGCTGTCGTCCTCCGCGAACAGCCAGCGCAGGATCTCGTCCGTGGAGAAGCCCTGGTCGCGCAGCACCGTGATGGTGCCGGGCAGACCCTTCACCACCCCTCCTGCGGCGAGGAAGGCTTCGGGAACGACGAGGACGCCGTCCCGCCGCTCGGCGAGCAGTTGCCCGTCGCGCAGCAGTTGGTGGACCCGGGTGACCGGAAGTCCCAATCGGTCGGCCACCTCCGGGAGGGGAAGAACCTCCAGGTCGGCAGCCAGTACATCCGCAGCGGCAGGAATCGCACTCACGGGGGTCACGATGCCATAACTCAACTGTGAACGCCCTTCCGCCAACCGGGTCATCCTGAGCTTTACCATCTCGCACTGTGGAGAGGTCGGTTTCGAACGTGATGGGTGGACTGCTCGAGCAGCGCTACCGGGTGGACTCCGTGCTCGCGCGCGGTGGCATGTCCACCGTCTATCGAGGTCGCGACACCCGCCTCGACCGCGAGGTCGCCGTCAAGGTGATGGATCCTCGCCTGACCGCGGATCCCGCGTTCGTCGCGCGCTTCGAGCGCGAGGCGCGGGCGTCGGCGCAGCTGCATCACCCGGCCGTGGTGTCTGTGCACGACCAGGGCGTCGACGGTGACCAGGTGTATCTGGTGATGGAGCTGATCGACGGCGGAAACCTGCGTGACCTGCTCAACCAGCGCGGAAAACTGCCTCCCGCGACGGCGCTGAGCGTGCTGGGCCCGGTGCTGTCCGCGCTGGGTGCGGCCCACCGCGCCGGCCTGGTGCACCGCGACGTGAAGCCGGAGAACGTGCTGATCGGGTCGGCCGGCCAGGTGAAGGTCGCGGATTTCGGGCTGGCGCGCGCGATCGGCACGAACGGCGTCACCAGCGACAGCGAGATCCTCGGCACCGTCGCCTACCTGTCACCCGAACAGGTGGAGTCGGGTTCGGCGGACGCGCGCAGTGACGTCTACTCGGCCGGGATCGTGCTCTACGAGATGCTGGCCGGGCAGGCGCCCTACCGCGGCGACACGCCCATCTCGGTGGCCTACCAGCACGTGACCTCGGACGTCCCGTCCATCCCTGGGATCCCGCTGGCCCTGGACACGCTGGTGCGCAAGGCGACGCGGCGCGACCCGGCGCTGCGCCCGGCGAACGCGGACGTGTTCCTCGCCGAGCTCGAACGCGTGGGCGCGGAGCTGGGGCTCACGCCGCAGCCGGTGCCCGTTCCCGGCACGGCGCCGGAGAACGACAGGACCGTCGTGATGCGGCCGGTTCCGGTCGCCGTCGGTGCCACGCCGGTCCCCGCGGCCGAGGCGACGACGCCGGTGCGCAAGCCGGCGATGACGACGGTGCACACCGGTCCCCCGCTGCCCGCGACGGCCACGCGCACGATGCAGCGGCCCGAACCGCCCCGTCGGCGTCCCGTGGAGCGCAAGAAGAAGGTCGACGCGGCCGAGGAGCAGCGCAAGCGCAAGAAGCGGCTGACGATCATCCTGACGTCCGTGGCCGCCGTGGTGGCGTTGATCGCCGGGCTGTTCTCCTGGTACCTCGGCGCCGGCCGCTGGACGACCGTGCCGGAGGTGTCGGGGCAGTCCGAGGCGAACGCGATCCGGTTGCTGTCGAACACCGACCTCACCGCGCTGGTGGTGCGGGAGCCGTCGAACACCGTGCCGCTGGGTGAGGTCATCCGCACCGAGCCGGGCAACGGCACCGAGGTGCGCAAGCGCGAGTCCGTCAAGCTCGTCGTGTCGCGCGGCAAGCCCGTGGTGCCGTTCGTGACCGTCGGCGTCGACCCGGAGACCGCGACCAAGGAGATCGAGGCGGTCGGTCTCACCGCGGCCAAGGACCCCGCGAAGGACGCGTTCCACGACACCGTGCCCATCGGCAAGGTCGTGGCGCTCGACCCGCGGCCCGGCACCGCGCTGGAGATCGGCAAACCGGTCACCCTGGTGCTCAGCAAGGGCCCCGCGCCGCGCGTGACCGTGCCGAACCTGACGGGCAAGAAGAGGGACGAGGCGTTCGCCGAGCTGCAGCGCCTCGGGCTGGAGGCGGTGGAGGGCGGCGGCCAGAACGGCGGCAACCCCGACGAGCTGCGGGTCGTGCGGACCGACCCGCCGGCCGGCGCGGTGCTGGAGACGACCGCGAACAAGCGCGTCACGGTCTTCCTGGAGGACAACAGCGAGGTCGAGGTCCCGGACGTGACCCGCAAGAAGGTCCGGGAGGCCAAGGAGGAGCTGGAACGGCTCGGTTTCAAGGTCAAGGTGGAGTTCAACAAGAGCGGCAACGCGACCGTGGTGAACCAGAACCCCCAGCCGCGCAGCAAGGTCAAGCGCGGCACCGAGATCACGATCATCGGTCTCTGACCTGGAAAAACGAGTGGGCCCCGCGTTCTCGACGCGGGGCCCACCGTTGTTCAGCCGTTCTTCAGGAAACCTACGAGCGCAGCATCTCGGCGACGAGGAACGCCAGCTCCAGCGACTGCTGGGTGTTCAGGCGCGGGTCGCAGGCCGTCTCGTAACGGCCGGCCAGGTCGGCGTCGGAGATCTCCTGCGCGCCGCCCAGACACTCGGTGACGTCCTCACCCGTGAGCTCGATGTGGATGCCGCCGGGGTGGGTGCCCAGGCGCCGGTGCACCTCGAAGAAGCCCTGGACCTCGTCGACGATCCGGTCGAAGTGGCGGGTCTTGTAGCCGGTGCTCGACTCGTGGGTGTTGCCGTGCATCGGGTCGCACTGCCAGATGACCTTGTGGCCGGAGGCCTCGACCTTCTCCACGATCGCCGGGAGCACGTCGCGCACCTTCTGGTTGCCCATGCGCGAGATGAGCGTCAGGCGGCCCGGCTCGCCCCGCGGGTCGAGGCGCTCGACGTACTCGACGGCCATCTCCGGCGACGTCGACGGGCCGATCTTGAGGCCGATCGGGTTCGCCAGCAGCTCCGCGAACGCGATGTGCGCGCCGTCGAGCTGACGGGTGCGCTCACCGATCCACACGAAGTGCGACGACAGGTCGTACAGCCGCGGCTGGTCGCCCGTGGTGTCCAGGCGGAGCAGGGCGCGCTCGTAGTCCAGCAGCAGCGCCTCGTGGGAGGCGAAGATCTCCGTGCCGTGCAGCGACTGGTCGGTGACGCCGCACGCCGACATGAAGCGCAGGCCGCGGTCGATCTCACCGGCCAGTGCCTCGTAGCGCTCGCCGGCGGGCGAGGTGCGCACGAAGTCGCGGTTCCAGTCGTGCACGCGGTGCAGGTCCGCGAGACCGGCGCCGGTGAGGGCGCGCAGCAGGTTCATCGCGGCACCGGCGTTCGCGTAGGCGCGGATCATGCGGCCCGGGTCGGGGATGCGGGCCTCGGGCGTGGCGACCAGGGAGTTGATGATGTCGCCGCGGTAGGACGGCAGGCCGAGAGCGTCGATGTTCGAGGAGCGCGGCTTGGCGTACTGGCCGGCGATGCGGCCGACCTTCACGACCGGCATGCTCGCGCCGTAGGTCAGGACTACGGCCATCTGCAGCAGGGTCCGGATGTTCGCGCGGATGTGCGGCTCGGTGTTGTCCGCGAACGTCTCCGCGCAGTCACCGCCCTGCAGGAGAAACGCCTGACCGTTCGCGACCTGCGCCAGTTGCGTGTGCAGCCGGTCGATCTCGGCGGGCACGGTGATCGGCGGCACGCTCTCGAGCACGGTCCGCACGCGACGCACCTGTTCGGCGTCGGGCCATTCGGGCTGCTGGGCGGCCGGGCGCGACAGGGCGTCGTCCAGGCGCTTGCGCATCTCGGGAGGCAGCGGCGGAAGCTCGGGAAGCGTGTCGATGGGCACGTCCACGGTCCAGTTCACGCTGCTCAGCTTAGTTGTTCCACACTGAGAGACCGGGTCGGCCCTGTCAGTCGTCACGCGGAGTTCGCCACGGTGGTCACAGCCGGTTGACGGGCGGGTTCGCGGCGGCGTCTGTCAGTTGTCAACGAACAGCGGCAACGGCCGGGCTCTGCCCTGCTGAGACGGCACATTGCATGATTGCGTCATGAACGCCACCCGGCTGGATGACGGCACCGCGACCCGGCTGCTGGGCATCGCGATCGACAACGTCCAGCGCGACCACCCGGTGCACTGGACGCACGTGATCGACGGCGACGACCGGCTCGTGCCACAACGCGTGCTGCACCCCGTGTTCGCGGGGTCGTTCGACTGGCACTCGTGCGTGCACCAGACGTGGCTCGCGGTCCGCCTGCTGCGGCTGCGGCCGTCGCTGACCGGTGCCGACCTGGCCCGTGACGCGCTGGACAAGCTGATCACGCACGACAACTGCGCGGTCGAGGCCGCGTTCTTCGCCTCGCCGGCCGGGCGGCACTGGGAGCGGCCGTACGGGTGGGCGTGGCTGCTGCTGCTCGACGCGGAGCTGCGCACCTCCGGGCTGCCGTGGTCGGTGGCACCGATCGCGGACGTGCTGCGCGACCGCTGGCTGGAGTGGATCTCCGCGGCGCGGCTGCCGATCCGGACCGGGACGCACAGCAACACCGCGTTCGCGACCGGGCTGGTGTTCGACGCCGCTCAGGCCAACGGCGACTCCGAGCTGGCCTCGGCGTGCGTCGACGCCGCGGTGCGGTGGCACCGGGACGAGACGGCCTACGGCGGGTTCGAGCCGGACGCGGCCGACTTCCTCTCCCCCGCGCTGACGACGGCGGACCTGATGCGGCGTGCGCTGGACACGACGGAGTTCGCTGCATGGCTCGACGCGTACCTGCCGGAGCTGGACTCGCAACGGTGGCGTTCGCTGCGCGAGCCCTTCCCGGTCGACGACCCGGCCGACCCGTACGGCTCGCACCTGGCGGGGCTCGCGTTGTCGCGCGCCTGGAGCTGGGAGGCGATCGCCGACTCGTTGCCGGCCGGGCACCGGTACGCCGACCTGGCCCGCACGGCTTCGGCCGCGCACCGCGAAGCCGGGTGGACCTACGTCTTCGGCGGCCACGGGTACATGGCCGACCACTGGCTCGGCTCGTTCGGCGCCTACCTCGACGTCAAAGCTCTCTGACCTGCGCTTATCCCCGCTTATGCAAAAGACGTTTGCGGACGACCACAAACGTCTTTTGCATAAACTGATATATCGGTAGCTACCGATCAGGCGCCGAAGAAGACCTCGGCCTCTTCGTAGCGCTCGGCCGGGACGGTCTTGAGCTCGGCCGTCGCCTCGGAGAGCTTCACGCGCACGATCTCGGTGCCGCGCAGCGCGACCATGGTGCCGAAGTCGCCGGCGGCCACCGCGTCGACGGCGTGCAGGCCGAAGCGAGTCGCGAGGACGCGGTCGTAGGCCGTGGGGGTGCCGCCGCGCTGGATGTGGCCGAGGATGGCCGCGCGGGACTCCTTGCCGGTGCGGTCCGCGATCTCCTCCGCGAGCCACTGGCCGACGCCGCCGAGGCGGACGTGACCGAAGGCGTCGCGCTCACCGGAGTGCAGCACCTCGGCGCCGCCCTCGGGCATCGCGCCCTCGGCGACGACGATGATCGGCGCGAACTCGCTCTCGAAGCGGCGCTCGACCCACCCGACGACCTTGTCGACGTTGAACGGGCGCTCCGGGACGAGGATGACGTTCGCGCCACCCGCGAGACCCGAGTGCAGCGCGATCCAGCCCGCGTGCCGGCCCATGACCTCGACGACGAGCGCACGGTGGTGCGACTCGGCCGTGGTGCGGAGGCGGTCGATGGCCTCGGTCGCGATGTGCACGGCCGTGTCGAAGCCGAAGGTGTAGTCGGTGGCGCCGAGGTCGTTGTCGATCGTCTTCGGCACACCGACGACGCCGATGCCGTCGTCGGTCAGCTTCTTGGCGACACCGAGGGTGTCCTCGCCGCCGATCGCGATGATGGCGTCGATCTGGTTCTCCGCGATGGTCTCGCGGATGCGGTCGACACCGCCCTCGACCTTGTACGGGTTCGTGCGCGACGAGCCCAGGATCGTGCCGCCACGGGTGAGGATCTCCTCGACGTCCGTGAGGTCGATCGGCTTGGTGAGGTTCTCGATCGGGCCCTGCCACCCGTTGCGGAACCCGACGATCTCCCAGCCGTGTGCCTTGATGCCCTTGCGGACCACGGCCCGGATCACGGCGTTCAGACCGGGGCAGTCACCACCGCCAGTGAGCACACCGATGCGCATCTGCTTGCCCAATCTCTCGTGTTCTGTGTCACTCAGACTTTCACGAGCTGTATCGGTGCAGCAACGGGGGGTCTCACTTACCGGACGGGAAAACCGATTTTCCTGCGGTACTCCTCGATCACCTTCCAGCGAGCGAGGTTGTGCCGGGCGTCGGCCAGCGCGTCGTGGGCGTCGGCGGGCGGGGTCGGCAGCTTGGGCTTGCCGACGTCCTCCCAGCGCTGCCGCAGGTCACGCGTGAACCGCGGCAGAGCACGCGGCAACGTCGGCATGGACCCCCACAGCTGGGCGAGCGCCACGTGGTCGTAGGCGGCGAACCAGGCCCACAGCTCGATCTCGTCACGGGCGGCGTTGCGCGCGCCGAGGAAGTCGAGGAGGTCTTCGCGGATGCGCTCCCGGCTGCGCCACGCCTTGTCGGCGGGCGACGGCAGCTGGTTGAGGACGTTCTGCCGCACCCACGGCCCGGCACGCTCGGGGTCGAACTCGGTGGACACGGCGTAGAACTCGCGGCCTTCCTCGTCGACCACCCCGATCGACACCAGGTCGATCGTCACCCCGTCCTCGATGAACTCACAGTCGTAGAAGAACCGCACCGCAACACCCTAGGGGTAGCGGTCAGCCCGCCTTCTTCTCGGGCACCCGGTCAGGCGCCTTGGCCTGCTCCGGCACGTCCGCGATCTGCTCCTTGGCCTTCGCCGCGTAGACGTCGACGTACTCCTGGCCGGACAGCTCCATCAACGCGTACATGATCTCGTCGGTGATCGACCGCAGCACGAACCGGTCGCCCGACAGCCCCTCGTAGCGGGAGAAGTCGAGCGGCTTGCCGATCTTGATCCGGATCGGGTGCGGCCGCCACATCCTGGAGCCGATGGGGTTGGCCTTGTCGGTGCCGAACATCGCCACCGGGATGACCGGCGCACCGGACTCCAGCGCGATCCACGCGACGCCGACCTTGCCCTTGTAGAGCCGGGCGTCGGGCGACCGCGTGCCCTCGGGGTAGATGCCGAGCAGCTTGCCCTCGCGCACGATCCGCACACCGGTGTCGAGCGCTCCCTGCGCGGCGGACGCGCTGGACCGGTCGATCGGCACCTGGCCGACGCCGGAGAAGAACCACTTCTGCAGCTTGCCCTTGAGCCCCGTGCCGGTGAAGTACTCGATCTTCGCCGGGAAGGTGACGCGCCGCGACAGCATCAGCGGCAGGAAGAAGGAGTCGGAGACGGCGAGGTGGTTGCTCGCCAGGATCGCGCCGCCCTCCTTCGGGATGTTCTCGGCACCCTCGATGATCTTGGGCTGGAAGAACAGCCGCAGAACGGGCCCCAGGAAGACGTGCTTCATCAACCAGTACAGCACTTTGGGAAGCGCCTCCCTAGACCCCGCGAACCTTGATCCCGGCAACCAGCCTACGGAGCCGACCGCTGCTCACACAACGAGTCCCCGGGTAGTGCGTCACGGCCGTGACTGAGCCGACTGCCGTAACCCGCAACACATCCGTGCCGTGCAACGATGAGGGGTCAGAGGGTTGCGGCACATGGAGAGGCTCTGGATGAACGCCCGGCGCGACTCGACCGACGGCCCCGAGAACGTCGACGAGCTCTTTGCCGAGATCGTCGCGGGACTCGAACGGGACGGGGTCGGCAAGGACTGGCTCGACCTCGACGAGGCGGGCGCGGACGACACCCAGGCACGGGAGCCCAAGCCGCGCGACGTCGCGGACGAGGACACCTACCCGGAACCGGAGGACGTCGACGAGCGGCCAGAACCCGACGAGCACTACGTGCCGCCGGAGCCGCCGCCGTTCCCCGTGCTGCGCGCCTCGACCATCGTCGCGCTCGCGATCCTGGCGCTGGGCATCGTGCTGCTGGTCGCTCCGGGCCTATTCGGACTGCACGCGAGCCTCGGCACGCCGCTCTCCCTCGTGGCCCTGTGCGCCGGTGTCGGCCTGCTCATCCTGCGGATGCGCAACACCCCGCCACCAGACTCCGGGTGGGACGACGGCGCGCAGGTGTGACAGGTCACGTCCCGGTTGATAACGGCGTGATAACGGCCACTCAAACCTTCAGATAACGTTTCGGTCGTGCTTAGGGTGCCGGCATGGACCAGATGCAGCACCTGATGATGGCCCGCGCCCTGGCGACCCTGAGCAAGAAGGACGCCGAGCGCACCAAGCGCCGCCGTCCCCGCATCCTGCGCGTGCTCAGCCGCTAGCCCGCCCCTCCCGGCGCGCTCCACCTCTCCTGGCTCATTTCCCTACTGGCGTCCTTCCCACTCCCAGGGCACTCCCCGCCACGCTGACGCAGGCGTCCCCCGCGAAGGGGGACCCCTTGTCTTAATTCTCCTCGCGAAGACCGACAGTTCCGCAGCCCTCGACGGCTCGAAGCGGGCGTTTCGGCCGGGTGTTCGCGGCGGGCGAACAGACCCCGACACGCCCGCCGCGACACTCCTCAACTGATATATCGGGGCTGTCGCGCACGTCCCTGCGTCGAGCTCGCACGTGAGCTTGCTGGCTCGTGGCGGCGAGCTAAGCATCCTTGGAAGCTATAGAGCAGTTAACGCAACATGGACTGACCTGCGGCTTTTCAATGGCTCTTTTGACGACGACGGCAAACGAGTCGTTGCAAGGGCGAGCAGCGCGAGCTGAAGCCTCCGAACTAGGCGCAGTGAGCTACGAACGCAGAGCTACAAGTGGCGAGCTATGAGCGGCGAGCTATGTGCGACGGGCTAGTCAGGCGAGCTGAGCGCGAAGAGCTGCGGGCGGCGCGTGTTCAGTCGGACGACGAGCGGTGCGGGTGGAGTGCGCCGGGCTTGTGGACGGCGTCGCGGCCGCTCTTGGCGCTGCGCACGCGGTACTGCGGCTCGTCCTCGGAGGCCTTCACCTTGCGTCCGGCGGCCTGCGTCTCCTCGGTGATCTCCTCCTCGACCTCGCCGTGCGTGCGGCTGCCGTGGCTGGACCACTCGACCTCGTCGCCGGGCTTGTACGGGTGCTTGCTCATGGTCGTGCCCTCCGTCGCGTTGCGTCGTTCGGCGTAACCACGGGTACCCGACCGCCGGGGATCGAACACGGCGGAGAGGACCAGGCACGTGGCAGACGAGAAGCAGATCCGTGAGGACTTCGGCGCGGCGGTGAACATGACCGCCGGGCAGCTGGAGAAGTGGCTGGACACGGCCGAGTCGAAGGAGGTCGGCGACAAGAGCGGTGGCGAGTCGACCGGGCACGCGTCGGGGCGGCGCATCGTCGAGCTGCTGAAGACCAAGCAGGCCGACCTGACCGACGACGACTACGGGCACATGCGCAAGGTCGTCGGTTACGTGCACCGCCACCTCGCCCAACGGCCTGACCAGCCCGAGAGCGAGATCGAGCACAGCCGGTGGCGCTACTCGCTGCTGAACTGGGGCCACGACCCCCTCAAGAGCTGAGGTCCCGAAGCGCTGAGACCACCAGGGCTACGGGCTGTGGTGGTTGCGGGCCATCGAGGCGGTCGTCTCGCGGGCCAGCGTCGCCGCCCCCACGATGCCCGCGTCGTCGCCGAGCTGCGCGGTGCGGATCCGGGCGAGCGGGCGGTGGCCGGCGCCGGTCACGACGGCGGCGTAGCGCTCGCGGGCGTCGTCGAGGAACAGCGGTGCCGACTCCGAGACGCCGCCGCCGATGACGATCACCTCGGGGTCGTAGACGTCGGCGACGAGTGCCAAGCCCTCGCCGAGCCACCGGGCCAGGTCGGCCATCGCGCGTTTTGCCAGCGGGTCGCCGTCGCGGGCGGCTCCGGCGACGCGTCGGCCGGTCACGGCGCGGGAGTCGCCCGCGGCCTCGCGGGCCAGCAGGGTCGAGACGCCGGGGTGCTTGGCCAGCAGTTCCACGGCGGTCGCGCTCAGTGCCGTGCCGCTGCAGTAGCGCTCCCAACAGCCGTTCTTGCCGCACGGGCAGGGGCGGCCGTCGGGCACCACGCGCAGGTGGCCGAGCTCGGGCGCCACGCCGTAAGCGCCGCGGAACACCTCGCCGTTCAGCAGCAGGGCCGCGCCGATGCCCGTTCCGATGGCGACCAGAACAGCGGTTTTGGCGCCGCGGGCGGCACCGAAGCGGTGTTCGGCGAGAGCGGCGGCGTTCGCGTCGTGCTCCAGCACCACGGGCAGGCCGAGGCGGTCGCTCATGCGGTCGGCGACGTCGGCCTGCCGCCACGCCAGGTGCGGCGCGAACCGGACCGTGCGGCTGTCCGAGGCGATGAACCCGGCCACGGCGAGGCCGACGGCGTTCACCGCGTGCCGGTCCGCGACCTCCTCGACGGCGGCGACGATCGCGTCTTCGAGGGCGCGTTCACCGGCGGGTGTCGGCGCGCGCGAGGTGTCCAGCACGGAGCCACGCGCGTCCACGACACCAGCGCGCACACTGGTGCCTCCGATATCGACTCCGACGGTGAGCACTAGTCGGTCTTCCTGACGACCTTGATGTGCTGCACGCGCTGGCCGGCGTCAGCGGGTTCCGCCGCCTCCGACGAGTCCGACGCCTCCGGTGGCGCGGGTGGTGCGCCGGGCTCCCGCAGGGCGGCGCGCAGCACGGCCACGAGACCGGCGGCGTGTTCGGCGGCCTTCGCGGCGAGCTCGGAGCGGTCGCCGCGCAGCAGTGCGACGCCGTTGCACACGGGGCACCAGCCGCACGTCTGCGGCGTGTGCGCGCCGTCGCCCGCCTCCGCTACCCGCTGCAGCCACGGCTGCATGCGTTCGGCCGCGGCGTCGATGAGCAGCCGCAGCTCCTCGGCGAGCTTGCCGGTGTTGTCCTCGGTCATGAGAAACTCCTGATCAGCGCCACGATGTCAACGCCACAGCGCCGGGTCCGGGCGGAAGGCCACCGTCACGCCGGCCGAGTCCATCTCCGCACCGGTCACGATGCAGCGCCTCAGCAACGAGGGCAGCGCCACGAGCCGGCGCCGGCCGTCGACGGTCAACGCCAGGTCGTCGGCCACGCGGGCGAGGTCCAGCTCCGCGTCGTCGGCCAGCGGCAGCGCGATCCGCAGCGAGTACCGGGCGTCCAGCCCGCGCCCGCTGCCCGAGACCTCCAGCAACGACTCCGCCACGGCGGCACCGGGCAACGGGTCCTCGTCGCCGTAGAGCTGCGCCGCGACCTCCAGCAACGCCGGCACGCCCACGGGTTCGGACGCGCGGTGGTCGACCGTGCGGATCTCCCCGACGCCGGTCAGCTCGGTGAGCACCGCGTCCTGCTCGGTGCGCCGGGTCCGCAGCCACGTGGCGGCCGCACCCCGCGCTGATCCCGGCGACGGCACCAGCCGGTTCGCGATCACGCTGTCGACCCGGATCCCCTGCAACGCCAACGCGGTCAGCGTCCGCCGCGTCTCCGCGGCGACCACGCGTTCCGGCGTCAGCACGAGCCGCACCGAGCACGAGGACGGGTCGGCGAGCATCGAGCGCAACGCGTCCAGCCGCTCCGCCAGCCGGCCCAGCGCGTCCGCCGTAGCGTCCCACCTCTCCACGGTCCCGGTCCCGGCCACGCCCGCCAGCAACCCGCGCACCACGCGCCGGTGCGTCGGGAAGAGCCGTTCCAGGTAGCCGGCGAACGCCTCGGGCAGCGACAGCAGCCGCAGCGTCTCCGCCGTCGGCCCGCAGTCGACGACCACGACCTCCCACGGCCCGGACGCGGCGAGCCGGCGCACCTCCGCCAGCGCGAGGAGCTCCTCCACGCCGGGCAGCACCGTCAGCTCCTCGGCGTCGAGCTCGTCGACGCCGGCACCGGCCAGCACGGTCCGCAGGTGACCCCGCAGGTCGCCCCACGCGTCGTCGACGAGTCCGCGGGGGTCGATCTGGCAGGCGAACAAACCACCCGCACCGTCCACTTCGGACGGCGCGGCGCCCAGACGCACGTCGAGCGCGTCGCCCAGCGAGTGCGCGGGATCGGTCGACACCACGAGCGCCTTGCGGCCGTGCGCCGCGAGGGTCGCCGCCGTCGCGGCGGCCAGTGTCGTCTTGCCGA
The DNA here is from genome assembly GCF_001279525.1 of Nocardia sp. NRRL S-836. Classification (GTDB taxonomy): domain Bacteria; phylum Actinomycetota; class Actinomycetes; order Mycobacteriales; family Pseudonocardiaceae; genus Lentzea. The sequence goes on along the minus strand of NZ_LGDY01000138.1, from coordinate 17,254 downwards.
CCCCGCCCTTGCCGGTGAAGAGCAGGACCCGGCTCAAGCCGCCTTCTCCGCGCGCTTCTTGAGCTCCTTGAGGGCGGTGTCCAGGATGAGCTTCTCGGCCTTGCGCCGGAACAGGCCGATCATCGGGATCACCAGCTGCACCGACAGCGTGTAGGTGACCTTGGTCCCGGTCCCCAACGGCTCCAGCACGTAGCTGCCGTGCTGCGACTTCTGCATGGTGCCCTTGACGAGGTCCCACCGCACCGAGAGGCCGTCGGGCGCCCAGTCGTACCGGAGGGTGTACTCGTCCTTCACGGGACCCTGGTCGATCGCGAACCGCACCTGCTCGGCGCGGCCGTCGTCGCGGGTGCCGAGGACCTCGACCTCCTTCATCCCGTTCGCCCAGTCCGGGTACGACGGGAAGTCCGCGATGATCGCCATGATCTTCTCAGGCGGCGCGTCGATGACGATGGACTGCGTGGACTCGTCGGCCATGGAACAGGAGGCTACTCGCGTCTTTACCAGTGCAGGACGTGAGGCTTGCCGCTGCGCTGGAAGTGCCCGACGTTGATGCACTCGGTGTGGCCGATGCGCACACGGCGGGCCAGCGGCTGGTGGACGTGCCCGAACAGCGACCAGCGCGGACGTTCCCGCACGATCTTGTCCAGCGCCGGCCGCGACCCCCACTCGGGACGGCGCGCCACCACGTCGTAGGTCAGGTCGGGGACCAGCGGCGGGATGTGCGTGCACAGCACGTCGACCGGCCCCATGCCCTCCAGCGCGGCCGCCATGTCCTGCTCCGTGCGCACGTACGGGAACCAGGGGGCGTTGGGGTTGCGCATGTGTCCGGGCATCAGCAGCCCGCCGCCGGCGAACCCGAACCGCAGGCCGCCGATGTCCACCGCAGCGCCGTCGAGGACGTGCACCCCGTCGCGCGCGAACTGCGGCCACAGGTGCGGACTGTCCACATTGCCCGGTGTCGCGTACGTCGGCGCGGACATGGCCGCGAACAGCGCGTGGTACTGCTCCAGCACCGCTTCTTCCACGACCGCGCGGGCGTCGGACAGACCGTCCCACAGGGACCGGATGTAGCCCGCTGTGTCGGCCCGCCGGGTGCCGCGGCGCAGCTCGGCGAAGACCCCGACCTTCTCGGGGCCGAAGACGCGCCCCAAGATCCCTTTGGAATGGTCGTAGTAGTCCACGAAGTCGATGAGGTCGCCGAGCACGACGAGCGCGTCCGCCCCGTCTCCGGCACGCGCCAGCGCCTCCGCGTTGCCGTGCACATCCGAAACCACGTGAACCCGCACGGTCCCAACCTAGTTCAACCGGGGCGCGGTCGTTGATCGCGGCGCACAGCGGCGGTCGTCACCCCGCCGGCGGGCAACCGGCCGGGCGGCCGTCCTCCAGGGTCAGCTTGAGCCCCAGCGCGACGGACTTCGCGGCCAGCTGGCGGCGTTGCACCTCGCGGAGGGCGTCGCGCGGGCTGAACGCGCCGGTGGGCGGGTCGGCGCGCAGGAAGTAGTGCAGCAGGGTGCCGTCGAGCATCGGCTCCAGCCACACCTCCATGGTGCCCACGAGCGCGCCGCCGACGGTCCAGCGCAGTCCCTCGTCGCCGCGGTCGGCGTAGACGGACAGCTCCAGATCCGGCCAGAAAGACCGCCACGACGACGGCACGGAGAAGGCTGCGGCGACCACACCGGGTGGCACCGCCAGGAAAGTCTCGTCGACGACGTCCACGCTGGCCATGGGGTCAAAAGGTAACGGAAGGGCGTACCAACCTTTGTATCGCCGGAATCACACGCTAAGTTTCCCCACCAGTAACAAATCATCGTACGGAGGTTGACGTGCGCGAGTTCAGCGTCCCCGCCACCGCCGCAGTGGCTCCGGAGGAGAACCTCACCGACATGGTGTGGGCCAACGCGGAACGCTTCGGCAACGCCGTCAGCTTCCGCAGGCAGGTCGACGGCACCTGGGTGGACATCACGGCACGTGACTTCGCCGCGCAGGTCATGGCCGTGGCCAAGGGCATGATCGCGGCCGGCATCGAGCACGGCGACCGCATCGGCCTGGTCTCCAAGACCCGCTACGAGTGGTCGCTGCTCGACTTCGCCGTCTGGGCGGCGGGCGGCGTGGTCGTGCCGATCTACGAGACGTCGTCGGCCGACCAGATCGAGTGGATCCTGTCCGACTCCGGCGCCAGGGCGGTGTTCGTCGAGACCTCGGCGCACCGCGGGCTGGTCGACGACGTCGTCGGCACGCTGCCGGAGCTGCGGCACGTGTGGCAGATCGAGGGTTCCGCGCCCGCCGTCGACGAGCTGACGGCGCTGGGTGCCGAGATCACCGACGAGCAGGTGCACCAGCGCCGCGGGCAGGTGAAGGCCGACGAGACGGCGACGCTCGTCTACACCTCCGGCACCACCGGCCGTCCCAAGGGCTGCACGCTCACGCACCGCAACCTGCTGTCCGAGGTCCGGTCCGCGCTCGCGCGGTTCCCGGAGATCCTCACGGCCGGCAACTCGCTGCTGCTGTTCCTGCCGCTGGCCCACATCCTGGCGCGCGCGCTGGCGCTGGCCTGTGTGTACTCGCGCGCCACGCTGGGCCACACCGCGGACGTGAAGAACCTCGTCGGCGACCTCGGCCAGTTCCGCCCGACGTTCGTCGTCGCGGTGCCGCGCGTGTTCGAGAAGGTCTACAACGGCGCCAAGCAGAAGGCGCACGCCGGCGGCAAGGGCAAGATCTTCGACGCCGCCGAGGCCACCTCGGTCGCCTACAGCGCCGCGCTGGACGACGGCGGCCCCGGCCTGGGGCTGCGGATCAAGCACGCGGTGTTCGACAAGCTGGTGTTCTCGAAGCTGCGGGCCGCGCTCGGCGGCCGTGCGGTCGCGGCGGTCTCCGGTGGCGCGCCGCTGGGTGACCGGCTGTCGCACTTCTTCCGCGGCGCGGGCATCCCGGTGTACGAGGGCTACGGCCTGACCGAGACGTCGGCGGCGGCGTGCGTGACGTTCAAGGGCCAGGAGAAGGTCGGCACGGTCGGCCTGCCGGTGCCGGGCACGTCGGTGCGCATCGCCGAGGACGGCGAGATCCTCGTCAAGGGCGACATCGTCTTCACCGGCTACTGGAACAACGAGGCCGCCACCAAGGACGCCCTGGAGGACGGCTGGTTCCACACCGGTGACATCGGCGAGCTCGACGACGAGGGCTTCCTGCGGATCACGGGCCGCAAGAAGGAGATCATCGTCACCGCCGGTGGCAAGAACGTCTCCCCCGCGCAGCTCGAGGACCGCATCCGGGCGCACCCGCTGATCTCGCAGTGCATGGTCGTGGGCGACAAGCAGCCGTTCATCGGCGCGCTGATCACCATCGACCCGGAGTTCTTCCCGTCGTGGAAGGAGTCGCACGGCAAGCCGGCCTCCGCCGAGGTCCCCGACCTGATCGAGGACGCCGACCTGCTGGCCGAGATCCAGGCCGTGGTGGACGAGGCGAACAAGACGGTGTCCAAGGCCGAGGCGATCCGCAAGTTCCGGGTGCTGCCGGTCGACTTCACCGAGGCCGGTGGCGAGATGACGCCGTCGCTGAAGCTGAAGCGGTCGGTCGTGGCGAGCACGTACGCCTCCGACATCGACGCGATCTACGCGAAGTAGGACTCCTCCGAACAGGCCCTGAACAGCGCGAAAGGCCCAGGAGTTCCGAGAGGAGCTCCTGGGCCTTTCGACCCCCAGCGATCGTGATCCGCGACGTTCCGCGGAACCCGAGAAGTTTGTTGCCCCGGCCCCCCGACCGGGACGTGTAGAAGATTGCCGGACGGCGCTGACGTATCGCTGACGCGCCGATGTCACTCGGCGACAGCGCGCTAATAGGCTGTCGGGAACACGGGGATCATCGGCGGTGGGTCGTCTGGCGCGCGAGGGGAAGGCAATGGCTTCGGGTCCGCAGTTCCGGCTGCTCGGCCCGATGGAGGTGCGCCTGGACGCCGCGACGGTGGTGGTGCTGCGCGCGGGCAAGCACCGGGCGCTGCTGGCGGCGTTGCTGCTGCGGCCCAACCGCGTGGTGCCCGTGACGGAACTCGTCGAGCACGTGTGGGGTGACGCACCGCCCGCGCGCACGCGTGGCACGTTGCAGACGTACGTGATGCGGTTGCGCGCGGCGCTGGGCGACCCGTCGCTCATCCAGACCGCCGCCGACGGCTACCGGATGCGGGTCGACCCGTTGGCCGTGGACGTGCACAGGTTCGCTGACGCGGCGGCGCGCGGCAGGGCGGCAGCGGCGGCGAACGACCTGGTCAGGGCACGGAAGTCGTTCGCGGAGGCGCTGGAGCTGTGGCGCGGGCCGGTGCTGTCGGACGTGCCCTCGGAGACGTTGTACTCCGAGCACGCGCCGCGGCTGACCGAGCTGCTGATGACCGTGCACGAGCAGCGGGTCGACGTGGAGCTGGCGCTGGGCAACCACGCCGACCTGGTGCCGGAGCTGTTCACGCTGACGCGCGACCACCCGCTGCGGGAGCGGTTCTGGGCACAGCTGATGCTCGCGCTGTACCGCGGCAGCCGGCAGGCGGAGGCGCTGGAGGCGTTCCGGCAGCTCGACCGGACGCTGGACGAGCAGCTCGGGATCGACCCGTCGGCCGAGCTGCGGGCGTTGCACCAGGCGATCCTGGTGGGCTCCCCGGAGCTGGCCGCGCCGGTGGCCGAGCGGGGACCGGACCGCACGCCGTCGTCGCCGATGCGGTTGCCGGCCGACACGGCGGACTTCACCGGGCGGGCGTGGCACGTCGAGCGGATCACGGCGCTGATCACCGGGGCGCTGGGCAACGCGGTGCCGATCGTGACGCTGGCGGGGCCGCCGGGGGTGGGCAAGACGACGCTGGCGGTGCACGTGGCGCACCTGCTGCGAGACCGGTTCCCCGACGGGCAGCTGTACGTCGACCTGCGCGGGTACGCGCTGGGGCCGCCGGCGGACGGGGTGGACGTGCTGTCGCGGTTCCTGCGGGCGCTGGGGGTGCCGCCGGACGAGATCCCGCCGGACGCGGACGAGCAGAGCACGATGCTGCGGTCGTTGCTGTCGGGCCGGCGGATGCTGCTGGTGCTCGACAACGCCTCCGCGCCGGACCAGGTGCGGTCGCTGCTGCCGGGGACGGCGTCGTGCCCGGTGATCGTGACCTCGCGCGACGACCTGCGCGGGCTGATCGCGATGAACGGCGCGCGGACCGTGCCGGTGGACGTGTTCACGCCGGCGGAGTCGGTGGCGTTGCTGGCGAAGCTGCTGGGGCCCGGTGAGCACGGGGAGCTGGCCGCGCGCTGCGGGCACCTGCCGCTGGCGCTGCGGGTGGCGGCGGCGTACCTGGCCGGGCGCGACGACGTGACGATCTCCGGCTCGCCGATCGAGCTCGCCTACGCCGCCCTGCCGCCCGCGCCGCAGCGGTTGTTCCGGCTGTTGTCGCTGGTACCGGGCCCGGACTTCACCGCGGAGGCCGCGTCCGCGCTGGCCGACGTGGACGCCGAGGGCCTGCTGACCGTGCTGGCGATCGCGAACCTGGTGGTGTCGCCGGCTCCCGGCCGCTACCGGTTCCACGACGAGCTGATGCACTACGCGGCGTCGTTGCGCTCGGCGACGGACACCCCGGCCGAGCAGCAGCAGGCGTGGGCGGCGCTGCTCAACCACTACGCGCGCGGCGTCGAACGGTGCGCCGAGCTGCTCTACCCCGGCATCCTGCGCCTGCCCTCGACGGCGTCCGGCCCGGCGCCGCGGATCCCGACGCCGGCCGACGCGCTGGCGTGGCTCGACGCCGAGCGCCCGAACCTGACCGCCGCCATCCGGCACGCCGCCCAGCACGGCCCCGCTCCGATGGCCTGGCAGCTGGCCGACGCCCTGCGCGGCTACCTGTGGATCGGCCAGCACGTCGGCGAGTGGCTCGCGACCGCCCACCACGGCCTGCAGGCCGCCCAGGCGTCCGGCCACTGCCCGGCGGAGGCGGCGATGCACGCCAACCTCGGCACCCTCTACCTGCGGCTGGGCGAGTACGCGCTGTCCGTGGAGCACCACACCCGCGCCGTGGAGCTCTACCGGGCGCTGGACGACAAGGACGCCGAGGCCGGCGTGCTGAACAACCTCAGCCTGGTCTACCGCCGCTCCGGCCAGCTCGGTGCCGCCAAGGACGCCCTGCTGCGGTGCCTGGAGATGCTGCGCTCGGAGGACAGCCTCAGCAACGGCCTGTACAACCTCGGCCAGCTCGCCGTCGAGCTCGGCGAGATCGACGGCGCCGTCGAGCACTTCTCCCAGGCCCTCGCGCTGGCCCCCAACGCCGACAGCCACACCTACCTCGGCATGGCCCTGCGCCTGCAGGGCCGGTTCGACGAGGCACGCGCCCACCTGACCCGTGCCCTGGAGATCGGCAACGTCCCCGCGGGCGAGGCCGAGACCCTGGAGAACCTCGCCGCCCTCGAACTGGCCGAGGGCAACGCCGACGTCGCCCTCTCCCTGGCCACGCGCGCGCTGGCGCTGGTCGCCGACGGCGGTGACCAGCAGGTGGCGGCGTCGGTGCGGATCACGCTCGGCGAGGTCCAGCGCGCGTTGTCCGATCCCGACGGCGCCGTCGAGGTCCTCGACCAGGCCCTCACCACGGCCCGGCGCATCGGCTACGCGTCGGGCGAGGTGCGGGCGTTGATCGGGCTCGCGGTGGTGTGGCGTGAGCTCGGCCGCGATGAGGAGGCCCGTTCCGCCGCCGACGAAGCCGTCCGGCGCAGCGCTGAGCTCGGCCTGCACGCCCTGGAGACCCGCGCCCGCGCACTCAGCTGACCTCGGCGCATCGATATCAGCCGGCCTCCGGCCGACACACCGTGTCGCTCAGCCGATGAGGTTCTCGAGCCGGTGTGCGAGCTGGTCCCACCGCCAGTGCTCGCTCACCCACTCCCGCCCGGCCCGCCCCATCTCGGCGGCCATGCGGGGGTCGGCGAGCAAAGCGCCGACCTTGGCGGCGACGGCCTCGACGTCACGGCCGTCGACCACGTTGCCGGTGACGCCGTCCCGCACGGTCTCCGGCGCGCCACCGGAGCGTCCCGCGATGACGGGCAGGCCGGTCGCCGACGCCTCCAGGTAGACGATGCCGAGGCCCTCGACGTCGAGTCCGCGGCCGCGCGTGCGGCAGGGCATCGCGAAGACGTCACCGGCGTTGTAGTGGGCCGGCAGCTCCTCCCACGGCACGGAGCCGGTGAGCACGACGTCGCCGGACTTACCGGTTTCGGCGGCCAGTGCGTCCAGGGTCTTGCGGTACGGGCCGCCGCCGACGATCAGCAGGGCCGCGTCCGGCACCGTGCGCTGGATCAGCGGCAACGCGCGGATGAGGACGTCCTGCCCCTTGCGCGGCACCAGCCGCGACACGCAGACGACCACCGGCCGGTCGCCGAGGCCGTAGCGGCGGCGGATCTCGGCGCGCGCGGCCGCATTGGGGCGGTACAGGTCGGTGTCCACACCGGACGGCAGGTGTTCGAGTGCGGCGAGCGGCCCGAACGCCGCCGAGAAGCGGGACCGGGTGTAGCGGCTGACGTACGTCACGACGTCCACACCGGACCCGATGGCGCGCAACGCCTGGCTCGCCACCGGCAGCATCGACCAGCCGACCTCGTGGCCGTGGGTGCACGCCAGCGAGCGGCTCAGCCCGAGGCGCGGCGCCAGCAACGCGAGTGGCGCGGCGGCACCGAACCACGCCGCGTCGCACGACTCGGCGCGTGCGATGTCGCGGGCGCGGCGCAGCACGTCCGGGGTCGGCAGCATCAGGGACGTGGGGTGCCGCACGACCGGGAACGGCTGCTGGGCGTCGAACTCGGCGGCGCCCTTCCACTTCGGCGCGTAGACCACGAGGGCGTCGGCGGGGAGCCGGGTCGCCAGGGCGTGCAGGTAGGCCTGGATGCCACCGGGGCGGGGCGGGAAGTCGTTGGTCACCAGCAGGGTTCGGCGCACGGACCAACGCTATCCGATGGTGGCGCGCAGGAACTCGCGCCAGCCGGCGACGTCGATGGCACGGGCGTCCACAGCGGACAGCGACGCGTTCTTCAGGAAGAACTCGACCACGCCCCGGTCCCCCAGCCGCGACTGCAGGTACACCATGACCGAGTACGCCTGCTGGTAGGCCAGGTCACGGCCGGGCCCGGTGAAGTCGGCCGGCAGCCCGGTGACGTCGGCCGTCAGCAACGGCGCCGCCTCCCGCAGCGGCAGACCGGTCTCGTGGAACGCCACCCAGTCGGCGAACCCCTCCACCAGCCACAGCGGGGCCGAGTCGGAGGTCTGGTCGCGCGTCGCGACGTGGGTGATCTCGTGCCGCAGCAGCACGCCGAGCTCCAGGTCCGACAACGGCGTCGCGCGTTCGCGGTTGAGCACGACCCGTTGCGCGGCGCCGTCGCGGATCGCGATCCCGGCCATGTCCTTGAACGCCGGCCCGACCAGCGACACGAGCTCGGCGTCCGACGAGGGGATGACGACGTCGACGCGGCGCGACCAGCTCACCCCACCGCGACCGATATCCAATGTATTGGATACTGCGGCGACGGCCTCGTCCAACGCCTGCTGCACCCGCGTCGCCAGCACCTCGTCACAGGAACTGCTGGTCACGGTGCCCATCACGGCCGAGCGCGAGCTCGCTTTGCAATGGGGTGTTGTCGTCGACGGCAACTCATGAGGGCGCGGGTGCAAAGCCGCGTTGAGGCTGAGCAGGAACGTCACGGCGACGAGCACCGCCAGCACAGTCCTGAAGCGCCTCACGGGCGCACACGCTAGCCCTCGATGCGACGAATGGCCGCAATGGGCCCGATGGCGTCGATCGGTGCGATCTTCACCGGCTGTCCCTCGGTCGAAGCGTGCACAGCGCGCGCGTTGTCGACCGCCATGGCGACGTGCGACCGGCTCGCGTAGTAGACGATGAGGTCACCGGCGCGGACATCGGCGCGTGACACCGCACGGCCCACGGCGGCCTGTCCGCTGGACGTGCGCGGCAGGGCCACACCGGCGGCGGCGTACGACTTCATCGTGAGCCCGGCGCAGTCCCACTGGTCGAGCCCGGTCGCGCCGTAGCGGTACTCGTCGCCGCGCTGCTCCAGCGCGAACCGCAGCGCGATCCCGGCGGTGCCGTCCGGCACGCTGATCCGCGACCGGTCGCCCGGATCCCGCAGCTGCGACACCACCGGCGCGGGCAGCCGCGCCAGCGCCGTGCGCACCTCCGCGATCTGCCCCTGCAACGCCCGGTTGCGCGCGTCGAGGTCGGCCTTGAGCCGTTCCGCCGCCTCGGTGGCCGCGGCGGCACGCGAGCGCGCGTTCTCCGCCACCTGGTGCGCCTGCCGGGCCTTCTCCACCGCGCCGGACAGCCGTGCGAGCGAGTCGGCCTTGTCCTCGGCGAGGATCCGCATCATCTCCAGCCGCAGCAGGAAGTCCTGCTGCGAGTCGGCCACGAGCAGCGCCGACAGCTGGTTGAACCGCGCGCCCTCGAACGACGCCTCGGTCAGCAGGTCGACCTGGCCGCGGAACCCCTCCTCGTCGGCCTTCGCCTGCCGTTCGACCTGCTGCGCCGCCGCGACGTCCGCTGTCGCGCGTTCGAGCTCGGCCCTGCGCAGCACCAGGTCCTCCTGGGCGCGCAGCACCTCTTCGTTCAACCTGGTCGCCTGCTCGGTCAGCTCGGCGTACCCGCGGGCGGGATCGGCGGGCTGCGCGGCCAGCGACACCGCCGGGGCGGTGGAGAAGAGCAGCACGACAACCAGGACACCGCGGGTGAGCTTGCGCGACAGCACGTCGCCGATCCCCTTCGCGTCACACAGTTCCAAGATCGACGCGAGCAGGCTACCGCGTGACTAAACGCGACCGAGGCGGGCCAGCAACACCGCGGACGGCACCGGGTGCGCACCCCGCCGCCGCACCGAGTCGGCGACCGCGCGGTCGGACGTCACCACCACCACCGGACGTCCCTCCGGCTCGGCGGTGACCAACGCGCGGATGACGTCATCAGCGAGAACACCGGGATCGCTGAAGAGCACCCGCACGCCACGAGGGGCCGCCGCGGGCACGGCGACCACTCCGGCGCCGTCGAACACCAGCGTCACCTCGGCACCCGTGCGCGCGGCGAGCACCGCGAGCTGGTGCACGAGCCGATCCCGTTGGTCCGACAACGACAGCTCTGGGTAACCGGTCTTGGTGACGTTGTAGCCGTCCACCACGAGGTGCACCGCCGGCAACGCCAGCAGCCGGTCCAGCGCCGCCGGGTCCTCCACGCGTCCGACCGCACCCTGCGACGCCGAAGCGCCCCGCACGAGGTCCGCCGGCCGTGGCCCGGTGCCGCCCAGCGCCAGCTCCCGCCGCAGCCCCGTCACGGCGCCGTCGAGCGTGTCCACGAGCAGCGCGAGCCGCACCTCGTCCGCCTGCCGGGCCTCACGCGCCGACTGCCGCGCCACCTCGGCGTCCGCGATCGCCCGCTGCGCCTTGCCCCGCTCAGTCTCGGCGCGCTCCCGTTCCCGGTCGCGCTCCGCGGTGAGCCGCTTGACCTCCTCGGCCGTGCGTTCCCGCACGCGGTCGACCTCGGCCGCCGCCGCCAGGGCCGCGTCCTTGGCCTCCCGCAGCTTCACGCCCTGCTCGCGCAACCGCTTGCGCAGCCGTTCCAGCTCGACCTCGGCGTCCGCGCGCACGCGTTCGGCCGCGCCGTCGAGCTGGCTGCGTTCGGCGCGCAGCCGTTCGAGGTCGGCCTCCAGCCGTTCCGCGCGCGCCACCGCCGCGTCCCGCTCGGCCCGCAGCGTCGCGTCGCCGACCCGCCGTGCCACCAGCTCCACGTAGTGCGGCGCGACCTCGTCGCCGGTCAGCACCGCCGCCGCGGCGGCCGTCACCGGGTCCGGCGAGGTCACCTCCAGCGTCGAGGGCCGGTTCTTGCGCAGCCACTCCACGACGGCGGTGCGGAAGTTCGCCGAGTCGCGCAGTCCCGCCACCACCTGGGCGCCACCGAGCCGGGCGCGCTTGGTCGGCGCGAACCGCGCCACCGGCCGCAGGTGCTGCGGCACGTCGACCTTCGCCATCTCCCCCAGCGCGTCCGCGCCGAGCTCCGCGAGCCGCCCCCGCAACGGCTCCGGCAGAGCGGCCCAGTCCACAGTGGACTCACCCACCTCGTCGGCGGGCGGGTCGTACTGCGGCTCGGGCATCGGGTCTGGCACCGCTACAGGCTAGAGCCCCCGCGCTTGAGCAGCGCACGGACATCTGCGGCCTCGGGGGCACCGACTTCGGAGAAGATCTCCAGTGCCTGCTCCCACGCGCCTTCCCTACCATGCCCGAGCACCAGCAGTGAACGGGCTTCACCGAGTCGGCAGCCGTTGCGTCGATGCAGGTCAACGGCGTCTTGAGCGAACTTCAGCGCGCGGTCGAGATCACCCGGAAGATGCAACGCGGCCAGCGCCGTCAGCGCCGTGCCCTCGATCAGGCCGTATCCGTGCTCACGTGCCATGACCAGCGCCTGGTGCAGGTGTTCGGCGCGACCCGTTGCACGTCCGAGACCTGCGAGCGCCTGTGCTTCTCCGTGCCGGTAGCCGATGCGTTGGGCAACGGACACCGCACGCCGGTACTCCTCCTCTGCGCCCGGTTCGCCGAGCCGCAGCAGCACGGCGCCGATGCTGTGCCGTGCGTCCACCTCGCCACCGGGGTCGTTCACTTCGAGGGCGATCCGCAACGCCTCGCGCCCGGCCTCGACCGCCAGGTCGAACCGGCCCGCCTCGCGGTGCGCCGCCGAGACGTCGTCGAGCAGGTAGGACTCCAGGCCGCGCTGGCCCAGCGCCCTGATCTCCACCAGCGACTGCTCGAACGCGACCAGCGCCTCGTCCAGCCGTCCCAGGTCGCGCAGCGCGCAGCCGAGCTCGGCGAGCGGACGCCCGTTCTTGACGCCGATCTGCTGGTAGAGCGCGAACGAGCGCCGGTGGTGCGCCTCGGCGTCGCGCAGCCGGCCCCGCATCCAGCACGTGGACCCGAGCTGCGACAACGCGTGCGCCTCCCGCCGCAGCTGGCCCGTCTCGTGGCTGAGCTCGGCGACCTTCAGGTAGCTCTCGGCGGCGCGGTCCATGTCGCCGACCTCACGGCACACGTGCCCGAGAACGGTCAGGAACCGCAGTGTGCCCGCATGCCAGTCCTCGCGTTCGGCCAGATCGAGCGCCTGTTGCACGAACACCAGCGCTTCGCTGGAACGACCCGAGTACATCCGTGCGATGGCCTCGCTCGCGAGTACCGCTGCCTCGCCGCGTGTCTCTCCCTCTTGCCGTGCGGACGCAAGGCCGGCCTCGCGCACCACGGTCCAGCTCTCGTGATCACGGCGTGCGGAGAAGAAGTTGTGCATCGCGTCGGCCAGCCGCCACGCCGACGGGCCCGTGGCCGCGACCGCCACCAGGTTCGCCTTCTCCGCGTCCAGCCACGCCAGGGCCTCCGCCGCCGTCTCGAACGTCCGGCCGTCCACGGGCTCGAACAGCACGTCGTCGGCGACGTAGCACAGGCGCGAGGCACTGGCCGCGGAGCCGCTGTGCCACAACGCGAGCCGTGTGCGGAGCGCGTCCGTCTCCTCCTGTGTCAGCAGGTCACGCGCGTAGAGGCGCACCAGGTCGTGCAGGTGGTAGCGGTCGCCTTGGCGTTCCACGAGGTTGGCCGTGACCAGCTGGTCGAGGCCGGTGCCGAGCAGACCTGCCACCTCCGCGGTGAAGTCGTGCCCGGCGACAGCGCCCAACCGCCTGAACAACTCCTGTGCTGCTGCGGGGAGCGAACGGAACGAGAGGTCCAATGCGGCGCGAACGGCGAGACGTTCGTCGTCGTCCACCTTCAACGCCGCGAGCCTGCCCTCTTCCTCGCGCAGCTCCTCCACGAGATCCGCGACCGAGCCTGTGACGTTCGCCGCCGCGATCCGCAGCGCGAGCGGCAGGTAGCCGCACAACCGGGCCAGTTCCGGCAGCTCCGGTGCGTCGCCGAGCATGCCGCGCAGCAACGCGACGGCCTCCTCCGGCGCCATGACGTCCAGCAGCAGCGGCCACGCGTCGAGGCCGGTGAGCCGGTTGCGGCTGGTGATCACGACCCGGCAGCCCTCGCCGTCGGGCAGCAGCGGGACGACCTGGGCCGCGGTCGCGGCGTTGTCCAGCACGACGAGCATCCGCCTGTCCCGCAACAGCATCCGGTACAGCTCGCTCTGCTGGTCCAGCTGCTGCGGGAGGCGCGGCCCCGCGATGCCCAGCGCGCGCAGGAACCGCGCCAGCACGTCACCGGGCGGCAACGGCGGTGTGTCGGGGTCGAAGCCGCGCAGGTTCGCGTAGAGCTGGCCGTCGGGGAACTGCTCGGCGACCGTGTGCGCGTGGTGCAACGCCAGCGCCGTTTTGCCGACACCTGCCGTGCCGTCTATCGCGGTGATGACGACCGTACGGCCGATAGCGCCCAGTTCGGCCAACGCGGACGCACGGCCGGTGAAGTTCGGCAGGTCCGCGGGGAGCTGGTGCGGCACGACTCGCTGGGTCGGCTCCGGCGCGACGCCGCGCAGCTCGCGTGGCCGTTGCCGGTGCGGATAGCGGTCGATCAGGTCGTTCAGCTCGACGGAGACGTCCTCGCCCAGGCGCAGCCGGCGTTCCAGGCGGTCCTCGACGACCTCCAGCCGTTCTTCCTCCAGTGCCGCGCGGACGTCGCTCCACGGCGGGGCAGCGGGCAGGTCGGCGAGCGGTTCCTCCTGCCACAGCTCCAGAGCCGCTTCGAACAGACGGGCCGCTGCCGCGTCATCGTCCAGAGCGCGCGCGTTCGCGACGAGCTGGCGGAAGTGATGCAGATCAACGTCGTCGGGCCGGGCCTCCAGCACGTAGCCGTCGGCGCGGGTGGAGACCACGATGCCGTCCAGCGCCTGCCGGAGCCGGAAGACCTGCTGGTGCAACGCGTTGACGTGCTTGGGCTTCTCGTCGGCACCCCACATCGACTCGATCAGTCGCTCCGACCGCACCACGTGGCCGGGTTGCAGGGCCAGTGCGGCGAGCAGCGAACGTTGACGGATGCTGAGGGGCAGTCCGGAAGGTCCCAGGAGCGTGATCCGCACACCAGTGAGGCTAGCTCCAAAAATTGTCAGACCCCGTCGCTAACGTCAGCCGAGTGACCGGTCAACTGTCCTTCGACGAGCTGGGGACCCCGCTGCGCGACACGACGTTCGTCGTCTTCGACCTGGAGACGACGGGTGGGAGTGCCGAGCAGGACGCCGTCACCGAGATCGGCGCGGTGAAGGTGCGCGCCGGCGAGGTGATCGGCGAGTTCGCCACGCTCGTCGACCCGGAGCGCGGCATCTCACCGCAGATCGCGCAGCTGACCGGGATCACGCAGCTGATGGTGACCGGCGCGCCGCGGCTGCAGACGGTGCTGCCCGCGTTCCTGGAGTTCGCGGCCGGGGCGGTGCTCGTGGCACACAACTCCGGGTTCGACGTGGGGTTCCTGAAGGCGGCGTGCGAGCGGTACGGCTACCGGTGGCCGAAACCGCCGGTGGTGTGCACGGTGCGGCTGGCGCGGCGGGTGCTGAGCCGCGACGAGGCGCCGTCGTGCCGGTTGTCGGCGCTGGCCGACCTGTTCCACACGCAGACGCGGCCGACCCACCGGGCGTTGGCCGACGCCCGTGCGACGGTCGAGGTGCTGCACGCGTTGCTGGAGCGCGTGGGCAACGTGGGCGTGCACTCGCTGGAGGAGCTGCTGGCCTACCTGCCGGAGGTGACGCCGGAGCAACGCCGCAAGCGCTCGCTCGCCGCACACCTGCCGTCGACGCCCGGCGTCTACCTCTTCCGCGGGCCCAAGGAGGAGGTGCTGTACGTCGGCACGGCGTCAGACCTGCGGCGGCGGGTGCGGCAGTACTTCACGGCGAGCGAGGGCAGACGCCGGCTGCGCGAGATGGTGGCGCTCGCGGTGCGGGTCGACGCCGTCGAGTGCGCTCATTCGCTGGAGGCCGAGGTGCGCGAGCTGCGGCTGCTGCGCGCACACCGCCCCGCGTACAACAGGAGGTCGAAGAACCCGCACCACGCGTGGTGGCTGGTGCTGACCGACGAGCCGTTCCCCCGGCTGTCGCTGGTCCGCACCCCACGCGACGGCGCCCTGGGCCCGTTCCGCACCCGCCGCGCGGCCGAGTCGGTGGCGGACGCGCTGCTCGACGCCGTGCCGCTGCGGTCGTGCACGATCAAGATCCCGGCGACGAACCAGCGCGCCTCGCCGTGCGCCCTGGCCGAGCTCGGCCGCTGCCAGGCCCCCTGCGCCGGCCGGCAGACCGTGGAGGAGTACTCCCCCGCGGTCGTGGCGGTGCGCGACCTGGTCGTCGGCCGCAGCGCCGACCCGTTACGCGGTCTCGTGGCGCAGCTGGGCTCACTGGCCACGGCCGAACGCTTCGAGGAGGCCGCCTCCCGCCGCGACCGCCTGGCGGGCCTCGTCCGCTCCCTCGACCGCGCCCAACGCCTCGCCGCCCTGGCCGCCCTGCCGCAACTCGTGGCCGCCCGCCCGGACCGCGACGGCGGCTGGGAGTTCTCGGTCGTCCGCTACGGCCGCCTGGCCTCCGCCGGTGTCGCCCGCCGCGGCACCCGCCCGATGCCGGTGGTCGACGCCCTGGTCGCCTCGGCGGAGACGGTCATGCCCACGGCAGGCCCGCTGCGCGGCGCCCCACCCGAGGAGACCGGCGTGGTCCTGCGCTGGCTGGACCAGCCCGGCACCCGCCTGGTGTACGCGGACGAACCCTGGTCCTCCCCCGCCGGCGCGGCGGCGGCGTGGCTGCCGTGGGCCGAGCAAGCCTCCAGCGCGCGCCCGCTGACCGACCGCTGGCACTGACCCGGCTGTCCGCGAGGGGGCGGCTGGCGATGGCGGCGGGCGCACGCCAGGGGTTGAACCGCCGGCGGCGGCAGCGGGGGCGCCCCAGGAGCTGGACCGCTGGCGACGGCGGGCGCACCTCAGGAGCTGGACCGCTGGCGACAGCGGTGGGTGCATCGAACGGGCGACCGGGATCAGCGGGAGGTGAGCGAGCGACAGAGGCGAGCAGGACTGCGGGGTGGCCGGAGAGCAAGTGGCTCAGCCGGTATCCAGGCTGGAGGAGCGATGGGCCAGCGGCCGAGTCTGTGGTGAGGCCGAAAGGGGCAGCCGGGCCGGCGGCCCAGTCGGCTGGACGATGAAGCCGGACCAGGCAGGCGGGCAGGCGGGTTCGGGCTGGCAAGCGGGCAGGCGAGCGTCAGGTAGGCGAGCCGACCCGGCTGGGCGGGCGAGCGCACCGGCGACAGTGCTGCTCGTGACACACCCCCGAGCACCCGCGAACTGCCCGGAAAGAGACCCGTTCCGCCCGACTCACCACCGAGCACGCCCCTCCAGGCGCACAATCGCGATCATGAGCGACCACGGCTACGCCCTGCACCACGTCCAGCTGGCCATCCCGGCAGGCTCCGAAGACGGGTGCCGCGCGTTCTACGTCGGCGTGCTCGGCATGGAGGAGATCGCGAAGCCGCCCGCGCTCGCGGCCAGGGGTGGGTTGTGGGTGCGGGCGGGGGCGCTGGAGCTGCACCTCGGTGTCGAGGCGGACTTCCGGCCGGCGCGCAAGGCGCATCCGGGGATCCTCGTGGACGATCTGGAGGCGGTGGCGGAGCGGCTGGCCGCGGCGGGGGTCGAGGTGGTGTGGGACGAGAACTTCCCGGCTTTCCGGCGGTTCCACACGTTCGACAACGTGGGCAACCGGCTGGAGTTCATGAGCCCCGCATGAGCGGGGCGAGCGATGTCCTCACGCCCGCGATCAGCGGGTAGGGCAGACTACGGGGGCTCAAGTCACCCGTGCCGAGACCCCGAGGAGGACGCCGTGGTCACCGCCATCGTGCTGATCCAGGCCGCCGCCGAACGCATTCCCGAGGCCGCGCAGGAGATCGCCGACATCGACGGAGTCACGGAGGTGTACTCGTGTGCCGGTGACGTGGACCTGATCGCGCTGGTCAAGGTCAGCAAGCACGAGGACCTCGCCGCGCTGGTGCCCGGCAAGATCAGCAAGGTCGCGGGGGTGCTGAACACCGACACGCACATCGCGTTCCGCAGCTACTCGAAGCGCGACGACGAGGCGGCGTTCGCCATCGGGCTGGACGACGCGCAGTAGCCACGCGCGGCAGCAGCCTGCGCAGGCGCCACCCGAGCGTCCGGGCAAACGAAAAGCCCCCGTGAACTGGGCGCTTTCAAGGGGTCGTTGCAACAGAAGTGATCAACTGGCTTTGACCAGGAGCTTAGCGAGGCGCTCGGCTGGGTTGTCCCAGCCGAGCGTTTTGCG
>NZ_LGDY01000137.1 GCF_001279525.1 Nocardia sp. NRRL S-836 | reverse complement strand
GCACGTGGGCAGGCACGGCACGTGGGCAGGCACGGCACGTGGGCAGGCACGGCACGTGGGCAGGCACGGCACGTGGGCAGGCACGGCACGTGGGCAGGCCCTGCGCGCGGGCGTGCCGCGGCGCCTGGGCGGCCACGGCGCGCGGGCGCGACAGCCAGGCCCGCACGGCCCATCCACCTCCCGGCACCGCCACCTACCACGACCGGCAGCCGACACCATCCCGAGCCACCACGGGCCGACGGAAGCCGCGTCCCAGCCACTCGCCGCGCCCCACCCGCGTTTCCTTCTATTGCGGACGATCAGCACCCTCCCTTCCGGACAACCAACAGACGCCCCCACGGCCAGATCCGGACAACGTTCACCCGTCCGAGTGAGATGGCTCATGGTGTCCCCGTCGCGGGCCGCCGGGTAACCGAATCGGAACAGGAGGAGGAGTAGTAGTGCTGTTCGTTGTGCTCGGCTGTTCGGTGGTCTTCGCGTTGCTGGTGGTGGAGGTGGTGCACCGGTTGGTGCGCCGGTTCACGCACAGCGGCAAGATGTACCGGCCTGGGCAGTTGTTCGGGGCGTTGCTGGCCGCGCAGATAAGCCTGAGCGTCTACCCCGTTGACGCTCCCATCACGCTGCACGCGTTGGGGATCGCGTTGATCCTGGCCGGGGCGTGGTTGCTGTCGGCGTTCATCAGCACCCTTGTGGACGTCTCGCTGTCGCGGATTCGGACCGATGTCACGGACAACCGGCACGCGCGGCGGGTGCACACGCAGATCACGCTGGTCAGGCGGCTGGTGCTGGTGGTCATCGGGGTGCTGGCGGTGGGGGCGATCCTCATGACGTTCCCCGGTGCGCGGGCCGTGGGGTCGACGGTGCTGGCGTCGGCGGCTGTGATCGGTGCGGTGGCGGCGTTCTCGGCGCAGTCGTTGCTGGGCAACCTGATCTCGGGGTTGCAGATCGCGTTCAGCGATGCGGTGCGGCTCGATGACGTCGTGGTGGTCGAAGGTGAGTGGGGGCGGGTCGAGGACATCACGTTGACGTACGTGGTGCTGCACCTGTGGGACGACCGGCGGCTGGTGTTGCCGACCTCGTACTTCTTGAAGACGCCGTTCGAGAACTGGACGCGGACGCAGTCGGCGTTGCTCGGCACCGTGGAGATGGACCTGGACTGGACGGTGCCGGTCGAGGCGATGCGGCACGAGATGCGGTCCATGCTGGAGGGCAGCGACCTGTGGGACGGGCGGGTGTCGGTGTTGCAGGTCACCCAGGCCACGCAGGGGTTCGTGCGGGTCAGGGCGCTGGTCAGTGCGGCGGACGCGGGCAAGCTCTGGGACCTGCGGTGCCTGGTGCGGGAGCACCTGGTCGACTGGGTGCAGCGGCAGCACGACAGTGCGTTGCCGCAGATCAGGACCCGTGCGGTCAGCGGGGTCAAGCGGGTGCGGCCGCAGAGCGACCAGCACACCGACGCGCGGGTGTTCGGGGAGAGCCTGGACGGCGCGCAGCGGGAGCAAGCGTTTGCGGGGCCCAAGTAGCGTCCGCGATGCCCCAAGCTGCACGGCGCTGACGAAAACACGGTGAATCCGGCGCGACCACCGCGGGGAGATCCACCACACTGGACGCATGAAAACCGGTGACCAGGTCGTTCAGGGGCTGCCGTGGCGGTGGCGCGCGCAGGGCACGATCTTCGTGATCGGCGGGCTCGGGTTCCTGTTCGACGCGTGGGACGTGACGCTCAACGCCTTCCTGATCCCGCTGGTCAGCGCCGAGTGGGGGCTCAGCCTGGCCGAACGGGGCTGGGTCGGCACGGCGAACCTGATCGGCATGGCGGTCGGGGCGTTCGCGTGGGGTGCGGTCGCGGACACCATCGGCCGCAAGAAGGCGTTCAGCCTCACCATCCTGATGTTCTCCGTGTTCACGGTCGCGGGCGCGGCGTCGCCGGACTTCGTCACGTTCTGCGTGTTCCGGTTCCTGGCCGGGGTGGGGCTCGGCGGGTGCATCCCGGTCGACTATGCGCTGGTCGGCGAGTTCACGCCGGCGAAGGTGCGGGGGCGGGTGCTGGCGGCGATGGACGCGTTCTGGCCGCTCGGGGCGACGCTGTGCGGGCTCACGGCGGCGTTCCTGACCGGGCTGGGCAGCTGGCGGGTGCTGATGCTCACGATGGTGCTGCCGGCACTGCTGCTGTTCTGGATCCGGCGGGCGGTGCCCGAGTCGCCGATGTTCCTCGTGGCCAAGGGCAAGCCGGCGGAGGCCAAGAAGGTCGTCGACGACCTCGTCGCGAGGACGGGCGCGCCGCGCGAGGAGTGGCGGCTGCCGGAGCCGCAGCAGGTGCAGCGGCTGTCGGCCAGGGCGATGGTCACGCAGCTCAAGGACATCTGGCGGTACGACCCGAAGCGCACGGCGGCGCTGTGGGTGCTGTTCCTCGCGGTGTTCCTGCTCTACTACGGCGCCGTCACGTGGCTGCCGACGATCCTGAAGGCGCAGGGCTACGGCACGTACGCGGCGTTCATGGTCACGACGCTGACGGTGGCGGTGGGCATCGTGAGCGCGCTGGTCAGCGCGTGGCTCGTGGACGTGTTCGGGCGCAAGTGGGTGATCGCGGTCAGCGCCCCGCTGGCGGCGGCCGCGCTGGTGCTGTTCGCGGTGCAGCTCGACGTGGGCGGGGCCGCGAAGACGTGGATCACGGTCTTCGGGATGCTGATCCAGGTTACGGTCCCGGCGCTGTACGCGTTCGCGCCGGAGCTCTACCCGACGCACCTGCGGGCCAGCGGGTTCGGCTGGGCGTCGACGGTCAGCCGGGTCGGGGCGGGGTTCGTGCCGGTCCTGTTCGGAGCGCTGCTGTGGCCGTTGCTGGGGCTGGCCTGGACGTTCGCGGTGATCGGCGTGCTGGTGGTGGCGGCGGTGGTCGTGATGATGTTCGTGGTGCCCGAGACGCGGATGCAACCGCTCGCGGAGGCCGTTCCGTCCTAGGCACATGAGAAGACCGCTCGCCGTCGCGTTTTGCGCGCTGGCTCTCGGTGGCTGTGGTACGAACGGGGTTCCAGCCGTGTCGTTGGCGGAGGTGCCGACCGTGTCCTCAGCAGTGCCGGACAAGAACCGGATCGAGCAGGCGAAGCGCGACGGCCACCCCACCGTGCCACTGATGATCTCCGTGCAGCCGGGACGCGACGAGGAGGTCGAGCGGGCGCTGGTGGCGCTGGGCGCGGCCGTCGAGGCGCGTGATCCCAGGATCGGTTACCTGCGGGCCGAGATGCCGGTCGACAAGGTGGAGGACGCGTACCGGATCACCGGTGTGTCCAAAGTGGATGTGGACGAACCGCTCGGCAACCGGCTCCCCGAACCGTAGGAAGCCCCAGGACCACGTGGGTCCTGGGGCTTCCCTGGTCGTTCAGCGGTGTGTCAGCTGACCGACTGGACGATCACGGCACCGCGGCCGACGACGTTCTCGTCCGCCGTGCGCACCTCGAGCTCACCGCGCAGGACGCGGCCGGCACCCGGCTGGCTGAGCGGCGTGATGACGCCCGTGGCGTTCCACGACGCACCGGCGGCGCGGTCGGCGTTGCTGTCGGACACGGTGAGCGTGCCCAGCGCGGCCGAGGTGTAGACGTCGAAGTAGTCGTACGCCGTGGTGCCCGAGGGCACCGAGTAGCCGTCGACCTGGACGCGCCACAGACCGGCGGCCGGGTTGGCGAGCGTCACCGACTCCTCGGAGTCCGCGTCCGCCGACGAACCGGCGGCCACGCACGTGCCCGTGGTGCAGTTCAGCACGGTCAGGTCGAGGTCGGCGGCCAGGTCGGCGGTGTTGCCGATGGTGGCCGTGAGCTGCGACGAGCCCGGCTGGACCTGGATGTCGTAGAACTTGGTCTCCAGGTTGGCGATCGTCGGGCGGTCCTGCTTCGCGCTGCCCACCGCACCGGCGGCGAGGCGGCCGTTGAACACGGCCTGCGTGTTCGTGACGGTGTAGCTGCGCTGCACCGGCGTGCCGAGGGCCGCGGACGCGATGACGTCCGGGTTCGGGCTGATCGACGTGCCCAGCACGGAGGCGGTCACCGAGTACGGCGCCACGTCGGCGTCGGACGTGCGGCGGGCCTCGACGACGATCTCCCAGACACCGGCCATCGGGTTGGTCACCGTGCGGCTGGTGGGGCTGCCACCGGCACAGCCGGCGCCCGCGTCCGGGTTGTAGCAGTTCGTCGAGGTGTTGGAGTCGAAGCCGACGCCCTGCGGGGTGTAGCGCAGGAAGCGGACCTGGCCCTTGCCGGCCTCGGTGCCACCGGCGGTCATGTCGACCTTCAGCGCGCTCGTGCCCTTGGGCACGTCCACGAAGAGGCTGGTCGACTGGTTGCGGGCGATGGTGCCCGACTTGGTGACCGCGAACTTGTTGGCGGCGCTGAACTTCTGTGCCGCGAACACGGTGTTCAGGGTCTGCACGTCGACGCCGGGGGTCTCCACGTCGTCGAGCTGCAGCACGGCGCTGTGCACGCCTGCGGTCTTGGCCTTGACCGTGACCGGGAACTGCACCGGCGTGTTCAGCGGCAGGAACACCCAGCCGTCGGCGCGGAACGTGCCGTCGTCGCCCTTCCAGGTGACGCGCCAGCCCTCGACGTGGTCCTCACCGGTGGTGCGGGTGAGGGTGTAGACGCGGGTGTACTCCTGGCCGACGGTCACGCCCTCGCGGTCGTGGATGCCGACACCGACGTTCGGGGTGGCCAGCAGTCCGCTGAGGACGGTGTTGACCGGCACGGAGACCTTGAGCTTGTTCGGCTTGCCGTGCTTGTCCAGCAGGGACCACGCGGCGTTGGTGTTGAACAGGCCTGCGCCCTGCTCGTAGGCGCCGAGGGTCTTGACGAACGTGGCGCTGCGCTGGATCGCGTACCGCAGCTCGGCGCTGGTCGGACGCTCACCGTTGTGCTCGGCCTTGTAGGCGCTCACGAGCAGCGCGGCGGCACCGGTCGCCTGCGGGGCGGCCATCGAGGTGCCGTTGAACATCGCGTAGCCGGCCGGGAGGGCGTAGGTGCCCGCCACGGGACCGGGGGCCTGCCAGCGCGGCGTGGTGGAGATCGCCGAGCCGGGGGCGATGATGTTCGGCTTGAAGCCGCCGTCCTCGGCGGGACCGCGCGACGAGAAGCCGTGCAGGCCCTGCTTCTGCTCGGTCTTCGAGCCGTAGTTGGAGAGCCAGGTCTCCTTGGTGATGTACGAGCCGACGCTCACGGCGTCCGTCGCGACCGAGGGGTCACCGACGGTGTTCGCGCCCGCACCCGAGTTGCCCGCCGAGATGAACAGCTGGACGTTGTACTCGTTGATGGTGCGGTTGTAGAGCTCGGCGCGCGCGTTGTTGCCGTCGTTGAGCGCCGGGAGGCCACCGATGGAGATGTTCACGACGTCGGCGCCGTTGCGCGCGGCGTAGAGGACACCGTCGATGAGGCCGGAGCTGGTGCACGACGGGGTGGAGAGGCAGGCCTTGATGGCCATCAGCTTCGCACCGGGCGCGGCACCGGCCATCTTGCCGTCGAACAGCTTGTGCGCCGAGGTGATGCCGGCGACGTGGGTGCCGTGCGCGGCGCCCGCGATGCCGAGGTTGACGTACGGCGTGCCCGCGTTGTCGTAGACCGAGCGGTCGGTCTGCACGACGAACGCGACGCGGTCGACGACGGGGGTCGCGGGGTTGTCGGTGCCGAAGTAGCCGACGTCCTTCTTGACCTTGTAGTCGATCATGCGGGCGTTGTTGGTGAAGTCGCCGTCGCCGTCGGTGTCGACGAAGACTTCCTTCGTCGTGATGTCCTGGATGACACCGAACGCGTCGGCGCGGTCGCCGTCGCGGTTGATGTCGCCGCCGGTCTCACTGGCCGCGGTGCCGAGGTCCTGCGCCGTCTCGCGGAAGAGGCCGAACGAGTACGGGCCGCCGGTCGCGGGCGCGGTCCACTCGCGGCCGCCGTCGGTGAACTTGCCGACGCGGCCGGTCTTGGTCATGGTGACCCAGGTGCCGTCGCCGGAGTTCGTGGCGTTCGCGTTGTACCAGTCGATGATCTTGCGCTCACCGGTGCTGGTCGTCTGCAGCGAGGGCGTGTCGAGGTCGATGCCCGAGTCGATCACGGCGATCGTGGTGCCGCGGCCGTCCCACTTCGGGTGCGCGGTGGCGAACTGCGCCGCCTGCGTGTCCTGCGTCGGCATGTACGGGTTGGTGCGCGGGGTCGACGCGTCCGGTGCCTTCTGCGGGGCCGGCTGCTCCATGCCCTGCGGCCGCGGGTCGTCGAGCTGGATCAGCCCGTCGACGTCCACCGTGCTGACGGACGCCAGCTTGGCGGCCTTCTCCGCGTTGTCACGCGGGATGGTCACCTTGACGTAGTCGACGTCCTTCTCGGTCTTCTGGACCGTGGCGCCGAGCGCCTTCAGCTCGCTGACGGCGGCGTCGGTCTTGCCGTTCTCGGCGGCGACCAGCAGGTCGACCGTCGGCTTGCCCTCGGCGGCGGCCTTGTCGACCAGCTCGCGGTCGGTCTTGTCGAGCTGCTTGGGAGCCTCGGTCGTCGGGTTCTGCTGCTGCGCGGTGGCAGCGGGGGTGGCGGCGAAGCCGAGCCCGGCAGTGCCCAGCACCGCGGTCAACAAGACCGTTCCGGTGCGGCGTCTCCAGTTCTTCACGGCGCATGTGCCCTTCGTGGGGTAAAGAGTGTGTGGAAGCACATCTCTTCCCACAGCGGTGGGCAATAGGTTCAGTGGAGCATTGTCGAGTTCCACATTGGACTGTTCGGCGTCTTGCGGTGGCACGCTTGAGGTGCTGCGCGTTTCATTTCAGCCGTGGAACGAGCAGATGCCTTTTAGTCAAGAGCTGATGGAGGGGAATGTCAAGCGTCTGTCAACGGTGAATGCGCTTGGCGTGTAACGGGATCACCGCGCGGAGCGATGTTGTTTCCGAGAAATCGCGCGGCGGAGTCGGGCCACCAGGCCCCGCTGTTCCGGCGCTTTCGGCTGCGCTCCGCACGCCGTGCAACCGGCGCGGTGTTCGGCGAGCGCCTTTTCGAGCTCGGCGATCTGCTTGAGGGTCCGTTCGGGCACGGCGTCCTTCTTGACCGACAGCAACGACAGCTCGGACAGCGCGCGTTTCCGGCCCGCCGCCTGCACCGCGGGCGCGATGGTGTGGAACACGACCAGGTTGCGCCTGCGCTCCGGTTCGATCGCCTGCACGTCGCACCACTGGATGGCGCTGACGTGGTCGATGCCGTGCGACTGGATGCCCTGCTCGGTGAGCTTCGTGCCCATGCCGAAGCTGCGCCACGCGACGGTTGCGCCCATGAGGAACCACAGGCCGCCGAAGACGTAGCCGTACCACGGGCCGCCCGCCGCAGCGACCGGTCCGCACGCGGCGACCGCGGCGCCGAGCCCGAAGAGAACCCATCTCCACCTGGTGTGCATCTCCCCTCCAGGTGTACCGGATTCGCCCGGTTCATGCGGCGGGGCACGGCGTCGGGTCGTTCGGCACGACTGACGGCTGATCAAGCGCTACCTTGCCGCCATGGACCTCAAGCCGGTCGCCGACGAGCTCTACGGGCTGACGCCGAAGGAGTTCACCGCGGCCAGGAACGCCGCGGCCAAGCAGGCGGACGACAAGGACCTCGCGAAGGCCATCGCCGACCTGCGCAAGCCCACGGTGGGCGCGTGGGCGGTGAACCGGCTGGTGCGGGACGCCCCACCGGCGCTGCGGGAGGCGCTGGGGCTGTCCACGGCGCAGCTGACCATGCGGGAGCTGGGACGCAAGCGCAAGGAGCTGCTGGAGGCGCTGGTCTACCGGACCCTGGAGCTGACCGGGCCGATCACCGACGACGCGGTCACGCAGGTGCGCAACACGCTCACCGCGGCCATGTCGGACCCGGAGTCGGCCGAGCAGGTGCGCGAAGGGCACCTGACGAAGGGGCTGGAGTACTCGGGGTTCGGGTTCGCGGTGCCCGTGCCGGAGCCCGCTCAGGACGACGGTGAGGACGCGCTGGCCCGCAAGCGGCGGGAGCGGCAGGAGCGCAAGCGCGCGGAGGCCCAGCAGGCGCTGGACGAGGCGGAGCAGACCCTCGGGGAGGCGCAGGCCGACCAGCTGGCGGCGCAACGGGCGTTCGACCGGGCGGCGGAACGACTGGAGGACGCCAAGCGGGTCACGGCGGCGGCCGAAAAGGCGCGCAAGGCTGCGGAGAAACGGCTCAACGACCTGAGCTAGACCGGTCCAACGGGCCCCATTCGGGTGAACGCTGAGCGGCGACGAGGGCCTCACAGGCCGTGAGCACGCTGTCGTCGACCCACGCCACGGGCTCCTGGCAGCGCACCAGCGGCTCGTTGTCCGGGCCCCGGCCGACCTCCTCGCCGCGCAGCACCCAGGCCCGCACGTCCGCCCCGCGCAGGTCGCGCAGGTGGCGGTAGTCGTACAGCCGGCGAGCGACCCACAGCTCGCGCGGGCGGTCCCCCCACCAGGGCTCCACGCGCAGCGGGCTGGCCGACAGGCCCGGCAGCTCGACCCCGGTCAGCGAGTCGCGGGAGGTCGAGGCGGCGTCCGCGTCCGGGCCCTTGGACCAGCGCACGTAGACGTCGTCACCGAGCAGGCCCACCAGCTCGGCGACGTCCGTGATCGTCGGAAGTTCTGCAGTCACATCCGGTGACGTACCCGCGAACAACCTGAAGGGAACCTGAAGGATTTGAGCCCGGTCACATTGAAACGCGACCGGAACACGTGCCCCCGGTTGTACGTTCAACAATGTGGTTGGCCGCGGACGCTTGAGTCCGCGCCAGGGCGATCCGGCACCCCCAGGCCGGAAAAGCCTTTCCGCAGGCGTTGTGCGCTCGCGCCGCGGTCAACCCGCCGTCGGCCGGCACACCGGAAACCCCCCTCACCGGTAGTGGCGGTCGGCGGCATCCGGAAAGTGCGGTGCCCTTCCCCCCAGGGCACCGCACTTCACAGGTTGTACTGGTCGTGCCGTTCGTAAAACGCTTTCAGGTCTTCCGGTGACAGGTCCTTGGCCGCGCCGACCTCCAGGAAGAAGTTCTCGCGCGCGATGCCGGGCGAGAAGAGGATCAGCATGCGAACGTCGGCGTCGGAGTCGTTGCGGAACGCGTGCGGGCGGGCACCGGGCTGACGCGGGCCCATCCGCCACTCGAACAGGCCGAACTCGCCGTTCGTCACCGACCCCGGCGCGACGAAACGCGTGCTCTTCGTGGTGAAACCGACTTCGGAAGCCGGCCGGAAGCTCATCGTCCTACCCCACCATAAAGTGAACTTGATTCAGGTCTCGTGCCCCACCAGCGGTGGATCTAGACTCGCCCGATGGCACATGACGCGGATGTCATCGTCGTCGGCGCGGGCCTCGCTGGTCTCGTCGCGACAGCGGAGCTCGCCGACGCGGGGCGCAAGGTCATCCTCCTCGACCAGGAGCCGGAGGCGTCGATCGGCGGTCAGGCGTGGTGGTCGTTCGGCGGGTTGTTCCTGGTCGACAGCCCCGAGCAGCGCCGGCTGCGGGTCAAGGACTCCCACGACCTGGCGCTGCAGGACTGGCTGGGCTCCGCGGCGTTCGACCGGGACAGCGACCACTGGCCGCGGCTGTGGGCGCAGGCCTATGTGGACTTCGCCGCCGGCGAGAAGCGCTCGTGGCTGCACGGCATGGGGATGCGCTGGTTCCCGTTCGTGCAGTGGGCGGAGCGCGGCGGCTACCTGTCCGACGGGCACGGCAACTCGGTGCCGCGCTTCCACGTCACCTGGGGCACCGGGCCGGGCGTGGTGGAGCCGTTCGAGCGCCGGGTGCGCGAGGGTGTCGCGAAAGGACTCGTGACGCTGCGGTTCCGCCACCGGGTGACCGGGCTGTCGGTCACGAACGGCGTGTGCGACGGCGTGTCCGGCGAGGTGCTGGAGCCGTCGTCGGTGGAACGCGCGCAGCCGTCGTCGCGGACGGTCGTCGGTGACTTCTCGCTGTCCGCCCAGGCCGTCGTCGTCACGTCCGGTGGCATCGGCGGCAACCACGACCTCGTGCGGCGCAACTGGCCGGAGCGGATGGGCACGCCGCCGAAGTTCATGCTCGCGGGTGTGCCGGACTTCGTCGACGGGCACCTGCTGGAGATCACCCAGAAGGCCGGCGGCGCGATCATCAACGCCGACCGCATGTGGCACTACCCCGAGGGCATCG
The DNA here is from genome assembly GCF_001279525.1 of Nocardia sp. NRRL S-836. GTDB lineage: Bacteria > Actinomycetota > Actinomycetes > Mycobacteriales > Pseudonocardiaceae > Lentzea. Next base: position 30,695 of record NZ_LGDY01000137.1, on the reverse strand, counting down.
CGAACTACGCGCCGGTGTGGTCGCGGCACGGCATCCGCATCCTGCCCGGCCCGTCGCCGCTGTGGCTCGACGCGGACGGCAAGCGGCTGCCGATCCCGCTGTTCCCCGGCTTCGACGCGCTGGGAGCGTTGCAGCACATCACCTCCCACGGCCACGAGCACTCGTGGTTCGTGCTGAACAAGAAGATCATCGGCAAGGAGTTCGCGCTGTCGGGCTCCGAGCAGAACCCGGACCTGACCGGCAGGGACACCCGCGCGGTGCTCAAGCGCGCGCTGCCCGGTGCGGTGGCGCCGGTCGAGGAGTTCGCCAAGCGCTCCAAGGAGTTCATCCAGGCCGGCACGGTCGCGGACCTGGCGCGCGGCATGAACGCGCTGACCGGCGACTCGCGCATCGACGCCGCGGCGCTGGAGAAGGTCATCGTCGAGCGCGACCGGCAGGTGACCTCGGGGCTGGGCAAGGACATGCAGGTCAACGCGATCCGCGCGGCCCGGCACTTCCTGACCGACAAGCTGATCCGCGTGGTCGAGCCGCACCGGCTGCTCGACCCCAAGGCGGGACCGCTGATCGCCGTGCGGCTGTCGGTGATCACCCGCAAGACGCTGGGCGGCCTGCACACCGACCTGTCGTCGCGGGTGCTCGGCGAGGACGGGCAGCCGTTGCCGGGGCTCTACGCGGCGGGCGAGGCGGCCGGGTTCGGCGGCGGTGGCGTGCACGGGTACCGCGCGCTGGAGGGGACGTTCCTCGGCGGCTGCATCTTCTCCGGACGCGTGGCCGGCCGGGCCGCGGCGGACGCGGTGTCGTAGCGGCGCAACCGATCCCGCGTGGTGGACGCGGGTTGACGGTCCCCCGGCTTGCGGCTGTGCTGAGGGCATGACGCAGATCGGTGTTCTGGCCGGCAACCCGCGGCCCGCCTCGCGCACGTTGCAGGCGGCGCTCACCCTCCGCGAGGCACTGGCGGGCGTGCTGGGCGTGCCCGTCGACGGGCCGGTGGTCGACGCCGCCGTGCTGGCGCCCGCGGTGTTCACCGACGCCGACGCGGTCAAGGCGGCGCTGACGGAGCTGGGTGCGGCCGAGGTGCTCGTGGTGGCGACACCGACGTACAAGGCCGCCTACACCGGGCTGCTGAAGGCGGTGCTGGACCAGGCACCGTCGGGGTGGTTGCGCGGCAAGGTCGTGCTGCCGTTGCAGATCGCGGCGTCGGACCGGCACGCGCTGGCCGTCGAGGTGCACCTGCGGCCGGTGCTGACCGAGCTCGGCGCGCTGGTGCCGCAGGCGTTGTTCCTCAACGAGAACGCGCTTCCCGCGCAGCCCGCCGACTTCGCACTGGACTCGGACGTGCTGAAGGCGCTGGTCCGGTGAAGGAGCAGCTGCGCACCGCGTTGCGCCACCACGCGCAGGCCGTCACGATCGTGACGGCCCAGGGATCGGCCGGGCCGGTCGGAACGACGGTCAGCTCGTTCACGTCGGCGTCGTTCGAGCCGCCGCTGGTCGTGGTGTGGATCGGCGAGGGCGCCTCGGTGTGGCCGGTGCTGAGGACGGCACCGCTGTTCGCCGTGCACCTGCTCGACGCGTCCCAGACCGGCCTCGCGGATCTGTTCGCCACCAAGGGTGTCGACCGGTTCGGCGCGGGCACGCGGTGGAGGGCGGACGACGACGGCGTGCCGTGGCTGCTGGACGCGCCGGTGCGGCTGCGCTGCCGGACGTCACGGCGGATCGTGGTCGGTGACCACGTGGCGCTGGTCGGGGAACCGCTGGGCATCACGCACTCCGACCTCGCCGCGCCCCTGGTGCGGCACCAGGGGCGCTACACGTCAGTCGCCTAGCTGCCGCAGCACGGTCCGCGCGATCACGTCGTTCTGCCGGAACGCCGGCGCGTTCGTGTTGGGCCGTGCGAACGCCGCGAACGTGCGGCCCGCGGCGTAGGGACCGACGGCGAACCGGGCCGGGTCCACCGCGCCGTCCTCGCCGATCAGCCGGCCCTCCGCCGTCACCCGCACGAAGCCATCGCCGTCTTCGGACACGGCACCGTTGGCGCGCAACGACTTCAGCACCGGGTCGGCCGTGCGGGACAGGGTGTGGCCGGGCAGGCGGGCCTCCACCAGACCGTTGGCGCGCACCACCTCCGGCGTGGTCGCGCTGCCCGCGAGGAACGCGCCGTCGACGGCCTCGACCCACATGTCGGCCCCCACGAAGCGCACGATCCCCGCCCGCGACAGGGCGAGCAGCTCCTCCAGCCGGTCGGGTGGCGGGCCGGACGCGAGGTAGCTGAAGTAGCCGTGCCACCACGGGTCGGCGTCGCGCAGCCGCACGTCGGGGAGCTGGCCGTAGACCGAGAGCAGCGCCAGGAACGCGCCCAGGTCCGCGCTGTGCCGGGGGTCGGAGCGGCGGGCCACGTCGGCGGCGATGTAGGAGCGCAGGTGCTCCTGGAGCTCCTCGCCGGTCTCGAAGGTCACGCCGGCCAGCGGGCGGTCCAGGCGTTCGAAGTCGATGCGGTCGGCCGGATCGGGGACGGCACGGGCCTCCAGCTCGCGCATCTCCCTGCTGTACCAGGGCAGGGCGGCGAAGGCGGCAGCGAACTGCGCGAACGGCAGCCGCAGCCGGTCGGGGTGACCGGTGCCGAGCTCGTGGTAGTGGCCCCAGGCGACCTCCTTGGCGATCAACGGCCAGACGTCGGTGCGGAAGTCCCAGCTCCTGCCCTCCAGCGCCGCGGCCGTGAAGAACCGCGGCAGCACCGGGCGTTCGCCCTGCAACCGGTAGCCGGTCTTCGAGTGGTACGGCACACCGCGCCGCGATCCCACGAACAGCCGCGGTTCCGCACCCGAGGGCACGTAACGGAGATCGGCGCCGGAGCCGGTGAACCGGCCGCCGCGGCCCTCGGTCAGCAGCACCATGAGGTCGATGAACGCCAGCCCGAACCCGCGCAGCAGCACGTCGCCGGTCACCTCGGACAGGTCGGCGTCGGCCGAGTACAGCGGCGGCACGTAGACCAGGCCGTGGGCCGACGCGTGCTCGGCGAGCTTGCGGTGCTCGGGTTCGGGTTCGGCGTCGAGGTGCCCGAGTGCGAGCACGAGCACGTCGGCGGACAGCGACGACCCGTCGTCCAGGTCGACGGTGCGGCCGGTGACCCGCACCGCCCGCGCCCGGTGCTCCCGCACGGTGACGTTGGACGGCAACGACGCGACGGCGTGCCGGAAGAACCACTCCAGGTAGCCGCTCTGCACCTGCCGCGACGGGAACGAGGTCGGGTCGACGTCACCCCACTGCGCCAGCGACGGACCCTCCCGCACGGGGCCGAGCCCGGTGAAGCTCGCGTCGGTGAACACCGTCACGTCCTCGGCCATGGAGTTCATCCGCAGCAACGGTGACTGGGCGTGCCGCCACACCCGGCCGGCTCCGGCGGGGAACGGGTCGACCACGTGCACGACCAGCTCCAGCGCCGGGGCGTGGGCGGCGATGCGTTCGAGCAGGCCGGCGGCACGGGGGCCGCCGCCGATGACGACGAGTGAGCGCATGCGCGTCTTTCCGTTGAAGGGCAACGAGATGCAGACCGCGCCCCTCAACGCGAACACCACCACGGTACCCCGCGTGTGCAAGCAAATCCCGCTCTGTGGACACCGTTGCCGATCACCGGCCGCGGTGCTTGTCTCGAAGGGCGTCTCCCTCAACGCGTGCTCAGGAAACCACTACCAGCTCTGGGGAATCGGCCATGCCAGTTGAGTTTCTCGGGATCGCCGCCACGAACAACGGGTCGGAGACGACACCGCGCGACGGCCTCGCGTTCGACAAGGACTACACGATCAGGCTCGCGCGGGCGCACGAGGACCACGGCTGGGACCGGGTGCTGTTCGCGTACGGCTCGGGTGCGCCGGAACCGGCGGCCGCGGCGGCCTACCTGGCGAGCAAGCTCGACCGGCTGCAGATCCTGCTGGCGCACCGGCCGAACGTGTCCTACCCGACGTTCGCGGCCAAGACGTTCGCGACGCTCGACCAGATCAGCGACGGCCGGCTGACCGTGCACTTCATCACCGGCGGCACCGACCACGAGCAGCAGCGCGAGGGCGACTACCTGACCAAGGACGAGCGCTACGGCCGGACCCGCGAGTACATCCGGATCGTCAAGAAGGCCTGGACGAGCCGGGAGGCGTTCGACCACGAGGGCGAGCACTACCGCTTCGCCGACTTCGTGAGCGACGTGTTCCCGGTGCAGCAGCCGCGGCCGAACGTGTCGTTCGGCGGCTCCTCCCCCGCCGCCTACGCCGCGGGCGGGGCGGAAGCGGACATCTTCTGCCTGTGGGGTGAGCCGCTGGCCGAGACCGCGCAGCAGATCGAGGCGGTCAAGCAGGCCGCGAAGGACGCGGGCCGCACCGACGTGCCGCGGATCCAGGTGGCGTTCCGGCCGATCATCGCGCCGACCGAGGAGCTGGCGTGGGAGAAGGCGCACCGCACGGTCGCGCGCATCGAGGCCCGCAAGGCCGGCGGCCCGCTCAGCCGCAGGCACTCGCTGACGAGCCCGGAGAACACCGGGTCGCAGCGGCTGCTCGCGGTCGCCGAGCGCGGTGAGCGGTTCGACCGCGCACTGTGGACGCCCACCGCGAAGGCCACCGGTGGCGCGGGCAACTCGAACGCGCTGGTGGGCACGCCGGAGACGGTCGCGCAGGCGTTGCTCGACTACTACGACCTGGGCGTGGACATCCTGTCGGCGCGCGGCTACGACCTGCTCGGCGACGCCATCGACTTCGGCCGGTACGTCATCCCGCTGGTGCGCGAAGAGGTCGCGAAGCGTGATCGGGCCAAGGCCGCATGACCACCCTCGAAGTGCGCCGCGTCCGGCAGTGGGACCCGGACGCGGCGCCGTTGGTGGCCGGGCTGACGCACGAGTACACGACGCGGTACGGGCCGTCTGGTGCCGAGGAGATGCAACGGCCGGCGGACGTGTTCGAGCCGCCGAACGGGCAGTTCCTGCTGCTGGTCGAGGCCGGTGAGGCGGTCGCGGGCGGCGCGTTCAAGCGGTTCGACGACGAGACCGCCGAGCTGAAGCGGATCTGGACGCACGAGCGGCACCGCAGGCGCGGGCTCGCGCGCCGGGTGCTGGTGGAGCTGGAGAACGAGGCGCTGGCGTTCGGCTACCGGCGGATCTACCTCACGACCGGGCCGCTCCAGCCGGAGGCGAAGGGGCTGTACCTGGCGACCGGTTACACACCGTTGTTCGATCTTGCGACAGACCCCCTGACAATGAGCCACCTGGCGTTCGAAAAGCCGCTCGGATGATTTCGTTAGTTCGAACGAGTGAATTCGCGGTACTCCGACCGAAACTCGCGGTTCAGTTGGACACGCTCCAAGTGATCAGTAAGCTTGCACGTCGGACCCACGCCCGGTAGTGGTGATGAACGAAGCTTCACCCGTTCGACCGAATCCGACGGAAGTGGGTTGCGCGGCGTGTCGATCGGCGCCCGACGATCGATCACCAGATCACACCGGTCCCCACGAATGGCCACCTGAGCGGAATGAACACGGTCGACAGCCGAGAGCCCGCCGCTCGCTGGGCGGCGGCGATCTCCACCACCCTTCTCGCGAACCTCACGCGCGAGAAGCTCGTGCGACTGCTCGGCGGGTACGTCGAGCGGTTGCTCACCGGTGATGTCGACGACGCCCGCCGGATCGGGCGCTCCATGGTGGCGAACGACCTGATCTCCTCGACCACGCTGGAGCTGACGCTCACCCACCTCGGCGAGCACACGCCCGTGACCCCGGCGCAGCTCGGCGCGCTGGCCGCCGGCTTCGCGGAGGGCCTGCGCGACCGCACCCTCGACCAGCAGGAGCTCACGCGCACGGCCGCGCTCAACGCGATGCACCGCGCGGAGAGCGCCGTGCGGGCGAGCGAGGCGAAGTTCCGGGCGATCTTCCGCGGTTCCGCGTTCCCGATCGTGGTCGTGAACCTCGACGGCCTCGTGGCGGACGTCAACGAGGCCGCGCAGACCATGCTGGGCTACCAGCGCGACGAGCTGCTCGGGATGACCGGCCGCGAGCTGGCCCACCCGGACGACCGCGCGGCGCTGCGCGAGATCGGCCAGCGGCTGCTGCAGACCGAGCTCGACCACGTCGTGGTCGAGAAGCGGATGGTGCGCAGCGACGGCGAGACGATCCAGACGCACATGGCGATCTCGCTGGTGCGAGAGAACGACGAGTCGCCGCCGTATTTCGTCACGATGATCGAGAACATGAACGAGATGCGCGCGCTCCAGACGCAGCTCGTCCGGCAGAGCCTCAACGACATGCAGACCGGCCTGCCGAACCGGGCGCAGTTCCTCGGCTGGCTGGAGGGCGCGGCCGGCACGAAGGGTCCCGAGGCCCTCGCGCTCGTGCAGGTCGACGTCGATGGGTTCCGCGGCGTGAACGACGCGTTCGGCCACGAGGCGGGCAACCGGGTGCTGATGGGCGTCGCCGCGCACCTGCGGGCGGTGTTCGACGGGGTCGGCAAGGTCGCGCGGATCGGCGAGGACGAGTTCGGCGTGCTGATCAAGGACCCGCGGGACGTGGCGGGCGTGGTCGCGCTGGTCGAGGAGTTCACCGCACGGCTGGAGGAGCCGACCTGGATCGGCGCGCACGGCGTGGGCGTCACGTGCAGCGTCGGTGTCGTGGCACGGGCGGCGCGCGGCGGTGACGCGGCGGACCTGCTGCGGGCCGCGGACGTGACGGTCGGCTGGGCCAAGCGCGACGGCAAGGCGCAGTGGGCGTTGTACGACCGCGAACGCGACCTGCGCGACAAGGAGCGGTACGCGCTGGCCGCGTCGATCCCCGGCGCGCTGGAGGAGGGCCGGTTCCGGGTCGACTACCTGCCGGTCCGCTCGCTGGCCGACGGCTCGGTGCTCGCGCTCGAAGCGAAGATCGTCTGGGACCACCCGGTGCACGGCCTGCTGTGCCCGGACACGTTCGTGGACCAGAGCTCCGAGAACGGCATGATCGTGCGGCTGGTGCGCTGGGCGCTGGAGGAGGCCTGCGGGCAGGCCGGGCGCTGGTACGCGGAGCTGGGCGCGCAGGCGCCGGTGCTGACGATCGACCTGCCGCTGCGGCTGTGCCAGGAACCGGAGCTGGTGGCCGAGGTGGCACGGGTGCTGGAACGCACCGGGCTGCCCGCGACGCAGCTGCGCTTCGAGCTGAACGAACGCCTGCCCGCCGCGCTGACCGACGAGCAGCTGGAAGAGCTGACCATCCTCGCCGAACGCGGCACCGGGCTGGTGCTCGACGAGGTCAACGGCGGTATCGACCGGCTGCGGCTGATCCCGTTGAGCGGCGTGAAGTTCGCCGGCGCCGTGGTGCACGGCCTGGCCGAGGACGCGAACCGGGTCGAGGAGAGCGCGTCGGTGACGCTGCTGCGGTGGGCTTCGATCCTCGACGTGCCGCTGCACGCGGACGGCGTGCGCACACCGTTCGAGGCGGCGCGGCTGGCCGAGCTGGGCGTGACCGGCGGGCAGGGACCGCACCTCGGGCCGACGCTGACCGCCGACGAGGTCTCCCAGCTCCTTCTCACATAATTCTTATCAGCAACAGCACGGGTTTCCGCACAGGTTGCTCACATGATCGCGGTCCATTCTCAGGTCATGACCGAGCAGAGCTTCCCCGCTATGAGCGGGACACTGGTTCAGCCGCAGCCAGCCGTTGCGCCGGCGCCGAAGTTCTGGCGCCGCACGGCCCCGGCACTGACCGCGGCGGCACTCGTCGCCGGGTTGTTCGGAGGTGTCACCGGTGCGGTGATCGCCTCGCCGGACAGCCCGCAGGCACCGCCCTCCGTCGTGGCGCAGACGGTCGCCAACCAGTCCACAACGGACTGGAGCTCCGTCGCCGCCAAGGTCCTGCCGTCCGTCGTGCAGGTCAACGTCGGCAACGGCCTCGGCTCCGGCGTGATCCTCACCGCCGACGGCCGGATCCTCACCAACAACCACGTCGTCGCCTCCGCCGGCGGCTCGGTCACGGTGACGCTGAACGACGGCCGCGAGGTGCCCGCCACCGTCGTCTCGACCGACCCGTCCTCCGACCTCGCCGTGCTGCAGGCCTCCGGGGTGTCCGGCCTGACGCCGATCACGTGGGCGGACTCCGACGACGTGAAGATCGGTGACGGCGTGATGGCCATCGGTTCGCCGTCGGGCCTGCAGGGCACCGTGACCACCGGCATCGTCTCCGCGCTGGACCGCAAGGTGACCGTGCCCGGTGAGGGCCGCCGGGCGGCTTCCGTGTCGTACCAGGCGATCCAGACCGACGCGTCGATCAACCCCGGCAACTCCGGTGGCGCGCTCGTGAACGCCGCCGGCGAGCTGGTCGGGATCAACTCGGCGATCTACTCGCCGGCGTCGAGCAGCGGTGCGGCCGGCAGCGTCGGCATCGGGTTCGCGATCCCGTCCAACACGGCGAAGACCATCGTCGGCAAGCTCGGCTGACGACCCGGAGTCCAGGCCGGGAGGTCCCAGGCCGCGGAAGCACCGGCTTCCGCGGCCTGGGCCCGTGTCCGGGATCAGGACAGCCAGTCGGGCCGCAACGGCATGTGCGCGTTCGTCCCGTCCAGCCTCACCCCGAGCACCTGGTGCAGCTGGATGTTGTTGCGGTCGAAGCCCAGCCGGGACGCGGCCAGGTACAGCCGCCAGACCCGGGCCCGCGCCTCGCCCACCTCGTCCACGGCCTCGTCCCAGTGCTCGTCGAGGTTGCGGCCCCAGGCGGCGAGCGTCAACGAGTAGTGCTCGCGCAGGTTCTCCTCGTGCCGCACCTCGAAGCCGGTGTCGTGCATCAGCGACACGAGGTGCCCCGGCCCGACCAGCTCGCCGTCCGGGAACACGTACCGGTTGATGAACGGCCCCGACAGCGCCCGCTGCTTGTTGTCCGGCCGGGTGATGCAGTGGTTCAGCATCCGCCCGCCCGGCTTGAGCTTGCGGTACAGCGACGAGAAGTACGCCGGCAGCTTCGCCTTGCCGATGTGCTCGGTCAGGCCGATGGACGACACCGCGTCGAACCCGGACTCCCGCACGTCGCGGTAGTCGAGGTGGCGCACCTCGGCGAGGTCGGACAGCCCGGCCTCGACGATGGCCTTCTGCGCCCACTCCGCCTGGTTGCGCGACAGCGTGACGCCGATCGCGCGCACCCCGTACTCGCGTGCGGCGTGCATGACCATGCCGCCCCAGCCGCAGCCGACGTCGAGCAAGCGCATGCCCGGCTTCAGCCCGAGCTTGCGCGCCACCAGGTCGTGCTTGGCGAACTGGGCTTGTTCCAAAGTGGACTCCGCGGTCGGGTAGACGGCACAGGTGTAGGCCATCGACGGGCCGAGGATCCACTCGTAGAACTGGTTCGAGACGTCGTAGTGGTGGGCGATGGCCTGCTGGTCGCGGGCCTTGGAGTGGCGCAGGCCGTGCAGGCGGGTCTCCTGCGGCGGCGGGGCCACGCGGTGCGACAGCCGGACCTTGCCGAGCAGCCGCAGCAGCTCGACCCGCTGCACCCAGGGGACCTCCCGCAACGACAGCTCGGAGAGCTGCGACAGGCCCGCGTGCACGTCGCCGAGGATCTCCAGGTGGCCGGTCACGTAGGCGCGGGCCAGACCGAGCTCACCGGGTGCGGAAGCCAGGTAGGACAGGGCTTCCGGCGTTTTCACGTCGATGGACACCGAGGCGGACGCCGGGCCGGCGGTGCTGCCGTCGTAGGCCTGGAAGCGGACGTCGTTGCCGCCGGTGATGCGCTGAAAGAGAGAGGCCAACCGCATTCATCGTCCCCTGACACACTTGGCGTACAGATCAGGCAGGCGGTTCGTCCGGTCGTACCGCGACTTCACGGACCGGTAGTGCGAACCGTTGTAGTGCCGCCAGAACTCGTCCTCCTCGTAGTAGGAGTCGGAGTACAGCGACTTGTGGCCGCCCAGCCGCGCCACCTCGCGCTCGATGAGCCGGTTGCGGTCACCCATCCGTTCTCCCGGGCGCACCGGGACCTCCGACCAGAACCCGACGTTGACGTACAGCACGTCCGGGTCCATCGGGTACAGCGGCCAGCCCGTGGTGTCGCGCAGGCGCACGGGGCACAGCCACACCGGCGAGATGCCGATCTCGCGGTCGAAGAAGTCGAGGAACGCGGGCAGCGTGGACACCGGGATCTCCACGTCCTGGATCACCGGCTCGACGTCGACCCGTGGCCTGAGCTGCCGGTGCTTGGCCACGAGCTTGCGGTAGACGTCCGAACGCAGGTACCGCTTCGGCCACAGGCGCCGGACCACCGGGTTCTGCGCGCCGAACGCCCGTGAGCACCAGAACCAGTCGGTGTCCCAGCGCCACAGGTAGTCGTGGATCGTCAGGTGGTCGGTCCGCCGCTGCTGGATGGAGCGGTAGTAGATCTGGTTGCCGGTGTAGTCCGACGTGTACGGCGCGATGTCGACGAAGTGCCCCAGCGTCAGGTACATCTCCCCGCGGGAGAACACGGTGCCGTCGACGAAGTCCGCCGAACCGTCCGCGCAGACCTCCTCGATCACCGCCGCGCACTCCTCGAACGACCCGAACGGCACGTGCCGCAACCGCACGTACTGCCGCACCGGTTCGAGCTCGATCTCCAGCCGCAGCGCGTAGCCGAGCGTGCCGTAGGAGTTCGGGAACGCCCGGAACAGGTCGTCGTCCGGTTTCGCCACCACGACCTCACCGTCGCCGGTGAGGATCTCCAGCTCGCGCACCGACTCGTGCGGCAGGCCGTTGCGGAAGGACGTGGACTCGATGCCCAGCCCCGCCACCGCCCCGCCGATCGTGATGGTCTTGAGCTGCGGCACCACCAGCGGCATGAGGCCGTGCGGCAGCGTCGCGGCGACGAGGTCCTCGTAGGTGGTCATGCCCTGCACCTGAGCGGTGCGTCCGACCGGGTCCACCGACAGCACCCGGTCGAACCTGCCGACGTCCAGCCCGCCGGACTGGTCCGCGCGGAACCGGAACAGGTTCGACGTCTTCTTCGCGAGCCGCACCGGCGCACCTTCGCGCATCGCGGCGTACTGCGCTGTCAACGCAGCCACGGCCGAGCTGTGCCCATGGTCACTCACGACGTGGACGTTATTCCTCGTCAGCGCCGTTGGCACGCCCAATTACGCCAATGGGCCAGTGATCTTCCACGGGAGGGCGCCGAAAGTCACCGATGAGGGGATCATCCGGACATGACCGGGGCACGGGACGCGGTGCGGCGTCCCGGCATGTGGTCGGCGGGCGTGCCGCTCGCGGGACTGCCCAAAGTTACTGCCGAGTAGTACCGTGCGGGGCATGGCTACGCACGAGGTGACCAACCAGGTTCCCCCGCTGACCGGTCACGACGTCGCGGACGACCCCGCGCTGCTGGGCTGGGCCGACGACGCCGAGCTGCACGAGCTGGGCCGGCTCGCGGGCAGTGCCGAGTGGCAGGAGCGCGGCCGGCTCGCGAACACCCACCCGCCGGTGCTGCACACGCACGACCGGTACGGGCACCGGATCGACGAGGTCGAGTTCCACCCGGCGTGGCACGACCTGATGGGCGTCGCCGTGAGCCACGGCCTGCACGCCTACGTCGACGGCGCTCACCTGGAGCGCGCGGCCCGGTTCTACGTGTGGTCGCAGGCCGAGGCGGGCCACGGCTGCCCGGTCTCGATGACCTACGCCGCCGTGCCCGCCCTGCGCGTGGCACCGGAGCTGGCGGAGGTCTACGAGCCGCTGCTGACCTCGCGCGAGTACGACTTCGGCCTGAAGGCGCCGCTGGGCAAGCGCGGCCTGATCGCGGGCATGTCGATGACCGAGAAGCAGGGCGGGTCGGACGTCCGCGCCAACACCACGGTCGCGCGTCCGGTCACCGACGGCTACGTGCTCACCGGGCACAAGTGGTTCACGTCGGCGCCGATGTCGGACGTGTTCCTGACGCTGGCGCAGGCACCCGGCGGGCTGACGTGCTTCCTGGTGCCGCGCGTGCTGCCGGACGGCACCCGCAACCGGTTCTTCCTGCAGCGGCTCAAGGACAAGCTCGGCAACAAGTCCAACGCCTCGGCGGAGGTCGAGTACGACGAGGCGTTCGCGTGGCGGGTCGGCGACGAGGGCCGGGGCGTGCGGACGATCATCGAGATGGTCAACACGACCCGCCTGGACTGCGTGCTGGGGTCGGCGGCCGGGATGCGGGCCGGGCTGCGGCAGGCGGCGCACCACGCGGCGCACCGCAAGGCGTTCGGGCAGTACCTGGTCGACCAGCCGGCGATGCGCAACGTGCTCGCGGACCTGGCCGTGGAGTCGGAGGCGGCGACCACGGCGGCGATGTGGCTCGCGCGGCACCGGCCGCGGCTCGGGCTCGCCGTGACCAAGTACTGGGTGTGCAAGCGCGGGCCGGTGCACGCGGCCGAGGCGCTGGAGTGCCTGGGCGGCAACGGTTACATCGAGGACAGCGGGATGCCGCGGCTGTTCCGCGAGTCGCCGCTGATGTCGATCTGGGAGGGCTCCGGCAACGTCGCCGCGCTCGACGTGCTGCGGGCGATGAGCAGGGAACCCGAGTCGGTGCAGGAGTTCCTGGGCGTCGTCAGCGGGGTCGACCCGCGCATCGACAAGGCGCTCAACGAGCTCGGCGGGACGCTGTCCGATGTGGACCAGTCGCAGGCGCGCCGCGTCGTGGAACGCATGGCGCTGGTCCTGCAGGGCGCACTGCTGGTCAAGCACGGACACCCCGCGGTCGCGGACGCGTTCATCAGCTCCCGGCTCGGCGGCGACTGGGGCGTGGCCTTCGGCACGCTGCCCAGGAACACCGACTTCGCCTCGATCGTCGAGCGGGCGGTGCCGAAGCTCTGACGGGACCGGGTGCCGGCGCGGTCGGCGACCGCGCCGGCCGGGCGTCAGAGGCCGAGCTCGCGGGCGATCAGCATCTTCTGCACCTCGGAGGTGCCCTCGCCGATCTCCAGGATCTTGGCGTCGCGGTAGAACCGGCCCACCGGGTACTCGTTCATGAAGCCGTAGCCGCCGAAGATCTGCGTGGCGTCACGGGCGTTGTCCATCGCCGCCTCCGACGACACGAGCTTCGCGATGGCTGCCTGCTTCTTGAACGGCTCCCCGCGCAGCATCCGGGACGCGGCCTCGTAGTAGGCCAGCCGCGCCGTGTGCACGCGTGCCTCCATCTCGGCGATCTTGAACTGGATCGCCTGGTACGTCCCGATCTTCGCGCCGAACGTCTCACGCTCGTGGGCGTACTTCACCGACTCGTCGACACAGCCTTGGGCCAGGCCCACCGACAGCGCGGCGATGGCGACGCGGCCCTCGTCCAGCGTCCGCAGGAACTGCGCGAACCCGCGGCCGCGGGTGCCCAGCAGGTTCGCCGCGGGCACCCGGCAGTCGGAGAACGACAGCTCGCGCGTGTCCGAGGCGCACCAGCCGACCTTCGAGTACTTCTTCGACACCGTGAAGCCCGGGGTACCGGACGGGACGATGATCGAGGAGATCTCCTTGCGGCCGTCGGGCAGCGTGCCCGTCACCGCGGCCACCGTCACCAGGCCGGTGATGTCGGTGCCGGAGTTCGTGATGAACGCCTTGGTGCCGTTGATGACCCACTCGTCGCCGTCGAGCCGCGCGGTGGTCGCGAGCGCGCCCGCGTCCGAACCGCTGCCGGGCTCGGTGAGGCCGAACGCGCCGAGCTTCTGGCCCGACGTGAGCGACGGCAGCCACTCCGCCTTCTGCTCGTCGGTGCCGAAGCGGTAGATCGGCATGGCGCCCAGCGAGGTGGCCGCCTCGACCGTGATCGCGACGGACGAGTCGACCCGCGCGAGCTCCTCCAGCGTCAGGCACAGCGCGAAGTAGTCGCCGCCCATCCCGCCGTGCTCCTCGGGGAACGGCAGGCCGAGCAGGCCCATCGCGCCCATCTTCGCGACGACGGGGTACGGGAACTCGCCGCGCTCGTAGTAGTCGCCGATGACCGGGGCCACCTCGTCGCGGGCGAACTCCTCGACGGTTTTGCGCAGGTCCTCGTACTCGCTCGGGAGCCTGAAGTCCAACATGGGTGTCACTCCTCGTGAGAGACGACGGTGGCCAGCACCTGGTCGAGTGCGACCTGCTGACCTGCTTGCACGTTCACCTCGGCGAGCACGCCGTCGACCGGTGCGGTGACGGTGTGCTCCATCTTCATGGCCTCGACCACGAACAACGCCTGCCCGGCGGTCACTTCCTCGCCCTGCTGGGCGCGCACGACCAGCACGGTTCCCGGCATCGGCGACTTCACCGGGCCGCCGGAGGCAGCGGCGCCGCCGGACGCCCCCACCAGGAACTCGGCCTCGGTCAACGCCCAGGACGCGCCGTCGTGGCCCAGCCACAGCACGTCGCCGTCACGGGCGACCGCGTACCGGCGCGAGCCGACGAGCAGGTCGGCGCCGTCCCTGCGGGCCCGTGCCCTGACCGGTTCCCCGGCGCCCACCACGACCTCGTCGCCGCGCACGCGCACGTCGACGTCGTTGATCCGCCACGTCGTCCAGGCGTGCTCGCCGACGCGCCAGCCGGACAGCTGGTCCCACGGGTCGTCGCCACGCGGATCGAGCGAGCGCTCCAGGCCGGCCGCCACGTACACGTCGTCCGGGACGTCCTGCGACGTCAGCGCGTCCAGCTTGCGTTCGACCAGACCGGTGTCGAGCGCGCCGGACCGCACGTCCTCATCACGCAGCAACGCCCTCAGGAACGGGATGTTCGTCGTGACGCCGAGCAGCACCATCTGACCGAGCGCGTGGTCCAGGCGGCGCAACGCCTCCTCGCGCGTGCGGCCGTGCGCGATCACCTTGGCGAGCATCGGGTCGTAGTCGGAGCCGACGACGAGTCCCTCGTACAGCCCGGAGTCGACGCGCACCGACGTGGGCTCGCGCAGTGCCAGCACCCGGCCACCGGTCGGCAGGAAGCCGCGCGCCGGGTCCTCGGCGTAGACGCGGGCCTCGACCGAGTGCCCGGTCAGCTCGACGGCGACGTCCAGCACCTCGCCGGACGCGACGCGCAGCTGCCACTCGACCAGGTCGACGCCCGTGACCTCCTCGGTCACCGGGTGCTCGACCTGCAGCCGGGTGTTCATCTCCATGAAGAAGTAGTCGCCGGACGCACCGTCCACGATGAACTCGACCGTGCCCGCGCCGACGTACCCGCAGGACCGCGCGGCGTCGACGGCCGCGGCGCCCATCGCCTCGCGCAGCTCCGGCGTGAGCAACGGCGACGGCGCCTCCTCGATGATCTTCTGGTGCCGCCGCTGGAGGCTGCACTCGCGTTCACCGAGGTGGATCACGTTGCCGTGGGTGTCGGCGAGGACCTGGATCTCGATGTGCCGCGGGTTCGTGACGAACCGCTCGATCAGCAGCGTGTCGTCGCCGAACGACCCGCGTGCCTCCCGCCGTGCCGACTCGATCGCCTCGCGCAGCGCGGACTCCTCGTGCACGAGCCGCATGCCCTTGCCGCCACCGCCCGCGGACGGCTTGAGCAGCACCGGGAAACCGATCTCCAGTGCCGCGTCGACGATCTCGTCGTCCGTCATGCCCGCCTGGGTGCGGCCGGGCACCACTGGCACGCCCGCCGCCGACACGGTCAGCTTCGCGCGGATCTTGTCGCCCATCGCGTCGATCGCCGCCGCGGGCGGTCCGACGAACACGATGCCCGCCTCGGCACAGGCCGCCGCGAACGCCGTGTTCTCCGCCAGGAAGCCGTAGCCGGGGTGGATCGCCTGCGCGCCGCCGGAGACGGCGGCTTGGACGATCTTCTCGATGGAGAGGTAGCTCTCGCGGGCCGCCGCCGGCCCGATCCGCACGGCCTCGTCGGCCATCCGGACGTGCAACGCCTCGGCGTCCGCGTCGGAGTACACGGCGACGGAACGGATCCCGAGCGACCGCAACGCGCGGATCACCCTGACCGCGATCTCCCCGCGGTTCGCCACCAGCACGCTGTCGAACATCATCACATCCGGAAGACGCCGTAGGAAACATCGTCGATGGGGGCGTTCGCCGCGGTGGACAACGCCAGCCCGAGCACCGTGCGCGTGTCACGCGGGTCGATCACGCCGTCGTCCCACAGCCGCGCGGTCGAGTAGTACGGGTTGCCCTGGTCCTCGTACTGCTGGCGGATGGGCGCCTTGAACGCCTCCTCGTCCTCCGCCGACCACTCGTCACCGAGCTGGCCGCGCCGGACCGTCGCCAGCACCGAGGCCGCCTGCTCGCCGCCCATCACGGAGATCCGCGCGTTCGGCCACATCCACAGGAACCGCGGCGAGTACGCCCGCCCGCACATCGAGTAGTTGCCGGCACCGAACGAGCCGCCGATGATCACGGTGAACTTCGGGACCCGAGCACACGCCACCGCGGTCACCATCTTGGCGCCGTGCTTGGCGATGCCACCGGCCTCGTACTCGCGGCCGACCATGAACCCGGTGATGTTCTGCAGGAACACCAGCGGGATGGACCGCTTGTCGCACAGCTGGATGAAGTGCGCGCCCTTGACGGCGGACTCGCCGAACAGGATGCCGTTGTTCGCGACGATCCCGACCGGGTGGCCGTGGATGCGCGCGAAGCCGGTGACCAGCGTGGCGCCGTACTCCTTCTTGAACTCCTGGAACCTCGACCCGTCGACGATCCGCGCGATCACCTCGCGCACGTCGTAGGGCGTCCGGGAGTCGGTCGGCACCACGCCGTAGAGGTCGCCGGGGTCCACCGCGGGTGCCTCGACCGGCGCGACGTCCCACGGGCGCTGCGCGCGCGGCCCGAGCGTGGAGATGATCGAGCGGACCATCCGCAGCGCGTGCGCGTCGTTCTCCGCGAGGTGGTCGGTCACGCCGGACGTGCGCGAGTGCAGCTCGCCGCCACCGAGGTCCTCGGCGCTGACGACCTCACCGGTCGCGGCCTTCACCAGCGGCGGACCGCCGAGGAAGATCGTGCCCTGGTTCCGCACGATGATCGCCTCGTCGCTCATCGCGGGCACGTACGCGCCACCCGCGGTGCACGAGCCCAGGACGGCGGCGATCTGCGGGATGCCCCTGGCCGACATCGTGGCCTGGTTGTAGAAGATCCGGCCGAAGTGCTCGCGGTCGGGGAACACGTCGTCCTGCTTCGGCAGGAACGCGCCACCGGAGTCGACCAGGTAGACGCACGGGAGGTTGTTCTGCAGCGCCACTTCCTGCGCGCGCAGGTGCTTCTTGACCGTGATCGGGTAGTAGGTGCCACCCTTGACCGTGGCGTCGTTCGCGACGATCACGCACTCCCGGCCGGACACCCTGCCGACGCCGGTGATGATGCCGGCGGCCGGTGCCTCGTCGCCGTACATGCCGTTCGCGGCCAGCGGCGACAGCTCCAGGAACGGCGAGCCGGGGTCCACCAGCGTGTCCACCCGCTCGCGCGGCAACAGCTTGCCGCGGTCGACGTGGCGCTGACGTGCCTTCTCCGGGCCGCCGAGGGCGGCGGTGGCGAGCTTGCCGCGCAGCTCGTCGACGAGCGCGGCGTGCTCCTTGGCGTAGCGGTCCGATGGCTCGGCGGCGCTGCGCAGGACCGGTGCGTCCATGCTCCCCAGACCTCAGGTTAGCGGGCGTTAACACGGCCATGTTAACGCCCGCTCACCTCACGGTCCACCACGGCGGGTGGGGAGCGGCCGGAGGGCAGGTCACCGCCCACTTACGGCACTCCCACGCACCGGAATTCGGCTAGCCGATGACCGACCGCAGTGCGGGCAGGTAGCCGCTCGCGTGACCGGCCCGGTTCGGGTGGTACGACTCCTCGACCGGCCAGCTCAGGCTGTTCAGCCACCAGCTCGACGAGCAGATCTCGTGCCCGGTGAACGCCCCGCGCACGTCGACGTAGGTGAACCCGGCCGCCGCGGCCCGTGCGCTGATGGTGTTGTGCAGCGCGTCGGAACCGGTGTTGATCGCGGCCCGCTTGGTGTCGCTCAGCCCGACGTTGCAGGTGCCGGGCACCTTGTACATGCGCGGGTAGCCGAGCACGACGACGCGTGCCGACGGGGACTTCGACCTGATGGTGCTGTACACGTTCGTGAGCAGGCCGGGGAGCGTGGTGGCGGCGTAGGTCTTGGCCTGGTTCACCCGGTTCACGCAGTCGGTGTCCGAGCCGAACGTGCACGTGGTGATCACGTCGGTGAAGCCGGCGTCGTTGCCGCCGACCTGCACGGTGACGAGGTTGGTGGCCGTGGTGACCGCCGCCGCCTGGCTGATGACGTCGCCGGTGCGGGCGCCGGAGCAGGCGACCGAGCGGAACGACGCCGGGGCTGTGGCCGCCGCCCACAGGGCCGGGTACGCGAGCGGGCCGCGCTTGCAGCTGCCGCTCGCGCCGTCGTAGGTGCCGGTTCCCAGGCCCGAGGCGTACGAGTCGCCGAGCGCGACGTAGTTGACCGGGGCGGCGCTGGCGGGGTTCGCGAGCGCGATGACTGCCGCGGCGGCGGTGACGACCGAGGCGATGAGGTGAGCAGGACGCATCGAAGACTCCCGAAGGGGCCGCAGGGGTGATGCTGTGCACGGCAATGGTTACTTACGGGTAAGGCCCCTGTGAAGTATTGGTCAATAGTCAACAATTGGCTCCGCTAGCCGCGTGAATTTCACCCATCAGACGTAAAAGTGAACGACTGCTAACCTTCCGGCGTGGCCGAGAAACCCTCACGTCGGGACCAGATCCTCACCGCCGCCGCGGAACTGTTCGCGCGGCACGGCTTCCACGGCGTGGGCATCGACGACATCGGCGCGGCCGTCGGCATCTCGGGGCCCGCGCTGTACCGGCACTTCCGCAGCAAGGACGCCATGCTCGGCGAGATGCTGACGTCGATCTCGGAGCGCCTGCTCGACGGCGGCCAGTCCCGCGTCGACGCCGCGGCCAACGCCGAGGAGGCGTTGCGCGACCTGGTCGGCTGGCACGTCGACTTCGCGCTGGACGACCCGGCGCTGATCACCGTGCAGATGCGCAACCTCGCGAACCTCACCGACCCGGACCGCCGGCGGGTGCGCGCGCTGCAACGCCGTTACGTCGAGGTGTGGGTGGAGACGATCCGGCGGACCGTGCCGGAGTTCGACGAGCCGACCGCCCGTGCCGCGGCGCACGCGGTGTTCGGGCTCATCAACTCGACCCCGCACAGCGCCCACCTCGACCGCGACCAGATGGCCGCCCTGTTGTCGCGCATGGCACTCGCGTCGCTCACGCCCGCGGCGGTCAACTCGCCGTAGCCGCCTGACCTGGCGGACTGGCGATCAGCCGAGACCGTTCCGTAACCTGGCGCGACAATGGGCGCCCGCACACTCCTCCTCCGGCTGCCGGCCTGGTTCCGGTTCACGGTCATCACCCTCGCCGTGTTCGTCGTCGGGGTGGTCGCGTCGCGCCCGGCGACCGGGGACGGCGGCACACCCGGCGGTGACGTCGTGGCGGCGGCCGGCGCGGTGCGCTCGCTCACCGAACCGTCCGCGACCCACGATCCCCGGCTCGACCTGCCCGGCGACTTCGCGGCGGAGATCGTGCGCGACCCCAGGACCGTCCGCGGGGCGGACGGCACGCTGCGCGTGATCGACCTCTCCGGCGGCTGCTCCGGCCCGGCCGGTGACACCGAGTGGGACTTCAGCGTCGCGTGCCGCGCACACGACATGGGCTACGACCTGCTGCGGTACGCGGAGCACAAGGGCCACGCGCTCGGGCCGCAGGCGCGCAGGGCGCTCGACGACCGGCTCACGGCGGACCTGCACACGCAGTGCGAGCTCAACCCGCGCGGCGCCAGGACGACCTGCCACGTGGTCGCCGAGACCTACGCGCTGGGGCTGCGGTTCAACTCGTGGCGGCAGCGCTGGGGCCCGCCGGGCCACGAACCCGTTGTGGCGTGGGCGTTCGGCAGCGCCATCGTGGTGTTCCTGCTGCTCGCCCGGCTACACGGCCGCCGCCGCGACGACCACCCCACCCTGCCACCCACCTTGGCACCCGCCCTCACACCCACCTTGGCGCCTGCCCCGCCATCCGCGCTGGCACCCGCCCCAACACCTACCTCGGCGCCTGCCCCGTCATCCGCGCTGGCACCCGCCCTCACACCCACCTCGGCGCCTGCCCCGTCATCCGCGCTGGCACCCGCCCCGACACCTACCTCGGCGCCTGCCTTGGCACCCGACCCGGCATCCGCGAGTTCGCGTCGGTCGTCCGGTCGCCCCTCCGCCGCGGATTCGGCGGAGCCCAATTCGCGGTGGAGCGGCGGCCGGATGGCCGACTTCCCGGCGAACTCGCCGCCGTCTGCGAAGCAGCGGCAATTGGACACAGACCGGTACGCCACCTTCCTGCGGTTGTTCAGCCTGGCGTTGCTGGTGCTCGGGGAAACCGTTGCGACGCTGGCACATCTGCGCGGCTCCGGCACGTCGTGGCTGTGGGCGTTGCAGGCGGTGCCGTTGTTCTTCTTCGCGGGCGGGCACGCGAACCTGCGGTCGTGGCAGGCGCACGAGGGCGGCTTCGGGTGCTGGGTGTCGAGCCGGACGTCGTGGCTGCTGCGGCCGGTGCTCGGGTTCGTGCTGCTGTGGGTGGTGCTGTTCACGGCGCTGAACCTGCTGGACGTGCGGGTCGAGGCCTACAGCAGGCTGATCACGCACCCGTTGTGGTTCCTCGGGGTCTACCTGCTCGCGGTCGCGGCGACACCGGCGGCCGCCTGGTTGCACCGCCACCACCGCCGCGCCACGCCGTTCGTGCTCGCGCTGGTGACGCTGGCGGTCGAGGTCGCGCGCACGTCGACGGACTGGCGCACCGGCGGGTACGTGAACCTGGTCGTCGGCGCGGTGCTGATGCAGCAGGTCGGGTTCTTCTACGCCGACGGCACGTTGCAGCGGATCTCCGGCAGGGTGCTGGCGGCGGTGGGGGCGGTCACGTTGCCCGCGTTGGTGTTCTTCAGCGACTACCCGCGGTCGGTGCTGGTGCTCGGGGTCGCGCAGGTCTGCCTCGCGCTGCTGGCCCGCGGGCACGTGTCGGTGTGGCTGGAGGGCCGCGCCTGGCACGTCGTGAGCTTCGCGCGCCGGGCACCGATGACCGTGTACCTGGCCTACCTCGTCGCGGTCGGCGCGGTCGTGGGGCTGCTCGGCCTCACGCACGCGCCGAGCTGGCTGGTGTTCCTGCTGCTGC
Source organism: Nocardia sp. NRRL S-836 (assembly GCF_001279525.1). Lineage (GTDB taxonomy): Bacteria > Actinomycetota > Actinomycetes > Mycobacteriales > Pseudonocardiaceae > Lentzea. The sequence continues at coordinate 9,610 of NZ_LGDY01000137.1, read as the reverse complement.
CGCTGCCCCTGCTGTTCCACCGGTTCGAGCGCGAGATGGTCCGGTTCCCGCGGCTGTCCCACGAGTCGCACCGGACCCGGCTCGCCACGGTGCTGGGCGTGAGCTTCGGGATGCTGGGCGTGCTCGGGTTCGTCGTGGCGGGCTTCCTCGGCGACGGTGTGCTGGTGCTGCTGCCGGTGGACCCGTTGCAGAACGTCGTGCACCTGCTGCTCGGCTGGTACCTGATCCACACCGCCCGCACGGGCAGCTGTGACACGCGGTTGCCGTGGCTGCTCACGGCTCTGTCGTGCGTACCGCCGATGCTGGCGCCGCAGCCGGCGCCGCCGGTCGTGGTGCTGCACGCCGTGGCGATCGGGCTCGCAGTGCTCGCAGCCATCCCCAGGTCACGGCCGCGCACACCGGCAGCCACAGCAGCCGGTGCCACAGCCAGCCCTGACCAGCCGGTGGTTCCTGGAGTCCCGGCAGCGGTCCCCACGCGCTGAACACCAGCGTCACCGTGACCAGCGCGCTCTGGTGCACGAGCAGGACCGCCAGCGCGTTCTCGCTCACCCACCCGCCACGCACGACCGGTATGCGCAGCAACGGTTTCAGCGCCACCACGACCAGGTGGGCGCCGACGAACCACAGCGGCTCGACCACCAGGACACCGATGCTGTGCGCGGTGTCCTGGTCGACGCCGCGCAGCACCAGTCCGAACAGGACAGCGGCCCAGCACCCCAGCAGCACCAGCGCCTGCACCAGGAGCCGCCGGACCGGCACCGCCGCAGCGCCCACAACCACCAGCAGCACCAACGCGTTCAGCACCGGGTCGGCCCAGTGGGACCACACCGGCCGCCCGATCAGCATCCCGGTGGGCGTGTCGACGAGCGTCGTCGTGAGCCAATGACCGGCCACGACACCGGCCAGCGCGATCGTGACGACCGGGTTCCTGCTCACGGCTGCTCCCCCACGGCGATGCGGGCCAGCGCGGCCAGCGTGCCGGTGCCGGGCTCGTAGTAGCTCGCGTGGGTGCCGCCGGCGAAGCGCAGCACCGTGGCACCGAAGCGGTCCGACGCCGGATCGGTGCCATGGCCGAGGTCGAAGAGCCGCACGCCGGGCACGAACCGCATCCAGTCACCGGCGTTGCGCAGCACCCACACCTTGGCGTTCGTCCGCAGGTCGGCGACCGACCCCGCCCGCACGCCGGGGCTCCCGCTGAACACGACGTCGGCGACGTCGAGCTCGGGCGCGGCGAGTGCCACCACGACCGAGCCGTAGCTGTGGCCGAAGACGTGGATGCGCGCGTTGGTCCGCAACGCGCGCACGAAGTCGACGAGCGCGGCCGCACCCGCTCGCGCCAGCCGTCCCGTGGCCGCGTCCACGCCGAGCCCCCGCGGCGTGGCGTAGCCGAGCCACGCGATCACGGCGAGGTCGTCGCGACCGGCCGCCTCGTACAGGTCGGTCGCGTTCCGGCCGATCGTGCGGTCGAACCGGTCGACGTCCACGTCGGACCCCGGCACGATCACCACGACGTCACGCGCGGTGCTCAGGTCACCGACGACCGCCACGCGACGGGCGACGTCCGACCGCCACTCGCCCGTCGACGGCGCGACGGACGGCATCACGATCAGCAGGAGGACCAGCAGGCTTCGGCGCATGGACCCGAAACTAGGGAGGCGACCCGCCGGAGATCGTCACGCTGGCGTGCCGAATCCGCGTGCTACCCCGGTACCACGAGCCCGCTCTCGTAGGCCGCGATGACCGCCTGCGCCCGGTCGCGCAGGTCCAGTTTGGTCAGCACGCGGCTCACGTGCGTCTTGACGGTCTGCTCGGCGAGCACGAGGTGCGCGGCGATCTCGGCGTTCGACAGGCCCTGCGCGACCAGCACGAGGATCTCGGTCTCCCGCTCGGTCAGCACGGCGAGCCGCGCCGGGCGGACGCGGTCGGTGCGGCGGGCCCGCACGAAGTCCTCGATCAGGCGTTTCGTGATCGACGGCGCCAGCAACGCGTCACCCGCGGCCACCACGCGCACGGCATTGAGCAGCTCACGGGCCGGTGAGTGCTTGAGCAGGAACCCGCTCGCACCGGCCTGCAACGCCTCGTAGACGTAGTCGTCGAGGTCGAACGTGGTCAGCACGAGCACCTTCGACTCGCTGCCGCCGTCGAGCAGCAGGCGGGTGGCGTGCAGACCGTCCATCCCGGGCATGCGGATGTCCATCAGCACGACGTCCGGTTCGGTTCCGCGGGCCAGCGCGACACCGTCCGCGCCGTTGCCCGCCGACCCGATCACCTCGATGTCGTCCTGTGCGTCGAGCAGCGCGGAGAAACCCTCGCGCACCATCTCCTGGTCGTCCACCACGACCACCCTGATCACTTGTCCCCCAACGGAATCCTCGCCCGCACCATGAACCCGCCGTCGTCGGTCGACTTCACGGTCAGCGTGCCGCCGTGCACCGCCACACGTTCACGCATGCCTATCAGACCCTGACCACTGCCACCGCCCCTGGACGGTCCTCCCGCGGTGTTGCGCACCAGCACGTCCAGCTGGCCGTCTCTCTTGTGCACGTGCACGGACGCCTTCGAGCCGGGCGCGTGCCTGGTCGCGTTCGTCAGCGCCTCCTGCACGATCCGGTAGGCGGTCAGCCCGACCGCCTCCGGCACGTCGTCCACGTCGACCTCGGCCTCGTCTCCGGGCCTGGCCAGCTCCGGGATGCGGCTGATGCCCGGCTGCGGCTGTTTCTCCGGCGTCTGGCCGTCCGTCCTGAGCACACCGAGCAGCCGCTGCATGTCGGCGATGGCCTCCCGGGCGACCTGACCGACCTCCTCGAACTCCCGCTGGGCGGCCTCGTTGAGGCCCTGCAGGCGGTAGGGCGCGGTCTCGCACCGCACCACCACCATCGACATGTGGTGGGCCACCACGTCGTGCATCTCCCTCGCGATGCGCGCACGTTCTTCGAGGGCGGCCTTCTCACCGCGTTGTTCCTCCAGCTCGCGTTCCGCACGGCCGCGCGCACCGAAGAGGTAGAGCACGCCGGTGATGATCGGCACGGCGAGGACCGCGTCGTGGTGCTGCGACTCGGAGAAGCCCACCGCCGCCATGGTGAGCACGGTGGCGGTCGCCGTGACCCCGCCCGAGTAGAACGCGGCGACGCACGCCACCAGTGGCAGCAGGGTCCAGTACTGGAAGTCCGCCACGCCGGTCCAGCCGATCAGCGTGGCCACCGGGAACAGCGTGGCCGCGGCGAGGCGCCACGCGTGGAGCGGCGACCAGATCAGCAGCACGTACGGCAGGAACACCGACGCGAAGACGGCCGGCCACCACCCGTCCGGGTCCTCCAGCGCAACGTACCGGGCGGAACCGACGACCGCGAACACGAGCGCGTAGACCAGCAGCGCCCCGTGGAACGGCTTGCGGAACCGCCCCAGTGCCTTCACGAGCACTCGGGTGCGGTCGATGCCGAAGACGGTGCGGTACAGCGTGCGCAACACCACCCGAGCCTAGGTGCAGCCGCTCGCGACCACATTGACCTGCGGAGTGACATACCCCGGTAGCACTCTGATCAAGATGGGGCATTGCGATTGTGTTGGGCCGCGCGGTAGGCAGTACCTGTGAGACCACCACAGGACCCGGATCGCTGGGCACGGCTGACCGCCGTGGCCGGCGAGGCGCTGGCGGCTGCCAGGGCCGGTGAGGACGCTGTGGCGGTGGACCTCGTGACCGGCTATCTCAGCGGGTCACCGGAGGGCAACGAGGAGATCCGCGAGCTCGTGCTGCTCCTGTTCGCCGAGTGCAGCTCCATGGTCGGCTCGCTCGGCTCCGGCGGCGCGACACCGGTGAAGATGCAGGTCTTCGACGAGGACGGCCGCGAGGTCCAGATCGACGACGCCGACCCGCCGGTCCGCACGGCGATCCGCGCGTTGCTGGCCGAGGTGCACGGCGACCAGGACGCGGCCTCCGAGCAGATCGAGATCGCACTGGCCAACGGGGCACCGCAGGAGCTCGCGACCGTGGTGCTGCAAGCCCTGCGGTGGACCCTCAAGCTGGCGATCGAGTGCGAGACGCGCGACCTGCCCGTCGCGACGTGGATCACCGCGTCACTGGACGACCAACCCTGACGTGCAGCACGGCGTCCACGCCGTCGAGCAGGTGCCGGTCCACGGGGAAGTAGCCCATCTCCGGCCGGGTGTCCGCGCGCACCGTCCCGGTGGGCTTGTCCGCGAGGCCCCAGGTGGTGAAGCGGTCCTGCAGCGAGCCTTCGAAGGTGCCTTTGTCCGGTTCACCGAGCCCGAACGTGTCGTTGCGGCCGAGGGTGCCCGCGATGACCGTGTACTGGTCACCCAGGACCGGTGCCACGAGCGCGCCCGCGGAGAGCCACTCGATCCGCTCGCCCGCCATCTCCATCGAGCTGCTCGTGCGTTGCAGGTGGGCGTTGTGCATGAAGACGAACGTCGGGCCGCGGCCCGCCTCGATCCGGCGGATCTCCAGCAGGTTGCGGGCCATCACGCCGTCCCGCTGCTGACACAGGCGGTTCAGGCGCACGCCCAGCGGGTTGGGCTCCGCGCACTCCCGGTGGTAGCGCAGGAGGCTCAGCGCGGCCGTCAGGTGGGTCTCCGCGCGTTGCCAGCCCTCGTCGTGCGGCCGGTTGTGCAGCTCGGCGAGCATGGCCTGGCCGAGCGCGCGGAACCGGACGGCCTCTTCGGACTGTCCGGGTGACCTCGTCAGGTCCAGCACTGCCTCGTCGCGGCTCCACCTCTCGTCGTCGGTGCTGAAGTCCGCGTCGAGGCCGAGGTAGTCGCGGGCGTGCTCCAGGTACGGGCGCGGGCTGGGCACGCTGGTGGTCTCGCCGGGGAAGTCGGCGCCGTGGAACGTGAGCTGCTCGTCGGCCGGCCGGTCCCGATTGTACTCGCGCAGCCACGCGACCAGCTCGCGGTTGGCGGGCCACTCGCCGAAGCGGTGGCTGAAGCCCTCCTCCATGACGGTGTCGAGGTCACCGGGACCGCCCTTGACGTAGTCGTCGACCAGCAGGCCCCTGACCCGGCAGGTCTCCAGCGCGATCGAGCGGAAGCCCGCGGCGGCCAGCTGCTCGAAGAGCTCGTTGCGGATCCAGGTGTGGGCGTGCTCCAGGTGCGTCGGCTCGCCGAAGGCCAGCAGCTCGGTGAAGGGGTGGATGAACTCGCGGATGTCCTGGCTCATGTGGGTCAATCGTATCTTTGAAACCTCTGTTGAAACTTTTCCGCGGTAGCGGCTGCAAAGGCCCGCTAAAGTCTCAACCGTGCGTCCAGCCGACCTAGCGCGCGAGCACGGCATCTCGACCCAGGCGGTGCGCAACTACGAGCGCGACGGGTTCATCCCGGCAGCCGACCGGACCGAGTCCGGCTACCGCGTCTACACCGAGGTGCACGCGGCGGCGTTGCGCACGTTCCTCGCGCTGGTCCCCGCGTTCGGTCACGCCGTGGCCGGGCAGATCATGAACGCCGTTCACACCGGTTCGCTGGACGACGTGCTGACCACCCTCGACCGCGGCCACCACCGGCTGTTGCGCGACCGCGAGACGCTCGACTCGGTGAGCCGCGCGGTGGCCGACCTGACCGACGTGGAACCGGTCGCGCGGCCGTGCTCGATCGGTGAGCTGGCGCGCCGGCTCGGCGTGACCCCGGCGACGCTGCGGGCGTGGGAGGAGGCCGGCGTCCTCACGCCGCGCCGCGAGGCCACCGGCTACCGCGTGTTCTCCGCCGCCGACGTCCGTGACGCCGAGCTGGCCCACCTGCTGCGCCGCGGCGGTCACCCGCTGGCGCGGATCGCGGTGGTGGTGCGGCAGATCCGCACGGCCGGTGGCACCGACACGGTGGCCGCCGCGCTGACCGACTGGCGGAGCAGGCTGACCGCGCGGGGGCTGGCGATGCTCGCCGCCTCCGCGCGGCTCAACGACTACCTGACCGCGCGGGCACCAGTTCGCTGACGAGCGCGCCGACCTGGTCGCTCTCGATCAGGAACGCGTCGTGCCCGTACGGCGAGGTGATCACCCGCAGGTCGTCGGCGCCGGGGATGCCCGCCGCCAGCTCCGCCTGCTGGGCCAGCGGGTACAGCCGGTCCGAGTCCACACCGGCCACCACGGTCCGCGCCGTCACCCGGCGCAGCGCCGCTTGCACGCCACCCCGGCCGCGGCCCACGTCGTGCGAGTTCATCGCATCGGTGAGCGTGACGTAGCTGGCGGCGTCGAACCGCCGGACCAGCTTCTGCGCGTGGTGGTCCAAATAGGACTCGATGGCGAACCTGCCGTCCTCCTGCACCTCCCGGCCGAACCGCGCCTGCAGCTCCTGCTCGCTGCGGTAGCTGAGGTGCGCGATCCTGCGTGCCACACCGAGACCCTCGTGCGGATCGGCCCTGATCGCGTGCAGCTGGGCCGACGCGAGCCCGATCTGCTCGGCGGACGCCGCCGCCGTGGTGGCCAGCAGGAGCAGCGACCGCACCCGGTCCGGTTCGCCCACGGCCCACTCGACCGCGCGCATGCCGCCCATGGACCCGCCGAGCACCGCCGCCCACTGCCCGATGCCCAGGTGGTCGGCCAGCAGCACCTCCGCCGCGACCTGGTCGCGGATGGTGATCCGCGGGAACGCCGGGTGCTGCCACGGCCCGGTGCTGCCCTGGCACCCGCCGAGCACGTTGGGCGCCACCACGAAGCACCCGTCCAGCGGCCCCGGCTCGACGAGTGCGTCCCACCAGCCCGGCGTGGGGTGACCCGGCTCCACGCCCCCGGCGACATGGCTGTCCCCGGTGAGGGCGTGGAGCACGAGCACCGCGTTGGAGGCCTCCGCGTTCAAGGTCCCCCACGTCTCGTACGCGAGCTGGAAACCCGGCAACCCGGCGAACGGTTCGCTGTGGCTGAACCACTTCCGCCGCCCGTTCGGGTCGCCGAAGCGCCAGCCGCCCACTACAACTCGGACTTCGCCGCGGTGAAGCCCGCCTCCAGGTCCGCCTTGAGGTCCGCGATCCCCTCCAGGCCGACGCTCAGCCGCACCAGCCCCGGTGTGACGCCCGCGACGAGCTGCTCCTCCGGCGTGAGCTGGCTGTGCGTGGTCGAGGCCGGGTGCACGATCAACGACCGCACGTCACCGATGTTCACCAGCTGGCTGAACAACGTCGTCCCGTCCACGAACGCCCGTCCCGCCTCGACCCCGCCGCGCAGCTCGAAGCTCACCACCGCGCCGGCACCCTTGGGCAGGTACTTCGTGGCGTTGGCGTGGAACGGCGACGACGGCAGCCCCGCGTAGTGGACCTTCGCGACCTCGTCCCGCTCCTCCAGCCACTCGGCGAGCGCCTGCGCGTTCTGCACGTGCCGCTCGATCCGCAGCGACAGCGTCTCGATCCCCTGGATCACCAGGAAGCTCGTCAACGGCGCGATCGCCGCACCGGTGTCGCGCAGCCCCTGCACCCGCAGCTTCGCTGCGAACGCCCCGTGCCCGAGCACCGGCCAGTACCGCAGCCCGTGGTAGCTGGGGTCCGGCTCGTGGAAGTCGGGGAACTTCTCCGGGCCGTACTCGAACTTGCCGCCGTCGACCACGACACCGGCGATGGCCGTGCCGTGCCCGCCCAGGTACTTCGTGGCCGAGTGGATGACGATGTCCGCGCCGTGGTCCAGCGGCCTGAGCAGGTAGGGCGTCGGCACGGTGTTGTCGACGATCAGCGGGATGCCGTTCTCGTGCGCGACCGCCGCGATCCCCTCGATGTCGAGCACGTGGCTGCGCGGGTTGGCCAGCGACTCACCGAACAGCAGCTTCGTGTTCGGCCTGATCTTGGCCCGCCACTCGTCGAGGTCGTCGGGGTCCTCCACGAAGGACACCTCGATGCCGAGCTTGGGCAGCGTGTAGTGGAACAGGTTGTACGTGCCGCCGTAGAGCGACGCGCTCGACACGAGGTGGTCCCCGACCTTGGCCAGGTTGAGGATCGCCGCCGTCTCCGCCGCCTGCCCGGAGGCGAACGCGACCGCCGCGATCCCGCCCTCGAGCGCCGCGACGCGCTGCTCCAGCACGTCCTGCGTGGGGTTGTTGATGCGCGTGTAGATGTTGCCGGGCTCAGCCAGCGCGAACAGGTCGGCCCCGTGCTGGGTGTCCCGGAAGACGTAGGAGGTGGTCTGGTAGATCGGCGTGGCCCGCGCACCGGTCGCCGGGTCGGGCGCCGCGCCCGCGTGGATCTGCGTCGTCTCGAATGACCAGGACATGGCTGTGCTCCAGTTGGTTCGTTGCCGGGGGGAGTGGGCGTGGTCAGCCGGAGCGACGACACGCCATGCTGGTGACGCGCACGTAGTCCACGTGGCGTCGCCTCACGAGCAGCAGCGTCATGGTTGCTGACCGTAGGGGTCCGTTCGGCCCACGCGACACCCCGTCCACCAGGTGGGACCGCTTAGGCTGATCACATGCGCACAGCTCTGGTCGGCTACGGACTCGGTGGGGCCGCTTTCCACGCCCCGTTCATCTCCACCACCCCGGGCCTGGAACTCTCGGCCGTCGTCACCGCCAACCCGCAACGCCAGTCCGAGGTGCGCTCCCGCTACCCCTCCACCCGCCTGCTGTCGTCACTGGACGAGGTCTGGTCCGGCGCGTTCGACCTGGTGGTCATCACCACCCCGAACCGCTTCCACGCCACCCACGCCCGCCAGGTCCTGGAACACGGCCTGAACGTGGTGGTCGACAAACCCTTCGCCGCCTCAGCCGCCGAGGCCCGCGCCCTGGCCTCGATCGCCTCGTCCCGCGACCTGATGCTGGTCCCGTTCCACAACCGCCGCTGGGACGGCGACTTCCGCACCGTCAAATCCCTCCTGGCCACCAACGCCCTGGGCGAGGTCCACCGCTTCGAGTCCCGCTTCGAGCGCTACCGCCCCGAGATCAAGTCGTCGTGGAAGGAGTCCGGCGACCCCGCCGACCTCGGCTCCATCCTCTTCGACCTGGGCACCCACCTGATCGACCAGTCCGTGGCCCTGTTCGGCCGCCCGCTCTCGGTCCACGCGGAGATCGCGACCGTCCGCCCCGGCGCCAAAGCCGACGACGACGTCTTCCTCGCCCTGACCCACGAGGCCGGGGTCCGCTCCCACCTGTGGATGAGCGCCCTGGCCGCGGACCAGGGCCCCCGCTTCCGCGTCCTGGGCCACGACGCCGCGTACGTGAAGTACGGCATGGATCCTCAGGAAGAGCGCCTGAAGGCGGGCGAGACCCCTGGCGGTCCAGGCTGGGGCGAGGAGCCGGAGTCCGCCTGGGGCACGCTCGGCGGCCAACCCCACCGCACCGAACCCGGTGCGTACCAGCACTTCTACGCGTCGATCGCAGCCGGTGTGGCCCCCGTGTCACCGCAGGACGCCGTGACAGGCCTGGAGGTCATCGAGGCCGCCAAGCAGTCCGCGATCACCGGCGACTCAGTCCGCCTGTAACCGAGGGCCGAAGGCCCGGCTGTCCAGGTATCGAGGGCCGAAGGCCCGAGCCGTCTTTTCACAAGAACCTCCCGCAAGCACCAACGCAACAGCAAGCCGCCCAAAGCACCAGGCGTGCCATCTACCCACGCGCGGCGCTGGCCAGTCTTTGATCAGTTGTCAGGGGGTCGAGGGGGACGGAGTCCCCCCGAAACGCCGAAGGCGTTGCT
>NZ_LGDY01000136.1 GCF_001279525.1 Nocardia sp. NRRL S-836 | reverse complement strand
GAACACACCAACCCTCCTGATCCACCTGACAGACGCCCGCCAGCGCACATCCGGACAACATTCACCCACCCGAGTGACGCCAGGACCCGACACCCCACCACCCCACCGCACGACCAGCCCGTCCCCCCGAACGAGACCCGCCTCACCGTGACGCGCGCGTCACGCGGGGCACGAACCTGCCACGCGCGGAGGGCTTCCCGGTGGACACTGCACCCGGCGCGGTCGGACCGACCGGCGCCGGAACCCACGAAGCTGCCCAAACGAGAGCGAACGTGTTCGCTCATGAACAGGTAACGGAGTCGTAGTCGTGAACGCGGAGAAGTCCGGCATCGAAGTCGCCGTGGTGACCGGGCTGTCCGGTGCGGGTCGCAGCACCGCGGCCAAGTGCCTGGAGGACCTCGGCTGGTTCGTCGTGGACAACCTGCCCCCGGAACTCATCGCCACCATGGTCGAGCTCGGCGCGCAGGCGCGTGGGGCGATCACCAGGGTCGCGGTCGTGATGGACGTGCGCAGTCGTGCGTTCACCGAAGACCTCGCGTCGATCATCAAGGACCTGGACGCGCGCGGGTACAAGCCGCGGGTGTTGTTCCTGGAGGCCACCGACGCCGTGCTGATCCGCCGGTTCGAGGCGGTGCGGCGGGGTCACCCGATGCAGGGTGACGGGCGGTTGCAGGACGGCATCGAGGCGGAGCGGGTGCTGCTCACGCCGCTCAAGCAGGAAGCGGACCTGGTGCTCGACACGAGTGCCCTGTCCGTGCACCAGCTGCGGGCGAAGATCGAGGACACGTTCGGCACCGAGGCGGCGACCAGGACGCGGGTCACGGTGCTCAGCTTCGGCTACAAGTACGGGCTGCCGATGGACGCCGACCTCGTCATGGACGTGCGGTTCCTGCCGAACCCGTTCTGGATCCCTGAGCTGCGCGAGCAGACCGGCCTGGACGGCGAGGTGCGCAACTACGTGCTGTCGCAGGAGGGGGCCGAGGAATTTCTGGACCGGTACCACGAGTTGCTCAGGCTGGTCGGCGCCGGATATCGGCGCGAGGGCAAGCGGTACCTGACGCTCGCTATCGGGTGCACCGGTGGCAAGCACCGCAGTGTCGCGCTGTCCGAGGAGTTGTCGGCGCGGCTGGCGAGTGAGGACGGCATGGCGGTCAAGGTTGTGCACAGGGATCTGGGACGCGAGTGACGAAGTTGAAGGCAGTTGCTCTGGGCGGTGGGCACGGGCTGCACGCGACGTTGTCGGCGTTGCGGCGGGTGACCGACGACGTGACGGCCGTGGTGACCGTCGCGGACGACGGGGGCTCGTCGGGGCGGTTGCGGCGGGAGCTGGCGGACCTGTTGCCGCCGGGTGACCTGCGCAAGGCGATGGCGGCGCTGGCGGGGGAGGACGAGCACAGCGTGCTGTGGACGTCGCTCTTCAAGCACCGCTTCGGCGGCACGGGTGCCCTCGCCGGCCACGCGGTCGGCAACCTGGTGCTCGCCGGGCTGCTGGAGCAGCTCGGCGACCCGGTGGCGGTGCTCGACGCGGCCGGGAAGCTGCTCGGCGTGCGGGGGCGGGTGCTGCCGATGTCGAACGACCCGCTCGACATCGAGGCCGACGTCACCGGGCTCGACGAGGACGTCAGGGACGTCCGCCGGATCAGGGGGCAGGTCGCCATCGCGACCACGCCCGGACTGGTGCGGCGGATCCGGCTCACCGCCCCGAACGGGCGACCTGTCGGCTGTCCGCAGGCGGTGGACGCTGTACTCGGCGCCGATCTCGTGCTACTCGGTCCGGGGTCGTGGTTCACCAGCGTGTTGCCGCACCTGCTGGTGCCGGAGCTGCACGACGCGCTGGTGCGCACGCGCGCCAAAAAGGTCCTTGTGCTCAATCTTGTGCCCCAACCGGGTGAAACCGCCGGTTTCTCACCGGAGCGGCATCTGGACGTAGTCTGCGAGCACGCACCCGAGCTGAAGGTGGACGCGGTGATCGCCGACGTCGACTCGGTCCCCACGCCGGACCGGTTGACCAGGGCCGCCTCGGCACTGGGCGCGCGAACGCACCTGGCCAGGATCGCCGCACCGGACGCCGCCGACCGGCACGACCCGGAGGCGCTGGCAGGCTGCCTGAGGCAAGTGGTCGAACAGACCGGAGTGGGAGGGACAGACCCGTGGCGATGACGTCGGCGGTCAAGGACGAGCTGAGCAGGCTCGCGGTATCCAAGACCTGTTGCCGCCGCGCGGAGGTCTCATCCCTGCTCAGGTTCGCCGGTGGCCTGCACATCGTGTCCGGCCGGGTGGTCGTCGAGGCCGAGCTCGACCTCGGTTCCGCGGCCCGCAGGCTGCTCAAGGAGATCCAGGCGCTCTACGGCCACCACGCCGAGGTGTTCACGATCCAGTCGAACGGCCTGCGCAAGGGCACCCGCTACGTGGTCCGCGTCGTCAAGGACGGCGAGGGCCTGGCGCGCCAGACCGGTCTGCTCGACCCGCGCGGCCGCCCGGTGCGCGGCCTGCCGGCACCCGTGGTGTCCGGTGGCGTGTGCGACGCCGAGGCGGCGTGGCGCGGCGCCTTCCTGGCCCACGGCTCGCTGACCGAACCCGGCCGCAGCTCCTCGCTGGAGATCACCTGCCCCGGTCCGGAGGCGGCGCTGGCGCTGGTCGGTGCGGCCCGCAGGATGCAGATCGCCTCCAAGCAACGCGAGGTCCGCGGCGCGGAACGCGTGGTCATCCGCGACGGCGACGCCATCGGCGCCATGCTGACCAGGCTCGGCGCTCACGACAGCGTCCTGGCCTGGGAGGAACGCCGCATGCGCCGCGAGGTTCGCGCCACGGCCAACCGCCTGGCGAACTTCGACGACGCCAACCTCCGCCGCTCAGCCCGCGCCGCGGTCGCCGCGGCCGCACGGGTCGCGCGCGCGTTGGAGATCCTCGGCCCGGAGGCCCCCGACCACCTGGCGGCCGCGGGCCAGCTGCGCCTGGCGCACCGGCAGGCGTCGCTGGAGGAGCTCGGGCAGCTGTCCGAGCCGCAGATGACCAAGGACGCCGTTGCCGGGCGCATAAGGCGTCTCTTGGCGATGGCCGACAAGCGCGCGAAGGACCTGGGGCTGCCCGACACCGAGTCGGCGGTCACCGCGGAGATGCTCGAAGCCGAGGTCTGAGGCGTCCGGCGCGGGCGGCGGCCCGTCGCCCGCGCCGCCGTGCCGCGCTACGCCGAACGGCCTAATCAGAGCCTGTTTTTCTGGTTCGATCCAGAGATACTCACTATCCCTGTGACCAGCGACGCAGTTCGGCAGATAGGGTGGGCCTGTTCCTAGCCAGCTGAACGCAAGGAGTCCGTCGTGACGGTTCGTGTAGGTGTCAACGGGTTCGGTCGCATCGGCCGCAACTTCTTCCGCGCGGTGCGTGCCGGCGGCCACGACATCGAGATCGTCGCGTTCAACGACCTCGGTGACGTCGCCACCATGGCCCACCTGCTGAAGTACGACAGCATCCTCGGTCGCCTGGACGCCGACGTGCAGGTCACCGACGAGGGCATCTCCGTCGACGGCAAGGTCATCAAGGCCCTCGCCGAGCGTGAGCCGGGCAAGCTGCCCTGGAAGGACCTCGGCGTCGACGTCGTCGTCGAGTCGACCGGCTTCTTCACCGACGCCACCAAGGCCCGCTCGCACGTCGACGAGGGTGGCGCCAAGAAGGTCATCATCTCCGCGCCGGCCAAGAACGAGGACCTGACGGTCGTCATCGGCGCGAACGAGGAGAAGCTCGACGGGTCGCAGACGATCATCTCGAACGCGTCCTGCACCACGAACTGCCTCGCGCCGCTCGCCAAGGTCCTCAACGACAGCTTCGGCATCGAGCAGGGCCTGATGACCACGATCCACGCGTACACGCAGGACCAGAACCTGCAGGACGCGCCGCACAAGGACCTGCGCCGCGCCCGCGCCGCCGCGCTGAACATCGTGCCGACCAGCACGGGTGCCGCGAAGGCCATCGGCCTGGTGCTGCCGGAGCTGCAGGGCAAGCTCGACGGCTACGCGCTGCGCGTGCCGATCCCCACCGGCTCGGCCACCGACCTGACCGTCACGCTCAAGCGCGAGGTCACCGTGGACGAGGTCAACGCCGCGTACAAGGCCGCCGCCGAGGGCCCCCTGGCCGGCATCCTCAAGTACTCGACGGACCCGATCGTGTCGGCCGACATCGTCACCGACCCGCACTCGTGCATCTACGACGCGCCGCTGACCAAGGTCATCGGCAACCAGGTCAAGGTCGTCGGCTGGTACGACAACGAGTGGGGCTACTCCAACCGCCTCGCGGACCTGGTCAAGCTCGTCGCGTCCAAGATCTGAGCAGGGGCGAAAAGTCAGTGAAGACTCTCAGCGACCTGCTCGCAGAGGGTGTCGCGGGTCGGCGCGTCCTGGTGCGCGCCGACCTGAACGTCCCCCTCGACGGAGACCGGATCACCGACGACGGCCGCGTCCGCGCGTCGGTGCCGACGATCAAGGCGCTGGCCGACGCCGGTGCCCGCGTGATCGTCACCGCTCACCTCGGCCGCCCCAAGGGCGAGCCGGACCCGAAGTTCTCCCTCGCCTCGGCCGCCGCTCGCCTCGGTGAGCTGCTCGGCGCCGAGGTCGCGCTCGCGGACGACCTGGTCGGCGACTCCGCCAAGGCCGTCGTCGCCGCGCTGACCGACGGTGGCGTCGTGATGCTGGAGAACGTGCGCTTCGACGCCCGCGAGACCTCGAAGGACGACGCCGAACGCGGCACGCTGGCCGACGAGCTGGCGGCGTTCGCGGACGCGTTCGTCTCCGACGGCTTCGGTGTCGTGCACCGCAAGCAGGCCTCCGTCTACGACGTGGCGCAGAAGCTGCCCGCCTACGTCGGCGGCCTGGTCGAGACCGAGCTGGGCGTGCTGCGCAAGCTCACCGACGACCTGGAGCGCCCGTACGTCGTGGTGCTCGGCGGCGCGAAGGTGTCCGACAAGCTCGGCGTCATCGCGAACCTGCTGTCCAAGGTCGACAAGCTCGTCATCGGCGGCGGCATGGCGTACACGTTCCTCAAGGCCCAGGGCCACGAGGTCGGCACGTCGCTGCTGCAGGAGGACCAGCTCGACCAGGTGAAGGGCTTCCTCGCGGAGGCCGAGGAGCGCGGCGTCGAGCTCGTGCTGCCGGTCGACGTGCTGGTCACCGCCGAGTTCGGCAACACCGAGCACGACGTCGTGGGCACCGACGCGATCCCCGCCGACAAGATGGGCCTCGACATCGGCCCGAAGTCGCGCGAGCTGTTCGCCTCGAAGCTCGCCGACGCCAAGACCGTGTTCTGGAACGGCCCGATGGGCGTGTTCGAGATCGAGACCTACGCCGGCGGCACCCGTGCCGTGGCCGAGGCGCTCGTGGCCTCCGACGCGTTCACCGTCGTCGGTGGTGGCGACTCCGCCGCCGCCGTGCGCGCGCTGGGCCTGCCCGAGGACGGTTTCTCGCACATCTCCACGGGCGGCGGCGCCTCCCTGGAGTTCCTCGAGGGCAAGGAACTGCCCGGCATCAGCGTTTTGGAGGCCTGAGCGATGGCAGCCCGGCTCCCGCTCATCGCGGGCAACTGGAAGATGAACCTCAACCACCTCGAAGCGATCGGCCTCGTGCAGAAGATCGCCTTCTCCCTGCCGGAGAAGTACTTCGCCAAGGTCGAGGTGGCCGTTCTCCCGCCGTTTGTCGACATCCGCAGCATCCAGACGCTGGTCGACGGCGACAAGCTGCTGCTCAAGTACGGCGCGCAGGACATCTCGCGGCACGACTCCGGTGCCTACACCGGTGAGGTGTCGGGCCTGATGCTCAAGAAGCTCGGCTGCCACTACGTCGTCGTCGGCCACTCCGAGCGCCGCGAGTACCACGGCGAGACCGACGCGCTGGTCAACGCCAAGATCGCCGCCGCGCTCAAGCACGAGGTCACGCCGATCTTCTGCTTCGGCGAGAAGCTCGACGTCCGCGAGGCGAAGGGCCACCTGGAGCTCGTCCGCCGGCAGCTGGAGGACGGCCTCAAGGGCTTCACCGCCGAGCAGGTCGCCAAGATCGTGTTCGCCTACGAGCCGGTGTGGGCGATCGGCACGGGCAAGACCGCGTCCTCGGCCGACGCGCAGGAGGTGTGCTCGCTGGTCCGCTCGTTCGTGGCGGAGAAGTTCGGTGAGGAGACCGCGGCGGTCGTGCGGGTGCTCTACGGCGGTTCGGTGAAGTCGTCGAACATCGGCGAGCTCATCGGGCAGAAGGACATCGACGGCGCTCTCGTCGGCGGTGCGAGCCTTCAGGCGGACGAATTCACCAAGCTGTGCGCTCTGGCCGCGGGCGGGCCTCTACCCTAAGTTGATCCGAACACACCACGCACCCCAAGTGGTTGCACACGTTCGGCAGTCGAGCAGGTACTCTATGGCGTCGGCTGCCTGTCAGTGAGGAAGAAATGGTCCTGTTCCTGCAGATCCTGTTGATCGTCTCCAGCGTGCTCCTGGTGCTGCTCGTGCTGCTGCACCGCGGCCGTGGTGGCGGCCTTTCTTCGCTGTTCGGCGGCGGCATGCAGTCGAGTCTGTCCGGTTCGTCCGTCGTCGAGAAGAACCTCGACCGCCTGACTCTGTTCGTCGGCGCGGTCTGGATCATCGCGATCGTGGGCATCGGACTGCTGATCAAGCTGCCCGGCGCGGGTAGCTGATCTCCGTTCAGCGGCAGAAGCCCTTCGGGGCTTGGGGTAACCACTTGGTGGGGGTGTAACGGTCGATGTCTGGTGGTAACGCGATTCGCGGTACCCGCGTCGGCGCAGGCCCGATGGGCGAGTCGGAGCGCGGCGAGTCCGCGCCGCGCCGTCGGGTGTCGTACTGGTGCGCGAACGGTCACGAGTCCCGGCCTTCCTTCGCGGTCGACGCGGAGATTCCCGAGAACTGGGACTGCCCGCGCTGCGGCCTGCCGGCAGGTCGTGACGAGCAGACGCCACCCGCGCCTCCGCGCAACGAGCCGTACAAGACGCACCTCGCGTACGTGAAGGAGCGGCGCTCCGACGCGGACGGTGAGGCGATCCTCGAAGAGGCTCTCGCCAAGCTGCGCCGTCAGCGCGAGGAACCGTAAGGCTCGAACAGTTTTCCGAACACCGCGACAGGCCCCCTCATCTGCGGAGAGGGGGCCTGTCGCGTTTCCTGCCCGAGGCCACGCGGGGAGCTTTCGTACGATCCTGGCGTGCGGAAGGTCCCCGCGTGCGGTCAGCGGCGCAGGCCGGAGAACTGGCGGCGCAGCATCACGGCACCGATCAGCAGGAAGAACAACAGCACCACGAGCGTGCTGCTCGTGCCGCCGGACGAGCTCGACAGCGTCACGTCGACGTTGCCGACGAGCGTGATGCCGCACTCGGCCCGCACCCGGTGCCGGCCCGGTTCGATGCTCGCGAACCTCACCGGCGCGGTGAAGTCGCCGTTGTCGTCGGCCGTGGTCCTGCCGACGTCCTGGCCGAGCGACCGCAGCGTCACGCTGGCGCCCTTGGGACAACCGGTGCCGGTCGCGGTCAGGTCCTCGCCGGGCTGGATGTTGTCCTTGTCGAGCACCAGGACACCGTCGCTGGAGGAGCCGAACGGGTCGGTGGACGACGGCGCGTCCGTGGACGACGGTGTGCTCGTGGTGGTGGTGGTCGTCGTGCTGGGCGCGCTCGTGGTGGTCGTCGTGACCGGCGGCCGCGTCACGGGCGGGGTGGTGACCGGCGGGTTCGTCACCGGGGGAGCGGTGACGGGCGGCTGCGTGACCGGCGGCGGCGGGGTCGTGGTCGTCGGCGGGATGCGGACGGTGAACGTCGTCGACGCCGAACCGGCGGGGCAGGAGGTGGCCTGCACGGTCACGCGGTGGCTGCCGGCGGTGGCGCCGGTCGGAACCGTTGCCGAACCGGAACCCGTCCCGCGACCCGATCCCGTGCCGCTGCCCACTACGGTCTTGCCGTCCCAGAGCACACGCATGCCGTAGCTCGTGCAGTCCGGGTCGTAGAAGATCCCGGTCCACGCGACCTTGAAGGCCGTTCCAGGGGCTCCGACGTTCGGGTTCGCCGAGAGCGCCGGCGGCTGCTGGGCGGCCACCGGTGTGGCGCTGAGCACCGTAACACCGGCCGCCAAGGCCACGAGTAAGCCTGAAGACCGCATTCCCTCTCCCCGGATCAGAACCGAAGGTGCGCTAGTGAGACGTCGTATGACCGGTGCAGGTTCACTGCTGTGGTGCGGAATTATGCTGCTGCCGTCCACCGCGTCCGCACAGGGCGGGTCCGTGACGCTCGAAGCCACAGTGGACAGTACGCCGGTTGGCGCAACGGTCATGGTGCTCGACCCGGAGAGGACCGCCAAGATCTCGGTCACGGTGCGCAACGACACGAGCACCGTGCAGCGCGTGAAGACCGTGCGGATCAGCGGGTCCGCGTTGGCGCTGACCTTCTTCGCCTACGACACAACGGTTCCGTTCGACGTGCCGGCGGGGGAGAGCGAGACGCGGACGTTCCCGCTGGAGCCCGCCGACCTGGGCGCGCAGGCCACCGGACTGCTGCCGGTCGCGGTCGAGGTCATCGACCCGCAGCGGAACGTGATCGCCTCGATCGACGCCACCGGTGACATCCGCGGCTCGCTGTGGTCGGTCTACGGCGCGTTCGGGCTCGGGGTGCTGGTGCTGACGGCGTTGTCGTGGCTGAGCGCGCTGATCGCGCTCGCCCGCCGTCGGCTGCCCGCGAACCGGTGGCAGCGGGCGATGCGGTTCCTGCCCGCCGGTGTCGGGACCGGGCTGATCGCGGTGTTCTCGTTGTCGGTGCTGCGGCTCGTGGCACCGTCGCCCACGGCGGAGATCCCGTTCCTCGTCGGCGCGGCCGCCGTCGCGTTGCTCCTCGGCTACGTGACGCCGCATCCCGGCGAACACCACCTGTCCGAAATGGATACCGTCAGGATTCCGAAACCGTGAGGATGCACCGGTGACTTTGTCCAGTGTGGTCGCCGCGCTCCCGCAGTACGCCGTCGGCGAGCAGATCGGCGAGGGCGGGATGGGCGTCGTCTACGGCGGCGTGCACCGGCAGCTCGGCCGTCCGGTGGCGATCAAACGGCTGCCCGCCGCCGTCGCGGAGGACCCGCGGATGAGCGAGCGCTTCGAGCACGAGGCACGGCTGCTCGCCCGGCTCGACCACCCGCACATCGTGCCCGTGTACGACTACGTGCGGCAGCACGGCGAGCACCTGCTCGTGATGGAACGCCTCGACGGCGGCACGGTGTGGTCGCGGTTCGCCTCCGACGGGCT
This sequence comes from Nocardia sp. NRRL S-836, assembly GCF_001279525.1. GTDB lineage: Bacteria > Actinomycetota > Actinomycetes > Mycobacteriales > Pseudonocardiaceae > Lentzea. The sequence continues at coordinate 28,963 of NZ_LGDY01000136.1, read as the reverse complement.
GACCGCGCAGCAGTCGTGCGGCATCGTGCTGGCGGCGCTGTCCGGGCTGCACGCGGCGCACGAGGCCGGCGTGCTGCACCTCGACGTCAAGCCGAAGAACCTGCTCTTCACGTCGAACGGCCTGGTGAAGGTCGCCGACTTCGGCATCTCCCAGGTGGTGTCCGAGGGCGCCACGCTGGTCACGCACGGCGGCGCGGTGCTCGGCACACCCGCCTACATCGCGCCGGAACAGGCGCTGGGCAACGCGCTCACGCCCGCCGCGGACGTCTACGCCGCCGGCACGGTGCTGTACGAGCTGCTGAGCGGCGACCTGCCGTTCGAGCGCGGCGGCGGGCCGATCGCGATGATCCAGAAGCGCGTCTACCAGGAACCGAGGCCGCTGCACACCGTGCCGGAACCGCTGGCCGGCGTGGTGATGCACAGCCTCACCCGCGACCCGTCCGCGCGGTACCGCAACGCGGAGACGTTCGCGATCGACCTGGCGGGCGCGGCGGCCCACCTGTTCGGGCCGGACTGGCTCATGCGCCTCGGCATGCCCGTGCACCTCGCGCCGCAGGTCTCGGCGTCCTCGGCGAAGCCGTCCGCCCGGCCTGCCCAGCCGCGCGAGACGCTCTCGATCACCCGGCAGCCGATCAGGGCCACGCTCACGGACCCGGTTCCCGCGGCGCGGCTCAGCGGCGGCAGCACGCTGGTGCCGGCCGCCCAGGTGATCAAGCCGCCGGCGCGCCCGTGGTGGCTGTGGCTGGTGGCCGCGGTGTCGTTGCTGGCGCTGGTGGCCGTGCCGTTCGCGGTGCCGGGGCGGGAGCTGCCGTCGTTCCCGGCGGACCTGTCCGGGCCGGTGACGGTAGAGGGGCAACGGCTGGTGGTCAGCCTGGCCGGTGTCCAGCTCGCGGACGTGCCGCGCGGACCGGCCGGGTTCGAGCTGCCCGGTGCGGCGCGGTGGATCGTCGGCGGCGCGGTCACGGCGGCCGCGGACGGGCGCGAGTTCCTGCTCGTGTCGAACCGGACGCCGTGGCTGAGCATCATGGGCACGGGTTCCGCGCTGCTGCTGCTCTTCACGCTGGCCTACCTGGAGTCGAACCTGCGGGCCCAGCGGCGCCGGCAGACCGGGGCCGGCGCGGTGGTCGTGTCGGTGCCGCTCGGCTTCGGGCTCGGGCTCGCGGTGTGGCTGCTGGTGTCCGTGCTGCTCCAGCGCGAGCCCACCCTGCCGATCGCCCTGACCTGCGGGGTCCTCGGCGCGGCGGCGGGGATCAGCGCGGCGCTGGCCTCCCGGCGCTGAGCCTGGGCCCCGCCCGGCCGGAGGGGGCTGTCCGGCTGCGGGGAGCTGCCGGGCAGGGGAGAGCTATCCCGCTGGGATGAGCTGTCCCGCTGGGAAGAGCTGTCCGGCTGGAGGGAGCTGCGGGGCTGGGGAGAGCTGTCCGGCTGAGAAAAAGCTGCCGGGCTGGGGAGCTGTCCGGCTGGAGGGAGCTGGTCGTCCGGCTGGAGCGCTCAGTCGTCGGAGGAGCGCTGGGTGGGGAACGACGCCGCCACCAGGTAGCCGCCCTCGTCGGTCGGCCCCGCGGAGAACTCGCCGCCCAGCAGCGTGGCGCGCTCCCGCAGGCCGACCAGGCCGTGGCCACCGCTGGGCAGCGACTGGCCGGGCTCCGGCGCGGCCGTGTTGCGCACTTCGACGCGCACGGCCTCGTCGTCGGCGTCCACCACCACGTGCGCGGCGGCACCGGGCGCGTGCTTGCGGACGTTCGTCAACGCCTCCTGCACGGTCCGGTAGACCGCACCGGACACGGGGGCGGGCACGTCCTGCACCGGCCCGTGGACCTGCAGGTCCACCTCGAATCCGGCGTCGGCGGCGAGCTCGGGCAGCTGGCCGACACCGGGCTGGGCCGCGTCGTCGCCGTCGGCCGTGCGCAGGACGGACACGAGCTGGCGCAGCTCGTCCAGGGTGCGCGTGGAGAGCGTCCTGATGGTGGTGGCCACCTGTTTGTGCTCGGCGTTGGCGACGGCCATCCGCAGCGCGCCGGCCTGCATGGCGATGAGGCTGACCTGGTGCGACACCACGTCGTGCATCTCACGGGCCAAGCGCGCGCGTTCGTCGGCACGGATGGCGTGCGCGTGCAGGACGCGTTCGCGTTCACGGGACTCGGCGAGCTCGGCGATGCGGTCGGCCAGCTGCTGGCGTGCGTGGGCGAGCAGGGCCAGTGCGATCGGCAGGCCCGCGATCATCACGCCGCGGATCGCCGAGTGCAGGTGGGCGTACCAGGGGAACTTGAGGAAGTCCTCCGGTGGCCACAGGGCCGAGCGGCTCAGCCACACCAGCACGCCCGCCGCCAGCGTCTGCCAGCCCCACACGTACCGGCGCGCGACCGCGTACAGGGCGATCATCGCGGCCATCTGCGCCCAGCCGAAGAAGAAACCGGGGATGGTCAGCAGCGCGACCGCGAACGGGAACCGGCGGCGCAGCAGCAGCACGGCGGCCGCGAGCCAGGACAACCACAGCGAGTAGGCCGGCGGGTTCTCGTCGGCCAGCCACGACATGCCGAGCCAGACGTCGAGCACCCCGACGAGCACCAGCCCCAGGTCGGCCGCGACCTGGCGGACGTCGCCGGTCAACGGCCAGCGCGAACCGGCCTCTGCCGATGTCGGCCGCCAGGCCGGGAGCAGCGTCGTGGTCAGGATCCGACCTCCCCTGTGAGCCGTGCGATCCTCACCGTACTGCGCGTATGCGGCGGTTGGCATGGCTGCCCCTTCACCCCGACCTGCTCCGTCACGAGTTAAGGACAGCGTTGCGCGCGGATCTGTACGTCGCTGAGCTGACCAATGTGCTACCGCACACGCGCCGGGCGTGTGCGGTAGCTCCGGGGGAGGTCGGCGCTTCGAGCGCACGCGGTGAGCACGGAACACCTTTCCGGCGCAACTCAGGGGGCGGGAAAGGCGCCGGATTGTCAGCAGAACGTCAGGTGCTAGTCGCAGCGCTTCCACGAGAACTGGAACAGCGTGCGCACTTCGCCACGCGCGTAGTCCATCGTCATGAAACTGTTCGCGCCGGGGTCCGAAGAACCCTTGTCGACGCGCAGGGAGCTGTTGACGTTGAGATTCCGCTTCTCGCCGCACGGCGCGTAGACGATGTCCGCGAACTCGGTCCGGTGGGTCACCCGCCAGTTGTCGTCGACCGGCCCGGCGAACGAGTGCTTCTTCTGGTTGTTCGCCGCCTGGCCCTGGAAGTAGTAATTGACCCACTGGTGCCCGGTGGCGCCCCGCTCCAGGTGCGCGAAACCGCCGTACGTGGCTTCCGCGATGCCGTAGGTGAAGCCCTGCGGAATGTTGATCTGCAGGTTGAGCTGGCAGTTCTTCCGGAAGTCGGTGGCACCCGCGCCCTTGCCGGCCTGCGCGAGGTAGTCGCTGTACATCACCCAGAACGACGTGTTGTCCGGTGAGACGACCACCTCCGCGGTGCCCTGTTCGCACCCGGACCCGTTGACCGTCACCACGTCGATCGTCACCCGCTCCGAAGGAGTCACAGCGGCTTGCGCGGGTGCGGAGGACAATGTGAACAGCACGGCCACACAGGCTGCTGCCGTCGCTTTGCGCATGGAGTTGGCCTTTCCTGGTGCCTCTTTCTCAGCGTGGAGCGGCAGCGGTGCACGGAGGCTAGCGCAGAAACAGGCACGACGATGTAGCCCGAACGGACCTCGTCACGCCGTGGAGCGGCTCGTGAACAATTATCGGTAATAGTTGTGCACCTGGTGCTGAGTGGACGAATGGTTTCCGGCATACTGACGCCCATGCAGCAAGCCGGTCTGGTGCTCGTGGTCGAGGACGAGGACCCCGTGCGCAGGTACACCGTCAGCCTGCTCGAAGAGCTGGGCTACCGCGTCCTGCAGGCGGCCGACGGCACCGAGGCGCTCGCGATCCTGCGGGAGCGCCGCGCGGAGGTCAGCGTGATGCTGCTCGACCACAGCATGCCCGGCCTGTCCGGCGGCGAGGTGCTGACCGAGGTGGAACGCGAGGGGCTGTCCGTGCCCGTCGTGCTGACCAGCGGCCACGACCGCACGGTGCTCCAGCACCGGTTCGCGGGCCACGACGTGGCGGGCTACCTGCAGAAACCGTTCCGGATCGAGGCGCTCGACGAAAGCGTGCGGCTCGCCGTGGCCAAGCGCGCTCAGGCCTCCTGACCCGGTCCGGGGCGATCGGGCCCGGCCCGGTCCAGCACCGCGCGGACGCGGTCGAGCAGTTCCGACTCGACGTACGGCTTGCTGATCAGCACCTCGTCGGTCATCGGCTCGTCGGTGGTGTACCCGGACATGTAGATGACGGCGGGGGCCACGCCCGTGGACCGCAGCAGCGCCACGAGCTCGGGACCGCCCATCTTCGGCATGACGACGTCGGTGAGCACGAGGTCGATGGTGCTGCGGTGCTCGGCCGCGAGCTGGAGCGCCTCCTGGCCGTCGCCCGCCTCGACCACCGCGTACCCGGCGGTCTCCAGCGAGCGGCGGGTCAGGACCCGCACCTGCGCGTCGTCCTCCACGAGCAGCACCGTGCCCGCGCCGAGCTGCGTGGTGACGCGACGCGCGCACGGTGCCGTCGCCGCACCACCTGTCTCGTGCGGCACCGGTAGGTAGACCTCGACGGTCGTGCCCTGACCGGGTGCGCTGACGACCTCGATCTGGCCACCGCTCTGCTGCACGATGCCGAACACCGTGGACAGGCCCAGCCCGGTGCCCTTGCCGACCGGTTTCGTCGTGAAGTACGGCTCGAACACCTGCGCCAGCACCGACGCCTCCATGCCCGCACCCGTGTCGCGCACCCGCATCACGACGTACTCGCCGGGCCGCACGCCGACGATGCGGCCGGTGTCGCCGGGGCCGAGCGTGGCGTCGGCGATCTCCACGGCCAGCGTGCCGCCCTGGGGCATCGCGTCGCGCGAGTTCACCGCGAGGTTGAACAGGATCTGCTCGACCTGGCCCGCGTCCGCCCAGACCCGGGAGACGCCGTCGGGCAGGTCGAGCTCCAGCTCGATCCGGTCGCCGACGAGCGTGCGCAGCATCGAGCCGACCTTGGTCAGGTTCTCCTTCAGGTCGAGCGACTCGGGGTGCAGCACCTGCTGGCGGGTGAACGCGAGCAGCTGCCGGGTCAGGTTCGCCGCCCGCTCACCGGCGTGGTGGATGTCCTCGATCGCCGTGCGCCGCGGGTCGTCGGGCAGGGTGCGCCGCAGCAGCATCTCGCTGTTGCCGTTGACCACGGTCAGGATGTTGTTGAAGTCGTGCGCGATGCCCCCGGTCAACCGGCCGATGGCCTCCATCTTCTGCGCGTGCCGCAGCTGCGCCTCGGTCTCGCCGACGCGTTCTTCGAGCCGGGCGCGCGCGTCCTTCAGCTCCTGCATCAGCCGGATGCCGCGCAGTGCGCTGCTGAGCTGCTGCTGCACGGCCTCGTAGATCCAGCCCTGCTCCGGGCCCTCCTCGAAGATCACGTACCCGAGGTGCTCGTCGTCGGTGTGCAGCGGCGCGACCAGCGAGCTGAACGGTTCGTCGCGGCGGTACGGGTACGGCGTGAGGTTGACGGCCGGGAACGGCGTGGCCGGGCAGATGCGCAGCTTGCCCTGCTCGTAGCGCACGAGCACACGCGCGATGCCGGGCGCCTCGTACGCCATGACGTGGCACGACGGGATGCCCAGCCGGGGGAGCTCGTCGACCAGCGCGTCCGTCAGTTCGTTGACGTCCCTCGACGCGATGAGCCGCTGTCCGGCTTCGCGCACCGTCTGGTCGTGGCGTTCGTGGGAGAGGTACTTGAACTTCGCGTCCGTGCGGAACGCGTCACCCACGAGCAGTTGCACGCGCAGCCACAGCTCCTGGACCAGCGTGGCGTCGGTGACCCGCGACGTGACGAACCGGTACAGGTCGAACAGCGGCGCCCACCAGCTCTCCGGCACGCACCCGGCGCGCGCGCTCGCCCTGAGGTACTCGGCGAGCATCTTGAGGAACTCCGCGCCCTCCACCTCACCGCGCCCGGCCGCCATCAGCTCGACGACCAGCGACTCGGCCCAGCCGTCCGGCAGCGCCTGCGACAGCGGGCCGAGCGAGGAGCGGAGGTGGTCGGCCACGGTGTGCGCGGTCGCCGACTCCGACAGGGTGAGCCGGCCGTGCGCGGGCGCGTGGCCACCCAGCCCGGTCGGCAGGCAGCCGCACGACCTGCGCACGACCAGCTCGGTCCGCATCGTCTGCACCGGCGGCGTGGGCCGCTTGAGGACCAGTGCCAGCGCCAGCTCCGCGGCCCGGACGCCCATCTCGTGGAACGGGGCGCGCACCGTGGTGAACGCGGGCGTCGCCGCGTCGACGTCGACCTCGCGGTGCACCCTGGCCCGGCGGCCGTCGCCCCGGACGTAGCCGAGGTCGTGCGTGCGCACGTTGGTGTGGTTGTCGTACCCGACGACCGCGATGTCCTCGGGCGTGCGGAACCCCAGCTCCTCCAGCGCGGTCACGACACCGGTGGCGTAGTCGTCGTTGGCGGCGGCGATGGCGTCCGGCGGCACCGCCACCGACGCGAGCATCCGCCGCACCGCCTCGGCCGCGCTCCCCGGCTCCCAGGCGAACGAGCCCGGCATCGTCACCAGCCCGGGGTCGAGCGGGATCCCGTGCCGGCGCAACGAGTCCGCGTACCCCTGGAACCGCTCCTGCGCCCCGGCGTGCGACTGAGGCCCGCGCACGAACGCGATGCGCCGCTTGCCGTGCACCTCGATGAGGTGGTCGACGGCCTGCCGCATGCCGTTCCGGTTGTCCATCAAGATGGCCGGCCACTGCGCGAGGGAGGTCTCCACACTCACCATCGGCATCGGCGCGTACCGCTTCACGTACTCCCGCATGCCTTCGGAGCCGATGAGCTGCCCCACGCGCGTGGTCCACACGACGAGCGCGTCGATGCGATCCGGCGACACGAGGTCGTACACGGCGTTGGCACGGCGTTTGTGCGGCTCCGGGTGGTCCAGCTCGCTGCCCACGAAGCACACGAGGTCACACCCGAGCCGCTGCGCGCCGTCGCTCACACCACGCCACTGCTCGCCCGCCAGCTCGACCAGCGGGCCGGCGGTGATCATCCCGATGGTGGGCCGCCGCCTGGCACTGCCGTTCGCCACAGAACCCCCGCTGTATCAACGCGATTTGAGATGATACGCGTTGTCGGGGGCAACGCCCCGCGCGTCACACCAGGGGGATCGGTTCGGTGGAATTGGCTTTGCTACGAGGCCTTGCCCGCAATCCAGCACTGCCTCCCGCCCTGCGTGACCGGATGGTCGCCCTGGGCGACCGGGACCTGACCCCGCACCTGTCCCGCCGCGGCGATCTTTCCGCGGAGCAGCGGAACTCCCCGGCACCCCAGCACACCGCGGCTTGCGCGTGCGACGACGAACCGCCGGACCCGGACGTCCGGCTGGCCGGGAACCCGGCCCTCTCGCCCGCCGACCTGGCCCGCCTCACGACCCACGAGAACCCGCTGGTCCGCTGGGCGCTGGCGGCCCGTCCCGACCTGCCGCGCACGGCCTGCGACCGGCTCGCCGCCGACCCGGTTCCGGGAGTGCGCCGTGACCTGGCCGCCAACCCGTGCGTGCCGGAGGACGTGCTGCGCTCGCTCATCGCCGACCCGTACCAGGAGACGCGCCGCGCCGTGGCGCACAACCCGGCCGTCCCGCTCGACCTCCTCGCCGACGCCGCCGCCACGTGCCGCGTCGGGCCCACCCTCGTGCCCCGCGTCGCCACCGCCACCGCGGCCGAGCTCCGCCTGCTCGCGGGATCGGCGGTGCCCGCGGTGCGGATGCTGGTGGCCCAGCGCGAGGACCTGCCCCGCGACGTGCTCGACCGCCTCGCCGCGGACCCCGAACCGGCCGTGGCCAAGGGCGTCGCGGTCGTCCCGGCGCTGTCCGCCGGCCAGCTGTGGGCTCTCGTGCACCGCCACGGCACACCGCTGTTCCCGCGCGTCGCGCTGAACCCCGGCTGCCCACCGGACCTGCTGCACCACCTGGTGACACACGCCCCCGCAGGCCACCGCACGTTCCGCGAGGTGGCCACGCACCCCGCCACGTCCGCCGCCACACTGCTGCTGTGCCTGCGCGACGAGCGCGGCCGTGCCGCCGCGAGCCACCCCGCCCTGCCGGTGGACGTGCTCCTCACCCTGCTCGCCGACCCCGGCACGGCCGAAGCGGCGGCCGCCAACCCGGCGCTGCCGGTCAGCGAGATGGAGAAGCTGCTCAGTCCCACCACTTGATGAGGTTCGTCTGCTCCTTGCGGACCTCGTACCCGTTGGCGGCGTAGAACTTCCGCGCGTCCTCCCGGTCGTGCCCGGTCACCAGCCGCACCCCGGCCGCCCCGTCCGCACGTGCCCACGACTCGCCGACCTCCAGCAACCGCCGCCCCACGCCACGGCGCCGGTGCCGCGGCGACGTCGCGAGGGTGATGAGGTTCTTCAACGGCCGCTGGTAGGTGTTCTCGTAGTCGCTGAGCTGGACGTACCCCAGCACGTCCGGGCCCTCCGCCGCCACGAACAGCGCGATGTTCGGCGCCTTGATGATGCGTTCCAGCTGGGCGCGGGTGCCCTCCGGAGAGAAGTCGTAGCCGAGGGCCTCGCGGTTGATCGCACAGATGGCCGCGGCGTCGGACAGGTGCACCTCACGGACGACGATCATGTGTTCCCCCAACGGAAGATCCCGCGCGAACCTACCCGACGGAGTGTCCCGGGAACGACGACCGGCTGGTCTGCGTTCGGCGACTTGGTCCAATCGACTGGACACAAACGGGTGAAGGTGTCACCCTCGGACGCCCCCCGTGAAGCTGCCCGAGGTGCTGACGATGCCTGAGTCCGGAAGACGCCGCCGTCCCGACGCGTCCGTCGCGTTCGAGTTGCTCCTCGCCGTGCCGGTGGTGGTGAGCAGCTTGGCGGTCATGGCCCTGCTCGGGCAGCTGGTGACACCGCACTGGCTGGTGCCGGTGGCGTGGCTGGCGTCCGGGGCGGTGGTGTTCCTGCCCGCGGCGGACCGGGTGCTGGCGCACGTGCTGCCGCCGCGGCAGCTGGAGGCGGTGCTGGCGCACGAGCTGGGCCACCACCTCGCCGGGCATTCGACCGCGTCGCTGGTGCGCTGGTGGTACGAGCTGCCGGCCCGGCTCGTGATCTTCGTGGTGCTGCTGGTGGCGTCGGTCGTGCTCGCGGTCGGACGGGTGTTCCTGCGGTTCGGCAACGCGGTGATGGGGTTCGCGTGCATCGGGGTGGTCGTGGTGCTGGGGGTGTTCGCGCTCGCCGCGAGCCCGTGGTTGCTGCTCGTGCCGGTGATCGCACCACTGCTGGCGTTGACCAGCCGCCACGCCGAGCTGCGAGCGGACCGGGTGGCGGCCGAGCTCGGCTACGGGCCGGTGCTGCAGGACGTGCTGCAGCGGTGGATCTCCGACGGGCATGACGACGCACGGGCGCGGGCCGGGCTGCGCGCGCGGATGCTGGCCTCGCACCCCTCGTGCGCGCACCGGATGAGAAGGCTGCGGGAGGCGGCGTGAGCAACGAGGTGCACGGCCCGGTCAACGGGTACGTGGTGCAGGCGCGGGACATCCACGGCGACGTCAACGTCGGTGTGCGGATGATCGTTCCGTCGCCCGTCGAGGTACCGCGGGCGTTCGGAGCGGGTGCGGAGCTCGTCGTCGGCGACCGCACGTACCTCGTGCAGGGACACCTGGCGGAGGAGTGGTACTCGGCCGACGGCACGACGCTGCACCGCCGAGCACGCTGCGCGGTTCCCGGCGGCCACGTCTGGCTCAGGCAGGGCACGGCAGCGCTCGCACGGGAACGCGACCTGCTGGCGGCGGTGCGGGGCGCCGGGTTCCCCGAGGTCGTGCAGTACGACGCTCCGAGCAGCACCCTGGTCACCACGTGGCCCACGGCACGCTCGGGTAAACCGTGCGCCGGCCTCGACGCGGTGCTGGGGACGCAGGCGCTGGACTCGTACCGGCTCTACCGCCTCTGCGGCGGCCTGGCCCGTCTCACCACGACGCTGCACGGCCTGCATCGGCACCGCGTCGCGCATCGCGGCCTGAGCCCCGACGGCCTGGTCGAGCTGGACGACGGTGGTCTCGTGCTGCGCGACCTCGGGCTGGCCGCACATCCCGTCGCCCGCGGCGAACACCCCGGCCACTACCAGGCGCCGGAACAGCACATGCGGGGAACCGGGCACGTCGGCCCGTGGACCGACGTCTACCAGCTCGCGGCCGTCGCCCACCACGTGATCGCCGGTCGACCGGTCACCGAACCGGCGCCGCCGGCGGCGTACGCCCGCGTCCCGCGCCGGCTCGCCGACGTCGTCGCGGCGGCGTTGTCCACGGATCCGGCGCGGCGGCCGGACCTCCGTTCCTTCGGCGCGGCGGTCCACGCCGCCCGCTCCGAGCTCACCTGAGGGAGCCGTTGTGCAGTTCCGCCCGGTCGTGCTGCCCACGGCCGTCACCCTGGTGCCGTCCAGGAACTTCCACGAGATCCTGCTCTCGCAGGCGAAGACCCACCCCGGCATGCCGGCGAGCCTCGACCAGCTCGTCTTCCAGCTCAACGAGCGGCGCACCGGGGTCGCGGCGACCGTCGACGAGCCGAAGAAGGACGGTGGCGACCCGAGCTTGCTGTTGTACGGCACGACCTGGGTGCTGCGGCTGTACCCCACGCGCCACCGCGACGGGTACCTGATCGCGTCGATCGACCCGCTGCGGATCCGCCACCACCACCGGATCGCGCACCGGTGCCTGATCGTCCGGCCGCCGTCGTGGCAGCGGGTGTTCGAGATCCGCATGCTCCCCCAGGGCGCCTCCGCGCACTGGGAACGGGTGCTCGCCGAGTGGTTCGCGGTGGACACGCACCAGCCCATCCCCGTTGCCCGGCCCGATCCGGCGCACACCCGGTTCCTCGACGTCACCGCGGCGTTGATCGAGGCCAACCAGCGCATCACGACCGGCGAAGCCCGCTGCGAGCAGCCCTTCCCGTACCGCGAGGTCGCCCCCATCGGCGAACGCAGGCACGGCGCGGCCTCGATGTACGAGTTCCGGCTCGCCGGCGACCGGGTGCCGGAGCAGGACACGTTCGTCCAGGTCCGCGGCGAGCCCGAGCAGCGCGGACAGGTGACGCGCGTGGACGGGCGGGCTGTGGTCGTGCGGTTCGACCAGCCCGTCGACTTCCACCACCTCGAGCAGACCGGCGCGCTGGAGGTCACGCTGAGCACGGTGGTGTTCGACAAGCAACGTGAGGCCGTTGCCACCCTCCGTGCCGGGCAGTCGCTCAACCCGCGCCTGCTGAGCGCGTTCGTCGACCACGACGTGCTGCCGTTCACCGAACCGGCCGCCGAACCGGCCGAACGCCTGGACGTGGACCAGCTGGTGGCGTTCCGCAAGGCGCTCGCCGTGCCCGACGTGCTGCTCGTGCTGGGACCACCGGGGACCGGCAAGACCCGCGTGATCAGCCAGAGCGCCGATGCCGTCGCGCGCGCCCGGCAACGGGTGCTGATCACCGCCCACACCAACAGGGCCGTCGACAACGTGCTCGCCCGCATCCCCGGCGGGCTCGTCGTGGTGCGCGTGGGCAACGAGGGCGTGGTCACCGAGGAGGGACGGCCCTACCTGCTGGAACACCGGTCGGCGGAACTGCGGCAGGTGATCCTCAACCAGACCGGGTACGCCTTGTCCCGCTCCGGTGACCTCGACGTCGCCGCCAAGTGGGCGGACGAGCTCGCCGACCGCACCGCCGGACTCCTCGCCGCGCTCGACGCGGAGTCGCGGGCCAGAACCGCACTGCACGAGGCCCGGCGGGCGGCGGGCGGGGAGCTGACGTCCACCGTGGACTCCCTGGTGGCCGGAGGTGACCGGCTCGCCCACCGGCTCGGCAAGCTGTCCAGGGCCGGTCAGCGCTACACCCGCTGGCGGACCGTGCTGGGCGGCCTGTTCGCATCGTGGTGCGACAAGCGCACGCAGGTCCTGCACGCGCGGTTCACCGAGTTGTCGGCGACGGCGGAGCAGTACCGGCGGGAGCTCGTGGAAGCCGAACGCCGGCTTCAGGACGCCACCGCCGGCGCACCGGCTGTCCGTGCCGCCGAGGCCGCGCTGGCCGCGGTCACCGGCCAGGTGGCGACGGCCCGCGCGGATGCCATGGCAGCCGCGGATGCCACACGCGCGGCGGTGGGGGCGCTCGACGTTCCGCCCGAGGCGGACGACCTGGCCGGCTTGCGCGCGCTGGTGGCCTGGGCCGCGGAACGGTTGCCGGTGCTGCGCAGCCGGGCGCGGCTGCTCGGCGAGTGGCGCGACGAGGTGGCCGGCGCGAGCAAGCAGCTGCACCCGGAGCTCATCCGGTACGCGGACGTGATCGCGTGCACCGCGATCGGCGCGGCGTCGAGGTCCGAGCTGTCCGATGTGGACTTCGACCTCGCGATCGTCGACGAGGCCGGGCAGATCGGCGTGGCCGACGTGCTCGTGCCGCTGGTGCGGGCCCGGCGCGCGGTGCTGGTCGGTGACCACCAGCAGCTGCCGCCGTTCCTCGACTCGGAGGTCGAGGCCTGGGGCGAGGAGGCCGGCGACCCGGCGGTGCGCCGGTTGCTGACCAAGAGCGCGCTGGAGCTCGCCGTCGACGGCTTCCCCGCCACGAACGTGGTACCGCTGCGGCAACAACGCCGCATGCCCGCGGTCATCGCCGACTTCGTCTCGCAGGAGTTCTACCGCCGCACCCTGTGCACCGCGGTGGAGCGCGAGCACGACGACCCGTTGTTCCGCAGCGCGTTCGCCTTCGTGGACACGAGCCGGCTGCCGGCGTCCGAGCGCGGGGAGAAGCCCGCCGCCGCGGCCGACCGGGGGCTGCGCGGCGTCCACAACCCCGCTGAGGCCCGCCTGCTGAGCAGGCTCGCCGCTCGCTACGACGAGCGCGGTGTGGAGTGGGCGGTCATCGTGCCGTACCGGGCCCAGGTCAAGGCGATCAGCGCCGCGCTGCTCGCGGTGCTGGGCGACGAGCGGAAGGTCCGCCTCAACGTCGGCACCGTCGACTCGTTCCAGGGCGGCGAGCGCGACGTCGTCCTCTACGGCTTCACCCGGAGCAACCCCGACGGCCTCATCGGGTTCCTGCGGGAACTGCGCCGCGCGAACGTCGCGTTCACCCGCGCCAAGCAGCAGCTCGTGCTGGTCGGCGACCTGAGCACGTTGACGACGGCCCGCGACGAGGACTTCCGGGAGTTCGCGCGGCGGATGCGTGACCACGTCGCGCGCCACGGCGACATCAGGCAGTACGACGAGATCATCGGGAAGCTCGGATGACCACCGCCACCAGGCTCTTCTCCTACCCCGAACAGCGTGCGCTCGAAGACGCCGCCTTCGCCCGCGCCACGACGCCGACGCGCATCTTCAAGCTGCTGTTCCCGATCTGGTGCGTCACGATCGCGGCCACGGTCACCGACGCCGAGGACTACGACCTGATCGACCGCTACCTCGAACGCGGCATCGCCGAGGGCGGCTTCACCACGGCCGCCGAGCTGGCACGGTTCTTCGCGCTGGACGAGGTGCTCGTCGACCGCGCGTTGCGGGCGCTCGCGGCCATCGGCCACGTCACGTGCGCGAACGGCAGGTGGGCGCTCACCGCGCTGGGCCGGCGTTCCACGGCGGCCCAGAAGCGGTACGTGATCAGGGCGGAGGACCGGCGCAAGCTGTACTTCGACGCGTGGGAGTCGCGTCCGCTGGCCCGGCCGCACTACGACTCGCGCAAGGTCACGATGCTGCCGTTGCACGCTCGTCCCGACCACTTCGAGCCGCTGGTGAGCACGCGTGGTTTCGACGACGGCGCACTGCACCGGCTGGCGGGCCTGGCCGACCGCGACCGGTTCAACCTGCCCGCGCAGATCGACCAGCCGCGCCAGGTCTGCGCGCCCGAACTGCTCTACCTGCCCGTGTACGTGGTGCGTGCGACCGAGGGACGGCACGTCCGGTACCTCGTCTACGGTCAGGCGAGCGATGAAGCCGACCGCGACCTCACCGCCCTCGCCGAAGGCGTCCAGGAGGTCGCCGGTGTGCTGGAGACCGAGCAGCGCAGTGCGCGGGACCCGCAGTCGCAGGCACATGATTGGCTGAACCAAGCCAACCTGACCGGGCGCGTGGCCCGCACCGGCGAGGGACTGCTGCGGGTCACGCTGCGCGGTGACGCGTTCGGTGGCGACCGGGGGCTCCCGCTGCACCGGCTCGGCTCGTTCACGGTGCGGGGCACCGGGTTCTTCCAGCTGTGGTGCCAGGACGAGCGGGTCCGCGAGCGGGCACTGGCCGAGCGGCTGGCGTCCTACGTGCTGGCGCGGTCCCAGGTCGCGCGCGCCCAGGTGGAGAACCAGCTTGCGCGGCTGGGGCGGCAGCTCGGGTTCACCGGTCTCACGGTCGAGGCGGCCGCCGCACTGGCCAGGCGGCTGGGCAACCAGCGGCTCGCGAAGCAGCTGAGCAAGCTCACCTGAGCACGAGAAAGGCCCCCGGCGCGAACCGGGGGCCTTCCTCGTCAGCGCTCAGGCCAGCGGTGGCTTGAACAGCGCCGGCACCTTCGAGGCGGCGGCGGTGTCCAGCAGCCACAGCGTGCGCCGGCGACCGGTGGCGCCGGCGGCCGGGAGCTGCACCTCGCCCGTGCCGGTCAGGCCCATCGCCACGGCGGCGGCCTTGGCCTCGCCGGTGGTCATGAGCCAGACCTCCTGCGCGTTGCGGATGGCGCCCAGCGTCAGCGACACGCGCGTCGGCGGGGGCTTGGGGCAGTTGCGGACGGCCACGGCGGACCGTTCCTTCTCGTACACGGCGGGGGAGGCGGGGAAGATCGAGGCCACGTGGCCCTCCTCGCCCACCCCCAGCATGCAGACGTCGAACGACGGCACGTCGCCGTGGTCTTCCGGGCGGGCCAGCGAGGCGAGCAGCGCCGCGTAGGCCTCCGCGGCGGCCTCCGGGTCGTCGCCGAACTCGCCGTCCGAGGGGGCCATGACGTGCACGCGGGCCGGGTCGAGCGGCACGTGGTCGAGCAGTGCCGCGCGGGCCTGCGTCTCGTTGCGGTCCGGGTGGCCGGACGGCAGGAAGCGCTCGTCGCCCCAGAACAGGTCCACGCGGGACCAGTCCACGGCGTCACGGGCGCCGTTGCGGTTGAGGTGCTCCAGGACCGCGGTGCCGGTGCGGCCGCCGGTGAGGACGACCGACGCCGAGCCGCGGGCGGCCTGGGCGTCGACCATGCGGGTCACCAGGCGGGCCGCCGCGGCGGCGGCCAGCAGGTCGCCGTCGCGGTGGACCACCACTTGCGGATTGCTCACGAACCCGCCTTCGCCTTGGGCTTCTTCGCCGCGCCCGCCTTGCCGTTCTGCTCGGGCGTCTCCGCTGCCGCCGCTGCTTCCGGCTCACCGGCGGCGGCCGCCGCGGTCACGGCCTCGGCAGCGGCCTTCGGGGCGGCGCCACGGCCCTTCGAGACCTTGGCCAGCGACTTCAGCGCTGCCGCGTAGACCTCGTCCGGGTCGAGCCTGCGCAGCTCCTCGGCCAGGCAGTCGCGCACCGAACGGCGCTGCAGCGCCACCCGCCGCGACGGCTGGCCGGGCTGCGTCAGCGTGCCGACCTTGCCGTCCGGGCGGTGCAGGTCCACCTCACCGGACGCGCGGCCCAGCCGGACCTGCACGATGCCCTCGCCGCGGGTCGCCTTCAGGCGCTTGGCCGTGACCTTGAGCCGGTCGGTCAGCCACGCGGCCAGCAGGTCGGTGGACGGCGAGTCGGCCTCACCGGTCACCTCGGCCTCGACGACCTTCTCGTACGGCGGCAGGTCCAGCGACGACGCGAGCATGGCGCGCCACAACGTCAGGCGCGTCCAGGCCAGGTCCGTGTCGCCCGGCGCGTAGTGCGCCCGGCGGGTCTCCAGGGCCTTGATCGGGTTCTTCTCCGCGGCCGCGTCGGTGATGCGGCGCTGGGCGAGCTGGCCGATCGGGTCCTTCGAGGGCGAGACCGGCGCGTCGAACGGCCACCACGCCACGACCGGGGTGTCCGGCAGCAGCAGCGGCATCACGCAGGACGCGCCCTCCTTGGCGAGCTCGCCGTACAGGCGCAGCACGACGACCTCGGACGCGCCCGCGTCACCGCCGACGCGGATCTGGGCGTCCAGGCGCGGAGCGGCCTGCCGGGCACCGCGCGCCACGACGATCACGCGGCACGGGTGCTCGCGCGAGGCGTCGTTCGCCGCGTCGATCGCGGCGTCGGTGCGCTGGCCGTCCTCGGTCACGATCACGAGGGTCAGCACGCGGCCCAGGGTCGTCGCACCGCCCTCGTCGCGCAGCCGGACCAGCCGGGAGTTGATCTGCGAGGTGGTGGTCGAGGGAAGGTCGATGATCACGGACGCCTCCACTGCCTTCCGGTCCGGGCGGTCATCGTCTCCGCCGACGGCGGGCCCCAGGTGCCGGCCTTGTACTTCTCCAGCGGCGGCTCGTCCTTGCGGGCCCAGAACTCGAGGATCGGGTCGAGGATCTCCCAGGAGAGCTCGACCTCGTCGTTCTTCGGGAACAGCGACGGCTCACCGAGCAGCACGTCGAGCAGCAGCCGCTCGTAGGCCTCCGGCGACGACTCGGTGAACGAGTGGCCGTAGCCGAAGTCCATCGTGACGTCGCGGACCTCCATCGTGTTGCCCGGCACCTTCGAGCCGAACCGGATGGTCACGCCCTCGTCCGGCTGCACGCGCACGACGAGCGCGTTCTGGCCGAGCTCCTCGGTCGCGGTGTCGTCGAACGGCAGGTGCGGCGCCCGCTTGAACACCACGGCGACCTCGGTGACGCGGCGGCCCAGGCGCTTGCCGGTGCGCAGGTAGAACGGCACCCCGGCCCACCGGCGGGTGTTGACCTCGCAGGTGATCGCGCCGAACGTCTCGGTCTTCGACTGGGGCGAGAACCCGCCCTCCTCCAGCAGGCCGGGCACCTTCTGCCCGCCCTGCCAGCCACCGGTGTACTGGCCGCGCGCGGTGGTCTCCTCGAACGGCTCCGCGGGCCGCGTCGCCGAGAGGATCTTCACCTTCTCCGCCCGCAGGTCCGCCGGCTTGAAGGAGACCGGCTCCTCCATCGCGATCAGCGCGAGCAGCTGCAGCAGGTGGTTCTGGATGACGTCGCGCGTCGCGCCGATGCCGTCGTAGTAGCCCGCGCGGCCACCGAGACCGATGTCCTCGGCCATGGTGATCTGCACGTGGTCGACGTAGTTCGAGTTCCAGATGGGTTCGTACAGCTGGTTCGCGAACCGCAGCGCCAGGATGTTCTGCACGGTCTCCTTGCCGAGGTAGTGGTCGATGCGGAACACCGACTCCTCGGGGAAGACCTCGTTGACCGTGCGGTTGAGCTCCTTGGCCGAGGCCAGGTCGTGGCCGAACGGCTTCTCGATCACGACCCGGCGCCACTGGTCGGCGGAGGTCTGGGCGAGGCCCGCGCGCTTGAGCTGGTTGATCACCGTCGGGAACGCGCCCGGCGGGATCGACAGGTAGAACGCGTGGTTGCCGCCCGTGCCGCGCTCGGCGTCGAGCGCGGCCAGGCACGAGGCCAGGTTGTCGAACGCCGAGTCGTCGTCGAACGTGCCCTGCACGAACCGGATGCCCTCGGCGAGCTGCTGCCACACGGCCTCGTTGAACGGCGTGCGCGCGTGCTCCTTCACCGCGTCGTGGACGACCTTCATGAAGTCCTGGTCGGCCCAGTCGCGGCGGGCGAAGCCGACGAGACCGAAGCCCGGCGGCAGCAGACCCCGGTTCGCGAGGTCGTAGATCGCGGGCATGAGCTTCTTGCGCGACAGGTCACCGGTCACACCGAAGATGACCAGCGCGCTCGGCCCCGCGATGCGGGGCATGCGCTTGTCGCGCGCGTCCCGCAGCGGGTTGCGCCACTTGGCGGCGGATGTGGTCACGAGCCGTCCTCCTGGACTGCCTCGACGAGCTGGGCCAAGCCGGCGATGCGGTCCCGCAGGTGCAGCCGCAGCACCGGGCGACCGTGTTCGACGAGCACCTGACCGTCGCCGGCCGCCTGCGCGAGCTGCAGCTGCGCCAGCGTGTAGGGACGGCCGGGCACCTCCAGGTCGTCGCCGGACTCGCCGGTGATCTGGATGAACACGCCGTTCTGGTGACCGCCCTTGTGGTACTGGCCGGTCGAGTGCAGGAAGCGCGGGCCCCAGCCGAACGTGGTCTGCAGGTGCGTCCTCTTCGCGATCTCCGCGCGGAGCAGCTCGAACGACGCGTCGTCGATCCGGTCCAGGTAGGCCTGCACCGAGATGTAGCCGTGCTCGGGCGCGACCTCGACCAGTGCCGCGAGCGCCTCGGCGACGGTGGTCACCTTGCGAGGGGCCCAGCCGGTGCCGTGGCCCTCGACCGGACCGTCCACGAAGGACGGCGTGGTCGCCGCGACCGCCGGTGCGTCCAGCAACGCGCGCGCGGCCTTCTTCGCGGCCTCGACGTCGGGCTGGTCGAACGGGTTGATGCCCAGCACCCGGCCGACGAGCGCGGTCGCGTACTCCCACAGCAGGAACTGCGCGCCGAGCGGTCCCTCGACGGCCACGGTCGCCGACCCGGTGGCCGGTCCGATCGCGACGGTCGTGGCATCCGAGCGGGCGTCCACGAAGCCGGGGGCACCGGGGCCCTCGACGACGACCGGCAGCAGGCCGGTGCCGTTCTTGCCGGTCGACTCGGCGATCAGCTGCTCGGCCCAGTCGCCGAAGCCGACGATGCCCGAGCCGGTGTCGGCGAACACGACCTTCTCCGCGCCGTTGGCGTGCGCGGCACCGAAGACCGCGGCCAGCTGCACGGCGGGGTTCTCGGGCGAGTCCTGCGCGAGGACCTTCGCCTCGGCGGCCGCGTCGTCGAGCAGCGCCTCGACGTCGGCGCCCGCGAGGTAGGACGGCACGAGGCCGAACGCGGTCAGCGCCGAGTACCGGCCGCCCACGTTCGGGTCGGCCAGGAACACCTTGCGGTAGCCCGCTTCCTCGGACGCCTTCTGCAGCGGCGAACCGGGGTCGGTGACCACCACGATGCGCGACGCGGCGTCGATGCCCGCGTCGGCGAAAGCCTTCTCGAAGATGCGCCGGTGGCTGTCGGTCTCGACCGTGCCACCGGACTTGGACGACACCACGATCACCGTGCGCTCGAGGTCACCGGCGAGAGCGTCGGCGACCTGGGCGGGATCGGTGGTGTCCAGCACGACCAGCGGGACACCGGCGGTGCGGGTGATCACCTCGGGGGCCAGCGACGAGCCGCCCATCCCGGCGAGCACCACGCGGTCGACGCCCTCGGCGTGCAGTTCGGAGCGCAGGGCCACGAGCTCGGGGAGCAGTGCACGGGACGACTCGTGCAACGTGGTCCAGGAGAGGCGGATGCCCGCCTCGGACTCGGCTTCCGGCCCCCACAGGGTCGGGTCCTGCGCGGTCAGCTTGCTCGGCACCGAATCCGCGACCAGGTCAGCAGCGATCGTGCTGACCTGGTCGGCGTTCGGTGACCTCACGATGTCGACGGAGGTCACTAGATGATCAGCCCTTCAGCTTCGCCAGTTGGTTCGTCACCGTCTCGAGCAACTCTTCCCAGGACTTCTCGAACTTCTCGACGCCCTCGGTCTCCAGGGCGACGAACACGTCCTGGAGGTCGATTCCCACGGCGGAGAGCTTGTCGAACACCTCCTGGCCCTCAGCGGCGCGTCCGGTGACCGTGTCACCGGTGATCTTGCCCGCGTCGGCGACGGCCTGCAGCGTCTTCTCCGGCATCGTGTTCACGACGTCGTTCACGACGAGCTGGTCGACGTAGAGGGTGGGGGAGTAGCTCGGGTCCTTCACGCCGGTCGACGCCCACAGCGGGCGCTGCGCGTTGGCGCCGCCGGCCTTGAGGGCCTCCCAGCGCTCGCCCTGGAAGGTCTGCTCGAACGCGCCGTAGGCGATCCACGCGTTGGCGAGGGCGGCCTTGCCCAGCAGGGCCGTGGCCTCGTCCGTGCCGATCGCCTTCAGGCGCTTGTCGACCTCGGTGTCCACGCGGGACACGAAGAACGACGCGACAGAGTGGATGGTGCGCAGGTCGTGGCCGTTCGCCTTGGCCTGCTCCAGGCCGTCGAGGTAGGCCTCCATGACCTTGCGGTAGCGCTCGACCGAGAAGATCAGCGTCACGTTGACGGAGATGCCCTCGGCGATCACCTTGGTGATGGCGGGGATGCCGGCCTCGGTGGCCGGGATCTTCACCAGCAGGTTCGGCCGGTCCACGGTCTTCCACAGGTCCTGCGCCTCGGCCACGGTCTTGTCCGTGTCGAACGCCAGGCGCGGGTCGACCTCGATCGACACCCGGCCGTCCACACCGTTCGTGCTGGTGTAGATGTCGCGGAACTTGTCACACGCGTTGCGCACGTCGGTCGTGGTGACCTCGCGGATGGTCGCCTCGGTGTCGGCACCCCGGTTGGCGAGCTCGCGGACCTGCTCGTCGTAGGACTCGCCCTTCGACAGGGCGCCCGCGAAGATCGTCGGGTTCGTCGTCACGCCGACGACGTTCCAGTCGCGGATCAGCTCGTCCAGGTTGCCGCTGGTGAGGCGCTCACGGGACAGGTCGTCCAGCCAGATGGAGACGCCGGCTCCGGACAGTGCTTCGAGATGCGGCTTGCTCACTTGTTACCCCTCACGTTGTCAAGGGAACGGCGCGCGGCGGTGACGACGTCCTCCGTCGTGAAGCCGAACTCCTTGAACAGGACCTGGTAGTCGGCCGAGGCACCGAAGTGCTCGATCGACACGATCTCGCCGTTGTCACCGACGTAGCGGTACCACGGCTGTGCGATACCGGCTTCCACCGCGACGCGCGCCTTAACCGACGACGGGATGACCGATTCGCGGTACTCGGCGTCCTGCTTCTCGAACCACTCGACGGACGGCATGGAGACCACGCGCACCGCGACGCCCTCGCCCTGCAGGACCTTCCCGGCCTCCAGGGCGACCTGCAGCTCGGAGCCGGTGCCGATGAGCACGATCTCCGGGTTGTCGTCACCGAAGAGCACGTAACCGCCGCGCTTGACGCCCTCCGCGGAGGTGCCTTCGAGGATCGGCAGGTTCTGGCGGCTCAGCGCGAGCCCGACCGGGCCGAGCTGCTCGATGACGGCCTTCCACGCGTACGCCGTCTCGTTGGCGTCGCCGGGGCGCACGACCGCGAAGTCCGGGATCGCGCGCAGGGCCGCGAGGTGCTCGATCGGCTGGTGCGTCGGGCCGTCCTCGCCCAGGCCGATGGAGTCGTGCGTCCAGACGTACGTGACGGCGGCCTGCATGATCGCGGCCAGGCGCACAGCGGGGCGCATGTAGTCGGAGAACACGAGGAACGTGCCACCGAACGGGCGCGTCGGGCCGTGCAGCGCGATGCCGTTGAGGATCATGCCCATGGCGTTCTCGCGGACACCGAAGTGCAGCACGCGGCCGTACGGGTCGGCGTTCCACATCTCCGTCGAGATCGAGGCCGGGCCGAAGGACTTGGCGTCCTTGATCGTGGTCAGGTTCGACTCGGCGAGGTCGGCGGAACCGCCCCACAGCTCGGGCAGGTGCTTCGCCAGCCCGTTGATCGCCTCACCGGAGGCCTTGCGGGTCGAGATCTCCTTGCCGCCCGGCTCGTAGGAGGGCAGGTCGGCGTCCCAGCCCTGCGGCAGCTCGCGGGCGACCAGGCGGTCCAGCAGCGTCTTCGCCTCGGCGTTGGCCGAAGCCCACGCGTCGAAGCTCTTCTGCCACTCGGCCTTGGCGTGCTCGCCGCGCTTGACGACCTCGCGGGCGTGCTGCAGGACCTCGTCGGCGACCTCGAAGGTCTGCTCGGGGTCGAAGCCGAGGATCTCCTTGGTGGCCTTCACCTCGTCGACGCCCAGCGCGGCACCGTGCGCGGCACCGGTGTTCTGCTTGTTCGGCGCCGGGTAGCCGATGATCGTGCGCAGCAGGATGAACGACGGCTTGTCGGTGACGGCCTTGGCCTTCTCGACCGCCTCCAGGATGCCCTTGACGTTTTCGCCGGACTCCACGACCTGGACGTGCCAGCCGTAGGCCTCGTAGCGCTTCGCGGTGTCCTCGGACAGCGCGATCGTCGTGTCGTCCTCGATGGAGATCTTGTTGTCGTCGTAGAAGACGACCAGGTTGCCCAGCTGCTGCGTGCCGGCCAGCGACGAGGCCTCGGAGGTGACGCCCTCCTCGATGTCACCGTCGGAGGCGATCACGTAGACGTGGTGGTCGAACGGGCTCTGGCCCGGAGCGGCGTCGGGGTCGAACAGGCCGCGCTCGCGGCGGGCGGCCATGGCCATGCCCACGGCGGCGGCGAGGCCGGAGCCCAGCGGGCCGGTCGTGATCTCGACGCCCCTGGTGTGGCCGTGCTCGGGGTGGCCGGGGGTCTTCGAGCCCCACTTGCGCAGGTGCTTGAGGTCGTCCAGCTCCAGGCCGTAGCCCGACAGGAACAGCTGGACGTACAGGGTCAGGCTGGAGTGCCCCGCGGAGAGCACGAACCGGTCGCGGCCGATCCAGTCCGGGTCGGCGGGGTCGTGCCGCAGCACCCGCTGGAACAGCGTGTACGCGAGAGGCGCGAGGCTCATCGCGGTGCCGGGATGACCGTTGCCGACGTTCTGCACGGCGTCCGCCGCCAGCACCCGTGCGGTGTCGACTGCGCGCTTGTCGAGCTCCGTCCAGTCATCAGGCAGGTCGGCCTTGGTGAGCCGGGTGATGTCGTCGGTGACGCTCACGGACTTACAGCTCCACTCTGTCGGTTGGGCGGGCGCTGACCTGTCTGTGGATGACCTTGGTGGATCGATCCCGAAAGGCCTGACCCGCGTGTGTCCCTCGTCCTGTGGCCAGCCTAGTCCTGACAGTTGCCGAAGTTGCTCTGAAAGGTCCCAGCCCGGTGTGTGCCCAGGCACACCAGCACCCGAACGGGCTGTTGATCCTCCGCGCGGTTACCATCAGTTGCTGGAATTCCCACCACTCCCGATCCGAGGAGCGTTCACGCGATGAGTGCCGTCCTCGAGGCCCCTGCCAGGTCGCCTCGACAGGTTGTTGGCGCCTATGTGGCACTCACCAAGCCGCGTGTCATCGAGCTCCTGCTGATCACCACGATCCCCGCGATGCTGCTGGCCCAGCACGGCCTGCCGCCGCTGTGGCTGATCGCCTGCACCCTCACCGGCGGCACCCTCGCCGCGGGGTCGGCGAACGCCCTCAACTGCTTCGTCGACGCCGACATCGACTCGGTGATGAAGCGGACGGCCGCCCGCCCGCTCGCGCACAACGCCATCCCGCCGCGCAACGCGCTGATCTTCGGCATCGTGCTCGGGGTCGTGTCGTTCGCGTTCCTGTGGATCTTCGTCAACCTCATGTCGGCCGCGTTCGCGGTGGCGACGATCCTCTTCTACATCTTCGTCTACACGCTCGTCCTCAAGCGCCGGACCTCCCAGAACATCATCTGGGGCGGCATGGCGGGCTGCATGCCGGTGATCATCGGCTGGAGCGCGGTGACGGGCACGGTCGAGTGGCCCGCCCTGGTCATGTTCGGCGTGATCTTCTTCTGGACCCCGCCGCACACCTGGGCCCTCGCGATGAAGTTCAAGGACGACTACGCCCGCGCAGGCGTGCCGATGCTGCCGGTGGTGGCCACAGCCGCGCAGGTGACGCGGCAGATCGTCATCTACAGCTGGATCACCGTCGTCTGCACGCTGGCCCTGGCCCCGGTCACCTCGTGGATCTACGTGGCCGTGGCGGCGCTGTCCGGCGTGTGGTTCGCCGTCTTCGCGCACAAGCTGCACAACGTCGTGCGCCGCGGCGGTTCCACGAACACCATGAAGTTCTTCCACATGTCGAACCTCTACCTGATGCTGGTGTTCTGCGGTCTCGCCGTGGACGCCGTGGTCGGGTTGCCGGTGCTGGGCTGGCCGTTCTAGCTGCACCTCCAGGCGTACGGCTGTGGCGCCCGTCGAGTTCACCGTCTCCGGCGGCGAAGGCTCGCCGCTGGAGCACATAGCCGCGCTCGTCCCCCGCGTCTCGCTGGTCGTGGTGACCGATCCGGGCGGATGGGCGCAGGTCAGCCGCGGTCTGACGGTCGGCGGCACGATCTGCGCCGCGATTCCGACCCGGATGCGGGTGCTGCGGTTCGCCGTCCTCGACCTGCGGCACTTCCCCTCGGCCGCCGCGCTGCCGTCGATCTCGGACGTGCCCGGTGACGTGGTGGCCCTGCACGACACGCGGACCTGGGACTCGTCGCCGGTCGTCGCCGCGCTGCGCGGCCTCGGACGCCCGGTCGTGCTGTTCACCGCCGTGCACACCTGGGTGTCCGGGCTCGACCCGGCGTCGGTGCTCATGGGGTGGAGCACGCCGCACGTGGTGCTGGCGGCACCGGTGACCAGGGGTGAGGGCCGGGTCGAGGACGTCCTGTGGCAGTTCCGCGAGCTGGAACGGCGCGGGATGGTCCGCTACACGCCGCTGCCGCAGCCGCCGGCCCCCGACGACCGCGCGGTGGCGGTCGTGGTCGCGCCGCCGGGGGCGACCCAGGGCGTGGCGGGGGCGTTGCGGCCCGGCGCCGAGTACGAGGTCTGGGTGCACGTCGGGCCGCACGCCGCCCGGCTGCCCGCCGACGTGGAGCTGCGCGCGGTGCTGTGCATGTCCGGGCGTGACGTGCAGGCCGAGCCGTTCGTGCTGCCCGCCGAGGGCGCGAGCCCGTGGGTGAGCTTCCCGGTGACCACGCCCTACGCCGCGGCACGCTGGAGCGGGTTCCTGGTGATCTACGCCGGTGCCGTGCCGGTGCACGCCCAGCAGGTCGTGCTGCCGGTCGGGGCGGGCGAGGTGAAGACCACGCCGCGGTTCCGGCTGTCGCGCACGTTCGCCGACCTCCCACCGTGGACGACGCGGGTGGCCTCGCTGCTGGTCCTCGGGCCGGGCGCCCTGGTGGCCACCGGCGGTGCGGCGCCGTCGTGGATCCCCCTGGACGCCGGCTACCGGCGGTCGGTGCTGAACCCGTCGGTGCTGAACCCTTCTGGGCTGGACCCCTGGTACGGCAAGGACTTCCCGGCCTACTGCGCCGACCTCGCCGCGCTGGCCCGTGAGGGCGCGGCGCTGTACTCGCGGCTGTTCGCAGACCGGGCGCTGCCGGAGCTGATCCGCGCGGCGGCGCGGTCGACCGGGCGGCCCGCCGGGGTCGTGGTGGCGGGTGCGGACTTCGATCCGGTGCCGTGGCCGCTGGTCTACGACCTGCCGTTCGCCGAGGGGCCCTATCGGCTGTGCGCGTCGGTGGGGCACTTCGGCCCGTTCGGTGCCGGGGGAGAGGTGCCCGCGCACTGCCCGGTGCCCGACCACGGCGGCAACGTGGTGTGCCCGTTCGGGTTCTGGGGCCTGTCGACGGTGCTGGAGCAGCCGGTCGGGCCGGTGGTGTGGCAGGTCTCCGACCGGCCGCGGCCGTTCGAGGTGTCGATGGCGGTCGATCCCGGCATGGACCGGACGCTGACCGAACGACACGCGGCCGAGCTGATGTCGATGGTTCCGCCGGAGGCCGTGTCATCGGCGTACGTCAGCCCCTCGGAACTGGGGCACGCGTTGGCCGACGAGGCGATGGACGTCGTGCACCTGCACTTCCGCGAGGGGTTCCTCGACGCCGAGGAGATCGAACGGTGGGAGCGCGAGGGCGTGTGGCCACGACCGCACTGGCCCACGCGCAAGCCGCTGGTGGTGGCGACCTCGCCCGTGCAGGAGCTGGTGCGGGCGTTCGTCCGCCACGGCGCGGCCGGCGTGCTCAGCCCCGAGGTGGCGGTGCCGCAGGACATGGCCGGCTGGGTGACGGGCATGGTGCTGGCCCGGCTCGCGGCCGGGTTCGGCGCGGGGGAGGCGCTGCGGCAGACCCGGTGGGAGATGCTGGGCCGGGGCAACGTCCTGGGCCTCGCCTACACCCTGAACGCGAGCGCGGACCTGCGGCTGCGGCGGTAGACCTCGCCGAGGTGCTCAGGAAGCCACGCGGGTGAGCAGGTCCTCGACGCACGGGTCGTCGAGCGACTCCACGATGCACCGCCACAGCGAGAGGTTCGCCTCGGCCCACTTCGTGTAGGTCGCCGCGGCCTCCTCGTCGTAGAAGTAGTAGCCGTCGTCGGCCTTGCCGACCTGCTCGCCGACGATCTTGTGCGCGAGCTCCCGCAGCGAGATCCCGTTCTCCTGCAGGTACTTGTGCGCCAGCACGACCGGCGTCACCGGCAGCGCCTTGAACAGCGTGTCCGCGTCGGACAGCGCCTGCGCCTCCAGCGAGATGTCGCGGTGGCGGGTCCGCATCTCCGCCTCGACCACGATCCGTTCGATCCAGTCGATGTCGCCGACGCACACGCCCGCGATGAACAGCACCTTGCGGCGCAGCGCGGCGCCGTCGGTCGGCAGCGAGTTGCGGCGGACCATGTAGTTGAGGTCGTGCACCAGCGCGGCCACCTCGACGACGTCGGCCGCGGCACCGTTGCGTTCGGCGAAGTGCACGGCCTTGTCCCGGACGAAGCTCACGTGGTGCCAGCCGTGGAACTGCAGCTTGGCCGCCAGGTCCTCGCACAGCCGCCGCACCCGTTGCTCGACGTCCGCTATGACAGATCTCGGAATCCTCGTGCGCGTACGCATCATCAGCCCTCCCGACAGGTGGGCTGATGGTAAGCGCGCCGCGTGGGCTACATGAGGTTGTTCGTCAGATCCTCCAGCCGCTCCTCGACCGGCACGTGCCGGTGGCTGATGCCGGTGTCCGGGTCGTAGCTGAGGCTCCACGGCGTGACGGCCCGCGACTTGACCAGGAACGTCATCGTCCCGTCCGCAGCGCGGGGAATCCGGTGGAACTCGTGCGCGAGCAGCGTGCCCGTGGTGCCCGCGACGCACTGGGTGCGCTTCGTCAGCTCCGTGCTGATGATCGAGCGGCCACCCACGCCCAGCCGTGCGTCGAAGCGTTCGTGCAGGTACGCGCCGCTGAGGATGGTCGTGCAGAAGTGGTAGCGGTGGTTGTGCACCGAGTCCGCGTAGCCCGTGCGCCAGTCGGCGAGCGGCTTGTACTCGTGCAGCCAGAACGTGAACTGCTCGCCTGGCTCGTCCCGCAGGCACCACGCGAAGTGCGTCGTCGTCTCCCGCGACCGCGCGATCACCCACGTCGCCTGCTGCGGTGTGAGCCCGTCGATGTGCGCACGCAGTTCCTTGCGCAGCTCCGGCCGTGCCGCCCACTCGCGGAACCACCCGCCGACCTCGGCCCAGTGGTCGACCACGGGGAAGTCGGCGCGCTTGACCAGAGCGGTGAGCTCCTCGAGCGCGGACACCCCGGTGAACTCGGCTAGCAAGATCGATCAGCTCCTCAACTGAGCGGAAGCGGAGAATTCGCGGCGGAATGCGTGGAACTTGTCTTCGAGCTCTCTGCACCCGTCGTCGGTGAGCGGTGTGCCGGTGATCTTCTCGAACAACGCGAGGAAGTCGTTCCTCGACGTCGCCGGCGTGATGACGAAGTGGTACCCCGCCTTGGAGTTGCTGATCCGCAGGAACTCGGCGCGTTCCATTGCGTACAGGAACGAACTCTCCGTGAACCGCAACGTCTTCGGATACGGCCTGAGCACCCCGGCCGTGTTGCTGTACAACGTGAGCCAGGCACTGTCGTCGAACAGTTCGAGCCGATCGAGCGGTGGATCGGAAACGATGGTGACATCGATTCTGCTGCACCTGCTCCTCGCCGCGTACAGCCCGACGAGTCCAATTCGGATCTGTTCCTTGAGCCTCTTCTGGATCTCCTCGTAGTCCCCGTCGGCACCTTCGTTGCGCAGCAGGTACCGCGCCCGCCCGCTGATGGCGTTGTCGTCACGCGGGTCGGCCAGCACCGCCCTGAGCTCGCACTCCGTCTGCGACAACAGCACCCGCCCGGCCGCGTACCGCCCGGCGAACCCGCGGAAGCAGTACAGCCGGGTCCGCTCCAGGTCCTGCATCATGAGCTGGTTGAACACCGGATCCGGCTGCGCCGTCGGCTCGAACACGTGGCTGGGGAAGAACTCCCGGTCCAGCGCCCGGTACTCCTCGCTGAGCTCTTTCAACGCTTTGCGACTCTCCTCGACCACCGGCGTGAGCAACGCCTTGTGCGCCGCCCGCGAAGTGATCAACGTCTGCGTGAAGCTCACGACCGCCGATATGAGCGTTCCGGTCCCGACCGACGTCAAGAAGTTCCGCGCCGCACCCGGATCCATCTGGCTGGAAATGGCCAACGTCGTCCCCGACGTCACCACGAGTATGAGGAGGAGCAACCCGGTCCGAGTCCAAAACAACTCCTGGATCAGGTTGCTGCGGATGCCTCCGGCCTCCGCGGACACGTGCCCACCTCCTGGGTCACCTCAATGGTCGCTACCCGAACGGACGAATGCTCTCAGTGTCCGATCAAGTGCGCGGAGTTACTGTACGCGTCGGTCAAAAGATAAGGAAGCTGCTATTCGTGCGACATTTAGCGCGGGAATAATCACCCATCCCTCCGGTCGCCGGCCCGCACCCGTGCACCCCGGTGACACCGCGTCGCCACATCACCCCACCGAGTCGGATGAGGGTGACCCACCCACCCGAACGCACCCATCCCCGCGTATCGGCCTCGCACCTGCGACGCCAACCGGCCCAACGCCCAGCCCCACCCGTCGCTGCTCCCTGGGCAGGCTCGTGCGGGGGTCCGCTTCGGGTGCGGCGGGCGGTTGGTGGGCCCGGCAGGGGCATGCGGGGCGGGGTCATGCGGGAGCGGGCCGGCGGGGCAGTCTGCGTGGGCGGTCTGCGTGGGCGGTCACGCGGACGGTTTGGCGCGGGCAAGGCGAGCACTCCACACCCGTCGAGCGAAGCGAGACGAACCTCCCTCACCTCAGGCAGTTCACGCCTATCGAGCGAAGCGAGGCGTTTCTACCTTCCCTCGATCGGTAGCGGTGACAAGCCCTTTGACCTGCGATTGGGGCTTGACTTTGAGGGCGGGGCGATATCCTGGTAGGGATCGGCCGGGC
>NZ_LGDY01000135.1 GCF_001279525.1 Nocardia sp. NRRL S-836 | reverse complement strand
TTTGAAGGCCGACTCATCGCCCCGTTAGAGGCTCGAAGTCAAGCCCCAATCGCGATCGTCGCGAAGCGGCGATGAACCCCGAACGTCGTCCCTGCCTGCGCAACCACCCACCCAAGGTGATCGCCGCATTGCCTGCCCAGCCACGGTGCCAAGGTGATCGCCCACGGACGCAACCCAACCCCGGTGCCAAGGTGACAGACAACGGACCCCCGCACCCCCAAGGCGACAGCCCACGGACGACAGCCGGCAAGGCCCCAGGCACGACCAGCCACCAACCTGCTACACCCCGCTCACACCCCCGCCCATAAGCTCCCCGCCATGCGCAACGTCCTGCTCATCGCTTCCCTTGCCCTAGCCACCACCGCCCTCGCGGCCTGCGGCAGCGAGCAGAAGCCCGCCGCCGACGCCCCCTGCAAAGCCGAGGACTTCAAGGTCTCCGGTGACTTCGGCGCGGCACCCAAGGTCGAGATCCCGGCCTGCAAGCCCACCGACGAGCTCATCGTCAAGGACCTGGTGGCCGGTACCGGCGCCGAGGTGAAGCCGGGGACTACGGCTTCGGTGAACTACCAGCTCACGACGTTCAGCGACAAGAAGGTGCTGGACAGCTCGTTCGAGCGCGGGGAGCCGTTCGACGTGGAGAACGTCGGTCAGGCGCCGGTCATCGACGGCTGGAACGAGGGGATCGTCGGGCTCAAGGAGAAGGGGCGGCGGCTGCTCATCGTTCCGCCGGCCAAGGGGTACGGCAAGGGCGGCAACGGCATCAAGCCGAACGAGACCCTCATCTTCGTCATCGACGGCGTGAAGGTGACCGCCGCGAAGTAGCACCGCTCAGCCCCACCGCGCAGCAAAAACCGCAGGGGAGCTTTCGCACGCCCCGGACCGCGCGAAAGCTCCCCCGAGGGCGGGGTCACGGCAGGAGCAGCAGCTTCCCGGTCGTCCGGCGCGACTGCAGGTCGGTGTGGGCCTGGGCGGCGTCCGCCAGGTCGTACCGGCCGCCGATGCGCACCGACAGCGTGCCGTCGGTGATCGCGCCGAACAGGTCGGACGCGCGGGACTCGTACTCGGCGCGGTCGAGCAGGTACGCGCCGGTCGACGGGCGGGTCAGGAACACCGAGCCGGCGGCGTTCAGCCGTTGCGGGTCCACCGGGGGGACCGGGCCGGAGGAGGCGCCGAACAGGGCGAGCAGGCCGCGGGGCTTGAGGGAGGCCAGTGACTGGTCGAACGTGTCGCGGCCGACGCCGTCGTACACCACGTCGACCTTGTCGATCCGCGCCGCGAAGTCGCCGTAGCGCAGCA
Organism: Nocardia sp. NRRL S-836; assembly: GCF_001279525.1. Lineage (GTDB taxonomy): Bacteria > Actinomycetota > Actinomycetes > Mycobacteriales > Pseudonocardiaceae > Lentzea. The sequence goes on along the minus strand of NZ_LGDY01000135.1, from coordinate 40,864 downwards.
CCTCGTCGGCGCCGGCCTCGCGGGCCAGCGCCTCCTTCTCGTCGGTCGACACCGTGCCGATGACGTGCGCGCCCTTGGCCTTCGCCCACTGCGTCAGCAGGAGGCCGACGCCGCCGGCCGCCGCGTGCACGAGCACCCGGTCGCCGGGCTGCACGGCGTGGGTCGAGTGGACCAGGTAGTGCGCGGTGATGCCCTGCAGCAGCACGGCGGCCGCGGTCTCGACGTCCAGGCCCGACGGCACCCGCACCGCCGCGGCGGCCGGTACGACGACCTCGGACGCGTAGCTGCCCAGCACCGACATCCACGCCACCCGGTCGCCGGCCGCGAAGTCGGGTGACCGGGACTCGACAACCTCACCGGCGCCCTCCAGGCCCAGGGCGGTCGGCAGCGGCACGGGGTACAGGCCGCTGCGCTGGTAGGTGTCGATGTAGTTGACGCCTGCCGCGCCGACCCGCACCAGCAGCTCGCCGTCACCGGGTGTGCGCGCGTCCACGTCGGTGTGCTCCAGCACCTCCGGGCCACCGGCCGCTCGCACCACCACTGCCTTGGGCATGTGTCCTCCTGGATCGACTCGACCCGGACAACCCCGGGTCACCGCCCGATGTTCCCGTTCTCACCGGATGGGAGCAAAGGCGGTGCCGTCACTCCTCGCCGAGTGCCACGCGGCGCGCGAGGCCGAGCGGCAGGGCGCCCGAGCCCGCGATCCGGTCGTGGAAGTCCCGCAACGAGCCCAGGCCGCGGCCCAGGTACTCCTCGCGGATCAGGTCGATCTCCAGCGCGCCGGTCAGGTAGGCCGGTGCCTGCGTCGGCCGCGCGCAGTACCGGCTGACCTCGCCCGCGGCGGTGCCCGGTGTCAGGGCGGTGCGCGCCACCATGAACGACTCGGCCTCGTCCGGCGTCATGTCCCCGCAGTGCAGCGCCGTGTCGACGACCATCCGCGCCGCGCGGAACAGCCGGGCCTCCACGTGCCCCAGCACCGCGCCGGGGGTCGTGTAGTGGCCGACCGAGCGCAGCAGCTTCTCCGCGTACAGCGCCCAGCCCTCCGAGAAGTACGGCGTGCGGAACACCCACCGCAACGGGTGCGCGTCGCCCTGCGCGGCCACCCACGACGCGTGCCAGTGGTGGCCGGGGTAGGCCTCGTGCACCGAGATCGTCGGCAGCTGCGAACGGGCGTTGGTGCGCAGCCGCTGGGTGATGTCGAGGTCCGACGCGCCGTCGGCGGTGAACGGCACGAAGAAGTGTCCGACCCGGCCCGCGGTCATCGGCGGCGGGCCGACGTAGCTCGCCACCGCCATGACGGCCCGGTGGAACTGCGGCGACGGAACGACCCGGCACTCCTCGCCCTCGGGCAGTGTCACCAGCTGGTGCTCGACCAGTGCCGTCCGTGCCCGCCGCGTCTCCGCCTCGTACTCCGCGCGCATCGCCTCCAGCGTCGGCGGGTGGTCGTCCTGCAACGCGCTCATCACCGAGCGCCAGTCCGGCGTGCCGGCCAGCTCGACCATCTCGGCCTCCAGCGCGGCGTACGCGTCCTGTCCGCGCTGGTGCAGCTCCGGCGAGCCGTAGCCGAGCATCTCCTTGTCCTGCAACAGCGCCGAGTACAGCTTCTCGCCCATCCGCCAGTCACCGGTGGCGCGCAGCGCGAGGTCGTCCAGGAACGCGGCGAACCGGTCGAACGCCTCCGCGGCGGGCACCGCGGCGTCCACCAGCCGCGCGCGCAGCTCCGGCGCGGACACCTCCAGCGGCAGCGCGTCCAGGACGAACGACCGGCCCGTGCGCGCCTGGGCGAGGGCACGCCGCACGACCAACGGGGAGGCGAGCGCGGGGTCGAGGTTGCGTTCGGCGGCGGCGAGCACCGACGGCACCTCGGCCAGCTTCGCCGTCGTCGCCTCGACCAGGCCCTCCTCCGGCAGCAGCCGGTGCAGGAACGGCAGGAGCAGTCCGAAGAAGACCGACGCCGTGTACTCGTGCGGGTCACGCCGCCACGCCGGCCACGCCTCCATGGCGAGCTCGCCGCGCAGCACCGACAGCACCAGGTCGCGGTCCACCGACGCGGGTTCGGGCTCCAGCTCCGCCCGCCACGCGGCGTTCTCCCTGGCCCGCCGCTCGAACGCCGCGGCGGAGAAGTCGCCGAACGTGGAGTAGTGGGCGAGCGAGCCGACCTGCGCCGCGTGCGCCGGGTGCTGCTCGAAGTACCACGAGAGGTAGGCCGTGAGCGTGTCGGTGGTCACCCGACCGAAGCTACCTGCTGGTTTTAGAGTGTGGAGCGTGTCTGATCAAACCGTGCAGAAGCGCATCGCCGAGTTCGTGAAGGTCCACGGCAAGCCGGACCAGGCCGTCCGCGCGGTCGTCGAGCCGATCGGCCGGGCCGGCGCCCGGATCGTGCTGGTCGGCGCGGACGGTGCCATGGGTGACGTCATCGTCGGGGACGTCGAGTCCGCGACCGCCGCCGTCGAGGCGGCCACCGGTGTCGAGCAGGCCGAGTGGGACCGCGAGACCACCGCGGCCACCCGGATCGGCGCCGCTCACCGCCGCAAGATGGCCAAGATGCAGTCGTGAGGGTCGTCCTGGTCTCCTGTGCGGCACTGCCCAGGGGTGACGGCGACGACGACCCGCTGTTCGACGCACTGGCCCGCGACGGCGTCGACGTCGCGTGGGAGGTCTGGGGCGGCCGGGTGGACGCCGACCTCGCGGTGTTACGCGTGCCGTGGGACTACACCGAGCGGCTCGACGAGTTCCTGACGTGGTGCGACACCGTGCCCGCGCTCGCCAACCCCGCCGCCGTCGTGCGCTGGAACACCGACAAGTCGTACCTGGTCGAGCTGGCCGCCAGGGGCGTGCCGGTGGTGCCCACGGCCGTGGTACGGCCGGGCGGCACACCCGTGTGGCCGGACGGCGAGTTCGTCGTGAAGCCCACCATCGGCGCGGGCTCGCGCGGGGCCGGCCGCTTCACCGACCACGACCTGGCGCTGGCACACCTGCGGTCGCTGGGGAAACCGGCGCTGGTGCAGCCGTACCAGTCCAGTGTGGACGAACGCGGCGAGACGTCGCTGGTGTACTTCGCCGGCGAGTACTCGCACTCGTTCCACAAGGGACCGATGCTGAGGCAGGGCAGCGCGGCGTCCGACACCGGTCTCTACCTCCTGGAGGAGCTGGCCGGCAGCGAACCGTCGGCGGCGCAGCTCGCGCTCGGCGACGCGGTGCTGGACGCGGCGGCCGAGCTGCTCTCGTTGGCGCCCAAGGACTTCCTCTACGCACGCATCGACGTCGTCGAAGGCGCGGACGGCGCGCCGTTGCTGCTGGAGCTGGAGCTCACCGAGCCGACGCTCGGGTTCAGGTACACCGGCGCCGAGGCGGCCGCCCGCATGAGTGCGGCGATCCAGGCCGCGGCGTCCCGGTAGCCGACATCACCGGACATCACCGGACATCACCGGACATCACCAGGGGGACCGATGAAAGCGGAGATCAACGGCATCACCGTCGGCTACGACGACGAGGGTGCCGGCGACCACGTGCTCGTGCTGGTGCACGGCCACCCGTTCGACCGCACGATGTGGCGGCCGCAGGTCGAGCACTTCAGCACCGAGGGCTGGCGGGTGGTTGCCGCCGACCTGCGCGGCTACGGCGAGTCCACCGTCGTCCCGGGCGTCACGCCGCTGTCGGCGTTCGCGCAGGACGTCGTGGGCCTGCTCGACCACCTCGGCGTCGAGCGGTTCGTGCTGGGCGGGCTGTCGATGGGCGGCCAGATCGTCCTGGAGTGCCAGCGGCTCTTCGGCGACCGCATCCGCGGCCTCCTGCTCGCGGACACGTTCGCCCAGGGCGAGACGCCGGAGGGCAAGGCGGCCCGCAACGCCATGGCCGACCGGTTGCTCAGCGAGGGCATGGCCGGCTACGCGGACGAGGTGCTGACCAAGATGGTGGCGCCGCACAACGTCGAAGCGCTGCCCGAGGTCGCCGACCACGTCGCGCGGATGATGCGCGACGCACCACCGGAAGGTGCCGCCGCCGCTCTGCGCGGACGCGCCGAACGGCCCGACTACACCGACCTGCTCGGCACGATCGCCGTGCCGACGCTCGTGGTGGTCGGCAGCGACGACGAGTTCACGCCGGTCGCGGACGCGGAGTACATGCACCAGCGCATCCCCGGCTCGGCACTCGTCGTCGTGCACGGGGCCGCGCACATGCCCAACCTCGAACGCCCGGAGGCGTTCAACAAGGCCCTCGACGCGCTGTTAACCGAGGCCTGACCCGATCCCGGTGAGCCCGCGGACCTCCATCTCGGCCTGCTTGCGGGCGTCCGCGGGCTCGCCGCCGAACACCGTGCCCAGGAACCCGGCCAGGAACGACAGCGGGATCGACACGATCCCGGGGTTGCTCAGCGGGAAGATCGCGAAGTCGGCGTCCGGGAACACCGACGACGGCGAGCCGGAGATGGCGGGGGAGAACACGATGAGCAGCACGCACGACGTGAGGCCGCCGTACATGCTCCACAGCGTGCCGCGGGTGTTGAACCGCTTCCAGAACAGCGAGTAGAGCAGCGTCGGCAGGTTCGCCGAGGCCGCCAGCGCGAACGCGAGCGCGACCAGGAAGGCGACGTTCTGGCCGTTCGCCGCGATGCCGCCGACGATCGCCAGCACGCCCACGCCGACCGCGGTGAGGCGGGCGACCTTGACCTCGTCGCGCGGGTCGGCGTCGCCGCGCTTGATGACGTTCGCGTACACGTCGTGGGCGAACGAGGCCGACGCGGTCAGCGTGAGGCCGGCGACCACGGCGAGGATCGTCGCGAACGCCACCGCGCACACGACGCCCAGCAGCACCGTGCCGCCGATCTGGAACGCCAGCAGCGGGGCCGCGGAGTTCTCGCCGCCGGGCGCCCCGGTGATCTTGTCGGTGCCCACCAGCGCCATCGCGCCGAAGCCGATGACCAGGGTGCACGAGTAGAAGATCGCCATCATCCACGTCGCCCACACGACCGAACGGCGTGCCTCACGCGCGTTGGGCACCGTGTAGAAGCGCATCAGCACGTGCGGCAGTGACGCCGTCCCCAGCACCAGCGCGAGGGCCAGGGACAGGAAGTCGATCTTGGAGAGGTCCGAGCCGCCGTACTTCACGCCCGGCGAGAGCACGGCCTCGCCCAGCGGCGACTTCTGCGTCGCGCGGTCGAGCATCGCGGAGAGGTCGAAGCCGAACTTGCCGATCAGGAAGATGGTCAGCAGCGACACGGTCACCAGCAGCAGGACGGCCTTGATGATCTGCACCCACGTGGTGCCCTTCATGCCGCCGACCAGCACGTACAGCACCATGACGATGCCGACGACGGCGATGATGACCGCCTGGCCGACCTTGCTGTGCACGTCGAGCAGCAACGCCATCAGGCCACCGGCGCCCGCCATCTGGGCGATCATGTAGAAGATCGAGATGACCAGCGTCGAGTTGGCGGCGGCGGCGCGGACCGGGCGCTGGCGCATGCGGAACGCCATGACGTCGCCCATGGTGTAGCGGCCGGTGTTGCGCAGGCGCTCGGCGATCAGCATCAGGCCGATCAGCCAGGCCACGACCCAGCCGATCGAGTAGAGGAAGCCGTCGTAGCCGTTCACGGCGATGGCGCCGGAGATGCCGAGGAACGACGCCGCGGACAGGAAGTCACCCGACAGTGCGATGCCGTTCTGCGTGCCGGTGAAACTGCTGCCCGCCGCGTAGTAGTCCGAGGCGCTCACGTTCCGCGTGGCGGCGCGGTAGACGACGTACAGCGTCAGCAGGACGAAAACGCCGAAGACGGACAGGTTGATCGCGGTGTTCGCCCCGGTCACGCGAGCTCCTCATCGGTGCCGACCAGCGCGCGCACGCGGTCGACCTGGGGGTCGAGACTCTTCTTGGAGTAACGCGCGTACGCCATCGTGATGACGACGGTCGTGACGAACTGGAGGAATCCCATCGTCAGGCCCACGTTCACTGTTCCGAACAGCGGAGTGCTCATGAAATCGGCGGCGTAAGCGGAAAGCAACACAAACGTGACGTACCACGCGAGGAACAGCAGCGTCGCGGGAAGAATGAATCGCTTGACGCGCCGCTTGAGCGCGAGGAAATCGTCACTCGTTTGGATGGCACCGAAATCAGGCTCACCGTCACCATCGATCAGCAATGAGTGATGTGAGTCGTCAAAGGTCGCGAAACCGGGCGTCGCCGGGCGTGACACGGAGGGCAGCGCCTTCGTCATCAACCGCTCGATTCGTTACGGGGAGTGCCCGGCAGGCGCCCGCGCGGAGGCCGCGGCCGAGCCAGGGGTGGAGGGCGCAAGCGTAACCACGCGTGGCGGCGAGTCAATCCCTTGAACGTGCAGGACCACCCCAACAGGTTTGATGTGACGCAGGGTGACGAGCCGTGCACGCCCCAGGTCGTTGTCGCTGCACGATCTCTGGCCTACTATCCGCACACACCCGATACGGCGGATCTCGATATCAAGCCCCTGGGTGACTCAACTAGTGGGGATTCCAGGCCAGGAGGTAGCCGATAGTGGGGCACTTCGAGCGCGCCTTGGGGATCATTTCGTGAATGTCGAGTGGAGAAAGATCAGCGACTGGCGCAACTGGCGGCTGCCGGTCAAGCTCGGCGTCGTGCTGCTGGTGCCGGTCGCCGTGGCCGTCGGCGCGGGCGCACTGCAGATCTCCGGATACGTCGACCGGTCGAACTCGTACGTGCAGATGCAGGGTCTCGTCCGGCTCAGGGCCGACCTCGCGCCGCTGATCTCCAGCGTGCAGCAGGAACGGACCCTGGCCGCGCAGAGCGCCACGAGCGGGTCCGGCGTCGGCGCCTACCAGAACCAGATCAGCGCGACGGACAACGCCGCCGCGACCGTGCGCCGCCGCGTCGAACGCACCGCGGGCCTGAGCGACGTCGCGCGCAACCGCTTCACCGAGATGGGAGACCAGCTCGGTCAGCTCAAGAGCTTCCGCGAGAAGGTGACCACCGGCGACGGCGACTCCACGGCGCCCACCACCGGCTACACCGGCGTCGTGAAGTCGTTGCTGGACTTCGAGCAGGCGCTCGTCAGCCAGTTCGGCGACCCGGCCATCTCCGGCACCGCCATCGGCCTGCACAACATGGTCATCGCGCAGGAGCAGGTCTCCCAGCAGCACGCGATCGTGCTGTCCGGCATCGGCCGCGGCAAGCTCCTCGGCACCGAGGTCCGCGCGCTGGAGCAGTCCGACATCCGCCTGCAGGACCGCCTCGGCGACTTCCAGGCCGTCGCCACCGCCGGCCAGCGCCGCGACTACGACCAGACCGTCACCGGCGTGGACGTCGCGAACCGCGGCAAGCTCGTCGAACGCGCGCTCACCCAGCCCGACGGCACGCCGGTGCCCACCAGGGCCGGCCAGCCCAAGCCGAACCCCGCCCAGACGCTCGGCATCGCCGTCGACGAGTGGAACAAGGCCTCCGGCTCGACCGCGCGGCTGATGGAGCAGGTCACCCGCGCGTTGCAGGACGAGCTCGCGAACTCGGCCGCCGCGCTGCAGGACGACACGTCCAACAAGGCCGGTGCCGCCGCGGTCATCCTGCTCGCGATGCTGCTCGTCGCCGTCACCCTCGGCTTCGTCATCGGCCGCTACCTGCTGCGCTCGCTCTCGGAGCTGCGGCACTCCGCGCTCGACGTGGCGCACCACCACCTGCCGCAGGTCGTCGCCGCGATCCGGGCCGACCGCCAGCCGGACACCACCATCGAACCGGTGCCCGTGCACACCAGCGAGGAGTTCGGCCAGCTGGCGCGCGCGTTCGACGCCGTGCACGAGCAGGCCATCCGGTCCGCCGTGGAGCAGTCGTCGCTGCGGTCGGGCATGAAGAACATCTTCGTCAACCTGTCGCGCCGCTCGCAGGGCCTCGTCGAGCGCCAGCTCAAGCTCATGGAGGAGCTGGAGCGCCACGAGGAGAACCCCGAGCAGCTCGCGAACCTGTTCAAGCTCGACCACCTCGCGACGCGCATGCGCCGCAACAACGAGAACCTGATGGTGCTCTCCGGCACCGACGTCGCACGCCGCTTCCACCAGCCGGTCCCGCTGGCCGACGTGCTGCGCGCCTCCGCGTCGGAGATCGAGCATTACCAGCGCGTCGTCGTGAAGTCGACGCCGTCGGTCGAGATCGTCGGCTACGCGGCGAGCGACCTCGTCCGGCTCGTGGCCGAACTGCTGGACAACGCCACCGCGTTCTCCGCGCCCAGCACCCAGGTCGTCGTCGGCTCCCGGCTCGACCAGCAGGGAGCGGCGCTGATCGAGGTCGCCGACCAGGGCATCGGCATGGGCCCCGCCGAGCTCGCCGAGGCGAACGAGCGGCTCTCCTCCGGCACCGAGGAGGACGTGCCGGTCTCCCGGCAGATGGGTCTGTTCGTCGTCGGCCGCCTCGCCGGCCGGCACGGCATCACCGTGCGGCTGCGCTCGGCCGCTGAGGGCGCGGAGGGCCTGCGGGCGTTCGTGCTCGTGCCCGCGGAGCTCGTGCGGTCCCACGAGGACGCCGAGGTCCCCGCCGCGCCCCGGCACGCCGCGCTGCCCCAGCCCAAGCAGGTCCCCAGGCAGGTCCCGAAGCAGCCGCACGTGGTCGTGAAGACGCCGAACCTGGCGCCGGCCCCGGTCGCGCCCGCGATCGAGGAGCAGCGGCAGTCGCCGGAGTGGACCTCGTTCCGCGGCGCCGCGATCGAGCCGCCGCTGCCGCCGCTCACCGGTGGTGTCCCCGGCACTGTGAACGGCCACAACGCCCACAACGGCACCGCGCACGCTGGCAACGGCCACACCGGCAACGGCCACACCGGCAACGGCCACACCGGCAACGGCCACAACGTCAACGGGCACACCGGCAACGGCGCCCGGCCGGCGCAGCCGTCGCCGGGGGAGACGACCTCGTCGTGGTTCGCCGGCACGAGCGGCACGAACGGCACGGCACAGCCGGCCGGCGATGGCGCCGCACCCGAGGTGCCACGCCCGGCGTCGTCACCGTCCGTGACGGGTTCGTGGTTCGGCAAGAAGGCTTCCGGCACGGTCTGGGAGCAGCCGGGCGACCCCGCGGCGGACGCGGGGGAGACGGAAGCGGGGTTGCCGAAACGCGCTCCGCGTAAGAACCTGCTACCCGACCTCGCGGAACGTCCCGAGAACGGGGTGCGGCCGGTCAACGGGCCCAAGCGCGACCCAGAACGCGCACGGGGCTTCCTGGCCAGCTACCAGACAGGCCTTCGCCAGGCCCCGCTGGGGGGCAACGGGAACGGGAACGGCCAGTGGAACGGGCAGGAGAAGGCATGAGCACCCCTCAGTCGCGCCAGGTGGACCAGTTCGGCTGGCTCATCACGAACTTCACCGACCGGGTGCCCGGTGTCGCGCACGCGATCGTCATCTCGGTGGACGGGCTGCTCCTGACGAAATCCTCAGGTCTGCCGCCGGACCGCGGCGAGCAGCTGGCCGCGATCGCCTCGGGCGTGACCGCGCTGACGATGAGCGCTTCACGCTGTTTCGAGGGCGGCGGAGTGTTGCGCACCGTGATCGAGATGGACTACGGGATCATGCTCCTCATGTCCATTCGAGACGGGTCCTGTCTGGCGGTGCTCGCCGCCCCCGACAGCGACGTCGGCCAGGTCGCCTACGAGATGACCGTGGTCGTCGACCAGGTGGGCCAGATCCTCACCCCCGAACTGCGAGCGCAGCTGCACAGCGTGAGGTGATCATGAGCTCGGCCGCTGAGGGGCACCGACGACGCAGGCGGGCGGAAACGCCCGCGGAGCAGACGTTCGCCGACCTGATGAACGGGTTCTCCCTGAACTCGTCACGGCGGCGGCCGACCCCTGCGCCGCAGGTGCCCGCACGGGAGGTCCCTGCCCCCGTGTCCCCGGCTGTTCCCCTTGTGCCACAAGAGGAAGAAGCCGCTTTCGAGGCGTCCGCCGCGGACGCGCGGGACGCGTCGATCGTGCGCGCCTACGCGTGGACGGGCGGGCGCACCCGGTCCAGCGTCAACCTCGAGATCGAGACACTCGTCTCCGCCAATGATCAGAGCCGGCAGTCTGCGGGTATCTTGCAGGCTGAGCACCAACACGTCGTCGAGCTGTGCCGCTCGCCGCGATCCGTCGCGGAGGTGGCCGCACTGATGCGTCTCCCGCTGGGGGTCGCGAAGGTGTTGCTCGGCGACCTGGCGGAACGAGGTCTGGTGGACGTGCACCAGACTGTTTCCGCGGGCGGTGACACGCCGGACCTCGGGTTGATGGAGAGAGTGCTGGGTGGACTACGTCGGCTCTAGATTTCCCGACTGCGGGCCTCCCGGGCCTCCTGGTCGGGAGCTGACTTCGGCCAAAGTCGTGGTCGCCGGTGGATTCGGCGTCGGCAAGAGCACCTTCATCCGGTCGGTACTCGAGAACGACCTGCTCACGATGACCGCGCTGCCGCCGGAACGCGGCCTGGTCACGGAGCTGGTGCGCATCCAGTTCGGCCGGGTGTGGCTCGACCCCGGTCTGGCGCTGCACCTGTTCGTGGCCCCGCAGTGGCAGAACCCCCGCGCGGGCTGGAACGACGTGGTCCGCGGTGCCGTGGGTGCCGTCGTGCTCTTCGACGTGATGCGCCCGGCCGACTCGGTCGACGTGATGCGCTACTTCGAGGACCACCGGATCCCGTACGTCATCGCGCTGAACAACGTGCACGCGTCCGTCCGCGCGGACGTGCAGTCGATCATCCGCGGCATGGGCATCGCGCCCGCGGTGCCCGTGGTGAACTGCGACCCGCGGCTGCGCGTGTCGGTGCGCGAGACGCTGATCTCGCTGGCCGAGCACGCGAAGCTGGACCGGTGGCGGCGCCGGCCGGGCCCGGACGAGACGACGCCGCTCGCGCCCGTCTGCTGACGACGAGCCAGGAGGCCCGGCCTCCTGGCTCCCGCCCGGCCTCCTGATCCCGTGGCCGGAACCCGGTCAGGCTCCGGCGGCCACCACGTACGGTGCGCCCCACACGGCCTTGCCCGCTCGGCACTGGGACTTGTCGACCGTCGCGATCGACGACCGCAGCGTCAGGGCGAAGACGCCGGGCGGCAGGTCCGCCTTCACCGGCTTGGCCTCACCGGGGTTGACCACGACCTCGGCGACCGGCTTGACGAGGTCGCTGTTGACGAAGACCTGGAACTTCACGACCAGCTGCGGGTCGGAGGTCGAGTCGGTGCCGACCGCCGCGACCTCCAGCCGCTTGAAGTTCTTGAGCCGGAACTGCTGGTCCCTGCTCGTGGTGTAGCAGGAGTTCAGGCTCGCCCACACCGAGCTCTGGTGCTGGGTGAGCTGGACGTCGTGGTCGCCGTTCTCGAACGTCCAGCTGTTGTTCGGCACCGGCAGGTCGGCCAGCCACACGGGCGCGTCCGCGCTGAGCGAGCTGCCGTCACCGGCGAGGGCGGACGGCGGCGGTGACCCCGTCGGCGTCGCCGCCGACGAGGAGGACGGCTTGGTGGTGGTCGACGGCACGGTCGTCGTCGGCTGGGTGACGACTGCGGTGGACGTCGTGGTGCCGGTCGGTGCGGCGGAGCCGCCGTCGGACGTGAGCGCCCGCGCGGCGACGAACCCGAGCAGCAGCAGGACGACGGCCGCGGCCACCCCGGCCACGACCTTCCCGCGCCGGCGTGGATCCGGTGGTGGCGGCACGACCCTGCCTCCCAGGTCCGAGTGGAGCTGCCGGCCGAAACCGGGGTCCTGGCGCAGCTCGCGGGCCAGGTGCAGGCGCAGGGTCTCGACCTCGACCGGGTCGGCGGGGTTCGCGAGGAACCGCGCCAGGATCTCCTGCGGGTAGGGACCGGCCAGCTTGGCCTCCAGGTGCCCGAGCAGGCCCTCCAGCTGCGCGTCGAACGCCGCCGGGCCCACCTCGCTCTTCCGGATGACGTACTGCGACAAGGCGTGTACGGCGGAACTGGCGAGAACGTCGTCATCCATCCTGTTCGTCCCTCTTCTCTCGCAGGTGTGCGATGTACATGTCGCGCAACATCCCCAGAGCCTGCGGTGGCAGGAGCGGCTTGCCGTCCGGTCCGGTCGGGGTGCGGCCGGAGCCGGGGTCGGCCATGCCCACCACGAAGTCCCGCGCCAGGTTCGTGAGGTTGCCGATGAGGCGTCCGAGCGGTTCGGGCGGCGGGTGCGGAGCCTGTCCGCCGTGCGCCTGCAGCTGGTCGGTGAACCCGCTCGCCGCCTTGAGCATCGCCTCCAGCGCGGCGCCGCGGATCGGGTCGTGCGCCTGGTCGCCGGTGGAGACGTTCTGCAGCAACGACATCACGTCCTGCAGCGACCAGTCGAGCTTGCCCATCTCGTTCGCGATGGCGCGCGCGAACGGTTCCGGCTCGTCGAGGCGGGTGAGCGCGACGTGCACGAGCCGTTCGAGCTTGCGCGGGTCGGCGTGGAACAACGCCGTGATCGGCCCGAGCAGGCCGGGGTGGCGTGGAAGTGCCCGGCCGAGCACCGTCAGCGCGGTGACCAGCCACTCGTCGGGGAAGACGACGGCCATCGTCGTGACCAGGGCGGGGTGGGTGGCGAGCGTGGCGGCGACGAGGTGCTCGCCGAGGGCACCGGGGCGGACCGCGTCGACCGGGTGCGGGCCGGGGTGCAGGCGCGACCACGACTCCACGTGGGCGCGCACGGCCTGCGGCTCCTGGCCGAGGAAGTCGGGGAGCCGGACGACCAGCGCCTCGGCCTGCTCGGCGGACGCGGGGATGCACAGCGTGGCCAGGGTTCCGATGACCGCGAGCGCGGAGGTGTCGCCGTCGGCGCGGGCCATGTCGTGCCGGTGCAGCACGGCGAGCGGGTCGGGCCCGGTCCGGCCCAGCACGGAGTTCAGCGCGTGCGCGTGGATCTCCAGCAGGGTCCCGTCCGGTGCGGTGGCGGGGATCGGCCGGGTGCCCAGGACGTCGGCGAACGCCTCGACGGCGGTGCTGAAGGAGACCCCGGCCGGTGCCGGTCGCAGCGTGATCGTGCCGGCCCGCCCGGACGGCCGGAACAGCGCGGCCACCCGTTCGTCGCGGTGCTCGCGCAGCTCCCGCAGCCAGCTGCCGTCGGTGCGGCCCAGCATCAGCAGCCTGGTCGGGGCGTCGTGCACGGCCGAACGGGCGCTGACCGCCTCCGCCAGCGCCAGCAGCTGCTCCGAGCGCAGCTCCGCGTCGTCCACGACGGCGAGCAGCGGCCGGTCGATCGCGCTGGTGCGGCGGATCTGAGCGGCGGGCGCCTGGCCGCCCAGCAGACCGGCGAGCCACCCGTCGGCCGCCATCCGCCGGCACAGCTCGACCGCGAGCCGGGTCCGGCCGGACCCGGCGGGTCCCACGACCAGCTTCGTCGAGTTCGGCGCGGAGTCGTGGGCCCACGCCACCAGGTCGGCCAGCTCGCGCTCACGGCCGTGGAACGGCACGACCGCCCGTTCGGGGTGCAGCAACGTGCTGGGTGCGGCGTCCGGCGTGAACGGTGCCGGCGGCTGCACGAACAACCGCGGCACCACCAGCGACGGCGCCAGGTCCACCAGCCGTTCCACGAGCTCCGCCATGTCCTTGTGGAAGCGGCGGTGGCTCATGGTCTGCGCCTGGATGCTCGCGAACCGCCTGATGTCCGGCGGCAGCTCGTCGTGGCGTGGCCGCCGCGCGTTCTCCGGGGTGTCCATCAGCAGGACCGGCACGACCGGGATGCCGTGCGCCAGCGCGTAGGCGATCTCGTCGTGCACCCAGTCGCCCTCGGACTCGATCCGCGGCCGGTGCGTGACCGGGTCCTCCTCCAGCCAGCGCGGGCCGATGACGGCGACGAGCACCTCGGCCTCGTGCAGCGCCCTGCGGATCTCGCTCGGGTAGTGGGTGCCCGGTTCCATCGACACCGCGTCGCGGAAGACCAGGTGCGGCCCGAAGTGGTCCCTCAGCACCTGCGTGATCGAGGCCGCGCCGTAGGGGTTGTCCTTGACGCGGTAGTTGACGAACACGCCTGGCATGCCACGAGAAAAGCACGCGGCACCGCCGAACGGAGCAGACCGCGGACCATTGACCTTGAAGTGTCCAGCGGATGTCCATTTCACGGTCCGCGCGCACCTCCACAATGGTCCATGAGCATCGTCTTCATCAACTTCCGCGGCGGCGACACCCAGGACAGCGCGGTCCTCGTCGACCAGAAGCTCAGCCGGGTGCTCGGCCGCGACCGGGTCTTCCGCTCCAGCACGAGCATCGACCCCGGCGTCCCGTTCGACCCCGAGCTCGTGCGCGCCGCGTCCACCTGCGCGGTCATGCTCGTGCTCATCGGCCCGCACTGGCTCACCGTCACCGGGGGCGGCCTGCCGAGGCTGCACGTGCCGGGGGACTGGGTGCGCCTGGAGATCGAGCTGGCCCTGCGCAACGGCGCCAGGGTCGTGCCGGTCCTCGTCGGTGACACCAGGCTGCCGGAGGCCGTCGACCTGCCGCCGACGATCGCGGCCCTCGCGGGTCACCAGTACCTGCGGCTGCACCACCGCTCGGCCGAGTACGACCTGGCGCAGATCCTGGACGCGGTGCGGCCGCTCGTCGGTTCCGACGGCAGCGTCCCGCCACCGCCTCCGGCCGACACCACCCGCCTCGCGACGCTGCCGGTGGCCGGCCGTTCGCCGGACGTGTCACTGGGCGGCGCCGACCTCAACGGCCGGCACTACGGCGACAGCGTCGTCTACCGGTGCTCCGGCTTCTGCCACGAGCCGAAGGGGCAGATCGAGTTCAACCTGGGCCGCCGGTTCCGCCGGTTCGAGGCCACGGTCGGCGTGCTCGACGACGCCGTCGACGCGGGGCAGACCGGTGTGTTCGAGGTGTTCGTCGACGGCTCACCGCGCGGGCCGCACACCGCGGGCCAGGGTGCCCCGCGCGTGGTCCGGCTGGACGTGACCGACGCGTTGCGGCTGCGGCTGGTCGCCTACCGGCCGGGCACGACCGCGCACCCGATGCTGGCCGGCGCGAACATCGCGGGAGGGAGGTCGAACCGGCTGCCGGAGCTGGCCTGGGGCAACCCGACCCTGTACGTCTGACCCGGTGCTCTTCCCGGAGCGTTGACAAGATCGCTACGATGATTTCAGTGTCGACCGAAGGGAAGTGTCGATGAGCGTCGGCAGGGAAACCCGGCTGTCCGCCTGGATCGAGCGGTTCGCGGCCCACTTCGCCGAGGAGGGCATCCCGCTGATCGGCGGCCGCATCCTCGGCTACCTGCTGGTGTGCCAGCCGGTCGAGCGGACCGCGGCCGAGCTCTCCCAGGAGCTGGAGGCGAGCAGCGGCTCGATCAGCACGAACCTCAAGTACCTCGTCAACGTCGGCCTGGTGACCAAGCGGACCCGCCGGGGCAGGCAGGCGGCGGAGTACCGGATCAACGAGAAGGCGTGGACGGAGTTCATCCAGCGCAAGCTCACCGCCATCGCGAGCGTCCAGACGCTGACCGACGACGGCATGCGGCTGCTCAGCGGCGACCCGGAACGCGCGATGCGGCTCAAGACCGTGGACCGCCTCTACGGTTGGCTCTCAGAGGAACTGCCCGCTTTGTGGGAGCGCAGGCCCGCCGCACCGAAGTAGCGTGGTGCCATGTGGCACCCGTTTCGCGATGACGTCGAGTACTACGAGGAACGAGCCAGGGGTCTGCTCGCGTCCGCGTGGGACGGCGTGCCCGGCGCCCTTCAGGTGTTCGACGACGTGCCGCTGACCGACGAGGGCGCGCACACGGTGCTCGCGCAGGCCCACGGGTGCGCCGACTGGAAGGCCTTCCGGGCGCACATCCGCAAGCCGCGGCCGTTCGCCCGCGCCTACCAGGCCATCGAGCTGCAGAACCCCGGTGAGCTCAAGGCGATCATCACGCGTGACCCGTGGCTGGTGAAGGCCGCCGGTACCAACGGCAACGACCTGCTCGGCCTGTCCGCGGCCAAGTGCGACGAACGCCTGGTCGAGGTGCTGCTGAACGCCGGCGCGGACGTCGACCACCAGAACGTCCACGGCTGGACGGCGCTGCACCAGGCCGCGTACGCGGACCTGCCGGGCCTGGCGGAGCTGCTGCTGAGCGCGGGTGCCCGCACCGACCTGGAAGCGCGCGGCGAGGGCGGCACCCCGCTCACCGTCGCGTTGTTCTGGGGCAACCGGGAGACCGCGGAACTGCTGGCGCGGCACGGGGTCCACCCGCCGAACCTGCGCACGGCGGCGGGCCTGGGCGACCTCGGTCTCGCCACCGCACCCGAGGCCAAGCGCGGCTACTACCGCCCGCACAGCGGTTTTCCGCGCTGGTGGCCGGCGGACGACCCGCAGGAGGTGCTCGACGAGGCGCTGTCGTGGGCCGCGCGCAACGACCGTGCCGAGGTGTTCGGCGACCTGCTCAAGCGGGGCGCCCGGATCGACGCGGACGTCTACCGCGGCACGGCGCTGGCGTGGGCGGCGTGGCGCGGGCTGGAGAACGCCACCCGCACGTTGCTCGACCTCGGCGCGAACCCCAACCAGCGCACCGGTTTCGGCGGCCCGATGCACGGCGAGGGCGTGACGGCGCTGCACCTGGCGGCCGAACGCGGCCACCTCGGCGTCATCCGGGTCCTGCTCGACGCGGGCGCCGACCGGACCGTCACGGACGCGAACTTCGAGGCGACCCCCGCGCACTGGGCGGGGCACAACGACAACTCGGAGGCTCAGGCCTTGCTGAGCGCCTGATCGGTGGCCGCGGGCACCTCGACCTCGACGGTGCGCTCGCGCGACGACGTCCACAGCATCGCCGTGGCGACGACGACGGCACCGGCGCCCAGGACGTGGATCGACACGAGCACCTCGGGCACGCCGGTCCAGTACTGGACCATGCCCAGCGCGCCCTGGGCGACGACCACGCCGACCAGCGTCCAGTAGGCGCGGTTGCGGACGAAGAAGCCCATCGCGATCAGCATGCCCAGGAACAGGAACAGCAGGTCGGCGTGCAGCTGCGCCAGCGTCGGCACCGGCACGTCCAGCCGCGGCGTCTTCGAGTCGCCCGCGTGCGGCCCGGCGGCGGTGACGAACGTGCCCGCGATCAGCAGCAGGTACATCACGACCGCCATCACGACCTGCAGCCCGCGTGCCCCGGCCGGCACGAGCCAGCGGGCGGGGCCGTCGCCCTCGCTCAGCGACCGCAGGAGCAGCACGGCGAACCACACCAGCACCATCGAGACCATGAAGTGGACCGACACGCTCCACCACACCAGCCCGAGCCGGACGGTCGCGCCGCCGATCACGGCCTGGGCGAGCACGCCGGCGACCTGGACGGCGGCGAGCACGACGACCCGGCGGCGGCGCGGCCTGTTGAGCCACGCGGCGATCAGGCACAGGCCGGTGATGATGCCGATGACGCCGAACAGCGTCCGGTTGCCGAACTCGACCCACTGGTGCAGCGCGGCGACGTCGGGGTGCTCGACCGGCACGATGCTGCCGGGAACGCACTCCGGCCACGTCGGGCAGCCGAGCCCGGAGCCGGTGACGCGCACGATCGACCCCGTGACCGCGATACCGCCCTGCGCGATGATGGCGGCGATCGCGAGGGCGCGTTGCAGGGGAACGAGGAAAGCGGTCAATCGGGACACGGTCTGATGGTAGGCCGCGTCAGGTGAGGCGGGTCGTCCGGGTCGCCAGTGCCCCGGCGGCAACGCCCCAGGCCACGAGCACCGCGACCGGGCCGGCGCCCGGCGCCGTGCCGTGCACCACAGCGGCCTCCAGCGCCTCGGCCAGCGCGGCCGACGGCAGCAGGTGCACGAACCCGACCGGCACCGACAACGCCACACCGCCGACCATCAGCAGCACGAACCAGATGATGTTCGCCAGCGCCAGCACGATCTCCGCGCGCAGCGCCCCGCCGAGCAGCACGCCCAGCGCACCGAACGTCAGCGTGCCCAGGACGATCAGCAGCACCAGCCACGGCAGCCCGGCCGGCTGGACCTGCCAGCCCAGCAGCAACGCCGTGACCGCCAGCAGCGCGATCTGCAGCGCCACCACGACCAGCGCGCCGCAGACCCGTCCCGCGACGAGCAGCCAGCGGGGCAGCGCCGACGCGGACAGCCGCTTCAGCACGCCGTAGCGGCGGTCGAAGCCGAGTGCGATCGCCTGGCCGGTGAACGCCGACGAGATGATCGCCAGCGCGAAGATCCGCGCGGCGGCCGACCCGACCCGCGGCTCCGGCATCGGGATCACCGACATCAGGCTGAGCGCGATCAGCAACGCCAGCGGGATGAGCACCGTGAGCAGGATCTGCTCGCCGTTGCGCAACGTCAGCATCGCCTCCGTGCGGGCGTGCACGAACAGCATGCGGCCCAGCGACCCGCGGCCGGGCGCGGGCGTGAAGGTGCCGGGAGCGAAGGTGGTCACGAACGCAGCTCCCTGCCGGTCAGCTCCAGAAAGACGTCTTCGAGGCTGCGCTTGGCGACCGTCAGCTCCTCGGCCAGCACACCCTGCTGCGCGCACCACGACGTGACCGTGGACACGACCTGCGGGTCGATCATGCCTTCGACGACGTAGGCGCCACGGGTCGCCTCGCGCACCTTCAGTCCCTCGGGCAGCGCGGCGGACAGCAGCGACGTGTCGAGACCGGGGCGGGCCCGGAAGCGCAGCTGCTGGTCGTCCGGCCGGTTCGCGGTCAGCTCGGCGGGCGAGCCCTGCGCGACCACGCGGCCCTCGTCGACGATGACGACCTGGTCGGCCAGCGCCTCGGCCTCGTCCATGAGGTGCGTCGTCAGCAGCACGGACACGCCGTCGTCCCTGAGCGCGCCCACGAGGTCCCACACCAGACGGCGTGCCTGCGGGTCCATGCCCGCGGTCGGCTCGTCGAGGAACACCAGCTCGGGACGTCCGATCAACGCGCACGCCAGCGACAGCCGCTGCTGCTGACCGCCCGACAACCTCTTGTACGGCGTCCGCACGGCACCGGACAGGCCCAGGACGTCGATCAGCCACTTCGGGTCGAGCGGGTTCGCCGCGCACGCCGCCACCAGGTGCAGCATCTCCTCGGCCCGGATGCCCGGATACCCGCCGCCGCCCTGCGGCATCACGCCGATGCGCGGCCGCAGCGCCTCACTGCCGGGCTCCAGCCCGAGAACGCGCACGGACCCGTCGTCGGCGGAGCGGAAGCCCTCGCAGATCTCGACGGTCGTCGTCTTGCCGGCGCCGTTGGGCCCGAGCAGGGCGAGAACGGTGCCGGTCGGCTGGACGAGGTCGAGACCGTCGACGGCGGTCTTCGAGCCGTACCTCTTGACCAGCCCCGACACTTCCACCGCAGGCTGGGGATTCGGGCTCACGACCGGTCAGCCTATTCGGTCATCCGCGCCCCGTGCCTGCCGGGTGCAACGCGGGGCCCTCCCGTCCGCCAGGACCGTGCGAAAGCTCCCCGCGTGACCTTTCGGTGCGGCGGCGCAAACGTTCGCGTGAAGGCTTTTCCGAAGGTGGTCTGAAAAGAGGTGGGGCTGGCCCTACCCCGGGGACTCAGGGACACCTCAGGGTCCGCTCGGGGGAGTTCCCCATTGGTTGATCAACGTTGTCACAAGAGACTTTCAGCGTGATCGAGTCGGGGGCGAAAAGACGGGGCCTGGTGGTCTGGGGGCTGGTGTTCTCACTGGTGCCGATTTTCTACCTGCACGTGGTGTCGGCGGGACAGCTCGACCCGATCAGCGACGTCATCAGCGACTACGTGTTCGTCCACAACGGCACGTCGTGGCTCGCCGCCACGTCCCTCAGCCTCGCGGCCGTCTCGGCGTTGCTGGCCGTCAACCTGCGCGGTGCGGGCAGGTCAGCGCAGTGGCTGATCGGCGTGTGGTCGGCCGGTCTGACCGTCTCGACGATCTTCCCGACCGACCCGACGGGGGCGCCGACGTCCGTGTCGGGATACGTCCACAGGTATGCGGGCGCGGTCATGTTCGCCGCGTTGCCGGCGGCCGGGCTGCTCCTCGCGCGCAAATTTCCGGCTCTGCTCGGTATCGCAATAACGGCGACCGTGTCGAGTGCGGCATTCATGGTCAGCCACGTTTCCTTCGCCGGGTTCGAGGCGCGCGGACTGACCGAGCGCGTTTTGTTCGCCGCGCTCTACGGACTCCTTTTCGCAATCGCGGCCACCCAGCTCAGGCGGACGACATGACCCTGCTCGCCATCACCCTCGCCGTGCTCGGCGCCGTGTTCTTCGCCTTCGCGGCACGCCTGCAGCACGACGCGGTCGCGGAGACCGGGGCCCGCGTGGGCGTGCTCGCACAACCGCGCTGGCTGGGCGGTCTCGCGCTGCTCGTCGCCGGTGCCGGTGTGCACGCGGCCGCGCTCGGCATGGCACCGCTCACGGTCGTGCAGCCGATCGGCGTGGTCGCGATCGGCCTGACCGCGCTGCTGGACCGGCGCCTGCGCGAACTGCCCGCGATCCTGCTCACCACGGTGGGCGTGGGGGCGTTCGTGTTCCTCGCGTCGGGCAGCGCGACCGCGACCAAGGTCGTGCCGGATGCCGAGCTCACGGCCGGACTGGTGGTCCTCGGACTGATCGCCGTCCCCGGCGTCATCGCCGCCCTGACGACGAACGCGCGCGTTCGCGCCGTGGCGTTCGCATCGGCCGGTGGTGTCGCGTACGCCTACGTGTCGGTGCTCATGCGTGCCGTCTCACAATCGGTTCAGCAGGGCGGTTTCGGCCTTTCGCACGTGGCGTCCGTGCTCGGCATCGCCCTCTCGCTCGCCGTCGGCGGCTGGCTGGTCCAGCACGCCTACGCGGGCGGGCCCCCTCATCTCGCCGTCGCCTGCCTGACCGTGGTGGACCCGCTGGTCGCCGTGGGCATCGGTGCCTTCCTGCTCGGTGAAGCCGCGCACCTGTCCGCGTGGACCGGTGCCCTGCTGATCGCCTGCGCGCTCGCCGCGGCCGGCGGTGTGTTCGCCCTCGCTCGTCAACCTCGTACCACTCTTCGAACGGAGCTTCCCGTGAACACCTCCAGCGCGCTGCGCGTCGTCATCGCCGCCGACACGTTCCCGCCGGACGTCAACGGAGCCGCGCGTTTCGCCCAGCGCCTCGCGAGCGGTCTCGCCACCCGCGGGCACGACGTCCACGTCATCGCCCCCGACTCGCCCAAGGCCACGGAGATCGAGGGCGTGACGGTGCACCGCCTGCGGTCGCACCGGCTGCCGTTCTACCCGGACTTCCGCTTCTGCCTGCCGTGGCAGGCGAAGGACGAGGCCGAGGAACTGGTCAGAGCGCTCAGCCCGGACGTCGTGCACGTGCAGGCGCACTTCGTGGTGGGCCGCTACGTCCTCAACGCCGCCGCCGCCCGCGGCCTGCCCACGCTCGCCACGAACCACTTCATGCCGGAGAACCTGTTCAGCCACGCGCACGTGCCCGCGTTCCTGCAGGGCATGTCCCGCAGGTGGGCCTACCGCGACCTGGCGCGGGTGTTCGGCCGCGCCGACATCGTCACCGCGCCCACACCGCGGGCCGTGCAGCTGTTGCACGACAGCGGTTTCCCCGAGCGCGCGATGCCCGTCTCGTGCGGCATCGACATCGCCCGCTACCAGCGCGAGGTGCGGCACAACGACCGGCCGACCGCGTTGTTCGTCGGGCGGCTGGACGAGGAGAAGCGCGTCGACGAGTTCCTGCGGGCGCTCGCCCGCGTGCCCGGCGCGTTCGGCGAGATCGTCGGTGACGGCACGTGCAAGGCCGAGTGGGAGCTGCTGGCCCGCGACCTGGACATCACCGACCGGGTGCGGTTCCACGGGTTCGTGTCCGAGGACGAGCTGCTCGACGCCTACGCCCGCGCCGACCTGTTCGTGATGCCCGGTGTCGCCGAGCTGCAGAGCCTGGCCACGATGGAGGCGATGGCCGCGGGCAAGCCGGTGATCGCCGCGAACGCCATGGCGCTGCCGCACCTCGTGCACCCCGGCCGCAACGGCTGGCTGTTCGAGCCCGGCGACGTGAACGCGCTGGCCCAGCGCCTGCACTCGCTGGTGCACGACGCACCGCTGCGGGCCCGCATGGGCGCCGCCAGCAGCGAGATCATCTCGCACCACGCGCTGGCGGCGACCCTGGAGCGCTTCGAGGGCCTCTACGCACGAGCCATGGGCCGCCCGGCGCCGGTCATCGCGCTGGCGGCGTGAGCTTGCGCTCGATCCGTTGCGCGACACCGAGACCGGTGCGGGAGAGGGTGAGCCGATCGGGGTGCTCACCCTCCCCGTCGATCAGGAACCGGTACAGCGAGGCGTGGCCCTCCAGCCGTTCGCGCAACGCGGCCGCGACGTCGCAGCCCTGCGGGTAGATCGCCGGGATCGCCTCGGTGACCAGCTGCTCGCGGATGCGCCGCCGTTCCACCCGCGGCACGTACCAGGACGTGACCAGCAGCAGGGTCAGCCCGAACGCCAGCGCCGTGCCGGCCACGACCTGCCAGCCCCAGCCGCCCGGCCGCACGACCAGCAGGACGTCCGCGACCGCCAGGTAGACCAAGCCGTAGACCACCGCCCAGCCCGCGGTGGCCGCGGCGGGCGGTTCCGCGCGTTCGGTGCCCCACACGCCCTCGACCCGGCGCCAGCGCTGCAACGACCTGCCGCCGGACAACGCCATCCGGACCCCGAACGCTCCACAGAGGACGGACGTCGGGAGCACCAGCCACGGGTTGGTGTGCAGCTCGAACCGCCACACCGTCCAGACGAACGCCGCCGCCGCGACCACGACGGCGACCGGCTTCCAGTGCCTCCTCAGGATCTTCAGCGGCGTGAAGTCGGCGAGCACCGCCAGCGGGGTGCGGATCGGCGCCGGCAGCGAGCCGAGCACCATCAGCGCCGCCACGACCAGCGCGACACCGCCGACGGTGACCGTGCCGGTGGTGAGCTGCGACCGGTCGTCCGGCAGCCGGTCGACGGCCACGGCCGTCAGCGGGATCACCGGTGACAGCAGCACCAGGCCGTGCAGCAGCGTGCCGGAACGCAGTGCGGCGTAACCGAAAGCGGCCAGCAGCGACGCCGCGCCGATCGCCGCGCCCGGCCCGGCCGCCCACGACGGCAGCAGCCCGAACAACGCCATGACGACCAGCGCGCCACCGACGGCGAGCCCGAGCAGACCGAGGAACTGGGCCAGCTTCCCGCCCCTGGTCAGACCGGTGATGGTCCAGTAGGGGAGCAGCGCGCCGCCGCGCATGACCCTGGTGACCGGCCGCACCGCCGTGAGCCCGGCGCGTTCGGAGTCGGCGACCGTGACCGCGACGGCGGCGGCGGTCGCGGCCGTGCGGATCATCTGGTCCGACGCCGCCTCCTGCGTGAGCGGCTCGCGGCCGATGCCCGCGCGGTCGAACGCGGTCAGCGCGGCCATGCCGAGCGTGACCGTGTGCTCCTGCGGGAACTCCAGGCGCCGCAACAGGTCCGCGTGCTCCTCCAGGAACAGCTCACCGCGCGACCGCTGGTCAGCGCCATCACCGCGGTCGGCGATGATGGCCGCCCGCAGCCGCGGCAGCTCCTCGCAGATGATCCGCCAGTGCAGGCCCCACGCGGCCAGCTCCGCGAGCTTGATCGACGACGGCGACAGCTCGCCGTCGGTCTCGTAGATGTCCCGCAGCTCCTCCTTGGCCTCGTTCGCGCACACCGCGACCTGGGTGGGCAGCTCGGGCCCGAACATCGCCGCGATGACGTGGTCGACGACCGCGGCCGCGCGCTGCTCCGGCGTGCGCTCGTCGTCGTCCGGACGCCCCAGCAGGTCCATGCGCCGCAACCGGCGCGGGTCGAACAGCACCCGGCACAGCATCGTGGCGCCGTCGAGCCGGCCCCAGATCCAGTCGTTGACCCGCCACGACCGCTTCAGGAACCCGGAGAACCGCGACAGCGACGCCCCGCCCGCCTTGTCGTCGGCCGTGAGCGACTGCTGCGCGAACGCGTTGCGCGTCTGCAGCGACACCTGCACCAGCTCGACCGGCGTGTCCATCCCCGTGGAGGCGTCGTCGGACAGGCACGTGCCCGCGATCTCCAGCGCCAGCAGGCGGCTCAGCCACCGTTCCCCGTCGGACAGCCCCGCCTCCTGCGCGGTGGGCGCGGTGTCGAGCAACGCGTGCCACGCCGTCAGGCCACCGAGCTTGAGCCGGTGCTCGTCGAGATCACCCACGACCTGCCTGGCCGCGCCGACGACCCGGCCGATCTCGGCCACCTGCGCCTTGACCTCCAGCCCGAGGTGCCCGTCGACCATGTGCTCGTGGTAGCTCGCGAGCCGCCCGGTCCAGTACTCCTCGCCCAGCGAGTCCGACGGCTGCCACCGGAACAGCTCCTCCCGCAGCCGCCGCAGCTCCGCCCTGACCTGGTGCAGCTCCCGCCGGGCCAGCGCGATCCGGTCGGCCTGACCGTCCGGCGCCACCCACACGAGCCGCTTGAGCAGGTCGAGCGCCGAGGCCCCGAGCCGCTCGGCCATCGTGATGCCCCACTCCCAGCCCAGGTCCGCGCGGCACACGGTGCTCGGCAGCCGCACCCCCGGCACGTACGGCAGCACACCGTGCTTCTTCTTCCACTGGCGCTGCGCGTTCTCCGCGG
Source organism: Nocardia sp. NRRL S-836 (assembly GCF_001279525.1). GTDB lineage: Bacteria > Actinomycetota > Actinomycetes > Mycobacteriales > Pseudonocardiaceae > Lentzea. The sequence continues at coordinate 16,399 of NZ_LGDY01000135.1, read as the reverse complement.
CCCGCCGCGCCCGTTCGAACGACCAGTTCGCCGGGTTCCCCCTGGGCAGCGCGAACTGCTGCGCCGTGACCTGCCGCGCCGCGAGCCGGATCTCCACGTCCTCGTAGTGCCCGAACAGCTTGTCCGCCAACGAGTACACCTCGTCGACCACGTTCTCCTCGTTGGCGTGCAACCGTTCCAGCAACGCCATCCGCCCACCCCTGCTGCTGGCGGCGCGCCGGTTGTGCTCCTCGATCTTCTCGACGTACGTGCGGTTCGCCTGGCTCGACATGGCACTCAGCAGCTTCGCGCCCGCGTTGACCGTCGTCGGCCCCTTGCCCACCACGTCCGCCTGCGGCTCCGACCCGAGCGGCTCGGCGTGCGGGAACACCAGCAACATCACCCGCCGCACCGGCCCGTCGGCGGGCATGCGGTCGATCGCCTCCAACGCCTCCCTGGTCGGCGTGTTGACCAGCACCCCGCCGTCGACGGCGAACCTGCTGCGGTCACCCCCGTTGGCCCAGCTGGCCACGTCCCCCATGTCGGGCCGGTCGGGCGAGTGCTGCCCGCCCACCGGGATGAAGCTGGGCTCGAACGCGAACGGAAAGCTGGCCGAGCTCCTCGCCGCGAGCGCGAGCTGCAACACCCGGTCGCCCAGCCCGTCCGCGGCGAAGTCGTCCCTGGACTGCTCGGACACCCAGTTGTAGGGATCGCGCCGGAACGAGAAACTGCCCTGGTGCACCGACTGCGTCAACGGCTGCCCCAGGTCGTCGTAGCTGGTCGTCGGCACCCCACCCAGCAACGTGGTCGTGATCCGCAGGTCGATCGGCCGCTCGTCCGGCGCGGTCGGGTCGAAGTCGGTCGTCAGCCGCGCCAACGCCTCCTGCAACCGCGGCAGGAAGAACTCGTCCCCCTTGAGCAGCGAGGCCGGCTCCCCCTTGAACGGCGTCCTGAGCAACTGCTCCATCCGCCCCTGCTCCGCCCACAGGTCCCGCAGCCTGCTCAGGTCAGCCCCTTTGTTGACCTGCGACAACGCCAGCGCGGCCCCGTTGATCCCCCCGGCCGACGTCCCGGCGATGACATCGGCCCTGGCCGTGCACCCGACCAGGTCCAGCAACGGCTGGTAGGCCGACCCCGCCCTGGTCAGCCGGTCCAGTTCCAGCACGACACCGCCCATCCAGACGGCCAGGCTCACACCCCCGTTGAGGACCACGGCGAACCGGACCTCTTCCCGCGACATGGGTTTCCCGGACACGCCGCACCACCCCCTCCGGCCTCGATCTTCCTCTGCCGGGTAGTCGTCCGCCGACGTGGTGTGGTTACCGAGCCGACCGCGCGAACGGCCGTTGGCGGTGGCGTGCGTGGTCACCTGGTCGGGTGAAGCTTGTCCGGATCGCCGGGGAGGGGCGTCTGGTGGATGTCACGGTGAGGTGGTCCGGGCCGCCGCCACGACCTGCACGGCTGGGTTCCGCACGTGCCAGCTCGCGTGCGGCTGACTCACGTGGCCAGGGCGGACCCGTTCGGCGCCACGCGCACCGAGCACCACGCGTCACACCGCGGTCAGCGCCTCCGGCGCCCGCAACCCAGGCAGGGCCGCGCCCCAGTCAACGCCCCGCCGGCGCACCGCAGCCAACGCCCACACCCCCGTCAGCGCCCGCCGATGCCGCCTCTCACACCGCGTCCGACCGCAGGAACGGCCCAACCCGCTTCCGAGCCAGCACCACGCAAACCGCGAACGTGATCACAGCCCCCGCCACCGCCTGCGGCACGGTGTAGGCCCGCCCGTCGAAAGCCGACCCGGTCGGCGGCAGGATCACCGCGATCACCGCGCTGGTGACCATCGCGAACGCCCGGAACCGCGGCCCGATCACCGCCGTCGCCATCGGCAGCACCGCCCACAGCACGTACCACGGCTGCAGCACCGGCCCGAGCACCAGGATCGCGCCGAGCGCCGCGCCCAGGGCGTTCATCGCCTTCAGCCGGCCCTTGAACGTCCGCCACAGCAACCCGACCGTGATCACGATCGACACGCCCTGGCTGAGCAGGCGGGCGAGCGCGATCATCGAGTCGGTGTGGTTGCCGAGGCTCAGCAGGATGCCGAGGCCGCCGCCCATGAAGCCCAGCGCCGTCGGTGGCGACATCCACGACTTCACGACCGAGGCGACGTTCAGCGTCTCGATCCAGCCGAAGCCGAAGCCGGTGCCCAGGCAGATCACGACCACGCCGACGCCGGCGATCGCGGCCATGACCGCGGCCACCAGCAGCAGGTGCTTGATCCGGCCGCCGAGCTTGCGGGCCACCAGGACGCCGACGAAGCCGAGCGCGGCCATCGCGGGGATCTTCACCATGGCCGCGCACACGATCGTGGCGGCGCCGAACGTGATCCACCACCACCGCAGCGGTTCCAGGCCGCGCAGGGCGAGCTCGATGCCGACGAGCATCAGGCCCAGCGCCAGGCCGTCGTTGTGCACGCCGATCACGATGTGGAACAGCACCAGCGGGTTGAGCGCGCCCAGCCACAGCGCCCCGACGGGTGACACGCCGAAGCGGGCCGCGAGGCGCGGCAGTGCCCACACGATCATCGCCAGGCCGCACAGCACCAGCAGCCGGTGCACGAACACGCCCGACACGACGTGGTCGCCGGTGATCATCGCCAGCACCCGGCCGACCGCGAGGAACAGCGGGCCGTACGGGGCGGGGGTCTCGCGCCAGATGTTCGGCACACCGCGGGTCAGCACGTGGTCGACGCCCAGCGCCGAGGCCGGGCCGAGCTCGTACGGGTCGAGGCCGCGGGCCGCGATCTCGCATTGCGCCAGGTAGGAGTACACATCGCGGGAGAACATCGGCACGCAGAAGACCAGCGGGACGGTCCACATCAGCAGCGTGCGGTCCATCTGGCTGCGCGACACGATCCGCACCCGGCCCGGCCGCACGAAGCGCCCGAGCGCCAGCCAGGCCGACACGATCATGAAGATGCCGGTCCAGACGACGCCCATCGCGACCGAGGGCATCCGCGAGAACAGGCCGAGCACGGGCACGCCGTAGAGCGGCGAGTAGATGGGCGCGGCGCCACCGCCCAGGGACCCGACGGTCAGCAGCAGCGCGCCGATGGTGCCCCAGCGACGGACGATGTCCAGCTGGCGACGCTCTCGACCGTTCAAGAGGTCGCTCTCCGGAGTCACGGCTCCGCCGGAAGTGGGCATGCCAGCAGCGTATCCAGCCCCACTCCGCCGTGAGTCAGGTCACCCTGTGACCGCGATCTTTGCGACCTCCGGCGAAATACGCAACACTGGTGTTGTGAAAAACGCCGAGAAGCACCTTGACGTCGTGCCGCAGCACGACGGCAGGACTCGGCGTGCCGTCGCCAGGCTCCTGCTGGAACAGGGCCCGGTCACCGCGGCCGCTGTGGCCGAGGAACTGGGCATCAGCCCCACGGCCGTGCGCCGTCACATCGACGCACTGCTCGCGGACGGCGAAGCGACGACGAGGGACGCCCCCCGCCAGACCCAGCGCGGTCGTGGCCGTCCCGCGAAGCTCTTCCTGCTGACCGACGCCGGGCGCGCCCGGTTCGGCCACGCCTACGACGACCTGGCGGTCGCCGCGATCCGGTTCCTCGCGCAGACAGGTGGCGAGGAAGCGGTCAGGGCGTTCGCACAGAGCCGGGTCGACGCGCTCGTGGACCGGCACCGCTCGACGATCGTGGCGCAGGCCACGCCCGCCGAACGGGCCAAGGCCCTCGCAGCGGCGCTGACCAGGGAGGGCTACGCTGCGGCAGTACGAAACGTGGGGGTTGGCGAGCAGCTGTGCCAGCACCACTGCCCGGTCGCCCACGTGGCTGCCGAGTTCCCCCAGCTGTGCGAGACCGAGACGGAGACGTTCGCGAACCTCCTCGGAACCCACGTGCAGCGCCTCGCGACGATCGCCCGCGGCCACGCCGTGTGCACGACGCACATCCCGAACATTTCACGGATCCCAGATGATGGAGGGGAGCCCGCATGACTGCCGCTGCCGAGCAGCGCACGCCCACCACGGTGCAGTCTCCGCTCACGCAGGAAGAGACCATCGCGTCTCTCGGCAACTACGAGTTCGGCTGGGCCGACTCGGACGTTGCCGGCGCGAGCGCCCGCCGAGGCCTCAGCGAGGACGTCGTCCGCGACATCTCGGCGAAGAAGGACGAGCCCGAGTGGATGCTCGAGTACCGGTTGAAGGCGCTCAAGCTCTTCGACCTCAAGCCGATGCCGAACTGGGGCGCCGACCTCTCTGGGATCGACTTCGACTCGATCAAGTACTTCGTGCGGTCCACGGAGAAGCAGGCCACCAGCTGGGAGGACCTGCCCGAGGAGATCAAGAACACCTACGACCGACTGGGCATCCCCGAGGCTGAGAAGCAGCGCCTCGTCGCCGGTGTCGCGGCTCAGTACGAGTCCGAGGTCGTCTACCACCAGATCCGCGAGGACCTGGAGCAGCAGGGTGTCCTCTTCCTCGACACCGACACGGCGCTCAAGGAGCAGCCGGAGCTCTTCAAGGAGTACTTCGGCTCCGTCATCCCGGCCGGTGACAACAAGTTCTCGGCGCTCAACGCCGCGACGTGGTCCGGTGGCTCGTTCATCTACGTGCCCAAGGGCGTGCACGTGGACATCCCGCTGCAGGCCTACTTCCGGATCAACACCGAGAACATGGGCCAGTTCGAGCGCACGCTGATCATCGTCGACGAGGGTGCCTACGTGCACTACGTCGAGGGCTGCACGGCGCCGATCTACTCCTCGGACTCGCTGCACTCGGCCGTGGTCGAGATCATCGTGAAGAAGGGCGGCCGCTGCCGCTACACGACGATCCAGAACTGGTCGAACAACGTCTACAACCTGGTCACCAAGCGCGCCAAGGCCGAAGAGGGCGCGACCATGGAGTGGGTCGACGGCAACATCGGCTCCAAGGTGACCATGAAGTACCCGGCCGTCTTCCTGATGGGCGAGCACGCCAAGGGCGAGGTCCTCTCGATCGCGTTCGCGGGCGAGGGCCAGCACCAGGACGCCGGCGCCAAGATGGTCCACATGGCACCGCACACCTCTTCGACGATCATCTCGAAGTCGGTGGCGCGTGGCGGTGGCCGCACGTCGTACCGCGGCCTGGTCCAGGTCAACAAGCGGGCGCACCACTCGAAGTCCACGGTGAAGTGCGACGCGCTGCTGGTCGACACCATCAGCCGGTCGGACACCTACCCGTACGTCGACGTCCGCGAGGACGACGTCGCGATGGGCCACGAGGCCACGGTCTCGAAGGTCTCCGAGGACCAGCTGTTCTACCTGATGTCGCGCGGCCTCAACGAGGACGAGGCCATGGCGATGATCGTGCGCGGGTTCGTCGAGCCCATCGCGCGCGAGCTCCCCATGGAGTACGCCCTCGAACTGAACCGCCTGATCGAACTGCAGATGGAAGGGGCCGTCGGCTGACATGGCCGCCCTGTCGACTCAACCTCACTCCCACGGTGCTGTCGTCCCGGTCGCCTCGCGCGCGGAGCACTTCACGTCCTTCGACGTGAACGCGTTCGAGGTGCCGGGCGGCCGTGAGGAGATCTGGCGCTTCACTCCTCTCAAGCGTCTTGCCGGTCTGCACTCCGGCGCTGCGGCGACAGGTTCCGCCGCCGTTGAGGTGAACGCCGCCGCCGGTGTCACCGTCGAGACGGTCGGTCGTGACGACGACCGCCTCGGCAAGGCCGGTGTCCCCGGTGACCGCGTCGCGGCGCAGGCGTACTCGTCGTTCGAGAACGCCACGGTCGTGACGCTGCCCGGCGACGCGAAGTCGGAGCCGACCACCGTCACGGTGACCGGCCCCGGCGCCGGTGCCGTCGCGTACGGCCACCTCCAGGTCAAGGCCTCGCAGTTCGCCGAGGGCACCGTGATCCTGGACTTCCGCGGTTCCGGCGCGTACGCGGACAACGTCGAGTTCCTCGTCGCGGACGGCGCGCACCTCACGGTGATCACCATCCACGACTGGGCCGACGACGCCGTGCACGTCTCGCAGCACCACCTCAAGCTCGGCCGCGACGCGACGCTGCGGCACACGGTCGTGACGCTGGGCGGCGACGTCGTCCGCGTCACCCCGGTCGTGCAGTACGCGGGCCGCGGCGGCGACGCCGAGCTGTTCGGCCTGTACTTCGCGGACGCCGGGCAGCACCAGGAGCACCGGCCGTTCATCGACCACGCGCAGCCCAACTGCCGCAGCAACGTCGTCTACAAGGGCGCGTTGCAGGGCGAGGGCGCGCACGCGGTGTGGATCGGCGACGTGCTGATCCGCGCGGCGGCCGAGGGCACCGAGACCTTCGAGCTGAACCGCAACCTGATCCTGACCGATGGTGCGCGTGCCGACTCGGTGCCGAACCTGGAGATCGAGACGGGCGAGATCGAGGGCGCGGGCCACGCCAGCGCCACCGGCCGGTTCGACGACGAGCAGCTGTTCTACCTGCAGGCGCGCGGCATCCCGGAGGAGCAGGCACGGCGTCTCGTCGTGCGCGGCTTCTTCCAGGAGCTGATCGCGAAGATCGCCGTCCCCGAGGTGCGCGAGCGCCTGGAGGCGGCCATCGAGGCAGAGCTCGAGGCGGTCGGCGCGTGATCAGGGTGTGTGCACTGTCCGATCTGGACGACCGCAAGCCGTTCGCAGCAGACGTCGACGGAACTGACGTCGTGCTGGTGCGCAACGGCGAGCGGGTGCACGCGCTCGCGGATCTGTGCTCGCACGCCGCGGTGTCGCTGAGCGAGGGCGAGGTCTCCCGCAAGGGGATCGAGTGCTGGCTGCACGGGTCGTGCTTCGACCTGCAGACCGGCAAGCCCTCCTCGCCGCCCGCCACCGAACCGGTCGACGTCTACGCCGTCGACATCCGTGACGGCGACGTGTTCGTCGACGTCACCGTCACCACGAACTGACTTCAGCTACACCACCAGGAGAACGGCAAGTCATGGCCACCCTTGAGATCAAGGACCTGCACGTCTCGGTCGTCAGCGAGGACGCTCCCAAGGAGATCCTCAAGGGCGTCGACCTGACGATCAAGGCCGGCGAGACGCACGCCATCATGGGCCCCAACGGCTCCGGCAAGTCCACGCTGTCCTACGCGATCGCCGGGCACCCGAAGTACACGATCACCTCGGGCACCGTCACCCTCGACGGTGAGGACGTCCTGGAGATGTCCGTCGACGAGCGCGCCCGCGCGGGCCTGTTCCTCGCGATGCAGTACCCGGTCGAGGTGCCCGGCGTCTCGATGTCGAACTTCCTGCGCACCGCCGCCACCGCCGTGCGCGGCGAGGCCCCGAACCTCCGCCACTGGGTGAAGGAGGTCAAGGGCGCGATGGCCGACCTCGACATCGACCCGGCGTTCGCCGAGCGCTCGGTGAACGAGGGCTTCTCCGGCGGTGAGAAGAAGCGCCACGAGATCCTGCAGCTGGGCCTGCTCCAGCCGAAGATCGCGATCCTCGACGAGACCGACTCCGGCCTCGACGTCGACGCGCTGCGCGTCGTGTCCGAGGGCGTCAACCGGTACAAGGCCGGCGGTGAGGTCGGCGTCATGCTGATCACGCACTACACCCGGATCCTCAAGTACATCCAGCCGGACTTCGTCCACGTCTTCGCCGGTGGCCGCATCGTCGAGTCCGGTGGCCGCGAGCTCGCCGACGTCCTCGAGGCCGAGGGTTACGTGAAGTACACCGGTTCCAAGGAAGCAGCGACCCTTTCCTGACGTTGTAGCGGTTGAGAGGAGGCGCTGTGACCACCACCGCAGCACCATTGGATGTCACCGCCCTCAGGGCGGACTTCCCCATCCTGTCTCGCACCGTTCGTGACGGGAAGCGCCTGGTCTACCTGGACTCCGGCGCCACCTCGCAACGCCCGACGCAGGTGCTGGACGCCGAACGGGCGTTCCTGGAACAGCACAACGCCGCTGTCCACAGGGGCGCCCACCAGCTCGCCGAGGAAGCGACCGACGCCTACGAGGGTGCGCGCCAGCGCATCGCGGACTTCGTCGGTGCCTCGTTCGACGAGCTGGTGTTCACCAAGAACGCCACCGAGGGCTTCAACCTCGTGGCGTACGCGATGGGCAACGCCGCCACCTCGGGTCCCGAGGCCGAGCGGTTCGTGCTGAACCCCGGTGACGAGATCGTCGTGACCGAGATGGAGCACCACGCGAACCTCGTGCCGTGGCAGCAGGTCGCCCAGCGCACCGGCGCCGTGCTGAAGTGGTTCACGATGGCCCAGGACGGTCGGCTCGACCTGTCCGACGTGGACAGCGTGATCACACCGCGCACCAAGGTCGTCGCGTTCACGCACCAGTCGAACGTGACCGGTGTGATCAACCCGGTCGACGTGCTGGTCGCGGCCGCCCGCAAGGTCGGTGCGCTGACCGTGCTGGACGCCTGCCAGTCCGTTCCGCACGGACCGGTCGACCTCCACGCGCTCGACGTCGACTTCGCGGCGTTCTCCGGCCACAAGATGCTCGGCCCGTCCGGCATCGGTGTCCTCTACGGACGCCGTGAGCTGCTGGCGGCGTTGCCCCCGTTCATCACCGGTGGCTCGATGATCGAGCTGGTGAGGATGGAGGGCTCGACCTTCGCGCCGCCGCCGCAGCGCTTCGAGGCCGGCTCGCCGATGACCTCGCAGGCCGTCGGGCTCGGTGCCGCCGTCGACTACCTCAACGTCGTCGGCATGGAACGCGTCCACGCCCACGAGCACGCGCTGACCGTGGCCGCGCTCGAAGGCCTCGGCGCGATCCCGGGTGTCCGCCTGCTCGGACCGCAGGACGCGGTCGACCGCGGCGGCGCCGTGCCGTTCGAGATCGAGGGCGTCCACCCGCACGACGCCGGGCAGGTGCTCGACAGCCTGGGCATCGCCGTGCGCGTCGGCCACCACTGCGCGTGGCCGCTGCACCGCTGCCTGAACGCCCAGTCGTCCGTGCGCGCGTCGTTCTACCTGTACAACACGCTGGACGAGGTCGACGCGCTGGTCGACGGCGTCCGCGAGGCGCAGAAGTTCTTCGGGGTGGCGTGAGATGCAGCTCCAGCAGATGTACCAGGAGATCATCCTGGACCACTACAAGAACCCGCACGGCCGAGGCCTGCGCGACCCGTACGACGCCGAGTCGTTCCAGGTCAACCCGACCTGCGGCGACGAGGTGACGCTGCGGGTGCACGTGGTCGACGACGTCGTGCGGGACGTGTCCTACGACGGTCAGGGCTGCTCGATCAGCCAGGCGTCGACGTCGGTGTTGACCGATCTCGTCGTGGGTAAGCCGGTGGGTGAGGCGTTCGAGAAGATGGACGCGTTCGTCGAGCTCATGCAGGGCCGCGGCAAGGTCGAGCCCGACGAGGACGTCCTGGAGGACGGCATCGCCTTCGCCGGTGTCGCGAAGTACCCGGCGCGCGTGAAGTGCGCGCTGCTGGGCTGGATGGCGTTCAAGGACGCAGTCGCACGAAGCCAGGGAGCAGCATGAGCACGGAAGAGCAGGTCGTCCGCGGGGCCGAGGGCATGCCTGTCTTCGAGCCCAAGGCCGACGTCGCAGCACTGGACGACGTCGAGGAGGCGATGCGCGACGTCGTCGACCCGGAGCTCGGCATCAACGTCGTCGACCTGGGTCTCGTCTACGACATCCACGTCGACGCCGACAACGTCGCCACCATCGACATGACGCTCACGTCGGCGGCCTGCCCGCTGACCGACGTCATCGAGGACCAGACCCGCGCCGCGCTGACCGGTGGCGGCGGCGGTGGCCTCGTGTCGGACTTCCGCATCAACTGGGTGTGGATGCCGCCGTGGGGCCCGGAGAAGATCACCGACGACGGCCGCGAGCAGCTGCGGGCGTTGGGCTTCACCGTCTGAGTTCCACTTTCTCGCAACGGCGCGCATCCACCGGGTGCGCGCCGTTTCCTTTGGTGCGATAAATGCGTTGCACTGCCCTCGCGCCGTCACTTACCTTGATCCCGACACGAACAGAGAACAACCGGAGGAAGACATGATTGCCAGCTTCGAGCTCGCGGGGTGGCGGATTCTCGCCGCGATCGCCGGCGGTCTCCTGGCGCTGGCGTGGGGCTCCACGCCATGACCTGACACACCAGGTCATGACCTCGGAGCCGCCCACGGGAAACCATGGGCGGTTTTCTTTTCGCTCCCATTCCCGCCGACGAGCTTCGGAAGCGGAACTGCCTCCAAAACAGTTTCCCGAGGGTTCGACTCCTTCCGTCGGTGCCGCACAACTGAACACAAGGCCCGTCCAGGTTCGATTCCTGTTGCGGGCCATCCCGTCCCGTAGCTCAGTCCGGTGAGAGCGTCCGTCTGATACGCGGTAGGTCCCAGGTTCAAGTCCTGGCGGGACGACCAACCCTCCCCGAGCGGCCCGCCGGATCCCCGGCGGGCCGCTCACCCGCGCGTACAACGGAGGCGTGAACCACAGCAGAGCACTGGCTGCGGCAGGCGCGTTGTTCTTCGACGACCGTGGCCGCGTCCTCCTCGTCGAACCCACCTACAAACCCCACTGGGACATCCCCGGCGGGGTGGTCGAGGCGGGGGAGACGCCGGCCGAGGCCTGCCGCCGCGAGGTCGAGGAGGAACTGGGCCTGCGCCGCGAACCCGGCCGCCTGCTCGTCGTGGACTGGGCGCCGGCCGGCACCGACGAACGCTTCCTGTTCGTGTTCGACGGCGGTCTGCTCACCGACCCGTCGGCCATCCGGCTGCAGGCAGAGGAGCTGGGCGCGTTCGAGTTCGTGCCGCCCCACCTGGCCGCCGACCGCCTGAACGCCAGGCTCGCCCGCCGCCTCACCGCCGCACTGCGCGCCAGGGAGTCCGGCGAGACCCACTACCTCGAACACGGCGTCACCCGGCCGTGGCCGGATCCACCACGGCCGGGTGGACCTGCGAGCGACCTCGGCGCCGACCCTGGCGAGCGGCCCTAGAGTTCGACTCCCGTTGCGGCGCCGCGAGGACGCCGCCGACCCACGCGGTGGTGGCCACTTGCCGGCGTTGACCCAGCTGCACCGCCTGGAACCCCGCCACGGCGCCCACTACGCGTGCTGCGCCGCGTGGGGTGCCTGCTACGCGACGGGGTTCGACCTCGCCGTGGTGGTCGCCGTGCTCGCGAACCTCGTCGCGATCGTCTCCGGCAACCCGCTCGCCGCCCTCACCCGCGGCGATCTCGCCGACGCCGTGCGGGAGGTGGGCCGTGACCGGGTGGCGGCGCTGGCGTTCGTCGAGATGCTCGTCGCCCAGACGCTGGCGATCGCCGTCTCGTGGCGGGTCGCGCTCGGCGTGGGACTGATCCTCCTGCTGCACCTCGTGCTGCACCTCGAACCGGTCAGGCTGGCACGACGGGGGTGCGCCGGCCCGGTGGCGCTCGTGACGGCGACGGTCCTGCTGCCGAGCGTCACCGCCTACTCGGCGGCCGGAGGGCAGGCCGACCCGGCGGTGTGGCTCGTGTTCTCCGGCGCGGCCGCACTCGCGACCGGCCGCACGTTGTCCTGGCCGGACCACGACCGCCCGGCCGCCCGTCCCACCACCGTGCTCACCTGCACCGCGGTCAGCACCGCCACCCAGGTCACCGCCGGTGGCCTGCTGATGATCGGCGCGGGCCTGTGGCTGCGCTCCGGGTGGTTCTGGGCGGCCGCCGGTGTCGCCGCGTGCTCGGCGTTGCTGCTCGCACCCGGCCTTCGCCGGTTCGACCGGGTCCTGACGACGGTCGTGCTGGCCATGATCGGGTCGCTCGCCTGACCCTCAGACCGGCGCGGTCTGCGCCACCAGGAACGCCACCACGTCGTCCAGCCGCCCCCTGCGCGCCAACGCCCGCCGCTGCCGCACCGCACCCGTCCCGTCGATCAGCAACCGGTCGATGCCGTCGCTGACCATCTCGTAGTCACCCGCGAACTCCAGCGCGGGGCGGACCTGGCGCACCAGCGACGCGGTGATCGAGGACGCCGGCGCCGGCGCACCCGTCACCGGGTCGATCCCGAACCCCTCCAGGCCGTCGCGGGCCGCACGCCACAACGCCACCTTCAGCAGGTGCGGCGGCAGGTACGTGGGCGCGGCACCGGAACCCAGTGCGGTGACGGCGATCGCACGCACCAGGGCAGCCATCAGCACGGCCTCCTCGACGGTCGGCGCCACGTCGCTCACCCGCAGCTCCAGCGTCGGGTGCCGGGCCGACAACCGCACGTCCCAGTACAGCATCCCGGCGTCCAGCGCCGCGCCGCTCGCGATGATCTCGTCCCGTGCCGCGAAGTACTCCGCCGCCGACTCGAAGTGCGGCGGCGCACCCGAGGTGGGCCAGCGGTTCCACACCACGTACCGCCAGCTCGCGTAGGCGGTGTCGTTGTCCAGCCAGTAGGGCGAGTTCGCGCCCAGCGCGAGCAACGTCGGCAGCCACGGCCGCAGGTGGTTGCTCACGAACACCTTCGACTCGTCGTCGGGCAGCCCGATGTGCACGTGCATGCCGCAGATCGCGAGGTCGTTGGTCAGCGCGCCCATCTCCTGCGCCATCCGGTGGTAGCGCGCGGCGTTCGTCAACGGCGTCGGCATCGTCAGGCCCAGCACCGGTGTTCCGGTCGCGGCGAGCCGGGCGTCGTGGCGCGCGGCCCGTTCGATCAACGCCCGGCGCGCCACCGTGAGCTCCTCGCGCAGCACCGCCATGTCCGTGCAGATGCCCGTGGCCGATTCCACCTGGTACTGCGCGATCTCCGGCTGCAGGTCGACCTGCTGGCGGTCCACGCCGCTCAGCACCTTGTCGGCGCGGTTGGCCAGATGCCCGGTCGACGCCTCGACGAGCACGAACTCCTCTTCCACCCCAACGGTGAGAAGACCGTCGACGGCCGTGCGTTGCGCTGGTACCGATTGCGTTCTGCTGCCGACCTGCACGACGAACCTCCGATGCGCTGAGTAGCGACCCCGATGCTATGAGTGATCAGGGCGTCGCACAGGAGGCGTTCGGTTGTACTTGTCAACTCACCGCGCGTTGCGCAACACCGCGCAGCACGTCACGTCGTTCCGTCCCCGGCCGGCCCATCACCCAGCTCGACCCGGCGAGCGACTTCGCGTGCTCCTTGACCGGTGCCAGCAACCGCGACACCTCGCGATAGGACGCCACTGACCCCGCGGCACAGATAAGGGTCGCAAGAGAGAGGGTGATGTGTCGTCCTTCGGCCGTGTACGACTTGTCCAGCAACCGGGCGGACAACGGCACCGTCTCGTCCAGCCCGGCCAGGATCAGGAAGTCGTCCCCGCCCACGTGCCCGACCTGCACGCCGGGGAACACGTGCGCGAGCTCGGCCAGGTCGTGCCCGATCTCGCGGATCAGGTCGTCGCCCGCCGCGAACCCGACCGAGTCGTTCACCGCCTTGAAGCTGTCCACGTCCAGCCACGACACCGCGAAGATCTCACCGATCTCGATGCGCCGGTCGACATCTCGCGCGATCGCGTCGCTGCCGGGCAGGCGGGTGAGCGGGCTCAGCGCCGCCGCCTGCTCCACCTTCAGCTCGGCCACGCCCCTGACCACGTCCGCGACCCGCACGACACCCATGCACCGCTCGTTGTGGTCGACCACGATCAGGTCGTCGTTCGTGCGCTCCCGGTTCGCGTGCGCCACGACGTCCAGCAGGTCCAGCGCCGACGAGTCGGTGCCGATGACGTGCGGCCTGTCCGCGAGCCTGGCCGCCTCACGCTTGGCGTGCAGCGCGTGCCCGTACGGACCGGTCACCGCCAGCAGGAACCGGTTGCGGTCCACCGACCACCTCGGGCGGCCCTCGTCGTCGACCAGCACCACACCCGTGACCGTCGGCTGCGTCGCCAGCACCTCGCGCACCTCCTCCGACGTCGCGTCCTCGGGCAACGTCGTGGCCGGGTGCAGGAAGTCCGTGACACGCGGACCGCTGCTGCGCCGGATCTCCCCGGTCTGCGTGACCGCCTCGGGCGCGATCCGGGCGTTCACGACCGGCCTGCGCTGCGGGGGAGCGAGCAGGTGCCCCTGCGCGTGCGCGACACCGAGCTTGCGGACGACCGTGAGCTGCTCCTCGGTCTCGATGCCCTCGGCCACGACCTGACCGCCGGTGTACTCGCCGAGGTGCACCAACGACCGCACCAGCGAACACCGCGCGGGATCCTCCGGAAGCGTCCGCACGATCTCGCGGTCGAGCTTCACGTAGTCCGGCGCCGCGCTCGTGAGCAGGCCCAGCGGCACGTCACCCTCGCCCACGCAGTCGAGCGCGATGCGGAAACCGTTGTCCCTGAGCGTCTTGAGCCCGCGGGCCAGCCGCACGCGGTTCGCCCGCGAGTACGGCTCACCGACCTCGATGACGACGCTGTCCGGACCACGGCCGGCTTCCCGCAGCGCGCCGTAGAGGGGCGAGAGGACCTCGGGCTGGTCCGCCACCGTGAGCGCGAGCAGGTTCACGTGCAGCGGCAGCAGCAGGTCGAAGTCGGCCGCCGCGCGGATGGCGCGACAGGCGAGTCCGACGTCGGCGTTGCTCAACAGTCGCGCTCGGAAAGCCGCCTGCAGCAGGTCCTGCACGGTGCCGTCATGGGGCCGCGCAAGCGCCTCCACAGCGACGACGCCGCCGGTGTTGAGGTTGAACAGCGGCTGGAAGGCGAACCTGACGTCATCCAGCAAAGCGGGCACATCTGCGATCGTGCCGGTGCGAATGACCGCCACCAAGGGGGTTCACCAGCTGTTCACGGAGTTGGCGACCCCACGCCACGGCACGGCTGCGCACCGTGACACGCCGTTCACGCTCGGAGCACCAGCTTCACCCTGAGCCTGGCCGGAGCGGCGCGGAACAGCGCCAGCATCGCCGCGGTGGTGCCGGCCAGGTCCTCGCGCCCGGACAGGTACGCGCGCTGCAGCTCCGGCGGGAGGCGGAAGAACACCTCGAAGAAGTCCCTGGTCTGCTCGGCGTCCATGCGCAGCAGCGACTCGAGGCCGAACCGGCGCAGGGCGTGCACCGCGCGGGCCTTGCGCGACCAGATGACCTGCCATGGGTCCTCGCCGGCCTTGATGGCGGCCGCGACCCGTGGGGCGAGCGCGAGAGAGGTGGCGACGCTGTAGCCGGTGGCGGGGTGGATGAAGCCCGCTGCCGCGCCGAAAGCGTTCTTCTGCCGTGGCGCGTCCAACGGGAAACGGACGCGCTCCTCTCTCACGCCGGGCAGTTGACGTGCGTCGAGTCGTTCGCGCAGTTCGGCCAGCGGCATGCCGGGGCGCCGTGCGAGGCAGGTCTCCTCCACGAGCACCTGGTTGCCGCCGAGGGGCACGGTGTAGAGGAACGTGTCGCCACCGCGCCAGTCCATCAGCGTGGCTTCGGTGCTGTCCGACTCGATGACGGTGCCCACCGCGGTCTGCTCCGCACGACCCTTGCGCGCGCCTGTGGCGTTGAAGGTGTGCCGGGCAGGCGCCGGGCGTTGGAGCACCGTGACCGTCTCGGGCAGCTCGTGCAGCCGGGCGTTGTCGAGCACCACGTAGGTGCGCTCGATCTCGTGCTCTTCACGCGCGTAGGCACGCACCCTCGTGCTCGTCGCCGCGACCGGCGTGCCGTGCGGGAGCTCGTCGGCCCACGCGCCGTAAGTCGCGGTCCACACGCGGTGCGGCTGCCTGTCGACGATGGCGGTGCTCAAGCCTTCCTGTGCACACGCGCGTGAGAGCGCACGTCCACCCGGGCCGCCGCCGATCACCAGCACGTCGTACATGGGTCCATGATTGACGTTGTGGCCAAGACGTACCGCAACACCCTCATCCGACGCGTCGGCAACATCGTCATCGGTGGCGCCGTGAAGCTCGGCGTGGCTCCCTCCTACTACGTGCTGCTCACCATTCTTGGGCGTCGCAGTGGTGTGGAACGGACGATCCCCATCCGGCTCATGAAGCACGAGGGTCAGGAGTGGTTCGTCGCGCCGTACGGCCCGCGCGACTGGGTGCTCAACGCACGCGCCGCAGGCGTGGCCGTCGTGCGAAGGGGACGCAGGTCACGTCAAGTGCGTTTGGTGGAGGTTTCCGCGCCCGTCGCGGCGCCCGTGCTGGCCGCGTACGCCCGAAAGGAGCCGGTGACGAGGCCTTTCTTCGACGCACGCGTCGGCGACCCGGTCTCGGCGTTCGAGGCCGAGGCCGCGCGCCATCCGGTGTTCCGGGTGGAGAACTAGCAGGTCAGAGGCGGTGTCCGGGCTTGGGGGACCCCCCGATTTGGAGATCGAAACGGGCCTGTGTAATGTTCTCCATGTCAGAGCGAAGCGGGCCGGAAATCACAACCGGAACGGGCCTGGCAAAAGCCGGATAAGAAGGGCCTCTGAGAGGCCGATTTGACACCGGCGAGCAGGGCCAAATAAGCTTCAGCAACACAAGCCCCGAGTGAGATTCTCCGGAAACGGAGACTGGATCCGGTGAGCGCGTGTTCTTTGAGAACTCAACAGCGTGCCG
>NZ_LGDY01000134.1 GCF_001279525.1 Nocardia sp. NRRL S-836 | reverse complement strand
CCCCAGCGCCAGCCGCTTCACCGCGCGCTCCGGCAGCCCGCTCGCCAGCCGCGCCAGCCGCCCCAGCAGCAGGCTCGCCAGCCGGTTCCCCTTCCGCCCCCACCGCCCGAGGCCGGTACCCCACCTTCCGCAGGTTCCGATACCGCCGCCGTCCACCAGCAGCCCCGGCCGAACCGGCCGACCCCGACGAGCCGGCCGAACCGGCCGAGCCGGACGGCCCAGACGGCTCCGGCGAGCCGGACGATTCCGTCGAGTCAGTCATTTCCCTCTCCCAAACCCCAGGTCCAAGCCCGAAAACGGGCGCGCTCCACCGCCACACCACCCCGGTGCGACGCAACAAAAAGCAAAAAGCGAAAAGCGAAGAAGTCAGCCCGGCAGAGTCACCCGGATGCACGACCCGGGATCGACCACGGCGATGGTTCCGCCGTGCAGGTCCACCACCCACCGCGCGATGGCGAGGCCGAGCCCGGTGCCCCCGCCACCGGCGCGTTCCCCTCGGGTGAACCGCTCGAAGATCCGCGACCGGTCGGCCGGTGCGATGCCCGGCCCCTCGTCGCGCACCTCCAGCACGACCGACCCAGCCGAGGTGGACGCCGACACGGTCACCAACCCCCCGGTGGGACCGTGCCGGGCGGCGTTGTCGACCAGGTTCACCAGCACCTGGTGCAGCCGTTCCCCGTCGGCGAGGACCGTGAGCCCGTCCGGCACCGACACCTCGAACGACGCGGTGGGCGCGGACACCGAGGCCTCCGCCACCACGTCCGCCACCAGCGAGGCCACCGGCAGCGGTTCCCGGTTGAGCGACAGCACGCCGGCGTCGATCTTCGACAGGTCCAGCAGCTCGGTGACCAGCCGGCCGAGCCGTTCCGTCTGCGCCAGCGCCGTCCTCATCGTCGCCGCGTCGGGCTGGGCGACGCCGTCGACCACGTTCTCCAGCACGGCCTGCAGCGCCGAGATCGGTGTTCGCAGCTCGTGCGACACGTTCGCGATCAGCTCTCGCCGCTGCTGGTCGGCCGCGGCGAGGTCGGAGGCCATCACCGAGAACGCCTCCGCGAGCTGCCCGACCTCGTCCACCGAGGTCGCGCGGACGCGCAGCGAGTAGTCGCCGGAGGCCATCGACCGGGCCGCCGAGGTCATCTCCCGCAGCGGCGAGGTCATGCCGTGCGCCAGCAGCTGCGACGTGAGCAGGCCCAGCACCAGCGCCATCAACGTCGTCCGCGGCGGCAGCCACCCGGTGGCGTACCGGAAGTACGCGAACGACACGCACCCGGACACCACGATGACGATCCCGAGCTTCAGCTTGATGGACCGCACCGAGTCCAGCGGACGCGGCAACAGGTCCAGCAGCGCCAGGACCCTCCTCACGGCGAGGCCTCCCCGCGGGGTACCTCCAGGGCGTACCCGATGCCGTGCACGGTGCGGATGAGGTCCGCCCCGAGCTTGCGCCGCAGCGCCTTCACGTGGCTGTCCACCGTCCGCGACGAGGCACCGTCGTGCCACCCGCACGCCTCCGAGAGCAACCGGTCACGGCCCTGCACGGCCGACGGCCGCTCGGCCAGGAACACCAGCAGGTCGTACTCGGTGGGCGTCAGGTGCGCCTCGACGCCACCCCGGTGCACGCGCCGCGCCGCGAGGTCGATCGACAGATCCCCCAGCTCCAGCGACCGCGAGACAGCGGCTCGCGAGACCCGCCGCAGCAGCACGTGCACCCGAGCGGCCAGCTCGCGCATCGAGAACGGCTTGGTCAGGTAGTCGTCCGCCCCCACGGCGAGCCCGACCAGCAGATCCGTCTCGTCCCCGCGAGCGGTCAGCATCAGCACCGGCACCGGGCGCGCCGCCTGGATGCGGCGGCACACCTCCAGCCCGTCGAACCCCGGCAGCATCACGTCCAGGACCACCAGGTCCGGTACGAACGCGCCTGCCGCGGCCACCCCCGACGGACCGTCGTGGACCACCGACACCTCGAAGCCCTCCGCCCGCAGCCGCGCGGCCACGGACTCGGCGATCGTGATGTCGTCCTCCACCACGAGCACCCGGCGCTGACCTGTCATGACGGCGACTGTATGGGGATCTCGTGGAGGACGCCGGGACAAGTTGTGAAGATCGTGTGCAGACACCGGCGGTGGCCGCTGTAGGTTCGGTCCATGAACGTCCTCGAAGCGGTCCTGGAGAGGATCACGTACGCCAACGAGGACAACGGCTACACCGTCGCGAAGGTCGACACCGGCCGCGGCGACCTGGTCACGGTCGTCGGCGCGCTGCTCGGCGCCCAGCCCGGCGAGTCGATCAGGATGCGCGGCCACTGGGGCTCCCACCCGCAGTACGGCAAGCAGTTCCACGTCGACGACTACACGACCGTCCTGCCCGCCACGATCCAGGGCATCCGCCGCTACCTGGGCTCCGGCCTGATCAAGGGCATCGGCCCGGTGCTCGCGGACAAGATCGTCACGCACTTCGGCACCGACGCGCTCGACGTCATCGAGCACACCCCGGAACGCCTCGTCGAGGTCCCGAAGCTCGGCCCCAAGCGCACCAAGCTCATCGCGGACGCCTGGGAGGAGCAGAAGGCCATCAAGGAGGTCATGGTCTTCCTGCAGGGCGTCGGCGTCTCCACGTCGCTGGCCGTCCGCATCTACAAGCAGTACGCGGACAAGGCCATCGACGTGGTCAGGGAGGAGCCCTACCGGCTGGCGAGCGACGTGTGGGGCATCGGGTTCAAGACCGCCGACGTCATCGCGAAGGCCGTCGGCATCCCGCACGACAGCCCGCAGCGGGTCAAGGCCGGCCTGCAGTTCACGCTGTCCGAGGCCACCACCGACGGCAACTGCTACCTGCCGGAACAGGCGCTCATCGCGGAGGCCATCAAGATCCTCCAGGTCGACACGGGCCTGGTCATCGACTGCCTCGCCGAGCTCGTCGAGGAGGAGGGCGTGGTCCGCGAGGAGCTGCCCGACGACGAGATCGCGATCTACCTCGTCCCGTTCCACCGCGCGGAGATCTCGATGGCCGCGCAGCTCAAACGCCTGCTGCACACCGACACCGACCGCATGCCGAGCTTCCGGGACGTCGACTGGGACAAGGCGTTCGCGTGGCTGGGCACCGAGCTCGAACAGCACCAGGCCGAGGCGGTGAAGCTCGCGCTCACCCAGAAGGTCGCCGTGCTCACCGGCGGCCCCGGCTGCGGCAAGAGCTTCACCGTGCGCTCGATCGTGCGGCTGGCACTGGCCAAACGCGCCAAGATCGTCCTCGCCGCCCCGACCGGCCGCGCCGCCAAGCGCCTGAGCGAGCTGACCGGCCACGAGGCCCGCACCGTGCACCGCCTGCTGGAGCTCAAGCCCGGTGGTGACGCCGCCTACGACCGCGACCACCCGCTCGACGCGGACCTGGTCGTGGTCGACGAGGCGTCGATGCTGGACCTGTTGCTGGCCAACAAGCTCGTGAAGGCCGTGCCGCCGGGGGCACACCTGCTGCTCGTCGGCGACGTCGACCAGCTGCCGTCCGTCGGCGCCGGCGAGGTGCTCAGGGACGTGCTGGCGCAGGGCAGCCCGGTGCCGAACGTGCGGCTCACGCACATCTTCCGGCAGGCCCAGGAGTCCGGCGTCGTCACCAACGCCCACCGCATCAACAGCGGCGACTACCCGGTGGTGCAGGGGCTGCCCGACTTCTTCCTGTTCGCCACCGACGAGGCCGAGGAGGCCGCGACCACGACCGTCGACGTCGTGGCGAACCGCATCCCGCGCAGGTTCGGCCTCGACCCGCGCAAGGACGTCCAGGTCCTCGCGCCCATGCACCGCGGCCCGGCCGGCGCGGGCTCGTTGAACACCGTGCTGCAGGAGGCGTTGACGCCGTCGCGGGAGAACCTGCCGGAGAAGCGGTTCGGCGGCCGGGTGTTCAGGGTGGGGGACAAGGTCACCCAGATCCGCAACAACTACGACAAGGGCCGCAACGGCGTCTTCAACGGCACCCTCGGCGTCGTCACGGCGCTGGACCCGGTCGAGCAGAAGCTCACCATCCGCACCGACGAGGACGAGGACGTCGACTACGAGTTCTCCGAGCTGGACGAGCTCAGCCACGCCTACGCCATGACCATCCACCGCTCGCAGGGCAGCGAGTACCCGTGCGTGGTCATCCCGATCACGACCAGCGCGTGGATGATGCTGCAGCGCAACCTGCTCTACACCGCCGTCACGCGCGCGAAGAAGCTAGTCGTCCTCGTCGGCTCGAAACGCGCCATCGGCCAGGCCGTGCGCACGGTCGGCGCCGGCCGCCGCCACACCGCCCTCGCCCACCGCCTGCGCACCGGCTGACCCCACGCGGGGCCCTCCCGTCCGCCAGCATCGGACGAAAGCTCCCCGCGTGGCATCGGACCGAGGGTCAGACCGGGGTTCAGACCGAGGTGAGGTAGCCGGTGATCAGGTCGGCCCACGGTGCCGCGGCCTCCAGGGAGATCGCGTGACCGCACGCGAGGTCGGCGTACTTCGAGCCGGGAACGAGGTCGGCGACCTCCCTGGCCAGGTGCGGCGACAGCAGCCGGTCGCGGGTCGCGCCGATCACCAGCGTCGGCCGGGTGACCCTCGGCAGCAGCCCGGCCAGGTCGATCTCCAGGATGAGGTCGATGTGGCCGGTCGTCCCGGCGGGCACGGTCGCCGCGACCAGCTCGGCGAAGCCGTCGGCCTGCTCGGGCGTGAGCCGGGCCAGGTACCCCTCGCTGCACATCACCGACAGGACGAACCGCCCCAGCACCCCGCGGGGCCCGTCGAGCAGCGACCGCCACTCGGCGATTCGCGCCCGCGTCTCGGCGTCGACCCGCGTGAACGGCGCGCTCAGCACCATCGCGCCCACGCGCTCCGGGTGCCGCACCGCGATCGTCGCCGCCACGGCACAGCCCATCGAGTACCCGGCCAGGTGGAACGAGTCGTGCCCGGCGCTCACCGCCGCGGCCACGACGTCGTCGGCGAGCCGTTCCAGGTCGAGCGGACCCGCGGCCAGCGGCGAGCGGCCCGACCCCGGCAGGTCCGGTGCGACGACGGTGAAGTGCCGGGTCAGCGTCCCCAGCACCGGCCCGTAGTTGGCCTGGACGCTGCCGCCCGCGCCGTGCACGAGCAGCAGGGCGGGGCCGGTGCCCCGGACTAATGTGGACAGGCCGGGCAAGTGCAACCCCCGTGGGTCAGTCCAGACTGCGGACGATGGTCGGTTCCAGGCCCTCGTCGTCATCGGTGACGGAACCGCGCCAAGGGAAGTACAGGTGGTCCCCCGTCCCCAGGTAGGAGATCTCGGCGACGTTGTGGTCGAGGTGGAGATGATCCATGGCCGGCGCTCCCGTTGGTTCCCGTGGCGTGTGTGCGGACCTCGCTGTCGTCGAGTCGGTTTCGGCCGGTGAGCACAATAACCGCTGCGATGCCGGTACAAATCCTATTGATTTTCGTCACAGCTCGCCAAGCGGCAGTTTGGCGGTCCCATGAACCGGACGGTAGTCATCCGTCCGGTCGAACAGACTGGCGTGGCCCACGCCGACCGCCGATGATCGGTGATCATGCGGACCGCCCTCGCCCTGCTCGCCTGCCTGACCCTGCTGCTCAGCCCCGCGCCGGCGCCCGCGGACGGTCCACAAGCGACGTACGTGCTGCGGGTGCCCGCGCCGGTGGGGGAGCCCGCCCAACGGCTGCTGGCCCTCGGCTACGACGTGGTGGAACAGCGCGACGGCGCGGACCTCTTCGTCATCGGGGACGCGCATACCGCCGATAGGCTCCGCGCGGACGGCTTCCAGTCCACTGTCGAGACCACGCGGCCTCCGTCTCACCAGGCACCGCGCTCTCTCGACGACGCGACCTACTACGGTGGCTATCGGACGGTCACCGCGCATCTCGCGCACCTGGACGACGTGGCGGCGAAGCACCCGGAGCTCGCGACCGTCGTCGACTACGGCGACTCCTGGCGCAAGACGCAGGGCGACGGCGGCCACGACCTGAAAGCCGTCTGCATCACCAGGAAGGCACCCGGCGACTGCGCGTTGTCGCCCACCGCACCGAAACCGCGGCTGTTCGTCATGGGCCAGCTGCACGCCAGGGAGATCACCACCGGTGACCTGGCGTGGCGCTTCATCGACGACCTGGTCGGCTCCGAGCTGACCGCCATGCTGGACACCCTGGAGGTGTGGGTCGTGCCGATCGCCAACCCCGACGGCGTCGACATCGTGGAGTCCGGCGGCGACACCCCGGTGCTGCACCGCAAGAACGCCCAGGGCACCTGCTCCAGCGGCCCGCGCGGCGTCGACCTCAACCGCAACGCCGGCTCGCACTGGGGTGAGATCGGCAGCTCTCCGAACAAGTGCAGCGAGGTCTACCGCGGCCCGCGCGCCGACTCCGAGGTCGAAACGCAGGCGCTGGAGTCGTTGTGGCGCAAGCTCTACCGCGACACCCGCGCACCCGGCGACACCGCGGCGGCCACTCCGGACACCACCGGTGCCGTGATCTCCATGCACAGCTACGGCAACTACGTGCTGTTCCCGTGGGGCTGGAGCACGCAGAAGACCGGCAACGACGCGGCGTTGCGCAAGATGGCCGGCGACATGGCGGCGCTGTCCGGGTTCACCGCGGGCCAGCCTGGTGAGGTGCTCTACAACGCCGCGGGCGCGACCGACGACTGGGTGTACGACGACCTGGGCGTGCCGAGTTTCGTCTGGGAGATCGGCGCCTCGTCCGGAACCTGCGGTGGTTTCCTGCCGCCGTTCTCCTGTCAGCAGGACGTGCATTGGCCGAAAGTGCGGCCGATGCTCGTTTCGGCCATGAAAGCCGCCGCCAAGCCCTATTGACGAGCCCGGCGCGATCATGCGCCAGGGTTCCCCTAGGGGCGATCCACGACGCCGCCGCGCGAGATCGCCGACACGGTGGGCCCATGAGGATCAGAACCACAGCGGCACTCACCGCACTGCTCGTCGTCACCACCGGCGGCACGGCACTGGCCGGCCCCACCTCCGCGGGCATCGACCGCCGAGTCGTCCAGGAGGGCCTGGACGAGTTCGTCCAGGCGGGCGCGCTCGGCGTGCAGGTCCGCGTCACCGGCGACCGGCGGCAGTTCACCGCCCGGTCCGGCGTGGCGGACCTCGGCAGCCACCGGCCCGTTCCCCCGAACGGCCGGTTCCGCGCGGGCAGCATCACCAAGACGTTCGCCGCCACCGTCGCCCTGCAGCTCGCCGGCGAGGACACCCTCGACCTGGACGCGCCGGTCGTGCGCTACCTGCCCGGCCTGGTCGACCACCGCATCACCGTCCGAGACCTGCTGCAGCACACCAGCGGCCTCTACAACTTCACCGAGACCGTCCAGCTCGACCCCGACGTGTTCGAACCCATCCGCTACCAGCACTGGGAACCCGAGGAGGTGCTGCGGATCGCCACCAGCCGCCCGCTCGACTTCGAGCCCGGCACGAAATGGGCCTACTCCAACACCAACTACACGGTCGTCGGCCTGCTGATCGAGCACGTCACCGGCAGGACGTTCGAGCAGGAGGTCCAGCGCCGCGTGCTGAAGCCGTTGCGCCTCGACGACACCTCGCTCCCGGTCGACCAGACCGCCATCCCCGGCCCGCACGCCCGCGCCTACTGGACCTACCAGGGCAAGCCGTCCGACATCACCCACATCAACCCGTCGTTCGCCAGGGTGGCCGGCAACATCATCTCGACGACGGCCGACCTGGACACGTTCGTCGACGCGTTGCTCGACGGCAGGCTGCTCAAGCCCGCCCAGCAGGCCGAACTGCTCAGGACCACCGCGGTCAGCCCGCGCTACGGCCTCGGCATCGAGATCGACCACCTGAGCTGCGGCACCACCGTCCTCGGCCACAGCGGCGGCATCCCCGGCTTCATCTCGGCCATGTACACCACCGCCGACACCGGCAAGCGCGTCGTGCTGAACGCCACGACCGCGCCGGACCTGGCCGATCCCACCGCCGCCTACGACAAGCTCACCACCGAGATCTTCTGCTGATCGGATTTCCCCTAGGGCCCGGTGTACGACTGAAGGTGGATGCGGCGCTGCCCGTGCCTCGCCAAGGTGTGAGGCATGGGGATTCCAAGCAAGAAGATTCGACTCGTGGCAGCGCTCACCGCGGCGGGCCTGGTGGCCACCACCGGCACCGCGCTCGCCGCGGACGCCACCGCTGACCGCAAGGTCGTGCAGGAGGCGTTGGACCAGCTGGCGAGCGGGGGAGCGCTCGGCGTGCAGGCCAGGGTGACCGACGGCAGGCAGCGCTTCACCGCGCGGTCCGGCAAGGCCGAGCTGGACCGCTCCCGGCCGGTGCCGGAGAACGGCCGGTTCCGCATCGGCAGCATCACCAAGACGTTCGTGTCCACGGTCCTGCTGCAGCTCGCGGGCGAGGGCGAGCTCGACCTGGACGCACCCGTCGTGCGCTACCTGCCCGGCCTGGTCGACGGCCGCATCACCGTGCGCCAGGTCATGCAGCACACCAGCGGCCTCTACAACTACACCGACGCACTGCCCCTCAACCCGGACGAGTTCGAGCAGATCCGGTACAAGCACTGGGCGCCGCAGGAGCTGGTCAAGCTCTCCACCGACCGGCCGCTCGACTTCGAGCCCGGCACCCGCTGGAGCTACTCGAACACCAACTACGTCGTCGCCGGCCTGCTGGTGGAACAGCTCACCGGCCGCCCGTACGAGAAGGCCGTCGAACAGCGCATCCTGAAGCCGTTGCGCCTCAGCGGCACCGAGGTGCCCGGCGACAAGGCCGACATCACCGGTCCGCACGCCCACGGCTACGTGACCGTGGCGGGCAAGCCGTCCGACATCACCCGCATCAACCCGTCGGTCGCGTGGGCGGCCGGTGAGATGATCTCCACGACGAAGGACCTGGACACGTTCGGCGTCGCGCTGGTGAGCGGCAAGCTGCTCAAGCCCGCGCAGCAGCAGGAGCTGAGCAGGACCACCGAGGTCAGCCCCGGCTACGGCCTGGGCCTGGCGGTGGAGACCCTGCCGTGCGGCACCAAGGTGTGGGGCCACGGCGGCGGCATCCCCGGTTACTCGTCGCAGCTGCTGACGACGCCGGACACGAAGAAGCGCCTGGAGCTGTCGGCGACCAGCGCACCGGCCGGCGGCGACCCCGGCGACGCGTACACCAAGCTGCTCACCGAGGTCTTCTGCTGACGTTTTCCGGGCACACGAAAGGGGAGCTGGGCTGACCAGCTCCCCTCCCGGCGTTGCTGAAGGACGACCCGCGGCGACTAGCCCAGGGCGTTCTTCATCGCGGTGATCAGCTCTCCGTTCGGGGTGTCACCGTTGAGCTCCCAGAAGAACGCGCCGCCCAGACCCTGGCTGCGAGCCCACTGGATCTTGCTGGTGATCGTCTGCGGGGTGTCGTAGCTCCACCACTCGCCGTTGCAGAACGCGTAGGCCGTACCGGCGATGGTGCCGGTGGCGGGGCACTTGGTCTTGAGGATCTTGTAGTCCTCGATGCCCGCCTCGAACGTGCCGGGTGCGGGACCCGTCGCCGTGCCGCCGGGCGCCGCCTGCGTCACACCCGTCCAGCCGCGGCCGTAGAAGCCGATGCCGAGCAGGAGCTTGCTGGCCGGAACGCCCTTGGAGCGCAGCTTCGAGATCGCGGCCTCGGAGTTGAAGCCGGCGGTCGGGATGCCGGCGTACGAGGTCAGCGGGGAGTGCGGAGCCGTCGGGCCCTTCGCCGCCCACGCACCGAAGTAGTCGTAGGTCATGACGTTGTACCAGTCGAGGTACTGCGAGGCGGGACCGTAGTCGGCCGCGTCGATCTTGCCGCCGGCCGAGCCGTCGGCGGTGATCGCCGCGGTGACGAGGTAGCTCGAGCCGAAGCGGGCCCGCAGGGCCTGCGCCAGGTTCTTGAACGCGGCCGGACCACTCGTGTCGCAGGTCAGACCACAGGCGTTCGGGTACTCCCAGTCGATGTCGATGCCGTCGAACAGGTTCGCCCAGCGCGGGTCCTCGAGCAGCTTGTAGCAGGACTCGGCGAACGCCGCCGGGTTCTGCGCGGCCTGGCCGAAGCCGCCGGACCAGGTCCAGCCACCGAAGGAGTACAGCACCTTGATGTGCGGGTACTTCTTCTTCAGCTTCAGCAGCTGGTTGAAGTTGCCGCGCACCGGCTGGTCCCACGTGTCGGCGACGCCGTCCACGCTCTCCGCCGCCGTCATGGCCTTCTCGAGGGCGGGGTAGGACTCACCGATGGTGCACTGGCCGTTCGCCACGTTGCCGAACGCGTAGTTGATGTGCGTCAGCTTGGCCGCCGAACCCGAGGTGTCGATGTTCTTCACCTGGTAGTTGCGCGCCGGGTAGACACCCCACTCCGCGAAGTAGCCCAGGTTGACCTTCCCGGGAGGCGGCGGCGGACCGGTCGTGGTCGTCGTCGTGGTGGTAGTGGTGGTCGTCGTGCTCGTGGTGGTGCTGGTCGTGGTCGTGGTGGTCGGGTTCGTCCCGCCCGCCTCGCACGAAGCGCCGTTGAGCTTGCAGTTGGTCGGCGCACCGAACGTGCCGGTGTACGCGCCGTTGAAGCCGAAGCTCACGGAGGCGCCGACACCGACGTTGCCGTTCCAGGTGTTCTTCACCGTGACCGTCTGGCCGCTCGTCGTGTACGAGCCGTCCCAGACCGAGGTGACCCGGTGGTTGGCCGGGAGTGTGAACTCGACGGTCCACGACGTCAGGGCCGTCGTGCCGTTGTTCTTGATCGTGTACTTGCCCTCGAAGCCCGTTCCCCAGTCCGAACCCTTGGAGAACGTGGCGGAAACGCCACCGGCACCGCTCGCGGCGGGCACGACGACGATTCCGAGGACCATCGCGGCGACGGCCGCGAAGAGAGCAGCTAGATGCCATCGGAACTTGGACATCGGTCTCCTCAGTCGCAGGGGGTGCCAGAACGATGTGGTTTAGACCACTTAAAGGTCAAGGTCTAGACCTCTGCCCTCACTCGAATGGAGTAGAGCTGATGCGGTTCAGATGTCCGATTTCAGGGTGTCGTCTACGCACGGTCAACAGCGCGCAAACCTTTACAGCGCGGGCCGGTCGTCAGCCGATCGCGCGCTCGGCACCCCACGCGGCGATGTCCTCCCGGCTCCGCAGCCCGAGCTTGTCGCGCAGCCGTTGCAGCCTCGACGCCACCGTGCGCACCGACACGTTCAGCCGGTTCGCGATCTGCTGGTTCGTCAGGCCGGTGGCGAGGAGCGCGATCACCCGTCGTTCGTGGTCGTCCAGCTCGTCGTGCGCGGCCTCGGTGCGGTCCAGCCACACCTCGTCCTGGATGAACGCCTCGATCTCCGTGGCCGTCAACGGTGTCGCGGCCGCCTCCGCGCGCGGCACGGGCAGCATCAGCCGTGCGGTGCGCATGGCTCCGGCGACCTTTTCCGCCCAAAAAGGGTTCGGCACCACGCCGACTGACCGGCGCATGGCCCGTCCGGTCGCTTCGAGCCGCAGCGCGCGCTCGGCCTGACCGCGCAGCAACGCCGCCATCGCGAGGCCTTCCAAGGCGTCCGGCGCGCTCAACGGGTTCATCCCGTCCATCCGCAGCGCTTCCTGGAACGCGTGCGTCGCCTCCTCCAGGTCGCCCTGCATCAACGCGATGGCGCCGCGGGTGTTGAGAGCGCCGGCGATGCGCGCGGGCACCCCCGAGGTGCGCGAGATCGGCAACGCCTTCATGACCGCCTTCTCGGCGCGTTCGTGCTTGCCCAGCGACAACGCCGTGCGCGCCAGGTCGACCAGACAGGTCGCGCGCGCAAGGGGTTCACCGAGCAGCTCGGCCACGCGCAGGCACTCGGTGTTGTTCACCGCCGACGCCTCCCACTGCCCGCTCGACTGCTGCACGGCCGCGAGCGTGCTGCGGCAGCTCAGCACCAGCGCCGGGTTCCCGATGCCGCGCACCAGCCGCGACGCCTCACCGGACAGCTCGACGGCCTCGTCGTGATCACCCTGCTCGGCGGCGAACCTGGCCGCGTGGTTGAGCGCCACGCACCGGTAGTCGTCCCTTGTGGACGGACGGCGCAACGCGTCGCGCAGCATGATCCTGGCCTGCCCGAGCCGGCCGCTGCGCGCGGCGCAGGCGGCCAGCGCCGAGGTGAGCAGCAGCAGCCGTTCGTCGCCGCGGTCCGCCGCCCACTCGACCGTGCCGAGCAGGCTGTCGACGTGGTTGTCGAGCTTGTCCTGCACGTCGGCCGGCATCGACAGCGGCGCGGTGATCAGCACGTCCGACAGGTCGGTGAACCAGCGCGCCAGCGCCTCGAACGCCACGTCCAGCTCACCCGCCACCACCAGCTTCTCCCTGGCGTGCAGGCGAACCGGCTCCAGCTGCCGGAACCGCGTGGTGCCCGGCACCGCCGTCAGCAGCGACTTGGCCTGCAGCCGCGACAGCACGTCCAGCACCGGTTCCGCCGACCGTTCCGTCGAGCAGACCTCCGTGGCCGCGGCCAGGTCGAAACCGCCGTCGAACACGCTGAGCCTGCGCAGCACGAACCGCTCGTCCGGCTCCAGCAGCCGGTAGCTCCAGTCGATCGCCTCGCGCAGCGACCGCTGCCGCGCCGGGGACTTGCGGCAGCCCAGCGTGAGCAGCTCCAGCGGCTCGTCCATCCGGTCGCAGATGTCCGTCACGGGCAGCAGCTGCACCCAGCGCGCGGCCAGCTCGATCGCCAGCGGCATGCCTTCGAGCCGTGCGCACAGCAGGGCGACCGCGGTGGTGTTCTCCGCCGTGAGCCGGAAGTCGGGCTTGCGCTCCCGCGCGCGTTCCACGAACAGCTTCACGGCCTCGGAGCGCGGCGCGGCCATCGTGACCAGGTCGCGGTCCGTCGACGGCACCTGCAGGCCCTCGACGTGGAAGCTCACCTCACCGCTGATCCACAGCACCTCCCGGCTCGTCGCGAGCACCCGGACGCCGGGGCAGCGGTTCAGCAGCAGGTCCACGAACTCGGCACACGTGTCGAGGAGGTGCTCGCAGTTGTCAAGGACCACGACGACCTTCATGTTCACGAGCGTTTCGAGCACCGTGTCGCGCAACGGCTCGTCCGACCGCTCGACACCGAGGGCGTGGGCGACGGCCGGCATGACGTCGGCGCAGTCGGTGACCCCGCCGAGCTCGACGAGCAGCACCCGGTCCGTCCGGCCGCGCCGCAACCGGCCAGTCGCCTCCAGCGCGAGCCGCGTCTTGCCCGCACCCGCGCTGCCCACGAGTGTGACGAGACGGTGCCGGCGCATCAGCTGGTCGAGCTTCGCGAGCTCCTGCTGACGCCCGACGAACGCGTCCCGCGCCGCGGGCAGGTTCGCCAGCACCCGCAGGTTCTGCCTGGTCGCGGGCGTGGGGGCGGCCGCGCTCGCCCGCCGCCGGTACGCCCTCTGGCGGCAGGCGTTGGAGCAGTAGGACCTGCGCTGGTCCGAGGTCGCGGGAGGCAGCGCGCCGGTGCACAGGGCACAACGTCCGGTGCTGGTCATGGGCGTGTCTCCTCCAGCCGTAACGGCAGGCCGTCACCGTCTCGGACCGGTGTTACCGCAGGTGGAGGGCAGGGCGTTGCCGCGTGCAACCCGTTACACCTCGCGGTGCGCGAGACGGTTCGCCCGGCGCTTGTTATGCCTGCCTTCCCGAGGTCCTCGTTCGGGGACAAACTGGTGACTGGTCCGGTCTGACAGGGAGTGCGTATGACGGTGGCGACGAGCACTGCGTCCTCGTGGGCGAACGGCGGTCTGCAGCTGGTGAACAAACCGCGCACGATCACCGTCGGCATCGCCGACGACGAGGTGCTGATCCGCACCGGCGTCCGCGGCGTGCTGGAGCGCACCGGCACCATCACGGTGGCCGGCGAGGCCTGCGACGCCAGCGGCGCACTGGAGCTCGCCCGCCGGCACCGCCCGCAGGTCCTGCTGATGGACGCCGCGATGCCCGGCATGGAGGGCCTGGCCGCGGTGCGCATGGTCCGCAGGCATGTACCCGGTACACAGGTGATCATGCTGTGTACTCCGCACACGGAAGAACTGCTGTTTCCCGCGTTGCGCGCGGGAGCCGCCGGTTTCCTGTTCAAGAACGGCGAGCCCGACGCGCTGGTGAACGCCGTCCGCGCCGTCGCGGCCGGCGAGGCGGTCCTCTCCCCGTCCGCGACCCGCGCCCTCGTCGACCACTTCACCGGCGCCGACTCGGAACGCCGCGACGCCGCGCGCAACCGCATCAGCCTGCTCACCCGGCGGGAGCAGGAGGTGCTGGTGTACCTCGCGCAGGGCATGGCGAACGCCCGCATCGCACGCCTCATGTACCTGTCGGAGGGGGCGATCAAGGCCCACGTCAGCCGCCTGCTGACCAAACTGCGCTGCGACAACCGCGTCCAAGCCGCCCTCATCGCACGCGACGCCGCCCTTCCCTGCTGATCTGGTCCTGCTGCAACGGCGTAGCAGCCAGCGTATCCAGGCCCGTTCGCATCGCGAAGCAGGTCACCCGGTTGGCCCCGTCAGAAGGATGTCCCTTTCCCGCCAGCGTTCGGCGCCGCCGTGGTGCAGTGTTGACGGCATGCACCACTTCACGTCGGCGCGCCCTCCCGCGGTTCACAGCCCCGACGATCTCGTTGCGCGCGCAACACTTCTGCTCGCCGACGGCTTCCTCGACCACGTCGGCACCACCGCACTGGCGGCGCACCTGGGCTGCACCACCAGCCACTTGCGACACCACCTCACAACCGCACTGGGCGCCGACGCCCGCACCCTCTCCCGAGCCTTCACCGCCGGCCGCGCCCTACCCCCACTCGGCCCGCTCACCCACCAGGTCCCGCTGCGCCTGCCGTTCCGCCCGCCGCTGCACCCCGACAACCTCTTCGGCCACCTGATCGCCACCGCCGTCCCCGGAGTGGAGGAATGGCGCGACAACCCCTCCCGCCGCACCCTCCGCCTCCCCCACGGCCCGGCGATAGCGGCCCTCACCCCGCGCCCCGACCACATAGCGGCCCTCTTCTCCCTCTCCGACCCCCGCGACCTGGCCACCGCCGTGGCCCAGTGCCGCTTCCTCCTCGACCTCGACGCAGACCCCGACACCATCGACACGGACCTCGCCCAGGACCCGTTGCTGAAACCGTTGGTGCTCAAGGCCCCCGGCCGCCGCGTCCCCCGCACCGTCAACGGCCCGGAGTTCGCGATCCGAGCCGTCCTGGGCCAACAGGTCTCCACCGCGGCCGCCCGCACCCACGCCGCCCGCCTGGTGCAACGCTTCGGCACCCCGGTGGCCGACCTGCACCTCTTCCCCCTGTCCTTCGACCCGGCAGCCCTGGCCGTCCCCACCTCCCGCCGCACCACCATGACCGCCCTGCTCGAAGCCCTGGAGTCCGAAGTGGACCTCACCCCCACCGCCGACCCCACAACCGTCCGCGCCACCCTCCACGCCCTCCCCGGCTTCGGCCCGTGGACCGTGGAATCCATCGCAATGCGCGCCCTCGGCGACCCCGACGCCTTCCTGCCCACCGACCTCGGCATCAAACTGGCCGCCGCGTCACTCGGCCTGCCGACGACTCCGGCCGCACTGACCCGCCGTGCCGATGCTTGGCGGCCTTGGCGGTCCTACGCCGTGCAGCACCTGTGGGCGACCGGGGATCACGAGGTGAACCGCATCCCGTTGTGACGCCGCCCGGCGCTTGGTGCTGTTCTCGGCTTGGTGGCGTTTTGTGTTCGGTGTCGTTCTGTGATTGGTGGGCGTCCTGTGCTCGGTGCTTCCGTGGGGCCGGTGCCGCCCTGTGCTTGTTGCCGCCTTGGGGCCTGTGCTGCCTGGTTGGTGCGGTGCTGGTGCTTGATGCCGTCCTGTGGTCGATGCCGCTCTGTGTTCGGCGCTGGCGCATGTTCGTATGCGTGGGGCTCGGGCCGCGCTTGTCGTTGCGCCGGGTGGGCTCGCGCTGCGTGGACTCGCCCCGCACCGCTTGCCCCGCATCGCATGCCTCACACCGCTTGAGCTGGGGTCGCGGTATCCGTTTTGGCGCCATGCGAGCGTTTCGTGCCGCTCAACCGTCTCCGCGCTGCCAGGAGTTTCCCGCGCCCAGCTATTCGCGTCGCTCCACCTGTGCCACGCCCGGCCACCTGTGCCACGCCCCCGCCACCAGTGGCGCACCCGCCCTCAGCAGCCGCCTCACCTGTGGCGCAACCGCCCTCAGCGCCGGCCCCGCCACCTGTGGCTCACCCGCGCTCTGCAACAGTTCCGCCAGGCAACAGGTCACTCACGGCCCGGCCCCTCTACCGCCGCTGCACGTTCGCATACATCGTCGCCGTCGACCCCTCGGCCACAAACCCCGGCAACGGCCTCAAGTCCCCCGAAACCCCTTGCAACGCCTCAAAAACCTCCCGAGCCGACCCCGGCCGCCCCTCCGGCTCCTTGGCCAGCAACCGCTGCACCACCCCGTTGAGCCCACCCGCAACGGCCCGCGGCACCTCCCGCACGTGCCGCTCGAACACCGCGTACGCCGTCGGCCCGGTGAACAGCTGCTCGCCGGTCAGCATCTCGTGCAGCACGCACCCCAGCGCGTACAGGTCGCTGCGCGGCTCGGCGACGCCGCGCTGGATCTGCTCGGGTGCCATGTACGACGGGGTCCCGAGGATCTGGCCGGCTCGGCTGAACGGGGCCACGTCGCTCTCCCGCAGCAGGGCCAGGCCGAAGTCGAGCACCTTCACGGCGCCGTCGGGGCTGAGCATCAGGTTCGTGGGCTTGAGGTCGCGGTGGCAGATGCCGTGGTCGTGGGCCGCGGCGAGCACGGCCGCGGTCTGGGCGGCGATGTTGGCGGCCCACGGCTCGGGCAGCGGGCCGAACTCGTCGACCAGGTCGGCGATGGTGACGCCGTCCACGAACTGCATCACCTGGAACAGGCGTTGGTCGTGGGTGCCGAAGTCGTAGAGCACCGGGACGCCGGGGTGTTCGAGCTTCGCCACGATGCGGGCCTCGCGGGTGAAGCGTTGCTGGACCTCGTCGTCGCTGCCGGGGAGTTGCAGCAGTTTCACCGCCACGCGGCGATCCAGGCGCAGGTCGCGGCCGCGGTGCACGGCGCCCATGCCTCCCCGGCCCAGCGGCAGGTCGTCGATCTCGTAGCGGTCGGCGATCAGCACCGGCGCAGCCTAACCGGCGGCGGCGACGGGCTGAGCTGGTCCGCGTGGGGGACCGGGGCGCTGGGTCCGCGCGTTTCCTCATTAGCGAGGCGGACGAGGCGGCGGATCCGGACGTCCTGATCGGGTGAAGCTTGGTCACGGTGCGTGTTCATTTGTGGTGGGTTCCTACGCCGGGCCGATCTGACCACCCAGTAGGCCATTGTAGCCCAGACGGACCAGTTCGGCGGCACCCTCCAGGCTGGACTCCAGGGCCCTGAGCTGGGAGAAGGCGCGGCCGTACCGGCGTTGTTCGTCGAGTGGGAGTGAGGGGACCTGGGTGCGGCGGACGTCCAGGCGGGTCGAGCCGGTGGGGGTGCGGGCGAGCGCGGCGCGTAGCAGGCCCGCCAGGTAGTCGGGGTCGAGGCGGGTGGGATCGATCTCGTAGGTCGCGCCGGTCGGGGAGGTGACCACGTGCGAGCCGGGGGCCGCGCGGAGCAGGTCGCCGATGGTGGTCATCGGGGGGAGGGCGCGGTCGTGGAGTTCCGGGGGATCGGGCATCGCGTACTTCGCGCGGCTTTCGACGTAGGCGCGGCCGTGCTGGCCGCGCAGGCGGCCGGGGCTCAGGTCGACGTCGTCGTCGAGCAGGTCGAGCACGCGGGTGTTCGGTTCGAGCGACTCCGGCAGGTCGACCGAGTCGGGGGAGTCGAGCAGCGTCACGTGTTCCGGCGCGCGGTCGCTCGGGTGCGGGTGGCGCAGCAGCCACAGGTCGCGGCCGGGTTGCACGGTGATCACCGCGGTCACGGCGCCGGCGCGCAGGAGGTTGCCGCGCACGCGTTTGCCTGCCCGGCGGGAGGCCGCGGCGGAAGGCATCAGGATCGCGACGGACGCGCCGGGCTTGGCCAGCGACAGGCAGTGCTGGGCCCAGGCCAGCTCGGGTTCGCCGCGCGGGGGCTGGCCGTGGGTCCAGCGCGGGTCGCCGATCAGCTCCTCGTGGCCCCACCCGCGGTCGTGCCACGGCGGGTCGCACAGCACGGCGTCGGCTTTCTCGATGATGCCGTTGTGGCGCAACGAGTCACCGTCCACCACGAAGGCGTCGGGCATGCGGCGGCGAGCGATCGCGGCCAGCACGGGGTCGAGCTCCTGGCCGACCTTGCGGCGCGCGCCGGCCAGCTTCAGCAACGAGCCGGTGCCGCACGCGGGATCGGTGACCGTGCCGTCGTGGGCCTCGGTCAGGGAGATCATCAACCGCGCGATCTCCGGCGGGGTCGGGTTCAGCAGGCGGGAGTGGGCGGCCGCGTACCGCTCGTGGAGGAACTCGAACGTCGCCGCGTCGGCCTCCACCGCCAGCAGCGCGGGACCGAGCTTGAGGTCGTCGACGGTGCGGAGCTGGGTCCAGATGCGGTCGGCGGGGGAGACGCGGAACGGCTTGCCGTTGCGACGCAGCCATGCCTCCACGTCGCGCAGCAGGTACAACGGACTGGAGGCCGTGCCGCCGACGGGAACCGGGAAGTCCTCGAAGCGCCGGCGCCAGTTCGACACGGCCGCACGGCCGACGTCTGCCAGGCGCGCTATGTCACCGGCGTTCACC
The DNA here is from genome assembly GCF_001279525.1 of Nocardia sp. NRRL S-836. Lineage (GTDB taxonomy): Bacteria > Actinomycetota > Actinomycetes > Mycobacteriales > Pseudonocardiaceae > Lentzea. The sequence goes on along the minus strand of NZ_LGDY01000134.1, from coordinate 25,421 downwards.
GTCTCATCCATGTTCACAACCGTATTGCTTGTGAAGTGACTTCACAAGTGATCTACTGGTGTCATGACACACGAGCTGCGCATCGCCGTGGCCACCGATCCCGGGCTGGTCCGTGAGCAGAACGAGGACTCGGTGTACGTCCGCGCCGACCTGCAGGCCGTGGCCGACGGGATGGGCGGCCACGAGCACGGCGAGCTCGCGAGCGCGATCGCGGTGGACGTCCTCGCGCACTGGCAGGGCGACCTCGGCCCGGCCGTGGCGGAGATCGCGCGCAGGCTTGATGAGGAGGCCCCGCAGGGCACCGGCACCACGCTCACGGCGATGCGCTGGGAGGGTCTCGCCTTCCAGCTGGCCCACATCGGCGACTCCCGCGCGTATGTGCTGAGGGAGGGCGAGCTGCGCCAGCTCTCCCACGACCACACCATGGTGCAGGCTCTCGTCGACGCCGGCCGGCTGACACCGGAACAGGCCGCCGGCCACCCGCGTCGCGCATACGTGCTGCGGGCCCTGCAGTCCGGCAACTCGCACGACCCGGACCTCTCCTGGCACCAGGCGCACCTGGACGACCGCTACCTGCTGTGCAGCGACGGCCTCACCGACTACGCGGACCTCGCCGACGTCCACGAGGTCCTGATGTCCACACCGGACGGCACGGAGGCCGCCTGGCAGCTTGTGGCGCTGGCCAACGGCAACGGCGGCCCCGACAACATCACCTGCGTGATCACGGACGTGGTCCGCAAGAAGTGGTGGCAGCGCTAGAAGCGCACGGAAGTGCCGACAGCATCGGAGCCGTTGGCGGCGCTAGAAGTGCCGACAGCGCCGGAAAAGGCCGTGGCCCCCGGGATGTCTCCCGAGGGCCACGACGTCGATCAGCACATCAGATGTTCGAAGGCATGCCCGACTCGTCCGCCTGCGCGGTGGACGACGAGCTCAACAGGTCCTTCACGATCTTGTTGGCCTTCTTCACGGCCGGCGTGATCATCTTGATCTTCACCTTGCCGGTGGAGAGCGTGCCGCCCACCTGGAACGTCTCGGTCTCCGCCGGCAACGGCAGCGCCTGGCAGCCGGTGAACTGCTTGCGCGGCGTCGCACCGGTCTGGAAGTAGAACGTGATCGGGTCGTCGACGCAGTCCGTGTTGTACGGGAACAGGCCGTGCGAGCCCTCGTTGTCGACGCTGATCAGCTTCGCGCCCGGCAGCGCCTTCGCCGTGGCCAGGCCGGCCTCGTACGGCGTCGCCGCGTCGAGCTCGCTCTGCGCCATCAGCAGCCGCGGGAAGGTCTTCTTGTCCGGCGCGGGCTTCGAGTTCTTGGTCGGCCAGTACGCGCACAGCGGCGTGCTCATGAACGGCGCGATGAACGGCGCGTTCACGGTCAGGTCGGCCTTCCAGTAGTGCCAGTACTGCAGGTTCTGGTTCCACTGGCCGTCCTGGCAGCGGATCGCCTCGAACGTCGCGTCCCAGGTCTCCACCTCGGCCGCCGCCGTGGTGGACTTGACCGCGACGCGCTCCTTCTTCGCGATGGCGGCCAGCGCGTTGGCCTTGGCCTTCGTGATGAACTCCGCGTTCTGCGGCGACAGACCCGGCCGGGACAGCATCTTCGCGACGAGCGCCTCGACGCGCTGGGCGTCGGTGCCCTCGGTCACGGTGCCGGCGACGGTCGCCACGGCGGACGCCGCGACCTCGTACTGGGTGGTGTCGTACATCGCCGGGATGATGAACCACGCGGTGAACAGCTGGCCCAGGAAGTCGCGCGTGCCGCCCGCCTGCTCCCACTTCTTGCGGATCTCGAACGGGTCGGTGCCCGCCTCGTAGATCGCGTTGTTGCGCGCGACGTAGGGCAGCAGCGCCTCCTGGAACTGCCGGTCACGGCTGCGCGGCTGCAGGTCCCACGTCTTCTCGAGCGTGGTCTGCGACGCGTCGACGGCCGAGTCGAGCAGGAAGCGGTGCACCTTGCCCGGGAACACCGTGGCGTACCAGGTGCCGAGCCACGTGCCGTAGGAGTAGCCGATGTACGAGGTCTTCTTCTCGCCGAGCAGCACCCGGATGAAGTCCATGTCGTACGCGGTCTGCTCGGTGGTGATGAACTGCGTGAGCGGGTTCGCCAGGCAGCCCTGGACCTTCGCGCGGTTCAGCACGTCCTCGTCGGTCGAGCTCGGGACCGTGTAGCTGCACTGCAGCGGCGTGGACAGGCCGACGCCACGCGGGTCGAACCCGATGAAGTCGTACTGGCTCGCGAGCACCGGCGCGCGCAGGGCCATCGCCGCACCCCACGGCAGGCCGGAGCCGCCGGGGCCACCGGGGTTGACCAGCGCGATGCCCTGGCGGGCCGTGCCCTTGTAGGCGGTCGCGGTCTTCGAGACGCGCAGGTCGATCGTGTTGCCGTCCTGCGGGTTGTGCCAGTCGCGCGGCACCTTGACCGTGGCGCACGCGAGGCCCTTGACGGTCTTGAACTGCTTGACCGTCTCCTCCGCGACGCCGGGGAAGGTGCACTCCTCCCACGCGATCGCCTGGGTGGTCAGCGCGCCCGCGAGCGCCGCCGTGTCCGGGTCCGCCTTCGGCGCGGCCTGCGCACCCGGTGCGAGTGCGATGGCCGAGACGGCGAGCGCCCCGACCAGCGCGACTCTGAGAGTCTTCGTCACTGTGGATCCCTTCCTGCCCCCGCACGGCCTGATGAGCCCGTGCCTTCAGAGCAGGAGAAGGGTTTTCAACGCCGTTTAACACGTCTGGGTGATGGCAGAAAGTCGCCATGTCTGGATTCCGTCACCAATTGGTTCCCCAGAGTGATGAACAAGCTGGTGAAACTGACCCAGGGTGATCAAAGCCAGCCACGCCGTGACGCCTGCACCCCGAGCTGGAACCGCGTCTGCGCACCCAGCAACTGCTGCAGCCGGCTCACCCGCCGATGCACGGTCCGGTCGCTGACCCCGAGCTCCCGCGCGATCGACTCATCCGTCAGGCCTGCGCTGAGCAGGGACAACAGCCGGTGCGTCGCCAACGTCGGTTCCGCCTCGACGTTGTCCTGACCACCGGCGGTGATCGGCACGCCCATCCGCCAGAACGCCTCGAACAGCTCGATCAACGCACTGAGCAACACGGACGGGTGGATGAGCAGCGCGACGACGTTCCCGCCCGCCACCGTCGGCACCGCGATCAACGCCCGGTCGGAGTCCGCCACGACCAGCTTCAACGGCACCCCGGGAAACGCCCGCGCCTGCTCACCGACCGCGATGCTCTGCCGCACCGACGCGAACCCCTGCGGGTCCTGCAGCAACGACGACTCGTACACCACCCGGTACGCGACCCCACGGGCCAGCGCGGGTGGCTGCGCGGGACTGGCCTCGGGCTGCGGGCTCAGATACGAACCGGGGTCCAGCGCCCGCACCTCGGTCTTGGCCTGGCCCTGCATCTCCTCGAACGCGGCGATCACCTCGCCCGCGTCCCCGAGCACCTCGACGAAGTCGGAGTCCACCCCGCCCCGCCCGGCGTAGGCCCGCGCCAGCACCTCGGCGGTCTCCCGCGCCCGCAACGCGGCCACCTCGTGCTCGGACGCGATCGCCGCCAACGCCGACCGCGGCGGCCGCACGTGACCACCGCGGGTGAGCCCGACCCGTTCGAGCTCCTCCAGCGCCGCACCAGCACCCGCCCGCTCGCCGCGCAACAGCGCCAGGTACAGCTGCTCGGCCTCCGCCGACAATCCCCCGCGCACCCCGCCCCCTCCGGTCTTCTGAACCGAAGGTACCTGCCACGATCAGGCGAACCGCCGCATCGCCCCGAGGAAGAGCGCGTCGAACGCCCGGTCCGGCAGCACCCTGCGCGCGAACAGGATCGGCCGCGCACCGAACCCCGCCGCGTACCTCGTCCGCGGCCGCCGCGCCCGTGCCGCCGTGACGATCACGTCCGCGATCACCCGCGGCTCCGACCCGCGCTCGGTCTGCGAGAACAACGCCGCCAGCGCCTTGACCTGGTCGCGGTAGGCGCCCTGCCCGGACGTCTTCCTCAGGTTCTCCACCGCGATGCCGCCCCACTCGGTCTTGATCGCACCCGGCTGGATCACCACGACGTCGATCCCGAACGGCTTCAGCTCCAGCCGCAGCGAGTCGCTCAACCCCTCCACCGCGAACTTCGTCGAGTGGTACCACCCGCCCAGCGGCTCGTAGATCCGCCCGCCGACCGACGACACGTTGACGATCCGCCCGCTACCCGCCGCGCGCATGTGCGGCACGACGAGCTGCACCAGCCGCGCCAGCCCGAAGACGTTGACCTCGAACTGGTACCTGCCCTCCGCCAGCGGCACGTCCTCGAACGCCCCGTACGACCCGTAGCCGGCGTTGTTCACGAGCAGGTCGACCCGCCCGGCCTCCGCGATCACCCGCTCGACGCCGGCGACCATCGACCCGTCCTCGGTGACGTCCATGGCGAGCACCCTGATGCCGCGCTGAGCCAGGCCCTCCATCCGTTGCGTCCGCCGCGCCGCCGCGTAGACCGTGTACCCGGCCTCGTGCAACGCCAGTGCCGTCGCCTCGCCGATCCCCGACGACGCGCCCGTGACCAGTGCGACCTTCATGTCCACGCTCCTAACTAACCGGTTGGTTGCTAAATCCAGGCAACCACGCGACTGGTCGACTGTCAACCAACTAGTTGGTTAGAATGGTCCCGTGGTGAGGGACAGGGAAGCAACCAAGGCGAAGCTGCTGGAAGCGGCACTCGCCGAGTTCGCGGCGCACGGCATCGCAGGCGCGCGCGTCGACCGGATCGCGGCGAAGGCCGGCTGCAACAAGGCGATGATCTACGCCTACTTCGGCAGCAAGGAGGACCTGTTCGACGAGGTCCTGAAGATCCAGATCACGCGGGTGGTCGAGGCCGTCCCCATCACGCCCGACGACCTGCCCGGATACGCGGGACGGCTCTTCGACACCTATGAGCGGCAGCCCGAGCTGCTCAGTCTCGCCGGGTACCACCGGCTGGAGAACGGGTTCGAGGCGGTCAGCAAGGCGGAGGGGGAGGCGCACGTGGCGAAGGTGGCCGCGGTCGCCGCGGCGCAGGAACGCGGGGAGCTGCCGCGCGAGTTCACCGCCGAGGAGCTGCTCGGGGTGGTGGTGCACATGTCGATCCTGGCGTTCTCGACGCCGGTCGCCAGTCGTGACCTGGTCGTTCGCGCTGTCGCGAAGCTGATCGCCGGATAGATTCGCTCACGATCTTTCACATTCGCGAGAGCCACCAAGGGGGTGACTGTGCAACCGTACCCTTGGGTAATTGCGTTCGGGGTGTAACGATGATTGCCCTAAGCACGATCCCGGATGTAAGCGGCTGATTGGTGGATCTGTTCCAAGGAGCCAGAAACCGCTGATCGGGTGAACCCGGCGGTAATCGCCAGGCCGGCGAAAACGCACCTGGGAGGGCTCAGGGGTGACACTGGACGGCAACGCTCAGGTGGCCGGGGGGCACGCATGACCGTGCGCAATGACATCGCCGGAGCTGTCCACGGGCAAGTTGTCCAGGCTGGGCAAATCGGCTGCGTAACACTGGTTTCGCCGGGTGTCGACCGGGAACATCGACCGATGCAGCTTCCGCCGGTCATCAACAACTTCGTTGATCGCGTCGACGCGTTGCGGGCGATGGATCACGCAATGGGCAAACACGAGCATGGGCCGATATTGTTCGTGTTGAGCGGCATGGCCGGAGTGGGTAAGAGTGCCGCCGCCGTCCGGTGGGCACATGCCAACCGGGCTCGATTCCCTGCAGGTCTGCTCTACGCGGACCTGGCGGAGTACCGCGGTCGCCGCGGTGTCGGCGTCAGTGACGTGGTCTCGGTGTTCCTGCGAGCGCTCGGCGTCCTCGAACCGTACATCCCGGCCACCCGAGCGGAGCGGATCGCGCTGTTCCGCAGCCGCACCGCGCAAGAACCTGTCCTCGTGCTCTTGGATGGAGCGGACGAGCCCGCGCAGGTGCGCTCGGTCGTCCCGGCGGCGTCCGGCAGTGTCGTGATCGCGACCAGCAGGCACCGCCTTGCCGGGTTGTCCCTCGATGGAGCGGAGTTCATCGATCTGAACCCGCTCGACGAGGCCGACAGCGCGAACCTGATGACCGGGATCGTCCCGTCGGCGCGGATCGAGGACGACCGTCCGGCCTTTCACCAGCTCGTGGAGCTGTGCGCGGGGCTGCCGCTCGCGCTGCGAGTAGCCGGCGCTGGGCTGGCCCAGCACCGACGATGGCCGGTCGCCCGGTTGGTGAGGCACCTCTCCGACGGCGCGAAACGGCTGGATCGGTTGGCGCTCGAAGGGGAGGGCAGTTCGGTGGGACAGATGTTCGACCTGGCGTACGAGGAGCTCCCTCACGAAGCACGTCGGCTTTACCTCGTCATGGGTGGCTATCCGGGTCCGCACTTCTCGCTCGACGCAGCCGCCGTCGCCGCCGGGCTGGATCGCGACACCGTCGAGCCGCGCCTGGAGTCCCTGTGCGCGGCGAACCTCCTCACCGACATCGGTGACGACCGGTTCCAGTTCCACGAGCTGATCGCTCTGCACGCCAGAAGGCGGTTCGACGCCGAACTGGATCGGGATCAGCGGGACGAGGTCGAGCGGCGCATCGTCACGTGGTTCGCGCTCGGTGCGGCTGCCGCTGATGTGACCATGATGGGCAACCGCTGGCGCCTCGCGGAACCGGACATCGACGAGTGGACGATGCAATTCGACGCGGCAGACGCCATGCGCTGGCTGGACGCCGAACGGCCGAACCTGCTTGCGGCAATGCGCACGGCGGCAACCATGCGGTGGTATGAGACCGTGTGGCGGATGTGTGATTCGCTGTGGTCCTTTTACCACAGCAGAAAGCACTATTCAGACTGGATCGAAGTCCATCGCCTTGGCCTCGCTGCGGCGCAATCAACCGGAAATTCTGTCGTCGAAGCACACATGCGGAACAGGCTGGCCCGTGCCCACATCGAGATGCGTGATTTCGCTTTGGCTGCCCAACAGCTGGACCAGGCTGCCGCGATCGCAGCGGTAGACGACCGTGTCAAAGCAGTCCTGATGGAGTCGCGTGGTCTCCTCTACCGGGAGCAACAGCTTTACCCGGAAGCAGTGGACGTCTTTCGCCGACTGGTGGACGATCAGCTTGCCGCGGGCGACGATCGTGCGTTCGTCATGCAGTCTTACCAACTCGGTGACGTGCTCGTGCGTGCCCAACATGCCGATGAAGCAGTGCCCGTGCTGACCGAGGCGCTGCGAACTGTGGCAGGCATGCGGAACGAAGACCTCACTGAGGCCAGGGTGCGCATCGCGTTGGGGACGGCTTATTCGAGGTTGCGCAAGTTCCGTGACGCCCGCAGTGAGCTCCAGTCGGCGGCGCGGGTCACGCACGAGCGCAAGCAGCCCGTGAAAGAGGCGCAGGCCCTCGAGGAACTTCTCAGCGTGGCACAGGCGGAGAACGACCGCGGCCTTTTCAAGTCGACAGCGGAACGTCTCTACCGCCTGTACGTGGCTGCGGGGAATCCGCGAAGTGCCGAGGTCTGGCAGTGGCTCGAAGCCGGTCGCCGCGTCGAGAGCGACGACTGAGTCACGTCACCACGACGGTGTGCGGCCAGCCTCCCATGGTGACCACCACCTCCACCGGAGTGTCGGGACAGCCGCTGATCCGACGTTGGTACACCACAGCCGCTACGACGAACGGGTCACCGCGCGCCGTGATGAAGCAGGTGTCCTCGCGAAACATCAGCACACAACCGCCGCCCGTGAGGGCGGCGGCGGAGAGAGCTGTGCCAGGGCAGTCGGCGAGGCAGGCACGGATCCAGTGCTCAGCCTCCTCGACCGGTATCGGGTCGTCCCGGACGAAGATTTCGGCGTTGTCCTTGACCGTCTGGTCGACCTCGCGGTGACAGGAGACGATCACTGACCCCGGCACGTCGTCGGCGGTGGAAACGAGCTCCGGATATCGCTCGACCGTTCCGTTGGCGCAGTCCTGGTCGAGTTGCACCGAGACCCGGTAGGAGGTGATCTCCTGCCCCTTCTTGACCTCCGGGAGTCTGACCGGTTTGGGACGAGGAGGCCTGGCCGGCATCGGCAGCTTCATCAGCTCGAACAGCACAGCGAGGGTTGCCTTGAGCCCCTCGCCAGGAAGCCCGAAGATCTCTGTCGTATAGGGCTTCCAAAGCGTCGGGTCGTGGTTGTCGATAGCTTGCTCGATCTGCGAGCGCAGCTCCGATCGGGTGCAGAGGTGCGGCAGGGCGGTGTGCAGGTCGTGCACGGGGGAGCCGGGGTCGAGCTCGGTTGCACCATCGGCGGCGAGCAGCACGGGGAGGCCGAGCGCCACCGCGTACGCGGTCACCGACCCGTGGTCACCGATGACCAGGTGAGCGGCGACGAGCGGTGCCTGCCAGGTGTTGTGGTCAATCAGCAGGAGACCGCTGTCGATCTCGTCGGCGAGTTGGGAACGGATCTCCACCTCGCTCTCTCCGTGCCACACGTTCGGGTGAAGCAACATCGCGACCACGTACTCGTCGGCGGGCAGTTGCGCGAGCAGGTGTCTGATCAGGTCCCGCTGTGCGCTGCGGAGCGCTGAGCACCGACCCCAGGTGGAGCTGAACACGATCAGTCGGCGTGAACCGGCCTTCAGCGACTGGCGGATCTGCGGTGCCAGCACCACGCTGGCGACCAGCTTGTCCAGAACCGGGTCGCCGATGACGACTGCCCGATCCCTCGCGCCCTCGAAGAGGCGCGAGCGCTGTTCCTCGTGGGACAGCCCGATCCTCGTCGCGAAAGCTCGGCCTTGGTAGGTGTGCTCGTACCGGGACAGTCCGACGGACGAGTCGTCTCTCGTGGATGCGAACCTCCGCCGGTTGTAACCCACTCCGTGCGGAATAACGAAAAGCGGCCCGCGAATTTTCGCGAGCCGCTTCGTGATGTACGCGGCGAGTACCGCGTCCCATGTGTGTTGGCGGGCTTCCTGCCACGTGAGCACATGCGCGCCCTCCGCCTCCAGGTACCTCGCCAGTGCCCTGGAGAACTTGGAGCCCGGCTCTACGACGAACTTGATCGCGATGCCCGACTCGGCCCTGAGGACGTGCAGCAGTTCTCTAACGCGGTCGAGTGAGGTGTATGTGCGCACCACGATCAGCAGGTGCTTCGTGACCTCGCGGGTCTCCTTCTCCATGTCCCTGTTGACCTGGTTGAAGGTGAACGTGCTGGTCAGGACGGACACGGCCATTCGAACGACGAGGAGGAGCCGCGTCGCCCAACGGCGGCGGGCCGGATCCCTCTCGGCAGGTCCGGGTGTGGCCACGGTGCCTCACTCACTCCTGGGCGACCCGGCATCGACCCGTTCTCGATCTTTGCCAGGCCGCAGTCAGCTACCATTCTCTCTCAGACATGTCAGAAAGCTACGTGGCACTTGGCGATGTAGCAACCTTTTGGAGGCGAACAGTGACTATGCCGGAGCTCAATCCGGTCGTGCAGCAGCGACGACTGCGAGCGGAGCTGCGGAAGGCGAGGGAGAGCGCGGGGCTCACGCAAGCGCAGGTGTCCGATGAGATGGACTGGTCGATCTCGAAGGTCATCCGGATCGAAACGGGCGCCGTTCGACTGTCCATAACCGACCTCAGAGGACTGCTGCAGCTGTACGGCGTCGAAGATCGAGATTCCATCGCCGAGCTGGTGGAGATGGGCAAGGCCAGCCGCAAGCGGGCCTGGTGGGACGACTACCGCGAGGTCCTGGGGGAGGGGATGATCAAATACATCGGCCTTGAGTCGTCGGCTTCTTTCATCCGTCAATTCCAGGACGACGTGCTACCCGGCCAGTTGCAGACTGCCGATTACGCACGCGCCATCCTGGACGTCTTCAACACCGACGCCGAGATGGCCGAGCAGAAGATGGAGGTGCGGATCAAACGGCAATCGGTTCTTGACCCTGTGGCCGGGATGAAGTTCGTCTTCATTCTTGAGGAGGCTGTGCTCCGTCGGCCATTCGGTGGACCGGAGGTGATGAAGGCGCAGCTGGAGCGGGTGCGTGAGATCGGTCGGCAGCCCAACGTCACCATCAACCTGTTGCCGTTTTCCGTAGGCGCGCACGCAGGGCTGCGTACCAGCTCCTTCGCCGTCCTGGAGTTCCCCGGCGATGATCAGGACCACGTGGCGGCGCTGGATCGCGCCGGCATCGGCCTGATTCTGCAGGACAACGTCGAAGAGGTGAGTCAGTTTGTCGAAGCATTCGTCCAGCTGGAGGAAATTTCCGTCCCGTTCGAGGAACTGGAGGTGGTGATCGACCGTGTGATCAGTGAGCTCGGCTGAATTCCAGATCGTCACTCAGTGCAGGTGGACGGAGCAGTCATGATCCCTCTGACGGAGGCTGATCGCGGCGCGGAAATCCCGATACGCTGAATGCGGTGTGGTCGCTTCGGTCGAGGGGGCTCGATGGCGGACGACGAACTGGTGTGGAGGACGAGCTCCTACAGCAACTCCGGCAACTGCGTCGAAGTGGCGTTTGCTGACGAATCCGTCTGGATACGCGACAGCTTCGACGGGAATGGACAAAAGCTCGCCATCCCGGTCGGAAACTGGACACGTTTTCTCGATCAGGTCCTGCGCAGCAGGTAGGTGTCCATGATCCACCCCTTGCGCGCACGGGCCTCTTCGCGCAGCTCCCGGATCCGCGGCGCGACGTCCCCGACCCGCCCGGACACGAGGATCTCGTCGGGCATCCCGAGGTACGCCCCCCAGTAGATCCACGTGTCGGGGTCGACGCCCTCGAAGGAGTACTTGGCGTCCAGCATCACGGCCACGTCGTCCACGTCCGCGGGCCAGCCCTCGGAGAGACGGCGCCCGGTGGTGATCTGCACCGGGCGGCTGACCTGGTTCAGCGCCACGCGGTGGCCCGCGGTCAGCGCTGCCACGGAGGTGACGCCGGGGATGACCTCGACGTCGAACTCCAGGCCGCGGGCGAGCAGGTCGTCCAGGATCGCGAGGGTCGAGTCGTAGAGCGAGGGGTCGCCCCACACCAGGAAGGCGCCGACCTCGTCGGGGCCGAGCTGGGCCAGGAGGCCGGCGCACACGTCGGCGCGGTCGCGGCGCCAGGCCTCGATCGTCTGCACGTAGTTGTCGGGGGTGCGGTCGCGGTCGGGGTCGCGGCCTTCGAGGACGCGGTACGGACCGGTCGCGTGGTCGGCCAGGATCGACTGGCGGAGGTCGACGAGCTCCTGTTTGACGGCGCCCTTGTCGAGCACGAAGAAGACGTCGACCGTCCGCAGCGCCTTGACCGCCTGCAGGGTGAGGTGGTCGGGGTTGCCCGCGCCGATGCCGATGACCAGGATCTTTCGCACGGCGACACCCTAGACCAGGCGTGTACGAGGCCTAGTCGGCCAGCACGTGCAGGATGCGCACGGGCTTCTTCGGTGCGCCGTCGAGGGTTCCGTCGGGCTGCGGCACGATGCCGGCCCGCACGATGCGGTCCAGCGTCTCCATGCCGGACGTCACGTGGCCCAGCACCGTGTAGACCGGCTTGATGTTCGCGAACGAGTGCACGATGAAGAACTCGCTGCCGTTCGTGCCCGGTCCCTGGTTGCCGTACGCGATGGTGCCGCGCGGGTAGGTCTCCTGGCCGGTCACCTCGTCCGCGAAGCGGTAGCCGGGGCCGCCCTCCTCGGCGCGGTAGATGTCACCGCACTGCAGCACGCCCAGCCGCGCCGTGTCCGTGAGCCGCCAGCACTGCGTCATCGTGTAGAACCAGTTCCGCGCCAGGTGGGCGAAGTTCTCCACGCCGCACGGGGCGTTGGCGCGGTCCAGCTTCGCGACCACCACGCCGTAGTTCGTGACGATGGTGACCTTCACGGTGCCCTTGGCGCGCACGGTCGCCGACGGTGGCTGGACCGGGCGGGCGGCCGGGTTCTCCGGCGTCGGGATGAACTCGCACCGCGTGGTCGGCGGTGCGGCGTGGGCGGTGGCGGGTGCGAGGACGACCATCATCAGGACCGCGAGCAGTAGCCTCATGAGGGCCGACCGTAGTCGCGGCAAAACCCCTTGTCAGCATCAGACGCCGATGGTGTCGCGGTGCTGCTCCGGTGCGGTGCGGCGGCGGGGCTTGCGTTCCAGCCACCACTGCGAGATCAGCAGCGGCACGACCCAGCCCACCCACGTGCTGATGCCGGCGATCGTCTGCGGCAGGTGCTCCTCCGGGACGCGGCCGTCCAGGGCGAGCACCGCCACCACGCCCCAGATCCGGTTCGAGATGATCGACACGGTCAGGGTGAAGCTGCGGATCATCCACTTGCGGTGGTCGCGGAACTCACGCCGGCGGGCCGTGCGCCAGCCGAGCCAGGTGAACGACAGCCACAGCGCGGCCATCAGCACGTTGCTGCTCCAGGCGACCGGCCCGAACGGGGTCATGACGCCGAGGACGAACGCGGACACACCGGCCGGCAGCACGCCGCCCCACACGTAGACGCGGCCCAACCTGCGGTGCCACACCGGGAAACGGCCGCGGAACCACGGCCAGATCTGCGGCACGCAGGTCAGGATGGCCACGGACGCGAAGACGACGTGCACCACCAGGAACGGGTAGTGCGGGCCCCAGTCCGACTGCACGCGCGCGGCCGCCCGGTCCCCTGTCAGGTACGGCGGCAGCGAGAACGCCACGAACGCCAGCACGATGAACGCCAACGGTCCCACCCAAGGTTTTCTCACCATGCCGACACCGTCCCAAGCGCCGCTGACCGATCGCGCACCGCTCGCTGACGTGACCCGCTGACACCTCGCTGACACGCCCTGTCAGGGTGCTGTGAGCGCCGGTCGGCATGGTCGGTGCCATGAAGTCGACAAGCCTGGTCGCCGCGGCGGCGCTCGTGCTCCTCCTGGCACCGGACGCGCAGGCGGCGTCGTGCAGCGGGCGGGGGTGCAACGGCAAGGACCCCGTCCAGGCCGGGTGCAGCGCCGGTTCCACGGTCGCCGACACCGCGCCGATGTTCACCTCGGGCACCGCCGAGCTGCGCTGGTCGCCGACCTGCAAGACCAACTGGGTGCGGGTCGTGAACTACGCGGGCGGGCAGAGCGCCCTGCGCATCACCGTGTGGACGGGCGACGACCGCGTCGGCTTCCCGGCACCGGGAACTCCGGGCACGCACTGGGGAAACATGGTCCACGCGCCGGGATGCGCCCGCGGCGAGGTCCTCTACGTCGACTCCGACGGCGGCCACCACACCGCCCGGCTCGCGTCCAGCGACTGCTGAGGGGGCGCGCCATGACCGGCTACATCACCGACTGACGGACATCGGGGTACGGGGCCGCGCACAACCACTTCGAGGTCCGCGGGATCTTCGGATGAGTGAGGGGAAGTTCATGCACGTCAAGAGGATGATCTCAGGAGCCGCCGGGCTCGCGATCGGGCTGGGCCTGCTGGTGATCGGCGGGCCGCAGGCCTCCGCCGCCACCAACTTCGAGATGCCGTTCCCATGTGGACAGACGTGGTCGGGCCAGACCAGGACCGACCACAGCCCGCAGCTCGCGGTCGACCTGAACCGCAGCGCCGACGAGGGTGACGCCGTCGTCGCGTCCGCGTCCGGCACGGTCTCCAAGGTCCGCAACGAGGGCAGCACCAGCTACGGCCGGTGGATCGAGATCGACCACGGCAGCGGCTGGACCACGCGCTACGCCCACCTCTCCGCACAGCGGGTGTCGGTCGGCCAGAGCGTCTCGCAGGGCCAGACCATCGGCAACGTCGGCAACACCGGTGGCTCGACCGGTGCGCACCTGCACTACGAGCAGCTGCTGAACGGCTCGCCGCAGCGCGTCAAGTGGAGCGGGTCGACGATCCTGTACTACGGGACACAGAGCTACAAGTCGAAGAACAAGTGTGGCGGCGGTGGCACCACCAACCCGTACACCCCGGAAGAGGCGTGCGGTGACGGCTACAAGGTGATCGACGGCGCGAACGTCACCGGTGCCCGCGTCTCCCTGCTGTACAACGCCTCCAACGGCTACAACTGCGTGGTCGCCATCAAGACCACGAAGATCGGCACGGCGTCCGACGTCGGCGCGTTCCTGGAGGTGCAGGGTTCGGCCCGCACGACCGACCGCGACGACTACGGCTACTACGCCGGTCCGGTCAAGAAGAAGGCGGCCGGCAAGTGCGTGAAGTGGGGCGGCATGGTCGGTTCGTCCAGCTACACCAGCGCTTTCGAGCACTGCGGCTGAGTCCGCGGTGTGATGGGGAACGCGATCCGGTGACGCACCGCTAGCCGATCACGCTCTCCAGCAGGTCGTCCCTGCGCAGACCGGGTGTGCCGAGCAGTTCGGCCGCCCGGTCCGCGTGCGTTTCCGGGTCCACCTTCGCCAGCGTGCGGTGCGCGGCGCCCATGCCGTACCGGTCACCGGTCGCGCCGGTGATCTTCAGGCAGGCCTGCGCGTCCCGCACCGCCGCGACCGGATTTCCCTGCGCCAGCAGCACTTCCGCGCGGCACAGCAGCGCCTGCCACTCGTCGTTGTGCTCACCGGTCTGCCGGCACAGCTCGACGCACTCGTCCAGCGCGGCCTTCGCCGCGTCCAGATCGCCCAGCTTGAAGTGCGCCTGTCCCAGCGATGCCAGCGCGTAGGCGGTGCCGGCCGCGTCCTGCGTGGCGTGCGCCAGGCTTTCGGTCGCCGCTTCCAGCGCCCTGGCGTGGTCACCGGCCACCAGGTGCACCTGGGCCAGGGCGTGCAACGGAACCCGTTGCGCGCCAACCGGTCCGTGCGCGGCGGTCAGCTCGACGGCGGCAAGCAGCGTCTCCTCGGCCAGCTTCAGCTCACCCAGCTCCCGCTGGAGGGTGCCGATCCCCGTGAGCGCCCTGCCCTGCCCGAACGGGTCGTCGCCGCGGGCGTCGAGCACCTCTTCGAGCTGCGCGAGGGCCGTCTCGAACGCCCCGGTCCGCCGGTTGACCGCCGAGAGCACGAGCAACGCGGTCTGCCGCGCCTGGCCGGTGCCGACGGTGTCCGCCGCCTGCCGCGCGATCTGCCCGAGCTCCACCAGGTCCGCGACCCGGTCCTGCTTGACCAGGTGCGGGTACAGCATGTGCGCGATGGCGAGCGCGTGCCCGGCCAGCGGGTCGCCGGCCACCGACCGCGCGGCCGCCAGCAGGTTCTCCGCCTCGTCCGTCAGCCACCGCAGCGGTTCGTCGATGTCCGCGGCGGAAGCGTCGGTGAGCGCGCCGAACGCGTGCGGCCGCAGCTTGCGCAACGCCGCGGTCAGCGTCTCGCGGTAGTGGACCAGCGCCCGTTCCACGGCCTCCTGCCGCTCGCCGTCCGCCTGCTCGGCGCCGAAGAGCCGCAACAGGTCGTGCACCCGGTAGCGCTCGGCACCGCACGGTTCGACGAGCTTGGCGTCCACCAGCGCGTCCAGCACGCGGTCCACATCGGACCGGCCGAGCAGCGCCCGTGCCACGTCCTCGCTGACCGTCGGCACGTTCAGGCAGCACAGCAACGTGAACGCGCGGGTCGCGCTGTCCGCGAGGCCCTCGAAGCTCAGCTGGAAGCTCGACCGCACCCCGAGGTCGTCGAAGTGCAGCTCGTCCAGGCGGTGCCGCTGGTCGGCGAGCCGCCGCGCCAGCGTCCGCGTGGTCCAGTCCGGCCGGCTGCGCAACCGCGCCGCGGCGATCGTCAACGCCAGCGGCAGGTGGTCGCAGGCACGGGCGACCTGCCTCGCCGCCTCGCCGTCGTCGCCCAGCAGCCGCAGCGCGTCGGCCTCCGGCAACGGGTCCAGCCGCACGTGCCGCGCGCCGAGCGTCGCGAGCATGCGGCGGCTGGTGATCAGCACCGTGCTGCCCGCGTCACCGGGCAGCAGCGGGCCGACCTGGGCGGCGTCGACCGCGTTGTCCAGCACCACCAGCACCTTGCGCCGCGCCAGCGCCGACCGGTAGAGCGCGGCGGCCTCCGACGGGTCGGTCGGCACGGCGAGCGGCGGCGTGCCCAGCGCGCGCAGGAACCGGCGGACCACCTCGGCCGGCGACTGCGGCGAACGGCCGGGCGTCGCGCCGTGCAGGTCCGCGTACAGCTGGCCGTCGGGGAACCGCCCGGCCAGCTCGTGCGCCGCCCGCAGGACCAGCGCGCTCTTGCCCTGCCCGCCGGGGCCGTGCACGGCGATCACGGACTCGGTGGCACCGGTGATGAGCGCGATCTCCGCGCCGCGGCCGACGAAGTGCTCCGGCGCCTTGGGCAGCTCACGGGGAACCGCGGGCAGGTCGCCGCGCAGGATCGCCGTGTGCAGGTCCTTGAGCTCCTGGCCGGGGTCGAGGCCGAGCTCGTCCGCCAGGTGGCGGCGGCCCTCCTCGTAGACCCGCAGCGCGTCCGCCTGGCGGCCACCGCGGTGCAGGGCGACCATCAGCGCGCCGCGCAGGCGTTCCCTGGTCGGGTGGCGGGCGACGTACCCGGTCAGCTCGCCGATCACCTCCAGGTGCCGGCCGTCGGCGACCTTCTGCTCGACACTGCGCTCGACCGCGGCGAGCCGTTCCTCCTCCAGTTGGGCGGCGAGCTGGGTGTCGGTCGTGAGCTCCGCGAGCGCCGGCCCGCGCCAGTGGCCCAGCGCCTCGTCGGGGTCCGCCGCCGTGCGGAACCGGTGCAGGTCGAGGCTGCCGGCCGGGATGTCGAGCCGGTAGCCCTGGCGCGACCACCGCAGCTCGACGCCCGGCAGGTCCTTCAACGCCCGCCGCAGCTGCGACACGTGCACCTGCACGGCCTTGCGCGCGCTCGCGGGCGGGTCGCCGTCCCACAGCACCGACATGAGGTGGTCGACGCTCACGGTCTGCCCGGCGTGCAGGAGCAGCAGCGCGAGGACCTGGCGGGGCTGGCCGGCCGGAACGCGGACGTCCCGCTGCCCGTGCGTGACGAGTAGCGGTCCCAGCACCCCGAACCGGACACCGTCCACGGCACTCACGATATCCGCTGCCCCGAACCGGTTCATAACACTGTTGCGAGACGGCCGGGATGGACTCACGGCACCAGTCCCGCGGTCGCATCGCGGGCACCCGGCACATCCGGACGGTGCCAGGTGGACAGGTCCGATTGTCCGCTGGACAACGCGCGGGTGATAACGACATCGCGGTGTCGGTGGTGGACGGTGGCACGCGGACGAAGAACGCGAAGCCGCACCACGGTGAGGAAATCGGGGGGAAGCCGGGAAGTGGCCGTCCGGCGGCCGTGGCGGGCCGCACCGGCGACCACACAGGATTTCGAAACCGTTGAAGTGTTCGCGGCGGCGTGCGTTCGGGCAGAAGTTCGAGAACGACGTGCACCGGCCGCTGTCCGCGCACCGCATTCGAGCAACGGTCAACGACGGAGGTTTACCGGTCCGCGGGGAACACTCGGCGGACATCGGGAGTCCCACTCCCGTGCTCCCACGAACAACCTGGACCCGTCGACGCGGATTGCCGACTGACCCGCTGATCAGGAATGTGGCGGGGTGGCGCTCCGGGGTCGCGTTGCGCCTCTCGGGTGTCCGCCATCAGGTGCAGGACGCGATCACGGTCACGATCCCGTTGCGGAAAGGTGCCCGAATCACGGCCGGGCGGGGAAAAGTCGTGCGAAAATCGTTCGCGGAGCACCCGTGGGCGAGGATCGGCGGCACACCCGGGTATCACCGTGGTGGTGGTGTCGCCGGTGGAGCTCGTGGGCGGATTGGGTGAGGTGCACCACCCGGCTGCCGCAGCGGTGGCCGGATTTCTTTCACGGGAAACAGAACACGGATTTGCGGTAACGTCGGTTCCGTATTAGCAGGTCACCTCATTGGAGTAACGACGGTGCCGCGATGATGGCGAGTCGGGCATCATCACTGGCTCGACCATGTCGCAGAACGAGGGGTCTCGTGTGACCATCTTCCGTGCCGGCCGGACCGGAGCGTGGTGGATGTACCTGGTGGCAGGTCACCTGCTGCTGGGCGTCTACTACCTGATTCCGGTGAGTCCCGCGGGCACAACGGGACAGACGGTGCGGGTGGCGCTCTACTGCACGATCTCCGCCTCGGCCGCGCTCGCGACGTTCGCCGGTGTGCGGCGCAACCGTCCGCAGTGGAGACGGCCGTGGCTGTTCCTCGCGCTGAGCCAGGTCGTGTACGCGATGGCGGACCTGACGTTCTACGCGTCGCACTACATGTTCGGCTACACGGTCTACCCCTCGTACGCCGACGTCCTCTACCTGGGCCACTACCCGCTGATGGTCGCGGGCGTGATCCTGCTGATCCGCCGCCGCACGCCGGGGCTGGACCTGCCGAGCCTGCTCGACGCCGCGGTGCTCGCGGTGGTGGCGGGCATGGCGTCCTGGCTCTACGTCATCGGCCCGCAGGCCCGGCTCACGTCACCGGCGCTGGTCAAGATCGCCGCGCTCGGCTACCCGATGATGGACCTCGCGCTGTTCGTCGTGGCGCTGCGGCTGATCTTCGGCGCCGGGCCGCGGCCGCGCGCGTTCGTGCTGCTGACGGCGAACCTGCTGGGCATCCTCACCGCGGACACCATCTACGTCCTGCAGCGCCTGGACGGCACCTACCAGGCGGGCAACTTCCTCGACGCCATCTGGCTGTCGGCGAACCTCTGCATGGGGGCTGCCGCGCTGCACCCGACGATGGCCAGGCTCGTCGACCGCGCGCACATGAAGGACGTCGGCCTGAGCCGCGGCCGGATCGTCGCGCTGTCGTCGGCCGCGCTGGCCGCGCCGGTGCTGATGCTCGTGCACGACGTCGGCCAGTCGTCGCAGGACGTCGTGGTGATCGCGGCGGGCAGCGCGCTGCTGTCGCTGCTGATCATCGCCCGCCTGGCCGGCCTGGTCGCCGACCAGCGCAAGCTCGCGATCACCGACAGCCTCACCGGCCTGCACACCCGCCGGTTCTTCGAGGCGCAGCTGCCGCTGGAGATCTCGCGGGCCCGGCGCAACGACGGCTCGGTCGCGGTGTTCATCATCGACGTCGACCGGTTCAAGTCGATCAACGACAACTACGGCCACCCGGCCGGTGACGACGTGCTGATGGAGGTCGCCGCCCGGCTGCGCGCCGCGTCGCGGTCCGGTGAGGTGCTCGCGCGCTACGGCGGCGAGGAGTTCGCCCTGCTCGTGCCGGAGGCGGGCCCCGGCAGGCTGTCGGTGATCGCCAACCGGCTGCGGGAACGCGTTGCGGAGAAACCGATCCCGGTCAACGCGGGCAACGACGACATCCCGCTGTCGGTCACGGTGTCGGTCGGCTCGGCCAGCTTCCCGACGCACGGCGACGGCCCCGACGACATCGTGGTGATCGCGGACCGCGCGCTGTACGCGGCGAAGGCGGCCGGGCGCAACCGGATCGCGGTCGGACCGGAACCGCTGCCCGCGGTCGACCCGGACACCGACGGCGCGATGGCGGAGTTCCTCTGCCAGGTGGCCGACCGGGTGGACGGGTGGCTGCACCGCTACGACCACAGCCGGTCGGTCTCCCGCTGGGCCGGGGTGGCCGCCGGTGAGTTCGGTCTCGACGCGCCCACGACCAGGGTGGCGCAGCTGGCCGGCCGGCTGCACGACATCGGCAAGATCATCATTCCGGAGGTCGTGCTGACCAAGCCGGGCGCGCTGTCCGAGGAGGAGTGGCGGCTGCTGCGCCAGCACCCGGACTTCGGCTACCGGCTCGCGCGGATGGTGCCGGGGTTCGCCGGTGTGGCGCACGTGATCAGGCAGCAGCACGAGCGCTACGACGGCAGCGGTTACCCCGACGGGCTGAAGGGCGCGGACATCAGGGCGGAGGCGCGGATCCTGTCCGTGTGCGTCGCTTGGGCCGCCATGCGGTCGAACCGTCCACATCAGACCGCGATGGACGAGAACCGGGCACGGCGCGAACTTTGGTCCGGACGCGGCGAACAGTTCGATCCGGATGTAGTGGACATGTTCCTCGACCTGCACGCGCAGGGGAGCATCGGAATGTTGCGTCCGTCTGGTTTGTCCGTTCAGGAGGCTGGTTTTCCGGCCGAGTTCAGACCTTGATCACCCGGTGATGGCATGCTGCGCGCATGAGCACGGAGTACGCCATCCCCGCAGAGGTCCCGAGCCCCCAACGGCCGGAACCACCGGGTGGTCCGGTGGCGCGCTGGCTGCTCGCCGACCGGGTGGCGCCCAGCGGACCGGCGACGCCCTCGGCCCACGCGAAGCCGCACCCGTGGTGGAAGGTCATGACGCTGACCGGCGTCGACTACTTCTCCACGCTGTCGTACCTGCCCGGCATCGCGGCGCTCGCGGCGGGCGCGCTGTCGCCGCTGGCCACGCTGCTGATCGTCGCGCTGACGTTGCTCGGCATGCTGCCGATGTACCGGCGGGTGGCCAGGGAGAGCCCGTACGGGCAGGGCTCGGTCGCGATGCTGGAGGACCTGCTGCCGTTCTGGCGGGGCAAGATCTTCGTGCTGGTGCTGCTCGGTTTCGTGGCGACGTCGTGGATCATCACGATCACGCTGTCCGCCGCCGACGCCTCGGTGCACGCGCTGGAGAACCCGTACGTGCCGGAGGCGCTGCACGGCCACCAGCTCGCGCTCACGATCGTGCTGCTGCTGGTCCTCGGCGGGGTGTTCCTGCTGGGCTTCAGCGAGGCCGTGGGCGTCGCGATCCCGCTGGTGGCGGTGTTCCTCGCCCTGAACGCCGTCGTGGCCGTGGTGGGCCTGGTGGACGTGTTCGCGACGCCGGACGCGCTGCAGCGGTGGGTCGACGCGCTCGGGGCGGGCGGCAACGGCGTGTTCGGCGTGATCGGGCCGGCGGTCCTCGCGTTCCCGCTGCTCGTGCTCGGCCTGTCCGGTTTCGAGACCGGTGTCTCGATGATGCCGCTGGTCGCCGCGTCCGGGAAGACGCCGCGGGAGCAGCTGGACAGCCGGGTGCGCAACACCCGCAAGCTGCTCACGACCGCCGCGCTGATCATGTCCGTGTACCTGGTCGCGACGTCGTTCATCACGACCGTGCTGGTGCCGCAGGACAAGTTCGCGCCGGGCGGCCCCGCCAACGGCCGTGCGCTGGCCTACCTCGCGCACGAGCTGCTCGGTGAGGGGTTCGGGACGGTCTACGACATCAGCAGCATCCTGATCCTGTGGTTCGCGGGCGCGTCGGCGATGGCGGGCCTGATCAACATCGTGCCGCGCTACCTGCCGTCCTACGGCATGGCGCCGGAGTGGGGCCGCGCGGTGCGGCCGGTGGTGATCGTCTACACGGTCATCTGCGTCATCATCACGATCATCTTCAACGCCGACGTCAACGCCCAGGCCGGCGCCTACGCCACCGGCATCCTCGCGATGATGGTGTCCGGGTCGTTCGCGGTGACGGTCTCGGCGTGGCGCAAGAAGCAGCGCGGCGCGGCCATCGGGTTCACCGTGCTGACGCTGGTGCTGCTCTACGCGCTGGTGGAGAACGTGATCGAGAAGCCGGACGGCATCGCGATCTCGGCCGGGTTCATCCTCGGCATCGTGGTGATCTCGCTGGTGTCGCGGGTGTCGCGCACGACGGAGCTGCGCGTCGAGCAGATCAAGTTCGACGAGAACGCGCGTCGCTTCATCACCGACACGATCGCGAACGACGGCCAGATCACGTTGATCGCCAACCGCCGCCAGGCCGGTGACAAGGCGGAGTACGACGAGAAGGAGACCGAGCAGCGCGGCATCAACCCGGTGCCCGGCTCCGCGGACGTGATCTTCCTGGAGATCGACATCGTGGACCCGTCGGCGTTCACGAACGTGCTGTGCGTGCGCGGTGTCGAGGTGGAGGGGCACCGGGTGCTGCGGGCCTCCGCCCCGGCCGCGCCGAACGCCATCGCCGCGATCCTGCTGGCGTTGCGCGACTCGACCGGGGTGATCCCGCACGCGCACTTCGAGTGGTCGGAGGGCAACCCGCTCGGCCACCTGTTCCGGTACCTGATCCTCGGGCGCGGGGACACCCCTCCGGTCGTGCGCGAGATCATCCGGTCGGCCGAGTCGGATCCGGCTCGACGGCCCCGCATCCACGTCGGGTAGCTGGCAGACTCGTCCCTGCACGTCCGACGTTCAGGGGGAGGACGCTCACATGTGGTTCCGCAAGCTGTTCCTCGCTTTCTGCGCACTCGTCACGGTCGCCGCGGCAACCGTTCCCGCGGCGGCACGTGAACCCGCCGAGCTGCGCCCCGTGCGCTCCTGCGCCGACCTGCGGCGCGAGTTCGCCGTGCCCCACGCACGGACCGAGGTCACGTCCGCCGCCGTCGTGGCGGGCGCACCGGAGTTCTGCGACGTGCGCGGCACGATCGAACCGGACATCGGCTTCCGGCTGAAGCTGCCGACCACGACCTACCGCGGCCGGTACGTCCAGTACGGGTGTGGCGGTTTCTGCGGTGTGGTGGCGGATCCGGCCTTCCCGCAGGGCTGTGGGCCGGCCTTCGGTGACGCGGCGGTCGCCGCCACCGACGACGGGCACCAGGTCGCGCCGGACAACCCCTTCGACACGACCTGGGCCCGTGCCGACCAGCAGGCGCGTGACGACTACTTCTTCCGCGCACCGCACGTGCTGGGCGAGGTGTCGAAGACGATCATCGCCGCGTTCTACGGCAAGGCACCGAAAACCTCCTACTTCACCGGCTGCTCCAACGGCGGCCGCGAAGCCCTGCTGCTGGCGCAGCGGTACCCGCACGACTTCGACGGCATCGTCGCGGCGGCGCCGGCCCAGTACTACGGCGCGCTGATCGGCTACCAGGCCTGGATCGCGCGCAACACCATCCCGAACGACAAGATCCTCGTCCTGCACGCCGCCGTGATGGCCGCGTGCGACGGCCTCGACGGCTTGGCGGACGGCCAGATCGACGACCCGCGGCTGTGCGCGTTCGACCCGGCCACGCTGGCGGGACAGCTGACCGACGACGAGATCGCGCGGGTGAAACGCCTCTACGCCGGTCCGGCCGACCGGGGCATCCGGCTCTACCCCGGCGGGCAGGCCTACGGGTCGGAGCTCTCGTGGACGTTCTGGCTCAACCCCACGCCGGAGCTCGGCGCCGGGATCGCGGCCGGCCTGGCGGACAACGGGCTGAAGCACCTCGTCTACCCGATCGGGCAGCCGCACTCGTCGCTGGCGGCGTTCGAGTTCACCGTCCGCGAGTTCCACCGCGTCGCGCGGGAGACGGTGAAGGCCAACGCGATGTCGCTGGACCTGCGCGAGTTCCGGCGCTCCGGCGGCAAACTGGTCATCTGGCACGGCGCCGGAGACCAGGGCATCCCGTTCGAGGGCACGCTGGACTACTGGCAGCGCCTCACCGGCGGGCGTTCCCAGGACTGGGCAAGGCTGTTCGTGGTGCCGTCGATGTGGCACTGCCAGGGCGGCGACACGCTGACGGAGTTCGAGCCGTTGCGCGAGCTGGTGTCCTGGGTGGAGGGTGGCAGGGCACCGGACAAGGTGATCGCCACGGGCCGTGCGCCCGACGGCACCGTCACCCGCACCCGTCCGGTGTTCCCGTACCCGTTGCGTGCCAAGTACGACGGCACCGGCAGCATCGACGACGCCGCGAACTTCGTCGCCGCGCCGGGGTTCCGCTTCCAGGACCGGATCCGGTGGGCCGGTGAGGGCCTCTACCGGTCCGGACCCGTTGCGCCTTAACGGAATTTTTTGATCGCTGCCCGCAACGCGCTGTCCGTGCTGACGGTCGCCTGGTGGCCCGCGTCGCTCACGAACACGAGCTCGGCGTCGGGCCACCCCTGGGCGACCGCCCACGCGTTCTCCGGCGGCCCGCCGAAGTCGAGCCGCCCGTGGATCAGCACGCCCGGGATGCCGTGCAGCCGGTGGAGGTTGTCCAGGACGTGGTTCGGTGGCAGGAAAGCCTCGTTGCCCCAGTAGTGCGTGACGATCCGTGCGATCGTGTACGAGGTGAGCGGGTCCGCGTACCTCGTGCCGGTGAAGTCGTTGTCACCGCCGGACATGAGCGCCAGGTCCCACTTGTTCCAGTCGTGCGCGGCTTTCGCCCGTGTCTGAGGATCGCTGGAGTTGAGCAGCTTGTTGTACGCCACGGCCAGGTTGCCGTCGCGGTCCTCCTCGGGCACACCCCGCTGGAACTCCGCGAACAGGTCGGGAAAGAACAACCGCGCGCCCCGCGTGAGCCACGCGTGCTCCTCCGGCCGTGACGTGGTGACAGCGCTGATGATCAGCTCGCTGACCCGGTGCGGGTGCCGCACCGCGTAGGCGAGCATGAGCGTCGACCCCCACGAGGCCCCGGCGATCAGCCACTTCTCGATGCCGAGGTGCTCGCGCAGCTTCTCGGCGTCGTCGATGAGGTGCTGGGTCGTGTTGTGCTCCATGCTGGTGGCCGGATCACCCGCGTGCGGCGTGCTCTTGCCGCACCCGCGCTGGTCCCACAGCACGAGCCGCCAGTGACCGGGGTCGAAGTCCTCGCGCCACCGCGGGTTCAGCCCGCTGCCCGGCCCGCCGTGGAACACGACCGCCGGCTTGCCGCCGGGGTCTCCGCTGACCTCGTAGTGGATGCGCTGCCCGTCACCGACGTCGAGCCACCCCTCCTCGTGGCTCACCGGAACCTCGCGATGGCGCCGGCGATCGCCAGGTCCATGCTGTTGCCGTCCTTGGCCTGGTGCCCCGCGTCGTCCAAGATCACCAGCTCCGCGTCCGGCCACCCCTTGGCGACCTCCCACGCGGTCTGCAACGGCCCGCCGAAGTCGTGCCGCCCGTGGATCAGCACACCGGGGATGCCGTGCAGCCGGTGGAGGTTACCGATGATCTCGTCCGGTTCGAGGAACGCCTCGTTGCCCCAGTAGTGCGTGACGATCCGCGCGATCGTGTACCGGAAGTGCGGGTCCTCGTACGGGGTGCCGGTGAAGTCGTTGTCGCCACCGGTGATCGTGGCGAGGTCCCACCTGTTCCAGTCGACGGCCGCCTTCTCGCGGACCGCCGGGTCCGGCGAGTTGAGCAGCCGGTTGTAGGCGAGAGCGAGGTTTCCGTCGCGGTCCTCCTCCGGAACCCCTTCCTGGAACTTCTCGAAGTGGTCGGGGAAGAACAGCGCGAGCCCACGCGTGATCCACGTGTGCTCCCGCGGCCGTGACGTGGTGACGGCGGCGATGATGATCTCGCTGACCCGGTGCGGGTGCTGCTCGGCGTAGGCGAGGACCAGCGTCGACCCCCAGGAACCGCCGATCAGCAGCCACTTCTCGATGCCGAGGTGCTCGCGCAGCTTCTCGGCGTCGTCGATGAGGTGCCGGGTCGTGTTGTGCTCCATGCTCGTGGCCGGGTCGCCGGCGTGCGGGGTGCTCTTGCCGCAGCCGCGTTGGTGCCAGACCACGAGTTTCCAGTGGGCCGGGTCGAAGTCGCGGCGCCAGCGGGTGGCGTTCGAGGGGGCGCCGGGGCCGCCGTGGAAGAGGACGGCGGGTTTGCCGGATGGGTTGCCGCTCACCTCCCAGTGGATGTGGTTGTTGTCGCCTACGGGGAGGAGGCCTTCGGCGTAGGGGGTGGAGGTGGGGTGCATGGGGGG
>NZ_LGDY01000133.1 GCF_001279525.1 Nocardia sp. NRRL S-836 | reverse complement strand
GGCCGGGGTGGTGGCCTGGGAGGTGGCACCGGGGGTGCCGTGGATGCAGCGGACCTGCCAGGTGCCGCCGAGGACGGTGGCCAGGGCGGTGGCGATGGCCTCGGTGTTGCGGGCCTCGGCCAGGCGGCGGGCCAGTGGGGCGGAGGTGTGGGCGATGGTGACGACGTTGCCGTCGACCTCGCTGACCATCGCGTTCGTCAGCATCGCCTCGGTGCTGCGGCTCGTGGAGCGGACTGCGGCGAGCAGTTCGGACCAGATGCGGCGGACCGCCATCGCGTCCATTCCGCCCGTGGTGACCGGGGTCGACGGCTCCGCCGCGACGAGGGGCGCCGCAGGAGCGGCTGCCACAACGGGAGCCGACGGCTGGGCGACGGGGGGCTGCACCGCGGCGGGAGCAGGAACGG
Source organism: Nocardia sp. NRRL S-836 (assembly GCF_001279525.1). Lineage (GTDB taxonomy): Bacteria > Actinomycetota > Actinomycetes > Mycobacteriales > Pseudonocardiaceae > Lentzea. The sequence continues at coordinate 45,952 of NZ_LGDY01000133.1, read as the reverse complement.
GAGCGGCAGCAGGAACGGGAGCTGGCGCGGGTGGAGTGGCGACGGCGGCCACGACCGGAGCGGCGGCAACGGCGGCGACCGGGGCGGCGGCTACCGGGGCGGCGGCGACCGGGGGCGCGGCGGTGGGTTGCTGGGACCTGCGGGTGAAGACCGGTGCGCCGGGCGGCGCGGGGGTGGCGGGGTCGCCGCCCTGGGCGATGGTCGCGGGTGGGCGGCGTTCGAGTTGTTCGAGGCGTTGCAGCAGGGCGGCTTCCGACTGGGAGACCGAGGGCAGCAGCATGCGGGAGCAGAGTAGCTCCAGCAGCAGGCGGGGGGCGGTGGCGCCGCGCATCTCGACCAGGCCCGCGTGCACGATTTCGGCGTAGCGGGTCAGGGTGGCCGGGCCGATGCGCTCGGCCTGGGCCGACATCGTGGCCAGCTCGTCCGCAGGGGCGCTGACCAGGTTGCGGTCGCCCGCGTCGGGGACGGCGCAGAGCAGGACCAGGTCGCGCAGGCGGTCGAGGAGGTCGGAGGCGAAGCGGCGGGGGTCGTGGCCGGCTTCGACCAGGCGGTCGATGGTGCTGAAGACGGACGCGCCGTCGCCCGCGGCCAGGCCGTCGACCACGTCGTTGATGAGCGCCGCGTCGGTCACGCCGAGCAGGCTGATGGCGCGCTCGTAGGTGACGCCCTCCGGGCCCGCGCCGGCGAGGAGCTGGTCCATCACGGACTGGGTGTCGCGGGCGGAGCCGCCGCCGGCGCGGATCACCAGCGGGAAGACGGCGGGCTCGACGGTGACGCCCTCGGCTGCGCAGTTGCGTTCGAGCAGGCCGCGCATCACGCCGGGCGGGATCAGCCGGAACGGGTAGTGGTGCGTGCGGGAGCGGATGGTCGGGAGGACCTTGTCCGGCTCGGTGGTGGCGAAGATGAAGATCAGGTGGTCCGGCGGCTCTTCGACGATCTTCAGCAGGGCGTTGAAGCCCTGCGTGGTGACCATGTGCGCCTCGTCGATGATGAAGACGCGGTACTTGGCCTCCGCGGGGGCGTAGAAGGCCTTGTCACGCAGGTCGCGGGCGTCCTCGACGCCACCGTGGGACGCCGCGTCGAGCTCCACGACGTCGACGCTGCCGGTGCCGTTGGGCGCGAGGCCGATGCAGCTGTTGCACTCGCCGCACGGGTCGGGGGTCGGGCCCTTCACGCAGTTGAGCGAACGGGCCAGGATGCGGGCCGACGAGGTCTTGCCGCAGCCGCGTGGACCCGAGAACAGGTAGGCGTGGTTCACCCGGCCTGCCGACAGGGCGACGCGCAGCGGGTCGGTCACGTGCTCCTGGCCAACGACCTCGGAGAACGTGGCCGGACGGTACTTGCGATACAGAGCGAGCGCCACGGCAGGAACAGTACCGGTGGACCCCGACAGAACCGCGAGTCCCGTCAGCGGAGACAAAAGGGGACCCCGTGCACCCACCAGAGCCCGCTTATCCTTGCTGCCTTCCGGCCCTGGGGAGGTTCGCGAGATGTGTGCCGCACGAGGTCCGACGCAAGTGTAGCCGATCTAGTTCTTCGAACGTGTGTTCGAGTTACCCACAACGTTGTCCCCACCTGTGGACAACTCGACGGCGGCGAGCCTGCGGCGCAGGAAGTCCTGCTCGGACGGGGTGCCCGCGAGCGTGATGGCCTCCCGGTACGCCTGAGCGGCCTCGGCGGAACGGCCCAGGCGGTGCAGCAGGTCGGCGCGTGCCGCCCGGTACGGGTGGTAGTCGCGGAGCTTCGGCTCGTCGGCCAGCTGATCGAGCAACGCCAGCCCCGCCGCGGCGCCGTCGCGCACGGCGATCGCGGCGGCCCGGTTCAGCGCGACCACCGGGGACGGGACCAGCTTCAGCAGCACGTCGTAGAGCGCCACGATCTGCGGCCAGTCCGTGTCGGCGAAGTCGGGTGCCTCGTCGTGCAGCGCGTTGATCGCCGCCTGCACGCCGTACGGGCCGTAGCCGCCGGTCAGCGCCTCCTCGGCGAGTGCGCTGCCCTCGGCGATCATGTCCCGGTCCCACAGCGACCGGTCCTGGTCCTCCAGCAGCTCGGCGCGCGCGTCCCTGCGGGCGTGGACCAGCAGCAGCACCGCCAGCAGGCCGGTGACCTCGCGGTCCGGCAGCAGGCCGCGCAGGATCCTGGCCAGCCGGATCGCCTCCTCCGCGAGGTCCGTGCGCTGGGCGGCGTAGCCCTCGGTGAAGATCGAGTAGATGGCCTGCAGCACGCCGGGCAGGCGTTCCGGGAGCTCGTGCGGGTCGGGCACGCGGAACGGGATGCGCGCCTGGCTGATCTTCTTCTTCGCACGCACGATCCGCTGCTGCATCGTCGCGACCGGCACCAGGTACGCCCGCGCGACCTCGGGCGTCGTGAAACCGGCCAGGCAGCGCAGGGTCAGCGCGCCGCGGTCCTCCGCGGGCAACGCCGGGTGCGCGCACGTGAAGAACAGCTCCAGCCGCTCGTCCGGCAGCGCGTCGCCCGCCGGCGGGTCCGCGCGGTCGACCTCCACCTGCAGCAACGCCAGCCGGGCCGCGTGCACCCGGTCGCGCCGCAGCCGGTCGACGGCCTTGCGGCGCGCGGTCGTGAGCAACCACGCGCCGGGCCGTGCCGGCACCCCGTCCACCGGCCAGTGCCGCAACGCCGCCTCGATCGCGTCGGAGGTGACCTCCTCGGCGAGGTCGAGGTCGCCGAAGCGCTTGACCAGGGTGGCGAGCAGCCGGCCGCGCTCCTCCCGGAACACCTGCTCGACGTTCATCGCCGACTCAGAGGTCGAACTCTGCGATCGGCCGCACGACGACAGCGCCGCCGTCACGTGAGCCGGGGCACTTCGCCGCCCACTCCAGCGCCGCGTCGAGGTCCGGCACGTCGATGACCTCGTAGCCGCCGAGCACCTCGCGGGTCTCGGCGAACGGTCCATCCGTGACGGTCCGCCTGCCGTCCGGTCCGACCTGGACGGTGGTGGCGGTGACCAGGTCCGCGAGGGAGTGCCCGGAGACGAGCACGCCCGCCTCCCTCATCTCCTTCTCGTGGGCGATCCAGTCCTCGACGGTGCAGCTCGACTGCTGGTCGGCGGCCGCGTGGATCAACAGCATGTACTTCACGAAGTCCTCCTCGGTTCGGTCTTACGGGATCACGACGAGCGGACCACCGCCAGATCGACACAGCGGCCCCGACTTTTTCCGGCGACCCCCGTTTTGGGCCCCGGAACACCCGTCCGGTAAGGTTCTCCACGGAGGATTCGCATAGCGGCCTAGTGCGCACGACTGGAAATCGTGTTGGGTTCACCCCCTCACGGGTTCAAATCCCGTATCCTCCGCTCGCTGATGAAGGGCGTCGAACCTCACCGTTCGGCGCCCTTCTGGCGTTACGGTTGCATGATGCTGCCTGATGACCTGATGTTGTTGTTCATCAACGAGCAGAACGGAAAGCTGCGCGCCGACTCGTCGTCGGTGGAGAACGCGCTCGCCGGTGCCGTGCTCATCGAGCTGGTGAACTCCGGGCTCGTCGCGTTCGAGCCGGACGGCAAGAAGCTCCAGGTCGTCGATCCGGCACCGGTGGCCGACCCGTTGCTGCGGGAGTCGGTGGCGCGGATCGACAAGCCGTTGAAGCCGCAGAAGGCGGTGGAGCGGCTGCGCAAGAAGGTGCGCGACAACGTGGCCGCGCGGCTGGTGGACCGCGGCGTGGTGCGGGTCGAGCCGCGCAAGGTGCTCGGGATCTTTCCGGCGAAGAGCTACCGGATCGCCGACGAACGTGTGGCGCTCGAGGTGCGCAAGGCCGTGGGCGACGTCGCGCTCGGGTACCGGGAAGCGGATGCGCGCACCGGCTCGTTGATCACGCTGCTGCACGCCGTGAAGGCCGTGCACAAGGTGGTCGACGGCGACAAGCGCGAGATGACCAGGCGGGCCAAGCAGATCGCGGCCGGCAAGTGGGCCGGTGACGCCGTGCGCAAGGCGGTCGAGGCGATCCAGGCCGGTGTGGTGGCCGCAACGGCCGCTGCCGCCGCCGCGTCATCCGGTGGATGACACGACGACGGCAGCGGCGAACCGGTTACTTCTTGAGGCAGTCGATGACGTCCTCGAGCGCGAACACGATCCGGTCGACGTTCGCGTCACCCGTGGACGGGCGGGCGCGGACGATCTGCGGGTCGTGGTCGCTCGCCTGGTCGGCGAACTCGGCGTTGATGTGCACCACGTCGTAGCTGAAGCGCGTGATGTTCTTGCTCATCACGAGGTGGTCGAGCGTCTGCGAGTTGCCCTCGAAGACGTAGCTGTACCGCTCGTTCACGGGCAGCGTCTCGATCAGCGCCTTCAGGTTCCCGTCGCCGGTCAGGGTCTTGAGCGCGGGCGAGAACTGGTAGTCGTTCAGGTCGCCGGCGAGCACCACGTTGGCGCCCTTGTCGACCGCGCGCAGCTGCTCGGTGAACGCCTTGAGCGCCGCCGCCTGCTTGCCGCGCTGCACCTCGGAGGAACGGCTCGGCGGCTGGTTGCGGCCGTGGACCGCCTCGTCGCCGCCCTTGGAGTTGAAGTGGTTCGCGACCACGAAGACCGTGCGGCCGCGGAACTTGAACTCACCGGCGAGCGGCTTGCGGCTGTTGGCCCACGCGTCGTTCAGCGGGTCGATGCGGCCCGGTGACACCGACAGCGCGGCGCGGCCGTTCTTCTTCACGACCTGGACCGGCGTCTTGAAGTCGCCGCCGGGACGGTCCACGAAGGACACGCGCTGCGGGTTGAAGAAGAAGCCGACCCGGATGTTGCCGCCAGGCTCGCCGCCGTCCTTCAGGTTCTCCGGGTCGATCTGGCGCCACTGGTAGCGCGGGCCGCCCTTGGCGACGATGGCGTCGGAGAACTTCTGCAGCGTCTGGTCCGCGGCCACGACACCGTCGTTGGTGGCGCCGTTGTTGTCCTGGATCTCCTCCAGCACGACGACGTCCGGGCTGCGCAGGTTCGTGGTCACGCCGTCGGCGAGCCGGTCGAACTTCTCCTGCGGGTCGGACGGGTCGAGGTTCTCGACGTTGTAGGTCGCGACCGAGAGCTCGGACTCCTTCTGCTGCGCGGTGACCTCGCGCTGCAGGTTCGAGGAGGTGTGCGTGCCGAGCGTCAGCGCGGCCAGCGTGTAGCCGCCGAAGTTCGTGTACTCGATGGCACCGACGGTCGCACCGGCGAACACGTCACCGACGTTCGACGCGGGCAGGGCGCCGGCGGTCTTGATCTTCAGACGGCCGCTGTTCTGCTGGTCGTAGCCGGTGTAGGTGGTGCCGCCGCGCTGGTTGCGGTTCTGGTCGGGGTTGACGGTCACCCAGACCTCGCCGAAGTTGTTGCTCGGGCCGACGACGCGGGCGTCGTTGACCTGCACGAGCGTGCCTTCGAGCGACTCGAAGTAGTCGAGGCCGTACTTCTCCGGCTCCAGCGGGAGCTGCTCGATGCTGCCGCCGGGAGCGGGCAGGTAGCCGGCCGGGACGTTCTTCACGACGACCGGCGCCGGGACCGCGTTGCCCTTCGACAGCGTGACCGTCGTGGCCTGGGTGATCTCGGTGAGGGTCTGGTTCGACCCCGTCTCACCGCCCGGCCGGTACTCCGCGATCGTGCCGCTGACCAGCACCTCGTCACCCACCGCGACGGTCGGCGCGGTGCCGGCCGTGTAGACGAACACGCCCTCGCTGGTGCGCGGGTCGGCGTCCGCGCCCTTGGTGTCCTGGATCCAGAAGCCGCGGTCACCCGTGGCACGCGTGCCGGTGACGACACCGGGGACGTTGGTGACCTTCTGGCCGAGGAGCGGCGAGATGCGCGTGACGCCCTGGATGTCGTGGATGCGCTTGTCGCCGGGCACGGGGTCCGGGTCGGGGTCCGGGTTGCCGCCGCCCGGGGTCTCGCCCTTGGAGTTGGTCGGGGTGGGGCTGCCGACGGTGAAGTCGGCGGAGTTGTCGTCGGTGTCGGGGAGACCCGCCTTGCGGGCGGCCGAGGTGGTGTTGCTCAGCGCGCCCGTCGCGGTGGTTTCGCGCACGGTCGCCGAGCCGTAGCCGACAAGGTCCTTGACGCGCGGCTCCGCGGCGCAGTCGGCGGCGGTCTTGCAGGTCAGCGGCGTGGTACCGGAGACGAGCGCGATGGTGCCGCCGGTGCCGCTCATGGCGAGGGTGCCGGTGGCGTCCGGGGCGGGCAGCTCGACCGTGCCGCCGGAGCCCTTGGCCTGCGCCACGAGGAACGTCTTGCCGGGCGCGATGCTGCCCGTCAGCGGCGTGACGCCCCACTGCGTGCTCGCGCCGGGGCTCGCCGAGATGTACTGGACGCTGAAGCCGTCCAGGGCGACGGGGGCGGTGCCCTTGTTCGCGAGCTCGACGAAGTCCTGCGTGAGGGTGGCACCGGAGTTGCCGCCGCCCCCGTAGACCTCGGAGATCAACGCGTCTGGGCTGGGTGCGGCGACGGCGGGGACGGCGGCGAACACGAGCGCCACCACCGCTGTCCCGACGCCGGGCAGGGTGGGTCTCAAAACTCCTCCAGGGGATGCGGCGGACCGCCGCATCCTTCCCCGATCAGGTGATGTTTGGAAGCCGTTGTCACTAACGGTTAACCGGTTGGCCCATCAATGATCACTCGAACAAGTGTTCGATCATGGTGTATGCTCGAAAACGGAACGCCGGCCAGTGGGCCCCTCCCAGGCACCGGCCGGCGTCCCTATGTTTGTCGGTGTGGGGATTCCGAGCTACGAGCGCCGCTGCGCCGAGATCATCAACCAGACCGCACTGCTGACTTCCGAGCTCGAGGGCGCTGACCTGGCCGTTCAGGTGCCCTCGACGCCCGACTGGACCCTCAACCAACTCCTGCGGCACCTCGGCCACGCCCACCGCTGGGCCGACGTGATGCTCCGCGAGAGGCTGCCGGAGATCGACTTCTCCCGCAACGGCGCCCACCTGCTGTCCTCGTACGCGGGCGAACCGGCCTCCGTGCTGATCCCCTGGTTGCAGGAGGGCGCGGCCTCGCTGGCGGAGGTGCTGCGGTCCGTCGACCCGGACGAGATGATCGCGCCGGTGAACGGCCACCCCGGCCCGCGGGTGTGGTCGCGGCGGATGACGCACGAGACCGTGCTGCACCGGTGGGACGCGATGAACGCGCTGGGCCGGCCGTTCTCCCTGGATCCCGAGCTCGCCCAGGACACGCTGCGCGAGTGGACCGGCCTCGCACTGCCCTACGCCTTCCAGCGGTGGCCCTCCGAGACGGCTCCGCTCGCCGGTTCCGGGACGGTGCACCTGCACGCCACGGACGTCGAGGCGGAGTTCCTGATCGACCTCACCGGACCGGCGCCGGTGGTGCGCGAGGGGCACGAGAAGGCCTCGGTCGCGGTGCGCGGCCCGGTGCTGGACCTGGTGCTGGCCGTCTACCGCAGGCAACCGGTGGCGGGCCTTGAGGTGTTCGGCGACCGGGAGCTGCTCGACCTGCTGCTGGAGCGCGTACGTTTTTGACCATGGGGTCATCGAGCTACCGGGAACGCCTCGCCACGATCGTCTCCGAGACTTCCCTGCTGGTGTCCGCGGTCGACGGCGCCGACCTGTCGGTGCCGGTGCCGTCGTGCCCGGACTGGACGCTGAACCAGCTGCTGCGCCACGTCGGCCACGCGCACCGGTGGGTGGCGCAGATGGTCGGCGAGCGTTTCCCGGAGATCGACCGCTCGCTGAGCAAGGCGCACTCGGTCTCCGGGTACGCCGGGGAGACGGCCGACGTCCTCGGGCCGTGGCTGACCGAGGGTGCGGCGCTGATCTCGGACACGCTGCTGGCCGCCGACCCGCAGGACATGATCGCGGTCGTCCTGCCCGGTGTGCCCGGCCCGGACTTCTGGTCGCGGCGGATGGCCCACGAGACGGTGGTCCACCGCTGGGACGCGGCCCAGGCCCTAGGCCTTCCGTTCGAGGTCGCCCCGTCACTCGCCGACGACGGCCTCCACGAGTGGATGACCACGATCCAGCGCATCATCTTCACCCTGCGCCCCGAAGCCACGCCGCTACTCGGAACCGGCGTCCTGTACTTCGAGGCCACCGACACCGGCGCCCAGTGGACCGTCGACCTGACCGGCAACACCGCACAGGTGACCGAAGGCGAACAACAGTGGTCAGCGTCCCTGCGCGCCCCAGCGTTCGACCTGCTCCTGACCCTGCTGCAACGCCGCCCGCCAGCCGACCTCGAAGCGACCGGCGACCACGCCCTACTGAACAACTTCCTAGGCGCGATGCGCTTTTGACCCAAGTTCCACGTGGCGCAGCCACGGACTCAGGTGACCCACTCCTCAACCCTCCGCAACCTGGCTGGGGGTCTGGGGGCGAAGCCTCCCAGGGCGGGGCGTGGGGGCTCCGCCCCCACAAAACACCCGACAAAGCAAAGGGCGAGTGCTCTCCACGAGCACTCGCCCAGCAGCTTTGGCGGTGGCGGTGGGATTTGAACCCACGGAGGCTTGCACCTCACACGCTTTCGAGGCGTGCTCCTTCGGCCGCTCGGACACGCCACCGGTAAGAACAATACACAGTCGGATCCAGGGGTTTAACGCTGGGTCCGGAAGAAGCGTTCGAGCAGGTCAGCGCACTCTTCTTCGAGCACTCCGCCGCGCACCTCTGGCCGGTGGTTGAGGCGGCGGTCCCTGACGACGTCCCACAGGGAGCCCACGGCGCCCGTTTTGGGTTCCCAGGCGCCGAAGACGAGTCGGGAGACACGTGCGAGGACGAGGGCGCCGGCGCACATGGTGCAGGGTTCGAGGGTCACGGCGAGGGTGCAGCCGTCGAGGCGCCAGCCGTCGCCGTACTTCGTGGCGGCTTCGCGCAGGGCCAGGACCTCGGCGTGGGCGGTGGGGTCGCCGAGGGCTTCGCGGGCGTTGCGGGCCTGGGCGAGCACGGTGCCGTCGGGGGCGAACACGACGGCGCCGATCGGGACGTCCTCGCCGGCGTCGGCGGCCGCGCGGATGGCCGTGCGGACCAGGTCTTCGTCGGTCACGCCTGGATGGTGTCGAGCAGCTGCACGAACTCGTCGATGAACCCGATGCGCTGGGCGATCATCTGGAGCTGCTCGTCCGGGTAGAGGTCGACCTCGTCGACGATGATCTGGAGCTCGTGGGAGGGCATGCCCAGGTCGGCGAGCACGCCGAGGTCGCCTTCCGGCCAGAGCTCGGTGTCCTCCTCGTCGGGCGGGTCGACGCGCAGGAGGTCGAGGACGTCGGCGGCGATGTCGTAGTCGAGGGCCGCGGCGGCGTCCGAGAGCAGCAGGGACACGCCGCCGGGGACCGGGCGCAGGACGATGAAGAACTCGTCGTCCACGGCGAGCAGGCCGAACGCCGCGCCGGTCGACCTGAGCTGGCGCAGTTCCGTGATCGCCGCGTCCAGCTCGGACAGCGCGGAGCTGTCCATCCTGCTGCACCGCCAGCGGCCGTCCTCCCGGACGACCGCGACCGCGAAGCCGGTGACCGGCTCCTGCTGTGTCATGTGCACACCGTAGGGCCCAGACGACCTTCCCGGTAGCTGAGGTGGTGCGACCATCGGAGGATGAGCACAACCACACCGGAACCCCGTTTCGTCGGACTGCTCGAGGCGGCCCGCGCGCTGCAGCCGCGCACGGTCGCGTTGCGGCGGCAGGTCCACCGCCACCCCGAACAGGGTCTTCAGCTCCCGAAGACGCAGGCGGCGATCCTGCACGCCCTGGAGGGGCTGCCGCTGGAGGTCACCACGGGCAGCTCGACGACGTCGGTCGTCGCGGTGCTGGAGGGCGACCGGCCGGGGCCCACGGTGCTGCTGCGCGGCGACATGGACGGCCTGCCACTGCAGGAGGACACCGGGCTGCCGTTCGCGTCCGAGGTGGACGGGGCGATGCACGCCTGCGGGCACGACACGCACGTCGCGATGCTGGCCACGTCCGCCCGCCTGCTCGCCGACCGCCGCGACGCGCTGCGGGGCCGGGTGTTGTTCATGTTCCAGCCGGGCGAGGAGGGCTACCACGGCGCCCGGTACATGATCGAGGAAGGCCTGCTCGACGGCGGCGTGGAGAAGGCGTTCGCGCTGCACATCACGTCCAAGCTGCGTTCGGGCGTGGTCACGTGCCGGCCGGGCCCGATCATGGCCTCGGCCGACACGTTCCACATCCACGTGAAGGGCCGCGGCGGCCACGGCGCGATGCCGCACAACGCGCTCGACCCGGTGCCGGCCGCGGCGGCGATGGTGGGCGCGATCCAGACGATGCTGGGGCGGCGGATCAGCGTGCACCAGCCGGCCGTGGTGACCGTGGCGCAGATCAGGGCGGGCACCACGACCAACGTCATCCCCGAGGTGGCGACGCTGGACGGCACGATCAGGACGTTGTCCGAGCTCACCCGCAAGCAGGTGCACACCGAGCTCAAGCAGGTCGTGAAGCACACGGCGGCCGCGTACGGGTGCCACGCGGAGATCAGCATCGTGCCCGGCTACCCGGTGACGGTGAACGACGACGCGGTCGGGCAGCACGTGGTGGACCTCGCGGCGGCGGCGATGGGGCCGTCGTGGAGCGAGCCGCTGCCGGACCCGTTGATGGGTGCGGAGGACTTCTCCTACGTGCTGCAACGGGTGCCGGGGGCGCTGGCGTTCGTCGGCGGCTGCCCGCGCGGGGTCGACGTGGAGGAGGCGGCACCGAACCACTCGAACCGGGTGCTGTTCGACGAGGCGTCGATGGAGCACGGGGTGGCGATGTACGCGGCGTTCGCGCTGGACGCCCTCCGGTAGGTCCGAGGCCGCCTCGCACGGAATGATGTGCTGCGTGCGAAGCGTGTGCGTGATCGGACTGGGACTGATCGGCGGGTCCGTGCTGCGGGGCGCCAAGGCGGCCGGGCGCACGGTGTGGGGTGCCACGGCGAGCAGGGAGGACGCGGACAGGGCGCGCGGCGAGGGCTTCGAGGTCGTCTCCGTCGAGGAGGCACTCGGTCGCGACCCCGAGGCGCTCGTCGTGCTCGCCGTGCCCCTGCCCGCGCTGCCGGACCTGCTCAGGAAGGTTCCGCCGGGGACCAGGCTCACGGACGTGACCAGCGTGAAGGGGCCGGTCCACGACGCCGTGCACCGGTATGCGCCGCAGGTGCGGTTCGTGGGTGGGCACCCGATGGCGGGGACGAGCCGCAGCGGGTGGGACGCGGGGAGCGCGACGCTGTTCGGCGGTGCCGCGTGGGTGGTGACGCCGGAGGAGGCGGACGACCACCTGAACGACGTCATGCGGCTCGCGCTGGACCTGGGCGCGCACGTCGTGCCCACCACTCCGGAGGAGCACGACGAGGCGGTGGCGCGGATCAGCCACCTGCCGCACATCCTGGCCGCGGTGCTGGCGGCGGTCGGTGCGGGTGGCGGGCCGCTGGCGCTGGCGCTGGCGGCGGGCAGCTTCGGGGACGGCACGCGGGTCGCGGGGAGCCGGCCGGAGCTCGTCAGGGCGATGTGCGAGGGGAACCGGGACGCGCTGCTCACGGCGGTGGACGACGCGTTGGGGCGGCTGGGGGCGGCACGGGGGTCGCTCGCGAGCACCGGTGGGCTCGCCAAGACCATCGACGCGGGGCACGAGGGCCGCAACGCGCTGGTCAACCAGCCGCAGCGGACCCCGGTGACGATCGACCTGGCCAAGCCGGGGGCGCTCGCGGCGCTGCGCAACCTCGGGTCCCGCGGGGGGCGCGTGGTTGGGCTGAACGGAAGCACCGCCACAGCGGAAACGTCGTAGGGTCTCCCGGTGGATCGACGGACGCTCGCCGGTGGGCTCGGTGGACTGGCGCTCGTCGCGGCCGCTGTGGTCGCACTGCGGGCGAGCGACGCGCCGGACAACCTGAAGCGCGAGATCGACGACCAGGTGCAGGTCGTGCGGCAGCAGGAGCCGGTCAAGCCGGCGAGTGCCAGGGCGCAGGCGCTCGACGCGGACGCCTTGCAGGTCAGCTGGACCGGGAGCGCGCCGGCCTACGAGGTGCGGTGGAACGGCAACGAGCAGCTGGTGCCGAACCCCGAGGTGGAGCTGGCCGGGTTGCGGCCGGACCAGGAGGTCCGGGTCGAGGTCCGCGCGGTCAACGCGGTCGGGCGCCGCTCGGAGCCGCTCATGATCGCCGCCACGCCGAAGGACCTCTACAACGACCGGTGGGACGACCAGCTGGTCGGGCAGCCGGACCGGTTCGACGGGCCCGAGTCGCTCGACCCGCGCAAGTGGCGGGTCGAGGCGGAGGACAACTGCCTGGGGCTGCGGCCGTTCGGGCAGAGCAGGCGGGTCGACGTCGACTGCAGCACGGCGATGTTCCAGTCGAACACGCCGATCCGGTTCGGCGTGCCCGGCCAGGACGGCGCGGTCGGGCGGGCGATCGTCAGCGTCGCCGGCGCGGTCGAGTCGAGCCACGTGCGGCTCACGTTGCTGCCCGACCCGTGGCACTTCCTGAAGGACCAGGAGTTCCAGCCCAAGGGCGCGGTCAGCCTCGACATCACCACCCAGGGCACGCGGATCGTGGCCGACCCCGACCTGCCCCGCAGCGGCCGGCAGATCCAGCTCGGCGACGCGCCGCTGACCGGGCTGGTCGCGGGCGTGCGGCACCGGTGGGAGCTGCGGGTGCTGCCCGACGCCGTGCTCGCGGTGCGCGACGGCGTGGTCGTGGCGGGTGAGGCGGTCGTGCTGAAGACCCCGCTGATGCACCCGCGGATCCGCATCGACGGCGGCGGCTTCCTCGACATGTTCGGCGTCGGCGGCGTCGAGGAACGCGCGGTGCCCACCGAGGTCGTCCCGGCCACCACCGAGCTGCCGGACGACGCCATCGCCGCGAAGCTCGTCCAGCTCGACGGCGGCGCTCCCGCAGTCACCGACGTGCCGCTGACCAGCCGGAAGGTCAGCGCGGCGAAGGACGCGCAGCTCGTGGTGTTCCGCAGGCCGGAGAGCCGGCCCGGCTCGTTGCCGAGGCTCCCGGACCGGCCGGGCGGCATCAAGACCGGCCCTCCCCGCCTCCAGGTCATGCACGAGGACGGCACCGCGCCGCCGCAGCGGCTGCCGGGGACCGGACGCGTCCTCGTCACCGCCGAGATCAACGCCATCGGCCACCGCGGCATCGAGCTGGAGCTCGACGGCAGGCGCATCGTCGCGTTGCCGACGAACGAGCAGGGCAACGCGGTGCCCGGCCGGCACGAGTTCTGGCTCGACGCCGCACGCCTCGGTGCCCGCCCCCGGCTCAAGCTGAGCGTCCTTCCGGCGGATCATGGCGAACCCGTTACCACCGAAACCGTGTTCGAGCTGCGCACGACGCCTTAGCTTGACCACATGAAGCGGGTCGCCTTCGCCGTCGCAGGCCTCGCCCTGGTGATCGGTGTCGTCCTCCTCAGGGACACCGACAACACGAGCGCGCCCACCGCTCCCCCGCCGCCGACGAAGCTCAAGGCGTTCGCGGCCGACCAGGTGCTCGTGCCGAGCCCGCAGGGCCGTCCCGCGAAACCGGGTGCCGTCACCGCCCGGCCCGGCAACCACCGCGTGCAGCTCACGTGGACCGGCGAGGCGCCCGCCTACGAGGTGCGCTGGGGCGAGCGCACGAAGCTCGTGACCCGGCCCGGCACCCAGCTCAACGGCCTGCGCAACGAGCAGGAGCAGCAGATCGAGGTCCGCGCGGTCGACTCGTTCGGCCAGTACTCCGAGCCCGCGGTCACGAAGGCGACGCCACGCGCCGACAACGCGCCCTACTCGTTCGTCGACCGGTTCGACGGCAACGAGGTGCCGGACCAGAGGCTCTGGCGGTTCGGCAAGCGCACCGACTGCGCCCGTGCGACCTCGGGTGACGGCGACGACCACGACCGGCTCGTGATCGGCACCAGCTGCGGCACGCGCGCGGTGTCGTTGCGCGCCCGCACGCCGTTCGTGCGCGGCGCGGACGAGAGCCGGTTCGTCGTGGAGGCGGACGCCCCCGGCACCGGCGGGAAGCTGCTGCTGGACCTGGTTCCGGGTCCGGTGAGCGTGCAGGGTGACCCGGTGCTGCCGACCGCCGTCCGTGCCACGATCAGCACCGACGCGGCCGGCAACTCGGTCGCCGAACTGGTTCCCGACGGTGTCGTGACCAGGCCGATCCCCGCTGCCGTGCCGGGCATGACCGTGCGCTGGGAGCTGGTGCTGGGTTCCGGCGGCATCCAGCTGCACCGTGACGGCGAGGTGGTCGCGACCTCGCCGTTCGTGCCGCAGTGGCGTGAGGCGACGGCGCTCGTCGGGGTCGCCGCGCTGGCCGGTGACCGGCTCAGGGCCGGCATCGACCTGATCGGCTTCCGCGCGGGCGCCGCGGAGGCACCGCCGAACGTGCCTCCTCCTGCCGTGCGCGTCGACGCCGCGCCCAGCGCCACCACCCCGCTGCCGAACGTCACCGCGGGACAGCTGCGGCTCGCGCTCATCCCCTCGCGGGAGGGCCCGCCGGTCGACCGGGTGAAGGTCAACGGCGTCGAGGTGCCGCTGCGGCCCGCCGTCGAAGGTCAGGCGTGGAAGCCCGGCGCCGAGTACCCGGCCGTGGCCGACCTGCCGGCGGAGGCCTTCACCGACAGCCTGGACGTGCAGCTCGCCACCGCCGAACGCGTCCAGGTCACGCACACGGACGTGGAGCTCACGAGCCGCACCTCCGGCATCTCGAAGAGCGACCCCGGCACGCCGCTCGTGGACGCCCGCCCGTCACTGGCCGACCCCGTCGCCGAGGTGCTCGACTCCGGCGGTCAGCCCGTCCCGAACGGTGCCGCGCTCACCAGGGGCCGGGTGGTGCTGGAGATCCGGATCTCCGCGCTGGACGCGGCGGTCGCGGGCCTGGCCGGGTTCGAGGTCAGGCTCGACGGCAACCACATCGCGACCGTCCCCACCACGGCCGACGGACCCGCCGGCGCGGGCCGGTGGCGGATCTCACTGAACACCGGCTCCATGGTCGAGGGGCCGCACGCGATCGAGGTCAGGGCGTTCAGCACCGACCCGGAGGCACACCCCGAAACGGGTTACGTTCCCTTCTTGCTGAAGCCCTAGTACCGCAAGATGGGGCCATGGCCCGCGCTTTGATCCTCGACGCAGCCCGTACGCCGTTCGGCCGATACCGGGGTGGTCTGTCCGGCATCCGGGTGGACGACCTCGCCGCACTGCCGATCGTCGACCTGCTGCGCCGCCACCCCGGCCTCGACCTCGCGCGCATCGACGACGTGCTGCTCGGCGACGCGAACGGCGCGGGTGAGGACAACCGCAACGTGGCGCGCATGGCGGTGCTGCTGGCGGGGCTGCCGGTGAGCGTGCCGGGCGTGACGCTGAACCGGCTGTGCGCCTCCGGCGGCGAGTCGATCATCCAGGGCGCGCGGGCGCTGGTCGCGGGTGATGCCGACCTGCTGATCGCGGGCGGCGTCGAGGGCATGAGCCGGGCCCCGTTCGTGACGGCGCGGCCGGACAAGCCGTTCCCCGATCGGGTGGAAACGGTGTCCACGGCGCTGGGCTGGCGGCTGGTCAACCCGCGCATGCCCAAGCACTACACCGTGCCGCTGGGCCTGGCCGCCGAGACCGTGGCCCACGAGCTCGGCATCACGCGCGAGCAGATGGACAACTTCGCGTTGCGGTCGCACCGGCGTGCCGCGGCGGCGTGGGACGCGGGTGTGCACGAGGGTTTCGCGTTCCCCGTGCAGCTGCCCGACGGCTCGGCCGTGCGCCGTGACGAGAACGTCCGCGCCGACACCAGCGCCGAGAAGCTCGCCAAGCTCAAGCCCGCGTTCGCCGAGAACGGCTCGGTGACCGCCGGCAACGCCTCACCGCTCAACGACGGCGCGCTGGCCGCGTTGATGGGCACCGAGGCGCTCGCGGCCGAGCTGGGCGTGGAACCGCTGGGCGAGGTGCTGGGCAGCGCCACGACCGGCGAGGAGCCGCACCGGTTCACCGTCGCGCCGGTGTCCGCGATCAGGAAGCTCCTGAAGCGCCTGCACCTCGACGCGGCCGACGTCGACCTGTGGGAGATCAACGAGGCGTTCGCCGCGATGGCGTTGTCGGTGCTGCACCACCTGCCGGAGATCGACAAGGAGAAGGTCAACGTGCACGGCGGCGCCATCGCCTACGGGCACCCGCTCGGCGCCTCGATGCCGCGCGTGATCATCGACGTGTGCCGCCACCTGCGGCAACGAGGTGGCGGCGTGGGCATCGCGGCCGCGTGCGTCGGCGTGGGCCAGGGCGTCGCGGTGGCGGTCAGGGTCTAGCGGCCGCTGCTGCTCAGAACACCGGCACGCCCCCACCTCTCGCTCCGAGCGCACCCCGAGGGGTGCGCCGGAACGCTGCTGTCCGAGGCGTTCTGCCCGGTCAGATGCGCTTCGAGATCAACGGGTAGTCGAGCACCAGGCCGTTCTGGTCGACCTTGATGTTCTGCTCGAACCCGCCGCTCTTGAACCGCACCACCGAGACCTCGTCGCCGACCGAGACCGTCTTGTAGGCCTGGGTGACCGCGCGGACCGTGAGGTCGGGCAGCGAGACCCGCACGACGGGCAGCTGGTGCTCGCCCTCCTCGCGGTGCAGGCCGAGCCGCCGGATGGGGATGGCGTTGAACAGCACGGAGAACTGGACGTCGACGTCGAGGGCGTCGTTGAACGTCTCGCGCTTGCTGCCCTGGCCGTGGTCGACGAGCCAGGCGCCGTCCTCGGTGCGGCTGAGCGAGCACTGCCGCTCCTCCAGCACCGTGGCCGTGCGCAGCAGCAGCCGGTTGACCTGGCCGCTCTCGCCGACGGACACCTCGAAGGAGGCGTTGAACTGCTCGTCGGGGCCGGCCGCGACCAGCCGGCCGGACGCACGCAGGCGCTGGTCGCTCGACAGCAGGAGCCTGACCTGTTCCAGGCGGGGCTCGTGGAGGCCCTGCCAGGTGATCATCTCCGGCCTGCGTGCAGAAGGAGAGCGGGCCTCCACGTTCGAGGTGACCCGCCCGGCGTCAGTGGCGTTGAAGGAGTTCACTCATCCACCTGGAAGGATGTCCTTGAGCTTCTCGGCAACCGAGCCGACCTGCTCCTCGTGACCGAACTTCTGCGCGACGAAGCCCGCCGCCGCGTCGACACCCTTGTCGACCTGCTCGTGGTGCTCCTGAGCCAGGTCGAGTGCCTTGTTCTTGATCTCGTCGAAGTTCATGTGGTGCTCCTCCGCTCCTGACGCAGGGTACCCGAGAGCCCCCCACGTTCTGCTAGGCCGCGATCACGCTACTTCCACCTGGACAAGTCGGCTCCGCGGCCACGATGATGACCACGCCGCCGCCTGGTCGGCCGCCGTCGCGGCCAGATCCAGGAGGAACGCCACATGACACGGCTCCTGCGTGGAGTTATGTCCGCTGCACTGCTGCTGCCGCTGGTCGCAGTCCCCTCGGCCAACGCCACGGCCGGACCCGCGGGTTTCACGGTGACGACGACGGCCACGAACGTCGCGGCCAGGAGCGACCGCCGCCCGGTCGCGGGCGGCGTCCACGACCAGAAGGTCGGCAAGACCTTCATCTCGTGGGCCGGCCAGTACGAGGACAGCTACGTCCAGACGTACGACCACCGCAGGTCCACGTGGTCGGCCCCCAGCCGCATCGCCGACGGCGACGCCGACTCGCACAACTACCCGACGATGGTCCAGGCCCGTGACGGCCACCTGCTGGTCTTCCGCGGCATGCACAACGTCGAGCTGCGGATGTCCCGCTCCCCGCAGCCGCACTCGGCGGAGGGCACGTGGGAGGAGACCGTGATCTCCAAGAACGCCGCCACGTACCCGATGCCGTTCGTGACCCGCGACGGCACGATCTACGTGTTCTACCGCGAGACCTCCGGCGACCTGGACCCGTCGGTCCCGACCGACACCCGCCCGATGCTGTACGTGGTGTCCAAGGACAACGGCAGGACGTGGAAGACCTCCACCGACCTCACCGGCGACCGCTTCGCGATCGGCTCCACCGCCCGCGCCGACAACATGAACGAGATCTACATCGGCCAGCTCCGCCTGGAGGACTCCGGCCGCGTGCGCATCGCCTACACACTCGCCGGCGGCGGCTTCGAGGGCCACAAGCACGACCGCTACCACCGCAACCTGTACTACACGTGGTTCGACCCGCGAACCCTGCACTTCTACTCGGCGTCCGGCCGCGACCTCGGCACCCAGATCGACGACACCGACCAGGAGTCCTTCCTGAAGATCGCGGAAACCCCGCTGACCCTGCCGAACAACGTCAAGTCCCCCGACTACATCCAGCAGGTCGGCACCACGCTCGGCCGCCCGTTCGTGCTGTGGTTCACGGGCGACCCCGACAACGGCCCGCTGCACAACTACCTGTCAACGTGGACCGGCCGCACCTGGGAAACCCGCGAGGTCGCCCGCGGCCTGCGCACCCGCGAAATCGAACCCGTCAGCCCCCTCACGTGGCGCGTGTACGCCACGGAGGACGGCAAGCCGAACGTCCTGACCTACCTCGTGCGGTTCGGCCGGACCTGGGAGGCGGAAACCGTGATCCCCACGGCCAAGCCCGTGCAGCGCGTCGAGGTGGTGGAGAACTTCCGCGACCCGGCACGCGCGATCTTCTCGGGCGCTTCGTCGCAGCGGGACGTGGCGGTGGCAGACGGCGACATCAGCGTGGCGGGCCTGAGCCGCCGCTAGGCCGCCGCGCTCGGGCGTTCGGGCGTTCGCTGGCGGGATCCCCTGCGCGTGCTTTTGCAGGCTCGCGCGGGGGTCCCCTGTGGTTCTGGGTCCCCCGCGTCCGAACGTACTCAGGGGGTCCGACAGTTTTCGCGCCTTCGCCCGGCAGGCTCACGCAGGGGTCCCCCGCGCTGGTGGGCCCCCCGCGACCCAACGTACTCAGGGGGTCTGACAGTTCGAGCGCGCCGACCGGCCGCCGCGCAGCGGCCTGAGCGAGGCGGGGGAAGACGAACTGAGCGAGCCGAAGGCGAGGCATGTGATCGAGACGGAAGCGAGGCGTGTGATCGAGCCGAAGGCGAGGCGTTCAGAGCTCTTCAACGGCGGTTCCGCGGTGGGTGGCTTCCCCGTCTAGCGCTCCGATCGTCTGCCGGGCCTGAGGAGGGGTGTCAACCGGGCACGCTTTTCGCCCGGTTGACACCCCTCCTCAGGTCTGGCTCGCTCCGTGAGAGCTAGACGAACCGGCAGCCGCCCTAAGCAACAGGCGTGCCATCTACCCGCTCACGGCGCTGGCCGGCTTCTTTGGGAGTGTCGGGGTCTGGGGCGGAGCCCCAGAAAGACAAAGCAAACGCCCCCTGGACCGGCGCGGACCCAGGGGGCGTTCGTCTATCAGGCGCTCAAATCAGGCGCCGGCCTTCTTCCGCCGCACGAGGAGCAGCGCACCCACGCCACCACCGACGAGCACGAGCCCGCCGACGAGCGGCCACAGGATGGACGCACCGGTCGAGGCGAGGTCCTCGTCACCGGAGCCACCGGGCGCGGGGGCGGCCGGGGTCGTCGTGGTGGTCGGGGCCGAGGACGACGGCGTCGTGGACGGCGTGGACGGCGGCGTGGACGACGGGGTCGACGGCTGCGTCACGACCGGGGCCGCGGTCCACTCGGCCTTGGCCGGCTTCTCGACGGTGACCTTGGAGTCCTTGGCGATGACGAGCGACTGGGTCTTCAGGTTCGCGTCCTCGGACACGAACAGGCGACCGGCCTGCAGCTCGGCCTCGGCCTTGGCCTTCAGCTCGGCCTTGCCGGCGGCGGCGTCGGCCGGGACGTTCACGAAGAACTCGGAGACCTTGTCCTTGGTGTTCTGCGCCTTGGCCTTGAGCTCGTCACCGGACTGCGTGATGGTGAGCGGGTTGCCCTGGGCGTCGGTGATCGTGACGCCCTTGGGGAGCTTCGCGGTCAGCTGGACCTCGGACGCGGTCGTGGTGACCTTGAACGGGCCGATCTTCTCGCCGGCCTTGCCCTTGGCGTCGGCCGGGTCGATCTGCAGCGTCGGGTTCGGCTGCTGCTCGATGCTGACGGCTTCCTTCACGAACTTGTTGTAGAGCTTGACCAGGTCAGCGCCGCCGCCCTTCGGGCCGCCCGCGAGCTCCCTGGCCTCGTCGAGCTGGGCACCGTCGGTGAAGTGCCAGATCGCCGCCTGCGTGGCAGCGATGATCTCGCGGTCGTCGTACGGCTTCTTGCCCTCGCCGAACTTCTCGTTGACGTCGTCGACGGACTTGGTCGGGAACGAGTTGGTCAGGATCCAGAGGACCTTGCCCGCGTTCTCCGTGAACTTGCTCTTCGGGTTGGGGTGCTTGTCCCACGGCACCTCGTGGAGGGGCTTGCCCTTCTGGAGGTCGGTCGGCAGCTCCACGCAGTACGCCTGGAAGCGGTCCTTCCTGCCGTCCTCCTTGAGCTCGACGCCGATCAGGCCGGTGCTGAACTCGTCGTTGTGCCGGGGAGGGGTGTTGCCGACATTGGGCACGAGGTAGACGTCGTGGCCCCACTGCCAGTCGCCCTCGATGGGCTTGACGACGACGTCTGCCGAAGCAGGCAGGGCGGAGAAAGACAGGACGGCGGCAGCGCCGAGCAGCGCCGCGCCGATCCTCAACCGGGAAGCCATGGGTCTCCTTGCTCGCTGAAGTTAGCCCGAACGCAGGAAAAGTCGAGTACTTCGGTCGAGGCGGTGGACTCCGAAGTCGACACCGAAACGACAGGAAGCGAGCGGGACGTTAGCCGATGGGGGTCACCCGATCGAGCGAGGTATGAAGATCACGACAAACCGTCAGCGACCTGCGAAAACCATCGAAAAGGATCCACAGTGGATCGATGGTTGATGCACAGGTTTTGTCAGGTGACGATAAATTCGTTGCCCAACAGTTATCTTTTGCGGCGTCCCGCTACGTACCCGGAACGCTCGCGGTTCAACCTCAGGCCACCAATTCGGTGACGACTGTGGGACGAATGTCACCCGGGCGCAAGGAGGTGCCGCGCAGGCACAGCTCGCGGGGTTCCGGGCGGACGCCGGTGAGAATCCACTTCGTGAGGCCGGCCAGCTGGTAGGCGATGAGCGGCGGAACGGCGTCGCCCACGTGGCGGTAGGCGTTGCCGAGAATGGAGACGTCGAACTTGAACTGCCGCGGGAAGCCCTGCAGCAGCGCCATCTCGCGGACCGTGCAGAGGCGGTGCTGGTCGGGGTGGGCATAACGGCCGTTGCCGACGTGGCCGCATTCGCGCTTGATGGTGCGGGCCGGCTTGTCCCACCACATCCGGCCGTAGACGTCGGGGTGGGAGCCCCAGTTCTGCTCCTCGACGATTTTGCGTTGTGCCGGGTTCAACAACTCGGCGGTGTCCGGTGAGCGCAGCAGGTCGGCCCACGAACCGCCGTCCGCGGGAATGGCGCGCATCCGGTCGAGGCTGCGGTCCTGGGAGAACGTGGGCGACACGTGGATCGGGTCGTCCGGGTGGGCGACACCGGCCTCGACGGGGGGCAGCTTGCCGATCGCGCGGCGCACGGTGGCGGCGGACGGGCGCAGCTGCAGGCCCTCCCACACGTCGTCCAGCGTGCGCATGGGCAGGCCGGCGTCCACGGCCACCATCAGCGTCCGCTCGCGGAGCTGGGGCAGGCCGTAGTCGGACAGCAGGTGCGTGCCGCCGGTGACGTCGTAGCCGAGCTTGGTCAACGACTCGGCGAGCTGGTCGAAGTGGTGGCGCTGCTTGCCCTTCACGAGCTCGCGGGCGTTCTCGACCAGGATCGTCCTGGGCCGCAGCTCCTCCGCGTAGACGGCGATCCGGCCGACCAGCGAGTTGCGCGGGTCGTCACGCACGTGGTTCGCGGCGGTGATGCGGCTGAAGCCGGAGCACGGCGGGCAGGCCAGCAGCACGTCCAGCTCGCCGCGGCGCAGCCCCCACACCTCGCGCAACGCCGAGGGCGAGATGCGGGCGAGGTCGACCTCCAGCGGATCGACGCCGATGTTCGCCCGGTAGGTGTCGTTGCAGCGCAACGAGCCCAGCCGGGACGAGGGCTTGCCGATCTGGGCGTCCGCCGCACCGACGACCCGGAAGTCGCGGTGGGCGTGGAAGCCGAAGCTCATCCCGCCCGCTCCCGAGAAGATGTCGGCCACCGAGAAGGACACGGCGAGATCGTACGGGCGAGGCTTCTCATGGCTGTGGCGGACATCCCGTAGGTTTCCGCGCATGGAGCTGCCGCGTGCCTGGCAACGGCCTGACCCGTTGCGCGGACTCGACAGGATTTCCTGGGTCGAGGTCTACGACGGCCGTGGCGGCGCCGGTCGTCTCCCACGCCTGCTGCGTGCGCTGATGGACCCGTCGCCTGAGGTCAGGCTGGACGCGTTCGGCTCGCTCGCCGACCGGCTGCTGACCGAGGACACGGTGTCGGAGGCGTCGTTCTGCGCGGTGCCGTTCCTGGTCGAGCTGGGGGCCTCGTACAAGGTCGCCGCGGACGTGCGGGACCGGGTGATCTTCCTGCTGGCGGCGCTCGCGTTGGCGGGCAAGGGGTTCACCGAGGACGGCCGCCGCACGCACCGGCGGTGGAACGCGCTGGGCCGCGAGCTGCCCCGCACCGCGCCGGACTGGCTCACGCAGACCCGGCACGCCGTCGCCCAGGGCGCGCCGAAGATCTTCGAGGCGCTGGCGTCCGAACGGGTCGGGTGCCTGGTGGCGCTGGCGTGCGCGGTGCCGGAGGAGCTGCCCGCGTTCGTCGTCGGGCTCGTGCAGGACATGCTCGACGACGAGGACGACGTGCTCGCCGAAGCCGCCGAGATCGCGCTCGCGCTGCTGAAGCGGACCCCGGAGGCGGTGGAGCCCCGCCCCAAGGTGCTCGGGGAAGGCCTCGTGCGCCCCTCACACCAGCCGCGCGAGGTCACCGCGGCGCTGATGGGCTACCACTTCGCCCTCGTCGCCTCGTACGGCGACGAGGGCGCCTGGTAACGCCTTCGAGGTGCCACGCGGGGACCTTTCGCACGCTCCTGGCGTACGAAAGGTCCCCGCGTGCGGACAAACGGACAGAGCTGTCAGGCGATGACGGCTTCCTGTTCGTGCTGCTGTTCGAGCGGCTGGGCGTCCTCGACGGCGATCGCGGGTTCGAGGGCGCCGAGGCCGGTCCCCCACTCCTGGTCGGCCAGCGCGAACGCCGCCACGGTCAGCGCGGCCACCGGCGCGCCGACCGGCATGTTCTCCCGGTGCAGGTCGAGGTCGAGCCGGCCGCCGATCGGGGACGGGCTCAGCCGCAGCGTCGCGTGCGCGGGCTCCTCGGGGTGCGCCAGGCGGCACGCCCAGCCGGTGAAGACCACCCGGCGCTCGTCGACCTCGGTGGGCTGCACCGCGCGGACGTTGGCACCGACCGCGCCGGAACGCAGGCCGTCCGCCGCGGACAGCACGTGCTCCTCGAACTGCATGGACGAGACGCCGAGGTCCCAGCCCGCCACCAGTGCGACCTGGACCAGCGCGAGCGGCAGCGACGGGACGGCGTCCTCGAAGCACACCATCGCGCCGCCGTAGCGGGTGTTGATCTCGGTCGGCAGGAAGCCGTCCTCGGTCGCGATGCCGTCCAGCGTGAACGTGCCGCGGTAGTCGACAGTGGACCGCAGGTGCTCGCCGACGCGGCGCGCGAGGTTGCGCATCTGGTCGCGGATCCACACGGGCGGGTCGTAGTAGGACGCGCAGCCGGCGTAGAGGAACTTCGCCTGGCCCTGGCGGCGCGGCACGACCATCTCGATCGGGCGCAGCACCGCCGTGCCGTCGGGGAACACGATGCCGTGCACGCTCACCGGAATGCCTTCCAGGAACGGCATCACGCGCACCTGCTCGCACTTGGGGGCGAGCACCTCGAAGGCGTCCTTGGCCTCCTCGTAGGACCGCACGCGGCGCACGAAGTTCGCGCCACCGTTGATCGCGGGCCCGTCGCCGGACCACACGACGCCGGCGCCGCGGTCCAGGATCTCCGAGGCGCCCCAGAGCCGTTCGAAGTCGAGGTCGAACACCAGCGCGGGCGCGCGCGGGGCGGAGAGCTCGTCCCAGAGCGCGTCGATGGTGGTCTTGTTCTCGAGCTCCACCCACTCACGACGCCGCGCGTTGAGCACCGGGCGGCCCTGGAAGGTGTCGATCTCGTTGTAGGGCGTGCTGATCACGACGGCTTCCGCCGCCGGGTCGAAGTCGCCCAGGATCGCGCGCACCTCGGCACTCGGCTTGGTCAGCAGCTTGCCGAGACGGCGCTGCTCGACCGCGACGAAGCCACCCTTGATGCCCAGCGACACCCATCGGGCGATCTCGGAATCATGAAGCGGGGCATGATCGTCGGTATCCAGCACGAGCGTATGGCGGGCACCGAGCGCATGGAGCTCATGCGCCCGTTTCGCCAAACGCGTACCACCGGCCAGCACGACCAACCGGTCACCGAACAATCCGCCCAAGCGCTCGTTGAGCGCTGCGAAGACATGATCCATCGCCGAGAACCCGCTTTGAGAGAAGCAGAAGGATGCGACCGGCGATCGCCGGGTGACGCGTAGCGTAGAGCCACCCGGTATGTGTGTCGAAGCACGGTCCGGCAACGGCCGGATGAATGTTGCGGCGGGCCTGTCCGCTACGGCGTCGGCGCAGGCCCGGCCACAGGTTGATCAGTGTTCGATCTTGCGCTCTACAGCGAGCGTGCCGCGTCCCGAAGGACCTGGTCAACGCGGTTGAGGAAGCTGCGCCTGGAGTTGATCGCGGGCAGCGGCGCGGTGAGCTCTGCGGGACCGGGCGTGGGTGCGGCGCCCACGATGTCGGCCACGTTGCGCAGGAACTCCTGCCGCTTGAACTCGCGCACGGCCACGTCGTGCAGGAGTCCGGCGATGCTTGTGTGCACAGCGCGATGGGGGTAACTCACACGTGTGTTATCGGCCCAACTCGGGTGCACCTTTAGGGTCAACTCGTGCGAGTTCTAGTGACCGGTGCCACTGGGTACGTGGGCCAAGTTGTGGTGCGTGAGCTGCGGTTTCACGGACATGAACCAGTTGTGTTCCGTCAGCGGCTCATGGAGCCGTTCCACGTGACGGACGTCGACGCCGTCATCCACCTGGCGGGTCTCGCGCGGGTCAGGGAGTCGTTCCAAGATCCACTCTCATATTACGAAACCAACGTGGCCGGGACGCTCAACCTGCTGAAAGCGTTGCGCGGCCAGCGGTTCCTCCTCGCGTCGACGGCCGGGGTGTACCGGCCGGACGACGCCACCCTGACGGAGGACTCGGTCCGCGAGCCCTCCTCCCCGTACGCCGCGACGAAGGCGGCCGCGGAGGACCTCGTGGCGTGGGCGGCGCGGTCAGGGCAGATCGGGGCGGCCACGCTGCGTTTGTTCAACGTCGCTGGAGGGGGTGACACCGACACCACTCGGGTGATCACGCGGGCCGTGGCGACGGCGGCTGGGCAGGCGCCGGGGATGGAGGTCTACGGCGACGGGTCGGCGGTGCGCGAGTTCGTCCACGTGCGGGATGTCGCCGCCGCCTTCGTGACGGCGCTGGACGCCTGTGAGGTCGGCGAGTCCGCCGTGTACAACGTCGGCGGGACGTCCGCGTCCGTGCGGGAGGTGCTGGCGACCGTCGAGGAGGTCACCGGGCGGCCGGTGGACGTGACCTGGCGGGCGGCGAACCCCGACGAGGTCACGGTGCAGCGCGCCGACATCTCCCGGCTGCGGTCGCTGGGCTGGGAGCCCGCGCACTCGACGCTGACGGAGATCGTCAGCGACCAGTGGGCCGCTGTGGCCCGGTAACCCGCTTCGGCACCGGGACCCGGTCGAGGTCCTTCGCCACGACGATCTCGCCGTCGAACTCCGCCGCCGCCTCGGCGTGGAACTCGGCGGGGTCGTCGTAGCGCTGCGAGAAGTGGGTCAGCACGAGCTTGCGGACGCCGCTCTCACTGGCGACGCGGGCGGCCTGCTGGGCGGTGAGGTGGCCGTGGTCGCCGGCCAGCCTCGTGTCGCGGGCGAGGTAGGTCGACTCGATCACCAGCAGGTCGGCCCGGTCGGCGAGCTCGTAGACGTTGTCGCAGAGCCGGGTGTCCATGACGAACGCGAACCGCTGGCCTGGCCGCGGTTCGCTCACGTCGGCGAGCCGGACACCGTTGAGGACGCCGTCGCGTTGCAGGTCGCGGACCAGCGGGCCCCGGATGCCGTGCTCGGCGAGCTTTTCGGGCAGCATGCGGTGGCCGTCGGGCTCGACCAGCCGGTAGCCGAACGAGTCGATGCCGTGGTCGAGCCGGTAGGCCTCCAACCGGCCGAACTTCCCCTCCGCGACGAGGCCGTCGTCGTGCACGGGCTCCTCCTTGACGTCCGCGGCGTCGTAGAAGGCGCTCGCGTACCGGAGGCGTTCGAAGAAGTGCGCGCCCGACCGCGGGAAGTGCGCGTGGACGGTGTGCGGCACGCGGTCGAGGCTCAGGCGCTGGACGATGCCGGGCACGCCCAGGCAGTGGTCGCCGTGGAAGTGCGTGATGCAGATCCGGGTGATGTCGCTCGCGGCCGCACCCGAGCGCAGCAGCTGCCGCTGGGAGCCGTCGCCGGGGTCGAACAGCAGGCCCTCGCCGTCCCACCGCAGCAGGTAGCCGTTGTGGTTGCGCTGGCGCGTGGGAACCTGGCTGGCCGTTCCCAGGACGATCAGTTCCCGGACTGTCACCCCCGAACGTTAACGTCTGACCCATGCAGAGCGTCGAAGTGGCAGCGTCGTGGCCGGCCGAGAACGTGGCCGTGGCCGTGGTGTCCGGCGGGTCCGTGGTGGCGTCGCTGGGCGATCAGCAGCGCGTGTTCGGGCTGGCCTCGGTGACGAAGCTGCTGACGTCGTACGCGGTGCTCGTGGCCGTGGAGGAGGGCGCGGTCGAGTGGGACCAGCCCGCCGGCCCGCCGGGGGCGACCGTGCGGCACCTGATCGCGCACACGGCCGGGTACGCGTTCGACAAGCCCGAGGTCCAGGCAGAGCCGGGCACGCGGCGGATCTACTCCAACGCGGGTTTCGACGTGCTCGCCGCGTTCGTCGCCGAGGCCTGCGAGATCCCGTTCCCGCGGTACCTGCACGAGGCCGTGTTCGCGCCGCTGGGCATGACCTCGTCGGCACTGGTCGGCAGCGCGGGTGCCGGTGCCGAGTCCAGCGCGGCCGACCTGGCGCTGTTCGCCGCAGAGCTGCTGTCGCCGAAGCTGGTCTCCGCCGAGCTGGTGCGCGAGGCGACCTCGGTCGTCTTCCCCGGCCTCAACGGAGTGCTGCCCGGCTACGGCATGCAGAAGCCGAACGACTGGGGCCTCGGCTTCGAGATCCGCGACGGCAAGTCGCCGCACTGGACCGGTCGCACGCACTCGCCGCGCACGTTCGGGCACTTCGGCCAGTCCGGCACGTTCCTGTGGGTCGACCCGGACCTCGCGGCGGCCTGCGTCGCGCTGACGGACCTGCGGTTCGGGCCGTGGGCGGTCGAGGCGTGGACCCCGTTCTCCGACGGCGTCCGCGCGGAACTCAGTCAGCGAGCCTGAGGGCAAGCTGCTTCAGCACGTCCTGGACGTCGGCGTCCTCGCAGTCGTTCTCGTAGGCCTGCGCGACCCCGTGGAACGCGTAGAGCAGCCCGGCCGTGAACCACCCGAACTGCGACAGCACCTGGTCCATCGCCTGCTTGAGGGCTTGGGCGCCAGCCTCGTTCAGCTCGCCGTCGACCTTGACCTCGTAGCTGAACACACCCTCCTGCAAGGACTTGAGCGCCGTGCGCAGGTAGTCGCTCGACTCCCCCGCCTCCGCGTCGTAGGTGAGCGTCAGGACGCCGAGCGCCCGCTGCATGATCTCGCGCTGATCCACGGGGTGAACTCTGCCGCAGTGACCGCCCTCGGCGCACCTGCGTGCGGCATCAGCACTCCGCAGCGCTCTAGCCGACGCAGGTGTGACGTAGCTCGCAACGGGCCGACGGGGCGATCGGATTCGGCGAACGCCAAAGCCGACAACGGAAGAGCCCCTGTCCGCGATTTCCGCGAACAGGGGCTCTTCTGATCTGGTGCGCTCGGCAGGATTCGAACCTGCAACCTTCTGATCCGTAGTCAGATGCTCTATCCGTTGAGCTACGAGCGCATGTTCTTCAATTATAACCGATCCCCTAGAGGCTCGGCCTTGCGGAGGCTCCGGGATTTGAACCCGGGATGGGGGGTTACCCCAAACCGCATTAGCAGTGCGGCGCCATAGACCAGACTAGGCGAAGCCTCCCGGGACCATCCTCGGCCACGGGACATAGGTTACACAGGTCCTCAACCGACTTGCAAAACGCCCCCCTCGAAGCATGGAACGCGCTGGTCAGAGCACGTTCAGAGGCCTCGGGAGGGGCGTTAAACGCCTGTTCACCGCCACCGGAGTGACCTAGATCATTCCGCGGCGAGTTCCAGGAACGGTTGGAGGGCCTCGGGATTGCGCAGGGCGTCGCGGCTCACGGCGCGGTCGACGGCCACTCCAGCGAGGATCTTCTTGACCGGGACCTCGCACTTCTTGCCGTTCAGCGTCCGCGGGATCTCGCTGACGGCGACGAAGCGGTTCGGGACGTGGCGCGGGGAGAGCGAGGAACGGAGTTCCTTGCGCAACAACGGTTCCACGTCGGACAAGGAGACGCCGTCGAGGACCACGAAGCAGAGCAGCTCGCCCTCGGTGACGCCGGAGGTGTCGATCACCAGGGAGTCGGCGACGCCGTCGACGGACTCGACGACGCGGTAGAACTCGGAGGTGCCCATGCGGACGCCGCCGCGGTTGAGGGTCGAGTCGGAGCGGCCGTAGATCACGGCGGAGCCGCGCGGGGTGATGCGGATCCAGTCGCCGTGGCGCCAGATGCCGGGGTAGGTGTCGAAGTAGGCGTCACGCAGGCGCGAGCCGTCCTCGTCGCCCCAGAAGAAGACCGGCATCGACGGCATCGGACGGGTGATCACGAGCTCGCCCACCGCGTCGGTCAGCGGGGTGCCGGTCTCGTCGAAGGCGTGCACGGCGGCGCCGAGGGCGCGGCAGGACAGCTCGCCGAGCCACACCGGGCGGTCGGGGGCGGCGGCGACGAAGGCGGTGCACAGGTCGGTGCCGCCGGAGACCGAGGCGATCTGGACGTCCTTGCCGACGGCGGAGGCGATCCAGCGGAAGCCCTCCGGCGTCAGCGGGGCGCCGGTGGAGCCGACGACACGCAGGCCCGTCAGGTCGTAGCGCGACGCCGGTTCGAGGCCCTCCTTCAGGCACGACTGGACGTACGGGGCCGAGGTGCCGAAGTAGGTGACGCGGTGCTGTTCGGCCAGGTGCCACAACGTGTCCAGCGACGGGTGGGCCGGGCTGCCGTCGAACAGCACGACCGTGGTGCCCACCAGCAGGCCGGACACCAGGTAGTTCCACATCATCCAGCCGGTGGTGGTGAACCAGAAGAAGCGGTCGCCGGGGCCGAGGTCGCTGTGCAGGGCGAGCATCTTGAGGTGTTCCAGCACGATGCCGCCGTGGCCGTGCACGATGCCCTTGGGCAGGCCCGTGGTGCCGGAGGAGTAGAGCACCCACAGCGGGTGGTCGAACGGCACCGGCGTGAACTCCAGGGCCGCGTCCTCGTTGTCCGCCAGCAGCTCCGAGAACGACAGCGTGTCCGGCAGCGACGCGCCGTTGTCCAGGTAGTCGATCAGCACGGTCGCGCGCAGCGACGGGATCTGCGAGCGGATCTCCTCGACGACCGGGCGGCAGTCGAACGACCGTCCGTTGTAGACGTAGCCGGAGACGGCGACGAACACCGCCGGCGAGATCTGGGTGAAGCGGTCGGCGACGGCGCGTGCGCCGAAGTCCGGGGAGCACGACGACCACGTGGCGCCGAGCGAGGCGGCGGCCAGGAAGGCCACCAGGGCCTCCGGGGCGTTCGGGACGAGTGCGACCACCCGGTCGCCCGCGGAGACGCCCAGGGACGCCAGCGCGGCACGGAAAGCGGCCACGCGGGAGCGCAGGGCGCCGAACGTGAGCGAGTACGTGAGGCCGTCCTCGCGGTGGAAGATCACTGCGAGGTCGTCGTCGGCACCGCGGCGCAGCGCGTGCTCGGCGTAGTTCAGGGTCGCGCCGGGGAACCAGGTGGCGCCGGGCATCTCGTCAGAGGCCAGCACCCGCTCGTACGGCGCGTGGAACGAGACGTCGAAATACGCGGCGATGGCGCCCCAGAACCCCTCGAGGTCGGAGACGGACCACTCCCACAGCGACTCGTAGTCGGGGAAGTCGTGGCCGCGGTCGCGCAACCACGACCTGAAGGCGGTCATCCCGTTGTCCCTCGTGGGGTCCGGGCGCCACAGCAGTTCGACGTCGGTGTCGGTCATGCCCCATGTGTAGCCGGTGGAACGCGGCTCGTCCATGTGGCGTTCGCGGACAAGAACGCGCCCGGTGGTGTGGGGCTCAGCCGGCCAGCAGCTCGTCCACGGCCGAGGTCAGGCGGGCCTGGTCGGCCGGGGCCAGCACGAGCCAGCCGTCGTGCCTGCGCAGCAGGTAGCGGCCCTCGCGGGTGTCCAGCCAGGACACCGAGCGGCCGGTCGGGCGGGGCACGCCGTCGCGGTTGCGGGCGGTGAGGCCGAGCTCGCCGCCGCCGATGCGGTTGGTGACGATCCGCATCAGCGTGTGCGCCTCCGGCTCGCGGATGCCGGCGTCGCGCAGGACGTCCAGGAACGCCTGCACGCCTTCGCGTTCGCCCGCCTGGCCCGCGCGGAGGTAGTCGTCCCACCGCACGTTGACCGACCGGCCGCTGCCCGGCGCCAGGCCGGGCAGCGAGGAGACGGTGGCGGAGGCCAGCGCGTTGGGGCGGAACTCCCGCAGGTGGACCTGGCCGTTCACCCGCGCGGCGAACGACCCGCTCCAGCCGGCGCACGCGAGTCCGCGCGCCAGCTCGGTGCCCTTGAAGTACGCGATCTCGAGCGCCCGGTCGAACTCGCCGAGGCCGCTGATGAGCGTCCTCAGGTAGTCGTCGGGGCGGTCGATCGTGCCGAGACCCCGCGCGTACAGCGTCTGGGAGCTCTGCTCGGCGAGCCGCCGCCGTGCCGCGCGGGTGGCCCCGACGTGGGGCGTTCCGAGCGGCACGACGCGGTCCTCGCCGTGCACGGCCTGCCACAGCAGGAAGAACTCCTGCGCGCTGACCGTGAAGCGTCTTTCACTCACTGACCGATCACCGGCGGGGCCGCCTTGCGGTCCAGGCCGAAGACGTTGTCGTCCTCTTCCAGGTAGCTCGCGCTCTTGTGCTCGCGCTCGTCGTTCTGGCCACCCGCCGCGGGCGCGCCGGCCGCCATCGGCGCGGCACCCATCGCGAGCGGGTTCTGGAACGCCCTGGTCTGGTTGCCGGTCGCCGCGGACGAGGCCGCCGCCGCGGCACCCGCGCCGGAACGACCGTCGCCCACCACGCCGGCGCTGCCACCGGGTGAGCCGGTGCCACCACTGCTGCCGGACTGGTTGTTCTGGTTCGCGGCGGGGATGCGGCCGAAGCCCACGCCACCGGTGAAGCCGCCACCGCCGCCGCCACCGCGACCGCCACCGAAGCCACCGGCGTTCCCGCCGCCGCGCGACGCGTTCGTGGTGCCCCGGTTCTGCTGGGGGGTCGGCGTGACCGCGGCGCCGCCGCCGGCGCCACCGCCGGGCGTCGTGCCGTCGGGGTTGGACGGCGTGCGCGTACCGGTGCCGCTGTCGACGAGGACCGGGTTGACCGGGTTGACCGGCGGGGTGAACTGCGACGGCACGGTCTGGTCGACCGCGGCCGAGTTGCGCTGGAACGCCGCCATCACGTCCGCCGCGAGCCGGTGCGACGCGTCGGCGGCCGCGAGGTTCTCGACCGCGCTGGTGCCGACGGTGTCGAAGCCGGCGAACGCACCGGTCTGGCTGGAGACCAGCCGCGGGTTCTGTGTCCCGCTGAACGCGTCGGCGTCGGCCACGCCCTGCAGCTCCTGCTGCTGGCGCAACCGAGAGATGAGCTGGGGACGAGCCTCCACCGGCGTCGGGGTGGGCGTCGGAACCGGGGGCTCCGGCGCCTTCGGGGGCGGTGGCATCGCGGCCCGCGCGGCCTCGACGTTGCTGGTCTCGGTGGTGATCGCCGACGAGACCTTCTGCGCGTAGGTCGCGGTGTCGTGGACCCAGTTGGTGACCTCGGTCAGGCCGTCGCGGGCCAGCCGCGCCGACTCGCCGTCCCAGCCGACCGTGGAGTCCTCGACGGCCTTGAGGAGGTTCTCGCGCACGGCCGCGATGTCCTCGCCGATCTTGCTCCAGCTGGTGGCGGCGGCGTTCGCGCTTTCGAGGTTCACGCCGGTGTGCACCATGTTGTAGAGCTGCTCGTGGGTGTAGGTCATCCAGTCGACGGGCTCGTGGATGTCCTCGCGGTTCCACTTGTCCTTGTCGTCGTGGCCGTGGCCGCCGTTGCCGCCGTGACCGCCGCCGTGCCCTCTCCGGCTCACCACGAACCCCCGTGCTTCCGCATCTGCTGCTCGGCCTCTTCGTCGGCCCGCTGCGTCTCGTCCCGGTTCTTCTTCAACGCGTTGCCGATGTCACCGAGCACCTCGTAGAGGTCCAGCAACGCCTTGGCCGCGCCGGAGTCCTCACCGACGGCGATGTCCTGGAACCGCGCGCTGATCGCGTGGGCGACCGGGTTGTCCCCGAACTGCAGCGGCGTCGCCAGCTGGTTCCTGGCCCGCTCCCACAGGGCCATCACCTGGTCGCGCGCGTCGTCGACCGCCTTGATCAACGCCTCGGCCGCGCCGGCGTCGAGCTGCAACCGCCCGCTGTCCGCCGCGTGGTCGAGCTTCGCCGCGGCGTGGCTCGCCGCGGCCTTGTCCACCAGCATCTCCGTCTGGAGTGCCGGTTTCGCCGCCGCGAGCTGGTCCGCGGTGATCGGCGTGGTCGTCGCCGTGCTCACCGCGGGCGTCGCGGCGCCCGTCGGCGTGCCTGTTCCGGTGCCTTCAGCCATCCCTCACAACCCCCTGCACTGCTTGGTCGTCGCCGCAGCACTGGGTGTTACGCACCGCTACACCCAGTCAGCCGTCCGAAGCACTCCTTAGATGTACCCGGACGACGGTTCGGTTCCAATCCGCCGTAAAGACTCTTACCTCATGTGCGCGTCGAACCAGTTCAACGCGCGAGCCCACGCCTCGTCACCGGAAGGCTCGAACCGGACCACATCAGACGCTGATTCAGAGCTCGCTACGGCATCCCGCAGCTTGTTGACCTCTTCGGAGTCGTCGTCGCGGTAGATGCCGAGCCACGGGCACGAGAGGTCGGCCGCCACGTCGACGAGCGCGGGCAGGCCGTCCGAGAGCGGTTCGAGGACACCGGGACCCTGCACGGTGACGGCCGCCCCGATCGAGCGACTCGCGGCGACCACCATCGCGACGGTGCCGCCGATCTCGAACCCGACCACGCCCATCCGGTCGGCACTCACGCCCTGCTGGCCCAGCCAGACGAACGCGACGTCGGTGTCCTCCAGCAGCCGGTCGCCGGAGAGCTTGCTGATCTGGTCCCTGACGTCGTCGCCGTGCACGCGGTCGGCCTCGTACAGGTGTGGCGCGACCGCGAGCCAGCCCTCGGCGGCCAGGCTGCGCACCAGCGATTTCACCCGTGCCGTGATGCCTCGTGCCTCGTGCAGCACCACGAGCCCGCCGCGCGCGGTTCCGTCCGGTTCCGCGATCGTGACCCGCAGTTCACGGCCGTCGGTCAGGGCAAGCGTCTCGACACGGGTAGTGGTCATGCGCCCACCCTCGCACGAGCGGGTGAACTCCAGTCAACGTGTCCAATCGGACGGAGCAATGCGAGGATCGGGAGCATGACCGTGCGAACCCGCGCTGACCTGGCGTCCCTGCCCTCCTACGTGCCCGGCAGGTCCATCCCCGGCGCCATCAAGCTCGCGAGCAACGAGGTGTCCGCCGGCCCGCTGCCCAGCGTGGTCAAGGCGATCGCCGACGCTGCCACCGCCATCAACCGGTACCCCGACTCCGGCTGCGTCGAGCTCACCGCCCGGCTCGCCGACAAGCTCGGCGTGCCCACCGACCACCTGGCCATGGGCTGCGGCTCGGTGACCCTGTGCCAGCAGCTCATCCAGGCGACCTGCACGTCGTCGGACGAGGTGCTGTTCGCGTGGCGGTCGTTCGAGGCGTACCCGATCGTCACGCACGTGGCGGGCGCGCGGCAGATCCGGGTTCCGCTGACCTCCGAGCACGTCCACGACCTGGACGCGATGGCGGCGGCGATCACCCCGAACACGCGCATGGTGTTCGTCTGCAACCCGAACAACCCGACCGGCACCGCGCTGCGCACCGAGGAGATCGAGGCGTTCATCGACCGCGTCCCCTCCGACGTGCTGGTCGTGCTCGACGAGGCCTACAAGGAGTTCGTCGACGACGCGCACGTCCCCGACGGCGTCGAGCTCGCCAAGCAGCAGTGGGCGTCCGGCCGCGACAACGTGGCGGTGCTGCGCACGTTCTCCAAGGCCTACGGGCTCGCCGGTCTGCGGATCGGGTACGCGGTGGCCCCGCCGGCCGTCGCCGAGGTGCTGCGCAAGGTCTACGTGCCGTTCTCGGTCAACGCGCTGGCCCAGGTGGCCGCGATGGCGTCGCTGGACGCCGAGGACGAGCTGATGGTCCGCTGCCGGGGCATCGTCGCGGAACGCACGCGCGTGCGCGGCGAGCTGCTGGCGATGGGCTACGACGTGCCGGAGTCGCAGGCGAACTTCGTGTGGCTGCCGCTGGGTGAGCGCACCGCCGAGTTCAACGAGCACTGCCTGGCGCACAAGGTCGTGGTGCGCGCGTTCGCCGGTGAGGGCGCTCGCGTGACCATTGGTGAGCCGGACGAGAACGACGCGTTCCTGACCGCGGCGCGCGCGTTCATCGCGTAGGTCGTCGAACGGGTGCCGCGGGCTCCGGCCGGAGCTCGCGGCAGCACTACTTCGTGAGCAGCTGCACGATCGCCGCGACACCCACGACGACGATCACGCCGCGCAGCACGGCCGGCGAGAGCTTGCGGCCGACCTTGGCGCCGATCTGCCCGCCGATGACGGACCCGACGGCCAGCAGCAGCACGACCGGCCAGGCCACGTCGGCGATGAAGATGAACAGGACGCCGGCGACGAGGTTCACGAACGCGGTCAGCACGTTCTTCAGCGCGTTCATCCGCTGCAGGTGCTCGTTGACCAGCACGCCCATGATCCCCATGACCAGCACGCCCTGCGCCGCACCGAAGTAGCCGCCGTAGATGCCGGCCGCGAAGACGCCGAGCCACAGCAGCACGCCGCCGTCGCCGGTGCCGCGGCGGTGGGAGAGCTTGCGGTTGAGCCACGGCTGGATGACGACCAGCACCAGCGCGATGACGATCAGCACCGGCACGATCGCGGTGAAGGCCTTGTCGGGCAGCGTCACCAGCAGGATCGCGCCGACCACACCGCCGAGGATCGAGGCGGGGAGCAGCCGGACGATGCGGGACCTCTGCCCCTTGAGCTCCTCGCGGTAGCCCCACGCACCGGACAGCGAGCCGGGCACGAGGCCGAGCGAGTTGGAGACGTTGGCGACCACCGGCGGGTAGCCGACGGCGAGCAGCACGGGGAACGTCACGAGCGTGCCGCTGCCGACGACGGTGTTGATGCCGCCTGCGAACACCCCCGCGATGACCACCGCGACCGCTTCCCAGATCGTCATGTCACCCCCAGGTACCCGATGGTTAGCGACGCTAACACTCCACTCGGGACGGCGAAGTGTGGCGCTGATGACAGCAGGGTGCCCGCTGTGGGACGAACGCGGGGCGGCGCTCGTGGTGAGCACCGCCCCGCGGTGGATCTACGAACCCGCGTTCAGGCCGGCCCGCGGTGAAAACCGCTTTGGCATCCGGCGACGGCGTGGTTGGGTGGGGCTTCCTCCTACGAGACAAGGTCGATGCCATGGGCAGCCCCGGACACACCGGGCCGCTCCGCAGTGCCCGGTGACACTCGCTGACTTTTCCGTGCGATCACCAGGAGCACCCACCTTGACGTGGTACACGTCTTTCTTCACCGACCTCGCCAACTCCTTCTGGCGCGGTGCCGTTCCACCGTCCGCCACCACCGCCGAGATCGACTTCGTGACCGGGTTCGTCCCCGCCGGCGCACGGGTGCTGGACGCGCCGTGCGGCAGCGGGCGGCACAGCGTCGAGCTCGCCGGCCGGGGCTACCGGGTCACCGGGCTCGACATCTCGGCCGAGGCCGTCGAACACGCCCGTGCGTCGTCGTCCTCCGTGGACTGGCGGCTGGGCGACGTCCGCGACCTCGCCGCCGAGGGCGTGGTCGCCGACCTCGCGCTCTGCATGGGCAACAGCTTCGGGTACCTGGAACACGCCGAGAACGTGCGGTTCCTCGCCGACCTGGGCCGGGTGGCGCCCGTGCTCGTGCTCGACTACAGCTGCGCGGCCGAGTCGTTGCTGCCCTCGCTGCCGGGTGAGATCCGGCTGGCGGCGGGCGGCGTCGAGATGGTCGCCGTCAACACCTACGACGTGGCCTCCGGCCGGTTGCTGATCGACTTCACCTTCACCTCGGGTGAGCGGACGCAGCGGTCGACGTGCGTGCAGCACGTCTACACCGCGGGCGAGCTGACCCGGATGCTGCGAGCCGCCGGGTACCCGTCGGTCGAGCTGTACGGCGACGTCGACGGCAGCGCGTTCACCGTCGGTGGTCACCGCCTGCTGGCGGTGGCCCGCCGCTGACGGCGCGGGGCGGTGCTCAGTCCTCGTACGCGGGGTCGGGCACCGCCCTGCTCCACGCGTCCTCGAACTCGCGTTCCGTGATCTCCATCGGCACGTACCGCGGGTCGTGCAGGTCGATCGGCGGGTTGATCGGCCAGCCGCCCATCGCCGAGCTGAGCAGCGTGCCGTCCGCCTTGACCTCGACCTGCCGCAGCTGCCTGCCGTCCTGCCCGATCTCGACCAGGTAGGTGAGGCCTTCCTCGAACGTGCGCAGGTACACGCGCTCGCGCCCGGCCAGCACGCCGAAACCCGGCTTGCCGCGCTGCTGCGCGCGTTCCTCGCGCATCAGCCGCAGCGCCGGGTCCCGGTCCACCTCGCTCAGCTCGAGCTCGTCGAGCCCCCACTGCTCGGCCTGGGCCAGCGCGTCCGGATCGGTGATCACCTCTGCCTCCGCGAGGGTGAGGACGATCTGCTCGGCCGACTCGGCCCAGATCCACCACGACAGCCCGCCCATGCCGTAGTCGTGCAGGACGAGGAAACGGCGCCGCAAAGCTCAGCCCAGGTCGTTGGTGTCGAACGTGTTGCAGCGCGCCGGGTCACCGGTCTGCAGACCGGTCGTGAACCACTTCTTGCGCTGCTCGGAGGTGCCGTGGCTGAACTTCGTCGTGTCGACCTGGCCGCCGCCGAGCTCGCGCTGGATGAAGTCGTCACCGATGCGGCTGGCCGCGTCCAGGGCGGCGTCGACGTCGGCCTGGGTGATGTTCGTGATCAGCGGCTGGCCGTTGGCCGTCGGCGTCTTGGTGGCGGCGTTGCCCCACGCACCGGCGTAGCAGTCGGCCTGCAGCTCCAGGCGCACCGAGTCGGAGGTCGGGCCGGTGCGTGAGCTCACCCGGTCCGAGGTGCCGAGCTGGTTCTGGATGTGGTGGCCGTACTCGTGGGCCAGGATGTAGGCCTCGACGAACGGCCCGCCGGTCGCGCCGAACGTCGTGCGCATCTCGTTGAAGAAGTCCAGGTCGATGTACACCTGGGAGTCGGCCGGGCAGTAGAACGGGCCCACCGCCGAGGTCGCGTTGCCGCAGCGGGTGTTCACGCTGCCGCGGAAGAAGTTGGTCTTCGTGACCTGGTAGCTGCGGCCGGAGCGCTTGAACTGGTCGGTCCAGAAGCCCTGGATCGAGTTGATCGTGGCCACGACCCGGCAGTCGCTGTCGCGGTTCGCGTCAGCACCGGTCTTGCACTTCTCCGCCAGCTGACCCGACTCGACCTGGTTGCCGGGGTTCACACCGCCGCTCTCCAGGCCGCCGGTGGGCAGCTGGATGCCGGTGAACTGCTGGATCAGGAAGTAGACGATCAGGCCGACCACGCCGAGACCGCCGCCGACGCCGGCAACCCGCCCGCCGACACCTCGTTGGTCCGACACCTGCGACGTGTCGAGTTCCGCGCCTTCGTTGAACTGCACCGCGTGCCTCCTGACAAGGACCCCGTGACGCGGCAAACGATAGAGCACCGAACGCGCCTCGGTGCGGCGCCCGACGTCGGGGCACCGCACCGAGGACTTCCCATTTGGTTGTAGCGACTACGGCCTACGGCGGTTGGCGTGGCGCCCGACCGGTGACGCCATGAGACGAAACCGAAGTCGAGCTCAACAGCGTCGAGATGCGCCGAGCGACACCGACAGTGCCTGGGCACCCGAAACCCCGTCTCCGTTGCTACGCATTCGCGATCGGACCGGTTACGGCCGAACCGCTCGCGGGGATGCAACAGACCGCGTTTCGCCACAGCGAGGAGATACCTGCACAGCACCACCTACCCCTTCTGGGCGTGGCCCCCGGCCGAGTTCTTCACCTTCCGGTTGCCAGCTCGTTATCGAGCATGCGCTTGATCGCCGCATTTCTCAACACCTCACCAGGGACCTGAACTGGTGAAGTCGGACGGGTGACCTGCGGAGATCGACAGTGCGGAACGCAATCGCCCGGCGAGTGGACCACTCGCCGGGCGATTGTTCGGAACGACCGAAGAATTGATCAGACAAAGCCCTACGGCAGCTGCGTGATGCGGTCGAGCGCGGGCGCGCCCTGGCCGGGGTGGTCCACCAGGTACGCGGAGAACGCGTCCAGGTCGATGCCGCCGCCGGTGATGTTCGTGCCCTTGGTGAACTCGCTGAAACCGTCACCGCCGCCCTGCAGGAAGCTGTTGATCGTCACGCGGTAGCTCGCGTTCGGGTCCAGCGGGGCGCCGTTGAGCGTGACGCCGGAGACCTTCGACCCGAACGGCGCGGACGCCGACCAGCTGTACTTCAGGCCCGCGGAGGGCTGCAGCACGAACGTCCTGGCCGCCGTGAACTGCTGCTCCAGCACGTTCTTGAGCTGCGTGCCGCTCAACGTGACCGTCTGCAGGATGTTGCCGAACGGCTGGACGGTGAACGCCTCGCCGTAGGTGACAACGCCGTCGCCCTCGCCCGCGGGCGAGGACTTGTAGGTGAGGTCGGCGCGCACGCCACCGGGGTTCATCAGCGCGAGCACCGCGCCGTTGCCCTTGGTGGCCGCGAGCTGCCCGTCGGCGATCAGGTTGCCCAGCTGCGACTCGCCGGCCGGGTTCTGCGCCCGCAGGACGTCCGAGCTGATGGTGCCGATCTTCTTGTTCGCGATCGGGCCCGACTTCTGCTTGGCGAGGTCGATGACGGCCTGCACCTCGGGGTCCGCCGCGACCGTGCGCGTGACGATCTTGTTGTCCGCCTTGGTGGCGGTGCGGACGACGTCGCGGGTGCGGCGGTCGATCTTCAGGTCGACGACGCTGAGCTCACGGCCGAAGGCAAGACCCTCGATGAACGGCCGCGGGTTGCCGGCCGGGTCCTTCACCACGCAGTTGTAGTGCTGGTGGCTGTGACCGGAGAAGACGGCGTCGATCTTCGGGCTGACGTTCGCCGCGATGTAGCTGCCGGGGTTGTTGGCCGCCACGTTGCACGCGTTCGGCCCACCGGTCGACGCGGTGACCTGGTCGCCCTGGTGCACCAGCAGCACGATCGACTTCACACCGATCGCGTCGAGGAAGTTGGCGTACCTGTTGGCCGCCTTGACCTCGTCACCGAACTGGAGCTCCTTGATGCCGTTGGGGTCGACCAGGAGCGGCACGTCCTTGAGCGGCATGCCGATGAAGCCGATCGGCATCCCGTCGCGGAACTCGACCCAGAACGGCGGCAGCGCGGGCAGCCCCGTCTTGGCGTTGGTGACGTTCGCACCGAGGATCGGGAAGTTCGCGCCCTCGTACTTCTCGCGGAACTGGCAGCCGTCCGCCGGGTGGCAGCCGCCGTGCTGCATGCGCAGCAGCTCCTTGTACCCCTCGTCGAACTCGTGGTTGCCCGCCGCGGTCGTGTCCATGCCGACCTTGTTGAGCACCTCGATCGTCGGCTCGTCGTGGAACAGCGCCGACACGATCGGGCTGGCACCGATCAGGTCGCCCTGCCCGACGATGACGGAGTTGCGAACCTCCTTCTGGAGGTTCTTGATGTGCGTGGCGTTGTAGGCGGCACCACCGGCGTCGACGGTCGTGCCGTCAGCCAGCACGACCCGCCCCGAGCTGCCGGTGGGCGGCTCGATGTTGCCGTGCAGGTCGTTGATCCCGATCAGGCGCACGTCAACCGTGCCCCGACCGCGCAGTGACTCGACATCGGCCTGGGCAGGCCCGGTAGCGCTGATGACAGTGGCCGCGGCGGCGGTGATCGCCAGAACGGAAAGCCGTCTGAACGAACTCATGGGTTAGAAGCCTCTCCAAGGCGTGGTTAACGCGCGTGTACGGCCCGGGAGTCTGCCTTTTGACCGCCCGGTTTTCCAGAGGGATGACTCGATCGTCATGCACCGGTTTAGCCTTGTTGGTGTGACACCTAGTGAGCAGGAGCCGCGCTGGCTCGACGAGGGCGAGATGCGGGCGTGGCGCACCTACGTGAACGGCTCGTCCATGCTCATGGACCGCCTGCACCGAGAGCTGCAGGACGCCCACGGAGTGTCACTCGCCGACTACGAGATCCTGGTGCGCCTGTCCGAACAACCGAACCAGCGCATGCGCATGACCCAGCTCGCCGAGGACGTCGCCTCGTCCAAGTCCCGCGTCTCACACCAGGTCGCACGGATGGAGAAGGCCGGCCTCGTGACGCGCCGGGAGTGCACCGAGGACGGCCGCGGCGTGCTCGCGGAGCTGACGCCGGCGGGCATGGCCCAGCTGGTCGCCGCTGCTCCCACGCACCTGCGCGGCGTCCGCGCGCACATCGTGGACCTGCTGTCGCCCGAGGAGGGTGAGGTGCTGGCCAAGGTTTTCGACCGGGTCATGACACACCTGCGGGAGTCGAACGGCTAGGCTCTGGGGCTGACGCCTCGGCGTCGGGGAAGCGTGGCAGAGCGGCCGAATGCATCCGCCTTGAAAGCGGAAGACGGGAAACCGTCCGGGGGTTCAAATCCCTCCGCTTCCGCTCAGTTGGGAGACGCGTGTCGGGGGCCCTTCGCAGGCCCCCGTTTGCAGCCTCGTGAACCGGACGCGGCGGTCGGCGTCCGTCATCGACCACGTGAATTCGTGTGCGGCAAGTTCCCGGAAGCTTCCGAACAGGGGTAGCTGCTCAGCCGGTGATGACCGCAACCAGCCTGCTGCCAGGAGCAAAGGCACCGCGCTCGACTAACGCGAACACGCCGTAAAGCATCTTGGCGACGTACACCCAGTCGAGCTGGATGCCATGACGTGCCCGAAAGTCGGCAATGAAGTCGTCGAGTGCCGGTGTGCGCTTCGCAAAGCCGCCGAAGTGGAACTCGGTGTTGATAGTCCAGTTGCCGCCCACCTGCCCGAAGGCGCTGCACTGGAGCTGGGTGACGTCTTCCGCCAGGAAGTCGCCGTTTTTGAGCACCGAAAACCCGATTGCCCGTTGCCCGCTGGTCAGACCATGGGCGACGCCTGCCAGCGTGCCGCCAGTGCCACAGGCACAACACAGCACGTCGAAGTCGGCGGCTATTTCGCCCGGTAGTTCTGCACAGCCCTGGACAGCCAGCGCGTTGCTGCCGCCTTCTGGCAGTATGTAGACATCCCCAAAGGATTCTCGCAGACCGGCAATGACGTCAGGCTCCGTCTTGCGGCGATACGTTTGACGGTCCAGGTAAGTGATTTTCATGCCGCGACTGACGGCAAACGTCAAACTGTCGTTGAGGGGCGTATGAGGCTCGCCCCGTATGACGCCCACCGTCTCGAAGTCGAAGTAGTAGCCAGCTGCCGCGGTCGCCGTGATGTGGTTCGAGAACGCGCCGCCGAACGTCAACAGCCGCGTGTGGCCCGCGTCCCGGGCTGCGTCCAGGTTGTAGCGGAGCTTGCGCCACTTGTTGCCGATGAGTTCCGGGTGGATGAGGTCGTCACGTTTGAGGTACAGGCGGATGTCGCGCCGACGCAGCCGGTCGTCGTGCAGTTCGGCGAGTGGCGACGGCAGGCGGAGGGCGGGAGCGGGCACGGCGGCTCCTAGCGTCGGGGCGTTTCATGCTTCCAGGCGGCGGCATGGGTGTCGGCCCCGGTCTAGCAGTGTCCAATTAGGACCAGGTCAAACGGCGTAGTGCGGCAGCGGCTGAAACCGCTCCGTTCGTTGCCTGCACTGGGCCGTTCGATCGAGTTTGCAGCGCTGCTCAGGGTTGTCCCACGGGCGCTCTACGCCCTGTTCGCCGAGGTGCCAGAAGAACGACGTCACCGGGCCAGTCACCCATGCCGCACCCGCCAGGCGGGCATCTACAGCTGAACGCACGAGACGATCGGCGGTTTCGCGGCTGACGGCTGTAGTGGTCACCTGGGCGTAGGCGGGTTCAAGGCAGGGGCCCGGCACCACGCGGTGCCGGGCCCCTGTTGTGGTGCGTTGAGCTACTACGCGACGGCCGCGTGCGAGTGGTCGTCGGCGTGTGCGGCGGTGGACATCTTCGCCGCAGCTGCACGGGTCTCTGCACGCTTGGCGCGCGGCGGCACGCCGTTGACGTCCTCTGTGGACACGCCGTACGTGGCCGTCACGAACGCGATGGCGCCGGCGTTGCGGCCGAGTGCCTTGCGGTCGATGTTGCCGAGGTTGTCGCACTTGGCGTGGTAGCACGGGTCGTAGGCGACACCGGCCGTGCCGCCCCACTTCGCGGCCTGGGCGGCGGTCTTGACGCCTTCGGCACCGGTGAACAGGCCGCCGGCCGGGATGCCCTGGGCGATGAACTCGCCGTAGTCGGAGCGGCCCGAGAAGTCGGTGCCCTCGGTGGGAACGCCGGTGGCGGCGAAGTAGTCGGCGAAGGCCTTCTCGATCTGGGCCGAGCCGTAGGGGCCGGCGCCCGCGCCGACGCCGTCGGAGTCGTCGCCGTCGTAGATGAAGTAGGCGGCGTTCGGGGAGCCGACCATGTCGAAGTTCAGGTACAGGGCGATGTCGAGCTGCTGCTCGAACGTCAGCGACTGCACCCACTTCGTCGAGCCGATCAGGCCGCGCTCCTCCGCGCCCCACCAGGCGAAGCGGACGGCGTTGTCGACCTTCGGGCGCGAGCCGAGCTGCAGCGCGGTCTCCAGCAGGGAGGCCGAGCCGGTGCCGTTGTCGTTGATGCCGGGTCCGACCTCGACGCTGTCGAGGTGCGCGCCGGCCATGACGACGTTGTTCTTGCGGCCGGTGCGGGTCTCGGCGATGACGTTGCGCTCGGTCCTGGTCTCCAGGTGGAAGCGCATGTCGACGGTGATCGGGGAACCGGCCTTCGTCGCCAGCGTGGTGCCGTCGGCCTGGGAGACGCCGCCGGTGGGGATCTTGCCGGGGTTGGTCAGCGTCACGTTGGCGAGCGGGCCTGCGACGTTGTTCGACACGAGCACGGCGATGGCGCCCGCGGCGAACGCGTTGAGGTGCTTCTGCTCGAACGTGCAGCCGCCGCGCCGGATGAGGGCGATGGAGCCGGTGAAGTCCTGGCCGGCGAAGTCGGACGCCTCGCAGCCGGTGGTGGCGTCCTCGGGCACGACGCGCAACGGGCCGGTGACACCGCCGGCCGGGGTCTGCGGCGACGCGGTCATGATCAGCGCCTGGTAGTTCACGCCGCCGACGCGCGCCTGCTCGGCGTCGGTGACCATCACGTCGAAGTCGAACGTCGGAGTGCTCACGATGAAGCCCTCGTCGCGGAGCTTGCCCGCCACGTAGTCGACGCTCGCGCTGTAGCCGGGGGTCAGCGCGGCGCGGTTGCCGCTGTTGCGGTCCGCGATGCGCTGGAACGCGATCAGGTGCCGGTTGACACCTTCGACGGTCACCTTCTTCGCGAGCTTCTTGGCGAGCGCGGGGCCCGCGGGCTCTGCCGCGGCGGACGCGGTGGCGGTTGGGGCTGCGACGAGTGCCGAGATGGCCAGCACTGCCGCCAGCTTGGATCTGCCTGACATGAACGGTCCCCTTCGTTCGAGTGGGGCAACACTCACAAGAAGGAGACCCGGGCCACAATCCGTCAGTCGGCGGGAGTGCGGCTGGTGATCAGCTGAACACACTCCGCGAGGCCCGCCACGTCCGTGTCCCACCCCGGCCGCACGAAGTTCGCCGCGTCCAGCCGCAGTCGCACGTGCTCAAGCCGCTCGCCTCGCGGCGCCGCGGCTGTCGTGCCGTCCGGCACGTACCCGAGCTTCGCGCTCACCCGGTTCGAGGCCCGGTTTCCCACCCATGCGGCCGATCGGGCGATGCGCGCACCCAGGTGGTCGAACGCGAACTGAAGCACGGCCGCCCGCATCTCCGTGCCGAACCCGTTGCCGTGGAACTTCTGCCCCAGCCACGACCCCGTGCTCACCTCGCGCAGCACGGCGAAGTCGCGCGCGCTGACCTCCTGCACGCCGATGACCT
Source organism: Nocardia sp. NRRL S-836 (assembly GCF_001279525.1). Taxonomy (GTDB): domain Bacteria; phylum Actinomycetota; class Actinomycetes; order Mycobacteriales; family Pseudonocardiaceae; genus Lentzea. The sequence goes on along the minus strand of NZ_LGDY01000133.1, from coordinate 1,571 downwards.
TGCCCTCGTGCCGCACCAGGAACGCGATCGCCCAGCTGTCCGGCGCCACCCTGGCCCGCGTGGCCCAGAAGAACTGGATCATGCTGCGCCCGCCGTCGTCCGACAGCTGGTCGGTCCACGGCACGTTGAACGGCATCTCGTCCGGCGCGTGCACCCCTTCCTTGGCCACGTCGACGAGCTCGTACAAGCCCTCGTCGTCGTCGGGACGCAACTCGAGGCGCGGCGTGGTCAGCACCAGGTTCCGCAACGGCCAGGCGTTCATCCTCCGATAGTGCCGGGTCTGTCGAATGTGATTACGGTCGAGGCCATGCATGCCATCACTGTTCGCGAACCCGGCGGCCCCGACGTGCTGGAGTGGACCGAGGTCCCCGACCCGCAGCCGGGCCGCGGCGAGGTGCTGATCGACGTGGCCGCATCCGCCGTGAACCGCGCGGACCTCCTGCAACGCCAGGGCCTCTACCCACCCCCGCCGGGCGCGCCGGACATCATCGGCCTGGAGTGCTCCGGCACGATCGCCGCGGTGGGCGAGGACGTCACCGGCTTCTCGGTCGGCGACGAGGTGTGCGCCCTGCTCGCGGGCGGCGGCTACGCGGAGAAGGTCGCCGTCCCCGCCGCGCAGGTCCTCCCCCTGCCCGCGGGCGTCGACCTGGTCACCGCCGCCTCACTGCCCGAGGTCGCGTGCACGGTCTGGTCGAACGTGGTGATGGACGGCCGCCTGAAACTCGGCGAGACCTTCCTCGTCCACGGCGGCGCGGGCGGCATCGGCACCCACGCCATCCAGGTCGCCAAGGCCCTCGGCGCCACGGTGGCGGCCACCGCCGGTTCCGACGAGCGGCTGCGCCGGTGCGCCGACCTGGGCGCGGACATCACCGTGAACTACAAGACCCAGGACTTCGTGGCCGAGGTCAAGCAGGCCGACGTCGTCCTCGACAACATGGGCGCCTCCTACCTCGGCCGCAACATCGACGTCCTCGCCCCCGACGGCCGGTTGATGATCATCGGCATGCAGGGCGGCGCGAAGGGCGAACTGCCGATCGGGAAGCTGCTGTCCAAGCGCGCCTCGGTGATGGCGACGGGTCTACGCGGCCGTTCCGTGGAGGGCAAGGGCGCGATCGTGGCGCAGGTCCGCGAGCACCTGTGGCCGTTGATCGAGAGCGGCGCGGTGAAGCCGATCGTCGGGGAGGTCGTGCCGATGTCGAACGCCGCCGAGGCGCACCGCTTGCTGGACGAGGGCGACGTGTTCGGGAAGGTCGTATTGCAGCGGGACCGCTGATTCGCACGCTCGCAGGCTCGCGCAGGGGTCCCCTGCGGCTTTGGGTCCCCCGCGACCCAACGTACTCAGGGGGTCTGACAGTTCGAGCGCGCCGACCGGCCGCCACGCAGCGGCGTGAGCGAAGCGAGGGGACGAACTGAGCGAGACGGAAGCGAGGCGTGTGATCGAGCCGAAGGCGAGACGAAACGAGCTCTTCAACGGCGGTTCCGCGGTGGGTGGCTTCCCCGTCTAGCGCTCCGATCGTCTGCCGGGCCTGAGGAGGGGTGTCAAACCGACACGCTTTTCGTCGGTTTGACAC
>NZ_LGDY01000132.1 GCF_001279525.1 Nocardia sp. NRRL S-836 | reverse complement strand
AACCGGCAGCCGCCCTAAGCAACAGGCGTGCCATCTACCCGCTCACGGCGCTGGCCGGCTTCTTTGGGAGTGTCGGGGTCTGGGGCGGAGCCCCAGAAAAGACTCACTCCAACGCCACCCCAACCGCGATCGACGTCCGAGGAGCGTTCCGAAACCTCACCCCGAACTCCTCAGCCCACCGCACCAGCACCGACTGCTCATCCGCCCGATCCGCGTCGTCCACCAGCACCGTCGCCCCCGGAGCCAGCACCCCGCGCAACACCGGTAACGCCGGATACCGCGAGTCCCCGAACCCAGGCCCGTCGATCAGCAACAGGTCGACCAGCCCAAAAGCGTCCACGTACCCGAACACCTCGTCGTGCACGAGTTGAGGCGCGTACCACTGCCCGTGCCGCGACAACGCCGCCGGATGCCGCGATAACGGCGCGTGCACGACCCGCGCGACAGTGCTCAGCCCCTCACGGCGCAGTTGTGAAGCGACGAAGGCCGCGGTGCGTTCGTCGTGCTCGATGGAGAGCAGGTGGCCGAACCCGCGCTGGGCCAGCAGCCGGGCTAACAGCACCGAGGACGAGCCGCAGCCCAGCTCGACGAGCACGGTCCGCGCGCCGAGCACGATCTCGTCCATCACGGCCACCAGGGCGGCCGGGCGGAGTTCGCCGGAGGTCCACGGCAGGTACTCCGAGCTCAGCGGGCCCAGCCGCTGCAGCGCCGAGAGATCCGCGAGCTCGCGAGCGAGCGAGTCGTCCAACCAGGTCTCCCGTAAAGCCTCAGCCCAGCTCGGCCACCGCGCGCACCAGGTCGTCCACCTCGACGGCGTTCGTGTAGTGGGCGAGTCCGACGCGGATGGCGCCGCCGACCTCGCCGACGCCGAGCACCGAGAACACGCCGTACTGGCCGGGGTCGGCGAACGCGCAGACGCCCCGCGAGGCGAGGTGTTCGACGCCGTCCTCCGCTTTCACCCCGGCGATCGTGAACGCCAGCGCGGGTACCCGGCGCATGGCGTCGCCGATCACCATCACGTGTCGCAGCGAACGCAGTTCGTGGATGAGGTTAGCGAGAAGTCCGGCCTGGTACGCCTTCACCGAGCCCAGGGACGTGAGCAGGCGCTCGCGGCGGGTGCCGGTGGCGGCGTCGTCGAGCTCCGCGAGGTACTCCACGGAGGCGACCAGTCCGGCGAGCATCGGGTAGGCGTGCGGGCCGAGCTCCAGGCGTTCCGGGCCGCGGGCGGTCGGGTCCACCGAACACGACGGCAGCCGTTCCAGCACGGACGGGTCGCGGAACACCAGCGCGGCGACCGGAGGGCCGCCCCACTGACCAGCGGAAAGCGCCACGACGTCGGCGCCCATGGCAACGATGTCCAAAGGCACGAAAGGTGCGGCGGAGGAGGCGTCCACCACCATCACGGCACCGTGCGAGCGGGCCACCGCCGAGATCTTCGCCAGGTCCGGGCGGGTGCCGACCACGCCGGACGCGGCGGTGATGGCGATGAGCTTGGTGCGGTCGGTGACGAGCTCGTCGTACTGCCAGCTCGGCAGCTCGCACGTCTCGATGTCGACCTCTGCCCATTTGACCGCGCTGCCGGTGCGCTGGGTGGCGCGCAGCCACGGTGCGATGTTCGCCGGGTGGTCCAGGCGGGAAACCAGGACCTCGTCGCCCATGAACCAGTCGTCGGTCATGGCGTCGGCGAGCCGTTGCAGCAGCACCGCGGAGGAGGGACCGAGCACCACACCCGCCGGGTCACCACCCACCAGGTCGGCCACGGCACGGCGGGCCGCGTCGACGATGGCCTCTGCGCGCTGCGAGGCGGGGAAGATCCCGCCCGGGCCGGAGACAGGGGCGCGCAGCGCGGTGGAGACGGCGGTGGCGACCTGTTCCGGCACCTGCATGCCGGCCGGTGCGTCGAGGTGGACCCAGCCGTCGCCGAGCGCGGGGAAGAGCCCTCGTACCCGTGCGACGTCGAACGCCATGCCACACACCGTACGTATGAGGGCAAACTCGGTGTTGCCCAGCCCCCACCCGGCTGACGCCGGGAACGTCGACAGGACCAGGATGGAGCCATGAACCAGGAGCAGCAGCCAGTGGTGGTCGTCGGTGCGTCGGACGGTGGTGACCTCACCGACCTGGTCGAGCAGCCGGCGAAGGTCATGCGGATCGGCACGATGATCAAGCAGCTCCTCGAGGAAGTGCGGGCGGCTCCGCTGGACGAGGCCAGCCGCAACCGGCTCAAGGAGATCCACAAGCGGTCCATCGACGAGCTGGAGGACGGCCTCGCGCCGGAGCTGCGCGACGAGCTCGAGCGCCTCTCCCTGCCGTTCACGGAGGAGGGCACGCCCTCCGACGCCGAGCTGCGGATCGCGCAGGCACAGCTGGTCGGCTGGCTGGAGGGCCTGTTCCACGGCATCCAGACGGCGCTGTTCGCCCAGCAGATGGCCGCACGGGCCCAGCTGGAGCAGATGCGCGGCCGCGCGCTGCCCGCGGGCGGCACCGATCTGGCAGACGGCTCCGCCGGTCCCAAGGGGACGGGCCAGTACCTGTGAAGGTTGCCCCTCCCCGTCAGTGATCTAGATCCGGGCGTGGTGACCACTCCGTGACGTACCGGCGTCCAGGGGGCTCCTGAGGCGCCGGTACGCTCAGTACTCGTGCAAGCCACCAGTACGCTCGCCCAAGCTGAGGCGCCCCCCGCCGTCAAGTCGCGCAGCTTCAAGCGCGCGTTCGCCGACGTTCGGGAAGCGTGGGACCACCGGGAGCTGTGGGGCCACCTCGGCTGGCAGGACATCAAGCAGCGCTACCGCCGGTCGGTCATCGGTCCGTTGTGGATCACCATCTCGATGGGGACAACGGCGCTCGCGCTCGGCTTGCTGTACTCGGTGCTGCTGGACGCGGAGCTGCCGGCCTTCCTGCCGTACATCACCGCGGGCTTCATCATCTGGAACTTCATCCTCGGCTGCGTGGTCGAGGGCACCGACGTCTTCATCGCCAACGAGGGCCTGATCAAGCACCTGCCCGCACCGATCACGGTCCACGTGATGCGCATGGTGTGGCGCCAGGTGCTGTTCCTCGCGCACAACCTGGTGATCTACCTGATCGTCATGGTGATCTTCTTCGGCACGCTGTCGGAGCCGTACAGGATGACCACGGGCGGCACGGAGCAGCCCGGCATCAGCTGGACGATCCTGCTCGCGATCCCCGGTTTCGTGCTGCTGGCCGTCAACGCCGTGTGGGTGTCGCTGCTGTTCGGCGTCATCAGCACCCGCTTCCGCGACATCCCGCCGGTCGTGAACAGCTTCATCAACCTGGTGTTCTTCATGACGCCGATCGTGTGGGACGCGGACATCCTCACGAAGGTCACCAAGTCCGGTGGCGACTCCCAGTGGCGCGTGCTGATCGCGGAGCTGAACCCGGTCTACCACTTCGTCGAGGTCGTCCGGGCGCCCCTGCTCGGCCACTACGTCGACTGGCACCACTGGGCCGTCGTCGGCGGGTTCACGGTCGTCGGCTGGCTGGCCGCGCTCGTCATCCTGCGCAACTACCGCGCCCGCGTCTCGTACTGGGTCTGAGAGGGAGGACGCGACATGGTCAGCATCGACGTCTGGAACGCATCGGTCGACTTCCCGATCTTCGACGCGAAGTCCCGTTCACTGAAGAAGCTCGCACTCGGCAAGGTCGGCGGCAAGATCGGCTCCGAGGGCAAGGTGCCGATCATCGAGGCACTGCACGACATCACGCTGTCCCTCAAGGACGGCGAGCGCGTCGGCCTGATCGGCCACAACGGCGCGGGCAAGTCCACGCTGCTGCGCCTGCTGGCGGGCATCTACGAGCCGACCCGCGGCCAGTCGCGGATCGTCGGCAAGGTCGCTCCGGTCTTCGACCTCGGCGTCGGCATGGACCCGGAGATCTCCGGCTACGAGAACATCATGATCCGCGGCCTCTTCCTCGGCATGAGCCGCAAGGAGATGGAGAAGCGGGTCGACGACATCGCGGAGTTCACCGAGCTCGGTGACTACCTGCAGATGCCGTTGCGCACGTACTCGACGGGCATGCGCGTCCGGCTCGCGCTGGGCGTCGTCACGTCGATCAACCCCGAGATCCTCCTGCTGGACGAGGGCATCGGCGCCGTCGACGCGGCGTTCCTGGCGAAGGCCCGCGACCGGCTCAAGGACCTCGTGGCCCGCTCCGGCCTCCTGGTGTTCGCGAACCACTCCGACGAGTTCCTCATGGAGTTCTGCAACACCGCGATCTGGATGGACGAGGGCCACGTCAAAATGCACGGGGACCTGCGTGAGGTGCTCACCGCGTACAAGGGCTACGACCCGTTCGAGCGGATGAGCGCGGACCAGCTGGCCAGGCTCGGCCACACCCCCGTACTCAGCGGAAATGGCGGCGAGTAGACCGTGAACACCGAGGCACTGCCCAAGGGCTCCGTGGTCGCGGTGGTGGTCACCCGCCACCGCAGGGAGCTGCTGGCCGAGTCGCTGAAGGCGCTCTCGACCCAGACGCGCGTCCCCGACCACCTGGTCGTCGTCGACAACGGTCCCGACCAGCCGGTCGACGACCTGGTCGAGCAGTGCCCCCTCCCCACCACGTACCTCGCCTCGCACCGCAACCTCGGCGGTGCGGGCGGGTTCGCGCTCGGCATGCTGCACGCGTTGTCGCTGGGCGCGGACTGGGTGTGGCTGGCCGACGACGACGGCCGTCCCGCCGACGAGAACGTGCTGGAGGTGCTGCTGGAGGAGGCGCAACGGCGCAAGCTCGCCGCCATCTCCCCCGTCGTCACGAACATCGACCGGCCGGACAAGCTCGCGTTCCCGCTGCGCCGCGGGCTGACGTGGAAGCGGTCGGCGGCCGAGCTCGGCACCGACTTCCTGCCGGGCATCGCGTCGCTGTTCAACGGCGCGCTGTTCCGCGCGACCACCCTGGACGTCGTGGGCGTGCCGGACTACCGGCTGTTCTTCCGCGGCGACGAGGTGGAGATCCACCGCCGCCTGGTGCGCTCCGGCGTGCCGTTCGGCACCTCGCTGCGGGTGGCGTACGTGCACCCGGACGGCTCCGACGAGTTCAAGCCGATGCTGGGCGGCAAGTTCCACGCCCAGGACCCGGAGAACCCGGTCAAGCGCTACTACACCTACCGCAACCGGGGTTACCTGCTCTCGCAGCCCGGCATGCGCAAGCTCGGTCTGCTGGAGGTCTTCCGGTTCGGGCTCTACTTCCTCGGGGTCAAGCGCGACCCGAAGGGGTTCGTGGAGTGGCTGAAGCTGGTGCGGCTGGGCCAGAGGGAACGCTTCTTCCGCAAGTGAGGCCGTGGGCGACGCAGCTCAGGTGAAGGTGTAGGGGATCTCGATGCTCGATGCGGTCGCGTTGCTGGCTGCACTGGTCACGGTCGTGCTGCTGTGGGTGCCGGGTCTGGCACTGGCGGCGACCGCCGGTCTGCGGGGCTGGCTGCTCATCGGAGCCGCCCCCGCCGTCACCATGAGCCTCGTCGGCATCGCCGCACCGCTCTTCGCGATGGCCGGCGTGCGGTGGAACCTGTGGACCTTCATCGTCTGGTGCGTCGTCATCACCGGCGTCATGGGCGTCGTCGTATTAGTGCTGCGCCGCCGCGGCCGTGAGCTGACCATCCCGCAGGTGCCGTGGTCCACGTCCGGTCACCTCACGGTGGTGGTGTCGGTCGTCGTCGCCGCGGTCGTGGCGGTGCTGGTGCTGCGCGCCGCGACGCACGGCCTGGCCACCGTGCCGCAGGGCTGGGACGCGCCGTTCCACGGCAACGCCATCCGCCTGATCGCGGAGACCGGCAACTCCAGCCCGCGCGCGCTCGCGTGGATCGACGCGCCGGACAACCCCGGTGGCAGCTTCTACCCGAACGCCTACCACTGCTTCGAGGCGCTGGTCTACGACATCAGCGGCGCCGACATCCCGCGGATCATCAACACGGGCATGCTGGTCACCACCACGCTGACCATCCCGCTGGGCACGATCGCGCTGGTCAGGGCCGTCGGCGGGGCGGCGGGCTTCGCCGCGGCGAGCGCGCTGGTGTCCACGTCGTTCGCCTACTACCCCTGGGACCTCTACCAGTGGGGCCAGCTCTTCCCGTACGCCGCCGCGCTCGCGATGGTCGTGCCGTTCTTCTCGGTCCTGATCCGCTGGCTCGACACCCGCGCCGACCGGCTCGGGGTCGTGGTGGCGTTCCTCGGCGCCGGTCTGACCGCCACGCACTCGGCCTCGGTGTTCGTCGCCGCCGGCTTCGGCGTGTTCCTGGTGCTGCAACGGCTTCTCGCCAACCCGCGCGAGTGGGTCCGCCGGGAGCTGCCGCGGCTCGCCGTGGTGGCCGTCGCGATCGTCGTGCTGGCCTCGGCGTACCTGCTCGGCGCGAGCACGATGGCCGGTGCCACCGCCGCCTTCAACTGGCCGGCCGTCACGACGGTCTCGCGCGCGTTCGGCGACGCGATCCTGTTCGGCAGCGACGCGCCGTGGCCGCAGTGGCTGCTGGCACTGTTCACGATGGCGGGCCTGCTGCTGTTGTGGCGCGAGAAGACCTGGCGCTGGATGGTCGCGGGTTACGTGCTCTTCCTCGGCCTGCTCGTCAGCGCGGCGGGGCTCGACGCCCCGTGGGTCCAGACCATCACCTCGCCGTGGTGGAACGACCGCTTCCGGCTCGCCGCCGTGATCATCCTGCCCGCGACCCTGGCGGCCGGCTGGGCGCTGCAGACCGCCGCGCGCTGGGTCACCGACCGGGTGTTGCAGCGCGTGCCGGAGACGACCCGCTCGCGCCGGACCGCCGTGGCCGTGCTCGCGGTCGTCGCCGTCGTGCTGGCGGCCGGCTACTTCGGCCAGAGCCACGGCTACGCGGCGCGCAACGCCGACCGCATGACGTGGACGTTCGACAGCCCGGTCCTCACGCCGCTGGAGCACCAGGGCCTGATCGAGACCGGCAAGATCGTCAAGAACGGCGAGCTGATCATGAACGACCGCGGTGACGGCACCGTGTGGGCGTACGCGCTCTCCGGCCGGCGCCCGGTGATCGGGCACTTCCAGGGCAGCGTCGCCACGCCGAAGCGCGAGCTGCTGCTGAACAAGTTCAACCGGTTCGAGAAGGACCCGCAGGTCGCGGAGGCCATCCGCTCGTTGAACGTGAAGTACGTGATGGTCGGCTGGGGCATGATCGCGGAGTTCAAGCGCGCGGAGGGCCTGCAGAAGCTCGACCTGGTCGACGGGCTCACCCCGGTCTACCGCAACCCGGAGTTCCAGCTGTACCGGGTGGAGTGGGACAAGCTCGCCAAGTGATCCGCCGAGGTGGAACCGCTGTCGGCGACACCCGTTCCGGCGGAGGGCCGGCCGCGACCACATCGTGAACTTCTCCGGCGCCGTCGTCGCGCACTTCGGGTAATTCCTCGCGCACCTGCGGTGATCGGAGTAAGACGGGACGCGTGATCTCCCGACGCAGACTTCTTTCCCTGGCAGGCGCGACGGCACTGCTCACCGCGTGCGGTTCCAACACCGGCAGGGGCGGCAACGGCCAGGCCCTCAAGCAGTGGTACCACGCCTACGGCGAGCCGGGCGTGCAGCAGGCGGTGGAGCGGTACGCGAAGGCGTACGGGAAAGTCCCCGTCGACGTGCAGTGGAACCCCGGCGACTACGACTCCAAGCTCGCGACGAGCCTGCTGTCCGACGGCGGACCGGACGTCTTCGAGTCCACCCCGCAGATCAGCTCGGTGCGGGCAGGCCAGCTCGTGCCGCTCGACGACCTGCTCGGCGACGCCAAGAACGACTTCACCGCCTCGATCCTCGCCGGCCACACCGTCGACGGGAAGCTCTACGGCATCCCGCAGGCGGTGGACATGCAGATGTTGTTCTACCGCAAGAGCATGTTCGCGGCCGCGGGTGTCACGCCACCGTCCACCGTGGACGAGCTGGTCGACGCGGCCCGCAGGCTCACGACCGGCGGGGTGAAGGGGCTCTTCGCCGGCAACGACGGCGGTGGCGCGGTGCTGGGCGGGCCGGCGCTGTGGTCGGTCGGGCTGGACTACGTGCGCGACCACCAGGTCGGGTTCGACGACCCGCTGGCGGCGCGGGCGGTCGGCAAGCTGCGGGAGCTCTACACCAGCGGCAGCCTGCTGCTGGGCGCGGTGAAGGACTGGGCGGAACCGGACGCGTTCACGCAGGGGCTCGTCGCCATGCAGTGGACCGGGCTGTGGACCGTGCCCGCGGTCCAGAAGGCGCTGGGTGACGACTTCGGGGTGCTGCCGTTCCCGAAGCTCACCGACAGCGGCAAGGCCAGCGTGCCGGTCGGGGCGTTCGGCGCGATGGTCAACGCCAAGTCGAAGCGGGTCGACGAGGCGAAGGAGTTCGTGCGGTGGTTGTGGGTCGAGCGGACCGACTACCAGGAGGACTTCAACCTCGGCTACGGCTTCCACATCCCGCCGCGCGACAGCATCGCGGCCAAGGCGTCGAAGCTGTCCGGCGGTGCGGCGGCGGACGCGGTGAAGTTCGTGCGGGACAACGCGAAGGCGTCGAACCCGCCGGACTGGACGTCGGCGATGCGGACGGCGTTCAACGACGCGGTGTCGCGGGTGGTGCGTGACGGCGCACCGGCCGACGCGGAGCTGCGGGCCGCGGCCGCGAAGGCACGGGACGAGCTGAAGCGCCTGTACGGATGAGGCACGGGCGGGCGTTCTGGCTGTTCGTCGGCCCGTTCGCGGCGGGGCTGCTCGTGTTCGTGTACGTGCCGATCGGGTGGAGCCTGCTGCTGTCGTTCTTCGAGGCGCGCAACACGGTGACGCCGGCGGAGTTCGTGGGGCTGCGCAACTACGCCGACATGCTGACGGACCAGCCGTTCCTGGCGAGCCTCGGGACGTTCAGCGTGTTCGCGGCGTTCATCGTGCCGTTGACGTTCGTGCTGGCGCTGGCGCTGGCGTTGCTGGTCAACCAGATCAGCTTCATGAAGGCGTTCTTCCGGTCGGTGTTCTTCCTGCCGACGGCGTGCTCGTACGTCGTGGCGTCGCTGGTGTGGAAGCTGTCGATCTTCAACGGGGTGCGGTTCGGGCTCGCGAACACGGTGCTGGGGTGGTTCGGCGCCGAGCCCGTGGCGTGGACGGTGTCGACGTCGCCGCCCTGGTATTGGCTGGTGCTGGTGACGTTGCGGCTGTGGCTGCAGCTGGGGTTCTACATGATCCTGTTCATCGCGGGCCTGCAACGGATCCCGCAGCACCTCTACGAGGCCGCGTGGATCGACGGGGCGTCACGCGGCTGGCAGACGTTGCGGTACGTCACGATGCCGCAGCTGCGCACGACGTCGGTGGCCGTGCTGCTGTTGCTGCTCGTCGCGGCCTACCAGGCGTTCGACGAGTTCTACAACGTGCTGGGCACCGACCGCGGCTACCCGCCGTTCGCACGGCCGCCGTTGATCTACCTCTACTACACGGCACTGGGCAGCGGCGGGCAGGACTTCGGGCACGGCAGCGCGGGCGCGGTGATCCTGACGGTGCTGATCGCGGGTGTCACGCTGCTGCAGGGGCGGGTGTTCACACGATGAAGGTCCTCCGGTACTTCGCACTGTCCCTGGCGGCGGTGCTGTTCCTGGTCCCGTTCTACCTGGTGCTGCGCAACGGGCTGGCGACCGAGGCCGAGCTGACGGCGCCGACCTGGACGTTCTGGCCGCGGGAGATCCGCTGGGAGAACTTCGCCGAGCTCTTCGCGAACCCGGCCGTGCCGTTGCTGCGCAGCATGGTGAACTCGCTGGTGGTGGCGGTGCTGCAGACCGCGGGGCAGCTGGTGCTGTGCGGGCTCGCCGGCTACGGGCTGGCGCGGATCCCCTACCGGTACTCGAACGTGGTGCTGGTGCTGGTGGTCGCGACGCTGATGATCCCGGCGGCGGTGACGTTCGTGCCGACGTTCGTGGTGGTGTCGACGCTGGGCTGGGTCTCCGACCTGCGCGGGCTGGTGATCCCCGGCCTGTTCAGCGGGTTCACCACGTTCCTGTTCCGGCAGTACTTCCTGAACTTCCCGCGCGAGGTCGAGGAGGCCGCGCGGATCGACGGGCTCGGGCACTGGGGCACGTACTGGCGGGTCGTGGTGCCGAACTCGAAGGGGTTCTTCGCCGCGCTGGGCGTCATCGCGTTCGTGACGAGCTGGAACCAGTTCCTGTGGCCGTTGGTGATCGCGCAGGACCAGGACTCGTGGACCGTGCAGGTGGCGCTGTCGACGTTCCTGACCGCGCAGTCGATCGACGTCGTGCAGCTGTTCCTCGCGGCGGCGGTGTCCATCACGCCGCTGGTGATCGTGTTCGTGGCGCTGCAACGGTTCCTGGTGCGCGGGGTCACCGAGACCGGTGTGAAGGGCTGAGAACGACGACGGGCCCCGCTGCACACCAGCGGGGCCCGTCGTCCGTTCAGCCGATCAGTTCTCGAACACCTTGCGCCACGACTCGACCGAGGTCAGCTCGGGCAGGGCGTCGCGGTACAGCTTCTGCATCCGCGGCCACTCCGCCGACAGCCGGCGGTAGTTGGCGACCGCGCGCTTCATCAGCGCGCGGAACTCCTTCGGGTCGCGCTTGCGGAACGCGACACCGCTGCCGTCCGGGTGCGACACGGTGGCGCTGTCCAGGTTGCCCAGCAGGTACCAGCGCGCGTTCGCCGACGGCACGTTGACCTGCGGGCGGGCCGTGGTCGACGGCTGCGGGCTGCGCAGGTTGTGCAGCACGGCCTTGCCGGCCTCACGGGCCAGGACGACCTTGTTCGAGGGCCTGCTGAGCATCTGCTCGGTGCGGACCATGTCGAAGGTCGGCGGCGGGAACTCGCGGGCCGACGGCAGGGTCTGCGCGTCCTGGAAGTTCTTGCGCAGCTCGCGGATCTCCGGCAGCGCCGTGCGCAGCGAGTCGAAGAGCTTCGACGGGCCCGCCAGGAAGTCCTCCAGCGCCTTCTGCTGGATGGCGACCGTCGAGTACTCCATCGACAGCAGGTGCACCAGCGACTGCTTCAGACCCTGCTTGAGCAGCGTCTTGCGCACGTCGTACGGGCTGTGCAGCGCGGCCAGGATGAGCCGGTTGCGGGTGTGGAAGTACGCCTGCCAGTCGGTGGCGTCGTTCTTGTCCGTCCACGGCATGTGCCACACGGCCGAGCCGGGCAGCGAGACCGTCGGGTAGCCGCGGTCGAGCGCGCGCAGCGAGTACTCCGCGTCGTCCCACTTGATGAACAGCGGCAGCGGGTAGCCGGTGCGCTGCACGACCTCACGCGGGAACAGGCACATCCACCAGCCGTTGTACGTCGAGTCGATGCGGGTGTGCATCTCCTCGGTCTCGCGCAGCGAGGAGGCGCCGAAGTCGTGGTCGGTGAGCGCGCCGGGGGCGGCCCGCCAGTAGCAGGTGCCCAGGTCGACGACCTCGCCCATGCTGTGCAGCCGGGAGCGGGCCTGCAGGTTGAGCATGTGGCTGCCGACGATGACCGGCTGGGCGGCGGCGCGCGCGAACGCGTTGGACCGCAGCAGCGCGTCCGGCTCCAGGCGGATGTCGTCGTCCATCAGCATGATCTGGTCGACGTCGGTGTGCTCGATCGCCTCGTACAGACCGCGGGTGAAGCCACCGGAGCCGCCGAGGTTCTCCTGCTCGATGACCTCCAGGCGGTCGCCCAGCACCGCGGCGGCCTCGGCGAAGCCCTCGGTGTCGCGGACCTTCACGGCGCCCTGGTCGGCGACGAAGACCTTCTGCACGACGTCGAGCACGGCCTGGTCCTCGCCGAGCGTGCGCAGCGCGATGACCGCGTCGACCGGGCGCATGGTCGTCATGCCGATGGCGACCTTCTGCGCCGGCAGGTCCTGCTCGGTCGTCCACGCCGCGTGGTCGATCTCCAGCGTCGAGTCGTCGGTGAAGACGTCGAACCAGATCCAGCCGCCGTCCTCGTACGGCTTCAGGTTGATCTTGAAGGTGACCTCGGTCGCCGCCTTCGGGCTGCGAACCGTGGTGCCTTCGAGGTGCACGATGTCGCCGCTGGGCTTGGAGCGGTAGACGTCGATGCGACCGGCGCCGCGCACGGACATGCGCAGGACGACGTCGTCGATGATCGTCCAGCGCCGCCAGTAGGCCGCGGGGAACGCGTTGAAGTACGACGCGAACGACACCCGCGCGGACTGCGGGATGGTGACCGCTTGGCGCGAGGACACGTGGCTGTGCACGTGCTCGGGCTCGTCGAGGTACAGCGGTCGAACGTCGAGCGGGTCCTCGTCGCGCGGCAGGATCACGCGCTGGAGCACCTTCGTCGGGTCGATCGGTTTAACGGCGGCCTTGGCCTGCTCAGTCACGTGCTTCCTCCGGCGAACCGACGTGGTCGTCTTCGGTTCGAGTCAGCTCTGTCAATGGCGACGACGGCAACTGCCACACCGGTTGAACGTGGCGTGCGTGTCGTCGGGTTGCATGGTAGGAGATGGACACGGAAAAGCCCGCCTGAACCTCAGATTACCGCAGGTCAGGCGGGCTAACCACATCAGTCGAGTGAACCGTCGAGCTTGGCGCCCTCGCTGAGGTGCGGGGCGATCTTGTTGTCGAACACGCTCAGCGCGGCCCCGATGGCCATGTGCATGTCGAGGTACTTGTACGTGCCGAGGCGGCCGCCGAAGATCACGTTCTTCTCCGCGGCCTCCTTCTTCGCGAGCTCGCGGTACCGCTCGAGCTTCTCGCGGTCCTCGGCCGTGTTGATCGGGTAGTACGGCTCGTCGTCCTTCTCCGCGGCGCGGGAGAACTCGCGGACGATGACCGTCTTGTCCTTGGGGTAGGTGTCCCGCTCCGGGTGGAAGTGCCGGAACTCGTGGATGCGGGTGTACGGGACGTCCGCGTCGTTGTAGTTCATGACCGGCGTGCCCTGGAAGTCGCCGATCGGCAGGACCTCCTGCTCGAAGTCGAGCGTGCGCCAGCCCAGCCAGCCCTGCGAGTAGTCGAAGTACCGGTCCAGCGGCCCGGTGTAGACGATCGGCGTGCCCGCGGGGATCTCGTCGCGCACGTCGAAGAAGTCCGTGGAGAGCTTCACGTCGATGTTCGGGTGGTCCGCCATCTTCTCGAGCCACGCGGTGTAGCCGTCGACCGGCAGGCCCTCGTAGGTGTCGTTGAAGTAGCGGTTGTCGAAGGTGTAGCGCACCGGCAGGCGGGTGATGACCGCCGCGGGCAGCTCCTTCGGGTCCGTCTGCCACTGCTTCTGGGTGTAGGCCTTGATGAACGCCTCGTAGAGGGGGCGGCCGATCAGCGAGATCGCCTTCTCCTCGAGGTTCTTCGCGTCCTTGGTGTCGATCTCCGCGGACTGCTCGGCGATGTAGGCCTTCGCGTCCTCCGGCGACATGTACCGGCCGACGAACTGCGAGAGGAGGCCGAGTCCCATCGGGAACTGGTACGCCTGACCGTTGTGCATCGCGAACACGCGGTGCTGGTAGCCGGTGAACTCGGTGAACTGGTTCACGTACTCCCACACGCGCTTGTTCGACGTGTGGAACAGGTGCGCGCCGTAGCGGTGCACCTCGATACCTGTCTCGGGCTCCGCCTCGGAGTAGGCGTTACCACCGATGTGGTCACGACGATCGAGCACCAGGACCCGCTTGTTCAGCTGGGACGCGGTGCGCTCGGCGACCGTGAGACCGAAGAACCCGGAACCGACGACAATCAGGTCATAACCTGCGAAGCTCACCCCCAAGAGGGTAGTCGTGACGGCTCCCAGCGCCATCGAGGCCCCCTGGGCGCCGCCTTCCGCTCAGGCGTGCGCCGGCCGTTGTCTAAGGTGACCGGGTGCTGTCCTCGGTACGTCCCAAGCTGCTCAGCCCCCCTGTCCTGATGGCGGCCGGGCTCGGCGTCTTCGGTCTGGCCGGCTACCTCTTCGTCACGCTGACCGGCCGCACGCTCGTCACGAGCGAGGCCCTGCGCGCGACGAACTTCTACTTCGTCGTCAACGTGGTCGGCCCCGGCATCTTCTTCGCGCTGGAGCAGGTCACGAGCCGGTCGGTGAGCGCGGCCGTCGCATCGGGACACGCGCTGCGCCCGGTCGTGCGCAAGATGTGCATCGGCGGTGCGTCGCTCGTCGGTGTGGTGATGGCGGGGCTGCTGCTGCTCTCGCCGTACCTGCTGCCGAAGACGCTGTACGGCGACTGGGGGCTGTTCCTGGGGGTGCTGGCCACCCCGGCGATCCTGGCGGCGCTCAGCATCGTGCGTGGCGCGCTCGGCGGCCTGCAGCGGTTCAGCGGGTACGCCGCGTCCCTCATGGTCGAGGGCGGCGCGCGGATCGTGGTCGTGTCGCTGCTGGTGTTCGGGCACGTGTCGTCGGCGTGGATCTTCGGCGCCGGCTACCTGGCCAGCTCGCTGGTCGCGGTGGCCGCGGGCCTGCTGTGGCTGCGGACCGCCCCGAGCGGCGGTGACCAGCGCGTTCCCGGTGAGGTGCCGCTGCTGACCAAGGCGCTGGCCGCGCTCGCGACGGCCAGCCTGCTGGCCCAGCTGCTGCCGAACCTCGCGCCGCTGATGGTGTCGTCCCGGCTCGGCGAGGACAGCCTGGTCGCGCTGGCGTTCGCGCAGGCCGTGGTGGTCGCGCGGATCCCGCAGCTCGCGTTCTTCCCGGTGCAGACGATGCTGCTGCCCGCGCTGACGGCGGCGGTGACCAGGGGCGACTTCGGGTTCGTGAAGCGGCGGATCATGCTCACGCTCGGCGCCGTGACGGCGCTGGGGCTGGTCTACTCGGTGCTGTTCGTGCTGGTCGGCTCGTGGGTGCTGCGGGTGTTCATGGGCACCGACACCTCCACGCTGACCGCGCTGGTGATGGCGCTGCTGGCGTTCGGCACGGTGGTGCTGATCGGGGTGTTCGCGGTGCAGCCCGCGCTGGTCGCCATGGGCAACGACCGCACCATCACCGGCGCGTGGGCCCTGGGCACCGCGGCGACGTTCGGCTTCGCCCTGCTGCCCGGCGACGTGCCCACCATGGCGGCCGCCGCGCAGGTCGTCGGACCGGCACTGACGCTGCTCGTGATCCTGGTCAGCTTCTTCCGGCTGTCCGGCGCCGCGCACCGGCGCAGCGAAGCCGGGCGCTGACCGGCGCACCACGCGCAACGGCCCCCGTCGGTGACGGGGGCCGTTGCTGTGACCGGTGTGCCGAGCGGGTCAGCTCAGGCCGCGCTTGGCCAGCGCCATCGTCCGCTTCACGTCGCCGCCCTTGAGCGCGTCCAGCGCGGACTGCATCGCGTGCAGCCGGCTGAACACGTGCAACCGGGCCGCGCGGGCCGCCTTCGTCCAGCCCTTCGCCTCCAGGCGCTTCGCGGCGTCGAGGTAGAAGAACTTCTCCTCGTCGAACCGGATCACGTCCTTGGCGTGGTTGGACGAGTGGCTCGCCATGTGGCGGCGGTAGCGGAACACCGGCGTCGGGTCGAGCGCCAGCGTGCCGCCCTTGAGCAGCAGGTCGGTCACCCAGCCGAGGTCGCCGATCGAGCCGAAGTCGTGCCGGATGGTGGTGCCCGCGACGACGTCCTGGCGGAAGGCCATGGCCGGCACGTACAGCCAGTTGCCGTTCATCAGGCTGGCCAGCGCGTCGGGGCCGTCGAGCTCGGAGTGCTTCCACGCGTTGCGGCCCGCGAAGATCTTCACGCGGTCGGCCAGCGGCAGCGGGTCGTGCGGTTTGCTGTTGTCATCGACCACGATCACGCCGGGGTGGGCCATGATCGCGTTCGGGTGCCGCTCGAACATGCCGAGCACGACGTCGACGTAGTTCGGCTCCAGCGCGTCGTCCGCGCCGAGCACGACCAGGTACTTGCCCCGTCCGAGGGACATCGACCGGGTGACGTTCTCGGTCGCGCCGAGGTTGACCTCGTTGCGCACGTACTCGATGCGCGGGTCACCGATCTGCCTGATGTAGTCCTCGGCGGCGGTGCCGGGGTACTGGTCGTCGACGACCGTGAGCAGCCACTCGTCGCGGGTCTGCGCGCACACGCTGTCGATCATCTCGAACAGGATCTTCGGTTCGAGGTAGTACGGCGCCACGAAGTGGACGGTCATGGCTCACTTCCCCGCTTCGTCGGCCGGCGGCTCAGCCTGGCGGATCGCGATCGCCCTGGCCAGGCGCGCGTAGCGCAGCTCGAGCTCCTTGAACCGCAGGTACGTGTTCAGCGTCGCGGCGGTGAAGACGATGACGATGCCGTACAGGAGCAGGTCGGTGCCCCTGCCGACGCCGAGCCAGCCGGCGATGACCGTGAGGTCGCCCGGCCGCAGCACCGCGTAGATGCCGAAGATCACGAACAGGATGAACGCCAGCTTGACGCTCGCCGCCGACTTCGCGTTGCCCCGCTTGCGCACGAAGAGGATCAGCAGGCCCGCGACGAGGAGAACGAGGATGTACTGAATCGGCATGTCAGTGCGCCCTGCCCTTCAGCATCGTGTCGAAGAGGATGTTGACGCCGTTGATCAGCGACTGGCCCTTGGACATCGAGTACTCGGTGTAGAGGATCGTCACCGGCTCCTCGGTCACCCGCCAGTTCCGCACGCTGATGAGCTCGACGATCTCCGACGCGTGGCCCATGCCGTTGAGAGTGATGTTCATCTCGTCGGCGACCTTCTTGTTGAACACGCGCAGGCCGTTGTGGGCGTCGGTCAGCCCGAGGGAGCGGGTGCGCGGGCTCAGCAGCACGACGGTCTTGAGGACGAGCCGCTTGATCCACGGCACGCTCTCCTGGACGTCGCCGCGGAAGCGGGTGCCGACCACGATGTCGACGTCCTCGGACCGCAGGCGCTCCAGCATCACGAGGACGTCCTCGATGCGGTGCTGCCCGTCGGCGTCGAAGGTGACGAAGTACTTGGCCCCCGGCTGTTTGCGGGCGTACTCGATGCCGGTCTGGATGGCCGCACCCTGGCCGAGGTTGACCGGGTGCTGCACGAGGTGCGCCCCGCCGGCGCGGATGCCGGCCGCCGAGTCGTCCTTGCTGCCGTCGTCGACGCACACGATGTTCGGGAACGTCTGGCGTGCGTGGCGGATGACTTCCTCGATGACCTGTCCCTCGTTGTAGCAGGGGACGATGAGCCACACGTCTGGCCAATCGGTCACAACGGAACTCCAAGAAACGCCGCAACATGGGTGGCCAGGTCGTTACACGCACGACCCAGGGCCGAGATGGCCGGAGCGTACTGCAACGGCACCCCTCTACACTGCCTCGGGTACTGCCCCGGCCACCACCGCGGTACTCGCGCGACCCGATCGGTCAGCGCCTTGGTCAGGGGTTTTCCGATCTTGGAGAGGAATTCTCGATGGTTGGTGTGGCCGTCGTCGGCGCCGGTTACTGGGGCCCTAACCTGGTGCGCAACATCCAGGCGACCCCGGACTTCAGGCTGACCACGCTGTGCGACCTGAACGTGGAACGCGCCCAGCAGGTGCTGGGCCGGTACAGCACGGTCAAGGTCAGCGCGTCCCTGGACGAGGTCCTCGCCGACCCCGAGGTCGAGGCCGTGGCCGTCGCCACGCCCGCCGCCACGCACCTGCCGGTGGCGCTCGCCGCGCTCGAGGCCGGCAAGCACGTGCTGGTGGAGAAGCCGCTGGCGTCCTCCTACGCGGACGGGCTGAAGCTGGTCGAGGCCGCTGAGCAGCGCGGACTGACCCTGATGCTCGACCACACCTTCGTCTACACGCCGGTCGTGCAGCACCTGCGCGAGCTCGTGCGCGGCGGTGAGCTCGGCGAGCTGCAGTACATCGACTCGGTGCGGATCAACCTGGGTCTCGTGCAGCCGGACATCGACGTGCTGTGGGACCTCGCCCCGCACGACCTGTCGATCCTCGACGCCATCCTGCCCGACGACGTGCACCCGGTCGCCGTCTCCGCGCACGGCTCCGACCCGGCGAACCTGGGCCGCGCCTGTGTGGCGTACCTCTCGGTGCAGCTGTCGAACGGCGCCATCGCGCACGCCCACGTGAACTGGCTCTCCCCCACCAAGATCCGCACGATGATCGTGGGCGGATCGGGCCGGACCGCCGTGTGGAACGACCTGGACCCGACGCAGCCGCTGGCCATCTACGACCGCGGGGTCGACTGGCCGACCGACGAGGAGCGCCGGATCTCCTACCGCATCGGCGACGCCGTGGCGCCCGCTCTGAAGGGCGGGGAGGCGCTGCGCGCCGTAATGGCCGAGTTCGCGGCTGCGATCATCGAGAAGCGTGCGCCGCTCACCGACGGACGAGCGGGCCTCCGCGTGCTCGCACAGCTCGAGGCTGCATCCCAGAGCCTCGCCCAGGGCGGCACTTTCGTGCCCGTAGTGAACGCTTAACCCCGAGGAGCACCGAAGATGGAGTTGACCGACCGGCGGATCGTGGTCACCGGCGGTGCCGGCACGATCGGCTCACACGTGGTCGACCAACTGCTGGACGCCGGTGCGGCGAAGGTCGTCGTGATCGACGACCTGACCCGCGGCCGTGTGGAGAACATCGCGGAGGCGCTCGAGCGGGCGCCGGAGAAGGTCGAGCTCGTCGAGGGTGACATCCGCGACATCCCGCTGGTCAAGAAGACCATCGCGGGCGCGGACGCCGTCTTCCACCTCGCCGCGCTGCGCATCACGCGGTGCGCCGCGGAGCCCAGGGTGGCGCTGGAGGTGCTGGTCGACGGCACGTTCAACATCATCGAGGCGTCCGTCGAGGCGAACGTCGAGAAGGTGATCGCGTCGTCCACGGCGTCGGTCTACGGCCTCGCCGAGGAGTTCCCCACCACCGAGCGCCACCACCCGTACAACAACGACACGTTCTACGGCGCCTCGAAGGCGTTCAACGAGGGCATGCTGCGCAGCTTCAAGGCGATGCACGACCTCGACTACGTGGCGCTGCGCTACTTCAACGTGTACGGCCCGCGCATGGACGCGCACGGCAAGTACACCGAGGTGCTCATCCGCTGGATGGAGCGCATCGAGGCCGGCCAGCCGCCGCTGATCCTCGGCGACGGCAAGGCGACGATGGACTTCGTGCACGTCAAGGACATCGCACGCGCGAACATCCTGGCGGCGCAGGCGGACGTCACCGACACCGTCTACAACATCGCCTCGGCCACCGAGACCTCGCTGATCGACCTGGCGCGGGCGTTGCAGGAGGCGATGGGCGCGACCGGTGAGCTGGAGTTCGGCCCGGAGCGGTCGGTCAACGCGGTGCCGCGCCGGCTCGCCGACATCTCGGCCGCCGAGCGCGAGCTGGGCTGGAAGCCCACCATCTCCATGCACGACGGTCTCGTCGAGCTGGTGCAGTGGTGGCGCAGCGTGAAGGGCAACGTCTGATGATCCCGGTTATCAAGCCCTTCCTCGGTGAGGAGGAGGCACTGGCCGCGGCCGAGGTGGTCCGCTCCGGCTGGGTCGCCCAGGGACCGCGGGTCGCCGAGTTCGAGAAGCGGTTCGCCGCTGCCCAGGGCGCCGGCCACGGTGTCGCGGTGTCGAACTGCACCACCGGCCTGCACCTGTCGATGCACGTGCTGGGGCTCGGCGCGGGCGACGAGGTCGTCGTCCCGTCGTTCTCGTTCATCGCCACGGCCAACGCCGTCCGCTACGTCGGCGCCACGCCGGTGTTCTGCGACGTCGACCCGCTGACGGGCAACGTCACGGCGGAGACGATCGCGGCCGTCATCACGCCGCGCACGCGCGCGGTCATCGCGGTGCACCAGGGCGGCATGCCGTTCGACGTGGACGCCGTGCAGGCGTTGTGCGACGAGCACGGCATCCAGCTGGTGCACGACTCGGCCTGCGCGGCGGGCTCCACGTACAAGGGCAAGCCGGTCAGCTCGACGGCGAACCTGGCCGCGTGGTCGTTCCACCCGCGCAAGCTCCTCACCACCGGTGAGGGCGGCATGGTCACCACCAACGACGCCGACCTGGCCGTCCGCCTGCGCAAGCTGCGCGAGCACGGCATGAGCGTCTCCGCCGCCGACCGGCACGCCACCAACAGCGTCAAGCTGGAGGCGTACGAGGAGGTCGCGTTCAACTACCGCATGACCGACATGCAGGCGGCGGTCGGCCTGATCCAGCTGTCCAAGCTGGACGGCGTCATCGCCAAGCGCCGTGAGCTCGCCGAGCGCTACCACAAGATGCTCGCCGAGATCGACGGCCTGACGTGGGTCAGCGACCCGGAGTACGGCACGACGAACTACCAGTCGTTCTGGGTCGTGCTGCCGGACTCGGTGGAGAAGTCCGTCGTGGACGTCCTCACCGAACTGCTCGGCAAGGGCATCTCCGGCCGCCGCGGCATCATGGCCTCGCACCTGGAGCCCGCCTACGCGGGCACCGACGAGGCGGAGCGCGCCACGCTGCCGGTGACCGAGCACCTGACCAGGCGTTCGCTGATCCTGCCGCTGTTCCACCAGATGACCGAGTCCGAGCAGGACCAGGTCGTGTCGGCTCTCGCGGAGTCCCTGAAGTGACGGCGGCTCGCCCGTTGCTGCTCGTCGGTGCGGGCGGACTGGCTCGGGAGGTGTTGGGCGCGGTCCGCGCGCTCAACACCGTCTCGCCGTCGTTCGACGTGCTGGGCTTGCTGGACGACAACCCGGCCCGGCACGGCGAGCTCGTCGACGGCGTGCCGGTGCTCGGTGGCACCGGCACCGTCCACGAGCACCCGGACGCGCAGGTCGTGATCTGCACGGCCAGCTCGCGCAACCAGGCGTCCAGGCGGACGATCTCCGCCCGCCTGGGCCTGCCGGACGAGCGCTACGCCACGGTCGTCCACCCCCTCGCGAGCGTCGCCCACGGCGTCGAGGTCGGCCACGGGTCGGTCCTGCTCGCGTTCGTCGCCGTGACCGCTCCGCAGCGGATCGGCGCACACGTCGTCGTGATGCCGCACGTGACGATCACCCACGACGACCAGATTTCCGACCACGTCACGTTCGCCGCCAGGGTCGCCCTGGCCGGCGGCGTGTCCGTGGGCGAGGCCGCCTACCTGGGCAGCGGTGCGCTGGTCAGGGAAGGCCTGTCCGTCGGCGAGCACGCGCTGGTCGGCATGGGCGCGGTGGTGCTCGAAGACGTTCCGCCGTACGAGGTGTGGGCGGGTACCCCCGCACGCCGCCTGCGGGTTCTCCCGCAGTCCGACGATCTCATGAGGACGAACAAGCGATGAAGATCCCTCCCGTTGACCTGAAGTTCCAGCACGCCGAGATCGCCGACGAGGTCGCCGCGGGCTGGGAGCAGGTGCTGGCCAACACCGCGTTCATCGGCGCGCCGCAGATCGCCGAGTTCGAGAAGGCGTACTCCGAGTACAGCGGTGTCGCGCACACGATCGGTGTCGGCAACGGCACGGACGCGCTGGAGCTGGCCCTGCGCGCGGTGGGCGTCGGCCACGGTGACGAGTGCATTGTGCCCGCCAACTCCTTCATCGCGACCGCCGAGGCCGTGGCCCGCGCCGGCGCCACCCCGGTGTTCGTCGACTGCGACCCGGACACGTACCTGATCGACACGAAGGCCGCGGTCGCCGCGTTCACCGAGCGCACCAAGGCCGTCCTGCCGGTGCACCTCTACGGCCAGATGGCGCCGCTGGAGGAGCTCAAGCCGGTGTGCGACGAGCAGGGCATCTTCCTGATCGAGGACGCCGCCCAGTCGCAGGGCGCCAAGCGCAACGGCGCGATCTCCGGCTCGGTCGGCCACGCCGCCGGCACGAGCTTCTACCCCGGCAAGAACCTCGGCGCGTACGGCGACGCCGGTGCGGTCACCACGCAGGACGCCGACCTCGCGCAGAAGGTGCGCCTGCTCTCGCAGCACGGCTCGCCGGCGAAGTACGTGCACAGCACGCTGGGCTTCAACAGCCGCCTCGACACGCTGCAGGCCGTCGTGCTGCACGCGAAGCTCAAGCGCCTCAACGCGTGGAACGTCATGCGCCAGGAGGTCGCCGCGTACTACGGCGAGCTGCTCGCGGGCGTCGAGGGCGTGCGGACGCCGGTGACCCTCGACGGCAACGAGCACGTGTGGCACCTCTACGTCATCCGCGTGGCCGAGCGCGACCGCGTGCTCAAGCACCTGCAGGACAACGGCGTCGGCGCGCAGATCCACTACCCGACCCCGATCCACAAGACCGAGGCGTTCGCCACCGGCGGGTCGTTCCCGAACGCCGAGCAGACTGCGGGCGAGATCCTCTCGCTGCCGATGTACCAGGGCCTGACCCGCGCGCAGCAGGAGCGCGTGGTCGAGGTGCTCGCAGAGGCCGTCAGGTGACCGGCGTCTTCGTCCACCCCAACGGCCTGTGCGAGAGCGAGACCGTCGGCGAGGGCACTCGGGTGTGGGCGTTCGCGCACGTGCTGAAGGGCGCGCGCGTCGGGCGTGACTGCAACATCTGCGACGGCGCGTTCGTGGAGAACGAGGCCGTGCTGGGCAACAACGTCACGGTGAAGAACAACGTCCTGGTGTTCAACCTCGTGACGTGCGAGGACGATGTGTTCCTCGGCCCGAACGTGGTGTTCACCAACGACATGCGGCCGCGCGCGCACCAGAAGCTGGGCTCGGACGCGCTGCTGCCGACGCTGGTGCGCTCCGGTGCCACGATCGGCGCGAACTCGGTCGTCGTGTGCGGCACGGTCATCGGCGAGAACGCGTTCGTCGGCGCCGGTGCCGTGGTGGCGCGCAACGTCCCCGCGCACGCCTTCGTCGTCGGCAACCCCGCTGTGCAGAAGGGCTGGGTGTGCCGGTGTGCCGCCCGCCTGGACGAGAACCTGACCTGCCCGGAGGACGGGACCCGGCACCGGCTGGTGTCGGACACCGAGGGCCTGGTCGCACTCTGATGTTGCGTTGATCCAGGGGGAGCGCCGGGCCCGGTGCTCCCCCTTCGACTGTCCACGAGCTGAGCGAAGGAAGACGTCTTGCGGCACGCGATCGTGATCGGTGGTGGCATCCTCGGCCTGGCGACGGCGAACGAGCTGGTCGGCAGGGGTTACCGGGTGACGGTCCTGGAGAAGGAGGGCCGCTGGGCGGCCCACCAGAGCGGCCACAACTCCAACGTGGTGCACGCCGGGCTCTACTACAAGCCGGGCTCGTTCAAGGCCAGGATGAGCGTGGCCGGCAACCGTTCGATCATCGACTTCGCGCGGGAGAACGGCGTCTCGCACGAGGTCTGCGGCAAGCTCGTGGTCGCCACCTCCGCCGACGAGCTGCCCGCCCTGCAGGTCCTCGCCACCCGCGCGGAGGCCAACGGCGTCCCCGCCAAGATGATCACCCCCGCCGAGGCGCGCGACTACGAACCCGAGGTCTCCTGCGTGGCGGCGCTGCGCGTGGAGAGCACCGGCATCATCGACTTCCCCGGCGTCTGCGACGCGCTGGTGCGCCTGCTGACCGCCGCCGGCGCCGACCTGCGCCTGTTCACGCCCGCCCTGGGCATCCGGCCGGGCCGTTCCGGCGGCGTCGAGGTCGCGACCGGCTCCGAGGTCCTGCGCGCCGACCTGCTCGTGAACTGCGCGGGCCTGCAGTCCGACCGCGTGGCACGGCTGGCGGGCCTGCAACCGCGGGCGACGATCGTGCCGTTCCGCGGCGAGTACTACGAGCTGGCCCCCTCGGCCCGCGGCCTGGTGCGCGGCCTGATCTACCCGGTGCCGGACCCGACGCTGCCGTTCCTCGGGGTGCACCTGACCCGGATGCTCGACGGCTCGGTGCACGCCGGCCCGAACGCGGTCCTCGCGCTGCGCCGCGAGGGCTACCGGTGGAGCCAGGTCTCGCCCGCCGACCTGTGGGAGGTGGCGCGGTTCCCCGGCATCTGGAAGCTGGCCCGGCGCTTCGGCCGGACGGGCGTCGAGGAGGTGCTGCGCTCGTTCTCGAAGCGGCGGTTCGCGGCGTCGCTGGCCCGGCTGGTGCCGGCGGTGCAGGAGACGGACCTCGTGCGCGCCGAGGCCGGGGTGCGGGCGCAGGCGATGCTGCCCGACGGGTCGCTGGTGGACGACTTCCTGATCGAGACCGCGGCCGCGCAGGTGCACGTGCTGAACGCGCCTTCACCGGCGGCGACGTCGTCGCTGGAGATTGCGCGGTACGTGGCCGATCAGGCGGTCGCGCAGGCCTGATCCGGCGGTCCGGGCAGCCTGGTTTGGCGGTTGCGCGGGCCTGGTCAGCGGTCCGGGCGCCGTCGAAACGGTGCCCGGGAATTGTCGGACCTGCTGAGTACCGTGAGTTGCGAGGGGTTCCCAGGCCGGGGGGACCCCTGCGCGAGCCTGCGGTCGTGCACGACTGGCGCGGCGGGGATGGGCGCGGCGGGGATGGGCGCGGCGGGGATGGGCGCGGCGGGGTGGCGCACGGTCCGGCCACGGTCGGCGGCCCGGATGCGCGGCGAATCGGTGCGCGGTTCGACACGCCAGGCAGGCGGTTCAGCCCGTCCGCACGCCGTCCAGGCCGTCCACACGCGGTCCGGCCCGACCGGCACGCGGTCCCGCTCACCGGTCGAGAGCCACCCACCCCGGAACCGTCCGCAGGAAGGGCTGAACCACCCTCCCCGCGGCCTGACCGTGCGGCCTGACCGTGCGGCTCGACCAGGCAGCCCGACCAGGCGGCGCGACCGCGCCCCTGGGTCAGGCGGTGCGGAAGTAGTCCACGGTGCGGGCCACGCCCGTCGCGATGTCGACCTCCGGGGTCCAGCCGAGGTCGCGCTTCGCGGCGCTGGCGTCCAGTGCGGAGGCGCGGAGGTCGCCGAGGCGGGCCGGGGCGTGTTCGGGCTCGTCGGCCGTGCCCACGGCCTTGGCGACGAGGGTGTGCAGTTCGCGGTCGGAGACCTGCTGGCCGGTGCCGATGTTGTAGCGGCGGCCGCCGCCGGCCTCGCCGGAGGCTGCGACGAACGCGGAGACGACGTCCTCGACGAAGACGTAGTCGCGGGTGTTGCCGCCGTCGCCGAAGACCTTCGTCGGGCGGCCGGCGAGGAGGGCGTTGGCGAAGATCGCGACCACGCCGGCCTCGCCGTGCGGGTCCTGGCGGGGGCCGTAGACGTTGGCCAGGGCCAGGTGGGTGCACTCCAGGCCGTAGAGCTGGCGGTAGGTGTTGAGGTAGACCTCGCCGGAGACCTTCGAGGCGGCGTACGGGGACTTCGGGTTGATCGGGACCGACTCGGCGACCGGGAGGACGTCGGGGGTGCCGTAGATCGAGCCGCCGGAGGAGGCGAAGCAGACCTTGCGGACGCCGGCGCGGCGGGCGGCTTCGGCCAGGTTCACGGTGCCGAGGACGTTCTGGGTGGCGTCGTCGAGCGGGCGTTCGACGCTGACGCGCACGTCGATCTGGGCCGCCAGGTGGTAGACGACCTCGGGGGCGGCGGCGGACACCACGTCGGCCAGGTCGGGCGACGTGATGTCCAGCTCCGTGAAGGAGTACCGGTCGGCGTGGGCGGCGGGGGTGGTGCGCTTGCCGCGGCGGAGGTCGTCGACGACGTGGACGGTGTGGCCGTCGCGCAGCAGGCGGTCGACGAGGGTGGAGCCGATGAAGCCGGCGCCGCCGGTCACGAGAGCACGCATGACCGCGAGCCTACGAGGTCAGAACCAGCGCTCGAGGACCAGGGCGATGCCGTCCTCCGAGTTGGGAGCGGTGACCTCGTCCGCGGCCTCCAGCGCGGCGGGGTGGGCGTTGGCCATCGCGACGCCGTGACCGGCCCACCGCAGCATCGGGACGTCGTTGGGCATGTCGCCGAACGCGACGACCGCGCTGGCCGGGACGTCGAAGCGGGCGGCGGCGTCGGCGAGGCCCGTGGCCTTCGTCACGCCCTTGCTGGAGAGCTCGATCAGGCCGTTGTTCGTGGAGAAGGTCACGTCCACGTGGTCGGTGACCAGGCCCTCGCAGGCCTCGACCATCTCGGCGCTGGTCATGCCGGTGTGCCTGACCAGGAGCTTGATGGCGTCGAAGCCGAGCACACGGGCGCGGTAAGCGTCCTCGGACGGGCCCTCCGGCCAGGCGTGCTCGTAGCCGTGCTCGGCGACGAAGTCCGACTCGGCCGCGGTGTCACCGAGGCGTTCCACGGCGAGCGCGCAGCCGGGCAGCACGCGGTCGAGGGTGCTCGCGAGGTCGCTGAGCAGCACCGGGTCGAGGCCGCGGCGCCACAGGACGCGGTCGGCGGCGATGTCGTAGAGGGCGGCGCCGTTCGCGCAGACGGCGAGACCGGTGGTGCCCGCCTTGGCGGCCGGGGTGGGGATCCAGCGCGGCGGGCGGCCGGTGACCAGCACGAAGGGCACGTTCGCCGCGATCACCCGGCTGACCACCGCTGCGGTGCGGGGTGACACCTCGT
Organism: Nocardia sp. NRRL S-836; assembly: GCF_001279525.1. GTDB lineage: Bacteria > Actinomycetota > Actinomycetes > Mycobacteriales > Pseudonocardiaceae > Lentzea. Next base: position 21,635 of record NZ_LGDY01000132.1, on the reverse strand, counting down.
CGGTGGGGGTGAGCAGGGTTCCGTCGATGTCGGTCGCGACCAGCAGAGGTTGTTCCACGTCCACCATGTTGCCTGGTCTGGTTCGTCCGGCGGCAGAACAGGTCGTTACGGTACGGGTGTGCGCACAGGCATCGTGATCCTTCCCGAGCACCGCTGGTGGATTGCCGAGCCCAAGTGGAGGGCGGCCGAGGAGTACGGCTTCCACCACGCGTGGACCTATGACCACCTCGGCTGGCGCACCCTGGTCGACGGGCCGTGGTTCGGGGCGATCCCGACGCTCACGGCGGCCGCGATGGTCACCACCCGGCTGCGCCTGGGGACGTTCGTGGCGAGCCCGAACTTCCGGCACCCGGTGTCGTTCGCGCGTGAGCTGCTGGCCGTGGACGACGTGTCGGACGGCCGGTTCACGCTCGGCATCGGCGCTGGTGGCCCTGGGTACGACACGACTGTGATGGGCGCGAAACCGCCGTTGCCGCGCGAGCGCACCGAGCGGTTCGCCGAGTTCGTGGAGCTGCTCTCGCAGCTGCTGTCCCACGACCGGGTGACCTTCGACGGCCGCTACTACCAGGCGGTCGAGGCGCGCAGCTTCCCCGGTTGCGTGCAGCGGCCGCGGCTGCCGTTCCTGGTCGCGGCGAACGGGCCGAAGGCGATGGAGGTGGCCGCGCGGTTCGGCACCGGGTGGGTGACCACCGGTCCGATGCCCGAGGACGACGTGGACCACGAGGGCTGGTGGCGCGGCGTTGCCCGAATGGCCGCGCAGTTCGACGAGACGATCCTGCGCACCGGCCGCCGCACGCGGGTCGACCGGTACCTGAACCTCGACTCGGCGCCGGTGTACTCGCTGTCGTCCGTGGAGTGCTTCACCGACGCCGTCGGCAGGGCCGCCGAGCTGGGCTTCACCGACGTGGTGTCGCACTGGCCGCGGCACGACGGCGTGTACGCGGGCAGCGAGTCGGTGCTCGAACAGGTCGCCGCCGACGTGCTGCCCGCGCTGGGCTGAGGCCTCAGGACTTCGGGACCAGCTTCTCGATGCCGCCCATGAACGGCCGCAGCGCCTGCGGCACGGTGACTGAGCCGTCGGCGTTCTGGTGGTTCTCCAAGATCGCGACGATCCACCGGGTGGTCGCCAGCGTGCCGTTGAGCGTGGCCGCGATCTGCGACTTGCCGTTCTCGTCGCGGTAGCGGACGTTCAGCCGGCGCGCCTGGAACGTGGTGCAGTTCGACGTCGAGGTCAGCTCGCGGTACTTGCCCTGGCTCGGCACCCACGCCTCGCAGTCGAACTTGCGGTGCGCGGACGTGCCCAGGTCGCCGGTCGCCGTGTCGATGACGCGGTACGGCACCTCGATCTTGGCGAGCATCTCCTCCTCCCAGCCCAGCAGCCGGGCGTGCTCCGCCTCGGCGTCCTCGGGCTTGACGTAGGAGAACATCTCGACCTTGTTGAACTGGTGCACGCGGATGATGCCGCGGGTGTCCTTGCCGTACGAGCCGGCCTCGCGCCGGTAGCACGACGACCAGCCCGCGTAGCGGCGCTCACCGTCGAGGATCTCGTCGGCGTGGTAGCCCGCGAGCGGCACCTCGGACGTGCCGACCAGGTACAGGTCGTCGTTCGGCAGGTGGTAGATCTCGCTGGAGTGCGCACCCAGGAACCCGGTGCCCGCCATGATCTCCGGCCGCACCAGCGTGGGGGTGATCATCAAGGTGAAGCCGTTCGCCGTCGCCTGCGCCGCCGCCATGTTCAGCAGCGCGAGCTCCAGCTGCGCGCCCACCCCGGTGAGGAAGTAGAACCGCGAGCCACCGACCTTGGCGCCGCGCTCCATGTCGATCGCGCCCAGCTTCGTGCCCAGGTCGAGGTGGTCGACCGGCTCGAAGTCGAACTCGCGGGGCTCGCCGACGGTCTTGAGGACCACGAAGTCGTCCTCGCCGCCGACCGGGGCGTCCGGGTGCACCAGGTTCGGGATCTTGGCCAGCAGCTCGTCGACCTCGGCCGCGGTGGCGTGCTGCTCGGCCTCGGCGGCCTTCACCTCGTTCGACAGGTCCTTGGCCTTCACCAGCAACGCGGTCTTGTCGTCGCCCTTGGCCTTGCCGACCTCCTTGCCGAGCACCTTCTGCTCGGCGCGCAGGGTGTCCGCGCGGGAGATGGCGGAACGCCGGCGCTCGTCAGCGGACAGCAGGGCGTCGACGACACCCTCGTCCTCGCCGCGGGCGCGCTGCGAAGCGCGCACGATCTCCGGGTTCTCGCGCAACACCTTGAGGTCAATCACCCGGTAAAGGGTAGACCAGGCCGTATCGCGTCCCCCACCGAGTTGTCGCGATCCGCCCCGGCGCCGCTCGCAACGCGGGGGCCCCGCGTTTCCCCCGGGGGAAACGCGGGGCCCCCGCGTGACTTCCGCGATGCGGGAAGGTGGCTAGCTGATCGCGACCGCCACCACGAGGCCGAGCGCCACGTGGGCGGAGGCGACGACGACCGAGGCCGGGGCGAACCGGTCCGACTCGATGATCGTGCCGATGTCCAGGCGGGTGATCCACTCCAGCAGCCGGACCGCCGCGACCTGCACGATGATGCCGAAGAAGCCGTAGATCAACGCCGACAGCAGGCCCTCGTCCAGCTTGCCGACCGAGCTGGTGATGGCGACGACGACGATGAACGCCATCGAGAGCAGGCCGGAGGAGGTCACGATGACGGCGTTCGGTGCGCCGTTGCGGACGAGGGTGGACAGCTTGCCGGGCGTCGTCCAGTCGATCGCGTAGAAGCCGAACACCATGAGGACCAGACCGACGACGGCGTACAGCGCGATCGCGCCGATGCCCCGGCCGATGGCCGAGCCGAAGCCGGGGTCCAACGCGAGCTGCGTGATCATTTGCTGTTCCCTTTCGGAGTTCACTCAACAATGCGATGCGGCACGAACGCCGCGCCATCGTCGGTCACCAGACCGACTGTTTCCCGGATGCCCAGGCCGGCCGACGTGTCGCCGACGACCCAGGCACCCAACGCGGGGCGGTAGCCGTCGAAGTCCGGAAGCGGATCGAACAGCTGGTACACGAAGCCTTCTTTGCCGTACACGCCGCCGGTCTGCGTCTCGTAGCCGGGCGCGACGATCTGGATGTTCGACCCCTCACGGCCGAGCAGCGGCTTGCGCACGTACTCGGTGAGCATGCCGGGGTTGTTCAGGTACGCCGGCAGCAGGTTCGGGTGGCCGGGGTACATCTCCCACAGCACCGCGAGCAGCGCCTTGTTGGAGAGCAGCATCTTCCACAGCGGCTCGATCCACAGGGTGGCGGGCAGCGACTCGACGGCGTGGCGGCCGAACTGCTCCTCGACGACCCATTCCCACGGGTAGAGCTTGATCACCGTGTTCATCGGGGCCTCCTCGAGGTCGACGAACCGGTTGAGCAGGGTGTCCCAGCCCAGGTCCTCGATCGCGAGCCCGACGGTGTTCAGGCCGGCCTCGGCGGCCGTCTCCTGCAGGTAGGCGGTGGTGAGGTGGTCCTCGCCGGACGGGTCGGCGCCCGACCAGGTGAAGTGGATCTCACCGGAGGGCAGCTTCGCGCCGATCTCGGCCCACCGCTCGACCAGGCGCTCGTGCAGCGAGTTCCACTGGTCGTCGTCCGGGAACACGTCGGTCTTCCAGTGCCACTGGATGATCGCGGCTTCCAGCAACGACGTGGGCGTGTCGGCGTTGTACTCCAGCAGCTTGGCCGGGCCGGACCCGTCGTAGCGCAGGTCGAAGCGGCCGTAGACGTGCGGGTCGTGCCGCCGCCACGACTCGGCGATGTGCGGCCAGACCCACTCGGGGATGCCGAAGTCCCGGTAACGCTCGGTGGTCACCACGTTGTCGACCGCGTCGAGGCACATGGAGTGGAGCAGCTCGACGTCGGCTTCGAGCGACAGGATCTCGCTCATCTCGAACACGTAGTGCACCGACTCGTCCCAGTACGGGCGGTCGGAGCCGTTGGCGTACTTCGCGGGCAGGCCGAACACCATGCCCTGGTCAGAGACCGTCCGCTGCCAGTTAGGCCGCGGTTGTGAGGTTTCCCGGCGCAACTGGTCAGCTCCCGCTGCTGGACGAACCGCTGCTGACGCCGAAGCCGCCGCGCTGGACGCTCGTGCCCGACTTCGTGCTGACGTTCGCCCCCTTGGGGATCGCGTAGCTGCCGCCGGTCACCTTCTGGCCGACCGTGCCCGAACCGCCGTAGTTGTAGCGGTACTGGCTGCCACCGATGTAGATGAACCCGCCGCTGCTGTACCCGCCGTGGCTGCGGTAGTACGACTCGTCGCAGTAGTCGTCGTCGACGATGACGTTGTTCTTGTCGGTGCACTGCGCCGTGACGTTCTTGGGGCTCGCGGCGGCGTACCAGATGGCGACCAGCGCGACCACGCCCACCGTGACGCCACCGCCGATGAGCAGGCGTTTCCGCGTCTTGCGGCGCTTCTCGAAGGCGGCCGACTCGGCGGCGAACCGCTCCTGCTGCGCCTTCTGCGCCGCGGCACGCGCGCGCTGCTCGGCCACCGAAGGCGGGCGCGGCTGGGTCACGCCGGCCTGCTGCTGGCGGATCTGCCCCTTGCCCTTCTGCTGCACGGGCGGCTGCGGCTCGCCGGGCTGCGGTACCGGCACCTGCGGTGGCAGCTGCTGGTAGGGCGCCGGTTGTTGCGGTTCTTGCGGCTGGCCGGGAGGCCCCTGAGGCGGCATCCCTGGCTGGTTGTTGTCAGTCATCACCACTCCCGCGGGCAAGGTACCTAGCGAGACGACCGAACGATGTCAGATCAGGCCACGAGTGTCCTAATAGCAACACTCGCCGGGTTGCTCCCAACCCGGCCGACAGCCGTCTCACACAGCACAGGCATCATGGATGAGATGTCTCCGAGCGCCGGTTGGTTGAGTCGATCAGGTCACATCCGCGACACGCGGCTGGTGATGCTGGGCGCGTTCGTGGGCGCGTTCGGCCTCCTGATGGTCTCCGCGTTCACGTCCGTGCTGGCAGGAGGGCCGGTCAGCGGTAAGCGCGAGCTGGTCAACGCCGCGTACCAGGCCGTGGCGGGCGACTGCCTGAACTGGGCGAAGCCGGACCTGTCGGACGCGCAGAAGGTCGACTGCGCCGCCGCGCACCGGTTCGAGGTGACCGGCACGGCCGACATCGCCGCCGGCTACCCGAAGGAAGCGCCGTTCCCGAACGCGGAGGCCTGGGAGAAGATCTCGCAGGACAACTGCGCGCAGGCGGCGACGACGTACATGTCCGGCAAGCTCGACCCGAAGGGCAAGTACGGGGTGAGCTCGCTGAACCCCGACGAGAACCGCTGGAAGAACGGCGACCGCCAGCTGCGGTGCGGCCTGCAGGTCACCGCGCCCTCCGGTGCGCCGCTGCCCTCGTTCGGCAGCGCGAAGACCCAGGACCAGTCGAACGTGTACGACCCCGGCGTGTGCGTCGCGCTCGGTGAGAACAACACGGTGGGTGACCCGATCGAGTGCGCCCAGCCGCACGCGTTCGAGATCATCGGCGTCGTCCAGCACCCCGAGGGTGAGTACCTGGCGCCGGAGAAGCAGGACGCGGTGATGTCCGAGCAGTGCGCGACCATCGCGACCGAGTACACCGGCGGCGCCGACCTCAAGGCGAAGGGCCTGCTCGTCACCTGGGACGTCCGCGCGCAGGAGAGCTGGGCCGTCGGCTCCCGCAAGGCCAACTGCAAGATCGGCGCCGTTCCCGAGGGCGAGAAGCTCGTCGCGTGGAAGGGCAGCGTCCGCAACCCCAACGGCGCCCCGCTGACCACCTCGAACCCGCCGCAGACCACCTCCGTGAAGCCGCAGGACGAACCCACCGGCGCCCCGCTGCACTCCGAGTCGGGCAAGCCGTCGGGCAGCACGCAGCCCTCCGAGTCCGGCAAGCCCGACAAACCCGACAAGCCGTCGAGCTCGGCCCCCACGACGACGACTGAGAACCGATGACTGTGGAGATGACGCGCGCCCGGTTCGACGAGCTCGTCGAGGAGGCGCTGGACCTCGTCCCGCCCGACTTCCTGCACGCCATGAACAACGTGGTGGTGCTCGTCGAGGACCGCAACCCCGACGAGCCGTCACTGCTCGGGCTCTACCGGGGCATCGCGCTGACCGAGCGGAACACCGACTACGGCGGCACCCTGCCCGACCACATCTTCATCTACCGCGAGGCGATCCTCGACATCTGCGACACCGAGGACGACGTGGTCGAGGAGGTCATCGTCACCGTGGTGCACGAGATCGCGCACCACTTCGGGGTGGACGACGCGAAGCTGCACGAGCTGGGCTGGGGCTAGGAGATCTCCACGCCCGCCCACGAGCGGCACGTCCAGCCGTCGCCGTCGGACTCCAGCACGACGACGCCGGTGTTCGGCAGCAGGTTCTCCGCCAGCTCGACCGGCACGTTCGACGCGAGCGCCAGCGCCCCCATGCGCCCGGCGCCGCCGTGCGTCACGACCATGACGGTGCCGGTGTCCTGGTGGATCGACCTGATGGCGCCGAGGAACCGGTCCAGCACCTGCTGCCCGGTCTCACCGCCGCCGGGGAACGCCACGTCGAGCTCGCCCTCGGCCCACCTGATGACGGTCTCCAGGTAGGTCTTGTACGCCTCGGTGTCGTTGCGGCCCTCCAGCGCGCCGACCTGGATCTCGTGCACGCCGTCGAGGACCTGGACGGGCAGGCCGAAGCGTTCCGCGGTGGGCTCGGCGGTCTGCTGGGCGCGCAGGCCGGTGCTCGCGTAGACGGCGGTGATGTCCTCGCCGGCCAGGGAGTCGGCGAGCTCGCGGGCCTGTTTGCGGCCCAGCTCGGTGAGCGGGGGGCCTGGCATCGCCGTGTCCAGCTTGCGTTCGATGTTCGACGCCGTCTCGCCGTGCCTGACCAGCAGCAACCTCACCCGCGTTCGCCCTTTCTGACAGCATCGACCCACGAGGCTGCCGCGGCGAACTCGTCGTTGTGAGCCGTTGCGGGCTCCTGGTCGGCCTTCGGGAAGGACCCGAGGAACCGGATCTCGTGCGAGTGTCGGTGCAGCGCGGCCAGCGCGTCACCGATCCTCGGTTCTGCGATGTGCCCCTCGACGTCGATGTAGAAGCGGTACGTGCCCAGTTTGCCCTTCGTGGGGCGTGATTCGAGGCCGGTGAGATTGATGCCACGCAACGCGAGCTCGGTGAGCAGCTCGGAGAGCACGCCGACGCGGTTCGGGGTGGTCACGACGACGCTGGTGCGGTCGGCGCCGGTCGGCTCGGGCAGCTGACCCGGCTTGCGCAGCAGCAGGAACCTCGTCCGCGCGTCGGCCACGTCGAGCACGTCGACGGCGTACTCCTCCAGCCCGTAGTGGTTGATCGCCACGGGAGCGGTGACGGCGGCGTCGAACTCGCCGCGTTCCACGGCGGCGGCAGCGGCGGCCGTGGAGGAGGTGGCGATCGAGGTGGCGCCGGGCAGTTGCGCCGCGATCCACTCGCGGGTCTGGGCCAGGGCGTGCGGGTGGGACGCGATGGTCTTGATCGCAGTGGTACCCGGACGGACCAGCACGCTGAAGCGGACGTCGAGCACCGTCTCGGCCACGGCGACCACGGGCGTGTCGCGGATCAGGACGTCGAGGGTCGCGGGAACGGCGCCCTCGACGGAGTTCTCGATGGGGACGCACGCGAACTCGGTCTCGCCGGACCGCACCGCCGCGACGGCGAGCGGGATGGTGTCGACCGGGACGAGGTCGGAGCCGAAGCGCAGGGCTGCCTGCTCGGTGAAGGTCCCCTGTGGTCCGAAGTACGCAATGCGAGGCACCCGCACACACTAGAGGTGAGAATCACGCCTGTGTCAGCGGCCAAACCTGGGTTCCGCCGAGGCCGTTCGAACTGGAATGCTTGAGGCGTGCCCGCTCTAGCGCCAGAACTCGTGTTGTGCGCGGTCGACGAACCGATGGCGAACGCCTGGCTCGCCGTGGCTGCCGGACGGAACGGTGTGCGGGTGCATCGCGGCTCCGTGCTGGACATCCACGCGCAGGCCGTCGTCAGCCCGGCCAACTCCCAGGGCTGGATGCGCGGCGGGATCGACGCCGTCTACGCGCAGGCGTTCCCGATGGTCGAGAGCAACGTCCGCAGCGCGGTGCTCGCGTTGCACGGCGGCGAGCTGCCGGTCGGCGAGGCACAGGTCGTGGCGACCGGTGAGACCGAGCCCGCGTGGCTCATCAGCGCGCCGACCATGCGGATGCCGGGCGAGCTGCTGCCCGGCGACACCGTCCACCCCTACCTCGCGGCGCGGGCCGTGTTGCGCCTGTGGCTCGAAGGCCGGCTGGAGGACGGCACGCCGGTGCGCGACGCCGTCCACACCATCGCGATGCCGGGTCTGGGCACCGGGGTGGGAGGCGTCGCGCCGACCACGTGCGCGCGTCAGGTCGCCGCCGCGTGGGACGAGGCGTTCAACCCGCTGCGCGTCTGACCAGTTGTGCACAACCCTGTGGACAGAGTTGTGGACACCTGTGGACTACTGGCGTGGTGCGACCCATCGTTCGAGGTCCAGCTCGTCTGTGATGGGGATGCCGAAGTCTCCGACGGTGGGGATCTCCGGTTTCAGCTTGCGCGCGTCGCGGACCGCATCCGGTCGCAGCGCGGTCAGCTTGAACCCGCGGCGCTGGTAGAAGCGCACCGCGTCCAGGTTGTCGTTGGTGGTCGTCAGGCGCACCCGGTTGCACCCGAGTGTGCGCGCCTGGCGTACCGCGGCGTCGACGAGCGCGGTGCCGACGCCGCGGCCTCTGCGCAGCGCGTCGATCGTGACGATCTCCAGCTGGTGGTTCGCCACCGCGTAGGTCAGCAGGCCCAGCACCTGGCCCTGCTTCTCCACGAGGAAGCCCGGCAGACTTGCCGGGAAGAACACCTCTCCGTGCGCGACGGCGGTGTGCGCTCCCCATAGCTCGAGTACCAACCGAGCGACGACTATGCGATCTGCTTCCTCGATCGGTCGTACCGAGCCTTCTGCCATGACAAGAACTGTGCCAATTCGAGTCACGCTCAGGAACAGCCATTCGACGTACGGTGGATTCGTGCCAGTGCGCGTTTTGTTGGTTGACGATCACGAAGTGGTGCGCAGAGGACTGCGCGAGATGCTCGACGACGAGGAGGACATCTCGGTCATCGCCGAGGCCGGTTCCGTCGACGAGGCGGTGACGCGAGCCAGGAGCACACCGCCCGATGTGGCCGTCGTGGACGTTCAGCTGCCCGACGGCAGTGGTGTGGACCTGTGCCGGACGCTCCGCGACCTGGGCATCCGCTGTCTCGTGCTGACCGCGTTCGACGACGAGGAGGCGCTGGTCGGGGCGATCATGGCGGGCGCGTCGGGATATCTGCTCAAGCAGGTGCGCGGCCAGGACGTCGTGACCGCGGTGCGCGAGGTCGCGGCTGGACGGTCCCTTCTGGACCCGGCCACGACGGCGCGCGTGCTCGACCGGATGCGGAATCCGGCTCCGGTCGGACTCACCGACCAGGAACAGCGGGTGCTGGAACTGATCGGTGAGGGCCTGACAAACCGCCAAATCGGTGAACGGCTGTTCCTCGCGGAGAAGACCGTGAAGAACTACGTGACGTCCGTCCTCGCCAAACTCGGCATGGAACGCCGGACGCAAGCCGCCGCATGGGTGGCTAAACGGGGACGGACCAGGTGAGCGTCGTCCCGTTCGGTGTGCTCACGACGCGGAAATCGCCGTGCGCGGCCTTGGCCCGTTCCGCGAGATGCCGCAAACCCCGCTGAGTCACACCGGACGGGATGCCGCACCCGTTGTCCGCGACACGCAGCAGCAGATGCTTCTCGTCGCGCCGTACGTCGATCTGGACGTTCGTGGCGCCTGAGTGCCGCACGACGTTCGACAACGCCTCCCGCAGGGCGGCACGGGCGTCGTCGGCGAGCTTGCGCGGCACGTTCGCCAGGTCGCCGGCCACGTGCAGGCGCGGACCGAAGCCGAGCAGCTCACCGGCCGTGCGGACCTCGGCGTTGACCGAGTCGAGCAGGTCGCTGGAGTCGGCCGGGTCGGTGTTGCGCAGCTTGCGGACGGTCGCGCGGACCTCGGCGATCGTCTCGTCGACCAGGTCGACGGCCTCGGAGATGCGGGCGCGCTGGGAGGCGTCGAGCTTCTTGCCCAGCCGCCGTTCGAGCAGGTTGAGCTGCACGCCGGCGCCGTAGAGGCGTTGGATGATCACGTCGTGCAGGTCGCGGGCGATGCGTTCGCGCTCCTCGTAGACCGCGACCCGCTGCCGTGCCGTGAAGCCCTCGGCGAGCACGACCGCGAGTCCGGCCTGGGCGGCGAACGCGGTCAGCACGTCGACCGTCTCCTGCGTGAACGGCGGCTTGTCGCGCCTGCGGTAGACGGCCAGCGCGCCGATCTTGCGGTCCTTCGTGCCGAACGGCGCCACGGCGAACGGGCCGTAGCTGCGCAGCGCGTGCGGCACGTACGGGGCCGTGCGCGGATCGCTGGTCACGTCGTCGGCCACCACCGGGACCCCCGTGCGGGCGGCCTTCGCGGCGGCACTGCGCGGGCTCAGCGTGGCACCGATCGGTTCGCCGCTGGACGCCTCGACGGTGAGCGTGCCGTCGTCGGCCGTGGTGATCATCGCCAGGCCGAGCTCGGCGTCGGCGAGCTCGGCCGCGCTCTCCACGACGAGCCGCAGCACGTTCTCCGGGTCTTCCAGCGCCGCCGACGTGATCTCGGTGGACGCGACGAGCACGCGTCGCGCCAGGGAGGGGTCCATGGTCCTCAACGGTATGCGGGTGCGCCGAGGTCCAGCACGAGGTCCGCCCGTGCCGCCTCGTCGGGACGGTGGGTGATGTGCACGACGGTCCTGCCGTCGCGCCGCAGTTCCTCCAGGATCCGCAGGGCGGTCGGTTCGTCGAGGTGGGCGGTCGGTTCGTCGAGCAGCACCACGTCGGCGTCGTGCAGCAGCGCCCTGGCGAGCGCGAGCCGCTGCGCCTCGCCGCCGCTGACCTGGTCGGGCCGGATCACCGTGTCCAGGCGGTCGGCCCACTCCGGCAGGCAGGCCCTCGTCAGCGCCTCCCTGAGCTGCTCGTCGTCGTGCGGTCCCGACATCCGCAGGTTCTCCCTGACCGTGGTGCTGACCAGCATCGGCTCCTGCGGGCACCAGGTGGCGCGCGGCAGCTCCACGATGCCGCGCTCCGGCGGCAGGAAGCCCAGGAGCAGCGCGAACAGCGTCGACTTGCCGGCACCCGACGGGCCGACGACCGCGACGTGCGTGCCGGGTTCGACGTTGAGGTGGAGGTCCGTCAGCGTCGGCTCGGTCGCTCCCGGCCAGCGGACGTCGACGTTCTCCAGCCGGATCCGCTTGCCGCGCGGCGGTTCGGGGCGTTCCGGCGCGTCGAACCGGAGCCGTGCGCTCGCTTCCCGCAATGCCGTGCGCTGCTGGGCAGCGAGCGGCAGGGCGGCCAGCGGTTCGGCCAGCGCGAGCGGCACCAGGCCGAGCACCGGGTTGCCGGTCGTGGCGCAGATCAGGGCGGCCACACCGGTCGCGAGCAGCACGATCGCCGTGGCGGCGCCCGTGCCAAACGCTTGCCTGCGGGTCTGCGCGGCGAGCTCGACGTCTTCGGCGTGCAGCTGTGCCAGCAGGCGGCGGTGGGCGCCGTGCGCGACGAGGTCCGGTGCGGCGGTGAGCGCGTTGATCGTGTCGGTGGCGACCTTGCGGCGGCCGCGGGCGAGCTTCGTGCTGGCCCTGCGCTCGGTCCACACGGCGACGGCCGGCGCGGCGAGGCCGGCCGCGAGCAGCAGACCGCCGAGCGTGAGGGCCGCCACCGGGTCGATGAACGCGAACAGGACCGTGGTCGCGATGCCCGCCCCGACCGCGACGACCGGGGGAACCAGCACGCGCGGCACGAGGTCACGAACGGCGTCCGTGTCGTCGACGAGCCGTTGCAGGCCGTCACGGCGTTGGGTGCGCACGAGCCTGAGCCACAGCTCGGCGCGCAGGTCGGTGGCGAGCTTGAACGCCTCGTGGTGGGTGACCAGGCGTTCGACGTAGCGCAGCACGCCCTTGCTCAACGCGAACGTCCGCACGCCCACGACCAGCACCGACAGCGTCAGGATCGGCGGCATCTCGGCGGCGCGCGCGATCAGGTGCGCGGCCAGCGCGGTCAGCGCGATGCCGGCCACGGTGGCGGCGACGCCCAGCAGGGCGCCCTTCCACGGGATCGGCAGGCGCTTGGGGCGTTCCCGCTGGGTCTCCTCGGTGACGACCTTGGCGAACGTCTCCTCCTCCGCCGCCTCCTTCTCGCGGTGCGAGGCGAGGACGACGGCCGCGGTGGTGCTGGCGCTCTTGATCGCTTTGTCGACTTTTCGACTTGTCACCGGGTCGAGGTGCGCGGTCGGTTCGTCGAGCAGCAGGACCGTGGCGCCGTGGCGGACCTTCAGCAGGGCGCGCGCTACTGCGACGCGTTGGCGTTCACCGGTCGAGAGGTCGGTGATGCGGCGGTCGAGCAGGTGCGCGGCCACGACCTCGTCCGCGACCGCCTCGACGTCGTCCGCGCCGGGAACGGTGAGCTCCAGCTCGGCGCGGGGCGTGGCGGCGGCGAACGCGGGCTTCTGCGGCACGTACGCGATCTCGCCCTCGACGTGGACGACGCCGTCGGTGGGCTCGACGAAGCCCAGCAGCACCTGGAACGTCGTCGACTTGCCGGCTCCGCTCGCTCCTTCGAGCCGGTGGATCTCCCCGGCCCTCACCTCGAAACTCACCCCGTCCGGCGCGAACCCCCCTCGCCGCAACACCCGCAGGTTGTCGACGAACACCCGCCCGCCGATGCCACGCGGGGAGCTTTCGTCCGATCCTGGCGTACGCGGGGTTCCCGCGTGGCCGTCGTCAACGACGTCGGCGACGCGGCGGACCGCCTCCAGGCCGTCCTCGCTGGCGTGGTGGGCGGCGCCGGCGGCGCGGAGGGGCAGGTAGCACTCGGGGGCGAGGATCAGCACGACCAGCGCGGTCATCAGGGTCATGTCGCCGTGGACCAGGCGGATGCCGACGCCGACCGCGATCAGCGCGACCGACAGCGAGGCGGCGATCTCCAGGACCAGTGCGCTCAGGAACGCGATCTTGAGCGTGCCCATCGTGGCCCTGCGGTGCTGCTCGCCGATCTGGCGGACCGCGGCGGCCTGCTGCTTCGCGCGGCCGAAGACGGTGAGCACGGGCAGTGCCCGCAGCAGTTCGAGGAGCTGGGCCGAGAGCAGCTCGGTGACGTCGGCGGCGTTGCGGACCCGCTTCTCGGTGTACCAGCCGATCAGGGCCGCGAAGACCGGGATCAGCGGGACCGTGATGGCGATCAGGACGGCCGACGGCCAGTCGGTGAACAGGATCCACGCGCCGACCAGCGGCGGCACGACCGCGGCGGTGACCAGCGCGGGCAGGTAGCGGGTGAAGTACGCGTCGAGGGCGTCCAGGCCCTTGGTCGCGAGCACCGACAGCTCGGCCGTGCCGCGTTCGGCGATCCACTCGGGCCCGCGGTCGAACGACCGCGCGAGCAGCTGCGTGCGCAGCTCCTCCTTCGCGCCGGCGGCCGCACGGGCGGCGGCGCTCTCCGTGGCCCACGCGAGGGCCGCGCGGGCCACGATCGCGACGGCCAGCAGCGGCAGCCCGTCGCGGGTCGTGATCACCGACGCCAGCGCGACCGCCTGGGCGACGAGCGCAAGGGCGTTGAGGAATGCCAGGACGCCCACCCCCGCGAGGGCGCGTCTGGCGTTCTTCGAGAGCCGGGGCAGTGCCCCGAGCGGTCCCCTGTTCACCTCAGTGCACCGGGATGTGCCGCACGCCGATGCGCTTGCGGAACACCCAGTAGGTCCAGCCCTGGTAGACGAGCACGGCGGGCGTGCCGAACGCCGCCACCCACGTCATGACCGTCAGCGTGTACGGGCTCGACGCGGTGTTGGCGATGGTCAGCGACCACGCGTCGTTCAGCGTCGACGGCAGCACGTTCGGGTAGAGCGCGCCGAACAGGATGGTGACGCTGGCCGCGATCGCGAGCCCCATCAGCGCGAACGACTGGCCGTCGCGGTTGTGCAGCAGGCGCCACATCGCCGCCGCGAGCACCAGCACGACCACGCCCGCCCACACACCGGCCACGACCGCGAGCAGCGCGACCAGCGGCAGCAGCGCCACGGGAGCGAGGGTGAGCGCGATGCGCCGGGCCCGTTCGCGGATCTCGCCCTCGGTCTTCAGCGCGATGAACACGGCGCCGTGGACCAGCGCGTAGCCGGCGAACGCGAGTGCGCCGAGCACGGTGTCGAACCGGATGACCGCGAAGGCCGACCCGACCCGGTCGCCGTTCTCGTCGATCGGCAGGCCGAGCACCGTCGTCGAGATCAGCAGGCCGACGCACAGGGTCGCGATCCACGAGCCGGCGACGATCGTGACGTCCCACGCCTTGCGCCAGCGCGGGTTGTCGACCTTGCCGCGGTAGTCGAACGCGACCCCGCGCCCGATCAGCGCGATCAGGAACAGCGTGAGTGGCAGGTACGCGGCGCTGAGCAACGCCGCGTACCAGCCGGGGAAGGCCGCGAACGTGGCACCGATCGCGGTGATGAGCCACACCTCGTTGCCGTCCCAGACCGGCCCGATGGTGTTGATCATGACCCGGCGTTCTCGGTTGGTGCGCCCGAGGACGGGCAGCAGCATGCCGACGCCGAAGTCGAAGCCTTCGAGGAACAGGTAGCCGAGCCAGAGCACGGCGATCAGTACGAACCAGAGCGTTTCCACGTCGTCTCTCCCCTAGTACGCGAACGCCAGGGCGCCGTCGTCGGACTTCTGGGGCAGCACGCCGGGGATCCCGCCTCTGACGTACTTGCGGATCAGGTAGAACTCCACGACCGCCAGCACGCTGTAGACCGTGGTGAGGGCGATGAGCGAGGTCAGGATCTCGCCGGGCGTGCTGTTCGAGACGGCTCGCGCGGTGAACATCCAGACACCGTCCACCCCCGACGGGTTCGGCACGACCACGAACGGCTGCCGCCCCATCTCGGTGAAGATCCAGCCGAAGCTGTTGGCCAGGAACGGGGTCGCGATGCCGGCGAGGCCCAGCACCGGGAACCACCACCCGGTGGGCGTCCGGTTCCTGCGCGTCAGCCACAGCATGAACACGCCCAGACCGGCCGAGATCGCACCGAAGCCGATCATCAGGCGGAAGCCCCAGTACGTCACGGGGAGCGTGGGCACGTAGTCGATCGGCTTGCCGCTGAGCTCGCCGAGCTGCTCGTCGACCGGGTAGAACTCGCCGTACTTCTGCTGGTACATCGGGACGAGCTCCTCGATGCCCTTGACCTCGGTGCTGAAGTCGTTGTGCGCCAGGAAGCTCAGCAGCGCGGGCACGGTGATGCTCTTGACGTTCTCGCAGTCGGGCCTGGTGACGTCGCCGATCGCGAAGACGCTGAACGCCGCCGGCTCCTCGGTGTGGCACAGTGCCTCCGCCGCGGCCATCTTCATCGGCTGCTGCTCGAACATCAGCTTGCCCTGCAGGTCACCGCTGATCGCCAGGGCGGTGAACGCCACCACGCCGACCCAGGTGCCGAGCTTGAGCGAGCCGCGCCAGACGCGTTCGTCCTCCGACCTGCGGTGCAGGTGCCAGGCGGCGATGCCGACGAGGAAGGCGCCGGCCACGGCGAACGCGCCCGCGATGGTGTGCGGGAAGGCGGCCAGCGTCGTGTTGTTGGTCAGCACGGCCCAGATCGAGGTGAGCCGAGGCCTTCCCTCGTGCATCTCGATGCCGACGGGGTGCTGCATCCACGAGTTGGCGGCGAGGATGAAGTACGCGCTGGCCATGGTCGCGAGGCTGAACGCCCACACGCAGGCCAGGTGGACCTTCTTGGGCAGCTTGTCCCAGCCGAAGATCCACAGGCCGAGGAAGGTCGACTCGACGAAGAAGGCGACGAGCGCCTCCATCGCGAGCGGCGCACCGAACACGTCACCGACGAACCGCGAGTAGGCGCTCCAGGCCATGCCGAACTGGAACTCCTGCACGATGCCCGTCACGACACCCATGGCGAAGTTGATCAGGAGGAGCTTCCCCCAGAACTTCGTCATCTTGTAGTAGCGCTCGTCGCCCGTGCGCACCCACGCGGTCTGCATCCCGGCGACCAGCAGGGAGAGGCCGATCGTCAGCGGCACCATCAGGAAGTGGTAGACGGTGGTGATGCCGAACTGCCACCGCGCGAGTTCGAGTACGTCCACGTCAACGAGCGTATGTACCGGTCGTGGCCGCTATCAGGTACGACGGTCCCGTCCCGGGTCGGGACCAAGGTCCCGTGCGCGAGGTCACGCGGTCCAAGTCATATGCGTCGGTTACGATGTATGGGCCAGAGGGGAGTAGTTCCCACCGGAGTTGTCAGCCGGTGGCGTGGTGATCGACATACTGGTCCGCCTTCGAGTGGATCCGGTCCCACACCCGTCTTGTACGGGCGAACGAGACCTCCGGCCGGGCTGCAGCACGCCCGGTCGGGGTCTGTTGCGCCTCCGTCCGGGTTTCGTATTCGGACGTGGAGGACCCTCTTGACCACCTCACTGCTCGCGTTCCTCACCGCCTTCGCGGTGGTGTTCCTCGTCGAGCTCCCCGACAAGACCATGGTCGCGACGCTAGTGCTGACCACCCGCTACCGCGCGTGGCCGGTGTTCGTCGGTGTCGTCGTCGCCTTCGCCGTGCAGACGGTGGTCGGTGCGGCGTTCGGGACGGCGATCACCCTGCTCCCCGACCGGCTGGTCGCCGGCGTGGTCGCCGTGCTGTTCCTCGTGGGTGCGTTCCTGCTGCTCAAGGAGGGTTTCTCCAAGGAGGAGGACTCCGCCGACGAGGCGGGCGCGCGGGCCGACGTGCCGTTCTGGCGGGCGGCGCTGACGTCGTTCGGCGTGCTGTTCGCGGCCGAGTGGGGTGACGCCTCGCAGCTCGCGACCGCGGGGATCACCGCCCGCTACGGCGCTCCGCTCGCGGTGGGGCTCGGTGCCTGGCTGGCACTGGTCGCCGTGGCCGGGCTGGCCGTGCTGGTCGGGCGGAAGCTGGCCGGACGGCTGCCGACGCACTGGATCCAGCGGGTGGCCGGCGCGGTGTTCGCGGTGTTCGGCGTGATCGCCCTGACCCAGGTCTTCTGACTCACCACACGGGCCGCAGACCCGGCTGGTCCTCACCGTGTGCCTGCCGCAGGTACGCGGTGAGGCCGGCCCTGATGGTCGCGACGGTGTCCTGGCCGATCGCCTCGGCCATCTCGTTCTCGAGGTCGGCCCAGAGGTTGTCGGCGAACCTGAGGTAGTCGCGGCCCTTGGTCGTCAGCGTGACGTACTGGGCGCGCTTGTCGGTGGGGTGCGGCTCCCTGAGCACGTAACCCCAGTCGTCGAGCTCGGCGACGATCTTCGCGGCGGCCTGCTTGGTGACGCCGAGGTGCCCGCCGATGTCGACGGTCGTGGCACGCCGCTGGGCCAGGAAGCGGAAGACGTAGCCGTGGGCCGGGCGCAGCGGCTCCAGGCCGATCTGGCGCAGGCGGTCGTGGAACTGGTCCCCCATGGCGCGGTAGGTCATCGCCAGCAGCATGGGCACTGGTTCCACTTCACACCCCCACTAGACAACCTGGTTGACCACATTCTATGGTTAGACAACTTAGTTGACTACTTTGGAGGTCGTCTTGCTGGTCACCGGAGATTCCGCGGCTCGTCACGAGTTCGGCGGGTTCGTCTTCAGGCCGCTGATCGCGCCGTCGACGGGCAGCACGGAGATCGCGCTGTGGACCGTCGACGTGCCGGAAGGGGGCGACGGGACGCCGCACACCGCGTCGAAGGAGGAGGTGTTCTACGTGCTGTCCGGGTCGGTGACGATCCAGGGGCAGACGGCGGGACCCGGTGACGCCATCGTGGTGCCGCCGAACACCGAGCTCTCGCTCACCGGCGGGCCGGCGCGCGTGGTGGTGGCGACCTCGGTGGGCATCACCGGGACGCTGGCCGACGGGCAGACGATCACGCCGCCCTGGTCGCTGTAGGGCGTTGGAGGTCGCCGGAACGGCGGCGCTAGTTGGCGGGTGAGCCCTCTTCGGGCTTCGGGTCGGCCGGAGCCGTGTCGGGGCTCGTCTCGCGCAGGTCGTGGGCGATCTTCTTGGCCTCGTCGATGAGGTGCTGGGACTCGTCGAGGCGATGTTCGTCAGGTGCGGTCACGGTGCTGGGATGCGCTGTTTCGAAGATCGCCAAACTCAGGCCAGCAGGCCGCGGACGTGCGCGGCGAGGCGTTCGGCGATCTCCAGGTCCCACTCGTCGTCGGCGACCGGCTGCGGGGCGGCGCCGGCGACGACGCGTTCGCCGAGCAGCCGCCGTTCCGCGGGGGTGAAGTCGGTGATGGCACGGCGCAGCAGCGGCAGCGCGTCGTCGAACGCGTCACCGCGCAACCCGGTCAGCCACTCGTCGATGAGGCCGAACAGCCGCGGGTCGGCGGCGAGGAGCGTCGCGGAGCCGCGCAGGAAGCCGGCGACGAACGCCGTGGCGACCGAGCGGTGCAGCCGCGCGGCGACGTCGTCGCTGGTCAGCTCCCCCGCCTCCCACAGCAGCCTGGTGGCGCGGCCGGTGGGCAGGCCGTGGGCGTCGGCCTTGACGAGCGCGTGCAGGGCACGCCACCAGGTGGCCTGGTGCTCCTCGTCGGCGGCGAGCCGGGTGGCCTCGTGGGCGCCGTCGACGGTGGCCAGCGCGTGCTCCGCCGTCTCGTCGTCGATGTTGCGGCAGGCGAGCGGCAGGCCGACCGCACCGCGGGTGAGCAGCCCGTGCAGGGCGACGCGCAGCAGTTCCGGGTCGGTGCCGCGGACGGAGCCGTAGCGGACGGTCCGCGCGAGGTCCGGCAGCGCGGCGAGCAGTTCGAGCGCGTCGGTGGCGAGCGCGGCGCAGCGGTCGAGCGCGTCACGGGCGGCGCCGACGGCCTTGGGCAGCTCGCAGCCGACGGCCTTGCCCAGCGTGCCCGCGGCGTCGGCGACCCGGCTCGCCTGCTCGGCCGCCTCGGTCAGGACGTTCTCGGCGGCCGTGTGGACGGTGGTGCCGTGGCGCGCGGCGACCGCGACGGAGACCGCGAACACCGGGTCCCACCGCAGCTGCCACACCTCGGCGAACGTGCCGAGTGAGTTGGAGCGGTCGGCCCTCCCCCACGGAACGCCGAGCACCTCCAGTCGCCGCAACAGCTTCGAGCGCTCGCGGTCGTTGTCCTTGCGGAGGTCGAGCTTGAGCTGCCTGGGCTGCACGTCCGCGGCGAGGCGGAGCTTGCGTTGCAACCGCTGGAGGTCCGCCGCCAGCGGCGACCGCGGCACGGCCTCCCCGACCTCGCCGAGCCGTTCGCCGACGACCAGCTTGCGGTGCACGAACCGCAGCGGAACCTCGTCGCCCCCGCACAGCACGGCGAGCGCGGCCTCGTTGACCTCGCTCAGCCCGGCCGACGGCCGTTCCCGCAGCGCCGCAAGGGTTTCCGCGAGCCGCACCGCCTCCACCGCACTCGCCGTCGAGGCCGGCAGGTCCTCCGCCCGCAGGACGGCGGCGGCTTTGGCGAACCAGCGCGGCACCACGTCCTCCTGGTGCTGCCACAGGTGCGCGTACCAGCCCGGCGAGTCGACCCCCGCGCCGTAACCCGACTCGGCGGCGAGCTGCCCGTGGCTCCACGGCACCCAGGTACCGCTGATCCGGCGTCGCCGCAGCCCTTTGAGCAACGCGGTGTCGTGCGCGACGGTGGGTCTGACGAGCAGCGCGGGAACGTGCCACGCACCGCAGACGACGACGATCGGACCGTCGGTTTCCTTGCGCGCCTTGCGAATCGTCTGACGCATGAACGCCTCGCGCCGGAGCGTGCGCTCGCCCACCTCCGCTTCGAACTCGCGGCGCACGGCGACCATCGCCTCGCTGATGGCCTCCGCGAGCCCGAGCGGATCCGTGGCACTGTGCTCGACGACGTCCTCCCACCAGCGTTCCGGGTCGTCGAACCCGGCGGCCTCGGCCAGCAGCCCGATGGGGTCGACGTTGCCGCTGGGCCCGTCGTCACCGATCGACGCGGCCGCAGGCAGGTCGAAGAACCGCGCCGGCACACCGTTCTCGTCGGCGTACCGCAGCGCCTGCCACTCCGGCGAGAACTCGGCGAACGGCCAGAACGCGGCACTCTCGGGCTCGGCCTCGTCGTGCAGGAGGATCGCGACCGGCGGCGTGAGCGCGTGGACGTGCTCCAGCAACGCGTCGGCCTCCGGCGGCCCCTCGATGAGGATGAGCGCGGGCCGCGCCTGTTCGAGGGCCCGCTTGACCATGCGGGCCGAGCCGGGCCCGTGGTGCCGGATGCCGAGGAGTACCGGCTCACTCACCGCTGACGTCCAGGCAGGCCCGGTAGAGATCACGCCACTCGGCCCGCTCCTTCAGCACCGTCTCCAGGTACTCCTGCCACACGTTCGCGTCCGACACCCGGTCCTTGACGACCGCCCCGAGCAACCCGCTCGCCAGCTCGTCCGCCCCGAGCGTGCCGTCACCGAAGTGCCCTGCGAGCGCCATGCCGTTGGCGATCACCGAAATCGCCTCCGCGGTGGACAGGCTGCCACTGGGCTTCTTCACCTGCGTCCGACCGTCCACAGTGGACCCGTTGCGCAGCTCGCGGAAGATCCGCACCACCCTGCGCACCTCGTCGAGCGCCGGCGGCTCGGCAGGCAGCTGCAACGCCTTGCCGAGCTGCTGGGCCCTGGTGATCACGATCTCGACCTCGGCGTCCTCGGTCGCCGGCGGCGGCAGCACCACGGTGTTGAACCGGCGCGCAAGTGCGGACGACATCTGGTTGACCCCGCGGTCGCGGTCGTTGGCCGTGGCGATGACCGTGAACCCGGCAACCGCCTGCACCTGCGTGTTGAGCTCCGGCACGGGCAGCGACTTCTCGGACAGCACCGTGATGAACGAGTCCTGCACCTCCGACGGCATGCGCGTCAGCTCCTCGATCCGCACCACCGCCCCCTGCCGCATCCCCCTGAGCACCGGGCTGGGGACCAGCGCGTTCTCACTGGGCCCCTCCGCGATGAGCCGCGCGTAGTTCCAGCCGTACCGGACCTGGTCCTCACTCGTGCCCGCCGTGCCCTGGACCACCAGCGTGCTGTCACCGCTGATCGCCGCGGCCAGGTGCTCGGACAGCCACGACTTGGCGGTGCCCGGGACCCCCACGAGCAGCAGGGCGCGGTCGGTGACGAGGGTGCCCACGGCCACCTCGACCAGCCGGCGCGCGCCGACGTACTTCGGGCTGATCACGGTGCCGTCGGGGAGGGTGCCGCCGAGGACGTAGGTGACCACGGCCTGGGGCGACAGGCGCCAGTTCGGCGGGCGCTGACGGTCGTCCTGGGCCGCGACGGCTGCCAGCTCGGCGGCGTACTGCTGTTCGGCCGTCGGCCTGAGCACGGCGGTCACTGGGCCTCCTGGGGCTTGGGCTGGTTTGGTGCTTGGGCTTGGCGGTTGAGGTGAGGCGTCGCCCGGTCGGGTGAAGTGTGTCCTGATTCGGCGGCTCGCTCGTCCCGTGATGAGGAGGAACGCGGGGAAGGGGGATGTGCCGGATGGGTCAAGGAGCACCGCCGCCGGGGGCTTGGGGTGGTGGCCCCGGAGGGATCGGGGCGGCTGACGGATCGGGGGCGGCCGAGGAGCCGGCAGCGGGTGGGGC
>NZ_LGDY01000131.1 GCF_001279525.1 Nocardia sp. NRRL S-836 | reverse complement strand
GTGTGGACCGCCAACCAGGCCCACCTCACACTGCTCAACGACATCGCCACCGAGTACAAAGCCGCCCACCCGGACATCACCGAGATCAAGTTCGACTCCATCCCCGCCGACGGCTACACCACCACCCTCACCACCCAGATCGCCGGCGGCAACGCACCCGACCTCGCCTGGCTGCTCGAAGAGTCCGCCCCCGACTTCGTCTCCTCCGGCGCCCTCGCCCCCATCAAGACCAAGGTCGAGAAAGCCGACGAACTCGTACCCTCCGCCACGAAGTTGTGGGAGAAGGACGGCGAGCTCTACGCCTACCCGTTCTCCACCTCCCCCTTCGGCCTGTTCGTCAACACCGACCTCGTCACACAACTACCCACGACCTGGGAACAAGCCGTCACCGCGGCGTCCGGCAAGAACCTCGTGCTGCCCGACTTCAAATACCAGAACTGGGCGGTGCTCTCGGCGATCTGGCGCGGCTGGGGCGCCACCGCCTGGAGCGACGACGGCAAGCAGTGCGGGTTCGCCAGCCCCGAGATGAACGACGCCATGACGTTCATCCACAAAGCGATCTTCACCGACAACGCCATCCCCGGCCCCGGCACCACCGTCGACTTCTTCGCCGGCAACGCCGCCATGGCCGTCAGCCAGATCTCGCGCGCCGGCGGACTGAAGGACGCCAAGTTCGGCTGGACGCTGCTGCCCCTGCCCAAGGGCCCCAAGGGCGACTACGCGGTGATCGGGCAAGCCGGAGTCGGCGTGCTCAAGCGCTCGAAGAACGCCGACGCCGCCGCCGACTTCCTCGGCTTCCTCACCAACACCACCAACTCCGCGAAACTCGCACAGTTCTTCCCACCGGCGCGCTCGTCGCTGCTCAACGCCCAGACCCTGGCCAAGAGCAACCCGCTGATCAAACCGGAGCAACTGCAGGCGGTCGTGATCGACGGCATCAGCAAGGGCGTGGTCAAACCCAGCCACCGAGGCCAGGAAGAGCTCAACCAGACCATCCGCGCGGCACTCGACCCGCTGTGGAAACCGGACGCCAACATCGGACAGGTGCTCGACGACGTGTGCGCGAAGATCAAGCCGTTGCTGGAGCGCTCGTGACGTTCTGGACCCACCGCAGGCGCGACAACCTGGTCGGCTACCTGTTCGTCGCGCCCGCACTCCTGGGCAGCCTCGCGTTCGTGCTCATCCCGCTCGCGCTCGTGGCCTGGTACAGCCTCAACGAGTGGAACGTCCTCGCCGGCACCTTCGAGTTCATCGGCGCGGAGAACTACGAACGGCTCCTGAACGACGACAAGCTGCGCGACTCGCTCGTGGCCACGGCCTGGTTCGCCGCCGGGCTGGTGGTGCTCAACCTGTCGCTGGCCTTGCTGCTCGCCGTGCTGCTCAACCAGAAACTGCGCGGCACCACACTGTTCCGCACCCTGTTCTTCTCCCCCGTGCTCGTGTCACTGGTGGCGTGGACGCTGGTGTGGCAGCTGATGCTGCAACCGGAGGGCAGCGTCAACGGCCTGCTCGGGTTCTTCGGCATCGACGGACCGAACTGGCTGCGCGGCGACACGACCGCCATGGTCTCGGTCATCGTCGTCCAGGTCGTCAAGAACGTCGGCCTGAACATGGTGCTGTTCCTCGCAGCGCTGCAAGGGGTCCCGGCACCGCTGTACGAGGCCGCGAAGCTCGACGGCGCCGGAGCGTGGACGCGGTTCCGGCGGATCACGATCCCGTTGATCAGCCCGACGATCCTGCTCACGTCGATCATCACCATCGTCGGCTCGCTGCAGGTGTTCGCGCAGATCGCCGTGCTCACCCAGGGCGGCCCCGGCACCTCCACCACCGTCCTGATCTACTACCTGTACCAGCAAGCGTTCCAGTTCCACCACTTCGGCTACGGCGCCACGATCTCGGTACTGCTGTTCGTCATCGTCGCCGCCCTCACGCTGCTGCAGTGGCGGATGCGCCGGAAGTGGGTGCTCCATGAAACGTAAGGTGTGGCTCTACGGCCTGCTCTGCCTGCTGTGCGTACCGTTCGTGTTCCCGACCTGGTGGATGGTCACCTCGTCGATGAAACCCATCAACGAGATCTTCTCCGAGTCGCTGCTGCCGGACGAGTGGACGTTCTCCACCTACGAGCAGGTCTTCCAGCTGCAGCCGTTCGGGCAGCAGTACTGGAACAGCCTCTACATCGCCGTGATCGTCACCATCGGCACGATGGTGGTGGCCGCGATGGCCGGATACGCGTTCGCGCGCATCCGCTTCCCCGGCCACAACGCACTGTTCGTCGTGGTGCTGACGGGCCTGCTCATCCCCAGTGAAGTCACCATCGTGCCGCTGTTCCAGCTCTTCCAGCAGCTCGGCCTCACCAACACCCACTGGCCGCTGATCATCGTCCCGATCTTCGGCGCCCCCTGCGTCCTCGCCATCTTCATCATGCGCCAGTTCTTCCTCGCCCTGCCCGCGGAGCTCGAAGAAGCCGCACGCATGGACGGCCTGGGCCGCGCCGGCATCTTCTACCGGATCGCACTACCGCTGTCCCGCCCGGCACTCGGAGCGGTCGCGATCTTCACGTTCCTGCACTCCTGGAACCTCTACCTCGAACCCATCGTCTACCTCTCCACACCCGACATGTTCACCCTCCCGCAGGCGCTGACGCAGTTCGTCGACATCTACGGCGGTCCGATGTGGAACGTCCAGCTCGCCGCCGCGACCATGACGGCCATCCCGATCCTCGTCGTGTTCGTGCTCGCGCAACGGCAGTTCATCGAGGGTCTCGCACACACGGGCGTGAAGGGGTGATCGACCCGGAGATCGCGGCCCGGGCCGACCTCACGCGGCCGCCGTTGACGGCCGCGGGCATCGCGGAACGCCGCCGGACCGGACGCGTGGTCACCGACGCCGAGCTCACGCGGGACGGCTCGGTGACGTTCACCGAGGAGGACGCCGACGGGGTGCCCGTCCTCGTGTTGCGCCCCAACGGGTTCGACGGCCCGCCCGTGCTGCACCTGCACGGCGGCGGCATGGTCGCGGGCACGCGCCGCTCCGACCTGCACGTGCTGGCGGAGTGGGTCTCGGAGCTCGGCGTCACGCTGGTCTCCCCCGAGTACCGCCTGGCCCCCGAACACCCGCACCCGGCGCCCGTGCGGGACTGCTACCGGACCCTGACGTGGATGCAACGCGTGGGCTTCCCGCCTCCGGTGGTCGCGGGCACGTCGGCGGGTGGGGGCCTGGCGGCGGCGGTGACGCTCATGGCCCGCGACCACGGCGGCCCTGCCGTCCGCGGCCAGCTGCTCATGTGCCCGATGCTCGACGACCGCTGCGCGACGCCGTCCAGCCACCAGTTCCTCTCCGGAACCACGTGGGTCCGCGCGTCCAACCTCACCGGCTGGACGGCGTTGCTCGGCGACGCGCGAGGGGGGCCGGACGTGTCCCCGTACGCCGCACCGGCCCGTGCCACCGACCTCTCCGGCCTGCCGCCGACGTACGTGGACGTGGGCTCGGTGGACGTCTTCCGCGACGAGGCCGTCGACTACGCGGCACGGATCTGGCGGACCGGCGGGGACGCCGAGCTGCACGTGTGGCCGGGCGGCTGCCACGGCTTCGACCAGCTGGTTCCCGACGCCGTCCTGTCCCGGCGGGCCCGTGCGGCGCGAATGGAGTGGCTGCGGAAGGTGATTTAGCCGCTCACGTGGGTACCAAGGCGACATGACTGCCACACGCACGATGCAGGCCGACGCCGACATTGTGTTCAACACCGCTTCGGACGACACGCGCGCGCTCGCGTGGCTGCCGCCTTCGCTGCGCACGTGCGAGATCGTCGTGAACACCGACGAACGCACGCTCGAATGGCGCCGCAACGACGAACAGTGCGCTTACCTGCGCGTGGAGCAGGGCGGCGCGGGCACCAGCGAGGTCGAGCTGCGCCTGCCGGACGACACCGGCGGCGACGACGCGCTGCGGGCGCTGGAGGCCGAGGTGGCGGAGAACTTCACGGCGGGCTGATTGGTCACCCGGCCGCAGGGTAACCAGGCCGCATGACCGATCCCGTGAACCCGGAGGCCCCGCACTCGCCGGGCACTCCCGACCTGGGCGACCTCGACACGCCCGAACCGGACGTCTCGCCGGAGCGCAACGACACCGAGCCCGAGGTGCCGCAGGACGAGCCCGACGCGCCCGAACCGCCGGACTGACCGTCAGACCCGGACCTCCCGGTCCGACTTCGGCCACACGTACGGCAGGTCGTCGGGCACGTCCGGGAAGAACCTCCGGTAGAACGCCGGGTCCTTGCGGACCAACGCCGACCGGTGGCTGCGGTGGAGTTCCTCGTCACCCAGCCACCACGGCAGGTCCCCGGCCGCGGCCAGCTCCTCCTGAGTGCGCACGACCGTGATCTCCTTCGCCCGCCCCAGGTCCGACCGCATGGTCGCCTCGCACGTGTCGCGGTAGCCGCCCGCACGCCACTGCGCGCAGACCTCGATCCCGTACCGGACGAGCGCCTCCTCGTACCCGGCCCACATCCGCACGGCCGGGTGGTGCCGCCAGCCGTGGCCGGGCACGATCAACGCCCGCTGCACCTGCAGGGTCTCGACGCGTTGCTTGCCGAGCCTGCGCTGGTCGAGCACGCGGGCCGTGAAGGTGAAGTCCTGGTAGGGCAAGAAGGTCTGCACGGTAGAGGCGTACCCGCGCAGCCGCCGCGCAATCCCGGCGGATGTTTTCGAAACACCGCCACGGGTAGCCGACCGGCATGAGCACGGACGTTCGAATCATGCCGATGGCCGCCCACGAGTACGCCGCCGAAGTGCACGAGGGCGCCGAGACGACCAGGCACCACGTGGTCCTGTCCGAGGGTTTCTTCGACGACCTCGCGCTGGTCGAACCCGATGAGCCCACCCTGGTCGGTGAGATCATCCGCTACCTGCTCGACCGCGAGCCGAACACCTCGGTCCCGCGTGAGCTGGACGCCGCCCGCCTCGTCGCGGAGGACCCGGAGTTCCTGCCGGAGCTGCGCCGCCGCCTGACCTGAGCACCACACCCGGCCCGGGCTGCTCGCCGTTCTCCCGCGGCGAGCAGCCCGGGTCGCGTCACGCCACCGCGATCCCCTCCAGCTCCACCAGCAGCTCGGGCAGCGCCAGCCGCGTCACCCCGAGCACCGTCGTCGCCGGTACGACGCCCGCGGCCGCCAGCCGGCCCGCCAGCACCCCGTAGTGCGCGAACAGCTCGTCCACGTCCGTCGTGTACACCGTCAGCCGCACGAGGTTCGCCGGTGACATCCCGGCGGTGCCCAGCACCGCATCCAGGTTGTCCAGGCTCAACGCCAGCTGCGCGGCCATGTCCCCCGCGTGCTCCGGCTTGCCGGAGGCACTCATCGCTGCCTGCCCCGAGCAGTACAGCGTCCGCTCGACGCCGGACACGACCTCCCCCTGGCTGTACCCCAGCGCCGCCGACCACTCCCACGGGTTGACGGCGGTTCGTTCCACTGCCACGTCCAGCTCCATTCGTTCGACCTGGGCAGCAGCCTCGCAAGCAATACACGACATCCTGTGTCACGTATTGCCGTACGGTTCGGGCATGCGCGCCGATCGCCTGGTGAAGCTGGTCCTGCTGCTGCGCCACCGCGGGAGGTTGTCCGCCACCACGATCGCCCGGGAGCTCGAGGTCTCCACGCGCACAGTGCTGCGTGACGTCGAGGCGCTGTCGAGCGCCGGTGTCCCGATCTACGCCGAACGCGGCCGCAACGGCGGGTTCGCGTTGCTGCCCGGTTTCCGGACCGAGCTCACCGGCCTGAACCACGACGAGGCGCTCGCGTTGCTGATCGCCGGCTCACGGCGGGGCGCGCAGGTGTTCGGGCTGGGCTCGGCGCTGGCGTCGGCGGTGCTCAAGGTCACCGACGCGTTGCCGGAGAGCTACCGCGACGCGGCGGCCGGGAAGGCGCAGCGCCTGCTCATCGACCCCGGGACCGACCTGCTGGAGCGCCGCACCACCATCGAGGAGATCCCCGACGCCGTCGTCACCGAGCTCCGGCGCGCGGTGTTCGCCGGCCACAAGCTCAAGATCCACTACGCCGCCGGGGACCAGCGGCCGCAGTGGCGCACGGTCGACCCGATCGGCCTGGTCACCGTGCGCGACCAGGGCTACCTGCTGGCCACGAAGGACGGTGCGGACCGCACGTACCGGTTGTCCCGCATCAGGGCCGCGGCGGAGCTCGACGAACCCGCGGACCGTCCCGACCACGTCGACCTGGACCGCACCTGGCAGGAACGCGGCGCCCGGTTCCGCACCGGCGGCGAGCAGACGAGCGTGCGGCTGCGCCTCGACCCGGCGAACCACGCACAGCTCGTGGACACGGCACTGACCGTCCACACCGAACAGCCCGGCGCGGACGGCTGGCTCACCGCGGCGGCCACCTTCCAGGACGCGTGGCACGCCGAGTGGGCGCTGTGGCAGCTCGGCGCGAACGCGGAGGCCCTGGACCCGCCGTGGTTGCGCACCGCGCTGCGCGACCGGGCCGCCGCGATCGCCGCCCGCTACCGGTGACCTACCGGTAGCGCGGGTGCGTGGTGTGCCACTCGAACCCGCCGCCCATCCAGGCCTTCACACCCTTCAGGAACCGGTGCAGCTCCACCGACGGCACTGCCAGCAACGCCCGGTGCCCCGCCTCGAAGTCCCGCACGAGCTGGTTGTGCAGCTCGACCGTCCGCTCCACGGCCTCGGCCATCGAGCACCGCCGGTCCGCCGCGATCTGCAGCACCATGTTGCACACCGGCTTCTCGTCGGCCGCGTCCTTCTCCACCGACACGAGGTCGTTGACCATCACCGACGCCGTGCCCGCCGCGGTCAGCAGCTGCCGCACGCGCGGGTCGTAGTAAAGGGGTGCCGGCACCTCATAGCCGCCGACGGCGTCGATCAGAGTCATCGATGTGTAGAACGTGTCGTGCTGCCGCGTCGCGAGGTACTGCCACGCGGGCGGGTACGAGCCCGTGTGTCGCCACGCTGCGTAAGCACCCCACGAGACGAACATCGCGAAGGTGGAGTAACACACCCGCTGCACGATGGTCGCCGTGGAGCGCGACGCGAGGTGCGCGATGCCGGACCGCAGTCCGACGAGCACGGGGTCGTCGCCCAGCACCTCCTCCAGCTCCACCGTGAACTCGGCGGCCGGGGCCACCGGGTCCATCGCGGCCATCGCCAGCGCCAGCCGCGGCGGCAGCTCCTCGGGGACGGCACCCATCTCGGTGCTGTCGGCGTAGAGGTCGTCCGCCGCCCACCACGCGGCGTTCAGCTTCGCCGCGATCAGCAGCTGCTCGACGTCGTCGGTGTCGACGTGGGTGAGCACGGCGAGGCGGCCGAACCGGCCGCCCAGGAACCGTTCCGGCTCGTCGAACCCGCAGCTCTCCGCCCACGCCACCAGCCGCTCGTCCACGGCGGCGGCGAGCAGCTCGTTCTCGCGTTCCACGACCGGCACGTACATCGGCGGCGCGGTGCCGTCGCCCCACGGGCGTTCGGCGTAGCCGGGCTCCGCGGCGGCGGAGACGGCCTCGGGCCGCCCGAGCCGGGCAGCGGAGGTGCCCAGCCCGGACGGCCCGGAGAGGAGATCCCTCATGTCAGCCACGGACTCCATCAGATCCGGTCAGCGACGATCAGGAGGTAGTGGAAGCTGCCTTCCCGGTACGCGGTCAGGAACGGCTCCTCGACGCCCGTCGCGACGTTCGACTGCGCCCGCAGCTCCCAGTACGGGATGGTGTCCGGCGTCAGGTCGACCACGCTGATCGGCACGAACCCGTTGTCCGCCAACGCCCTGAAGTACGCGCTGCGCGGGTGGATGTTGCAGATGTAGTGCTGGTCGATCTGGCTGACCGCCCGCGACCGCCCGCCGGTCAGGTCGTTGTAGCAGCCGGTGATGCACACGTACCGGCCGCCGGGCGCGATCAGCCGGGCGAACTCGCCGTAGAGCTGCTGGAGGTCCACGTACATCGTGGTCTCGTTGGTCCAGATGCCGGTGAACGACCCGGTCTCGAACCCGGTGTCGAGCATGTTCTTGAAGTGGAACCGCACCTGGTCGGCCACACCGCGCTCGACGGCCTGGGCGTTCGCGAACGCCACCTGCTGCTCGGAGATGCTGACGCCGTCGACCTGGGCGCCGAACCGCGCGTTGGCCATGAAGCTCGTGCCGCCGCGGCCGGAGCCGCCGTCCATCAGGTGGCCGCCCAGCGGCACGTCGCCGAACGCGTCGAGCAGGACGTTCGCCTGCGCGGTCTCCAGGCGGTGCATCTCGGCGATGATCGCCTCGTCGCGCACCTCCGCCGGTGCCGTCAGCACGGCCGGGTCGTACTCACCGAGGCCGTAGTGGTGGTGGTAGAGCCCGTCGACCTCGCCGAGCTTGATGTTGACCGGGTCCTTCTCCCTGTTCCAGTAGTCGGCGACGGAACGCTGGTAGTCGGTGCGCAGGACCGGCTTCACAGTGGGGCTCGCCATACCTCGGGTGCTCCTGTTCGTTGGAACGCTCACTGCTGAACAGCACAAGACCTTTGCACCTTCCGGACCAGTCGGCGAGCCGCCGAACGGTGATGTCCCGATCACGAACGGGTGCTCCGAACACCCGCCTGAGTGCGTGCCATAACGCACATTTCCGGGACGGAAGCCCCTCTTTCGATGGTTTCCTTCATCCGCTGGAATGACAACGCTCTGCGTTATTCCACGTCACCTGACAGCACCAAACGGGGGAAACAACGGCAAATCACCACACGACGCCCTTCCGGCGCAGCAGGCTGTGCGAGCTGAGAACCACAGGGAGAACCGATGGCGGACGCGGTCGCCGTGCACAACCAGGGCGGTGCGCTGATCGAGCAGTACCAACGCACGGGCGAGCACCGCATGCTCGACGAGGGTGTGGCGGTGCTGCGTGAAGCGTTGCGACTGGGCGGCCTGACCGAGACGATCAGCACGCTGGCCTCGTCGTTGCTGCACCGCTACGAGACCGCGCACGACCCCGCCGACCTCGACGAGGCGATGGACCTGCTGACCCGGCTCGTCGACGGGCCGGGCGTGAACCTCACCCAGGCCACCGAGATCGTCCGCATCCAGCGCCACCGCTACGAGCGCGACGGCGACCCGCACAGCCTCGACGAGGCCATCGCGCTCGCGCAGGGCGTCGTCCGCCAGACCGGCCCCGGCCAGCGCGACTACGACCTGATGCAGCACCTGCTCGGCCTCGCGCTGGCCGAGCGCTACGAACGCACCCGCCAGCTCGCCGACCTCGAAGGCGCCATCGCCGCGCACCGGATCGCCGCCGACAACGCCCGCGACGAGCTGCGGCCGGGCATGCTGCTCAACCTCGCCGCCACGCTGCGGGCGCGGATCGCGGCCACCGGTGACCTGTCGATGCTGGAGGAGGCGGAGGCGATGGTCGGCGGGGCGCTGGCCGCGCTGCCCGCGGGCCACCCCGAACGCGGCAACGCCGAGTGGCTGATCGGCGCGCTGGCCCAGTTCCGGGCCCAGCTGCACCGCGACACCGACGTGCTCACCGACGGCATCGGCGCGCTGCGCAGGTCCGTCGAGTCGGCGCGGGACCCGGAGTCGCTCGGCACCCGGCTGGACAGCCTCGCCGGTGCGTTGCTGCAGCGGTTCGAGCACACCGGCGAACCGGGCGCGCTGGACGAGGCGGTCGAGGTGCTGCGCCGCACGCCGCCCGGCGCCGAGCACCTGACCAGCCTCGGCAACGCCCTGCGGCTGCGCTACCGGCACTTCGGCGACGTGGACGCGTTGCGCGAGGCCGTGCGGGTCCTGCGGGAGGCCGTCGCCGCCGCCGTCGACCGGCACGCGCACACCGCCGCCGCGACCAGCCTCACCCAGGCGGCGACCGAGCTCGCCGAACGGTTCCCCGAGCTGGTCACCGACGCCGTCAACGCGGCACGGGCGCTGGTCGCCGCCACCGAGAGCGCCGACGCCAAGGAGATGCTCGCCGTCACGCTGCGGATGCGGTTCGACGTGACCGACACCCGCGAGGCGCTGATCGAGGCGGGCGAGCTGTTCGAGCAGGTGCTGCGGCAGCGCCCCGCCGGTGATCCGCTGCACCCGCGGGCGCTCGCGAACCTCGGCGGCTTCTGGCAGCAGGTCTACGAGCTCACCGGCACGCCGGAGACGTTGAACGAGGCGGTCATCTACTACGGCAGGGCCGCGCGCGCCGACCCCCAGCAGGCCTCCTACCACCACTGCTTCGCCCGGCTGCTGCTGCGCCAGGCCGAGCAGACCGGCGACTCGGGGCGGCTGCGGGCGGCCGCGCGGGCGCTGGCGGAGTCGGCCGCGAGCGAGGCGCTCGACCCGGTGACGCGGGTGCTCGCCGCGCACACGGCGTCCGTGACGTCCGCGCGGATCAACGACTGGGAGCAGGCGCTGCGTGGTGCCGAGCGGGCCATGGCGTTGCTGCTGCGGCTGGCCGGGCCGGACGTCGAGAACGGTCTCGCCGAGCTGGTGGAGCTGGTGGCGGACGCGGTGGCGTGCGCGGTCCAGGCCGGGCAGCTGGCGCTGGCGGCGCAGTGGCTGGAGTACGGCCGCGACCTGTTGCTGGGCCGCGTGTTCGACGACGACCGGCCGCTGACGTTCCCGTCGATCGGCGAGCTGCAGCAGTGCGCTGTGGACGGTCCGGTCGTGCTGCTCAACGTGAGCCGGCTGCGGTGCGACGCGCTGACGCTGTGGCCGGGCCGGGTGGAGCTGCTGCCGTTGCCGCGCTTGCGGTACGAGGACGCAGCAGCGCACGCGGAGCAGTTCGGCACCGACGACCACGCGTTCGGCGAGGTGCTGGAGTGGTTGTGGGACACCGTGGCCGAGCCGGTGCTCGAAGGCGTGCCCGACCACACGCACGTGTGGTGGTCCCCGACCGGGCCGCTGACCGGCCTGCCGCTGCACGCGGCGGGACGCGGCGGCCGGTCCGTTCTGGACCGGGTGGTGTCCTCCTACACCCCGACGGTCCGTGCGCTCGCGTGGGCTCGTGCGCGTGCGGCCTCGCCCGTGGGTCCGCCGAGCATGATCGTGGTCGCTCCCTCCGACGCACGGCACGAGGTCGCCGCGCTGGCCGAGCTGTGGGAGGCGGCGGCGTTGACCGGCCCGCTCGCCACGCGCGAGAACGTCCTGACCGCCCTGGAACACCACCCGTACGTCCACCTCGCCTGCTCCGGCGACCCGTCCGGCAACCCGGCGCGCAGCGCGGTCCGGTTGCACGACGGGCCGTTGACCGCCCTCGACGTCGCCCGCCTGCGGCTGCCCGCCGCGCGCCTCGCCGTGCTGTCCGGCGCACACCTCGCGGGAGCGTTCACGCTCGCCGGCTACCCCGGTGTGATCGACACGCTCTGGCCGGTCGACGAGGTCGCGGCCTCGGACGTGACGGTCGCGTTCCACTCGGCCCTGCTCGACCACGGTCTGAGCCTGCCCGCACGGGCACTGCACTCGGTCGTGCTCGAACTGCGCGACCGGTACCCGGCGCGGGTGTGGGCGGCGTTCACCCACACGGGAGCCTGACCCGCACCACCGGGCGGGAATGCGCGGCTCACGCGACGGCGACTGCCCGGCCGACCGGGAACCGCACGCCGGTGAGGTCCTCCGAGACGGCCCAGAGGCGTTGCTGCACGGCCAGGTCGTAGGAGTCCGGGCTGGAGGTGACCAGCCGCGGGTGGCCGCGCACCTCGGCCAGGCCGTCGGGCCCGTAGTACTGGCCGCCGAGGACGGACGGGTCGGTGGCGGCACGCAGCGTGGGAAGGGCGCCCGCGGCGGCGGTCTGGGTGATGACCGGAGCGAGCCAGGTGATCAGCCCGCGGGCGATCGGCGGGCTGTTGCGGATCAGTTCGGTGTTGGAGACACCCGGATGTGCGGCCACGGCGGTGGTAGTGCCGTGCGCGGCGAGGCGGCGTTGCAGCTCGTACGTGAACATCAGGTTGGCGAGCTTCGATTGGCCGTAGGCGGCGGCCCGGCCGTAGGAACGCTCCCACTGCAGGTCGTCGAAGTGGATGGCGGCGCGGATGCGGTGGCCGGTGCTGCTGACCGTGACCACCCGCGAGCCGGGCACGGGCAGCATCAGGTCGAGCAGCAGCCCGGTGAACGCGAAGTGGCCGAGATGGTTGGTGCCGAACTGCAGCTCGAAGCCGTCGCGGGTGGTCTGCTTCTGCGTGTACATGACACCGGCGTTGTTGATCAGCAGGTCGATCCGCGGGTGGGTGGCGCGCAGACCGGCCGCGGCGGTGCGCACCGAGTCGAGCGAGGTCAGGTCCAGTTCCCGCACGGAGACGTCGCCGTCGATCCGTGCGGCGGCCAGTTCGCCCTTCTCGGTGTCGCGCACGGCGAGCACGACCGCCGCCCCGCGTTCGGCGAGCCGCTTGGCGGTTTCGAAGCCCAGCCCGGTGTTGGCGCCGGTGATCACGGCAACGCGCCCGTCCTGGCGCGGGATGTGCTGCTCGGTCCACTTCATCGCAGGCTCCTAAGGTACCGCCGGTAACTTACAGTCGGAACGCTAATGTACCGCCGGTACACTGTCAAGGTACCGACGGTACCCAAGCTAGGATCGGCATCATGACGTTCCAGCGGGCGCGCACCGAAGAGCAGCGTGAGGTCCGGCGCCGGGCGATCCTGGAGACGACCTCGGCGATGCTCGACGAGAAGCCGGTGGCCGAGGTGACCCTGAACGAGCTGAGCCGGCGGGTCGGCCTGGCCAAGACGGCGGTGCTGCGCTACTTCGAGTCCCGCGAGGCGGTGCTGCTCGACCTGATGGACGACCGGACGGCGACGTGGCTGACCGAGCTGGAGCACGAGCTGGCCCGCGGTGTCGGCCCCGACCGGTCCGCGGTGGACCGGGCGGAACAGGTGGCCGACGTGCTGAGCCGGTCGCTCGCCGACCGGACGGCGCTCTGCGACCTCTACGGCGCGCAGGGTGGGGTGCTGGAGCACAACGTCTCGGTGGACGTGGTCCGCCGGCACAAGAAGGCCTCGCTGGACAACCTCGCGGTGATGGCCGGGCTCGTCCGGCGGCACCTGCCCGAGGTCGGCGGCCAGGCTGAGCACCTCTGCCTGACCGTGCTGCTGGTCGCGGGAGCACTGTCCGCGTACGCCTCGCCGCCGCCGAGCCTGCTGGCCGTCTACGAGTCAGAGCCGGAACTGGCGGTCCACCGCGTCGAACTCCGGACGGCCCTGCGGCTCGCGATCACCACGTCGCTCCTGGGCGTGCTGCCGCGCCCCTGAGCCCCGCGGTTCCACAACGGCGTTCAAAAAGTAATTGAAACCCTTTGCAGAGAGCCTATTTCAGCCACGTGAATGTTTGACACATTCCGCATTCATGGGCTACAAAGAATCGGCCCCGCCCTGCCGAAGGGTTCTCACCACATGCGAACCTCACCACCTCTGCTGTGCCTGCTCTTGGCCGGCACCCTGGTCACACCCGTCACACCGGCGACGGCCGCACCCGCGTTGACGAGCCTCGACGTCTCGTCGGCCAACCGGCGCGCACCCGTTCCCGGCCTCTACGACTGGTCGAAAGCCGGTTATCGCGGCAATGGCGTGCTGCCCGGCAACAATGAGGTCAACCCGAGCGCGAGCTGTCAGATCACACCGGCGGAGCTCGCCTCCCAGTTCGCCGTTCTCCCGAATGACGCGGCGGACGACACCGCGGGCTTGCAGGCGGCGATCGACAGCATCAGGACGTCGTGCTCGCCGGGTGCGAGCTATTCCATGCTGAGCCTCATCACGCTGCCCGCCGGCGAGCTGAAGGTGTCGCGGGAACTGCACGTCGACGCCGACTACCTGATCATCAGGGGCGCCGGGGCGACCGCGACGAAGATCGTCTACACGCCCGACGCGAACACCCGCTACGACACCCTCACCCCGGACGGCTCGGACTGGGACGAGGACGGGATGACGTCGGGACAGGGCAAGGGCGGCTGGCTGTGGCCGGGCCGCGGGCTCTTCCGGGTGCAGTCCCGTGGCGTGCACACCGGCTACGCGAGCGACTACGCGAACGCGCCGGCGAACCGCAAGGACATCTTCGAGGGCACGGTGAACGTGCACTGGAAGGTCGGCGCGAAGGTGAGCACCGCCGCGAAGGCGGGTGACCGCACGATCAAGGTCGCGTCCGTCACGAACATCAAGGTGGGCACGCTCGTCAACGTCCGCGCGGCCAACTCGGTCAAGTTCTACGAGCAGCAGTTCGCCACCGGCACCCCGCACCCGTTGCAGAACATGCACATGCGCCAGCAGATCTTCACCGTCGCGGCGGTCTCCGGCACCACGGTCACGCTCGACAAGCCGCTGGAGTTCGACGTCCCGGTCGACTCCACGTCGGACGGTTCACCGGCGATCGACGGGACGACCTACGCCTCCAAGGTCTCGCCGCTGGTCGACCCGGTCCTCGGCGTCGGTTTCGAGAACTTCGGCTTCACGCAGGCGATGCCGGGCCTGAACCCCGCCGAGGCCGTGCACAACTACGGCAACATGGCGCCGGCCGACGAGATGCACGGCATCGTGTTCAAGTGGGCCGCGAACTCATGGGTCAGGGGCATCCGCGCGGAGATGACCGGGTCGCACCCGATCGTCACCGAGGAGGCCAAGAACCTGCAGATCGTGGACAACCACCTGGACGGCTCGTGGAACAAGGGCAAGGGCGGCAACGGCTACTTCCGCGGCTCGCGGGTGTGGGACTCGCTCTACGCCGGCAACACCTCGCGCAACCTGCGGCACTTCACCTTCCAGTGGTCGGCGTCGGGCAACGTGGTCATCGGCAACGACTTCGACTCCGACCTGAACCTGCACGGCGGCTGGGAGCGCAACAACCTGTTCGAGCTCAACACCGTGAAGGTCCCCTACGCCCACCGCTCCGGCAACTGCCGCGCCAACTGCGGTGAGGAGGGCGGTGGCGGTCCCGACGACTCGAACTGGTTCCCGATCTGGTGGGGCGCCGGCCAGAAGGCCGTCAAGTGGTCGGGCGCGTCCGGTCCGCGCAACGTCTTCTTCAACAACGACATGAGCAAGCAGCTGTCCACCGGTGGCGCCTACGAGCCGTTCTACAGCGAGCGGCAGCGCGTCCACCAGTTCGGCTGGAACGGCACCGCGTACCGGCACCTCGACGTCGGCGGCACCCCGATCACCGACTGGGCGAAGAACGAACGGCGCGACTACACCGGCGGCCACGGCGTCGACGTGTCCACATCGGACTCGGCCAGGTCGTTGTTCCTCAGGGACGTCCCGGCCGGCAGCACGCCGGAGGAGCCCACGGGGACGATTCCGGTGGCGAACGCCGACCAGCTCAGGGCAGCGCTGGCGAACGCCAGGCCCGGCGACGTCGTCCAGCTCGCCCCCGGCACCTACCGCGGCTCGTTCGTCACGCAGAAGGCCGGCACGGCGGGCAAGCCGATCACCCTGACCGGGCCGTCCTCCGCGGTGCTGGTCAACGACGGCCCGTCCGGCACCGCGCCGTCCTGCCCGGTGCCGACCGCGGGCTGGGACTCGGGTTACGGCCTGTGGCTGTACAACGCGCCGTACTGGACCATCAAGGGCATCACCGTCGCGGACTCCAAGAAGGGCATCGTCCTCGACAACTCCCACCACGTGACGATCGACGGCGTGACCGTGCGCGGCACCGACGAGGAAGGCGTGCACTTCCGCCGTTCCTCCGCGGACGGCGTGCTGAAGAACTCGACGATCACCGACGCCGGTGTCGTGACGAAGGACTACGGCGAGGGCGTCTACATCGGATCGGCGAACTCGAACTGGACGTGCCACGGCAACTCCGGCGGCGTCGACCGGTCCGACCGCGTCCAGGTGCTGGGCAACCGGATCGGGCCGAACGTGGCCGCCGAGCACATCGACGTCAAGGAGGGCACGCAGGGCGGGCTGATCTCCGGCAACACGTTCGACGGCACCGGCATCAGCGGCGCGAACTCCGCGGACTCGTGGATCGACGTGAAGGGCTCCGGCTACCGCATCGAGAACAACACCGGCAGCTTCACCTCGCCCGGCACGTTCAAGAACGGCTACGAGACGCACAACCCGAGCACCACGCCGTCGTTCGCCAACGGCTGCGGCAACGTGTGGCGCGGCAACACCTCCGACCTCGGCGGCGTCGGCGAGTACGCCGTGTACGTCTCGTCCACGTCGAAGTGCAAGGACAACCCGAACGTCGTGCACGGCTCGAACACGGTCTCCCGCGCGAAGAAAGGCCTGACGAACGTCCCGGTCACCCCGTGATCCGGGGTTGAGGTGGTCCGATCGGTGTACGGCGGCGTCTCCGGTCGGACCACCTGCTTTCTCACACGGTGGCCCTGAGCGCGCGCACCTCCTCCCGCAGCGCCCTGACCTCCTGCAGCACCAGGTCGTCGTGCGCACCGGTCCGGGGCGCGGGCAGCGCGACCTCCTCCTGCATCGCGCTGCACACGACCGCGATGAACAGGTTCAGCATCGTGAACGTCCCCACCAGCAGGTAGATCAGGAAGAACACCCAGGCGAACGGCTTCTGCACCATCAGGTCGCGCATCACGTCCGACCAGCCGTCGCCGGTGGTGATCTGGAACAGCGTCAGCAACGTCGGCCCCAGCCCGGAGAACCGGGGGTCGCCGGTGTCGCCGAACAGGTTGCTCGCGATCACGCCGCCCACGTAGACGAGCAGCACCAGCAGGCCCGACAACGACACCAGGCCGGGGATCGACCGCACCAGCGCCGTGACGACCCGGCGCATGCTCGGCACCATCGCGACGAGCCGCAACGCGCGCAGGATCCGCAACGCGCGCAAGACCGACAACGGACCGGCCGTCGGGATCAGCGAGATCGCCACGATCACGAAGTCGAAGACGTTCCACGGGTCGCGGAAGAACCGCCAGCCGAACGCGTACAGCCGCGCGGCCAGCTCGACCGTGAAGATCGCCAGTGCCAGGTGGTCGATGAACGTCAGCAGCGGACCGAAGTTCGCGTGCAGGACCGTTGTCGTCTCCGCGCCGAGCGTGAGCGCGTTGACCACGATCACGCCGACGATGAACAGCTGGAACCGGTTGCTCTCCACGAGCGAGCCGACGCGGGCGCGCACCATCTTCACCACAGCTCCTAGCGCACAGGGGTTTTCCGAAGCTATCGGCGGTGGAGGCGGCCCAACTGTTCACCCGATGGAGTTGATCAGCTCCAGCCGGCTCGCGGTGCGGGCGAGGTCGAGCGCCTGTCCGCCGACGATCTCGGCCAGCGGGTGCTCGCTCACCAGGGTCAGGCGGGCGTCGCGGTCGACGAGGACGTCCACGACGTTCGCGAACCGTTGCTGCGCCTCGCGGTCGCGGGTCTCCAGGCGCGGCACGTCCACGACCGTCCACTCGTCGTACCGGTCGGCGAGCGCCAGGTGGTCCGCGGTGGAGGTCGGCTTCTCGCACAGGTCGCCGAAGTCGAACCAGATCCGCCGCCCGGCCACCCCGAGCGCCGTGACGGCCCGGCCGTTGACCTCCAGCACCACCGGCGGCCCCGGCACGTCCGCCGACGTCGTGATCGTCCCGGTCTCGAACCGCGAGCGCGGGCGCCCGTGCAGGTGCCGGTAGTCGACCTCGCCGTCGAGGGCGACGGCGTCCATCAGCTCCTCGACGAGCGCGATCCCCGGCAGGAAGAGGTCGTGGTAGAGCGGGTTGGGCAGCAGCCCGTGCGGCGGGTAGTTGGACGTGGCGATGACCATCACGCGGCGGGCCCTCAGCTCCTCCAGCAGCCGGGTCATCAGCATGGCGTCGCCGACATCGTGCAGGTGGAGCTCGTCGAACGCCAGCACGTCACAACGCCCGACCAGCTCCTTGAGCGCCTTCGCCACCGCACCGCGTTCGTGCAGCCGTGACGAGATCCGTGTGTGCAGCTCGTGGAAGAACGCGTGGAAGTGCACGCGCCGTTTGCGTCGCACGGGCAGCACGTCGAAGAACGCGTCGGCGAGGAAGCTCTTGCCCCGCCCGACCGGCCCGTGCAGGTACACGCCCCGGCGCCGCTCCCCCAGCCCGGCGAGCTCGCCGATCACCCGGACCTGGCCGG
Organism: Nocardia sp. NRRL S-836; assembly: GCF_001279525.1. Lineage (GTDB taxonomy): Bacteria > Actinomycetota > Actinomycetes > Mycobacteriales > Pseudonocardiaceae > Lentzea. The sequence goes on along the minus strand of NZ_LGDY01000131.1, from coordinate 30,010 downwards.
CGTCCAGCTCGTACCCGCTGGCCGCGACGTGCGCGAGCAGCCGTTCCCGAAGATCCACCGCCACCCCCGGCGCCACCCTACGATCGCACCCGTGAGCAATGTCGAGGCCGAACCGGCAGAAGTGACGTGCACCTCCACGCCCGGCGGGGTCGAGGTACTGCAGCCGCGCGACGTGCCGCTGGGCGGGCCGCGGGCGATGTCGGTGCGGCGCACGTTGCCGCAGAAGCAGCGGTCGTTCATCGGCGCGTGGTGCTTCTGCGACCACTACGGCCCGGACAACCACAAGATGGACGTGGCGCCGCACCCACACACCGGGCTGCAAACGGTCAGCTGGCTGTTCACCGGCGAGATCGAGCACCGCGACAGCCACGGCGTCCACGCCTACGTGCGTCCCGGCGAGCTCAACCTGATGACCGGCGGCCGCGGCATCTGTCATTCCGAGGTGTCCACTCCGGCGTCCACGGTGCTGCACGGCGTCCAGTTGTGGCTCGCACTGCCCGAAACCAGTCGAGACGCACCGCGTGATTTCCAACACCATTCCCCGCTGCCTGTACGAATGGGCAACGCGACCGTCAAGGTCTTCCTCGGGGAACTGGCCGGTTCGACGTCACCGGTGAGCACGCACACGCCGTTGCTCGGCGCCGAGATCATTCTCGAACCGGACTCGGAGATCACCTTCGACGTCGACGCGGGGTTCGAGCACGGCGTCCTGCTCGACACCGGCGACGTCAAGATCGGGGACACCGCCCTCACCGCGGGTCAGCTGGGGTACATCGGCACTGGTCGGAGCACCCTGACCCTCTCCTCGGCAGTGGGCGCGCGGATCGTTCTGCTCGGCGGGACGCCATTCGGTGAAGAGATCGTCATGTGGTGGAACTTCGTCGGCCGCACCCACGACGAGATCGCCGCCTATCGCGACGAATGGCAGGCCGGGACCGAGAGGTTCGGCCGTGTGGAGGGTTATGCCGGCGAGCGGTTGCCCGCTCCGCCGCTGCCCGGTGGCCGTCTGCGCCCGCGCGGCAACCCCGCGTAACCAATGTCAAACGTCATATTCGGATGCCTTGAAAATCAAGAAACGATCAATTTTCCTGATTGAGGCATCCACGGAGGTTGCCGGACGTCCAAGGGGGCATGAAGAACGTGACAAGTGTGGGTGCCGAGTCGGTCTTCGCCTTCATCGCGCCGTCGGGGCGCCCCATGCCCGTCGACGTCGAGCTCGGCTACCGCGCCGACGACCCGCACGCGGTGACGATGACGTTCCGCATGGGACGCCAGGAGACGGTGTGGCTCGTGAGCCGCGATCTGCTCGCCGACGGCCTCATCACCACGGCCGGCGCCGGTGACGTGAAGCTGCGGCCGCACAACTCGACGACCGCGGTGCTCGAGCTGCAGTCCGACGTGTCACACGCCGTGTTCCACGTGCGGTCGTCCGAGCTGCAGCAGTTCCTGAACTCCACCTACGACGTCGTCGCGCCCGGTCAGGAGACCGACCACTTCGACTTCGACGTCGAACTGCGCAAGCTCCTCGGCTAGAACTGCCGGGTGAGCATCGACCTGAGCGCGCTCTACCGCGACCTGCACGAGCACCCCGAGCTGTCGTTGCAGGAGTTCCGCACCGCCGGAGTCCTCGCCGACGCCCTGCGATCGCTGGGCTACGACGTCACGACCGGGGTCGGCGGCACCGGTGTGGTCGGCGTGCTGCGCAACGGCGAGGGCCCCACGGTGCTGCTCAGGGCCGACATGGACGCGTTGCCGGTGCGTGAAGAGACCGGTCTGCCCTATGCCAGCACGGCGCGCGCGGTGGACGCCAACGGGGACGAGCAGCCCGTGGCGCACGCGTGTGGCCACGACATGCACGTCACGTGCCTGGTCGGTGCGGCCGAGGAGCTCGCCGCGACGCGGGAGCAGTGGTCCGGCACGCTGCTCGTCGTCGGCCAGCCCGCCGAGGAGCTCGGCTGCGGTGCCCGGAACATGGTCGACGACGGCCTGTTCGAGCGGTTCGGCAAGCCCGACGTCGTGCTCGCCCAGCACGTCGGGCCGCTGCCCGCCGGGATGATCGCGCACGGCAGCGGGCCGTTGATGGCGGCCAGCGACTCGGTGGACATCACGCTGCACGGGCGCGGCGGGCACGGGTCGTCGCCGGAGAGCGCTGTCGATCCGGTGCTGATGGCCGCGCATGTCGTCGTGCGGTTGCAAGGCATCGTCTCGCGCGAGGTGGCGCCCAGCGAACGTGCGGTGGTCACGGTCGGACGGCTGCACGCCGGCACCAAGGAGAACGTCATCCCGGACACCGCCGAGCTCGGCGTCGACATCCGGACGTTCGACGACCACACCACCGGCGTCATCCGCGCCGCCGTCGAACGGATCGTGCGCGCCGAAGCCGCCGCCTCCGGGGCTCCGCGCGAGCCGGAGTTCGAGTGGCGTGACGCCATGCCGCGGCTCGTGTCGGACCCGGAGGCGACCGCGCGGACCGTGGCCGCGTTCACCGAGCACTTCGGCAGCGACCGGCTGATCCCCGGCGCGGTGGTCAACGCCAGCGAGGACGTCGGCGCGTTCGGCACGGCCGCCGGTGCCCCGACGGTCTTCTGGTTCTTCGGCGGGATCAACTTCAACGCGCGCACGCCCGACCCTCTGCCTATGAACCACTCCCCAGCATTTGCACCTGATATACAACCCACGGTAAAAACTGGTGTTGACGCACTAGTGGTCGCGGCGAAAGCATGGCTCAACCGCTAGCCCAGAACTTTCACCCGAATGTGGCTATTACTTGAACGAAAAACAAGCCATAGCGTATTTGGCATGACCGCGATCACCTCTACTGCCTACAGCAGGGACCTCGGCGACGAGCTGCGCAGGCTCCGGGAAAAGTACACGAACATGACGGGAAGGGGCCTGGCCACGCAGCTCGGGTGGGATCCGAGCAAGGTCTCCAACGTCGAGAACGGCAAGGCGCGGGCGAGCGAGGTCGACCTCGTCCAGTTCATGACCGCCTGTGGCCAGGGCATCGACTACATCGACACCTTCCGCCGCCGCTACGCCAACGCCTTCGACCTCTACTTCGCCCAGGGCCCCAGCAACCTCCGCACCCTCATCATGACCGAGTCCATGGCCACGAAGATCACCAGCTTCGAGGTCCTCGTACCCCCTGGCCTCCTGCAGACGGAGAACTACGCGCGCCGGCTTTTCCAGGAAGCCGGCGTGACGCTGGCCGACATCGAGCCGGGCGTCCGTCTGCGCATGGAACGCCAGACCGTCCTACGGCGCCCTTTCCGGCCAGAATGCTTGTTCTACATCCATGAGCTCGCATTGCAACTACGACTGGGCGACGCCCAGGCCATGGAGGACCAGTACCTCCGCCTGTTGTTCAACACGCACATTCTCCGCATCATCCCCGCCCACATCCGCATCGCCGCCGTGCAGGCGAAATGCACGCTGTACGAGTTCGACAAGGCCGAGCCCCTGGTGTTCAGCGAGACCGGCACGGCCCAGGTGTTCGCCCAGGGCGCCGAGGTCGTCGCACGAGCCCGCCAGACCTTCCAGCGGCTGGATGCCGTCGCCTTGGATGAGGAACAATCGAAGAGCAAGCTGGCTGAGTACATCAGCTCTCTTCGAGAGGACCCTCATGCCCCAGGACCGGATCTGGCGTAAGAGCAGCTACAGCAGCAGCGACGTCGACAGTGACTGCGTGGAGGTCTCGCTGACCCGGGACGCGCTGGTGCGGGACTCGAAGAACGCGAGCGGCGACGTTCTCGCCTTCTCCGGTCCCGCCTGGCGCGCCCTGGTCGGCTGGGTCGCCCGGTAGGCCGTGAAGACCGCCCGGTGGCGTGCCCGATCAGCTCGGGCCGCCTACCGGGCGGTCAGTCCGGACTGCAGTGGCAGGAGCGGGGCCACGATCCGCCGGAACGGCCCGCTCTGCACGGTGGTCCCCACCGGGACCGCGAACGGCGCCGAGGCGTCGAGCACGTCGGGCAGCCGGGCGTAGACCGCCCAGTGCTCGTCCCAGGCCTGGATCACGTCGAGGTGACCACCGGGCAGGAACCGGGTCAGGTGCACTCCCGCCACCTGCCCGGTGCCACCCAGCAGCGGCAACAGCCGGAAGCCACCCTCCCGGCGCAACCTCTCGATCAGCTCCGTGCTCTCCATCGCACCGCCACGTCTCCTAGTGCTGGGTGGACGCCAACTCTGCACTCTCCCGATATGTGCGCACGGCCGCATCACGTTCGGGCCCGGTCCACCCGAGCGGACCAGCGACCAGATCCGCCACCCGGTCGACGACGGACGCGCCGCCGTCGAGGTGTTCCATGGCGATTCGCGTCCGCCTGGCAAGCACGTCGTCCAGCCCGAGCGCACCCTCGTGCGTCACCGCGTACACGATCTCGGCGGCCAGGTAGCCCGCCACGTCCTCGGCGAGCGCCGGGTCCCGTGAGATCAGCGCGAGCACGTCGGAGATCGCGGAGCCGTAGCGCCGCAGCAGGCGTTCCACAGTGGACGCGGGCAGGCCGGACTCGGCGGCGACACGCGTCCGGTCTGCCCACAGCTCTTGGTAGCCAACGGCTCCGCACAACGGCAGGCGCGCGGTCAGCGAGGGCGCGACGGCCTTGCCGAGACCGGCGACCGCGGCGTTGACGACGTCGGCGGCCATCACGCGGTAGGTCGTGTACTTGCCGCCCGCGATGACGAAGAAGCCGGGTTCCGGCTGGGCGACGGCGTGTTCGCGCGACAGCTTCGCGGTGTCGCCGGACGCGCCGTCCAGCAGCGGCCGCAGACCCGCGTACGTGCCGACCACGTCGTCGATGGACAAACTGTGCCGCAGCACGGCGTTGACGTGGTCGAGGATGTAAGAGACGTCCTCCGGTTCGGCCGTCACCGCGGCCGGGTCGCCGTCATACGGCGTGTCCGTGGTGCCGATGATCCAGTAGGCGCCCCACGGGATGACGAACAGCACGCTCTTCTCGGTCCGCGTGATCAGCCCGCCGTCGAGCTGGATGCGGTCCCGCGGCACGAGCACGTGCACGCCCTTGGACATCCGCACGTGGAACGGCGGGGTGCCCGGGCTCAGCGCGTTCACGGAGTCGGTCCACACGCCGGTCGCGCTGATCACCCGCCGTGCCCGCACGACGTGCGTGACGCCGGTCAGTTCGTCGCGCACCGACGCGCCGGTCACCTTGCCGTCCGTGCGCAACAACGACGTCACCCGAGCCCGTGACACCACGGTGGCCCCGTGCTGCGCGGCCGTGCGCACCAGCGTCGTGACGAGCCGTGCGTCGTCCATCTGCGCGTCGTAGTACCGGATCGCACCCGCAAAGGCGTCGGTGTTCAACGACGGGCCGATGGCGGCCATCCGCTTGCGGGAGAGGTGGCGGTGCATCGGCACCGCGCCCGCCCCGCCGATCGAGTCGTACAGCAGCACGCCCGCGCCGACGTACGCGCGTTCCCACTGCTTCTCCAGCGGGAAGAGGAACGGCACCGGCCGCACCAGGTGCGGGGCGAGCCGGCGCAGCAACAACCCGCGTTCCTTCAGAGCTTCGCGGACCAGCTTGAACTCCAGCTGCTCCAGGTACCGCAGCCCGCCGTGGACGAGCTTGCTGGACCGGCTCGACGTGCCCGCCGCCCAGTCGTGTGCCTCGACCAGCGCGACCGAGAGACCTCTCGACGCCGCGTCCAACGCGGCACCCGCTCCGACCACGCCACCACCCACGACCAGCACGTCGAACTCGGTGCTGTCCAAAGCGGCCAGCGAGTCCGCGCGTCGAGCCGGATCCAGCCTTGCGAACACCTTCAGCTCCTCAGCAGATGATCAGCGCAGATGATCAGCGGACGTCGGCGTCGACCCAGTCGAACGACTTGGTGACGGCCTTCTTCCAGTTGCGGTACTGGCGCTCGCGCTCGTCGCCCTCCATCGCGGGCGTCCAGCGCTTGTCCTCGGACCAGTTCGCGCGCAGTTCGTCCAGGGACGACCAGTAGCCGACCGCGAGGCCCGCCGCGTAGGCGGCGCCGAGTGCGGTGGTCTCCGCGACGACCGGCCGGATCACCGGCACGTCCAGCACGTCGGCCTGGAACTGCATGAGCAGCTCGTTGGCCACCATGCCGCCGTCGACCTTCAGCTCGGTCAGCGGGACGCCGGAGTCGGCGTTCATCGCGTCGAGCACCTCGCGGGTCTGGAAGGCGGTCGCCTCCAGCACGGCGCGGGCGATGTGGCCCTTGTTGACGAACCGCGTCAGGCCGATGACCGCGCCACGGGCGTCGGACCGCCAGTACGGCGCGAACAGGCCGGAGAACGCGGGCACGAAGTACGCGCCACCGTTGTCCTCGACCGAGGCGGCCAGCGTCTCGATCTCCGGCGCCGAGCCGATGATGCCGAGGTTGTCGCGCAGCCACTGCACCAGCGAGCCGGTGACCGCGATCGAGCCTTCGAGCGCGTAGACCGGGGCCTCGTCGCCGATCTTGTAGCAGACCGTGGTGAGCAGGCCGTTCTTCGACGCGACCTTCTCCGTGCCCGTGTTGAGGAGCATGAAGTTGCCGGTGCCGTAGGTGTTCTTCGCGGTGCCCGGCTCGTAGCAGGCCTGGCCGAACGTGGCCGCCTGCTGGTCGCCGAGGATGCCCGCGATCGGCACGCCCTTGAGGATCCCGCCGGGACCGCCGTGGCCGTAGACCTCCGAAGAGGACCGGATCTCCGGCAGCATGGACAGCGGGATGCCCATCTCCTCGGCGATCGTGGCGTCCCACTGCAGCGTGTCGAGGTCCATCAGCATGGTGCGCGACGCGTTGGTCACGTCCGTGGCGTGCACACCGCCGTGCGGGCCGCCGGTGAGGTTCCACAGCGTCCACGTGTCGGTGTTGCCGAACAGCAGGTCGCCGGCCTCGGCACGCTCGCGGGCGCCCTCGACGTTGTCGAGGATCCAGCGGATCTTCGGGCCGGAGAAGTAGGTCGCGAGCGGCAGGCCGACCTTGGCCTTGTACCGGTCGCCGCCGCCGCCGAGCGCGCCGAGCTCGTCGACGATGGCCTGCGTGCGGGTGTCCTGCCAGACGATCGCGTTGTAGACCGGCTCGCCGGTGTTCTTGTCCCACACCACGGCGGTCTCGCGCTGGTTGGTGATGCCCACCGCGGCGATGTCGCCGGTGTTGAGGTCGGCGGCCGAGAGCGCCTGGCCGATCACGAACCGGGTGTTCTCGGAGATCTCGACCGCGTTGTGCTCGACCCAGCCGGCCCGCGGGAAGATCTGCTCGTGCTCCTTCTGACCCACGGAGACGATGGAGCCGCTGTGGTCGAAGATGATCGCCCTGGTGCTGGTCGTGCCCTGGTCGACGGCGAGGACGTACTGCGTCATCGAAACTGTCCTTTCGGGATGGTCAGAACACGGTCAGAACGCGAGAGCGGACACGACACCGGCGAGGGCGCCACCGAGGAGCGGTCCGACGACCGGCACCCACGCGTAGCTCCAGTCGGAGTCCTTCTTGCCCACTGCTTCGCCATCAGTGCCCTTGTAAGACAGCGGCAGGATGGCGTGCGCGATGCGCGGGCCGAGGTCACGCGCCGGGTTGATCGCGTAGCCGGTCGGGCCGCCGAGGGAGGCGCCGATGCCGACGACCAGCATCGCGACGGCCAGCGGGCCGAGCTGCGTCGGGGTCTTGCCGAGGGCGAGGACCACGAAGACCAGCACGAACGTGCCGATGATCTCGCAGACCAGGTTCCACGCGTAGCTGCGGATGGCCGGGCCGGTGGAGAAGACGGCGAGCTTGAGGCCCTCGTCGGGCGTCTCGTCGAAGTGCGGCTTGTACGCGAGCCACGCGAGGACGGCACCGAGGAACGCACCGAGGATCTCGCCGGCGAAGTAGACGAGCGTCGAGCCCGCGGTGACCGGCACACCGGGTGCGAACTCGGACGCACCGCTGGTGAGGATGCCCACCGTCACGGCGGGGTTGAGGTGCGCACCCGACTTGTAGGCGATGTACACACCGGCGAAGACCGCGAGACCCCACCCGAAGTTGATCAACAGCCAGCCGCCGTCGAACCCCTTCGACTTGGTGAGCAGCACGTTGGCCACCACACCCGCACCCAGCAACAGCAAGATGCCCGTACCGAGCAACTCGCTGAGGAACACTGTCCCGAGACCCACGCTGGCCTCCCATTCGTCCTTGAACGGCTGATCACCCCGTGGTGATTGACGCGGAACGTAATGACCGGCGTCACGCCTGCTCAACGGACGCTGTTCGACAATGTCGACACCCACGGCCCCCGAACGTGTGACCGGCCGGTCACGCAGCGCGCAGACAACGCGTTTCAGGCTCGTTTCCAGGCGTGACGGACGCCGTAGGTGTTCGACATTGCCGACACGGGTCGTCTGAATTACGTTTCACGCGTGCCGGGACCCATCCAGTCGATCGAACGCGCCGCAGCCGTGCTGCGGCTTCTCGCGCGTGGGTCAGGCCACCACGGTCTCACGGAGATAGCCGACTCGCTCGGTCTCGCCCGCGGCACCGCGCACGGGATTCTCCGCACGCTGCAACGTGTCGAGTTCGTCGAGCAGGACTCCGCGACCGGCCGCTACCGGCTCGGCGCCGCCCTGCTGCACCTGGGCACCAGCTACCTCGACGCGAACGAGCTGCGTTCCCGATCGATCAACTGGGCCGACACGCTCGCCGCGCGGTCGGGCCAGGAGGTGCGGATCGGCATGCACCACGACGGCGCCGTGCTCGTCGTGCACCACGTGTTCCGGCCCGACGACTCCGTGCAGACCCTCGGGATCGGCGCGATGCTGCCGTTGCACGCGACCGCGCTGGGCAAGGTGCTGCTCGCCTACGACCCGGACCTGTCCGCGGCGGCGCGCAAGCGGGAGCTGACGTCCTTGACCCGCCGCACGATCACGCGCGCCCAGGCGCTGGAGCGGGTGCTGACCGAGGTGCGTTCGCAGGGCTGGGCCGGTGAGGCCGAGGAGTACATGCCCGGTGAGGCGAGCATCGCCGCGCCCATCCGCATTCCCGGCGGGCTCGTCGTGGGCGCGATCGGTGTCTCCGGCGCGGCGGACCGGCTGTGCGACTCCACCGGGCGGCCGCGCGCGACGCTGGTGCGCCAGGTCGTGCAGGCGGCGGAAGCGGTCACCACGTCACTGGTCGACGAGAACTGAGAGGCTTGGCGTGCAACGCTTCGTGATGGCGATCGACCAGGGCACCACGTCGACGCGGTGCATCGTGTTCGACCAGAACGCCCGGCTGGTCGCGGTCGCCCAGCGCGAACACCGCCAGTACCACCCGCGGCCGGGCTGGGTGGAGCAGGACGCCGTGGAGATCTGGCGCAACGTCGACCGGATCATGCCGCAGGCGTTGCGGCAGGCCGGGATCACCGCCGACCAGGTCGTGGCGCTGGGCATCACGAACCAGCGCGAGACGTTCGTGGCGTGGGACCGGCACACCGGTGTCCCGGTCGGGCGCGCGATCGTGTGGGAGGACATCCGGACCGAGGACCTCGTTGCCGCCCTGGGCAAGCAGCCGGGAATCGAGGAGGTCCGCGAACGCTGCGGCCTGCCGCTCGCGACCTACTTCTCGGCGCCGTCGCTGCGCTGGCTGCTGGACAACGTTCCGGGCGTGCGCGAGCGGGCGACGCGCGGTGACGTGCTGTTCGGGACGATGGACACCTGGCTGATCTGGAACCTCACCGGCGGCGTGAACGGCGGTCTGCACGTCACCGACGTGACCAACGCGTCGCGGACGATGCTGATGAACCTCAGCACCCGGCAGTGGGACCCGATGCTGCTGGAGTTCTTCGGGGTGCCCGCGGCGATGCTGCCGGAGATCCGGCCGTCGTCGGAGATCGAGGGCCGCACCACGCGGGTCGTGCCGGGCATCCCGATCACGGCGGCGCTGGGCGACCAGCACGCGGCGCTGTTCGGGCAGACCTGCTTCGAGAAGGGCTCGATCAAGGGCACCTACGGCACCGGCGGGTTCCTGTTGATGAACACCGGCAACGAGCTGGTGCGGTCGAAGCACGGGCTGCTGACGACGATCGGCTACCAGATCGGCCGCGAGCCGACGTACGCGCTGGAAGGCTCGATCGCGGTCGCGGGGTCGCTGGTGCAGTGGTTCCGCGACAACCTAGGGCTGATCCACTCGGCGCCGGAGATCGAGACGCTGGCGCGCACGGTGAAGGACAACGGCGGCTGCTACATCGTGCCGGCGTTCTCCGGGCTGTTCGCGCCGCACTGGCTCGCCCAGGCGCGCGGGATCGTGGTGGGGCTGACGTCGTACATCAACAAGGGGCACCTCGCGCGAGCGGTGCTGGAGGCGACCGGCTGGCAGACGCGCGAGGTCGTGGACGCGATGAACGCCGACCTGGGCGAGCCCACGCCGGTGCTGAAGGTGGACGGCGGGATGACCGCCGACCACCTGCTGATGCAGTTCATCTCCGACGTGCTGGACATCCCGGTGCAACGGCCGCTGGTGGCGGAGACCGTGTCGCTCGGCGCCGCCTACGCCGCCGGTCTGGCCGCGGGCTACTGGCCCGACCTGGAGGGCTTGCGCCGCAACTGGCACCTGGCCGCGCGGTGGAACCCGGTGATGGACGCCCGGCACCGGGAGGACGAGTACGCGAACTGGAAGCGGGCCGTGGAGCTCACGTTCGCGTGGGCCCGCTCCAGTCCGTCCACCTAGGAGCGGTTCCTGCTCACCCAGGCGGCGATCTCGTCGGCGTCGATCGGCAGCGCGTCCGACAGGACCTCGGCGCCGTCGCCGGTGACGACCAGGTCGTCCTCCAGGCGCACGCCGATGCCGCGCAGCTCCGGCGGCAGCGTCTCGTCGTTGGGGTGGAAGTACAGGCCCGGCTCGACGGTGAGCGCCATGCCGCGTTCGAGGATGCCCTGCTGGTAGGTCTCCTGGCGGGCGTCGGCGCAGTCGTGCACGTCCAGGCCGAGGAAGTGGCCGGTGCCGCAGACGATGTAGCGGCGGTGGTGCTGGCCGCTCGGGTCGAGCGCCTTGTCGACGCTGACCGGCAGCAGGCCCCAGTCGTGCAGGCCCTCGGCGAGCACGCGCATGGCGGTGTGGTGGAAGGCGCTGTAGTCGTTGCCCGGCTTGACTTCCGCGAGCGCGGCGACGTGCGACCTCAGCACCAGGTCGTACACCTGGCGCTGGGCCGCGCTGAACTCGCCGCCGACCGGGAGGGTGCGGGTGACGTCGGCGGTGTAAAGGGTCCTGGTCTCCACACCGGCGTCGAGCAGCAGCAGGTCGGCCTCGTTCACCTGGCCGTCGCACCGGGTCCAGTGCAGCACCGGGGCGTGCGGACCGGACGCGACGATGGAGGTGTATCCGGGGCCGTTGCCCTCCGTGCGCGCGCGACGGTCGAACGTGCCCTGAAGCCACCGCTCTCCCCCGCCGCGCACGGCCTGGCCGAGCTCGGCGGCGACGTCGAGGAAGCCCTTCACCGTGGCGTCGACGGCCTGGCGGAGCTGACCGATCTCCCAGTCGTCCTTGATCCGGCGCAGCTCGGACAGCACGGTCCGCAGCTCGTCGCTGTGCGAGCCGGTCAACGAGTCGAGCAGCGGGTCGACGCCCTTGGCGGTCAGCGTCTCGGGGTGGCGGCCCTTGAGCGCGTGCGCGAGGTCCTCGATCGGGCGGGTGGTGAGGTCGAGCGCCTCGGTCCACTGCTTCGGCCCGGCCGCCGCGCCGATCCAGAACGGGCTGCGGTCGGCGTCACCGAAGAAGTCGACCGTGTGCGCCTCGGACGGCGTCGGCACGAACAGCGTGGCGTCACCGTCCTCGATCACGACGACCGCGCCCTCGGCCTGGCAGCCGGTCAGCCACACGAAGTCGCTGTCCGCGCGGAACTCGTGGAACGTGTCGTTCGAGCGGACGTGCGCCCGTCCGGCGGCGAGGGCGATGCGCCGGCCGGGGAACTGGGCGGCGAGCCTGGCCCGATGAGCGGCGGCCGCCTCCTTCGCGCCCTGCGGGAGGCTGATGGGGTTGTCCCACTCGCCCCAGCCGTCGCGGATGTAGGTGCGGAAACCGTCCGCGTCCACCAGTTTCGCCATGTCGCGGCGTGTGCGGGCCAATTCTGGTCCTCTCCGGGTCGTTTTACCCACCAGCCTCCGTCGAACGGAGGGCGTGCGCCCATCCAGGTTGGGGATAGCCTCGTCCTATGGAACTGGAGATCCGCCACCTGCGCGCCATCTGCGCGATCGGTGACGCCGGCAGCCTGTCGCGCGCGGCGACCCAGCTCGGCATCTCCCAGCCCTCGCTCACGACGCTGCTGCAGCGGGTCGAACGCCTGGTCGGCGGCCGGTTGTTCGACCGCGGCCGGGCCGGTGCGGAACCCACGCCGCTGGGTGCGCAGGTGCTCCAGCGCGCGCGGTTGCTGCTGGTCGAGCTGGACGCGTTCGGGGCGTCCGTGGCCGGCCGGGGCGGGCCGGTGCGGTTCGGGTCGGTGCACATGGAGTGCGTGACGGCGTTGTTCACCCGGCTTGAGGAGGCGTTGGAGGACGTCACGCTGTACGTCGACCCGTCGTCCACGGGCCTTGCGCTGGCGTTGGCCAACGGGCACCTGGACGCGGCCGTGATCGCCGTGGACGAGGACGGTGACCTGGGGTTGCCGCGCGGGGTGGCACAACGGGTCGTGGTGCCGTGGGTGCCCGTGCACATCGCACTGCCTGCTTCGCATCCGTTGGCCGAAAGGCCGGAGGTGTCGCTGTCGGACCTGGCCGGTGAGGCGTGGGTGGGGCCGCCCGGTGCCGAGGACGGGTCGCTCACGGCACTGCGGGCGGCGTGCCGGGCGGCGGGGTTCGTGCCGCGGATCCGGTTCGAGGTGCCCAGCGGTGCCGGACGGCAGCTGATCGCGGCGGGCAAGGCGGTGCAGCTGGTCGAGCCGACGTCGCAGGGCGGGCCGGGGGTGGCGGTGCGGCCGCTGGCGGGGGCGCCGATGCGGATGCGGCTGGTGTTCTGCTGGCGGCGGGAGCGGCTGACCTGGGACCAGGCCAGCCGCATGTTCACCGACGTGCTCGCGGCCTACGCCGCCGCCGCGCTGGCCAGCCCGGCGTTCCGGCCGTGGTGGGAGGAGCGCGGCGCGGCCTTCACAGCGAGCTGAGCCAGCCGTACCAGTCGCTGTCGTACCGGGTGCCGATCACGCGCGTCAGGTGGTCGCGCGCACCGGCCCAGTCGCCCGCGCGGTAGTCCGCGAGCACCGCCTGGACGTCGGCGGGGTGCCTCTCGGCCAGGTAGCGGACCGCGAGATAACCCCAGTTGTAGACGCGCTTGGTGTCGTGGTCGTACGTCGTGTCGAAGAGCGCGCTCAACGCGTACGTCTGGTTCTTGGCCTCGGCGATCGCGTCGCCGTAGACCTCGCCGCGGTAGGTGTACGACAGGTACTCGGCGAACCCCTCGATCCACCACACCGTGGGCGTGCGCATGTTCTCGGTGAAGTCGCCGTACATGTCGAACCGGCCGTCGAGGTAGTGGGTGTACTCGTGGTTGAGGTTCCAGATGGCGAACGTCGGCAGCCAGTCGGCCTCGTGCGCGATGAACCGCGCCTGGTTCGCCGCCGGGTCGCCCTCCAGGTACATGCCGCCGTTGTTGGTGTCGATGTCGAACAGCACCCCGGCGTAGGTCCGGTAGTCGCCGGCGGTGTTGAAGACGACGACCTCCAGCGAGGTGTTCCGGTCACCGGCGACCGGGCCGGGGTCGCGGACCACGCGGTGGAACACGGCGTCCTGCCCGGCGAGGCTGGCGCAGGTCTGCCGCAGCTCGGTGGCGGTCATCTGCTGGGCGCGGATCTTGAGCGTGGTGCTGCACGTGTACCTGACGGTCAGCACGCGGCGGTCGATCTTGGCCCTGAAGTCGCAGGTGCCGTAGCGGCCGCAGTTGGCCTTGTCGTACCAGTCGACCATCTCCGCGACGCCCACCCACATCGGCGCGAGCCGGCCGACGACGTCACCGCGTGCCGCCAGGTCGGCCAGCAGCGGCCGCACCGTCGGCTGCAGGACGCCGTGCCGCAGGAACCGGCCGAGCTCGCGGGTCGCGTTCTGGGTGAGGTAGGCGCGGTCGGTGCCGAAGAAGTCCGTGTGCCACACCACGAACCGGTGCAACGCCCGCAGGACCTCCGGGTAGGCCTGCACCGCGGGCACGAACGCCGCGTCGCCGTGGCCGTAGTAGAGCATCACCATCCCGGCGTGCACGGTCGCGTCGTCGGCGGCGGTGTAGTTGTCGAGCACCCTGGTCAGCTCGCGCAGCTCGGCCGGGTAGTCGACGGCGGTCGCCGTGTGGAACGTGGTCTGCGGGCTGTGGTGCAGGGTCCTGGCGATCTCGGGTGGCAGGAGTGGCCCGTGACCGTCGGCCGGGGCGGCTTGTGCCGGTGCCGGGACGAGCAGGGTGGCGATGAGGGCCAGAACGAGGGCAGCTAATCGCATCGGTGTCCTCCGCAGGGGTGTGAGGTGTCCGAAAGCGTCACACCGGCCACGGCCGCGCGAGCATCCCTACCCGGCATAGCTCGCTGCTATGGAAAGCTAGTCGGGTTTGGTGGGCTGCGCGAACACCAGGTGCCGCACGATCGGTGGCTCCTTGGCCAGCTCGCGCGCCACCTCCTGGTTCTGCCGGTCCACGACCGTGCCGCGTTCCAGGTGCTGGCGCAGGTGCTCCTGCCAGGTCGCGATGGTGAAGGTCTCCAGGAACGTGTCCGGCCGCTCGGTGTCGCGGAACAACCCCCACATCGTCGCCCCGGTCCGGCGCCGCGCCCTGCCGACGCGCTGCATCGCGTCGATGAACCGCTCGTGGTTCTCCGGCGCGACCGGCCACTCGACGGTGACCAGCACCGGTCCGGCGTCGCTGTCGTCGTGCTGCGGCGGCTCGTCCCAGTAGGTGGCGGGGGTGACGTCGAGCGGCCGGTCGATGAGCGGCCACCAGCGCGTGGCGGCGAGGGCCAGCACGGCCATCGCGGCGGCGGGCACGATCATGGCCGTCCGCAGGCCGTACGCGTCGGCGATCACGCCCCACACGACCGCACCGAGCGCCTGGCCACCCATGAGGATGAGCTGGTAGTAGGCGAGCGCGCGGGCCCTGGTCCAGGCGGGCAGCAGGACCTGCGCGCTGGCGTTGAACGTGGACAGCGTGGCGATCCAGCAGGCGCCGGTCAGCAGCATCGCGACGACGACCACCGCGAAGTTCGCGGTGAGCACCGAGGTGGTGGTGGCCAGCGCGTAGAGCACCGTCGCACCCAGCACCATGCTGTTCTTGCTCATGCGCTGCAACAGCTTCGGCACCACGAACGCCCCGCCGATCGCCCCCGCGCCGACGCTGCCGAGCAGCACGCCGTAGCCGCTGGCGTCGAGCTGCAACGGTCCACGCGCGATGGCCGGCAGCAACGCCCACAACCCGCTGCCGAACACGATGAACAGCAGCAACCTCGTGAGCACCCGCCGGAACAACGGCGAGCTGGCCACGTACCGCGCACCGGACCGCACCGCCGTCGCGATGTGCTCGGTCCCGAGTGGACGGTGGTCCGACGGCCGCCGCCACCGCCCCAGCACGATCAGCACGCCGAGGAACGACACGGTGTTGAACGCGAACGTCGCCTCCGACCCGGCCACCGCGATCAGCAACCCGCCGAGCGCGGGCCCGATGGCGCGGCCGACGTTCATGTTGACGCCGTTGAGCAACGCGGCCTGTGGAATCTCCTCGCGACTGACCAGCTCCGGCTGGATCGCCTGGAACGACGGCATCGACAACGCCTGGCCCATCGCCATCAGGGCGAGCAGCGCGAGCAGGCTCGACGGGGTCGCCCGGCCGGTGCCGGCCAGCAGCATGAGTCCCGCTGCCCCGGCCAGCATGAGCGCCTGACCGGCTATCAGGACGTGGCGGCGGTCGAGGATGTCACCGAGCGCCCCCGACGGCACCACCAGCAGGAACACCGGCAGGGTCGTGGCCGTCTGCACGAGCGCGACCTGCAGGGCGGTGCCGCCCAGGTCGCCCATGAGCCACTGGGCGCCGACGGTCTGCGCCCACGTTCCGATGTTGCTGGCGAACTGGGCGAGCCACAGGGCCCGGAAGGCGCTGCGGCGCAGGGGTGCCCACGCGGAGACGGTCACACCCCTGATCTTCACACCTCGGCGGACCGAACGCCGACCTGCGCCACCGTCACCGGGTGCCGCACGACCGCCCCGAACAGGTAGCCCTGCGTGTTGTACGGCGTCTCGTCCGGCTGGTCATCGGCTCGCACCCGCAGCACGTGCGCTCCCGGAACCGCCACCCACGGCGCCTGCCACCGCGTCCACCCGCCGCGTGACACCACGGTCGCCCGCCGCCACGTCCGCCCGTCGGTCGACACGGACACCCGCCGCACCCCGCCAGGCCCCCAGGACCGACCGGTCAGCAGGTGCCGCCCCGCGGGCAGCACCGCGTCCCAGGGCAGCTCGAACGCGCTCTTCGTGACCTGAGTCGTGACGAGCGTCCCCTCGGCCGGGTACGAGGGCCCGACCAGCCGGTAGTACTGCGTGTCCCACGGCGAGTCAAGCTCGGTCGTCGACACCTCCAGCGACCCGAGCCACTTGATGCTCGCGATCCCGACCCACCCCGGCACCACCAGCCGCGCCGGGAACCCGTGGTCGGGCGGCAGCGGGGCGCCGTTCATCTCGTAGGCGACCAGCACGTCGTCCAGCGCCTTCGCCACCGGCAGCGGCCGCCGCACCCGCCCGAGGTTCACCCCGCCGGTCACGTACTCGTCGTCCAGCCCCACCGGCAGCACGTCCACCGCCGAGCGGCGCAGGCCGGCCAGGCGCAGCAGCAGTCGCAACGGCACCCCGCGCCACACGGCGTTGCCGACCGCCCCGAGCTTCCACGGCGTCCCGGACACCGCCTGGCCCTGCTGGGTGGTGAAGAAGCTCCGCCCGTTGCCGGCACATTCGATGACCGCTTCCAGTGACACCGACGGCAGGGCCTTCAGGTCCCACAGCGACAACGACAACGGCCGCGTGACGCCGGACCCGGACACCCGCAGCCGCCACGCGGTGGCGTCCACCGACGGTGTCGAGGTGTGGTTGCGCACGAAGAACTTCGACACCGGCGTCAGCGATCCGGTGCCGCGCAACGCCTCCCAGCGCGTCTCGGCGTTCGTGCCGTGCACGACGAAGTCCGACGCGGGCAGTGGTTTCACGATCGCAGGAGTAGCAGCCCACGCCCGGGAAGGCAGCACGGAAAGTCCTGCCGCCAGCAGCACACCGCGTCGGGAGATCATGCGGACGACGGTATCGAGGGCCCGCAAGAGCCGGTCCCACAGAACGGGAAAGCCCTCGTCGGCACCTGACATGGACATCCACACTGGACAGTGGCCCGCGAAATGGACACCGTCCGTTGATCCCATGATCGGTGCAGCGGGTCGCGGACGCCGTGCGTGAGCCGAGGTTCATCGAGTGTGATTTGGAACACATTCTACATCGAACAGGTTTTGTTTCGCCGGTGTGAAAACGTTGTCGAAGCCCGTTCGGGCAGGCGGCCGAGAGCGCTCCCACAACCAGGGCAAACGATCACGCAGGTGATCAGGTGTTCGACCTGGGTGGTCCGTTCGGGCACCGCGGCCCGAATTGTGAACGAGCATCTCAACTGGGTGTTGTCCAGCTGAATCGTCACTCGCTGTCCGGCTTCTCCTCAATACTGCCCGCATGTACATCGTCGGTGACGAAGCGGAGGTCAGGGGCGACGTTCCGCTCCGCGACTCGGTGGGCTCCGGTCAGGTGCGGCTCGACCCGACCGCGGGCGAGGAGCTGCGCAGGCAGCTGCAGCACCAGATCGACCAGGTCGACAGCTGGCTGGAGCAGTCGGGCCACAGCATCGCGCGGCCCGCGCCGCTGGGTGCGAACCCCGTGGGTGACGCCATGCGCGACAAGTTCACCGACCGGGCCGCCGGCGAGCAGCACTCGTTCGTCGGCGTGATGACCGCGTACCGCACGGTGCTGGAACAGACCAGGGCGTCCGTCGTCGAGGCGATCGAGAACTTCACCAGCCTCGACGAGGAGACCCAGGACGAACTCAGGAAACTCACCACCAGCTGATCCACTCCGAAAGCGAGAACGAGCCGGTCATGCCCCCCGAGACCGTCCCGACCGAGAACGAGCCCGTTCTCACCGGCCCGCAGAACTGGGCCTCCCGGTCGCACCAGGAGCTCTACACCGCGGTGCACCACGACAACGACCCCGGCCAGGCCGGTCAGATCGGTTCCGAGTGGGGACGCTACGGCTCCGAGCTCACCGAGGCCGCCCGCGCCATCACCCGGGTCATCACCAACTCGGAGACCGGGTGGACCGGTGACGCCGCCGAAGGCGCCCGTGCCGCGATGAAGAAGCTCTCCGACTGGGTCGACGAGACCGCGCGCACGGCCGTCCAGGTCGGCGACAAGGTCACCGAGCAGGGCCGGGTCATGGAGAACGCGCGCGCCCAGATGCCCGCGCCGGTCCAGTTCGACTGGGACGGGGCCGCCGCCGCGCTGTCGCAGCCGGGCACCGCGGCGTTCGCTCTGGCGACCGCTGACATCGCTGTCGCCAACGCCCAGGCGCGTGCCGCGCACGACCAGGCCGTCACCGTCATGACGACGATGGAGAACAGCTCCCGGCAGATCGACACGTCGACGCCCGCGTTCACGCCGCCGTTCAACCCGAACACCGGCGAGGTCGAGGAGCCGGTGCTCGCCGCCAGGCTCGCGGCCGGAGCGCCCACGTTCGGCAGTGCCGACGCGTTGACGGCCACGCACGCGCAGAGCGCCGCCACGGTTGCCACCGCGCCCACCCCGACCGGTGCGTCCGGTGCGGCTCCGCAGGGCGGCAGCGGCTACCAGCCCGCCGCCGCGAGCTACGCGCCGCAGACCGGTGCGGGTGGCGGCGTCACCATGCCGACTCCGCAGTCGTACCCGTCGTACAGCTCGGGCAGCACGACCACGTCCGGTGCGGCGTACACCCCGCAGCCGCCGCCCACGTACACGCCGCAGCTCCCCCAGGGCGGCAACACCTACACCGGTGGCACCGACCACCGCTCCCCTTTCCCGACCGGCACGCCGTACCTGGGCACGGGTCCCGGCCCGACGCCGCGCACGCCGGTGCCGAACAGCCTCACCAGCCCCGGCAACCAGCTGCCGAAGGACACCACCCTGCCGAGGGGCACGACCCCGCCGATCGGAACGGGCCCCGGTGGACCCGGCGGCCCCGGTGGCGGCTCGTCGGCGTTCAAGGGCGGTGCGGTGCCGAACCTCGGTGGCGGCGGCGCGGGTGCCGGTGCGTTCGGCGGCGGCCTCGGTGGTGCCGGTGGTGCGGGTGCGGTGCAGGCCGGAGGCGCGGCGGGTGTGCAGAACCAGCCCGGTGGCCGTCCCGGCGTGCCGATGGCCGCGCCCGGTGGCGCGACGGCGGCCGGAGCCGGCACGGGCGGCGCCCCGATGGGTGGTCCGCAGGGCGGCAAGGGTGAGGACGACAAGGAACACAGGTCCGCCGGCTACATCATGGGCGGTGACCTGTTCGACATGCCCGGCGCGGACCTGCCGCCGTCGGTCATCGGTGCTGCCAAGACGAAGAAGAAGGGGCTCGAGCCGTCGTGATCTCGCCTGAGTACCTGTTGTCCGCCCGTGAGTTCGAGGTGCTGTGGCAGTCGCTGCGCCTCGGCCGGATGCCGTACCCCCTGGACGTGCCCAGCGCGGGTGACACCGAGTCCGAACGCAAGGCGTTGCAGGACAGGACGCTCGCCGCGCTGCGGGACAGGGGTCTCGCGGGCGACCGGCGGCTGGAGGACCTCCTGCGGCTGCTGAGCGACCACGAGGTGTCCGTGGACGCGGTGGCCGGCCTCGACCGGCCGCTGCGGGCGCTCGCGGCGGCCGACGGTGAGCAGGGCGTGCTGGCGATCATCGACGACGAGCAGGTCGGCCTGGTGGAGATCAGGCCGACCGGGCTGGCGCGCGAGATCGTGCGGATGCTGCCCGACGGCGGCCCCGGCCCCGGCAACTCGCTGTCCATCAGGGCGGCGACGCTGCAGGAGGCCGTCGCCCTGCAGGAGGCGGAGGACGACGAGGACTCCGAGGACCCGTGGGGCGCCGCCGACGAGGACATGGACGACCAGCAGGCGTTGCAACGCGCCGGTCTGTCCTCTCAGGACGCCCGCCAGCTGGAGGAGCTGGCGTCCAACCGCGTCGCGGGCGGTCAGTTCGGTGTGACGCACCGCCGCGAACGCTCCAGCGTCGTCATCAACTGGTTCGACACCCACCAGGGCCGTTACCTGGTGGTGAACTCCGACGGGTGGCTGAGCCTCTCGCCGACCGACAACGACCGCATCGCGACGCGCATCGACGCGGTGCTGGCATGAGAGGAATTCCGTGGATCCGTTGGCTCCCTTAGACGGACGCCGGCTGGCCGGGGTGGACCCGGACCGCTGGGTGCAGGACATGGAGGCGAAGATCGCCGACCTGTCCGCGAAGTCGGCGCAGCTGCGCGACGACCTGACGAACTCGTCGGCGACCGTGCTGTCCAAGGACCACGCGGTGCAGGTGACGATCGCGCCGACCGGTGCGCTGCAGAACCTGCAGCTCACCGACCACGCGGCCGGCATGAGCCCGCAGCGGCTGCAGGCCTCGATCATGGAGGCGGTCGCGAAGGGCCAGCGCGCCGCCTCCGAGAGGATGGTCGAGGCGTTCGCCCCGATCGGCGTGGGCACCGAGTCGATGGACCTCGTGCTGTCCTACCTCCCCCCGCCCGTGGAGGACGAGGTGGAGGACTACGACCACGACCGGTACGACGAGTACGCCGAGGAGGAGCCCGCTCCCCCGCAGCAGGCACCGCCCGCGTGGCCCCAGGCGGGTCCGCCCGCACCGCAGGCGCCTCCCGCGCGCCGGCCGCGGCCCGCACACGACGACGACGATGACGAGGACGGCCAGCCGTGGTGACCACTTCCGTTCGAGGGGGCCTCCGATGACGGGCGCGTTCGCCGTATCACCGGACGACCTCAAGACGTTCGCGAACAACCTCGACACGCTCGTCAGCGAGCTGGAGACGTCGAAGAACGTCCTCGGCGGCGTCCACTTCGACCCGCTGGTGTTCGGCATCGTCGGCCAGATCTTCGCCGCCGCCGCGCGCGTCGAGGTGAAGAAGGCCGAGGAGTGCATCGCCAAGTACGAGTCGGGGTTGCGTGAGGCCGCGAAGAACACGCGCCTGACCGCGGACACCTACACCGGCACCGACCAGGGCAACACCCAGACGTTCAGCGGAGGCGCGTGATGGTGCAGGGCCTCACCTGGACCCCCGGCTTCGGCGAGGGCACGGAGTTCAACGACGGTTTCTCCGGCGCCGGCATGCTCGACACGATCATGGGCCTGAAGAAGGCGGTCGACGACAACGACAAGGCCGCGACCGCCGCGTACAGCGTCGGTCTGGCGTTCGACGTCGTCGGGGCCGCGCTGAACCCGCTGGGCGCGGTGATCGGTGCCGGTGTCGGCTGGCTGATCGACCACATCGCGTTCCTCCGCGAGCCGCTCGACCTGCTGGTGGGCGACAACATCGCCATCCGGCAGGAGACCGAGAAGGTCAAGGAGGACGCCAAGAAGTACGAGGGCATCGCCACCACCCACCTCAACGCGCTGAAGAAGCTCGACGGCTGGATGGGCGAGACCGCCGACCGCTTCCGCGCCTCGATGGCGCAGGTCGCCAAGGAGATGGAGGCGATCGGTTCGTCGATCAACTCCTCCGCGAAGCTCATGGCGACCATGGGCGCGTGCGTCACCGCCGTGCGTTCGCTGGTCCGCGACATCATCGCCATGGTGATCGGCAACCTGATCGGTGGCGCCCTGATCGCCGCCGGTCTGGCACCCATCACCTTCGGCGCCTCGATCGTCGCGTTCGTCGGCACCGCGGTCGCCACCGCCCTGGAGGCGCTCGCCCGGATCATGCGCCACGTCACCAAGCTCAAGTCGGTCCTGTCGTCGTCCGCGAAGTCCGCGGACGACCTCGGCGAGGCGCTGGTGAAGCTGTCCGACGACGCCGCGCGCTTCGGCAAGGGCGGCGGCTCGGCCGACGTCCCGACCCCGCCGCCGGTGAAGGGCCCGACCACGGACGCGCCGACGCCGTCCGGCGCCTCGGGCGGCCCGAAGCCGTCCGGTGGCACCGACGCCCCGCCCGTGCAGAAGCCGCCGGAGGTCAACGGCGGCGGCGCTGGTGGTTCCAAGCCTCCGGGCACCGACGCACCGCCCGTCCAGAAACCGCCGGAGGTCAACGGCGGCAGCGGTGCCGGCGGATCCAAGCCGCCCGGCACCGACGCACCGCCCGTCCAGAAACCGCCGGAGGTCAACGGCGGCAGCGGTGCCGGCGGATCCAAGCCGCCCGGCACCGACGCACCACCCGTCCAGAAACCGCCGGACGTCGACGCACCGCCGGCGACCAAGCCGCCGGAGACCGGTGGCGGCAACACCGGCACGTCCGGTGTGAAGCCGCCGGAGCTCCCGCCGGTCAAGGACCTGCCGCAACCGCCTCCGCCCGCGGTCCTCAAGCCGCCGGCGGACGTGCCGGTGCCCCCGCCGCTGCCCGGTGGCGGCATGGGCGGCGGCGCGAAGCCGCCGACCGGCATCAAGCCGAGCGACCTGCCGCAGCCACCCCCGCCCGCGGTCGTCAAACCGCCGAAGGACAACCCGCTGCCGCCCGGCGCTGGCTCCGGCACGCCGAAGCCGGACACGCCGCCACCCGCGCTGCCGAAGCCGGACGACGTCACGCCGAAGCCGCTGCCCAAGCCGGACGACGCGGCGCCCAAGCCGCCCGGCGCGGACACGGGCGCCCCGAAGCCGCCCGGCGCGGACACAGGCGCCCCCAAGCCGCCCGGCGCGGACACAGGCGCCCCCAAGCCGCCCGGCGCCGACACCGGCGCGCCCAAGCCACCCGGCACGGACGCACCCGGCGGCTCCGGCGGCGCGAGCCCCAAGCCGGACGACGCGGCGCCCAAGCCGCCCGGTGCGGACACGGGTGCCCCGAAGCCGCCCGGCGCGGACACGGGTGCCCCAAAGCCGCCTGGCGTCGACACCGGCGGACCCAAGCCGCCCAGCACGGACGCCCCCGGCGGTTCCGGCGCGCCCAAGCCCGACGATGCGGCCCCCAAACCGCCGGGCACGGACGCTCCCGGCGCCCCGAAGCCCGACGACGCGGCACCGAAGCCCCCCGGCTCCGATGCCCCCGGCGCGCCCAAGCCCGACGACGCGGCCCCCAAGCCACCCGGCACGGACGCCCCCGGCACCGGTGGCGCGGGTGGCCAGAAGCCGCCGTTCTCCTGGGCCGAGGTCAAGAACCACGTCGACGACCTCAGCAAGTACGGCAAGGAGCACCTGGAGAACGTGCTCACCACGAAGTTCGGCAAGACCCCCGAGGAGGCCGCCGGCATCAGCCAGTGGATCAAGAACTTCGAGGAGCTCGCCGCGCCGGGTGGTCACTTCACGGTCGCGGGCAAGGCGTTCGCGTCGGGCAGCGCGCTGCACATGGTCCACGAGCTCTGGAAGGAGCTCGCCGCCGACCAGCACTCGCAGAAGCAGGACGCCGGCTATCTCGGTGACCTGAAGGAGTACAACGCCCAGCACTGACGGATGCACCGGACGCGGGCGTCTCCCCTGGGGAGGCGCCCGCGTCCGGCTGTCTCTAGCCAACCGAACGGGTGATAGGGGACGATGTGCGTGAGACCGCCCACAGCGCACCCGACGTGGCCTTATTCCCCGATGTGATTTAGACCACACCGACCTCGGGTCAAGGTCCGTTCCGGTGATGTGAACAGAGATCATGAGCCCGTTCGGGCAGTTACCGGAGAGCGCTCCCACAACCTGGGCAAACGATCTTCCCGATCATCGTCGTTCACCTGTTCGTGGCCCGTTTGACTGTGTCGCAACGCATTGTGAACGTTGGTCTCAATTGGCAAAACAGCCGGTGGAAGGTGCGCATTGCCCGCCGGAACACTCAATAATGCCCGCATGTACATCGTCGGTGACAACGACGCTGTCGCACTCCGCGACACCGTCAGCTCGGGTCAGGTGCAAATCGACCCGACCGCGGGCGAAGAGCTGCGCAAGCAGCTGCAGGCCCAGATCGACCAGGTCGACTCGTGGCTCGAACGGTCGAAGTCCAGCATCACGCGTCCGGTGCCCCTGGGCGCGAACCCGGTCGGCGACGCCATGCGCGACAAGTTCACCCATCGGGCCGAGGGTGAGCAGTACTCGTTCGTCAGCGTCATGACCGCGTACCGCACCGTGCTCGAGCAGACGAAGAACTCGGTCATCGAGGCGATCGAGAACTTCACCAAGCTCGACGAGGAAACCCAGGCCGAACTGAAGAAGCTCACGAACAGCTGAACGTCTGAGCTGTCACCGACGCGAGAGGCGAGCCGGTCATGCCCCCCGAGACCGACGCGATCGACATCGAGAACAAGCCGGTCCTCACGGACCCGCAGAACTGGGCGGCGCGCTCGCACCAAGAGCTGTTCGCCGCCGTGCACAACAACAACGACCCCGGTCAGGCCGGCGAGATCGGCCACGAGTGGGGCAAGTACGGCAGCGAGCTGACCGAGGCCTCGCGCGCGATCGGCCAGGTCATCACGAACTCCGAGTCCAAGTGGACCGGTGACGCCGCCGACGGTGCCCGCGCCGCGATGAAGAAGCTCGCGGACTGGGTCGACGAGACCGCGCGCACCGCCGTCGAGCTCGGCAACAAGGTCGCCGAGCAGGGCCGCGTCATGGAGACCGCCCGCGCGCAGATGCCGCAGCCGGTCCAGTTCGACTGGAACGCTGCCGCCGCCGCGCTCTCCCAGCCCGGTACGCCCGCCTTCGTGCTGGCGTCGGCTGACATCGCCGCCGCGAACGCCGCGTCCCGTGCCGCGCACGAGCAGGCCATCACCGTGATGACGACGATGGAGAACAGCTCGCGGCAGATCGACACGACGACGCCGACGTTCAAGCCCCCGTTCAACCCCGTCACCGGTGAGGTCGAGCAGCCGGTCTCGACGGTGCACATGATGTCCGGCGCGCCCACGCTGCAGGGCGCCGACGGTCTCATGACCACGAGCTCCGCGGGTGGCGCCGGCACGGCCACCGCGCCCACCCCCACGGGTGCCTCCGGTGGCGTTCCGGCCGCCGGTGGTGTTCCGGTGGGCGGCAACGTGAACGCACCCGCCGCGGCCGCGTACACGCCGTCGGCCCCCGGCTACGTCGACCCGGCGGCTGTCGGTGCCGGTGGCGGCGCCGGTGGTGGCGGCGGGAGCTACACCCCGCAGATGCCGAACTACAACCCCGGCAACACCAACGTGGCGGCCGCGAGCTACACGCCGACCGCGCCGGGTTACACGCCGCCGCCCAACCTCAGCAGCACCTACCCCAGCGGCGGCGGCAACAGCTACACGCCGCAGTTCCCGGCCGGTGGCACGCCGTACCCCGGCATGGGCCCCGGCTCGACGCCGCGCCCGAACAACACGTCGTACAACCCGAACATCCCGAAGGTGCCCGTCGTCGGCAAGGACATCCCGAACCCGAACTACACGCCGCAGAACCCGAACTCGCTCAAGGGCGTGGCGCCCGGAATGCCCGGTGCGGGCGGTCCTGGCGGGGGTGCCGGTGGTGGTGGCGGCGCCGGAGGTGGCGGCGCGGCCGGCTTCAAGGGCGGCGCGATGCCGAACTTCGGCGGCGGTGGCGCGGGTGGCGGTGCCTTCGGTGCCGGTGGCGCCGGTGGTGCCGGGTCGATGCAGGCCGGTGGCGCGGCGGGCGTGCAGGGCCAGCCCGGTGCGCGTCCCGGCATGCCGATGGGCATGAGCGGGCCCGGTGGCGCCGCGGCCGCCGGTGCGATGGGTGGCGCGCCGATGGGTGGTGCCCCGCACGGTGGCGGCAAGGACGAGGACAAGGAACACCGCTCGGCGAGCTACATCATGGGCGGCGACCTGTTCGAGGTGCCGGGTGAGAACCTGCCGCCGTCGGTGATCGGCGCCGCGAAGCCGAAGAAGCAGAAGGGCGCCGAAACGCCGTGATCACGCCCGAGTACCTGCTCACGCCGCTGGAGTTCGACATCCTGTGGCACGAGCTGCGGCTGGGCCGGATGCCGTACCCGCTGGACGTGCCCAGCGAGGGGGACACCGAGCAGGAACGCCGGGTGCTGCGCGACCGGACGCTGGCGGAGCTCCGCCGGCGCGGTCTGCACGGCGACGAGCGCCTGGAGGGCTTCCTGCGGCTGCTCGACGACCACGAGGTGTCGGTCGACGCCGTCGTGGGCCTGGACCGGACGGTGCGGGCGCTGGCCGCGTCCGACCGCCAGCGGGCCGTGCTCGCGATCATCGACGACGGCCGGGTCGGCTTCGCGGAGATCCGCGAGACCGGCCTGGCGCGCGAGATCGTGCGGGTGCTGCCCGACGGTGAGCCCGGTCCCGGCACGGCCTTGTCGGTGCGGGTGGAGCAGCTGCACCGGGCCGTGGCGATCCAGGAGGCCGAGGCGGGCAAGGAGTCCGACGACCCCTGGGGCGAGGACGAGGTCGACGAGAAGCAGGCGCTGGTGCGGGCGGGACTGTCCGCGAAGGACGCGACGCAGGTGGGTGAGCTCGCGGCCAACCGGGTCGCGGGCGGCCAGTTCGGCGTGACGCAGGGGCGGCAGCGCGCCGACGTCGTGATCAACTGGTTCGACACGCACGAGGGCCGCTACCTGATGGTCAACTCGGACGGCTGGCTCAGCCTCTCGCCGACCGACAACGGCCGCATCGCCACTCGAATCGACGCCGTGCTCGCGTAGAGCACGCACCGCGCAATCACCGCCGCCGGAGGACGTTGTGGTCAACCCCGCGAACCCGACCCAGTGGGTCGAGGAGTACGAGGCCAAGCTGGCCGACCTGAAGAAGAAGTCCGAGGACCTCGAGGAGAACTTCGCCAACGCGAGCGCGACCGTCCAGTCGAAGGACGGCGCCGTGACGGTGACCGTGGGCCCCAACGGCGGCCTGCAGAACCTCGTGCTCGGGCACCGCGCGGTGGAGCTGGGCGCGCCCCGGCTCACCGCGTTGATCCTGGAGACCGCGCGCAAGGCCCAGAAGCAGGCCGCGCACCAGGTCCTGGAGCTGTTCAAGCCGCTCGGCGAGGGCACCGAGGCCTACCGGATGGTCTCCGACGCCATCCCGCAGGACGACGAGGTCGACGAGACCGACGAGTACGACGAGATCGAGGAAGCCGCGCCGGAACCCGCGCCCGCTCCCCCGGTCGCGAAGCCCGCCGCGCCCGCGCAGCCGGCTCCCGTCCGAGGCCGCAGCCGTGCGGCGGACGACGAAGACGACGACGACAACCAGCCGTGGTGACCGAAAGCAGGAGCAGCAATGCCTGAAACCCCCATCTCGTCGCCTCCCGGGATGAACATCACCGAGGAGAACAAGCTCAAGGGCTCGCTGTTCATCGAGGCCTACGGCAGCCTGATCGACGGAATCGGCAAGGACGCGGAGTCGGAGGCCGAGAAGGCGCTGGACATCACGTTCAACGCGATCGGTGCCGCGTCGGCCACGGTGATGCTCGCGATCGACCCGCTGGGCAGCCTCTTCGGCGCCGGTGTCGGCTGGCTGATCGAGCACGTGTCGTTCCTGCGCGACGCCCTGAACCAACTCATGGGCAACCCGGAGGAGATCCAGGCCAACGTCGAGGCGACCAAGGCCCGTGCCGCCGAGCTGCGCGTGCTGGCCGAGGACCACAAGAGCGGCCTGGCGACGTTCGACGGCTGGACCGGTGAGTCCTCCGAGCGGTTCAAGACGTCGATGGACGGCATGTACCAGGAGCTCGACGACCTGGCCAACGCCGTGGAGACCAAGGCCAAGATCACCGCGATCATGGGCATGCTGGTCACGGTGCTGCGCGACATCGTCCGCGACCTGATCGCCCAGCTGATCGGTTCGCTGATCGGTGGCGCCCTGATCGCCGTCGCCACGATGATCCCGACCTTCGGTGCCTCGATCCCGGCCTTCATCGGCTTCGCGGTCGGCAAGGCCGTCGCGCTGGGCGTGAACATCGCCTCGCGCGTCGCCCGCGTCGTCGCGGCGCTGGGCCGGCAGATGAAGCGCATCGGCGACCTGGACGACATCATGGCGAAGGTGAGCAAGGGCTGGGAGCGGTTCGAGAACACCGCCGACGTCGCCGAGATCACCTACGAGGGCGTGAAGGCCTCGAAGGACGTCGACAAGAAGATCGACGAAGCCCTGCAGAAGTAGCCGCGTGCCGGGATCCCGCCTCTGCGGGGTCCCGGCTCCGCTGGTTTCGGTGACTTGGAGAAGACCCGCTCATGGCCAAGGGGAACGTCAATCCCAACCCGTCGCCGAACCCATCGGCGAACCCGACGCCGCCCCCTTCGGCGCCACCGACGACCGGAACCGGCGGTGGCGGGCCCACCGGCAACACCGGCTTCTCCATGAACGACTCCTCGATGCAGGGGTTGCAGAGCAAAGCCGGTGACTTCCAGTCCCGCCTGTCCGGCATCGCGAGCGGCCTGCGCGGCCTGAGCTTCTCCGGCAACGCCCTGGGCCCCATCGGCCTGTTCGCCGTGCCCGCGCTGAACAACTCGAACGAGAACGCCGTCTCGCAGGCCGACCGCGGCGCGAAGGCGTTCGGCGACGTGCAGGCCGGCATCAAGGCGACGCACCAGACGCACGTCAACGCCGACACCTCCAACAGCTCGGCGCTCAAGTCGATCGACACCTCCACCAACGCCAAGCCGCCACCCGGCGCGGGCGTCACGGACTTCTCGAAGCCCGCCCCCGGCGGCCCCAACGCCAAGGGCCCCGACGCGATCAAGGGCGGCGGCGTCAACGTGCCGCCCGCCTCTGGCCAGACCGGCCCGAAGGCGCAGGGGCCGGGGTCGATCAAGGGTGGTGGCGTCAACGTCCC
Source organism: Nocardia sp. NRRL S-836 (assembly GCF_001279525.1). GTDB lineage: Bacteria > Actinomycetota > Actinomycetes > Mycobacteriales > Pseudonocardiaceae > Lentzea. The sequence goes on along the minus strand of NZ_LGDY01000131.1, from coordinate 1,164 downwards.
CACGGGCGGCAAGGGTCCCGGCGGTCCGTCCGTCGGCGCCGCACCGACCGTCAAGGGCGGCGGAGCCAACGTCCCCACCGGCGGCAAGGGTGTCGGCGGCCCGTCCGTCGGCGCCGCACCCACCGTGAAGGGCGGCGGGGCCAACGTTCCCACCGGCAGCAAGGGTCCTGGCGGTTCCTCCGTCGGTGCCGCACCGACCGTGAAGGGCGGCGGCGCCACCATCCCGACCGGCGGCAAGGGTGTCGGCGGCCCGTCCGTCGGCGCCGCACCCACCGTGAAGGGCGGCGGGGTGAACCTGCCCACCGGTCCGTCCGGTGTGGGCGGTCCGTCCGTCGGTGCCGCACCGACCGTCAAGGGCGGCGGAACCAACGTCCCCACCGGCGGCAAGGGCCCCGGCGGATCCTCCGTCGGCGCCGCGCCCACCGTGAAGGGCGGCGGCGCCACCATCCCGACCGGCGGCGGCAAGGGCGTCGGCGGTCCCGGCTTCGTGCCCCCGCCCGCGGTCGGCGGCACCCCCGGCGCGACCGGCGGCAAGCCCGGCACCACCGGCGGCCCTGGCAAGGGCGTCGGCCCGGTCCCCGGCATCACCGGCGGCACCGCGGGCAGCCCCAAACCCGGCAGCGGCACGGTCGGCGGCGCCCCGATCGGCACACCCCCACCCGTCGGCGGCAAGGGCGGCGGCAACATCCCGTCAACCGGCGGCAGCACCCCGGGCCTGCCCGGCGGCAAGCCCGGTGCTTCGGTACCGGGCCCGTCGAGTGCCGTGAACTCCCCCGCCACCGGCGGCGGCCGCGGCTTCACCCCACCCCCGTCAACGGGCAACCCGGCCACCGGCACCCCCATGGCCCCCGGCGCGGGCCCGATGGGCGGCGGCGGCGCCAACGCGGGCGGCACCGACCGTTCGAGCAAGTTCGGCGGCGGCGGCACCCCGAAGGGCATCTTCGACGCCCCGAAACCCGGCACCCCCGACAGCACCATCACCAAGGCCCCGCCGTCGTCGGCCTCCACGCCACCCCCGGCCCCGAAGCCCACGATCACCGCACCCGGCACGCCCGGTGCAACGCCGTCGTCGCCGAAGCCGACCGTCCCGGGTTCGCCGGGTTCGACGCCCGGCACGTCCGGCACGCCTGGCTCGACGCCAGGTGCCACGCCTCCGCCGTCGGC
>NZ_LGDY01000130.1 GCF_001279525.1 Nocardia sp. NRRL S-836 | reverse complement strand
CGCCTCGGCCGTGCGCCCCACCGAGAACAGCGAGGAGATCACGGCGGTGACGACGCGGGCCCGTTCCTGACCGGCGGGCCGCCACCCCCGGCGGGGCCAGCGCCGACAGCTCCGGCCACGGCCCCGCCATCAGGTCGCACGCCACGAACACGCCCGGCCCGCCGCGGGCCTGTTCGACCGCCCACTCCGACACGTCGGCCCCGACCACCGAGAACCCCAGCCGCGCCAGCCCGTGCGCATGCCGCCCCACCCCGCACCCGAGATCGAGCACCCGCCCGCCCGCGGGTAGCACCGAGGCCAGGTACGACACCTCGGCGGCGGTCCGGGCGGGCGAGTACTCGGCGGCGGCGAACACCCAGTAGTCGCGTGTGAAGAACGGGTGCTCACGCAAAGTTGAGTTCCCGGCGCGCGAAGAAGTCGCAGACGTCGCACACGTCGGTGGCGTTCTGCATGGCTTCCTGCAGCAGGTAGACGCCGCCGCAGTAGCGGCACTTGGCCTCGACCATCGGGAACATGTACCGCTGCATGTTCTCGAACGCCGAGAACAGGTAGTAGTCCACGCCCGGCCACAGGTCGAACAGGTGGTCGGTGACCGCGTAGGACATCGAGCGCTCGTCGGGGCCGGTGGTGAAGCGGCCCGGTGTGCCCTGCCGGTTCAGCTCGGGTGCGACCAGCTCCAGGTACAGGGTCAGTTCCTTCTTCGTGATGCGGTACAACGGGAACACGTACCGCATGCCGCCGATCTCGCGCGTCGGGATGCCGCCCATGCGGAAGCCGGTCGTGTACCAGGTGACCATGGAGGCGACCAGGTCGTCGGCGTTGAAGCCGAAGGCGACGGTCGTGGCGCCACGGGCCTGGGCGTCCTCCTCCAGCATCCGGCGCAGCACCTGGTGGCCGATCACCATCGTCAGGTGCGCGCCGTCGCCGGCGACGACCTCGTTCATGGCCTCCACGAAGGGTTTGCGCAGGCGGAACACCCGCTCGACGTCCTCCGCGGTCACGATCACCTGCTCGATGCCGAGCCGTTCGCCGGACTCGCGGGCGGCGGCGAAGGTCGCCGGTTCCTCCCAGTCGGGCAGGCCGGTGATCGTCACGGCGGTCATGTCGACGTCGGGCAGGCGGTCGCGGGTGCGTTCGAGCAACGTCAGGTACGCCACGCTGTCCCGTCCGCCGGACAGGCCGATCACGACGCGTTCGCCGGCCGTCAGCACGTAGCTCTGGACGAACGCCTCCTCGACGTACTGGATGAACGAGTCGGCGTCCAGTTGCTCGCACCGGTGTTCCAGCGAACCGTTGGTGTCGAACATGACCTTCTTGGTGTAGACCGGGTTCGGCGTGCCGTAGACCACGGTCTTGGGGCGGCGTGCCACGTCCAGGTCGTAGAAGCGGACCTGCCGCACCTGCACCACGTCGTCGGCGCCGATCACGACGGTGTCCTCGGCGACGATCTCGCCGTTGACCGACGTCAGCACGGCGTTGACCGGAATGCCGTGCCTGCGCAACACATCCAGCAGCGGCTGGCCGGGAGAAGCCGAGAGCTCCTCGGTTGTGCCCAGCTTCGTCAGGAAGTACACCGATGCCATCTCGATCTCCTCGTTCGCCCTGGCACAGGTCGTAGAGTATGGGCGTGCCGAAACCACCTGCGTCAACGTCGTTGCGCGTCGAGTTTTCGCGCTCCATAAGGGAATTCGATGCTGCCGATTGGGATGCGGTGGTGCGGCGGGCCGGTGCGCCGGTGTTCTACGAGCACGCCTACCTCGACGCGTACGAGCAGGCGCCGCTGACGAACATCGACGCTTTCGCCTACCTGGTGGTGAAAAGGGGCGACGAGACGGTCGCCGTCACGCCCGCGTACCTCCAGACGGCGGCGGATCCGCTGGGCTGCCTGTACGCGGCCTATCCGGAGGCACGCGACCAGCCGGCGTTGCTCAGCCACACCTGGCACTGCTACGACGCGCACGTGCCGTCCACGCTCGGCGTCGACGTCGTGCCGACGGTCATCAGCGGCCTGCTGCGCGTCGCGTCGCTCTACCGCGCGCAGTGGTGCGGGTTCGTGAACGTGCGGCGCGGCAGCGAGCTCGGGCAGGAGCTGCGCGCGAACGGCCTGCCGGCGCGGCACCTGGTCGACCGGTGGACGGCCGACCTCACCGGCGTCACCGACTACGAGCACTACCTGGCGCGGCTGGGCGAACGGGCGCGGGCGAACCTGCGGCGCACCGGGCGAAGATCGGGTGAGGCCGGTGTCACGACGGAGGTGCTCCCGGTGTCGGCGGCGGCGCTGGACGAGATCACCGCGTTGTGCGGGCTGACGGCGACCCGCTTCGACAACAACGGTTTCTACCCCGAGGGGACGTTCGCGAAGTTCGTCACCGCGCTCGGCGGCCGGGTGCACGTGATCGAGGTCAGGCAGCGCGGCCGGCTCGTCGCGGCCGGTGTCTGCCTCACCGACGAGACCCGCTTCCACACCTGGACGTGCGGTGTCGACTACGCGGTGGACGGCAACTACAGCCCGTACGCCGTGCTGTTCGCCGAGTCCGTGCGGCTCGCGATCGAGCTGGGCAAGCCGGTGCTGGAGGGTGGCCGCGGCAACACGGTCTTCAAGCAGCGCCACGGTCTGACGCCGCGCCACCTCGACGCCGTGCTGCTGCGCGCATGAGCCTGCTGACCACCCCCGCCTGGCTCGCCGCGATGGGCGGGAAGCTGCCCGCGCCCGTGCCGCTGCGGGCCGACGGCGTCGAGGCGCACGCGTTCGTGCAGCACGAGCCGCGGCCGACCGAGTTCTTCGACCTGTGGCACGTCCTCACGACCACCGCGCCCGCGTTGCCGATCTGCCGCGAGCCGATCGACTCGCCGCCGTGGGTGCCGGCCCTGATGGTGATGGTGCCGGGCTACGAATGCCTGCCGACCGGCCCGCGCGCCGGTGAGCCGGAAGCGTTGCACGCACTGGTCAGCGCCGCGCTGGCGTACGACGTCCCGACCGCCGCGTTCCTCTACACCCGGCCAGGGCCGCTGGAAGCCGTGCTGCACGAGCGTGGGTTCACGTGTGTGCCGCTGTCGATGACGTGGGACCTGCACCTGCCCGGCACGGGGATGGCCGACTACCTCGCCGCGTTCCCTCGCAAGCGCCGCAAGGAGCTCCGCCGCGAGATGCGGTCCGTTGTGGACGTTCACGCCGAGGAGCCCGACCTCGACGAGCTCACGGCCCTGAAGTGCCAGCTCGTCACGAAGTACCGCGGCGGCGCCGACTTCACCGCGGAACGCCGCAAGCTCGCCGCCCTGGCCGCGATGGACTCGCTCACGCTCGTCGCCCGCCCGCAGGACGGCAACGCCGTCGGTTTCGCGATGTTCGCCCGCCACGACGGCGACTGGACGTGCACCGCGGTCGGTTTCGACTACGCCGACGAACGGTCGCGGCTGGCCTACTTCGGCACCGCCTTCTACGCGGCCGCCGAGCACGCCTACGCCGAGCAGGCCCGGACCATCAGCTACGGCCAGGGCGCCTGGGCGGCCAAGCGCGGCCGCGGCTGCACCGGCACGCCGCTCAACGGCTGGGTCCGCACCCGTGACGCGCGGCTAGCCGAGGTCCTGCGGCGCAGCGCCGCCACGACGCGGCGCGAAGTGCTGTGAGGTGGCGAGCACGAGCCGTTCCCACGGGTCGATCCGCACCCCGACCGTGGCCGCCAGCGCCGCCGCGTGCTCCACGTCGAGCTCCGGGGTCAGGAAGTCGTGCTCCAGCACCGCTTCCACGGGATGCCCCGGCTCCTCGTGCCACAGCGCGGCCTCGATCCGCGACCGCAGCCCCACCAGCACGTCGTCGAACCCGCGCGTCTCCGCGACCCCACCGCGCGCCAGCGTCTTGAGCACCGGCCGCGGGTCACCGGTACCGGCGAACCCGCCGGGCCCGAACACCGCGCTCTCGCGCTCCGAATCCGCCGGTGTGTCCGAGCTGTGCATCAGCGCGAGGACGACGTTGATCGTGCCGAGGTCGCCGCGGATCGTGCCCGGCGCCGCCTTCGCGGGATCGCTGGAGCCCTTCAACGCCCGCAGCTCCTCGTGCGATCCGCTGACCTCCAGCGCGAGGAACGGGCCGTGGTCGAACAGCCGGTCGACGAGCCGGTAGAGGTAGCCCTTCCAGTGCTTGTCGATGTTCTCGGCGTGGAAGGCGTCCAGACCGGCCGGTCGGCGGCAGATGAGCTGCCAGCGCACCGGCGTGAACCCGGCGCCCTCCAGCCGGTCGAGGATCGGGACGCCGAGCTGCCGCGCCACCGCGTCGGGTCCGAGCAGCACGAACACCACAGCGTCCCGACCTCCTAGCGCCGCTTCTTGATCTTCGGCTTGACCGCCAGCTTGTGACCGTGCTTCTTGGCCATCTCGAACGCCTCCTACTTCTTCGGGATCTTGGGCTTGCGCGAGTTCACGGACATGCAGCTACACCTCCTCGGACGAACTCCTCGGCGGACGACGGCAGTTCGTCGCCGGGAGTCAGCAGGAACCGGCCGACCGGCGTGTCGACCCACGTGAGGTCGTCGCGCCCACCGACCCGCACGCGGTCGGAGCGCCCGTCCACCGGCAACCCGAAGCAGAGCAGTCCCGCGTCGAGCGCCCACCGGGCACCGACCCGTTCGAAGACCCTGCGCCCGGCCGCCGGCAGCCCGCGCTCCACCATCCGCCGCTGCGTGCGGCGGGCCAGGCCGGCGGCGGACAACGTGCTCCGCACCGCCCGTCCCGCGCGACGCCGACGTGCTCTCGACACGGCGTCACGCGGAACCTCCAGCGACGGACCGATCTCCGCACGTGCCAGCAGGGACGCCAGCTCCGCGTACTCGGGCCACAGGTCGAGCCGGTTCAGCATCCGCTCCACGTCGCGGGGCTGCGCCGACTCGACGAGCAACGCCCCGTCGACCAGGTCACGGGCGCGGAACGGCTGCTCGAAGCGCTCGAACAGCAGCATCATCAGGTTCTTCACCGGCGCCAGGTCCGGCGTCAGCGCGAGCACCGGCGGCACCGCACCGAGGTCGCCGAGGCTCACGTAGCTGCTCAGCTCCACGCCGTACGGGAGCTGGTACCGGTCCGGGTGCGGCAGGCGAAAGCTCAGCATCACCTGCAGCGAATTGTTCACCCTCGTGAACGTGCCGGAGTCGAGCGCCCAGCCACGTTCGACCAATGACGCGGCGACTTCCCACAGCAGCTCGGGTTTGACAACGTGGTAATCCAGGTCGTTCATATATCTGACCCAGCCGTCGGGGTAGAGCCGGCCGACTTCCAGGCCTTTCAGCGGAATGATCTCCGGTGAGTCGAGCGAGGCGGCGAGCACCCGGTAGAACGCCACCCGCTCCCGCTGCGCGGCCAGCTCGAACGCCAGCCCCTCGTTGAGCTCACCCCACGCCGAGCAGAGCGTGGCGAGCAACGAGGGCTGCTTCTTGCGCGCGAGCCACACCGCCTCCGCCGGGTCGGCGGGTTCTTCGCCGCAGCACACCGCCAAGGCGCGGACCAGCGCATCGGCGTTCAGCTCCACGGCGAAGTCCCCTTGCCGCTCAGTAGTTGGGCAGGCAGTCGGTGCAGGTGGTGCGGAACTTGGCCACCTGGACGGCCTGCCGGCGGGCGATCATCGCCTGCACCAGCGACGGCGTGAGCACGACCGGCGCGACCGGCTTGCGAACGCGTACCTGTGCCATCTTCAGTCCTCCAACTCGATTCGACGGAATCGAGCGTAAGAATCAATTTTTCACACCGTCAATCCCAAGGTTTCCCGTACTGCCCATGCAAAATCCGTATACCTCTTGTCAGACCTTGATCGCTTCTGGCAGGGTGGCGCCGGGCGCACGGACACGAAAGGGACTGGACGGTCTCGTGAACCTGTCTCGACGCACTCTCCTGGCGTCTGCCGCGGCCACCCCTCTGCTCGCCACCCCTCTGCAAGCCTCTGCGGGCACCGGCGAGGCTTCCGCGAACCCGGCCCGCCTGCGCGCGGCCCTCGACTACGGCCTGGCCAAACTGCGGGCGGTGGCACCGGGCGTCACCTCGTTCCCGGAGATCACCCGCTTCGAGAAGTGGACCTACGTCACCGACGGCGGCTGGGTCGGCGGCTTCTGGCCCGGCCTGCTCTGGCTCGCCCACCTCGACTCGGGCGACCTGCGGTTCCGCACCCTCGCCGAGTCCGCGAACGACCGCCTCGCCCCACGCCGCCTGGACCCCCGCGACCACGACCTGGGCTTCCTCTTCTCCCCCTCCTGGGTCACCGCACACCGCCTCACCGGCAACCCGGTCTGGCGCGACGGCGCCATCGACGCCGCCACCACCCTGACCCAGCGCTGGAACCCGACCGGCAGGTATCTCCGCGCCTGGGGCCGCCTGGGCACCCCGGGCAACGCGGGCCGCGTCATCATCGACACGATGATGAACCTGGACCTCCTCGCGTTCGCCTCGGAACAAACCGGCGACCGCAGGTTCATCGACATCGCCATCGCCCACGCCCGCACCACCCAGACCCACTTCGTGCGCGCCGACGGCTCCACCCCGCACGTCTTCGACTTCAACCCGGACATCGGCGCCCCGGTGGGCCCCAACACCGTCCAGGGCTACAGCCCCACCTCGTGCTGGTCACGCGGCCAGTCCTGGGGCGTCTACGGTTTCACGACGATGTACCGCCGCACGGGCTTGCGCGAGTTCCGCGACACCGCCCGCAAGATGGCCGACTACGCCCTGTCCGCCCTCACCCCGGACCACGTCCCGGTGTGGGACTACCGCTCCCCCTTGGGCGCCAACGACGTCAAGGACTCCTCGGCAGGCGCGATCCTCGCCTGCGGCCTCCTCGACCTCGCCAAGGTCACCGGCCGGCCCCACTACCACCAGAAGGCCCTCGCGATCCTCGACGGTCTGGTGAGTACCTGCCTGACCACCGAGTCGACCCGGGCAGAGGCGATCCTGGCGCGCGGCACCCGCAACCGCCCGTCCGAGGACGGCATCGAGATCTCCCTGCCGTACGGCGACTACTACCTCTTCGAGGCCATCCTGCGAGTCCTCAAGCCCGCTCAAATCGCCAAGGCCATCGACCTCTGACGTCCTTCCTGGACCCCCACCGCGCACCCGCCGAGCCGAAGGCGAGGCAGGCCTTCGCTCGTGATCGAGCCGAAGGCGAGACGTCAAAGCCTTTCCTCGGGCGGTTCCGCGGTGGGTGGCTTCCCCGTCTAGCGCTCCGACCGTTTGCCGGGCCTGAGGGGTCAGGTCAAGTCGACACGCTTTTCGTCGACTTGACCTGACCCCTCAGGTCTGGCTCGCTCTTGGATCGCTAGGCGGGGCACCGGCAGCCGCCCAACACAAACAGGCGTGCCATCAACCCACTAACCGCGCTGGCCGGCTTCTTTGGGAGTGTCGGGGTCTGGGGCGGAGCCCCAGGAACAGCCGAACAGGAACAGCCCTCACCTCTCCACCACCCGAGCCGTAGGCCCTCCCTCCCAAGTGGCCTCCAACCGCGACAACCCCCCACCCGGTTCCCGAAAATTCACCACCAACGGCCCCCCAGGCTGCTCAACCGACACAGCCCACCCATCGGCGGGTGTGGCCGACATCGCCTGCACCCCGGACGCCCGGTAGCGCACCACCACGTCCCCACCGCGCAGGTGGAACGCGTGCACGTAGGACCCGTCGGCCTGCCACTCCCCGGCGGGGAGTTGAGCCGCGGACACCCGCCCATCCGTAGTACTCGTCGGAACGGTCGGCACCGGAGCGGACGAGCGCAGGGGAGGCCTGGTGGTCGTGGACGTGGCTGCAGGAACACCGGTGGTGACCGGTACGGGGACGCTCAAGGACTGCACGGTCGGCAACGGCAGCACGCCGGGCCCGCCGGTGGCCTCGACGGCGGCGACCGGTGCGGGTTCCATCGCGGACCGGATGCCGAGCCAGGACAGGCCGACGGCCGCGGTGGTCACGACCGCCCAGGCGGCCAGGTACGCGATCGACCGTCTCACCGCGACGTCCCTCCGTTAACGCCATGGCATCGGTACTCCTCGTCGAGGACGACGACGCCGTGCGCGCGGCGATCATGCGCGCTCTCACCGACCAGGGCCACATCGTGCACGGTGTGGCGCTCGCGATCGAGGCGTTGCGCGAAGTTTCCGCGCACACCTACGACGTCGTGGTCCTCGACCTCGGTCTGCCCGACCTGGACGGTGGTGACGCGCTGCGGATGATCCGCGGCGTCACCGACACGCCCGTCGTGGTCGCCACGGCCCGCGACGACGAGCGGGAGATCGTCCGGCTGCTCAACGCGGGTGCCGACGACTACCTGGTCAAGCCGTTCTCCAGCGAGCACCTCGGTGCGCGCGTGCAGGCGGTGCTGCGCAGGGCGAAGGACCACCGGCAGCTGCGGGTCGGTGGGCTGGAGATCGACGTGGACCGCCGCAGGGCCGTTGTGGACGGTCAGGAGCTCTCGTTGACGCACAAGGAGTTCGAGCTGCTGGCGTTCCTCGCGGGCCGGCAGGGCGAGGTCGTGCCGCGCGCGGAGATCCTGCGGCACCTGTGGCCGTCGCACCGCGACGACCAGACGCTGGACGTGCACCTCAGCTGGCTCAGGAGGAAGCTCGGCGAACGGGCCGCCCAGCCGCGTTACCTGCACACCGTGCGCGGCGTCGGCGTGCGTCTGGTCGCGCCGAGGTGAGGCGGTCACTGGTGCTCGTCGCTCTCGCGGCGACGAGCATGGTGGCGCTGGCGTTCCTCATCCCGCTCGCGGTCGTGGTCAAGGGTGCCGCCCACGACCGCGCGCTCAGCGAGGCGCAGAGGCAGGCCAACGCGCTCACGCCCGCGCTGGTGATCACGAAGAAGCCGCAGGAGCTGCGACAGGCGATCGCCAGCACCCGCTACGGCGGTCAGCAGCGGCTGGCCGTGCACTTCAGCGGGCCGGTCACGATCGGCACCTCGCACATCACCGCGAAGGACTTCGCGCAGGCGCAGAAGCAGGCGAGGGCCAGTGTCGCCGAACGGCCGGACGGCGTCGCGTACCTGCAGCCGATCGCCCTGGGCGTCAACGAGATCGCGATCGTCGAGGCGTTCGTGCCGAGGGAGCAGCTCACGCACGGCGTCATGACCACCTGGCTGGCGCTCGCGGGTGTCGCGGTCGGCCTGGTCGCCGGGTCGGTGCTCGTCGCGGACCGGCTGGGCGCGCGGGCGGTCAGGGCCACCAGGGCGCTCGCCGACGGCGCCAAGCGCATGGGGCGGGGCGACCTGTCGGTGCGCGTGCCGGTGAAGGGCCCGCCCGAGCTCAGGGAGGTCGGGCGGGCCTTCAACGCGATGGCCGAACGCGTCCGGCACCTGCTCGCCGCCGAACGCGAGGTGGTCGCCGACCTCTCCCACCGCCTCAGGACACCCCTCACGGCCCTCCTGCTGGACGCGGACACCCTCGGACAGGGGAACGGGGCGGATCGCATCCGTGCGGCCGTGAAAGGGCTTGAGAGAGAGGTCGACGAGATCATCAGGGCGGCCCGCTCCGGTCTTCAGCCGGAGAGCACCGCCGTGGACGCGGCGAGCGTCGTGCGCGACCGGCTGGTGTTCTGGTCCGCGCTCGCCGACGACCAGGACCGGCCGTGGACGGTCAGGGGCGCCGACCACCCCGCGCTCGTGCCGCTCGCCCGCACCGACCTCACGGCGGCGCTGGACGCGTTGCTGGGCAACGTCTTCCGCCACACGCCGGAGGGCACCCGGTTCGGCGTCACACTGGTGCACCAGGCCGACCTCGTGGCCCTCGTGGTCGAGGACGCGGGCCCCGGCATCCAGGACACCGAACGCGCGGTGCGGCGCGGTGCCAGCGGTGGTGGTTCCACCGGGCTGGGGCTCGACATCGCCCGCAGGGTCGCGGAGAGCACGGGTGGTTCTCTCCACGTCGACCGCGGGCCGCTGGGCGGGGCGCGCGTGCAATTGAGGCTCCGGAGGGTCTGAAGGACGAACACCGCCGGCGGCGCGGACCGCAGGACGGGTCCGACGCCGCCGGCGGGCACCGGCCGGCCGCGCCGCACCGCTGCCGCACCACCGGGTTCCGAGCAGGAGGGAGGAACCGGTGAGCGGTGCGCGCCTGCCTTCCCACACCGGTGTTGCGAGGTGGATCAGCCGGGGCTCTCGGCGCCAGGTGTGGGGACCGGCGTATTCAGGTGGTCGGTGGACCGCTTTCCGCGATCTCCACCGAAGTTAGCCGACGGCCGCACGGCACCCATCCACCGTTCAGACGATTAATCGGTTTTAAATGGATTTAAGTTCGCCCGGTCGGAGGTCCGCCCGGAAAGCCTTGTCGCAGTAGTGTTCCCGGCACGTCATTCCCGGATGAAAGGCACCACGTGCCCGGCACGGCGACGGACACCGGCTCGTTCACCTCACCCCAGCCCCCGCATCGGCCGCAGCGCGCCGGCCCGTCCTCGACCGGCAGCCCACCCGGCACCACCGCGGACCAGTTCGCCGCACAACGATGCTGAGCCCAGTTGATCACCATGCGTCACAGCACTCCCCCGTTGTTCTACGGTGTGTGAACACGAGGGGGTTGCGCCGTGACTTGAGCGTGACTTTTGCCGGGCAGGTCAACCAGGTCATTGCTTCCTCCGTATACCCATGTAGATTCCCGCACACCGCGACGGCCGTATGGGTGACTGTCGTCGGCTCGCGCGCCGCACGCGAAATGGAGGCAGCATGCAGGCGAACGCCCAGACCGCCCAGGTCGACGACCTGACACTCATCGCGCTGCCCACCGCGGTGAACTGCGCGGATCTGTTCGTCCGGTTCACGTTGAGCGAGTGGCGGCTGCGCAACATGGTCGGCGAGTGCTCCGCCGTCGCGTGCGCCCTGGTGGAGGCGGCCGTCGAGTCCGCCGACCCGAAGACCTCACGGCTGATCACGCTGCGGCTGCGACTGACCGGCGAGTACCTCGTGGTGGAGCTGGAGGCGGCCAGGTTCACGATGCCGCCCGCCTCCCCCGACCTGCGCACCGGTGAGCTGCAGCTCGACGGCGGCGTGAAGCTCGTCTGGTGCGAGATCCCGCTGCCGACCGGCGTCAACGCGGGTGCCGTGCCGCTGCCCCGCCGCGAACGCCGCCGCTCGCCCGCCGCCGAGGCGCTGGGCGACGAGCCGGACGTCGATCCCGAGCTCATCCAGCGCATCCTGTTCGGACTGGGCGGCTCCACGGGCGGCGGCGCCCACAGGTAGTCCTTTTGCACATGAGAAGGGCGCGTCCACCGGTGGACGCGCCCTTCTCATGTCTCTGGCGCTTATTTCCCGGTATTCCTCTGCTGAATCCGAAAAGATCGCGAGCAGAGCGCTGCCGAATCGTCACTGATAGAGCACTGGATGTGAAAGCCCGTGGAAGAAGTGCGCTGAGCCCATGGGCAGGACGCGGGTCAGATGTTCTGGTTCGCGAAGCCCTTGGTCGCGATCTTCGACAGCATCGACTGCCACACCGAGGAGCTGGTGTGCGGGTCGCCGGTGATGGCGAGCGCGGACTTGAGGCCGTTGAACGCACTGGTCGTGGCGGGACCCCAGATGCCGTCGATCGCCAGCCCCGCGCCGCGGAAGTTGTTGCACACGGCCTGGACGAACTTCGTGTCGGACTCGGAGTCCTTGACCGCGCGGACCGGCATGCCGCCGAAGTCGGAGTGGATGTGGTCGGCGTGGTCGGCGTTGTACCAGCCGTCGAGCACGTAGCGGAACCGGCGGCGGCACACGGCCTCCGTCGCGAGGTAGCGCTTGCGGACCGAGGCGGTGCCCGAGGCGTGGGCCTGGTCGAGCGGCGAGATGGTGTTGCCACCGGACCAGCGGACGTGGTCGAGGTCCATCGCGGTGCCGGCGCCGTGCTGGCCGGGCTTGTCGACGTAGAAGCCGGCCGACACGATGTAGCTGATCGAGCCGTAGCTCGACGACAGCGAGCGCAGGTCGCGGATCCACGCCACGAGCGCGTTGTAGAACGCGTCGGTGCACTGCCAGTTGCGCAGGGTGGTGTTGCCGCGGTTGGAGCGCCAGTAGTACACGGGCGTGCCGTCGATCTTCTGGAACGTCATCAGCGCGGCGGCGCTGACGTCGGAGGCGGCGAACTCCTCCTCGCGGTGCTGGTCGCCGATCTTCGGGTCGGCGGCCGCCAGGCCGGGCGCGATGGTGGACAGGCCGGCGAGACCGGCGACCGCCGCCGCGCCCGTGACGAAGCCGCGCCTGGTGACGTTGTTCTCGAACACCCCAGATCTCCCTCTGTGCTCAGGCCGGCGCCGCCAGGAGGAAGGGCCTGTCCGTGCTACCGGCCTGAGCGAGTCTAGGGATGGCGTTCGACCCGGGGAACGCGCCCTGAGCTGTGCTTTTCCTCCGCCTTTACCGCTGTGACGGGGCGGTGGCGACCGGTCTCAGCCGACCGCGCCGAGCACGCGGATCAGGTTGCGCTCGGTGTCGTTGCGGCCCACGAACCGCAGGCCGTCCTGGTCGTCACCGGTCAGCTCCTACACCAGCTCGGTGTTCACCCCATCGGGTTACCCGCGCTGCGACAGCGCTGACTACGAACCGCTGCCGCGCGGCTGCCGGTCCACGGCCTGGACGGTCTCCAGGATGATCGGCTGCGTCCTGCGGCCGGTGAGCAGGTTCCAGCCCCAGTTGGCGAGCACGGCCGCCCGGTTGCGCCAGCCGACCAGGAACGCGATGTGCACGCCGGCCCACGCGGCCTTGCCGATGAGGCCCTTGAGCCGCAGCTTCTTGATGTCCGCGACGGCGTCACCGGGCGAGATCGTGGCCATCGTGCCGAGGTCGAGGTACTTGAACGGCTTCGCCGCCGTGCCCGCCAACCGGGCCTTGATCACGCGGGCGACGTGGTGGCCCTCCTGCAGCGCGGGCTCGGCGATGCCCGGCAGGTCGTTCAGGTTGGCCATGTCGCCGATCGCGAAGATGTTCGGCGTCACCGAGCAGTCCGCGGGGTTCACGACGACCCGGCCCTTGCGGTCCAGTTCGGCTCCCGTGGCCTCGGCGAGCTTGCGCGACAGCGGCGAGGCCTGCACGCCGGCGGCCCAGATGATCGTGCGCGCCTCGACCCGGTCACCGTCCTTGGTGGTCAGGCCGTGCTCGTCGATCGCCGCCACCATGGCGCCGGTCATGACCGTGACGCCGAGCTGTTCGAGCTTCGCCCGCGCGTGCTTGCGCAGCGGCTCGGAGAACGGCGGCAGCACGTGCGGCACGGCGTCCAGCAGCGTGATGCGCAGGTCGCGCGGGTCGATCCCGCGGAACTGGCCCTTCAACGCCCGCCGCGCGAGGTCCGCGAGCTGCCCGGCCAGCTCCACACCGGTCGGCCCGGCACCGATCACCGCGAACGACAACCACTCCTTCGGGTCACCGGTGACCGCGTGCTCGAACGCCCGCAGCAGCCGCGACCGCAGCGTGACGGCCTGCTCCAGCGTCTTCATCGGCGGCGCGTGCTCGGCCCACTCGTCGTGGCCGAAGTAGCTGTCCCGCGCACCGGCCGCCACGACCAGCGTGTCGTAGGGGACGCGGTGGGCGGTGCCGTCGGCGAGGTCGACGTCCACCAGCTGCTTCTCGGTGTCGAAGCCGGTCACCTCGCCCAGCAGCACGTGGGCGTTGTCCTGCTTGCGCAGGATCGCACGGAACGCGGGCGCGATGTCGCCCGCGGGCAGCAACGCCGTCGCCACCTGGTAGAGCAACGGCTGGAAGAGGTGGTGGTTGGCGCGGTCGATCAGCGTGACGTCGACGTCCGCGCGACGGAGTCCGCGCACGACGCTCAGTCCGCCGAACCCGCCGCCGACGACGACTACCCGTTGCTTGGCCATGCACCCCGCATACCCCGCGACGGCCCCAGGCATGCAGCGACCCGACGCGGGTACTCCGACGGCATGACCACCACCGGCGACCAGTCGCTCTGGCTCTCCGCCCTGCCCGGGCAGTCCCGTCCCCAGCTCACCGGCACCCACACGTTCGACGTCGCGGTCGCCGGCGGCGGCATCACCGGCCTGACCACCGCCCTGCTGCTCAAGCGCCGCGGCCTGCGGGTCGTGGTCCTGGAGGCGGACCGCATCGCGTCCGGTGCGTCCGGCAACAACACCGCCAAGGTCACCGCGTTGCAGTCCACTGTGTACTCCACGCTGGTCTGCACGCACGACGTCGCGACCGCCACCGACTACGCCTCCGCCTCCCGGGCCGCGGTCGACCAGGTCGCCGACCTCGTGCAGCACGAGGAGATCGCCTGCGACCTGCGCCGCGGTGCCGCCGCCACCTACGCCTACACCGAGGACGAGGTGCAGACGGTCGAGGAGGAGTTCCAGCACGCGCGCAAGGCCGGGTTGCCGGTCCGCCTGGACACGGACCTCGACCTGCCGTTCGAGGTGCACGCCGCCGTGCGGCTGGACGACCAGCTGACCCTGCACCCGGTCAAGTACCTGCACGGGCTGGCCGCCGCGATCGACGGTGACGGCAGCAAGGTCTACGAGCACAGCCGCGTGCTGGACGTGACCGGCCACAAACTGACCACCGCCGACGGCGAGGTGCACTTCGACCGGCTCGTGCTCGCCACGCACTACCCGCTGCTCGACCGCGGCCTGTTCTTCCCGCGCCTCAAGACCCCGCGCTCCTACGCCATCGCCGCCCGGCTGGACGGACCGCCGCCGAGCGCGCTCGCGATCAGCGCGGGCAGCCCGTCGTGGTCGATCAGCGCGCACGGCGACCAGCTGATCGTCTGCGGCCAGGGCCACGAGACGGGCAAGCCGGCGCAGGAGCCGTACCGGCGCCTGGAGGAGTTCGCCCGCAGGCACTGGCCCGTCACCGAGGTCACCCACCGGTGGTCGGCGCAGGACCCGACCGCCTACGACCACCTGCCGATGATCGGCAGCTACACGCCGGGCGCGAGCACGATCTTCACCGCCACCGGCTACATGAAGTGGGGCCTGACCTCCGGCACGTTCGCCGCGTCCGTGCTCGCGGACCTCGTGACCGGCAAGCCCAACGAGCTGGCCGAGCGGTTCAGCCCGCACCGGTTGTCGCTCAAGTCGCTGCCGGAGCTGGTGAAGAAGAACGCCGAGGTGGCGGTGGAGATGGTCGGCGACCGGGTCGTGCCCGCCGACGCCACGAACAGCGACCGGCTGCCGCCCGACCACGCGCACGTCATCCGCGACGGGCTGGGCAAGACCGGTGTCTACCGCGACCCGGAGGGTCAGCTGCACGCGGTGTCGATGCGCTGCACGCACCTGGGGTGTTTCGTGCGGTTCAACTCCGCCGAGCGCAGCTGGGACTGCCCGTGCCACGGCTCGCGGTTCGACGTGGACGGCAACGTGCTGGAGGGACCGGCCACCAAGCCGCTGCCCCGGCGCGACCCGAAGTAGGCCCTCGGGCACGGCGGACGGGCCGGCCGCGACACGCGCTGCCGGCCCGTCCGCCGTGTGCTCAGCTCTTGGCGACCAGCGTCAGCACGTCGTAGCGCGCGACCGACTCGCCCTTCTGGTTCGCCACGTCGGCGTCCCAGCGCACCTCGCCGTAGTCCTGGTCCTCGCGCGGCGTGATCTGCTTGACCGTCAACGTCACCGTGAGCTCGTCGCCGGGGAACGTCGGCGTGACGAACCGCAGGTTCTCCAGCCCGTAGTTGGCGAGCACCGGCCCCGGCTCCGGCGACACGAACAGCCCGGCCGCGAACGAGACGACCAGGTAGCCGTGCGCGACCCGGCCGCCGAAGAACGGGTTGGCCGCCGCGGCCTCCTCGTCCATGTGCGCGTAGAACGTGTCGCCGGTGAACTCCGCGAAGTGCTCGATGTCCGCCATCGTCACCGTCCGCGGCCCGGCCACGACCGTGTCACCCAGCCGCAGCTCCGCCAGCGTCTTGCGGAACGGGTGCACCTCGGTCTCGGTCCGCGGCGCACCGGCGACCCACCGGTTCGTCACGGCGGCCAACGCCTTCGGCGAGCCCTGCACGGCGGTGCGCTGCATGTGGTGCAGCACGCCGCGCATGCCGCCCATCTCCTCGCCACCACCGGCACGGCCGGGACCACCGTGCACCAGCATCGGCAGCGGCGACCCGTGCCCGGTCGACTCGCCCGCGTCGTCGCGGTCCAGCACCAGCAGCCGCCCGTGCCACGGCGCCACCCCGATCACGACGTCGCGCACGAAGTCGCTGTCCGCCGAGACGATCGACCCGACCAGCGAGCCGGACCCCCTGGCGGCCAGCGTGACCGCGTCCTCGACGGAGTCGTACGGCATCAGGGTGGACACCGGCCCGAACGCCTCGACCTCGTGCGGCTGCACCGCGTCCGCGGCCGCGCGCAGCAACATCGGCGACATGAACGCACCACGCTCGGCGTCAGCGTCCACAAGGGACAGCGGGCCGTCGCCGTAGACCACGGAAGCGTTCTCCCGCAGTGCCTTCAGCGACCGCCACACCTCCTCGCGCTGCTCCAGCCCGGCGAGCGCGCCCATCTTCACCGACTTGTCGGCCGGGTTGCCGATGACCACCTCGGCGAGCTTCGCGGCCGTCGCCTCGCCCACCGCGTCGATCAGCGACGCCGGCACCAGCGCCCGCCGGATCGCCGTGCACTTCTGCCCGGCCTTGGTCGTCATCTCCGTGACCAGCTGACCGACGAACAGGTCGAACTCCGGCGTCCCCGGAACGGCGTCGGGCCCGAGGATCGAGCAGTTCAGCGAGTCGGCCTCGGCGTTGAACCGCACCGACGACCGGACCACGGCCTGGTGCGTGCGCAGGTGCTGGGCGGTCGAGGCGGACCCGGTGAACCCGACCAGGTCCTGCTCGGTCAGGTGGTCCAGCAGGTCGCCGGCCGACCCGCAGACCAGCTGCAGCGACCCCTCCGGCAGCAGCCCGGACGCGAGCATCAGCTCGACCAGCTTCTCGGTGACGTATGCGGTCTGCGAGGCCGGCTTGATGAGCGTCGGCATCCCGGCGATGAACGCGGGCGCGAACTTCTCGAGCGGCCCCCACATCGGGAAGTTGTAGGCGTTGATCTGCACCGCGACCCCGCGCAACGGCGTGCAGATGTGCTGGCCCACGAACGTGCCGCCACGCCCCAGCGGCTCCACCGGCCCGTCGACGTAGACCTTGTCGTTGGGCAGCTCGCGCTTGGCCTTCGACGCGTACCCGAGCAGCACGCCGAAACCGCCGTCGACGTCGATCCACGAGTCCGACCTCGTCGCACCGCTGCGGGCGGACAACGCGTACAGCTCGGCCTTGTGCTCCTTGAGGTGCAGCCCGAGCGCCTTCAGCAGCTGCGCCCGCTGGTGGAAGGTCAGCTCGCGCAACGCCGGCCCGCCCACGCGGCGGCCGTGGTCGAGCGCGGCCCTCATGTCGATGCCCGCCGACGAGATCCGGGCGATCTCCTCCCCCGTCACGGCGTCGTGCAACGGCGCGCCCTCGGCGTCCGGCGTGTGCCACTTCCCCGACACGTAACTGCGCAGCAAGCTCATCGAGCCAACCCTTCTCCGCGGAGGGCGATGGATCTTCATCGACCCGTCTACCGGGGAAAACTCCCGGTTCTGGGGAGTTTTCACCACGGCTGGCACCGTATCAGCCGACGCCCCTCCGCTGTCGTGCCTCGACCACGGCCCGGTCAGCCCTGCCGCACGGCGAGGCCGAGACGGTGAGAACGCGGTCGGGGTCAACGGTCAGCTCGACCAGGCCCGGCAACGCGCAGGCGATGAGCACGGTTTCGGCTCAACGCAGCCGATGACGTACGAACGAACAGTCATGCGACTGACGCGACGAAGCACAGCACGTCCCTAGGGTCGGCAACGCGATCATCTGCACGAGTGCGTTGGGACGGTAGTGACATGAACGGCGCCGAGTCCGACCGGGCATTGGCGCGGCTGCAGGCCGCCCTCACGGCCCGGTCGGTGGTCATGGGCTGGTCGGAAGGGCTTGAGGTGATCGAGCTCGTCCGCGCGGCGAAGCACGCCGGGTGGCTCGAACGGTTGCGCGACACGATCACGGCCGGTGGCCTCTCCCGTGCGTCGGGGGTGGCGTTGGAACAGGTGACGAACGTGCTGGCGGTGTTCGAAACCGCCGGTGTCGTCCGGTCGGAGGAGGACGTCTTCTGCCTGACCGACGGGTTCGACGCGCTGCTGGCCGGAGCCGGTGGCGTCGAGCTGACGGCCGCGCTCGACCTGGTCGAGACCGCCCGCGCCCAGCACGCGCGGGCGGTGCTGCGGGACGAACGGCGCCAGGGCCTGACCGGCGAGCAGGCGCTCACCGTGGCCCGCTACTGGGGAACGAGGGCCACCTCCGGGTCGTGGGAGTTGTTCGACCTGCTCTACCGGCACCTGCCGGAGTACCGCGAACGGCTCGAAGCCGGCGGTCCCCTGCTCGACGTGGGCAGCGGCGTCGGCGGCGCGCTGCTGACGACGCTGGGACTGTTCGACCGGCTGCGGGCGGTCGGCGTCGAGGTCGTCGCGGAGGTCGCGGACGAGCTGCGGGAGCGTGCGGACGAGGCCGGTGTCGCGGACCGCGTGGAGATCCGCACCTCGGACGCCCGCGCGCTGACCGACGAGTCGGCCTTCGCCGTCTGCCACTGGGCGCAGGCGTTCTTCACCGACGACGCCCGCGCGGACACGCTCGCCGCGATCCTGCGCGCGTTGCGCCCGGACGGTCTGCTCGTGCTGCGGGAGCTGTTCCCGCCGCAGCAGGAGGCCACGGTCCGCGGCGCGCTGGACCGCCTGTTCTACCGCCAGCAGCGGGTGGCGTACGGCCTGTCCGCCGAGGACCTCGCCGCCGAGGGCGAGAAGGCGGGTTTCACCGGTGCCCAGGTCGTCGACAGCCCGCTGGGCCGGCTGGTGCTGCTGCGCAAGCCCCTCGACTGAGGCCGCACGCGGAGGCGCCATCGCGCGGCGGACGTCGTCCCCGCGAGGCCACCGTCCACAGTGAGCTCACGGGCCGAAGAGGGCGGCGCAGTGGTCCGCGAACGCTTGCGCGCGACGGGTCAGCGGCCCGCCCTCGGCCCAGCCCAGCACCACCGGCGTGGTCGGCACGGCGTCGCGCAGCGGCAGGCTGACGACCTCCAGCCCCTCGTAGGACTGCGACACGGCCGGTTGCTGGACGGTCATCGAGTAGCCGATGCCGCGCGCCACCAGCGACCGGGCGAGCTCGAAGCTGCGGGCCCGGTGCGTGACGACCATCTCCAGGCCCGCTGCCGCGAACACCGAGCGGAAGTAGTGCTCGCTCGGCGGGACGTCCAGCAGCACGAACGGGTCACCGGCCAGCTCGCGCAGGTGGACCGCGCGGCGGCGGCGCAAGCGGTGCCCGTGCGGCAGCAGGACCTTCGGCTGCTGGTCGTACAACGTGCGGAACGCGAGCCCCGGCCGCAGGTCCTGGTCGTAGAGGAACGCCACCTCGCACCGGCCGGTGAGCAGGTGCTCCCCGATCTCCGGCAGGCTGCCCTCGACGAACCGCACGGACACCTCGGGGTAGGCCCGCGCGAACGTCGCCATCGCCGCCGGCAGGTGGAACGGCGCGATCGGCGCGTAGCACCCGACGACCAGCGTGCCGCTGACGTGCCGGCTCAGCCCGCGGGCCTCGGCGCCGAGGTCGCCCATCGCGCCGACCACCCGGCGTGCGTCGGCGATGACCCGGCGGCCGGCCGCGGTCAGCGCGGCGCCCCTGCGCGGTGACCGGACCACCAGCTGGAGGTCCAGGACGCGTTCGAGCTCGGTGAGCGCCAACGAGACCGCGGCCTGCGAGACGTGGCAGCGCTCGGCCGCGGCCGTGAGCGAGCCGGTCTCCGCGACCGCGATCAGGTACTCGAGCTGCCGCAGCGTCACGTTGGGCAGATTCATCAGCCCAACTTATAACTCACCTGAGAAACTTCAGCTGGTCTGCGGCGCCGCGAGTCGGCATCGTCCACACCGTGACCCGACCACACCGCCACCCGTTCGTCCCTTACGCACCACCGCGGCTGCCGATCGCGGAGGGCCTCGACCGCGGCCGGGCCTTCCACCGGTTGCTCGACGGGCGCCGTTCGGTGCGCTGGTTCTCGCCCGATCCGGTGCCGGCGGAGGCGATCGAGCTCGCCGTGCAGGCCGCGAACACCGCGCCGAGCGGTGCCCACCAGCAGCCGTGGCGGTTCGTCGCGACGTCGGACCCCGGCCTCAAGCGCCGCGTCCGCGAGGCCGCCGAGAAGGAGGAACGCGCCTTCTACCGGGAACGCGACGTCCCCGCGTGGCACGCCGCACTGGCCCGGCTGGAGACCGACGAGCACAAGGAGTTCCTGGAGGTCGCGCCCTGGCTGGTGGTCGCGTTCGCGCAGAAGCAGCAGAACGGCCAGAAAACCTACTACACCAACGAAAGCGTCGGCATCGCGTGCGGGTTCTTCATCGCGGCGCTGCACTCGATGGGCCTTGCGACGCTGACCCACACGCCGAACCCGATGACGTTCCTGGCCGACCTGCTGGGCCGGCCGTCCGAGCGGCCGTACGTGCTGTTCCCCGTCGGCTACCCCGCCGACGACTGCGAGGTGCCCGACCTGAGCCGCAAACCGCTGACCGAGGCGCTGACGTTCGTCGGCGGGCTTGCCTGATCCTGCGCCGGCGAGGACGATCGGGCAGGTGGACGAGCTGCGCGCGCTGATCGGCAGGCACGCCCGGCCCGACCTGGCCACGCCGATCGAGGACGTCCTGATGTCCCGGATCACGTCGAACCGGGAAGGGCCGGCGATGACCGGCACGATCCTCGCGTTCGTGGCACAGGGCCGCAAACGCGTCGCGCTCGGCGACCGGGTCCACGACTACGGGGCCGGCCAGTACCTGGTGGCCTCGGTCGACCTGCCGATCACCGGCGACTGGGTCGGCGTGAGCCCGGCGAACCCCGCGCTCGGCATCGGCGTCGTCCTGCGGCCCCGGGCCGTGACCGAACTGCTGCTGCGCCACGACCTGCCCGGCACCGGCGGCACCCCGCGGGGCCTGGCCGTCAGCGACACGACACCCGAGCTCCTCGACGCCGTCACGAGGCTCGCCCGGCTCGTGGAACAGCCACGTGACGCCGCGGTGCTCGCGCCGTTGGTCAAGCAGGAGATCCTCTGGCGGGTCATGACCGGCGAGCAGGGCGCCGCCGTGCGGCAGCTGGGCCGCGGCGACTCCAGCCTGAGCCACGTCGCCAGGGCGGTGAGCTGGATCCGCGCGCACCACGCCGAGTCGTTCAAGGTGGCGGACGTCGCGAAGCTCGCGGGCATGAGCGAGTCGGCGTTCTACCGCAACTTCCAGGCCGTCACCGCGATGAGCCCGATCCAGTTCCAGAAGCAGATCCGGTTGCAGGAGGCCAGGTTGCTGCTCGCGACCGGCCGGGACGTCACGCGGATCAGCCACCAGGTCGGCTACGACAGCCCGTCGCAGTTCAGCCGCGAGTACCGCCGCCGGTTCGGCGTGGCACCCAGCCGGGACACCGTGCTCAGTCCCGAACCTGCTTTCTGACGTCGAGGTACACCGCGCGCACCGCGAGCGTGCGCTCGACCCGTTCGAGCACGGAGGCGAAGAACTGCCGCCGGTGCTCGTTGTCGCTCATCGACGTCACCGACAGGTACATGCTGCCGAACGCCGCGAACAGCGTGGCGTTGCGCAGCATCGCCGCGGGCAGCCCGAGGACCGGCGACATCACGGGCGGTGCCCCGATCCACTGCTCGGCCACCGCCGGCGTCACGACGATCAGCCCGAGCAGCACGAAGAACGCGAACAGCGCGAGCCCGATCACCGCAGCCTGCACGAGCTGCCGCGTGGCCAGCATGACCAGCAGGTTCCGCAGCTGCCGGCCGGTGAGCCGCTTGGGCTGCAACGGTTCCGCGACCTCGACGCCGGCCAGCGGCGTGCCCTTGCAGGCCAGCGCCAGCACCTCGGGCCGCAGGTCCTGTTCCACCCGCCCGATCTCGTCGCGCAACCGGGCGGCCGCGGCCAGCACCGTGATCGCCGCGAACAGCAGCACGACCAGGCTCACCCGCTGCCACGACAGCTGGTTCATCGCCTGCCACAGCTCACCGGTGAAGAACAGGAACAGCGTCACGAACAGCATCGGCGGCAACGCCCGCCCCAGCAGGTACACGCTGTTGCGCAGGTCGTGCAGCGTGAACCGGATCGCCGCGCGGACCAGGCCCGCCAGCCCGTACGTCGTGAACACCATCGTCGCCACGAACGCCACGCCGAAGAAGACGGCGAACCCGACCAGCCCGAACAGCTCCTCGCCCGGCGCGGTGATCGTGTCGTCGATGACCAGCTGCAGCAACGGCACCGCCAGCGGCATCGCCGCGTACACGCCGACCAGCAGGAAGGTCGTGCGCCGCGAGAACGTCGGCAGCCGCCGCACGAACACCGAGAGCAGCGCCCACGCGGCGACCATCACGACGACGATGACGCCGAGCAGCACCCACCGCCCGGCCCCGGCCGCCCGCAGCGGCACCAGCCACGCGAGGCTGCCGACCGTGATGAACGCCAGCACCGGCAGCATCCGCGGCAGCACGTGCGTCAGGAACCCGTAGCCCTCGATCATGGTCGGCGCGCCCTGCCGGACGAACCACTGCTCGGTCCGCCGGACCGCCGTCGAGGAACGCATGCGGGAGATCTTCCCCCAACGGCCGGACGAGGACGCCGTCCGCGTCCGGGAACCCGCACCGCCGCAACAAGGAGCCGCCGCGGTCACGTCTGCCGCACGGCCGCCTCACCTGCCCGGCGGCGCACCGGCGCGGTCACCTCATCCGCGTTCGAGCACCTTCGCCAGCAGGCTGAAGTAGTGCGTCGGCGCGATCCTGGCGAGCGCGTCGAACAGGTACGCGTCCGGCCCGACCAGGATCCGCGCCTTGCCCTTCTCGACGCCGCGGTGGATGACCTCCGCCGCCCGGTCCGGTGTGGTCAGCGCGATGGCGTCGAAGTCGGCGGCCATCTGCTCCAGGTCGCGCCCGCGGTTCTCGGGGTCGCGGGGGATGCGGCCGTTGCGGATGATGTTGGTCTTGATCCCGCCGGGGTGCACGGTGACCGCGGAGACGCCGGTGCCGCGCAGCTCCTGCCGCAGCGAGTCGGTGAACCCGCGCACCGCGAACTTGGCCGAGCAGTAGGCGCTGTTGTTCGGCATCCCGACCAGTCCGTAGACGCTGGAGGTGTTCACGACGACGCCGTAGTTCTGCTTCACCAGCACCGGCAGGAACGCCCGCGTCCCGTTCACGACACCCCAGTAGTTGATGTCGAAGAGCCAGGTGTCGTCCTCGGGCACGGAGTTCAGCACGCTCGTCGCCGTCGCCACGCCCGCGTTGTTGAACACGGCGGCCAGCGGCAGGTCCAGCCACTCCCGCGTCTCCTGGGCGAACCGGTGGAAGTCCTCGGCGTCGCGCACGTCGAGCACCCGGCTCAGCACCGGCCCGGACAGCGAGGCCGCTGTCTTCGCGAGCTCCTCGGCGTTGACGTCGGCGATGACCACCGG
The DNA here is from genome assembly GCF_001279525.1 of Nocardia sp. NRRL S-836. Classification (GTDB taxonomy): domain Bacteria; phylum Actinomycetota; class Actinomycetes; order Mycobacteriales; family Pseudonocardiaceae; genus Lentzea. The sequence goes on along the minus strand of NZ_LGDY01000130.1, from coordinate 32,673 downwards.
TGAGCCGTGCCTCGACAGCCGCTGCGCGAGGCTGCGGCCGATGCCCGAGGCGGCACCGGTGATCACGACGGGCCGGCCGGCGATCCTGCGCACCATGGGTGTGCTCCTGTCGTCGTGGGCGGGAGCCGCCCACGTTTCCAGTGATCGCCGGCCGGCACCAGGTCCGGCTCGGGGACGGGTGAAGGCACGACTCACCTGCGCAGCTCGGGGAACTGCTCGTCACGCCACTCCCCCGCGTGGCCGGCGCCCTGCTCCTCGCGGCCGCGCAGGTCGACGCGGCGGATCTTGCCGGACACCGTCTTGGGCAGCTCGGCGAACTCCAGCCGCCGGATCCGCTGGTAGGGCGCCAGGTTCTCGCGGGCGTGCCGCAGGATCTGCAGCGCCGTCTCCCTGGTCGGCTCCCAGCCGGGGCTCAGCGCCACGTACGCCTTGGGCACCGCGAGCCGCAGCGGGTCCGGTGCCGGCACGACCGCGGCCTCGGTGACGGCGGGGTGCTCGATCAGCACGCTCTCCAGCTCGAACGGCGAGATCTTGTAGTCCGACGCCTTGAAGACGTCGTCGGACCGGCCGATGTAGAACAGGTAGCCGTCCTCGTCGCGGGAGGCGATGTCGCCGGTGTGGTAGTAGCCGCCGGCCATCGCCTCGTCGTTGCGCTCGGGGTCGCCGTGGTAGCCGGCCATCAGGCTCATCGGGCGTTCGCGCAGGTCGATGCAGATCTCGCCCTCGTCGGCGGGCTCGCCGGTGATGGGGTCGACCAGCACGACCGGGACGCCGGGCAGCGGCCGTCCCATCGAGCCGAGCTTCACCTCGTCGCCGGGCAGGTTGCCCACCGACAGCGTGGTCTCGGTCTGCCCGAACCCGTCGCGCAGCGTAAGGCCCCACTGCTGCTGGACCTGCTCGACCACCTCCGGGTTGAGCGGTTCGCCCGCGGCCACGACCTCGCGCAGCGCACCCGGTCCGCCGCTCAGGTCGGCCTTGATCAGCATCCGCCACACCGTCGGCGGCGCGCAGAACGTGGTGACGTGCTTGGCGCGGATCTGGCCGAGCAGGGCCTGGGCGTCGAAGCGGGTGTAGTTGTAGACGAAGATCGTCGCCTCGGCGATCCACGGCGCGAAGAAGCAGCTCCACGCGTGCTTGGCCCAGCCGGGCGAGCTGATGTTGAGGTGCACGTCGCCGGGCCGGATGCCGATCCAGCGCATGGTCGTGACGTGGCCGACCGGGTAGGACGCCTGGGTGTGCTCGACCAGCTTGGGGCGGCTGGTCGTGCCGGAGGTGAAGTACAGCAGCAGCCGGTCGTCGGCACGGGTCTGCGGGTGCGGCAGCGGGTCGTCCGGTGACTCGCCGGCCTGCGCGAAGTCGTGCCAGCCGGCCGGCGCGCCGCCGACGGCCATCAGCACCGCACCGGCTTCCCCGGCCACGCCCTCGAACTTGCCCGCGTCCTCGGCGCGTGCGACGACGTGGCGGACGTTGCCGCGGCGCAGGCGGTCGGCGAGGTCGGCGGTGCCGAGCGCGGTGGTGGTCGGCATGATCACCGCGCCGAGCTTCATCACCGCGAGCATCGACTCCCACAGCTCGACCTGGTTGCCGAGCATGATCATGACGCTGTCGCCCTTGCCGACACCGTGCCCCGCGAGCCAGTGCGCGACCTGGTTGGAGCGGCGGCGCAGCTCGTCGAACGAGTACGCGCGCTCCCGCCCGTCCTCCTCCACGATGTGCAACGCGGTGGCGGAGTTGTCCCCGGCGATGACGTCGAACCAGTCGTGCGCCCAGTTGAAGGCGTCCGGGAAGCTCGGCCAGCGGAACGACTCCGGGTCGGTGAGCATGAGGTCGCGCGCCGCGCGGTAGGTGTCGTGACTGGCCATCGGTTGGCTCCCTTCGCTGGCTGACGAGGGTCCGTGGCCCCCAGGCCGTTCCGGTACCCCCGTCCGGGGGTGCACTCCTTTTCGGGGGTGCCGCTGTCGGGAAGACTGCCGCACGTGCTGCCGGACCGCTTCCCCGCGCTGCTGCCGCAACGCCTGGACATGCTCCGCCGCGCCACTGGACTGCCGGTGGTGTTCGGCGGTGCCGTCACGCCGGCGAACCAGCTGGTGCTCTCGCACTTCCACGGCACGCGCGGCACGTCGTTGCACGGCCTGCGGGTCGGCACCGGGCGTGGCCTGGGCGGCACGGCGGTCGCGATGGGCACCCCGGTGCGCGTCACCGACTACGCCTCCACCCGCGCGATCACCCACGAGTTCGACCGCATGGTGGTCGGCGAGGAACGGCTGACCTCCGTGTTCGCCTACCCGGTCGCGGTGCGCGGCACCGTGCACGGCGTGCTCTACGGCGCCGTGCGCGGCAACGCCACCGTCGGCGACCGGGCGATCCGACTGGCCGGGGCGATCGCGCACGGCTTCGCACAGGACCTGGACATGCCATCACCGCACACCCAAGCGGCACTGCGCGAACTGGCGGAGGTCGCCCGGCTCGTCGGCGACCCGGCCCTGCGCGAGCGGCTCCGCAAGGTGCACCGGGACCTCGGCGGCGAGCCGGTGCCCGCGACCGTTGCCACCCCGCTGACCCCACGGGAGCTCGACGTCCTGCGGCTGGCCGCGGTCGGCGGGTCGAACCGCGAGATCGCCGCGGAGCTCGGGCTGAGCGCCGAGACCGTGAAGGCGTACCTGAAGGGCGCGATGCGCAAGCTCGGAGTCCACAACCGCACGGCCGCGGTGCACGCGGCGCGATCTTCGGGGGTGCTGTGATGGCGGTGGCCCGCTGGCTCGGCGAGCAGACGTGGCTGGCGCGCCTGCGCCCGGTCGTCATGGCGTTCGACCGCGCCCTCTACAGGATCAGCGGCGGGCGGGTGATGACGACGACGTTCAGCGGGCAGAAGGGCCTGACGCTGATCTCGACCGGCGCGAAGAGCGGCCTGCGCAGGGAGACGCCGATGCAGTACGTGCCGGACGGTGACAGCGTGCTGGTCGCCGGCACCAACTGGGGTCAGCCGAACCACCCCGCCTGGACCGCGAACCTGCTGAGGCACCCGGACGCGCAGGCGAACATCGGCGGCACGGTCCGCCCCGTCCACGCGCGGCTGCTCGAAGGCGCCGAACGGGACGAGGCGTGGGGCAAGATGCTCGCGGTGTGGCCGGCGTTCGACGGGTACGTCACGCGGTCCGGACGTCAGCCACGGGTGTTCCGGCTGGTGCCCGCGTCCGGCTGAGCTCCCAGGCCAGCCACCCGCAGCCCACGAGCAGCAGCACGCCGTGCGCGATCCGGACGGCGGGCGGGGTGAAGAACTGCGGCAGGAACAACGCGAACCCGGCCGCGAACAGCCACGCCGGCACCGTCCCGCGCCGCACCGCGACCAGGACCGCACCGACGCCCATGGCGACCAGCCCGGCGGCGAAGGTCGCCATGGCGACCGGGTTGTAGCGCACGGCCTCGACCAGTTCGAGGAGGTTCGGCTGCCCGGCCAGCTCGTGCAGGCCGAAGTCCTCGGCGCCGTAGTACGGCAGCGTCAGCCCGGCACCCACCCAGAACGTGATCGCGGCCGTGCGGTGGACCTCCAGCAGCGCGATCGGCACGAGGATGAACCCGATCATGGCGAACAGGTGCGCCGCGACCCAGGCACCGGAGCCCATCGCGGCGGCGGCACCGGCCACCGTGCTCTCGTCCTCCCACGGTCTGACCGCCGGGTAGAGCAGGAACAGCACACCGGCCGCGGCGAGCGCGATCCTCATCGTTTCCCCCTGAGACTGTCCAGGTACATCCGGACGAGCTGGTCGTAGGTGTCGTCGAGCCCCTCCGGCAGGCCGAACCCGCCACTGGACTCGATGTGCGCGAACCCGTGCACGACCACCCGCAGCCTGCGCGTCGCGTGGACCGCCTCGGAGCCTTCGAGGCCGTGCCCGCGCAACGTCGCGAACAGGACCTCCATCAGCTTCGCCCCGGCGTCCTTGAGCACCGGGTCGTGCAACGGGTCCATCGGCATGGCCGCGTACCGCCTCGGGTGCTCGCGGACGTAGGCGCGGTACTCGTGCATCAACGTCTCGACGGCGTCGTCACCCGACCTGCCGAGCACCGCCGTGGTGAACCGGCCGGTCATGTCCTCCAGCACCCGGACGCCCACGAGTGCCTTGAGCTCGGCGAGGCTTGCGACGTGCTTGTAGAGCGAGGGCGTGGCGACACCGGTGCGTGCGGCGACGGCGGCGAGCGTGAGCCCGTCGGCGCCGTGCTCGTCGAGCAACGCCAGCGCGGCGTCGACGACGGAGGCGGTGGTGAGACGTCGGCGAACGGTCATAGCTTAAAAGCTAATCCTATTAGCCATCCTCGTCAAGCCGGACGGCTGCTTCCTGACGGCGAAGGTGTGGCGCCCGCGCGACTCCTGCCGCCAGCAGCATCCACCGACCCGGCACGGCGAGCGCGGAGACGAGGTTCACCGGGTCGGAGCCGTGCCGCAGCGCCACGGTCCGAACCTGCCTCCCACCCCTGCGAGCCGCAAGTTCCACTCGAAGGCACCCAAACGTGCTGATCAGACGCGGGATCCCCTGAGAGCGCTCTCATCTGACAAGAACCTGAAAACCTTTACACGTTGACCGAGAGTCACGGCATGACAACACTTCCGAACCACTGGGCGCACAACTAAACACCCGGAAAGGTCGGTTCGATGCATCGACGCATCGGGACGGCCCTCGCTGCCGCCGCTTTGGTCGCCGCGGGGTTCACCGTCGCCACCACCAGCCAAGCTCCCCCTGCCAACGCGGCGGTGACCTGGGCCGACGAGTTCAACGCACCCGCCGGCACCGGTGTCGACGGGAGCAAGTGGCAGATGGAAGTCGGCAACAACAACGGCAACAACAAGGAACACCAGTGGTACCAGGCGGGTACCTCGAACGCGGCGCACGACGGCCAGGGCAACCTGGTGATCACCGCCAAGCGCGAGAACCCCGGCAACTACAACTGCTGGTACGGCAGGTGTCAGTACACCTCGGCCCGCATCAACACCGCGGGCAAGTTCACCCAGACCTACGGCCGCTTCGAAGCGCGCATGAAGATGCCGCGCGGCAAGGGCATCTGGCCGGCGTTCTGGATGCTGGGTGCCGACATCAACAGCGGCAACCCGTGGCCGGGCTCCGGTGAGATCGACGTCATGGAGTTCCTGGGACACCAGACGAACACCGTGTACGGCACCATCCACGGCCCCGGCTACAGCGGCGCCGGCGGCAAGTCCCACGCCTACAACGGCCCGAACTTCTCCGACGGCTTCCACAACTTCGCCGTCGACTGGAAGCCGGGCGAGATCACGTGGTCGGTGGACGGCAACGTCTACGCCCGCAACACCCCGACGGACGTCAACGGCAACCCGTGGGTGTTCAACAAGCCGTTCTTCATCATCATCAACCTCGCGGTCGGTGGTGAGTGGCCCGGCTACCCCGACGCCAGCACGACGTTCCCGCAGCAGCTCGTGATCGACTGGGTCCGCGTCTCCAACGACACCCCGCCCAGCGGCGGTGGCTCGGAGATCCGCGGCATCGGCGGCAAGTGCCTCGACGTGCCCTGGGCCAACACGGCCAACGGCACGCCCATCCAGGTCGTCGGCTGCAACGGCAACGCGGCCCAGAAGTGGAGCCGTCCCGGTGACGGCACGATCCGCGCGCTGGGCAAGTGCCTCGACGTCAACGGCGGCGGCACCGCGAACGGCACGGTGGTCCAGCTCTGGGACTGCAACGGGTCCGCGGCTCAGAAGTGGACCGTCAGCGGGGCACAGGACATCGTGAACCCGCAGGCCAACAAGTGCCTGGACACCGTGGGAGGGTCCTCGGCGGACGGCACGAGAACGCACATCTGGCAGTGTCTCGGCGTGGCCAGCCAGAAGTGGCAGGTCTGACCTAGAAGCCTCCGCGCGCGCCACACCGGCCCGTGCGGAGAACAGCTGGACGCGAACCCCCGTGGCGGAAGGGTTCGCGTCCAGCTCTCGTCAGGCCATCAGCCGTGCGACCGCCCAGTCCTGCACCGCCACCCCGACCGACTTGAACACCGTGCGCCCCTGCCGCAGCGGCGGGTTCCCCAGCGCCGCACCGAGCTCCACGAGCGACTCGAGCCGCAGCACCCCGGACCGCACCGCCCGGATGATCTCGCCGGCCTCGCTCAGCGCCGCCTCGACCTGGTCCACCACCACGACCCCGGCGGTGGCCAGCAACTCCTCAGGCAGCTCCCTCATCACCGGCCGGTAGGACCCGATCGCGTTGACGTGCACCCGCTCCTTGAGCGCCCCCATCCGGAACAACGGCACCGTCGCCGCCGTCGCGCAGCACACGACGTCCGCCCCCGACACCGCCTCGTCCGCGTCCACGGCGACGTCCACGACGGTGTCCGGCAGCTCGTCCCTGAGGCTCTCCACCAACGCCTCCGCCCGCGTGACGTTCCGGTTGAACACCACGAGCTTCTTGAGCGGCCGCACCGCGTGCACCGCCCGCACCTGGTCGGCGGCCTGCGCTCCGGCCCCCAGGAGCGCCAGCTGCGCCGCGTCCTCGTCCGCCAGCAGATCCGTGGCCACCCCGACCACCGCACCGGTCCGCAGCGTCGTCAACGGCACCGCGTCGGCCGTGAACTGCCCCTCCGGGTGCGAGAACACCACGGTCCCGGCGATCACCGGGTCCCGCTCGACCTCGATGCTGACCACCTTCACGGCGGTCGACGCCGTCGGCCGGTGGTGCACCGCCATGACGAGCGACCGGCTGTCCCCGAACGCCTGCCGCGGCGGCAGGTCGAACTCCCCCGCGGTGAGCCCGATGAACGCTTGCCGGACGGCTTCGATCGCTGCGGGCATGGTCATGGTTCGGATGGTAACGACCTGCGCCCGCACGCCTCCGCCGCGCCCGTCCTCCTCCAATTCCTTGCTTCCAAGGCAATTCGAAAGCCCTATGGAAACACCGCGTTCCATAGGGCTCCGGGAACGCCACCCGTCGTTACTGTTTCGAAACGATACATCCCCGGCTCAACCCAAAAGAGGCCCAGCGTGGAATTTTTCCAAGCGGCAGAATAGGTCGTGAAGTACCGCCGGTGCGACGAGAGCGAGGGGGATCCTGCCGTGGCCGCGGAAGTCCTGACCGAAGACCTGCTGCGCATGTCGTTGTCCCGCCTCTCCCGCGAGGTGGTGAAGACCCATCCGGAGTTCGGCGACCTGCTGGCGCGCCACATGCTGCTGACGTGCGGGCTCGTCCCGGACCTCGAACGGGCGGCGCACTACCACGAGCTCGGCACGTTGCTGGTCGACCTCGGGCGGCTGTACCTGGCGGAGTCGGACGAGCTGCGGACGATTCCCGAGGAGCGCTCGTCCGCCTAGCGTGAATGGCCGCGCATTCCGCTCTCACCGCCCACGGGAAACAGCCTCCGGGTGCCGAGATACCGCGAACGGTCCCGCTCGGCCCTTTCCGCACGGGCATCATCATCAGCGGGTTCGCCCCGGCCGCCGAGGAACACCCACGCCGCGCCCGTGACTGAGCCCGGCCCTCTGCGCCTCGCGGAGACCGTCCACCGCTGAAGTCCACCCGAAAACGACGACCGACAGGCCACGCGAGTCGGGCATTTCTCCGCCGCACCGGTCTAGGTTCACCACCTGTGACGAGACGCGCACTTGTGGTGGTCATCGCCGCGGCCGTACTGACGCCCGTTCCGACCGCTCACGCCGACATCGGCAGACGCATCGAGACGGAGCGGACCACCAGCAGGGTCGCTCCGGGCGTCACGCTGAGCTCCTTCGACTGGTACGAGCCGGGCGGGTCCGGCGGCTGGATCCGCGGCGACGCCATGACGGTCGACCTCACCGCGGGCACGAGGGCCGGGTACGTGGACGCGGGTGCGGTGACGAGGGCGAAGCCGTTGAGCGAGCAGGTGCCGGGGGCGGTCGCGGCGGTCAACGGCGACTTCTTCGACATCGACAACTCCAGCGCGCCGGAGGGGGTCGGGGTCCGGGACGGGCGGCTGGTGAAGTCGGGGCAGGGGCGCGCGGTCGGCATCGACGCGGCCGGGGTCGGGAGCGTCATGGAGACGTTCTTCGAGGGCACGTTGAACGGCGTCCACCGGATCACGCAGCTCAACAGCGCGAAGATCGACGTGGGTGGCATCGGCGTGTTCAACCCGTTGTGGGGCAGCTACTCCAGGGCGCGGGCGGTGCAGGGGGCGGCGGCCACGGCCGAGGTGCTGGTGCGCGACGACGTGGTCGAGTCCGTGGGCGAGCCCGGCGACCGGCCGATCACCGGGTACGCGCTGGTGGGACGGGACCAGGGGGCCGACGTGCTCCGGCAGCTCAAGCCGGGTGACCGGGTGTCGGTCACCTACGCGAGCCGGACCAGCGACGGCAGCCGGCCGGTCACGGCGATCGGCGGGCGGCAGCTGCTGGTGCGGGACGGGCGCAACGTCGCTCCGGCGGACCCGCTGCACCCGCGGACCGCGGTCGGGTTCTCGCGAGACGGTAGGAAGATGGTCGTGCTGACCGTCGACGGGCGGCAGGGCGCGTACCTGCTCGGCCTGAACCTCAGGGACCTGGCCGACATGATGATCGAGCTGGGTGCGCACAACGCCCTCAACCTCGACGGCGGCGGGTCGTCGACCATGCTCGCGCGGGAGCCGGGAACCACCGGGCTGAAGGTGGTCAACACGCCGTCGGACGGTGCCGAGCGGCCGGTCCCCAACGGGCTCGCGCTCTACGCGCCGCCGGGCAGCGGCAGGCTCACCGGGTTCCACGTCCGGGCCGCCGACCAGCGGGTCTTCCCCGGCATGACGCGCAGGATCACCGTCCACGGCCACGACGAGACGTTCGGCCCCGCCGCGACCGGCCACCTCACGAGTGCGACCGGCGGCTGGGCGGTCGGCGACACCTTCCACGCCGGACCGCGCGCGGGGAGGGCGTCGTTCACGGCGTTCCAGGGCGCGGTCAGCGCGACGACCGGCCTCACCGTGCTCGGCGAGCTCGCCCGGCTCGCCCCGGCGACGCCCAGGACCAGCGTCGGCGTGGACGAGCGGCGGCCGTTGCGGATCGACGGGTTCGACCAGGCCGGGTACAGCGCGCCGATCGAGCGCGCCGACCTCGACCTGAGCTACGACCGGTCGATCATCGACGTCACGCCGGACCTGCGGGTCGTCGGCAAGCGGGCCGGTGCGACGACGATCAGGGTCAGGGCGCAGGGCAGGGAGACGCAGGCGGCGGTCACGGTCGGGGCGCAGGACGAGCTGCTCGCCACGTTCGACGACGCTCCACAGTGGACCTTCGGGTCGGCGCGCGGCGCCGGTTCGGTCGCACCGGAACCGGACGGCCACACCGGCGCGGGCCTCCGGCTGAGCTACGACTTCACGCGGTCGACCGGCACGCGCACGGCGTACGCGGTGCCACCGAAACCGTTGCGGGTCAACGGGCAACCGCTGGAACTCAGCGCGTGGGTGCGGGCCGGCGGCAACGGCGAGTGGACGGCGTTCACCGTCACGGACGCGAACGGCTGGTCACGTGCGCTCTACGGCCCGCACCTCACCTGGACCGGGTGGCGGCAGCTCTCCGTCCCGGTGCCGGACGAGCTCCAGTTCCCCATCACGGTCAACCGCTTCTCCACGATCGAGACGAAGGCCGACCGCTCGTACGAGGGCGACGTCGTCGTCGACGACATCGCCGCTCGGGTCCCTCCCGCTGTCGCGCTGCCGCCGGTCACAGAGCCGCGCGAGGAGGTCGTCGGGACCGCCACCGGCTGGAAGTTCGCGGTCATGTCGGACGCGCAGTTCGTGGCACGGGCACCCGACAGCGAGCTCGTGCGGTCGGCGCGCAGGACCATGCGCGAGATCAGGGCGTCCGGCGCCGAGTTCGTCGTGGTCAACGGCGACCTGGTGGACGAGGCCTCGCCCGCCGACCTCGCGCTGGCCCGCAGGGTGCTGACCGAGGAGCTCGGCGACCTCCCCTGGTACTACGTGCCGGGCAACCACGAGGTCATGGGGCCGGGCACGATCGACAACTTCCGCCGCGAGTTCGGGGCGACCACCCGCTCGTTCGACCACCGGGGCACCCGGTTCGTGCTGCTCGACTCGTCGACCGGAACGCTCAGGGGCGGCGGTGTCGAGCAGCTGGAGGTGCTCAAACGCTCACTCGACACCGCACCCGGTCACACGGTCGTGCTGATGCACCACCCGCCGCGCGACCCCACGCCGGCGCGCACCAGCCAGCTGTCCGACCGGATGGAGGCGCGGTACTTCGAACGCCTGCTGTCGGAGAACGGGAGGGCCACGTTCATCGGCGGCCACGTGGGCGGGTTCTTCGCGTCCGAAGTGGACGGCGTGCACTACGTGGTCAACGGCAACTCCGGCAAGGCACCGGCCGAGGCCGGCGGTTTCACCGGCTGGACGCTCGTCGGCGTCAGCGGCGACGACCTGAAGGCCGAGATCCGGCCGCACGTGGACTCGTTGGCGCTCAACGCACCGGAGACCGTGCACGGCCAGGCGAAGATCGAGGCCGTCATCGGCCAGGGTGCCAGGACCGTGCGGCTCGACTACCCGATGGCCGCCACCTGGAGCGGTTCGCGCACCCTGCACATCGGCCGGCCGCAGGAGCTGCGGCCGTGGCACGTGGCGTGGTTCGACCCGCGGACCGGTGTCCTGACCGCCGTCCGGTCAGGACAGGTCGAGATCACGGTCACAGTCAACGGTGTCACGGCGCGAGCAGAGGTGACGACAGCGCGTCGATGACCGGAAAGGCGCCCCGAGCCCGGAAAACAGGCCTGCACGGGCTCGGGGGCGATTCTCTCACCCCGCGGTTGCGCACCGACCGGCGGACCTAGTCGGGTGAGACAACCGCCGGTAAGGGAAGATGTGCGCCATGACCACCGCCGACAACGGTTTCGCCGACCTGGGGCTGCGGCCCGACATCCTCAACGCGCTCACCACGCTGGGCTACGAGGAGCCGACGCCGATCCAGAGCGAAGCGATCCCGCCACTCCTCGCGGGCAACGACCTGCTGGGCCAGGCGGCCACGGGCACGGGCAAGACGGCGGCGTTCGCGCTGCCGCTGCTCGAGCGCATCGCCGACCGGATCGGCAAGGCCGAGAAGCCGCTGGCTCTCGTGCTCGCCCCGACCCGTGAGCTGGCCGTGCAGGTGTCCGAGGCGGTCCACCGCTACGGCCGGCACATGGGCGCGCGGGTGCTGCCGATCTACGGCGGCCAGCCGATCGGCCGCCAGCTGCGCGAGCTCTCCCGCGGCGTCGACGTGGTGGTCGCGACCCCGGGCCGCGCGATCGACCACCTCCAGCGCGGCACGCTGCAGCTCGGCGACCTGCGGGTCGTCGTGCTCGACGAGGCCGACGAGATGCTCGACATGGGCTTCGCGGAGGACATCGACGCGATCCTCGCCGAGGCACCGGCCGAGCGGCAGACCGTGCTGTTCTCGGCCACGATGCCGCCGCGCATCGACCGCATGGCCAAGAGCCACCTGCGCCAGCCGGTGCTGATCCAGATCGAGCGCGAGAAGACCGAGCCGGGCGAGGCCCCGCGCGTCCGGCAGACCGCGTACCTGGTGCGCCGCGAGCACAAGCCCGCCGCCCTCGGCCGGGTGCTCGACGTCGAGTCGCCGACCGCCGCCGTCGTCTTCTGCCGCACGCGTGACGAGGTCGACCAGCTCACCGAGACGCTGAACGGCCGCGGCTACCGCGCCGAGTCGCTGCACGGCGGCATCAGCCAGGAGCAGCGCGACCGGGTCATGTCCCGGCTGCGCTCCGGCACCGCCGACCTGCTCGTGGCGACGGACGTGGCCGCCCGCGGTCTCGACATCGAGCAGCTCACGCACGTCGTGAACTACAACGTGCCGTCCGCTCCCGAGGCCTACACGCACCGCATCGGCCGCGTCGGCCGCGCCGGCCGCGAGGGCGTCGCGATCACGCTGGTCGAGCCGCGGGAGAACTCGCTGCTCAAGACGATCGAGCGGGTCACCAAGACCAAGATCCCGATGGAGAAGGTGCCGACGGTCGCCGACCTGCGCGCCCGCCAGCTGGAGCTGACGCGCTCGTCGCTGCAGGAGTCGTTGATGGAGGACGACCTGTCGCGGTTCCGGGTCGTGGTCGAGACGCTGGCCGACGAGTTCGACGTGATGGACATCGCGCTCGCCGCCGTGAAGCTCGCGCACGAGGCCTCCGGTGCCGCCGCCGACGAGGAGGAGATCCCGGAGGTCCGCCCGCGCGAGGACCGTCCGCGCCGCGACGGTGCCCCGGCCGGCCCGCGCCGCGAGCGCCGTGGCCCGTCCGAGGGCATGACCCGCCTGTTCCTGGGCGCGGGCCGTTCGTCGGGCATCCGCCCGCAGGACATCGTGGGCGCGATCACCGGCGAGACCGGCCTCAAGGGCCGCGAGATCGGCGCGATCGAGATCGCGGACCGGTTCTCGCTGGTCGAGGTGCCCGGCCCGGCCGCGAACGACGTGATCGACCAGCTGCGCGACGCGACCATCAAGGGCAAGCGGGTCACCGTGCGCCGCGAGCGCCAGCCGCGCTAGTCACGGCCGGGTTTGCGCGCCTCGATCAGGAACCGGGTCGAGGTGCACGCGAACTCACCGTGCCGCTGGATGTGCTCGTGCATGGCCCTGAGGCGGTCCCGGTACCCCTCGACGGTGAAGCCGGGCACCGTCCAGAGCACCTTGCGCAGGAAGTGCACGACGGCACCGACGTCGAGGAAGGTCACCCGCAACGCCACCGGTTCGAGGCGGGTGACCTCCAGCCCCGCGGCTTCGGCCTCGGCACGCGCGCGCCCGGTGCCGCGGGCGTCGCTGACCGGCTGCGGTCCCATCATGAAGTCGGTGAGCTCGCGGTTGGAGCCGGCGCCGATCTGCTGGGACAGGTAGGTGCCACCGGGCTCGAGCACCCGCGCGACCTCGGTCCACGGCGTCACGACCGGGTGCCGGCTGATGACGAGGTCGAACGCCCCGTCGTGAAACGGCAACGGCCCCTCGTCGGGCGCCCGCACCACGACCGCCTCCGGCAGGTTCCGGCGCGCCACGGCGGCGTTGGGCGGCCACGACTCGGTGGCCGCCAGCAACGGCGGCTTGACCGGCGCGGACGCGGTCACCTCTCCCCCGCCGGTCTGCAGGTCCAGCGCCGCCCGAGCCCGCGCCAGCCGCTCGGCGATCAGCGTGGCGTAGCCCCACGGCGGACGTTGTTCGGTGGCACGGCCGTCGAACCAGGAGAAGTCCCAGCCCTCCAGCGGTACCGCCGCCCCCTCGGCCACCAGCTCCTCGAACCCCATGGCCGGTCATGCCACCACACCCGGCCGGGCCGGGCTACTCGAATACGGTGCCGTGTGGACACCTTCGACCTCCGCCGGCTGACCGACCACGACTTCGAACTGGTCTGCGGCGACCTCCTGTCCGACGTGCTGGGGCTGCCGTTGGAGGTCTTCCCCGCGGGCCGCGACGGCGGCGTCGACCTCCGGCACGACGCGGTGGTGGTCCAGTGCAAGCACTGGGTGCACAGCAGGCCTTCTGCGTTGATCAGGCACCTCGTGAAGGTGGAGCTGCCGAAGGTCCGCGCGCTCGGTGTGAAGCGGTACGCGATCGCCACGAGCGCCTCGTTGACGGTCGCCGACAAGGACAGGCTGGTCGAGGCCTTCCACCCGTTCCTCCGCGGCACCGGCGACGTCTTCGGTGCGGAGCAGCTCGTCGCGCTGCTGGCAGCACGGCCCGAGGTCGTGCGGCGGCACTTCCGGCTGTGGCTGAGCAGCACGGCGGTGTTGCGGACGTTGCTGTCCCAGGAGATCGTCCGCCGGTCCGCCTGGCTCGCGGCCGATCTCGCGGAGACGGCGAAGACGTTCGTGCCGCACGCCGGGTTCGAGAGCGCGCGCGAAACGCTGGCGGCGACCAGCGTCTGCGTGATCACCGGCATCCCCGGCATCGGCAAGACGACGATCGCGAAAATGCTGGCACTATGGCTCGCCGACGACGGGTACGAGATCGTCGAAATCTCGCAGGACGCCGCGGAGATCGCCGAGCTCTGGGACGCGTCGGCCCGCCAGGTGTTCGTCTACGACGACTTCCTCGGCAGCACCACGCTGGAGAGCCTGGGCAAGAACGAGGACCACCGGCTGCTGAAGGCGATGCGGCAGATCAGCACCGCTCCCGGCAAGGCACTGGTCATGACGACCCGCGGGTACGTACTGGAGCAGGCCCGGCAACGGCACCGGGTGCTCGGTGAAGCGGACCTGGACCCGATGACGAGCGTTGTGGAGCTCTCCGACCTCACGCCCGAGATACGCGCGCACATCCTCTACAACCACGTGCACAACTCGACGTTGCCCGTCGAGGAGAAGCGCAGGTTCGCCGATCCCGACCTGTGGCGGCCGATCGTGCGGCACCCGAACTTCAACCCGCGACTGGTCGAACGCACACTCGCGCTGTCCGAGCCCGGCGAGATGATCGCGAACCTCGACCACCCGCGCAGGATCTGGGAGTCGATCTTGGAGGACGAACTGCCCGACGCGGCCGTCCACCTCCTCGAGGTGGTCTTCACGCTCGAGTCCACCGTCGAGGGCGTGCGGGAGGCGTGGACGTCCTACCGGCAGGCGCTGTCCTTCCGAGTGACAGCAGGACCTTCCGGCAGGCACTGCGCCTCCTCGACGGCACGATGGTCGTGGTCGAGCCCGCCGTCGTGAAACTGCACAACCCGTCCGTCATGGACTACCTGCGGTACCACCTGGCCTGCGGGCGCGCGGACCTGCGGGCGTTGGTCACGAGTTTCACCGATGAGCTCCAGATCGTGAGGATCACCGACGCGGCCATGGGCGACGACGGCCATGGGCTTCTCGAAGCGCTCCGGTCGGTGCGGGAGGTCGTCATCACCGCGGTGCTCGGCCGCGCCGCCGAAGAGAGCGAACCCGACCTGGTGAGGTGGCTGGTCGAGATCGGGGACGAGCTCCGATCCGACGAGGTGTTCACCCGCGCGGCCGAGCTGGTCGAGCGGGACTCGCCGCTGTGGAACGAGCAGCTTGGGGAGGAGCACCTGGTCGACCTGGCGATGCTGCTGCAGACGACGTCCAGGTTCCCGCGGCACGCCGCCACCGCATTCTCCGAACAGCTCGCCCGACGCACCGTCGCCGATCTCATGACCTGGAGGACGAAAGACTGGACGGACCTGTACGACAGGTTGACGTTCATCTGGGACGCCCTGTCCGACGTGCCGTTCGAGATCTGGGAGGAGGCGCTGGAGCGGGTGTTGTCGGTCGCGGAGGAGAACCTCCTGGCACTGGCCGCTACCGAGATCACGACCGTGGCGAAGCCGGATGCCGTGCGGTTGCTCCGGTTCCTGGACCACCACGACCGCGGGCCCGGCGACGCGTTCGAGGTCGTCTCGAAGAAGGTCGAGAACCTGGACGACCCCGCCCCCTGGTTCCCGGACCAGCGCGCCTGGCAACGAGCTCTCCGGCGAATGCGGCGACAGCTGCACTCAGGCGAGCGGCAGATCGGTGCTCTGCTGGCCAGGCTCGCCGACCTGCGCTGACGGCGGCACCTGCCCTTCCGCGAGACGCCCGCGTCCTCATCGTCTCGCGGACTGCCCCGGACAGGTGCCGCAGCCATCTACAACGACCGAACCACCCCGCGGTTACGCCTTAAGGCGGTACGCCCGCAGGACCGTTTGGTCGACCGAGTTGCCCTCGGTGTCGGCGGCGACCACGCGCAGCGACACGAACCCGCCCGCCGGACCGGCCGGCACGAGCGACTTCACCGGCGCCCAGGTGGTGCCGTCGTCGAACGACGCGTAGGCCTTCAGCTCACGGATCGCGGCCTGGCCCGCTCCTGCCTGCCGTGCCGCCGTGAACCGCGCCGGCATCGGCACGCCGGCCTGCCAGCTGTTGCGCAGGTCGACCGGCAACGCGTAGTCGACCTCCAGCAGCGGCAGCCTGCCGTCGGTGGCGGCCGAGAACTTCCAGTTCGTGCGCACCCGCGTCGACAGTTCGGCGTTGTGCCGCACCGCGTCCAGCACCAGCTCGTAGGTGCCGGTCCGCTCGGGTGCGGTGAACTGGCCCTGGCGGATGTCCGCCCAGCCCACCGCCACGCCGTCGCGCAGGAGGTCGACCGTGCCGTAGCCGCTGAGCTTCCAGTTCTCCACCCAGCCGGTGCCGCCGAACGGCGACATCCGCATGGTGATCGTGTCACCGGCGCGGTCGACGCCACCGCCCTGCGACCAGCTCACCACCGACGGGCGGCCGAACCGCGGGCTGTGGACGGCTTTCTGGTGGGAGCGCTCGTACCTGCGGCCGGGGGCGTAGACGACCGGCTCCAGGGCGGCCCACGACGTGCCGGCTCCGAAGCCTTCCTGGAACCAGCCGATGCCGTTGCCCGCCGAGTAGTACTCGGTGCGTTCGACCGGCGCGGCCACCCGTTCGTCCAGCGTGCCGAAGTTGAACGGGACGACCCCGTTCACGGACGGGTAGTTGCGGGCGGTCACGAAGCCGTCCGCTCCCGCGGAGTGGTAGCGCGCCTTGACCTCGGCGAGCTCAGAATGCCTGACCTGCCACGTGCCGGCGGGCAGCGCGCCCTTGTCCTGCTTGAACAGGTTGTAGGCGACCGGGGAGCTCGCGACCACGCGCAGCGCCAGCCGTGCCGGGGTGACCGCCACGTGGTGCTCGGGCACGGCGATCACCGGGATTGCGGTGGGCTCGCCGGAGCCGAACGGCACCGGTCCCGCCCACAGCACGGCGACCGCGCCCTCGGTCTGCATGGCACGGGCTACGTCGAGCGGCACCTCCCCGGCCTGGCGCACCAGGGCCAGCTTGCCGCGCACGTCGGCACCGCGCTCGGCGACGTCGTACGTGTGCTCGCCGGCCGGAAGCGGGCCGCTGTCCTCGAAGTAGTTCAGCGGGAACCCCTCGGCGACCGACACCCGCGGCTGTCCGCCCTGCAGCGCGCTGCTGTAGGTCAGCTCCGGCAACGGCGCACCGACCGGCAGGCTGTAGAGCGGCGTGCGGCCGTCGATCCTGCCGGTGACGGAGGTGGTCCGGCCCGCCCGCACCGGCACTTTCAGCTCGGTGTCGCGGTTCCACACGACGTTGCGGCCGGGCAGCCCGACGGTGACCTCCCTGCCCTGCCTGGCGTCGATGTCGAGCGCCACGTCGGAGGCCAGCGAGACGCGGCCGGCCACCTCGGTCGCGGAGACCGGTGTGTACCAGGCGTAGTTCGTGGTGTGCTGGGAGATCCGGGCCAGCACCGCGTAGTCGGCCACGGGCAGTCGTGCCGAGCCCCTGCCGTCCGCGTCCGGGAAGAGCAGGGACGACTCCTGCGTGGTCATGTTGACGAGCACCACGGGGTCGTTGTCCGGCTTGCCGTCGCGGCCGGTGACCCGCACCAAGAGCGTGTGGCGCTCCTCCTGCACGTACGCGCCGACCGCGGTGGTCAGCGCGACGCCGGTGCCGGTCGCCCTGATGTGCCCGAAGAACGTGCCGAGGCCCTTGCGCGGGTCCAGGACCACCTCGACCGGCGCACTGCCGCGCGCCGGTACCACCACCGACGCGGGGACGGTGAAGTCCGCGCCCAGGTCGTGGTGCAGCGCAAGGGAAACCGGCTCGTCACCCGCGTTGTGGTAGGTGATCGTCCTCGTGAGCGTCCCGGTGTGCGGGAACGCCACCAGGCCGAACGAGAGGCTGCCGGTGTCGGCGCGCACGGGCTGCTTGACCGCGCGGTCCACGTCGAGCAGGCCGGTGCCCACGTTCGCCGGGGTGTCGTCGACCGGTTTCACCGTCGCCATCAGGTGGGCCTTCAGCTCGGCCGCGGTCCAGGTGGGGTTGCGCTGGGCCAGGATCGCGGCGGCACCGGCGACGTGCGGGGACGCCATGGAGGTGCCGGTCAGCCGGGCGTGCAGGCCGTCCACGGTGTTGCCGGGCAACGTGCCGGCGGCGCGGGCGGCCACGATGTCCGTGCCCGGTGCCGCGATGTCCGGCTTCACCGCGAAGTCGTCCTGCCGAGGGCCGCGCGACGACGTCTCGTTGACGACGCCGGACTTGGTCAGGTTCGCCACCGCGAGCGCGGCGTCCGCGGCGGCCGGTGCGCTGACCTTGCGGCGGTCACCGTTGTTGCCCGCCGCCACGACGAAGAGCGCGCCGGTCTCGGCCGTGAGCTCGTTCACCTTCTGCGACAACGGGTCCGTGCCGTCGGTGGCGGCGCCGCCGAGGCTCAGGTTGACGACCTTCGCCCTGACCTCGCGCGCGGCCCACTCCATGCCGGCGATGATCGCGCTGTCCTGGCAGTACTCGGTCGCGCAGACGCGGCCGATGGCGAGCTTCGCCCCGCGTGCCACACCGCTGTACTTCGCGCTGCGCCCGGCGACCGTGGCGGCCACGTGCGTGCCGTGGCCGACGTCGTCCTGGATGCCGGACGGGGTGAAGTCCTTCGCCACCGCCACGGCGTCCTTGAGCTCCGGGTGCTGCTGGTCGTAGCCGGAGTCGAGGACGGCGACCGTGACACCGGTGCCGTCGAACCCGGCCTGCCACGCGCCCGGCGCACCGACCATCGGCACGCTCTGGTCGAGCGCGAGCTTCGACTTGCCGTCCAGCCACAGCTTTCCGGCGTCACGGGCGGCGGCCCGCTGCCCCCAGCGCACGGCGGCGTCCTCCTTGGACACCGCGGTCGCCGCACGCAGACCCTGACCCAGCACCGGGATGCTGTCGGCGCGGTCGTCGGTGTAGCCGAACTCGTGCAGTGCCGTCACGTCGAAGAAGCGCTGGTCGACGCGGTTCTGCCGCAGTGCGTCGGCCGCGTCCGCCGGCACCACGTACTGGTGGTCGTCCTTCACGTACCGGGCGAACGACATGCCCGGCCGGCCGTCGACGCGGACGAGCGCGCCCCGGTCGTCCACGACCACCCTGTCACCGGTGATCAGCGTGATCGTGCTGGTGTGCTGCGGTGCCGCGGTGCCCTCCGGTTCCGCGTGTGCGGCCGTCGCCGGGCCGAGCAGCCCGGCGACGAGCAAGGTGGTCACAAAACAGTGTGCTCTTCGCACCTGTCCTCCCCTGGATGTGAACCTCTCCACACCAGGAGACTCCGCGCGGCGCGAGAAGGTTGCGCGGACCGCTCAAGCACCGCGGTAGGTGCCGAAGCTCCAGCGGTTGCCCTCGGGATCGGCCACGGTGAACCCGCGCGACCCGTAGTCCTCGTCGCGCAACGGGCGCACCTCCGTGGCGCCCTGTTCGAGGCACCGCCGGTGGATCTCGTCCGGCCGGTCGGTCACCACGTACACGGACGCCGCACCGGCCGCGGTCGCCCCAGTCTCGCCGGCGGAACGCTGCGCGGAGCCCAGCATCACGCCGCCGCCCTCCGGCCAGACCATCTCGCAGTGCACGACCTCGCCGTCGGCTCGGCCGGGGACGACGAGGTGCTCCTGGAAGCCGAACCCCTCCACCAGGAACCGGATCGCGGCGGGCGCGTCGCGGTAGGTGAGCGTGGGCCAGCAGGTGGGTGCGGGTGTTGTCATGGCACTACCTTGCGACGGCGGGCCCCCCGCTGCCTTGTACGAATGGAAGCTCCGCCGTGATCCACTCGGTCGGCGTCGCCCCGCACAGCGCCCGCCAGTCCCGGTTGAGGTGCGCCTGGTCGGTGTAGCCGCAGGCCGCGGCCACCTCGGTCAGCGTCGGCCGGCGTTCACCGCGCAGCATCCGGTTCGCCCGCTCGAACCGCATCACCCGTGCGACGACCTTCGGCGTGAGCCCGTACTCGGCGGCGAACCGCGCGCTGAGGTGCTGGCGGCTCCACCCGACCTCGGCGGCGATCTCGCCGACGCCCGCGCCGTCCGCGAGCCGGCGCCACGCCCACGCCACCTCGACCTGCTGCCGGACCGGCTTCAGCAGCCCGCCCAGCACCCGGTCCAGGTGCGCGAACCGGTCCAGCCACGTCGTCGCGCCCTGCAGCCGTTCCCGCAGCTCACCGGCCGGCGCGTCGAGCACGTCCAGCCCGACCGTCGTCCCGGCCAGCTCGCCCGCGGGCAGGCCGAAGAACGCCCGCGCGCCCAGCGGCGTGAGGTCGCACTGCACGCCGTGCTGGAACCCGCCGTGGCTGATGATCACCGGTTCGTCGTGCAGGCCGCCGCACAGTGTGGCGAACCGGCCCTCCGGCAGGTCGACCGTGCCGTCCACGGTGACGACGAGCGTGAGCGACCGCGACGGCAGGCCGCGGTGCAGGCCGGGTGCGGTCCGCAGCCGGTAGCCGGAGTACCGCGTCACGAACGGCCGCAGCCGCGGGTGCGGCAGGCCGACGACGTGCTCGACGTCCACGCCACCGATGGTAGTGCGTCACGCGACGCACGCGGGTGGTCCGCGGAGTCCTACCGGAACAGTTCGCCGAGCACCAGCAGCCCGGCGCCGACGGGCACCAGGTCCGGCCCGTGCGTCGAGACGCTCACGGCCACGTCCGGCATCGCCCGCAGGTACAGCTCCGGCGACTCCAGCACCCGCCGTCCACTGAGGACGATCTGGTCGAGGTCCAGCAGCTGCACCAGGTTCGCCACCGCCGCGCCGAGCACCCGTGCGGCCTCCACACCGGACCCCGCCGCCGCGTGCACCGCCTCCACGCACCCACGCCGCCCGCACACGCACAGCGGCCCGTCGAGCTGGATCGTCGTGTGGCCGAACTCGCCGGCACCCGACCGGGCGCCCCGGTGCAGCTCGCCGTCCAGCAGCAGGCCCACGCCCAGGCCCGTGCCGGCGAACACCAGTGCCGCGTCCCGCAACGGCCGCGCCCACGCCTCGGCGAGCACCGCCGCGTTCGTGTCCTTGTCCACCACGACCGGCAGCCCGAGCCGTTGTTCGGCCAGTGCCCGCAACGGCACCGCCGACCAGCCCGGCAGGCCGTTCGGGGAGACCACGCCGTCGCGGAAGTCGAGCGGGCCCGCGATGGCGATGCCGAGCCCGAGCACGTTCTCCCCCGGTTGTACCAGCGGCGCCAGTGCGTCCAGCACGTCGGCGGGCGCGAACATGGGGGCGAGGGGCACGACCGACGACGACACCTGCGTGCCGGCCAGGTCGAGCCGGACCACCCGCAGCTCGTCGCGGTCGACGTACGCGCCGTACGCGCACGCCCCGTCGCCGCGCAGCTGGAGCGCCATGCGGGGTTTGCCGCGTCCGCCACCGCGGACCGCGCCGGTCTCCTCCAGCAGTCCGGCCGACAGCAGCCGCGCCACGATCTTCGACACCGCCTGCGGGGTGAGCCCGGCTTCGGCGGCGATGTCCGCCCTGCTCAGCGCCCCTGCGCGGACGAGCCTGAGCACGGTCCTGTCGTTGTGCGAGCGCACTGACGCGAGGTCCATGTGGCAATTATGCAACAGCGTTGCTTTAATCGGGAGCATGACACGTGTGGGACTGCTGGGCTACGGCATCGCGGGGCGGGTCTTCCACGCCCCGCTCATCAGCTCGACCGAGGGCATGGAGCTCGTCGCGATCGTGACGGCGAACCCGGAGCGGCAGGCGCAGGCCCGCGCGGCCCACCCGGAGGCGAAGATCGTCACCGCGGACGAGCTGTTCGAGCTGGACCTCGACCTGGTCGTCGTCGGCACGCCGAACCGCACGCACGTCGAGTACGCGCGGCGCGCGATCGACAAGGGCGTCGCGGTCGTGGTCGACAAGCCGTTCGCGCCGACGAGCGCGCAGGCGCAGGAGCTCGTGGCGCTGGCCGAGGCCAAGGGCGTGCCGCTGACGGTGTTCCAGAACCGCCGCTGGGACAGCGACTTCCTGACCGTGCGCGAGGTCCTCGGCCGCCTGGGCGACGTCCGCAGGTTCGAGTCCCGCTACGAGCGCTGGGTGCCGCAGGTGTGGGACAACTGGCGTGAGCTGGGCGCACCGGAGGAGGCCGGCGGGCTGCTCTACGACCTCGGCGCCCACCTGGTCGACCAGGCGCTGCAGCTGTTCGGCCCGGTGCGGCACGTCTACGCCGAGCTGGACCTGCGCCGCCCCGGCGTGCAGGTCGACGACGACGTGTTCGTGGCGCTGACGCACGAGAACGGCGTCCGCTCGCACCTGTGGGCCAACGCGCACGCCGCGCACCACGGGCCGAGGTTCCGCGTCCTGGGCAGCGAGGGCGCGTTCGTCGTGGACGGCCTGGACGAGCAGGAGGACGCGCTCGACGCCGGCCGCCGCCCGACCGACGCCGGCTGGGGCGCCGAGACCCGCACCGGCCGCCTCGGCGTCGTGGACGAGACCACCGAGGTTCCCGTCGAACGGGGCGCCTACCAGCACTTCTACGCCGAGCTTCAGGCCGGGCGCATCCCGGTCGACCCGGCAGGGGCCGTGCACGCGCTGCGGGTCATCGAGGCCGCTTTCACGTCCGCGCACGAGAACCGGGTGGTGACCCTGTGACCCCCACCAGCGACGAGCTGCTCGCCCAGGAGGAGCGGCTGCAGTTCGGCACGTTCGACAACGACACGGCCATCGACCTCGGCCTGCACCTGCTCCAGGCCGCGCGCGAGCAGGGGCTGCCGGTCGCGATCTCGGTGCGGCGCAACGGACACCGGCTCTTCCACGCCGCGCTGCCCGGCACCGCGCCGAACAACGACCGGTGGCTGGAGCGCAAGGCCCGCGTGGTCGACCTCTTCGGCCACAGCTCGTTCCAGGTGGGCACGTCGTTCCGCGAGAAGGGCACGACGTTCGAGGCGGAGTCGCGGCTGGACCCCGACCGCTACGCGGCGCACGGCGGCGTCTTCCCGGTGATCGTCCGCGGCACCGGGCCGGTCGGCACGGTCGGCGTGTCCGGGCTGCCGCAGGCCGAGGACCACGCGTTCGTCGTCAGCGCGCTGGAAACGTTCCTGAACGCTCGCGGAGCGTTTTAGCACGAATAGCCGTGGGTACAAAATCATCACTTGTACCGACCACCACCCCCGGCGACACCACGGCATATTGAAGAACACCACTTCGGGTGGTTTTCAACCCACTCGCAGTGGTGTTCCATAGCAGTGGAACGCCTTGTGCAATGCACACAAAAGGGTGGTCCTACTGGGCCAAACGAGCGGTCGATTCCACGTCGGTGCGAATAGCGCCTGCTCACCCACCCTGGTGCCACCCCTGTGGTCAGGCGTGTCAAGAGTTGCACGCTGCGTAACACTTTCAGGCCTAATCCACCCACCCGAATGTCGCCTTCTTGGCCGCTTCACAGCGCACAATCGCGCGAACTAACGTCCCTTCCGGCTTAGTCGGATTGGTCCATTAGCGCGTCGAGATGGGTGGGTGCAGTTGTGACTGTGACGGATTCTGACCTCAATGAGGGCCGTCAGCAGCTGAGTTTGGGCACGGCCGCCGCTCGTAATCTGGCCACGACCACCAAGTCCGTTCCGCAGATGCAGGGGATCACCTCCCGCTGGCTGCTCAAGGTGCTGCCCTGGGTGCAGGCGGCGGGTGGTGCGTACCGGGTCAACCGCCGTCTCACCTACACGCTCGGCGATGGACGTGTCTCGTTCACCAACACCGGCGCCGACATCCGCGTCATCCCGATGGAGCTCACCGAGCTGTCGCTGCTGCGCGGGTTCGACGACGACGCCGTGCTGGCCGCGCTGGCCGGCCGCTTCCAGCAGCGCGAGTACCGCGTCGGCGACGTCATCGTCGAGAAGGGCCGTCCGCAGGACCAGGTCGTGCTGATCGCGCACGGCAAGGTCGACAAGATCGGCACCGGCGAGTACGGCGGCGAGACCGTGCTCGGCAACATGGCCGACGGCGAGTACTTCGGCGAGACCGTGCTCGCCGGCCCGCAGGGCGAGTGGGAGTACTCGGTCAAGGCCGTCACCCCCGTCACCGTGCTCACGTTGTCCTGGGAGGACTTCCAGGCCCTCAACGGCGAGGCCGGCGGCCTGCGCGCACACATCCAGCAGATGTTCAACAACCGCAGCAAGCCGCAGGACGAGTACGGCGAGGCCGCCATCGACCTGGCCTCCGGTCACGAGGGCGAGCCGGTGCTGCCCGGCACGTTCGTCGACTACGAGCTCTCGCCGCGCGAGTACGAGCTCAGCGTCGCGCAGACCGTGCTGCAGGTGCACACCCGCGTCGCGGACCTCTACAACCACCCGATGGACCAGGTCGAGCAGCAGCTGCGGCTCACGATCGAGGCCCTGCGCGAACGCCAGGAGCACGAGATCATCAACAACAGGTCGTTCGGCCTGCTGCACAACGCCGACCTCAAGCAGCGCATCCACACCCGCTCCGGCCCGCCGACCCCGGACGACTTTGACGAGCTGATCTCGCTGGTGTGGAAGGAACCCCACTACTTCCTGGCGCACCCGCGCACGATCGCGGCGTTCGGCCGCGAGCTCAACAAGCGCGGCGTCTACCCGCAGCACATCGACTTCAACGGCCAGCAGGTGCCCGCCTGGCGCGGCATCCCGCTGCTGCCGTGCAACAAGATCCCGATCTCGGACACCCGCACGTCCTCGGTCGTGCTCATGCGCGTCGGCGAGCAGAACCAGGGCGTCATCGGCCTGCACCAGACCGGCATCCCCGACGAGTACCAGCCGGGCCTGTCGGTGCGGTTCATGGGCATCAACGACCAGGCGATCATCAACTACCTGGTCAGCGCCTACTACTCGGCGGCCATCATGGTGCCGGACGCGATCGGTGTGCTGGAGCACGTCGAGCTCGGCCGCGAGGGCTAGGCGTTGGCCTCCTTCACCATGCCGGAGTTCTACGTGCCGCACCCGGCACGGATGAGCCCGCACCTCGAACGGGCCCGCGTCCACTCCACCCGGTGGGCGCGGGACATGGGCATGCTCGACACCGGCGTGTGGACCGAGGAGGTCCTCGCGGGCGACGACTACGGGTTCATGTGCGCGTGGACCCACCCCGACGCCCCCGCGGAGGTCCTCGACCTCATCACCGACTGGTACGTCTGGGTCTTCTACTTCGACGACGAGTTCTTCGCGGAGTTCAAGCAGTCCAAGGACGTGACGGGGGCGAAGGCGTACCTGGACCGGCTGCCGGCGTTCATGCCGATCAACGGCACGGACCCGGCGCCGGAGCCGCGCAACCCCACCGAACGCGGGCTCGTCGACCTGTGGCAGCGCACGATTCCGCTGATGTCGCAGGACTGGCGGCGCCGGTTCACCACGAGCACCCACAACCTGCTGCTCGAATGCATGTGGGAGATCAAGAACATCGAGAGCGGCACGGTCGCCAACCCGATCGAGTACATCGAGATGCGCCGCAAGGTCGGCGGCGCACCGTGGTCGGCGAACCTGGTGGAGGTCTCCGAAGCCGCCGAGGTGCCCGCGTCCATCGCGGGCACCCGCCCGCTGCGGGTGCTGTCCGACACGTTCTCCGACGCGATCCACCTGCGCAACGACATCTTCTCCTACGAACGCGAGGTGCTGCGCGAGGGCGAGAACTCCAACGGGGTGCTCGTCTTCGAGAAGTTCTTCGGCCACGACACGCAGACCGCCGTGGAGGCGGTGAACAACCTGCTGACCTCCCGGCTGCACCAGTTCGAGAACACCGTGTTCACCGAGCTGCCGGCGTTGTTCGCCGAGCACGGGACCGACCCGCTGGAACAGGCGCGCGTGCTCAAGTACGTGAAAGGCCTGCAGGACTGGCAGTCCGGCGGGCACGAGTGGCACCTGCACGCCGGCCGGTACACCAAGGCCGAGGACGGCGGCGCGGGCAACAGCGCGTTCTTCCGCACGATCCTGCGCGGGCCGACCGGCCTGGGCACGTCCGGCGCGTGGCTGGGAGTGGCCCGTGGTTGAGGTGCCGACGTTCGACATGCCTTACGCGGCCCGGCTTTCGCCGCACGTGGACCGCGTGCGGCAGCGCAGCAGGACGTGGGCGCGGAACATGGGCATGTTCACCGGGATCCCGTGGACCGAGGCGTTCTACGACACGGCGGACTACGGCGGCTTCATGCCGCTGACGTTCCCGGCACTGGCCCAGGACGAGCTGCAGTACGTCAACGACTGGGGCGTCTGGGGCTTCTACGTCGACGACGCGTTCCTCGACGGGTTCCTGCGGACCCGTGACCTCGTGGGCGGCAAGGCGTTCGTGGCCCGGCTGAAGGCGGTGCTCACGAACCCGTCGGCGACACCGCTGCACCCCGCCGAGAGGGGGCTCGCGGACCTGCTCTCGCGCGGCACGCCGGACGAGGCCGACCGCACGTTGCTGCTCGACCACCTCGACGCGTTGCTGTGGGAGCTGCACAACACCGTCCAGGGCCGGGTGCCCGATCCCATCGACCTGGTGGAGATGCGCCGCAAGTCGGTCATGGGCGAGCTGTCGGCACGGCTGGTGCGCAAGGCGGCGCGGGCCGACCTGCCCGAGGAGCTGCTGCGCAACTCCACGATGAGGGCGCTGGTCGACTCGTTCGGCGACGTGCCCGCGCTGCGCACGGACATCTACAACTTCGACCGCGTCCACGCGACCGGCGGCAGCACGGCGAGCGCGGTGCTGGCGGTGCGGCAGTTCTTCGACTGCGAGCTGCAGCAGGCCGTGGGCGTCGTCGGCGACCTGATCTCGGCCAGGCTGCGGCAGATCGGCGCGATCATGGCGGAGCTGCCGGCACTCGCGGCCGAGTACGACCTCGACGCGCAAGCCAAGGCCGGGCTGTCCCGGTACGCCGAGGCGATGCGGTCGTGGCTGGCCGGCGAGCTGCTGTGGACGCAGCGCTCCGGCCGGTACCGCTCCTCCCCCACCCCCACCCGACGGTCTTTCCACGCACCGTCCGGACTCGGCACCGCCGCTGTCCTCGTTCGCTGAGTTCCCTTCGCTCACCACAGATTGGCAGGACTTGCAGTGACTGTTATCGATCCGGGTCTTGGGGTCGAGGACCAGCAGCGGAGCCTGTCGCGGGCCGCTGCGCGCAACCTCGCGACGACCACCAAGTCCGCACCGCAGATGCAGGGGATCTCGCCCCGGTGGCTGCTGCGCCTGCTGCCGTGGGTCGAGGCCAAGGGTGGTGCTTTCCGGGTCAACCGGCGGCTCACGTTCGCGATCGGCGACGGCCGGGTCACGTTCACCAGCGTCGGCTCCGAGGTCCGCCCGGTGCCGCAGGAGCTGGCCGAGTTCCCGCTGCTGTGCGGGTTCGACGACGAGGACGCGCTCACCGCGCTCGCGAGCCGGTTCGAGCAGCGCGAGTACCAGCCGGGCGACGTGATCGCCGAACGCGACACCCCGGCCGACACCATCGTGGTCATCGCGCACGGCAAGGTCGCCAAGACCGGCCGCGGCAAGTACGGCGACGACGTGGCGCTGGGCACGATGGCCGACGGCGAGCACTTCGGTGACAACGAGGTGCTGTCCGGTGCCGAGGTGTCGTGGGGGTTCACCGCGCGCGCGTTGACGCACACGACCGTCGTGGAGCTGCCGCGTTCGGTGTTCAACCAGCTCAGCGCCCAGATCGAGCCGTTGCGCGGCCACATCGCGGAGCAGCTGGCGCACCCGTCGGCCCCGCAGAACAAGCACGGCGAGGCGGAGATCGAGATCGCCTCCGGTCACGTCGGCGAGCCGGTGCTGCCCGGCACGTTCGTGGACTACGAGCTGCGCCCGCGCGAGTACGAGCTGTCGGTGGCGCAGACGGTCCTGCGCGTCCACACCCGCGTCGCCGACCTCTACAGCCAGCCGATGGACCAGGTCGAGCACCAGCTGCGGCTCACCATCGAGGCCCTGCGCGAACGCCAGGAGCACGAGATCATCAACAACAGGTCGTTCGGCCTGCTGCACAACGCCGACCTCAAGCAGCGGATCAGCACGAGGTCCGGCCCGGTCACGCCGGACGACATGGACGAGCTGATCTCGCGGCGCCGCAACACCCGGCTGATCCTCGCCCATCCCAAGGCGATCGCGGCGTTCGGGCGGCAGCTGTCCGCACGCGGCCTGTACGCGCCGCCCACCGAGGTGGAGGGCAGGCCGCTGCAGACGTGGCGGGGCGTGCCGATCGCGCCGTGCGACAAGATCCCGGTCAACAGGAACGGCACCACGTCGATCATCGCGATGCGGCTCGGCGAGGAGAAGCAGGGCGTCATCGGCCTGCGCCAGACCGGCATCCCCGACGAGTACGAGCCCGGCCTGAACGTGCGGTTCATGGGCATCGACGAGCACGCGATGCTCAAGTACCTCGTGTCGACCTACTACTCGGCCGCGGTGCTGGTGCCGGACGCGCTGGGCGTGCTGGAGAACGTGGAGATCGGTCTCTGATCATGACAGCGGAGATCTCCTCCGGGAGGACAGAACGGCTCGCCGCGGGACGCCCCGCGGCCGAGGTGCTCGCGTGGAGCCGGAGCATGGTCGCTCCGGCTCTGCGCAGGGCCGTCACCCAGCTGCCCGAGTCGATGCGCGTGATCGCCGAGTACCACTTCGGGTGGCGCGACGAGCACGGCAACCCGGTGCTGGAGAACGGCGGCAAGGCGATCCGGCCCGCGATGGTGCTGCTGGCGGCCGAGGCCGTCGGCGGCAAGGCGGCGGCGGCGATCCCGGCGGCGGTGGCGGTGGAGCTGATCCACAACTTCTCGCTGCTGCACGACGACGTGATGGACGGCGACGAGACGCGCCGGCACCGGGCCACGGCGTGGACGGTGTTCGGGGTGAACGCGGCGATCCTGGCCGGTGACGCGTTGCAGGCGCTGGCCGTGGACGTGCTCGCGGCGTCCGGGCACCCGCGGGCGCTGGAGGCGATCCGGACGCTGGGTGACGCGGTGCTGGCGTTGCTCGACGGGCAGGCCCACGACCTCGACTTCGAGACGCGCACCGACGTGGCCGTGACCGAGGTGGTCACGATGGCACTGGGCAAGACCGGCGCGCTGCTGGGTGCCTCGACGGCGCTGGGCGCGCTGTACGGCGGCGGGTCCGACGAGCAGGTCGAGTCGATGCGCGGGTACGGCACCCAGCTCGGGCTGGCGTTCCAGCACGTGGACGACCTGCTCGGCATCTGGGGCGACCCGGCGGTGACGGGCAAGGCCGCGCACACCGACTTGCACAGCCGCAAGAAGTCGCTGCCGGTGGTGCGGGCGTTGACGGCGGACACGGCCGCGTCGGCCGAGCTGGCCTCGCTGTACTTCCGCTCCGGTGAGCTGTCGGCGGACGAGCTGGCCGCGGCGGCGGCGCTGGTGGACTCCGCCGGCGGGCGCGCGTGGAGCCAGGACCAGGCCGACGAGCTGCACACGGAGGCGTTGCGGCACCTCGGCGAGGCCTCGCCGACCGCGCGTGCGGCCGTGGAGCTCGGCACGCTCGCCCAACTGGTCACCCACCGAGACCACTGACCCCCGTGGAAGGCGCCTGATGACCCAACACCCGCCGCGCTCGGTGCTGCTCGCATCGCCCCGGTCGTTCTGCGCCGGGGTGGAGCGGGCGATCGAGATCGTGGAACGGCTGCTCGACCAGCGCGGCGGCCCCGTCTACGTGCGCAAGCAGATCGTGCACAACGTCCACGTGGTGCGCGGGCTGGAGGCCCGTGGCGCCGTGTTCGTGGAGGAGCTGTCCGAGGTGCCGCCCGGTGCCACGGTCGTCTTCTCCGCGCACGGCGTCTCCCCCGCGGTGCGCGCCGAGGCCGTCGAACGGTCGCTGGACGTGCTGGACGCGACCTGCCCGCTGGTGGCCAAGGTGCACGCGGAGGCGCGGCGGTTCGCCGACCGCGGCGACACGATCGTCCTCATCGGGCACGCGGGCCACGAGGAGGTCGAGGGCACGCTGGGAGAGGCGCCCGAGCGGATGGTGCTCGTGGAGACCGTCGCGGACGTCGAGGCGCTGGAGGTGACCGGGCCGGTGTCGTACCTGACGCAGACGACGCTGGCCGTGGACGAGACGGCCGAGGTGGTCGCGGCGCTGGAGCGGAAGTTCCCGCACGTGCGCGGGCCGGGTTCCGACGACATCTGCTACGCCACCACGAACCGGCAGATCGCGATCAGGGAGGTGGCCGCGCAGTCGGACCTGGTGCTGGTCGTGGGCTCGAAGAACTCCTCGAACTCGGTGCGGATGGTGGAGCTGGCGGCCCGCACCGGCACACCCGCGCACCTGGTCGACGACGCCTCCGAGATCGACCCGGCGTGGCTGGCCGGCGTGTCGGCGGTGGGGCTCTCGGCGGGAGCGTCGGCGCCACCCGAGCTGGTCGACGAGGTGGTGGCCACGTTGCGGGCGCTGGGTGCGGTGTCGGTGTCCACGCACACGACGGCGACCGAGACCATCTCGTTCACACTGCCGCCGGCGGTGCGCGGTGCTGGCTGACATCACCTCGCCCGCGGACGTGCGCGCACTGGCCTCCGCCGACCTCGCGGAGCTGGCCGCGGAGGTCCGGTCGTTCCTGATCGGCAAGGTGTGCCGCACCGGTGGGCACCTCGGTCCGAACCTGGGCGCGGTGGAGCTGACCATCGCGCTGCACCGGGTGTTCTCGTCGCCGGTGGACGTGGTGCTGTTCGACACCGGGCACCAGTCGTACGTGCACAAGATGCTCACCGGCCGGTGCCCGGACTTCGACTCGTTGCGGCAGGCCGGTGGCCTGTCCGGCTATCCGTCGGCGGCGGAGTCGGCGCACGATGTGATCGAGAACTCGCACGCCTCCACGGCTCTGTCCTATGCGGACGGTCTGGCCAAGGCGTTCGAGCTCGGCGACGCGGACCGGCGGGTGGTCGCGGTCGTCGGCGACGGAGCGCTGACCGGCGGCATGTGCTGGGAGGCGCTGAACAACATCGGCGGCTCGTCGCGGCCGGTCGTGGTGCTGCTCAACGACAACGGCCGCTCCTACGACCCGACCGCCGGCGGGTTCGCGGCGTCGCTGCTCGACGGCTCGGCCCGCGGGCTGTTCGAGGCGCTGGGCCTCTCGTACATCGGCGAGGTCGACGGCCACGACGTGCACGCCGTCGAGAACGCCCTGTGGGAGGCCAAGTCCCTCAACCGGCCGGTGGTCGTGCACTGCAAGACGGTGAAGGGCAAGGGCTACGAGGCCGCGGAGACCGACGAGACCGACCGCATGCACGCGGTCGGCGCGTCCGGTGCCGTGCCAGCGCGCACGTGGACCGACGTGTTCGCCGAGGAGATCGTGACGATCGGCGCCGACCGCCCCGACGTGGTGTGCCTGACCGCCGCGATGCTCGAACCCGTCGGCCTGCGCCCGTTCTCCGTGCGCTACCCGGACCGGGTCTTCGACGTCGGCATCGCCGAGCAGCACGCCGTCACGTCGGCGGCGGGCATGGCGATGGGCGGCCTGCACCCGGTCGTGGCCATCTACGCGACGTTCCTCTCGCGCGCCTTCGACCAGCTGCTGATGGACGTGGCGCTGCACCGCCTGCCGGTGACGTTCGTGCTCGACCGGGCCGGCGTCACGGGCCCGGACGGCGCCTCGCACCACGGCATGTGGGACGCCTCGATCCTCCCGGTGGTACCGGGCCTGCGCCTGGCCGCACCCCGCGACCCGGCATCGCTGGCCGCGCTGCTGCGCGAGGCCGTCGAGGTCTCGGACGGCCCCACGGTCGTGCGCTACCCGAAGGCCGCCGCCGGCCCGGACGTCCCGGCACTGCGCCGCGTGAGCCACTTCGACGTGCTGCACGAGACCCCCGGCGCCGACGTGCTGCTGATCGCGGTCGGCCCGCTCGCCGGCCCCTGCCTGGCCGCGGCGCGGGAACTGGCGGCACACGACGTGCGCGTCACCGTCGTCGACCCGCGCTGGACCGCACCGCTCGACCCGCACCTCGTCCGCTACAGCGGCGGCTTCCGCCTGGTCCTCGCCGTGGAGGACACGACGTCGACCGGCGCGCTGGGCGCCCGGCTGGGCCAGGCGCTGACCGGCGGCCCGACGTGCGTGGCGACCTTCGCACTGCCACCCCGCTTCCTGCCGCACGACTCACGGGCCCGCATCTTGCGCGCCCACGGCCTGGACGCGGCCGGGATCACGACGAGCGTGCTGAAACGCCTCGGCGTGCGGTGACCCACCGGCCGACGGCGATCGCTGCCACCGCTGGGACGTGACGCCAGCTGGCGTGTGGGCCGATGGCCGGGTGTGGAACGGGCCTGGCGTGGGCGGGATGGTGCGGAACGGCGGCGCGAGGCGCCGAGCGGAGCGGCGGCGCAAGGCTTGCGGCGCGGCGAGGTACCGCGAGGCGAGGCGGCGCAAGGCGCCGAGCGGTGGCGCGAGCCGCGGCGAGGTGTCGCGAGGTGCGAGGTGCCGCGAGGTGGCGAGGCGAGGTGCTGCGAGCCCAGGGCGAGGTGGCGAGGCGAGGCGGTGCAGAGCACGGCGGTGCGTGGTGGAACGCGGCACGGTACGGCGGGGCGCTGGGCAGCGGAGCGCTGGACACTGAGCAGCGACACGAGACGTGGCAAACGAGACGAACTGGCAGTGCGGAGCCCCACGGCGGCGCGTTGCGGCGTTGCGGCGCGGCCGTGCGAGGCGGCCGCGCGAGGCGGCCGCGCGAGGCGGCCGCGCGAGGCGGCCGCGCGAGGCGGGTCTGGGCGCTGGGCGTCGGTGCGCTGGGCGCTGGGCGCTGGGCGTCGGTGCGCTGGGCGTCGGTGCGCTGGGCACTGGGCGGCGACGCGCGGCGTGGCAAGCGAGACGAACCTCGGCAGTGCAGAGCCCGCGGGGCGGCGTTGCGCGGCGGGGCGGCGTTGCGCGGCGGGGCGGCGTTGCGCGGCGGGGCGGCGTTGCGCGGCGGCGGCGCTGGATGCGTCGGCTTGGGAAGCGTCGGCGCGGGAAGCGGAGCGGTGCGGAGGCAACCCCGCCGCCGACGCTTCCCAAGCCGAACCACCCCAGGC
>NZ_LGDY01000129.1 GCF_001279525.1 Nocardia sp. NRRL S-836 | reverse complement strand
GCGCTGTCGTACCAGGCGTTGTCGCCGCAGGCCCGATCGGTGTTCCGCCGGTTGGCCGTCGTGCCCGGCGTGCACTTCGACGACGATCTCGCCGCTGTGACGACCGGTGTGCCGGTGGCCGAGGTCGGTCTGGTGCTGGACGAGCTCGTCGAGATGTCCTTGCTCAACATCACGACCGAGTCAGTGCGCTTCCAGTTCCACGACCTGATCCGCATCTTCGCCCGTGAACGCTGGCTCGAGGAAGAGCCGCAGGACGTGCGCGACCAGCTGCGCGACGCTTTCGCCGCGCACGTTCTGGGGCTGGCGGGCGCCGCGGGCAGGTTGTTCTTCCCGGAGGTGCGGGACGTGCCGCCGGACTGCCCGTTCCGGTCGTACGAACAGGCGGCCGAGTGGCTCGCGGCCGGCACCGCCAGGTGCTCGACCTGGCCGGCTCGATCCACCGCTATGCCTTCGGCCGCGAGCAGAAGCACCGCTGGGACGAGGTCTTCGAACTCGGTCTGCAGGCTGCCAGGGCGCTCGGTGACCGGCGCGGTGAGGCCGAGATGCTCAGCCTGCTCGGCTGGACGCAGGACCGCTCCGCCGACGACCCCGAGCTCGCGCTCGCGACGCTGCGAGAAGCGGTCGCACTCGCAGAGGAAATCGGTCACCGCCGGATCGTCATGTCCGCCAACGCGTCCATCGGACTGGCGCTCACGCGCCTCGGCAGGACCGAGGAAGCGCTCGAACACAACAACCTCGCCTACGAGGGATCCGGGGAGTTCGCCTACTTCCAGCAACGGGTCTGGACGTCCCTCGCCCTGGGCACCTCCCTGCTGGGCGCTGGGAGGTTCTCCGACGCGTTGGAACTGTTCGCGAGCACACTGGAGCAGACGAGGCAGAACCGCGACCAGACCAACCCGGAAACGGCGCGCAGGGTCATGGCGCTGCTGTTGACGCTCATGGGCGACTGCCTGTCGGCGTTGGGGCGCTGGAGGGAGGCGGCGGACAGCTATCACGATGCGAGAACGACGATCGGTGCGCTCCAGATGAGCTACCGCACCGAAGCCGAACTGGCGCTCAGCGAAGGTGTCGCGCGGCGTCGCACGGGTGAGGTCGAGCAAGCTCGGGCCTGTCTGGTGTTCGCTCTGGGGAAGCTCGACGCTCTGGGCAACCGCGCGCAGCGGGACATCGCGGAAGCGGAGCTCGAGCTCCTGCCCGGCTGATGCGGGTCAGCTCCAGCGGAACCGGTCGATGAGAGCGGCAGCGGCCGGCACCTTGGACAACGCGGAGAACACGCCCATCCCCAGCGCAGCGCCGACCACGTTGAAGAACAGGTCGTTCACGTCGGTCAGGTGGCCGCCGCCCAGGAGGTTGCCGGTGAAGAACTGGGTCACCTCGATCGCCAGGCTGAACGCCGCCGCCACGGCCAGCACACGCCACCACGAAGCCTTGGCCAGGAGCAGCGGCAAAATCACCCCGACCGGTACGAAGACCACGATGTTCTGCAGCGCGTCTTCGACGCTGTAGCCGTGGACGAGTCCGAAGTAGACCTTCCACTGCGGATCGCCCGCGGGCATGTTCAGGAAGATCGGGAACACCGTGTTCGCCACTACTCCCGCAACGTACACGCAGAGCACGAGAGCGACGGCGGCACGAGGTGCCGTGAGGCGGTCGCGGCGGCGCAGGTGCGCCAGCAGGGCCAGGAAGACCACCGCTGCCAGGGGAATGACCACCGGGAGCACCGGCACCTCTCGAAACACTCCACACCACTTCCTCTCGTGAGTGAGCCGGAGAAGGACTCGACCGTCCCGGAGACCGCTCAGGCGAACTGGCCTCCTCGCTCGCGGAGCACCCGGCGCAGCAGCTTGCCGTTGGCGTTGCGCGGAAGCGCCTCCAGCCACACGACGTCCTGCGGCACTTTGTACCACGACAGCTCAGACCGGGCGAGCTCGACCAGCTCGTCCGCAAGTACGTCCTTTTCGGACTGCTCCGCCGTGGTCACGACGTACGCGCGCAAGCTGGTGTCACCCGCAGGGCGGCGTACCGAGCTCACTGCCGCCTCCAGCACACCGGGATGGCGCTCCAGCAGCCGCTCGACCTCGGCCGGTACCACGTTCTGCCCACCCACGACCTCGACGTCGTCGAGCCGTCCGTGCACGTGCACCACGCCATCGTCGTCCACGGACGCGAGGTCGCCGGTCGGCCACCACACGTCGGTCACGACGTCCGGTCCGCGGCTGCAGCGTTCGACACCTCGGGTGCCGAGCGGCACGAAGACGTTCAGCTCTCCCCTGTCACCGCGCGGGAGCTCACGTCCTCCAGCGTCGAGGACGCGCACGGGCTTGCCCGGCAAGGGCATGCCGACCGCGGAGGGTGAGCTGTGCGCCGCGGGCGCGCCGAAGGCGATCCCGCCGATCTCCGTGGCGCCGTAGATGTTCAGCAGGCGGTTTCCCAGGATCGGCACCAGTTGTGCGCGCAGCCGGGCGGTGAGGACCTCACCCGCGCACAGCACCAGGCGCACTCCCCCGAGCGCGTCCGGACCACCGGGTTCGAGCAGCATCCGCGCGAGGAAGCTGGGCTGGGCGAACAACACCGACACGCGGTGCCTGCCGACGAGCCGGACCGCCTCGGCCGGGGTCGCGCGCGGACGGGACAGCACCGCCACCTGACCGGTCGCCAGGGTCGTCAGGACCGAGGCGCTCAGCCCGCCGACGAAGTACATCCGCGACAGCGAGAGCCCGACGCTCTCCGGCCCGACCGGTAGCCCGCCCAGGTCCGGAGCGCCCAGGTCGCGATGCCGGAAGAAGCACAGCCTGGGCACGCCGGTGGTGCCGGACGTGAACATCGCCAGCGCGGGCGCGTCGCCACCGGCGGCGAACTCACCGCTGGGGTCGGCCGCGGACAGCACCCCGGCCTCGACGGCGTCGGGCAGGAGCCATCCGGCGGTCTCCGGATCCGCCACCACGAGTGCGGCTTCGGCCGTGCGCACGTCACGGCTCAGGTCGTCCCGGCTCATCTGCACGTTCACCGGGATCGCCACCAGGCCCGCCTGCCACGCGCCGAGCAGGCACCACACCAGTTCCACGCTGTCGGGCAGCGCGAGCAGCACCCGGTCGCCGGGACGCAGGCCGCGCGAGCGGTAGCCGGTGGCGGTTCTGGCCGCACCGGCGAAGACCTCGGCGAACGTCCAAGCCCTGCCGTCGGCGTGGAACGCCGTGCGGTCGCCCCAGTTCCGTTCGTGTGCGTACAGCGCCCACCGGCGCGTCAGGTTCTCGTGCACCTCAGCCGGACCTCTCCGTGCCGGTGGGCTCGAACTCGTTGCGCAGCGCGGTGATCAGCCCGCACGCGTCGACGGTCGCGTGCTCGGTCCCGGAAGCGGCCATCACCGCTCCCCCCGTTCGCCGGCCCGCCACGGCCCACCGCGCCCTGAGCGTGCCGTCCGCGAGGACCTCGGTGTTCCAGAAGTGCTTGGTCTCCTCGAAGGTCGCGGCGAACGTGCGGTAGAACTCGGTCAGCGCCTCGATGCCGACCACGTCCCGGTCGTGCAGCCGCACGACCGCGCCGGCCGCGAAGACCGTGCCCAGCTCCGCCAGTGCGGCGGGATCGGCCACCAAGCGGTCAGCGAGCTCCAGGTAGCGGTCGAGCGCCGTCGTAGTAGTGGGATCGTTCATCGGTCCTCCACGCCGTTGCCGTTCGCCGCTCGTGCCACCAGTTCCGGTGACAGCAGCGTCGCCGGATGAGCGGTCATGAACCCCACCGCCCGGACAGCGGTGGCGATCTCCACGTCCTGGGCCGCTGCCCGGTGCACCAGGCGCATTGCCCGTGCCTGGCGCTGCTCGGCCTCGGTCCGCGCGCTCCCGGCCACCCCCAGCCGGACGGCGTCGGCCGCCGTGGAGGTGCGCCACGCGGCTTCCGTGACGACGCCCTGCAGGTCGAAGAACGACCGGGCGGCGGCGTCGAGGTCCGTGTCGGAGCGCAGGAACTCGGAAAGGCAGGACGCGTGCAGTGCGGCCGAGGACATGCCCTGTCCGTACACGGGGTTGAAGGACGCGACCGCGTCCCCGACGACCGCGAGCCGGGCGGGGAGGCGTTCCAGCGCGTCGAAGCGCCGCCACCGGCTGTGCGGGTGCCGGTGCGGCACCACCTCCCCGATCAGCTCGCCGCGCACCGCCTCGGCGAAGACCGGTGGCAGCTCACGGCACCGCGCCGTCAACGCGTCAGCGGTGAGGCCGTCACCTCCGGCGCCGTACCGCGCGAGCATCACCGCCCACTGCCCCGCTTCGACGGCGTTGACGGCCGCTCCCGCGATGTCCGTCGGAAATCCCGGTGTGTACCTGGCGATTCCGCACAGCGGTCCGTCCCAGGTGGATGATCGGGAGAACCTCGCGGAGAAGTACCGGACATCCGCCGCCAGCCGGTCGGTCTCCGGGCGAGGCCATCCGCCGCGGTGCAGCCAGTCGGGGATCCTGCTGGCCCTACCGGTGGCGTCGACGACGAAGTCCGACGCCATCTCGGTCCGGTGGCCGTCCCGCGCCAGGTGCACCGCGTTCACCGCTTCGTGCGCGAAGCCGAGGGAGGTCACCCGGCCGTGGACCAGCGACAGGCCAGGCAGCGCCAGCACACGCCGCCACAGCAACGATTCCAGCAGTGGGCGGCTGCTCGCGAGGAACTCCGCGTTCGGTGTCGGGAGCTGCTCGGCGTCATCGAGGTAGGCGACCGTCCGCCGGGCTTCGCAGAGCACGGCCCCTGCGGCCACGGCCTCCTCGACGAAGCCGGGGAAGAAGCGTTCGACCTGCCTGCGTCCGCCGGGGAGCAGCAGGTGCACCTGGGAGCCCTGCGGGGCACCGGACCGGACCGCCCCGGACAGGAGTGACTCGCGCCGGTCGGGTTCCACCACCACGACCTGCTCCGCGTGGTCGGACAGGACCCGTGCCGCGAGGAGTCCCGCGACGCCACCTCCGAGCACGTGTGCGGTGCGCAGCCGGACCTTCGCACCCACCGGGGTGGAGCCGGTGCCCAGCCGGTCGAAGATCGTGATCGGTGAGTCCACTACGACCTCATCCCAGCGTCCGGCGCAGGAACGTCTCCCGCACGAGTGCGACGGGGACGGACTCGCGGCACAGCACAGCGGTCACGACCAGCACCGGGGCGTCGGCGGTCTCCGGCACGGTTCCCCTCGCCTGCGCGAGCTCGGGCGCGGCAGCCAGCCGACGCCGCACCCCACCCGCCGACAGGGCGAGCCCCAGCGGCGTGTCCGACGTGCGCAGCACCGCGACCTCGTCGGTGTTCACGCGGTCCAGCGCGACGACCGCCTCAGCCCTGACGAGGTCTCCCCCGCCCGCGCCGAGTCCGACCTCGCGGAGCTGCAGGTGCGCCCCGTCCGAGAGCCGGAGCAACCCAACCACCTCCGCGAGTGGGGGAAAAGCCGCGCTGACGACCGTGCCGAAGCCGGCCGCCGATGTGGCCAGCGACTCCTCCGAGCGGTGGCGGACCTCAGCGCGGACCGCTGTGCCGCACCAGTCTTCGAGAACGGTGGTGACCAGCCGGGAAGGATCCGCCAGGAGTGCGGTGAGGGTCGTCAGGCGTTCGACGTGCACAGGGGCACAAGACGCGCTCACAGCACCTGCCCGACGAGGATGGCGACGAACACGATCCACCCGAGGTAGCGGTTCGAGGTGAACTTCCGCCTGCAGTCGGCGGGGTCGTCGAGGTCCACCGTCCGCACCTGCCAGCAGAGCTGGGCAGCGGCCAGGCCCAGTACGGCGTAGAACGACCAGTGCAGCCCGGCGGCGGCCCCCGCGAGTGCGATCCCGGCGGTGGTGGCGGTGTAGAAGGCCAGCACCCAGACCTTGGTCGTGCCGCCGAACAGCAGCGCGGTGGACTTCACGCCCACCAAGACGTCGTCTTCCTTGTCCTGGTGGGCGTAAATCGTGTCGTAGCCCAAAGTCCAGAAGAACGCCGCACCGAAGAGCAGGACGGCGGGCAGCTCCACCGCTCCCGTCACCGCGACCCAGTTGGCGAGGACGTAGCCGTTGAAGACGACACCCAGCCAGGCCTGCGGCCAGTGGGTGATCCTCTTCATGAAGGGGTAGGCCACCACCAGCGGGTACGAAGCGGCCACCACCACGGCGGCCGGCACGCTGGTCGCCATCAGGACGCCGAGTGCTCCCAGTGCCTGCGCCACGGCGAACGCCACCGCCGCCCCGACACCCACCTCCCCCGCCGGGATCGGCCGCGTCGCGGTTCGCTCGACCTCCGCGTCGATCCGGTGGTCGACGATGTCGTTGACCGTGCAGCCGAACCCCCGCACGAGAACCGCAGCCACGGCGACCAGCAGCACCCGGCGCCAGTCCGGCAGCCCCGGCGTCGCGAGAGCGAGCGCCCACAGCCCGGGCAGGAGGTAGAGCCAACTGCCGATGGGAGCGTGAACACGCGCAAGCCTCAGGTAAGGGCGGGTGGCAGCGGGCATTCGCGGCACCAGTGCGGCAGCGAGGCTCGGCACCTCCCACACGGCCCGGCCGGTGCGCTGAGACGTTGAAGTGGAAATGTCGTTCACCCTGTCCGCTTGTGCACAGAACTCACCCGACGGCACTGCAGCGCCATCGCAGCACATGCGTGGTGGGTTCCGCGGTTCCTCGGCCCACCGGTTCACAGATGGCCACCCGATTCGGCACGACCGGCCACTGACGGCGCCCGGCACGTTCGAGCGGCGCCGGAGTTCGGTCCGAAGTGGACCGCGCACGGCCCCGTCGAACGCGCGAATGCTCGCCGTGTCGGCCGCGGCCGGGGTCGCCCGGTGCCCGAATCGTCACGGTCATCGGCCCGAAGGTGACACGGCGCGGGACAACACTTCGCCGCCGGACCTGCGGCGTGCTGTGATGCACGCCGTCCGCGGCACCTCTCCAGCCGAGCAGTCGGGATCCACCATGGCCATCACCGAACAACGCGCCCGGCCCCCGCTCGGCAACTTCGCCAGGACCCTGCGCATCGCCGTTCGCTGCGTCGACGCGGACCTCCGCCTCGCGACCGATCTCCGCACCGCCGGAGTGGCTCCCCCGTCGAGCGCCGAGCTCCTCAGGCAGGTGGAGCCGCCCCTGGTGTTCGCCCGGCTGTTCGCGGTCGTCACCGCGGCGGCCGCGGGAGGTTCTCCGCACAACGCCATGCCGGTGTCGGCGATCTCGGCGTTGTGGTGGGCCGGTGCGGACACGCGCACGGGCGCGGCGGCGGTCTGGTTGCCGTTGCGCTACCTGCGTTCTCTCGACATCGCGGAGGACCTCCGCAGGGGGTGGACCGCCGACCTCGAAGAGCCGGCGGTCGTTTCCGATTCGAGGTCAAGCGCTCGAAGCAACGCATACGCGCGCGAGGCGTTCATGGCGGCGCGGACCTGCGCGCCTTCGGACGGGCCGCAGTGGCGTGAGTTCGGGAGGCTGTACGGGTTGCTGGCCGACCAGGCCGCCGCGAACTCCGCCGGTGACGACCGCACACCACCGCTGCTGCTCGCCAACGCCTGCAAGATCGCGAGCACGCACCTCAGGCACCACATGATCCAGCTCGGCGAGGAGGCCGGCCGGAACGCCACCGCGAGGATGGTGCTCCGGGACCTCTCCAGCACCCCTGGTGCCGTGCGGCTGTACGACCGCGAGGTCCACGACATGCACTCGCGAGCCGTGACCACCCTGGCGGGTCTGTGCGGGCCGAACCCGTACCGCCTGTTCCTGCGTTCCCGGCTGGACGGACTGTTGCAGCACTCGCTCGTGCGCCCGCGCGAGATGGTGGGCTCGCCCGCCCCGCAACGCCCGGTCGCCCCTTAGCTCCGGGTACCGGCCGTCAACAACGGGCCGAAGAGGTTTGCCCGTTCGTCTTGGCGAGCTTCCCGTTCGGACACGGGCGGCACCATCACCGGCCTATTTCTCACAAAACCGTCCCGCCAGGCGAAACGAGTCTCGCATTCGCGACCACCCGCGGTGCACAGTGTCGGAGCGCTGCGGCGACGTGATCTCCCCGAGCGCGGTGAATTGTCGCTGTCTTGTTCAGCACCTCGTCCGACCGCCCCTGGAGGTCCGCTGTGTTCGCCGGTTATCGCAGCGCCTTCGCCAAGCGCGGTGCCACGTCCTTCTGCGTCGCGGGCGTGCTGTCGCGCCTTTTCGTCGGAATCTACCCGCTCGGCTTGCTCCTGTTGCTGGCCCTGCCCACCGGCCAGTACGGGAAAGCCGCGTTGGTGAGCGGCTGCTGGACGATCGGCAACGCATTCGGCAGTCCCGTCGCCGGGATCATCGCAGACCGTTTCGGGCAGAGCAGAACGCTGCTCCTGTCCATTTTCGCGCATTTCGTGCTCGCCACGGCGATGCTCGGATCGGTGGCGCTGAGCGCACCTCTTCCGGCAACCCTGCTCCTGGCTCTTCTCCTGGGCGCCTCAGGGGTCAACACCGGCCCGATGACGCGAGCGCGATGGGCGACCATGTGGCCGGACGACACCCCTGAGAGATCCGCCGCCTATTCGGTCGAAACAGTTCTGGACGAGGTCGTCTTCGCGATCGGCCCTCTTCTGACAGCGGCTCTCGCGATCCACGTCTCACCGTCCCTGGCCGTCGCTTCGGCGTTCCTCACCGCCTCCGGCGCGACCTGGCTGCTGTTCCAGCGCCACACCGAGCCGCCCAGGCGGCCTCCCGTCGCCCGAGTGGATCGACGCCTGGCCGCACGGTATCCGGGCATGCCGCTGCTGCTCGTCCTGCTCCTCGTGGTGGGAGCCACCTGCGGCGCAGCGGAGGTGCTGCTCGTCGCACGGTGCGCCGAGCTGGGGCAGCCGGGTGGCGCCGGCCTCGTTCTGACGTGCTTCGCGGTGGGCAGTGGCGTTTCGGCCGTCGTGTACGGCTCGCGGACGCGAAGCGGGCCGACGTCGCTGCGGCTTGCGTTGAGCGCCTCGGCGTTCGGCCTGCTCCCCGCCCTCTACCTGACCGCGGACAGCCTCTTCGTCCTCATGGCTTGCTCCGCGGTCAACGGTCTCAGCATGGCGCCGACCGTCATCAACGCCTTTCACCTGCTCGACGAGCTCGTTCCGGTGGCGATCCAGACCGAGGGGCTGAACTGGGTGTGGTCCAGTCTCTCGCTCGGCTTCGGTTCGGGCACCGCCACCGTCGGCAAGATCGCGGATGAGCTGGGTGCCCGGCCGACCTTCTTCCTCCCGGTCATCTGCGCGTTGTCGGCGGCCGCGACCGCACATCTGCTGCATTCGCGGCTGAAGCTCCGAACGAAGACAGAAGCACTCAACACTTCACGATGAAGGACCATTTCACATGGTGACCGATGTTCTGGAGAAGATCGAGGGTTCACGTGTGCAGCTCGGAACCCAGGCGGCTGAAGCAGAGGAGCTGGGGGCACTTCCCGCGCACACCGCGGACATCCTGCGGAAAACCGGTGTGATGAGAATGCTGCAACCCGCGAAGCACGGTGGTTTCGAGGCCGACCCGAGAGAGTTCCTGGAGGCGGTGATCCTCACGGCCGAGTCGTGCGGCGCTGCTGGTTGGGTCGCGGGCGTTCTGGGTTCCCACCCGTGGCAGCTGGCCCTGATGCCGGAGTCCGTTCAGGACGACGTGTGGGCGGCTGATCCGGACACCTGGATGGCGTCGCCGTTCTCACCGTTCGGCAAGGCGCGAAAGGTCGAGGGAGGCTACCTGCTGACCGGCAGGTGGGCGTTCTCGTCCGGCACGGACCACTGCGACTGGGCCTGGCTGGGTGCGACCGTGGTCGATGCCGACGGCAGCCCCGCCGGTTCCGACGGAACGCTGCACATGCTGCTGCCGCGCAGCGACTACACGATCATCGACGGGTCGTGGAACGCGGTCGGGTTGCGGGGCAGCGGAAGCAAGGATGTCGCGGTGAGCGGCGCGTTCGTCCCCGCCGAGCGCGTGATAGCGGAGCAGAAGGTCGTCAGCGGTGTCGCGGCCCGGGAAGCGGGCAGGAGCGAGACCCTCTTCCGCATGCCCTGGTCCGCCATCTTCCCCAACGCGATCACGGCATCCATCATCGGCATGTGCCGTGGCGCCCTCGCCGCGTCCTTCGACTACCAGCGCGATCGGGTCGACGAGTCCGGCCGGCTGGTGCGCGAGGACAGCTTCCTCCTGGCGCAGCTGAGCGAGTGCTACTCCGAGGTCGAGTCGGCGCGCGTCCAGATGATGGCCAACGTGGGCCGGATGTGGGACATCGTCGACTCCGGGGACGAAGTGCCGTTCGAGCTCCGCGCGGCGGCCCGCGTCGATCAGGTCCGCGGCAGCCGACGCGCTGTGGAGGCGCTCGACCGCCTCTACACCCATTCAGGCGGAAACGCGCTGCGGTCGGATCGGCCCATGCAGCGTTTCTGGCGTGACGCGCACGCCGGGTTGAACCACGCCATCAACGTCTACTCCGGACCGTACCAAGCCTATGCGCTGGCCAGGATGGGCGCGGCGGTTCCGCCCGGTCTCCAGCGTGATGTCTGAGCCACGGGGCACGACGGTGAGCGAGCGCGCGGCAGCCTCCGTCATCGACGCACAGCCGGCCGGAACGACACCGGACCTGGCGAGCGCGATACGCCTGCAGATCCTGCGGCACGGCAAGGACAAGCTCGGGAACGAGGCCCTGGACCAGGTCAGAGCGAGCCGCGCCGACACCGCGACCGGGCCGGTGGTCGCGGACTTCTACCACTGCGTGCTGGACAAGGCAGAAAACCGGTACTCCTACCGGAGCTACCTGGCCCTGGACGTCCTGAAGCCCCTGCTGCCGACGTCAGCGGACATCCACACCGGACAGATCCTCGTCTCGCACCTCCTGCGCGACCTGGCCGAGTTCGAGTGGACGACCTTGGAGAACGCGGACAGCACGGTGCTCCCGAGCGGCCGGCCAGGTCATCAGGTCGCCCTCAGGAGGATCCGCAAGGCAGCCGCGCTGAGCGAGATCACCGGCCCACCGAGCACAAGCCCTGGTTTCGCGGGAGAACTGGTCGAGGAAGTCGTCCGCTTCAGCGTTCTTCCCGTCTCGGACCACCACGACGAGTACCTCTTCATCCGAGTTCTGCAGTGCTACGAGACGGTTTTCACGATGATGGCGGCCACGCTGGAGGATGCGGTTGTGGTCGCGGCGTCCGGGTGCGTCTCCGAGGTCGCCGCCCGGATCGAGTCGGCCGCGACGGCACTGGACCAGGCGTCAGGGCTGTTCAGCCTGCTGGCCACCATGCCGCCCGCCCACTTCCGGGCCTTCCGCGCGCAGACCGACGGATCGAGCGCGATCCAGTCTGAGGCGTACAAGTTGGTGGAGATCTTCTGCGCGTTGCCGAGAAGAGGTCGTCTCGACTCCCCCGCCTTCCTCTCCGTTCCCCGCGTGCGGCTGCGCGCCTTGTCCGGGCACGACTCCCTGTCCTCCTGGCACCGTCGCCGGCACCGCAGCTGGAGCGACGCGGAGAGCACGATGGTGACGAACGCGTTGCAGCTGCTGGAACAGAGTCACCAGAGGTGGAAGCGCACCCACCACTCCGTCGCGAGATCGATGATAGGCAGCAGCAACGGAACCGGTGGCACAGACGGCATCGAGTACTTGCAGCAGTGCACGGAGAACCGGCTCTTCTGGCCGATCGGCGAGCAGCGCCCTCAGCACGATTCTTCCTTCGACGGAGGCCGACGATATCCGTGGATCTGATGAAGTGGATGACCCGGGCACTTGAGGAGAACGCCGAGTGGCAGGACTCCTTTCCACCGTTCTCACCCCATCCGTCGATGGAGGTCGACGAGGACGCGTTCACGACAGCCTTCGCCGACTTCGCGGAG
Organism: Nocardia sp. NRRL S-836; assembly: GCF_001279525.1. Taxonomy (GTDB): domain Bacteria; phylum Actinomycetota; class Actinomycetes; order Mycobacteriales; family Pseudonocardiaceae; genus Lentzea. The sequence goes on along the minus strand of NZ_LGDY01000129.1, from coordinate 41,109 downwards.
AGGCTCAGGAAGAACTACCCCTTCTTCCACCCGTCGTACGCCGGGCACATGATGCGCCCGCCGCACTTCGCTGCCACCATCGGCTACCTGGCGACGATGCTGATCAACCCGAACAACCACGCGTTCGACGGCGGCCCGGCCACCGTCGAGATGGAGAGGGAGGTCGTCGCCCAGCTGTCCGGCATGTTCGGGTTCGGGACCTCGCTCGGCCACCTGACCTCCAGTGGCACGATCGCGAACCTCGAAGCCCTCTACGTCGCGCGCGAGCTCCGGCCGGGCCGGGGCGTCGCCTTCAGCGAAGAGGCCCATTTCACGCACAGCCGCATGTGCCGCGTCCTGGGCTTGGAAAGTCACGTGGTGCGGGCAGACCGCCGGGGCCGGATGGATGTCGAGGCGCTCGAGGAGCTGCTGCGGACGCAGCGGATCGGCACGGTGGTCCTGACCGCCGGCACGACCGGTCTCGGCGCGGTCGACCCGATCCACGAGGTCCTCGCGTTGCGGGAGCGCTACGACCTCCGCATCCACGTCGATGCCGCTTATGGCGGCTTCTTCACGCTGCTCAAGGGTGTGGACACCGCGGAGGCGCTGCCGTCAGAGCCGTGGCACGCGATTTCCCGGTGTGACTCCGTGGTCGTCGACCCGCACAAGCACGGGTTGCAGCCCTACGGCTGCGGCGCGGTGCTCTTCAACGACCCGGACGTCGACCGGTTCTACGCCCACGACTCCCCGTACACCTATTGCGCTCCCGCGGAGTTCAACCCCGGCGAGACGAGCCTGGAGTGCTCGCGGGCCGGTGCGGCCGCGGCGGCTCTCTGGCTCACCTTCCAGGTCCTGCCGCCGACGCCCTCAGGCCTGGGCCAGGTGCTCGGCGCCGGCCGGCGGGCCGCCCTGGACTGGTCGGCCAGGATCGCGTCGTCCGAGGCCCTTGAGCTGTACCAGGAGCCGGAGCTGGACATCGTGACCTACTTCCCGGTCGTCCGGCCCGCGAGCATGCGGAGGATGGACCAGGTCTCGGCCGCAATGCTGGAAAGCGGTACCACAGAGGCAGATCCGGTGTTCCTGAGCACGTTGAAGGTGCGGTCCGATGCGTTCGTCAGCCGGCATCCCGGTGTCGCCGCCGATGCCGCGGAGGCGCGGATCATCCGCAGTGTGCTGATGAAGCCGGAGTTCGAGCACTTCATCCCGCAGCTGCACGACCGGGTGGAGGCGCTGGCCGTCTCCCACACCAGGCTCAGATGAGCGCGGCCTGCCGTCGAACCACTCCGCTTCCGGCCCGATTTCGGACCCGCGGAGAACTCCGAATCCTGACATTCACCCGCAAAGCATTTGGGGCCACACAATTCCATGTGATTTTTGGGGCCGATCCGCAGGTCCGCAGGGGCAGTCCGCCTGTGCCGAACGCCACCCCGACCTGTCCGGGTGGTGTTCTGTCCTCGCCTGGGACGGCGGTCGGTGTCCGTCTACACCGGAAGGGCGCTCGTAGTCGTTCAGACCTGGCCTCCGGAAAGGGTTTCAAATGAGCGATGTGGTGGAGCGGGTGTCGGGTTGGCTCGGCCGATCCGCGGACGAGATCGATCGGTTCGTGCACCCGGCGGAGCTGGAACGGGTGCTCGGTGAGGTGCACGAGCTCAACCTCCGGGCCGCCACGGGCGACCGGGAGATGTTCTACCGGCAGCAGCTGTTGCTGTCGAGGATCTACAACGTGCAGCTGCGGGTCGCGCCGGGCGAACCTTCTGCCGAGGGCTCGACCGCAGTGCACCAGGTGACCCGCGTGCTGGAGCGGGCGACCGCGGCGGCGGAGGACTCCAGGATCGAAGCGGGCTCGCTCGACGACGCACCCGCGGAACCCGCCGAGTTCCTGTCCTGGCTGAAGAAGGTGGCGCGGCAGCACACCGTCTTCAAGCACCCGTATTACACGGACTTCATCCGCGATCGGGCCGACCGCGAGGCGATCCGCCGTTACATGATCCAGGAGTCGGTGATCGACGGGCGGTTCGACGACCTCCTCGCGATGATGCAGGTGGGTACGAGCGGTCCCGCGAAGATGGAGATCGCCCAGAACTTCTGGGACGAGATGGGCAACGGCAACCCGGCCGAGGTGCACACCCACCTGTTCAGGCAGATCTTCGAGGTGTTCGACATCACCGAGGACGAGCTGGAGAGCGCCCTCACCGCCAACGCGTTGCTGTCCGGCAACCTCGCGGTCATGCTGTGCCGCTACCGTTCCAGCTACGCCGAGGCGGTCGGTTTCCTGGGCATGACCGAGTGGCTGGTCCCGGACCGCTTCGTCCAGGTGGTGCACGCCTGGGAACGGCTCGGCCTGCCGGACGTGGGCATCGTCTACCACCGCCTGCACATCACCGTGGACGCCCAGCACGCCGCCGGGTGGTTCCACAACGTCATCAAGCCCGCGGCCACCTCACCCGCCATGCGCAAAGGAATCGCCCGCGGCACGCTGTGGCGGTTGAACTCGTCGCAGCGCTACCTCGACGAGCGGATGTCCGAAGTGGACCTGACCGCGAGCCTCTCGACCGCCGGATGAGCCGGCCGTCTCGCACCCTGTGAGGAAGGGGATTCCCAGCGTGGCACTCAACGAAGCAGGCTTCAGCATCATCGACCTCCCGGCGGCGCCGGCTGACCTGCTGGCCAGCTATGACGACCTGCCGGTGGACGAGTACATGGGCAACGGCACGAGGTTCAAGCGGTTCTGCCAGTACCGCCTGTCCCAGGACCAGGACGGCGGTTGCTCGTTCGAGCTGCTGCCGCAGCGCGACTACACGACGTTCGTCAAGTTCAACCCGGTGGCGGGCGGCATCCGGCGGCGGTACGAGCCGGTCGAGGCCGACTTCACCGATCTGCTCCGCGCGGGCGTGCAGGGGTTCCCGCTCGACCCCACCGAGGACTGGTCGATCAACCTGCACCAGAACCGGTCGCGGGCGAGCAGTGCGACGACCGCGCCGCTCACCCCGGAGGGCGTGCACCACGACGGCCACGACTACGTGATGATCGGCGTGCTCCGGCGGGCCAACGTCGGCGGTGCGTTGACCAGGCTATGGAAGCCGGGTGCCGACGAACCGTTCTGGAGCGGCACCATCGAGGAGGGTCAGGCCGTTCTGCTGGACGACCGAGCTATCCAGCACGACGTCACGGACGTGGAGTCGATCGACGGCGGCCCGGCCAACAGGGACATCTTCATCGCGGCGTTCTCGCGGTGGAGCAGGAAGTGGTACGGCGACGAGCACGACGCGGAGGCGCTCGCCGGCGGCTCCTCCGGTGCCGCGGCGGGTTGACCGGGGTGGTGGCGTTCGCGAAGTACCACGCGATGGGCAACGACTACCTGCTCGTCGAACCACAGGACGATGTGGCGGCGGGTCCGCTCGCCGCACGCGCCCTGTGCGATCGCCACTTCGGGATCGGCGCCGACGGGGTGGTGTTCGGGTCGTTGGAGCGACCGGCCGCGGCGGGTGCGGTCGAGGTGCGCATCCACAACGCCGACGGCTCGGCGTGCGAGCGCAGCGCGAACGGCTTGCGCGCCTTCGCACTCGAGCACGCCCGGCGGCACGGCACGAGGCAGCTGGTCGTCGACACGGGGTTCCGCACGTCGATGGTCTCCGTCGACGACCTGGCCGCCGGGATCGTGTCGATCGAGCTCGGCCGCCCGGACTTCACCGCGGCGGCGGTGCCCCTGCTGGACTGCGCGGGCGAGGCGGTGGACGTACCGATCGAGGTCGGCGGCGGCCGGTGGAAGGTCACCGCGCTGAACAACGGCAACCCGCACGCCGTGCTGGTGGTGTCCGCTGTGGATGATCGGCTGCTCGACACGATCGGTCCCCTGCTGTCCGCGCATCCGCGGTTTCCCGGCAGGGTGAACGTCGAGTTCGCCGCGCTCGCCGGTCCGGACGTGCTCCGCGTGCTGGTGTGGGAACGGGGGGCGGGCCGCGTGCTGGCCTCCGGCAGCGGTGGCTGTGCGGCCGCCGCTGCCGCGCACCGCCTCGGTCTGGTCGGGGACCGGGTCGAGGTGGTCATGAGCGGCGGTGCCCTCACCACGCGGTTCGACGGCCGGGGCACCGTGTTCATGACCGGTGCGGTCGAGCAGATAGCCGTGGGCCGCGTGGCTGCCGGGATCACAGCGCGGATGAGAGAACCGCAACCGTCCTGAGGAGTGCCGTGCCCCGCCAGAACCTGTTGATCACCGGCACGACGAGCGAGGTCGCCGGAGCGTGCCCGCTCGACTGTCCTGACTGCTGCAGCTGGCTGGTCACCGTCGAGAACGGGGTGGCGACCAGGCTGCGGGGCAACCGGGACCACCCGGTCACCCGGGGCTCCCTGTGCGTCAAGGTGAACCGCTACCTGGAGCAGGCCTCGCACCAGGACCGGATCCTGCACCCGATGCGCCGCGTGGGGGCCAAGGGCGAGGGCCGGTTCGAGCGGATCGGGTGGGACGAGGCGCTGGACGAGATGGCCGCGAAGCTGTCCGGCATCGTCGACGAGTACGGCGGTGAGGCGCTGTGGCCCTACCAGGGCACCGGTGCGCTCGGGTACCTGCAGGGGGTGCAGGGGCGAGCGGGCACCAGGCTGTGGAACGTGCTCGGCGCGTCCCACCACGACATGACGATCTGCTCGATCGCGGGGCTGACCGGGCTGACGTACGCGCTGGGCACCAGCAGGGGCATGGACCCGGAGGACTTCGCGCTGTCCAAGCTCACCCTGCTGTGGGGCACGAACACCCTGACGTCGGGGCACCACCTCTGGCGGTTCATCGAGGCGGGGCGCAAGAACGGTGGTCACGTCGTCGCCATCGACCCGATGCGCACCCGGACCGCGGCGGCCGCGGACGAGCACCTGGCACCGATGCCCGGTACCGACGGCGCACTCGCGCTCGGCCTGATGCACGTCATCGTCGCGAGTGGCCGCGAGGACAACGACTTCCTGTCGCGGCATTGCCACGGCTGGGAGGACTTCCGTGAGCGCGTGCTGGCCTTCACGCCCGAACGCGCCGCGGCCATCACCGGTGTCCCCGCGGAGCAGATCCGGGACCTGGGTGATCGCATCGCGCGGACCAGGCCCACCGCCATCCGCACCTCGCAGGGAATCCAACGCCACGCGGGCGCGGGCGCCACACTGCGAGCGCTGGCCTGCATTCCGGCCGTCACGGGCGACTGGCACCGGCCCGGCGGTGGGCTGATGTTCTCCACCGACACCTACTTCGGCGGAAACCGCGAGGCGCTGTTCCGCGACGACCTGCGCCCCAAGCCGGTGCGCACGCTGTCGATGACCCGGTTCGCCGAGGGGCTGCTCGAAGCGAACGACCCGCCGGTGATGGGGCTGGTCGTGTACGGCGCGAACCCGGTGGTCAGCACCAGCGACCAGAACCGGGTCCGTGCGGGTCTGTCCAGAAAGGACCTGTACACCGTCGTGCTCGAACACTTCCCGACGGACACCGTCGACTACGCCGACCTGGTCCTGCCCGCGACGATGCAGCACGAGCACACGGATCTGATGGACGCGTACGGCCACCTCTACCTCGCGTGGAACGAGCGTGCCGTCGAACCGCCGGGTGAGTGCAGGTCGACCACGGACACGTTTCGCGACCTGGCCAGGCGGATGGGGTTGAGCGAGCCCAGCCTCTACGACTCCGACGAGCGGCTCGCCGAGCAGCTCCTCGACTCCGACCACCCCTCGCTGCACGGGATCACGCTCGACGGTCTGCGGGCCAGCGGGTGGGCCCGCCTCAACTACCCCAGCCCGCTCGCGCCGTTCGAGCACGGGTTCCCCACCCCGTCCGGGAAGTTCGAGTTCGTCTCCGCCACGGCGGCCGCCGACGGCCTCGACCCGATGCCGGGGTACACGCCGCCGCTGGAGGTCGTGGACGACGAGATGGCCGCACGTCATCCGTTCGTGCTCATAGCCGGGGCATCGCACTTCGCGATCAACACGATCTTCGGCAACAACGAGGAACTGCGTCGCAGGGCAGGGCCACCGACCGTGGTCGTGCATCCCGATGACGCTGTCGTGCACGGGCTCACCACCGGCAGCCGGGTGCGGGTGTTCAACAGCCGCGGTGAGTTCACCGCGGACGTGCTGGTCGACGCACGGGTCCGCCGCGGTGTCCTCAGCACGACCAAGGGGCATTGGCTCAAGCTCACCGGCGGCGCGACGGTCAACGCCACCGTGGACGAACGGGACGCGGACATGGGCGGTGGTGCGGTGTTCCACGACAACCGGGTGTCGGTCGAGGCCGTGGAGATCCCGGCAGCGCAGATTCGAGGAGGAGCGTCGGCATGAGCGCACACGACGATGTCCAGCTGGCGAGCGGGCCGCAGGGCGCTGAGCAGCTGGGCGCCCTGCTCGGGGTGGCCCTGCGCGGCATGGAGAACGGCATCCTCGAACGTGGCGGCCCGCTGCCCGCGGGAGGACCCGCGGTCGTCGCGGCCGCCCTCGCGGCGGCCGGAGGAGGAACGGGCCGGCTGCCCCGAGAGGGCGTCGGCGAGGAACGGGCGCTGGAGGAGATGAGCCGGCTCCTCGGTCTCGGCTCCGCGGATCCGGCCCACCCGCTTTGCGCGGCCCACCTGGTCTGCTCGTCACTGGCGGTGTCCGTCGCCGCGGATGTCGTGGCGAGCGCGCTCAACCCGTCCATGGACGTGTGGGAGCTGGCGCCGATGGCCAGTGAGATCGAGCGGGACTTCACCACGGGCATCGCCGGTCTCTGCTACCCGGCCGAGCCCTCGCCCGACGCCGTGGTCACCTCGGGAGGGACCGAGTCGAACCTCCTGGCGCTCCTCCTCGCGCGCACGCTGCTCGGTGCCGACCTCCGGGTGGTGTGCGGCGCGAACGCCCACCACAGCGTGACGAGGGCGGCCTGGATCCTCGGTCTGCCCACCCCGGTCGTCGTCGCCTGCGAGGACGACCGGATGGTGCCGGCGGCCCTGGAGGCCGCTCTGGAACCGCTCGGGTCGTCCACCCTCGTCGTCGCCACCGCGGGCACCACGAACACCGGCCGGATCGACCCGCTCCCCGAGATCGCCGGGCTGTGCCGCCGGTTCGGGGTGCGGCTGCACGTCGACGCGGCCTACGGCGGACTCGCGTTGTGCAGCGAGGAGCTGAGCCGGCTCCTGGAGGGCATCGAGCTGGCGGACTCGGTGACCCTGGACATGCACAAGTTCGGCTGGCAGTCCATCGCGGCCGGGCTCCTCGCGATGCGCGACGCGGGCGACCTCGGTGCGCTGCAGATCAGCGCCGACTACATCAACGCCTCCGACGACGTCGACGCCGGCCTGCCGGACCTGCTCGGGAGGTCGATCTGGACCTCACGGCGTGCGGACGCGTTCCGGATGGCGGTCACGGTGTCGGCGTTGGGCACCAACGGGATCGGGCGCCTGGTCGAGCACTGCTGCACGACCGCGCAGGAGGTCGCGGCGCAGATCGACCGCCATCCCGGTCTGCGGCTGTGGAAGAGCCCCTCCCTGTCCACCGTGCTCTTCCGGCCCACCGTCCTGGACGACCTGCCGATCACCGCGGGGGACGCGCTCGTCGGCCGCATCCGGCGCGAACTGCTGGCCGGCGGGACCGCGATCGTGGGGCGGGCCGCGTTGCCGGACGAAGAGGACGGTCAGCGGAAGTTGTGGCTGAAGCTCACCCTCCTGCACCCGAACGCGTCCGGCGCCGACTACGGCCCTCTGCTCGACCAGATCGTCGCCGTCGCGGCGGAAGAACAGGCAGTACTGGTGGAGTCCCGGTGAACCGGCCGGGGCGGTGTGCACCGACGGGCGGACGATCGAGCGCGTTCGGGCAGGAGGACCAGCGGGCCGAGGTAGCCGCTGTGAAGATGCATCTCGCGGCCATCCCATCAGCCGCCCGGCTTTGACCTAGGAGTTCTGCCATGCAGATCGTGCTCGCGACCGAGTCGGACGCTCCCGCGCTCGGCGAACTCATCACGGAGTCGTTCCGCGACCTCGACCTCACCGGCTGGCTGGTGGACGACCTGGAGGACTGGCGGAAGATCGGTCCCCACTACCTCGAACGTGAGGTCCGGGACGCCATCGCCTGCGGTGTGGTCTACACCCTGCCCGACCTGTCCGCCGCGCTGGTCGCGTTCGACCACGCGGTCGAGCCCGAGCCGTCACCGGAGCGGGAGAGCTGGCTGCGTGACCTCACCGGTCCGTACTTCGAACGGTTCACCCGGTTCGAGGCGGCTTTCCTCTCCGCGCATCCGCACGAGTCGCACTACTACGGCGCATATCTCGCCGTGCGCCCGACCGAGCAGAACAACGGTGCGGCCACCCTGCTGCTCAACCACCACCACCAGGTCCTGGACGAGCTGGGGCGCGATGCCTACGGCGAGGCGTCGAGCAGGCGCCTGGTCGACTTCTTCGGTTCCCGCGACTACACGCCGATCGGCCCACCCGTCGTCCTCGACGGCCAGGAACTGCTGCAACCGATGTGGCGCACGGCCCGTCGCCCGAGCTGACCGGCTCCGGTCGAGTCCGGCGAACGCGGCCCGCGTTCCGCCGAACCGTTGGCCGATCGCCCACGCGACGGATTCCACACCGGGCCGACTTTCTTGCGCTGCAACAGTTTCCGGCCCGCCGACGATAACGGGTGACCCAGCCGAGCAGATCCTCGGTGGTTGTCCGACAGGCGGGAGACGGATCATGAAGATCGAACGGCGCAAGTGGGTCCAGGCTGTGGGCGCGGATGCCGCTCCCGTGCTGCTCACGTTGCTCGAAGCCGGGGGCGTTGCCTTCGACCCGGTGGAGAACCGGGTCAACCCCGTCTACCGCGAGTACACCGACGAGCTGTCAGAAGAGGACTTCCGCAAGGTCCTGGCCGTGTTGAGCCAGGCGAACCCGCAGTTCCTGCCCAAGGCCGACTACGAGAAGGTCGAGAACGACTTCAAGCGGCGCACCGACAAGCAGTGGCAGCTCGAACAGGCCCGGCTGGCCGAGCAGCGCAGGCAGACTCAGGCCGCGACCGAGCAGCGGCTGCTGAAGGCGGGACTGGACGCCTTGGGCGGCTCCGGTACGACGTGGGCCGCGCGTGCGGCGGAGATCGAGGCGTGGTGGAACGGGGTGAAGCGGCGGGAGGCCGCGGAGACCTGGGAGAGCGTGTTCACCGGCAACCGGATGACCGCTCGCCAGGTCAACGCCAAGGGCCGGGGCGGAACGTTCACCATCGTGAACCGGCACGACCGCAAGGACGCCGCGAAGGAGCGGGAGCTCTACCTCGACCGCGGCCTGGGCGGCATCCTCGCCCGAGTCACCCCGGCCAACTTCTTCTCCGGCCCCGGTAGCGCCAACCGCAAGTACGAGCTGGGCCTGCACGACCTCAGCGGCACCCTGCTGACCTCGGCTCGCCCCGTCCTCAAGCAGCTCAAGCCCTATGACGAGGCCGTCGTCGTGTTCACGCCGGCACCCGCCGAAACCGACGCCCAGGTCTTCGCCGCCATCTCGGAGCTGGAGAAGCCCGACGCCGACAAGCTGCGGGAGTACCGCAGCAAGTTCACCCGCCTGCGCTTGGCGCAGAGCAGCGACATGGGCTCGGTGTTCGTCGACGACAACACGGACCCGAAAGCGGAGCTGCGCGCCCGCTACGGCATCAACGGCCGGGTCCTGCTGCCCGGCGGCGCCATCATCGCCATCGACGAGACCATGCTGGCCAAACGCCGCACCGACGCTCTGGAGCACAGCACGATCCTCAGCGGCGACGCCAAGGCCCTGGTCAACGAGGTCGTGATCGTCTACCGGCAGCACGCGGCGACCGACCTGTTCCCCTTGTTCGCCCGGTGGGACCGGGAGACCACCAGCTACCGCGTCCTGAACCGGACGACGTCGGCGCCCACCGGCGCCTGGATCTCCGACGCCGGGGCCTGGCACCCGGCCTAGCCGCGGCGGAGCCGCCTCACTTCCGGGCGGTGCCGACCAGGAGCAGCGACCCGCTCGGATCGCTGAACTCCGGTGCCTGGTCGTGCTCGCTCGCCTCTTCCGGGTGCCAGTCGGGCGCCCAGGTGACACCGGGTTCCAGGAGGGTGAAGTCACCGAAGAGCGCGGTGATCTCCTTGCGGTCGCGGAAGATGGCGGGGCTGACCGAGTTCGCGTACATGCTCTTCAGCTCGCCGAGCATCGCGGCGCTGCGCGGGGAGATCTCCGTGTCGGTGACGTGGGACAGGGAGAGGTACGACCCCGGCACGAGCAGGTCGCGGTACGTGGCGACGAGGCGGGGGCCGAGGTCTTCGGTGCTGTCACTGCCCGGCGGGGGTGGCTGCTGGATGTGCAGCACGGCCATGAGGAGCACCGCCACCGGTTGCCGCAGATCGATCACCCCGGTGTCCGCGACTCGCGACCAGAGACGTTGCGGGTCGCGCAGATCCGCGTGGACGGCCGCATGCCGGCTGGGGTCACCGTTGCCTTTCAGCAGCAGGTTCGCGTGGTCGACGGCCACCGGCTCGTGGTCGACGTAGGCGACCCGCACCTCGCCTGGCGCGACCTGCTCGCCCACCTCGTGCACGTGCCCCATCGTGGGCACGCCGGACCCGATGTCGATGAACTGGCGGATGCCCAGCCGGATGAGGTGCCGCACCACCCTGCGCTGGTACATCCGGTTGGCGTACGCGACCGACCTGATCACCGGGTAGTCGCGCAGGACGCGTTCGGCGAACTGCCTGTCGACCTCCCAGTTGGTGGTGCCGCCGAGGTAGTAGTCGTAGATCCGGGCGACGCTCGGCCGGGTCAGGTCGACGCCCGGCAGCGGGAAGGGTTCGTCGTTCGGGTGCGACATCACAACTCCTCGGCGGCCCGCGCACCCCGGGAAGCCGGGGTGCGCGGCAGATCATCGGACAGCGTGCTTGCGGTGCGGCGAACGTCAGGGCGCGAACGCGGCGACCGTGGTGTCGAGCTCGGTGGATGCCCTGCGCTCCAACGTGTTCCCCGCGGCGATCGTCAAGGCGACCTCCGAGCTCAACGGCGCCACGTCGCGGCGGCGCTGGGAGCGCGCGCCGGCGCGGAGTGCGGTGATCGCGGTGGCGATGTCGTCCGCGAGCCGGCGGGCGAGGACGTCGGAGAGGTCGTTGCGGCAGACGATCCGCGCGACGGTGACGTTCGCCTGGTTGGCCGGGAGTGCGTAGGTGGGCACGAGCCAGCCGCGCTGGCGGAGGCGGTCGGCGACATCGGTGACGCTGAAACCGGCGTCGTCGTGGGTCGTGAACGCGACCACGGGCAGGTGGTCCGCGGAGGAGACCACCCGCAGCTCGGGGAACTGGCCGAGGTGGGCGGCCAGCGACTGGGCGAGGTCGCGGCAGCGCCGCATGACCGCCCGGTAGCCTTCCGCGCCCAGGCGGAGGAACTGGTAGTACTGCGCGATGACCGGTGCGACGGGCCGGGTGAACGAGAGGGTCTGCGTGGACATGCGGCCACCGGTGTAGTCGGTCGAGAACCCGAGCTCGGCGGGCACCACGCTCGGGTCGCGCCACACGAGCCACCCCAGTCCTGGAGCGACCAGGCCGTACTTGTGGCCGGACGTGTTGATCGAGCTCACCCTGGGCAGCCGGAAGTCCCAGACCAGCGCGGGATCGAGGAACGGCGCCACCATCCCGCCGGAGGCCGCGTCGACGTGCACCGGCACGTCCACGCCGTCACGGGCGCACCGCCGGTCCAGCGCGGCGCACACCTGCTGCACCGGTTCGTAGAAGCCGTCGTAGGTGCTGCCCAGCACGGTCACCACGCCGATGGTGTTGCTGTCGCACGCCTCGGCCGCGGCGTGCGGGTCGATGCCGGAGCCGCCTTCCGCCACCGGGATCTGCCTCGCCTCGACGTCCCAGTAGGCGCAGAACTTGGCCCAGCAGACGTGCACCGCGGTGCTCATGACCAGGTTGGGCCGCTCGCGTGAGCCCCTGGTGCGGGAGCGCCACAGCATCAGCATCGCCAGCCCGGCGAGCATGCAGGCCTCGCTGGAGCCGCCGGTCGACGTGCCGACCGCGCTGTCCGGGTCGGGGGCGTGCCACAGGTCAGCGAGCGCCGCGACGCACCGCTGCGCCAGGTCGGCCGTGTGCAACGGCTGCAGGCCGTCGACGGTGTTGTTGTACAGGAAGTCGGTCATCAGCCGTTCGGCCTCCGGTTCCATCCCGGTGGTGATGAACGTCGCCAGGTTCAGCTGCGGCCGCACGTCGGGGCGCAGCTCGTCCTGCACCGCCTGGTACGCCGCACCCGCCGCCGTCGACTCCTGCGGCAGCCGCCAGCCCGTCGGATTCCCTTGCAGCTCAAACATCACCACACCCCAAAAGAAGATCGAAGGAACATCAGCCTGCCGCCTTCTCGAAAGCCTTCGGCAGCGGCACGGGAACGGTCGGGGAGATCAGGTTCTCGGCGCGCAGGTCGGACCAGACGCCGGCGGGCACCTCGGCCGCGGCCATCGCGGCGTTCTCGGTGACCTCCGCGGCCGACCGGGCACCGACCGCGATCGCCCGCACCGCCGGGTGGCCGAACGGGAAGTGCAGCGCCGCCTGCGGGAGCGCGACGCCGTGCCGCCGGCAGATCCCGGCGATCCTGCGGGCGCGTTCGACCAGGGCGGCCGGTGCCGTCGTGTAGTCGTGCGTGGCGTCGGCCGGGACCTCGCTGCGGGCCAGCAGTCCGGAGTTGAAGACACCGGCTGCCACAACGGAAACGCCCCGTTCCGCGCACCGCGCGAGGAAGTCCGCGGTCGTGGCGTGTTCCAGCAACGTGTACCGGCCGGCCAGCATGACGTGGTCCAGCGGGAACTCCGGCACGAACCGCTCCGCCACCTGCCAGCGGTTCACGCCCACGCCGATACCGCGGATCACGCCCTGGGCCTTCAGCTCCGCCAGGGCCGGCAACGCCTCGCGGAGCGCCTGCTCGCAGTGGTCGTCCGGGTCGTGGACGTAGACGAGGTCGACCCGGTCGAGGCCGAGCCGGGTCAGCGAGGCCTCCAGCGACCGGCGCACCCCGTCCGCGCTGAAGTCCCACACCCGGCGGTGGGTCGCGGGCACCGCGAAGCCGTTGGCCAGGTCGTCGCCGCCGCTGTCGCAGGGCTCCAGCAGCCGGCCGACCTTGGTGGAGATGACGAACTCCGAGCGGGGCCGATCCGCCAGTGCCGCTCCGAGCCGCCGTTCCGACAGGCCGAGGCCGTAGTGCGGAGCGGTGTCGAAGTACCGGACGCCGGCTCGCCACGCGGCGTCGACGGTGGCACGGGCGTCCACTTCGGACACGGCACGGTACAGGTTCCCCAGTGCGGACCCGCCGAGGCCGAGTCCGCTGATCACGGCAGCTCCCACACGAACTTCGCGGCCGAGCTGCCCGAGTCGTAGTCCAGTGGGGCGTCGAGGAACTCGTCCATCTTCTCCTGCCACGGGATGTCGGCCGGGTGCCCGTGCATCTTCTCCATCATGGCCGCGTAGTCGTCCACCTCGACGACGTGGAACAGGTCGAGGCCGCTGCGCCAGATCCGCCACGAACGCACGCCCGCCGCGCGCAGCGCCGCGTCGAGGTCGTCCGGGATCCGGGCGTGCGCGGCCTCGTAGGCCTCTTCCTGGCCCGGCTTGAGCCTGGTGTGCAGGGCGACTGTCTCCATCGTGCCGGTACCTTCCGATCGGGTTGCTGGGCCGCGGTTCAGGCGTTGGGGTCCGTCGCGGCGGCGCGTTCGGCGAGCTTTCGTTCGACCAGCGGCTTGAGGAAGCCGAGCCCGGCCCGCGCGTCGTGGTCGGGGTCGATCCCGCGGCGGTGGAACCCCGTCTCGGCCGTGAGGTAGCCGTCGAAGCCCGTGTCGAGCAGGGCGTCGACGAGGCCTTCCCAGTCCTCGTCCCCGTGGCCCGCCGGCAACCGCGTCTGCGTGCCCCTCGTGTCGGAGATGTGGATCTGGTGCAGGTCCGCGCCCATCAGGTGGACGTGGTCGGTGAGCGACTCACGCCGGTAGCGGACGTGGTTGCAGTCGAACATCACCTTCACGTTGGACCGCTCGATGTCCTCCATCAGCTCCATGGCGTCCTCGCCGCTCTCGCACAGGTTCGAGTTCTCCGCGAGCGGCTCGATCACCACGGTGAGGCCGTACTGCGCCGCGTCGTCGGCGACCTGGGCCAGGCATTCGCGCGACCAAGCCCAGGCTTGCCGCCGCCGGGTGCCGAACACGGTCCAGCCGGGCAGGTAGACCATCGATCCCGCACCCCAGTCGGCGCACAGCTCGCTGATCGCGCGGTAGTGCTCCACGGTCGCCGCGCGTTCTTCGGCCACGGGAGAGCTCGGGTTGTAGCCGGGTCCGCCGGAGGGCGCGGGGCCGATGCCCGAGACCTCGATGCCGTGGTCGTCGAGCAGGGTGCGCACCTCGCGCCGCCTGGCCTTGCTCAGGTACGGCGGAAAGGCGTGGGGTGCGGCGGCACCGAGCTCGATGCCGTCGTAGCCGATCCGGGCCAGCCGCTTGATCGTCTCGTCCAGGGTGTACGCGGGGACCCAGCTGCCGAAGCTGGAGTAGGACCAGGTGTGGTAGCCGAACTTGATCGCCATGAGCTTTCGCCTCTCGGGGTCAGCGCTCGAAGAGTTCTCGGAGATGACTTCCGAGGAAGACACCGTCGGGGTCCCAGGCCCTGCGCAGGTCCTGGAAGCGGTCCCACTCGGGGTAGCGCGCGGCCAGCTCCTGGCCCGTCCTGTGGTGGACCTTGGCCCAGTGCGGGCGGCCTTCGAACTCCCACAGCACCGAGTCCACGGCGCGAAGCGGCGCGATCCACGCCTCGGGATCCCGTGCTGTCACGGGGTGCGTCACGCCGATGTGGCAGGTGATGTCCTGCCTGCTCGGGCTGAGCCAGGCGGTGTCCGCGGCGGTGAAGCGGATGTCCACCGGCGCGCAGACGCGCAACCCGCCTCGGCGCACCTCCTTGGCCAGGGCGCGGATCGCGTCGGCCGCCCGGTCGAACGGGACGCTGTACTCGGTGCCCTGCACGGGCGGTGGGAGGTGGTGCAGCAGAGCGTCGTCGCAACGCATGACCTGCGCACCGCCCCGGCCGGCTGCCCAGGCGGCCGCGTGGTGCGCGGCGCCCGCCACGCGCGGCGACCAGGAGTTGTTGCACAGCGCCGAAAGCAGGGCACCGGGCGGTCCCGGCGCCGGGGTGGGTGGCTCGTTCGTCGGCGCGGCCTTCCAGACGATGGCCTGGGAGGTGTGCGGGTACCACCAGAAGCCACCGAAGTGGACCTCCCGGAACTCGTCGAGACCGGCCAGCACGTCCGGCAACGACCGGCGGTGGACGACCTTGCGCAGCCGGTGGCCGGGCACGATGGTGAAGGTGAGGTCCAGCACCACACCCAGGCACCCCAGGTGCACGCGGACGCCGTCGAGCTCCGGGTCGTCCTGCGTGACCGTGCGCACCTGGCCGTCCGCGGTCAGGATCCGCGCCGCCACGACGTGGCTGGAGAGCGTGCCCTGCCTCGGGCTGCTCCCGTGCGTGGCGGTGGCCACGAGACCGGCGACGGTCTGCTCGTCGATCGCGCTCTGGTTCGGCAGCGCGAAGCCCGCGGCGGCGAGCTCCCGGTTCAGCTCGCGCATCGTCGTGCCCGACTTCACCGTGACCGTCATGGCCGCCGGGTCGACGGCGACGACGCCCCGGTGGCCGCGCAGGTCGATCAGCGTCCGGCCGGACGGCGCGACGAGGTTCGCGTAGGAGTGCCCCGACCCCACCACGCTGATGCCGCGTGCGCGTGCGGTGTCGTCGAGCACGATCTCGCGCAGTTCTTCCGTGGTGCCGGGAGCGAGGAGGCGGTCCGCGATGCCGCGGACCGCCCCGCTCCAGTTGGACCACGCCGTGCGCCGGTGTTCCCCGGTCGTGACCGCCGGGCCTGGTGTCAACCGCGGTGCGTCGGTCATCACTACCTCGTGGTCAGGCGCTCGGCGAACTCGTCCGTCGTCATCCGCTCGGCCTGACGCGACTCGAAGTACCACTCGGTGAGCCTCTTGAGGCCGGTGTGGAACGGCACCTCGGGCGTCCAGCCGAGCCGCTCGAACGCCATGGCCGCGGACGCGACCCGGTTGTAGGGGCCGGTCGGCTTGTCCGGCAGCGGCTTGATCTCCGTGTCGGCCTGGCCGGTGAACTCCAGGATCATCCTGGCGGCTTCCTTGACCTGGATCGGCTCCTCGGTGCCGAGGTTGATCGCGCTGCCGTCGTGGACGCGTTCCCCGGCGAGGACCAGGCCGCGCACGATGTCCGTGACGTAGGTCCAGTTGCGGATCTGCGTTCCGTCACCCCAGACCTCGAAGGGCTTCTGCTGGATGAACGCCCGGCCCACCATCGCGGTCAGGGCGTGGCTCTCCGGGCAACGCTCGCCGTAGACGGTGAACAGGCGGCACGACACCGACGGGAACCCTAGCTCGGCGTGGAGCGCGGCGAGCCGCTGCTCCGTCATCAGCTTGGCCCAGCCGTAGATCCCGTCCGCGTGGAAGGGCGGGCCCACCTGCGGTTCCGAGAGCCGGACCTCCTCGGTCACGTCGGCCTGCAGGTCGACCGGGTAGACGCAGCCGGAGGAGGCGAACACGAAGTTCTCCACGCCCGCGTCGACCGCCGCCTGCGAGACCACGCCGTCCAGGACGAAGTTGCGCGAGCACGCGGCCTGGTGCAGCTCGATGAACCCCCTGCCGCCGTGGATCGCGGCGAGGTGGAAGACGACGTCGATGCCGCGCATCACCTCGGCGGCGAGCCGCGGGTCGCAGAGATCGCCCTCCACGAACTCCCAGGCGGACTCCGGAACCTCGCTGAGGTTCTCCAGGCGTCCCGAGCTGAGGTCGTCGGCGACGCGCACCCTGGCGCCGGCCCCGACCAGGTGCTCCACCAGGTGCGATCCGATGAACGAGCAGCCGCCGGTGACCAGCACCCGCTTGCCGCGCCAGAATTCCTGCTGGGTCATGAAGGATTTCCATTCGTGAGATCGGGCAGTCGGGTTTTCGGACAGCTGCCGATGGGCTTGACCGATGACCGGGAGAACTGTCCGCGACGCCGCGGTGCCGGTCGGAGGATGCGAGTATGTGACAGCCGCTATCGGTCATCCACAACCCGTTCCAGTGCTCGGGACGGAATTCCGGGCAGGTCCACCTGCCCGAAGTTCGTCCCAGCGAATGGGACGGGAGGTGGCCCGGCGCAGAACCGGTCCATAGCTTCCACCGCGAATGCGCGCAAGGCGGCCGACTTCGTCGCAGTCGTCGGCAGGAGCCGGAGCTCCCCATCCGCTGACCGAATGCGATGCCCGGCCGCGGCCGTGACCACCATCGGAAGGCGGAGAACGATGCCCGGACCACTCACCCCCGTGCGATCGGACAAGTTGCCCACCTCACCCGCGCTCGACTGGCGTGACGGTCCCGGTGCGACGGGCCACGCCTGGGTGCCGGAGCAGCTGTACCGCGAGATCCTGGAACGGATGCCGGTCGTCTGCGTCGACACGCTCGTCGTCCGCGGCGGCGAGGCGCTGCTCACCCGGCGCAGCCAGGAACCGCAGGCAGGTTCGCTGTGGCTGCAGGGTGGCCGCATGCGCAAGGGCGAGCAGCTCGCCGAGGCCGCGTTGCGCACGGCCGAGCAGGAGTCCGGGCTGAACCTGACCCTGCGCGGTGTGCTGGGCACCTTCTCCACCGTCTTCGAGGCCTCGGCGCACGGTGACTCCCCCACCCACACCGTCAACGTCACCTTCCTCGCCTCCGCCGAGCACGACGCCCGGCCGCGGGTCGACAGCACGCACGACGACTTCGTGTGGTGGCCGCTGACGAAACCCACCGGGAACTCCTACCTCGACCAGCTCCTCCTCCTGGCGGCGGAGCAGCCGGGCGGAGTCGGCGCGGTGTTCACACAATGATGCGTTGTGAAATAACGCGGTGGCGGGGAGAACTCGAACCAAGACCGAGGTGAAGCCGCATTGCATTTGAATCTCCGGTAACCACGATTCCATCGCCGACCCAAGGGGTGGAACGCGGGCTTCTTGCTCTGCTTCGACGTCAATAGCGTGGCCGTCAATCCTGCTCTGTCCGTTCACGGGCGCGTCGAAATGGAGTTCTCGGTGCACGCAGTACACGTCGATCCACGCGATCTCGGCCGATTCGCTGAATCGAGCGGCGATCTCAACCCGTTGCACCTGGACGCGGACTACGCGTCCAGGAGCGGATTCGGCGCGGAGGTGGTGCAGGGCGCGCTCACCGTCCTCCACGCGTTGGCGGCCCTGTCCGCGGAAGACGCCGCGGCGGTGCGGCGGGTCCGGGCGCGTTTCCACGCCGCGGTCTACTCGGCGCAGTCCTGCTCACTGGACGTGGGACGCGCCGGGAACGGCGGTGTCCGCCTCGAACTGTCGGACGGCGGGCAGCCGGTCACGACCGTCGACGTCGAGCTGGGTGACACCGGCGGCGCCGAGGTCGGCGCGGTGCGCGTGGGGTCGGGAGAACGCAGGCGGCAGGCCGCTGACCGCAGGCCGGCCGAGCTCCACGCGGGACAGCGCCTCCCGGTCTCCTACCGCAGCGACCCCGGCGACTTCGCGGACCTGCTCGGCCGCATCGGCAGCGGTGTGCGGGAAGAGGTCGCACGGCTGCTCGGCTGGGCGAGCTACCTGGCGGGCATGGAGGTTCCCGGCCGGCAGTCGCTCATCTCCTCCCTGACCGTCGAGCTCGACCCGGCCGCGACCGGCGACGGCTCGATCCTGGTCACGGCCGTGGACGAGCGCCGCGACATGGTGCGGTTCAGCGGCGCCCTGCCCGGTCTCGGGCGCGTCGAGCTGGCCGTCGTCGCGAGGGCCGTCCCGGCCGAACCGGACGCGCACGTCCTGGCCGCCGCCCTCGCCGGTCAGGACGTCGACCTGGCGGGCAAGGTCGCCGTGCTCACCGGTGGCAGCCGCGGCTTCGGTGCCGCGTTCGCCGCCGCCCTGGCCCTGCACGGTGCGCACGTGTACGTCACCCACCGCCGGGACCCCGGCTTCCCGCCGGAGCTGCTGGCCGGGCTCGGAACGGCTGCCGAGCGCGTGCACGCCGTGCGTTCCGACGCGGCCGATCCCGCCGGGTGCGCGCTGCTGCGCGAACAGGTGCTCGCGCGGGAGGGCAGGCTGGACCTCCTGGTGCTCAACGCGTTCCCGAGCTTCCAGCCGCTGCTGCCGGGCCCGGACACCGCCGATCGCGCCGCCGAGTACGTGACCTCGGCCGTCGGCGCGGTGTCCGCACCGCTGTCCGCCCTGGCCGAGCCGCTGTCGGCGGCCGGTGGCCGGGTCGTGCTCGTGTCCAGTGACGTGGTCTCCGGCGCCGCGCCGACGTGGCAGCACTACGTGGACGCGAAGCGGCGTTGCGAGGAGCTGCTGCACGCGACGGTCACCGAGCACCCCGGCCTGGGCGGGCTCGTCCTGCGGCCGCCGAGGATGGACACCGGGTTCTCACCGACGGTGCGCGGGGTCGTCGACGGGCTCGCCGTCGAGGGCGTCGCCGCGGCCGCGGTGGCCGGGCTCGGCCGGGTGAGCGCCGGTCAGGTCGAGGTGCTGGAGACGTTCGCACCCGAGGTGCCGGCGGCGAATCCCGAAGCAGCGGCGGACGGCGCCGTGCTCGCCATCGCCGCGACCTTCACCACCGACCCGCTGGCGGAACCACTCACCGCGTGGTGCCGCGACCTCGGTTTCGGCCTGCGCCCGGTGTTCGCGCCGTTCGGCCAGGTGTTCCAGGAGCTGCTCGACCCCGCGAGCACCCTCGGGTCCGTGCGGTCCGGGTGCGCGGTGGTGCTGGTGCGCTTCGACGACTGGCCGGCGCAGGAGACCGACCGCAACCTGCGCGAGCTCGCCGCGGCCGTGCGGTCGTTCGCCGCTCGGTCACGCGTCCCGCTGCTGCTGCGCATCTGCCCCAGCCCGTCGGCCGCCGGCGTGGATCCGCGCCAGCACAGGCTCTTCGACGAACTGCGCGACACCTCGGGCGTGCACCTGCTCGGTGCCGAGAACTGGCACGGTGGCACCGATCCCGGCGACGTGCACGACGAGGTGCGCTACCGCATGGCGCACCTCGCCTACACGCCGGCGGGCTACGACGCCCTGGCCACGGGGATCGCCCGCTCGGTGCACGCGCTGCTCGCCCGGCCGTTCAAGGTGCTCGTCCTCGACTGCGACAACACGCTGTGGGCGGGCGTGGCCGGCGAGGACGGTCCCGCGGGGGTCCGGCTGACCGACGGTCACCGCCACGTGCAGGAGTGGGCCGTCGCGCTGCGCGAGCAGGGTGTGCTGCTGGCCCTCGCGAGCAAGAACGACCCGGAGACGGTGGCCGAGGTCTTCCGCGTCCGCTCGGAGTTCCCGTTGCGGTCCGAACACGTTGCGGCGCAGGCGATCGGGTGGGACCCCAAGCCGATCGGCCTGACGCGGCTGGCCGCGGAGCTGAACCTCGGCCTCGACAGCTTCGTCTTCCTCGATGACAACCCGGTGGAGGTCGCTCAGGTCCGTGCCGCGTGCCCCGGCGTGCTGGCGCTCACCGTGCCCGCCGACCAGGAGGCCATCAAGCCGTTCCTGGACCGCGTGTGGGCGTTCGACCGCCTGGTGGTGACGGAGGAGGACCGCGGCCGCGCGGCCGCCTACGACGCCAACCGGGACCGCGGTGAGCTCCGCCGGTCCTCGCTGACCTTCGCCGACTTCATCGCGGGCCTGGACCTGGTCGTGACCAGCACGCCCGCCACGGAGGCGGACCTGCGCCGTGTCGCTCAAATGACCCAGCGCACCAACCAGTTCAACTTCAGCACCGTGCGCCGACAGGAGAACGAGCTGCGCGCCCTGCTGGCGGAACCGGGCATGCGCTGCCGGGTGGTGCGCGCGACCGACCGCTTCGGTGACCACGGCGTGGTGGGCGCGGTGATCAGCAGGCAGGACGCCGACGAGCTGGTCGTCGACACGTTCCTGCTCAGCTGCCGGGTGCTCGGCAGGGGCGTGGAGCACCAGGTCCTGGCCGCGCTCGGATCGGACACGTCCACGAAGATCCGCCTGCCCTACGTGCCCACGGCCAAGAACGAACCCGCCCGGCGCTTCCTCGACAGCGTCGCCGACGCAACACCATCCGCCGAGGGCACGGACTACCTGCTGACGGCGGAACAGGCCGCCGACGTCCGCTTCGACCCGGAGTCGGCCATCGCGACGGACGACGCCCCGGCGGCTCCCGCTGCCGCGGTGGTCGACGCGGGGCCGCGCCTGAGCACGCTCGTGGCGCTGGCCGAGAACGCGGCCGGCGCACGCGAACCCGGCGAGACCGCGGGTGCCGGTCAGCGCGACGCTCTTGACATCGTTGTCGACGCGCTGACCGACGTGCTCGCGCTGCCGCAGGGGTCGTTGACGGCGGACAGCGCGCTGGCCGGTCTCGGTGCCTCGTCGCTCGCGCTGGTCGAGGCAGCGGTCGCGTTGCAGGCGCACTTCGGTGCCCTGGAGCTGGAGGTGTTCTACGAGCACCGCACCGTCGGTGATCTCGCCGCCTCCCTCGGCCCGGTCGTCCACCGTCCGTCGGCGCCCGCCACCGGTCAGCCGGAGGACGTGGCACCCCTCGTGGACGGTCTGGTCCGCGGTGCGCGAGAGGCGCTGGACGCGTTCCACGCGCTCGGGCAGGAGCAGATCGACCACATCGTGGCGAAGGCCGCGCGTGCCGCCGCCGCGAGCCACCTGGACCTCGCCGTGATGGCGGTCGCCGAGACGGAGCGCGGGGTCGTCGAGGACAAGGCGGTGAAGAACCTCTTCGCCGCGGAGCACGTCACCAACAGCATGACCGGCCTGCGCACCGTCGGCGAGATCCGCCGCGACGAGCTCACCGGCCTGGTCGAGATCGCCGAACCCGTCGGCGTGGTGTGCGCGATCACGCCCGTGACCAACCCGACCTCGACCGTCGTGTTCAAGGCGCTGATCGCGCTCAAGACCAGGAATCCCATCATCTTCGCCTTCCACCACCTCGCTCCGCGCTGCGGTGCCGAGGCGGCCCGGATCGTGCGCGACGCCGCCGTCGCGGCCGGTGCGCCCGCGCACTGCGTGCAGTGGGTGGAGACGCCCAAGCGCGCGATCACGCAGGCGTTGATGAACCACGACGGCGTCTCGCTCGTGCTGGCGACCGGCGGCAACGACGTCGTGCGTGCCGCGCACTCGGCCGGCAAGCCGGCGATCGGCGTGGGAGCGGGCAACGTGCCCGCGTTCATCGCCGCCGACGCCGACCTGGCCCGCGCAGCGCACGACATCGTGCTGTCCAAGAGCTTCGACAACGGCATGACGTGCGCCGCCGAGCAGACCCTGCTCATCGACACCCAGGTGTACGACCAGGCCATGTGCAACCTGCGCGCACGACACGCGTACGTGCTCTCCGCGCAGGAGAAGCGCGCGCTGGAGGACTTCCTGTTCGGCCCGGACGCGCGCAGGGACGGCAAGGTGGGCGTCAACCCGGCCGCCTCCGGCCGTTCGGCGCACTGGATCGCCGGCCGCGCCGGGTTCAGCGTCCCCGAGCACACCACGCTCCTGCTCGCCGAGGTCGGCGGCATCGGCCCGGACGAGCCGCTGACCAGGGAGAAGCCGTGCCCGGTCGTGGCGGTGCTGCGGGTGGCCGACGCCGAGGAGGGCGTCCGGCGGGCCGCGGAGGTCGTCGAGTTCCACGGCAAGGGCCACACCGCGGTCGTGCACACCGCCGACGAACGGCTGGCCGAGGACTTCGGCAAGGGTGTCAAGGCCGTGCGGGTGGTGTGGAACTCACCGGCCGCGCAGGGCGGCATCGGTGACCTCTACAACGCCTTCCTCCCCTCGATGACCCTCGGCTGCGGCAGCTACGGCGGCAACTCGGTCTCCGGCAACGTGACCGCGGCGAACCTGCTCAACATCCGGCGCATCGCCCGCCGCAACAACAACATCCAGTGGTTCAAGGTGCCGCCCAAGATCTACTTCGAGCCGAACTCGATCCGCTACCTCGGTGAGATGGCCGGGGTGCACCGGGTGAGCATCGTGACCGGTCGCACGGTGGCCAAGCTCGGCTACGCGGACAAGGTGCGGTCCGTGCTGGCCGGCCGCTCCGAGCCGGTGGCGGTGCAGCTGATCGACTTCGTCGAGCCCGAACCGTCGTTGCAGACCGTGCAGCGCGGTGCGGAGATGATGCGCGAGTTCCAGCCGGACACCATCATCGCCATCGGTGGTGGGTCCTCTTTGGACGCCGGAAAGCTCATGTGGCTGTGGTATGAGCACCCCGAGGTCGACTTCGCGGAGGCGCGGGGGCGGTTCGCCGACATCCGCAAGCGCCTCTACCGCTTCCCCGAACCGGAGCGCGCCAAGCTCGTGTGCGTGCCGACGACCTCGGGCAGCGGGTCGGAGGTCACCCCGTTCGCGGTGGTCACCGACCGGGAGACGGGCCGCAAGTACCCGCTGGCGGACTACGCGCTGACCCCGAGCGTGGCCATCGTCGACCCGGTGCTCGTGCGTTCGCTTCCGGCGGAGCTGGCCGCGGACTCCGGGTTCGACGCGCTCACGCACGCCACCGAGGCGTACGTCTCGGTCTACAGCAACGACTTCACCGACGGGCTGTGCCTGCAGGCGATCAAGCTGATCTTCGAGAACCTTGAGGACTCCGTGCTGCTCGGAGCGGAGAAGGCGCAGGAGGCGATGCACAACGCGGCCACGATCGCCGGCATGGCGTTCGGCAGTGCGTTCCTGGGCATCGTGCACGCCATGTCGCACACGCTCGGTGCGACGTTCGGCCTGGCACACGGCCGGACCAACGCACTGCTGCTGCCACACGTGATCCGCTACAACGGCCAGCCCCCGTCGAAGCTCACCGGCTGGCCCAAGTACGAGAACTACCAGGCACCGCAACGGTTCCAGCACATCGCCCGCACCCTCGGGCTGCCCGCCGCAACGCCTGAGGAGGGGGTGAGCTCCTACGCCGCCGCGATCGAACGGCTGCGCGCGGCCGTGGGGCTGCCCGCCTCGTTCGCCGAGGCCGGGGTGCCCGCGGCGCCGTTCATGGACTCACTGCCGCAGCAGGCCCTCAACGCGTTCGACGACCAGTGCGCACCGGCCAACCCCAGGCAGCCGGTGCTGACCGACATGGAGGAGCTGATGCGCACCGCCTACGCCAACCGGGCGGTGGACCCGGAGACCGTGCGCGCCGCAGCCCACAGCCGCCGCTGAACGAGTTCCGGTGGGGCCGCACCCGCGGCCCCACCGGATCGTGTTGTTCCTTGATGTCGCGACATGAGACGAGCGAGGTTCTTCATGGTCAACAAGGTGGAGCTGCGGCATCTCAGGTACTTCGCGACAGTCGCCGAGACATGTCACTTCGGTCATGCCGCGAAGCGGCTCAGCATGGCCCAGCCCGCGCTGTCGCACGCGATCAGGCAGTTGGAGAAGGAGCTCGGCGTCTGCCTCCTCGCGCGGACCACGCGGCGGGTGGAGCTCACCGAGGCGGGCAAGTTCTTCCTCGACGAGGCGCTGCACACGTTGAACCGGCTCGACGCCGGGATCCAGGGCGTCCGGCTGTTCGACGGAGGGCGGTCGGGCCTGGTCCGCGTCGGCTTCACCGCCGCGGCGGCTTTCGGCCACCTCCCGCTGATGGTCCAGGCGATCCGGAAGAAGCTGCCGGGACTCGAGTTCGAGATCCACTCGGACCTGTCGTCGCAGGAGCAGTGCGACAAGCTCCGGGAGGAGACGCTCGACCTCGGTGTGGTGCACCCTCCCCTGCACCACACCGGCGTGGAGCTGCTGCCCCTGTGCGAAGAGCCCCTGATCGCCGTCTTCCCGTCAGGACACCCCCTCGCCGAGAAGGCGTCGCTGGACGTCGACGACCTGCGGGACGAGTCCTTCGTGACAGAGGTGAAGCCGGATCCCGGAATCGACGACGAGGTGATGAAGATGTGCCTCAACGCCGGTTTCAGCCCGAGGAGGAAGCACGTCGCACCGAACCTGCCGACCCTGCTCGCGCTGGTCGCGGCCGGCCTCGGCATCGGGCTGGTGCCGGAGTCCGCGCGGGCGGTTCCCATGCCGGGCACGGCGTGCCGCCACCTCCGCGGGGCGGCAACGGTGACGATGGCGCTGGCCTGGCACAGGTCGCAGCGCTCCCAGGTGGTGGCCAACGTCGTGAAGGCGTTCGACGCCTATCTTCCGGCGTTCTGAGCGCCTGGCCGCACGACACCGCTTCAACGCTCAGGCTCTGGCTCCGACCTCCAAGCTGATGATGTCGGTGAAGGTCGGACCGGGTTTGCGGACCACAGCGCCGGTCTGCCGCATGCGCGGCACGTGGGAGGCAATCGCTCGGACACCGGCGTCGAACTGCACCTTGGCCAGGAACGAGCCCACGCAGTAGTGCATCCCGAACCCGAACGCCAGGCTCCTCTCGCTCGGCCGGCCCGGGGCGAACCGTCCCGGTGCCGGGAACTTCTCGCTGTCCCGGCTGCCCGCGCCGACCCCGATGTGCACGAACTGGCCGCGTGCGATCGGGTAGCCGTCGACAACGGTCGGTTCGGCCGCGTACCGGGAGACCAGCTTCACCGGCGGGTCCCACCGGAGCACCTCGTCCGCGAAGGCGGTGCGGTAGGCGGCGTCGGAGGCCAGCAGGCCGATCCGGGCCTCGTCGCTCGACAGCATCTCCACCAGGGCGGACGACAGCAGCGCGCTCGACGTCGTGATCCCCGCTTCAACCAGGGTGTAGCAGTTCATGACGACTTCTTGGCTCGGCCGGCCCCTCCACTGCTGCAAGAGGCCGTGCGTCCCGGAGTCGTGGTCCTCGGCCACCTTCTCTTCGAGGTACGACTTCAGCTCCCGCGCGGAGCGGTCGGCCTGCGCCATCTCGGACGGACGCCGCGCGATGTCACCCACCGCGATCACCTGCTGCGCCAGCAGCCCGAGACGCCTCGCGTCGGCGACCGGCAGGCCGATCAGCCGCGCCGCCGTCTCGCCGGCCAGCAACCGGCTGAAATCGGCCACCAGGTCCTCCTGTTCACCGCGCCGGAGCCGGTCGGCCACGTCTGCCGCAAGGCGTTGGGCGATGCCGTCGATCGTGCCGGACAGTTCGCGGGTCCGACGTGCCGTCAGGCCGGCCGACAGGGGGCGCCGGCTCGCGGTGTGCAGCGGCGCGTTCTGCTGGATCGTGCTGTCGCACATCGCGACTGTGGCGAAGCTCCTGCGCCAGTCCACCGTCTCCCGGTCGCGCCAAGCCGCGTCCGGGAGCAGGAGCCGCTCGTCGGCAAACGCTTGCTGCACCCCGCGGTGGGACAGGACCAGTGCTCCGCCCCACGGCAGTTCCACGACCGGACCGTAGCCGCGCAGTTCGTCGTAGTGGACCTGCACGTCGTCCGGGTCCGAACACCTGATCCAGTCCTTGACCGACTGAGCGGGCGGTCGCACGAGCTGTGCATTGGAGTTCGACCACACAGGAGCACCTGTTCTCGTTGACAGTGCGGGTGGTTCACGGTTTTTCGAGCAGTACCGTCGAGTTGTGGCCGCCGAAGCCGAAGGAGTTGCTCATGGCCAGCCGGACGTCGGCCGCCCGCGGCCCTCCGCGCACCAGGTCCAGTGCCGCGGCCGCCGGGTCGGGTTCGTCGAGGTTGGCCGTCGGCGGCACGACGCCGTGCCGGACGGCGAGCGCCGTGAACGCGGCTTCGACCGCTCCGGCGGCGCCCATCATGTGCCCGGTGACACCCTTGGTGGAGCTCACCAACGCGGTGGAGCCGAACACCTCCGAGATCAGGCGGGCCTCGACGGCGTCGCCTTCCGGCGTGCCGGTGGCGTGCGCGTTGAGATAACCGACCTCCTCCGCCCTCACGCCGGACCGGTCGAGCGCCTCGCGCACCGCGAGTGCCGCGAACCTCCCGCTCGGCTCCGGCGAGGTCAGGTGGTAGGCGTCGCAGGTGGACGCATGGCCGAGCACTCTGGCGTACGGGACCACGCCGCGTGCCTCGGCAGCGGACTCGCGCTCCAGCACCAGCACCGCCGCACCTTCGCCGAGCACGAACCCGTCCCGTCGCCGGTCGAACGGTCTCGACGCGGACCCGGGACTGTCGAGCCTGCACGAGAGGGCGCCGATCTTGCTGAACGCGGCGGCCACCACGGGCGTGATGGCGGCGTCCGCACCACCGGCCAGCGCGACGTCGCACTGGCCCAGGAGCAGGGCGTCGACAGCCGCGCCCAGGGCGGTGGTCCCCGCGGCGCACGCCGTCGCCACGGCCTGTACCGGCCCGTGCAGGCTGAAGTGCGCGGCGATCGCCGACGCGACGCTGCTGCCGATGCCCATGGGGATCGTGAGCGGGTGAACCGCCCGAGCACCTCGGTCCGCCAGCCTGTGCGCCTGTTCCTCCCAGCTCCCCACACCGCCGAAGGCCGTGCCCATGACCACCCCGACCCGCAGGCGCCCGCCGAAGTCGGGGTGGTGCCCCGAGTCTTCGACCGCCTCCTGCGCCGCGGCGACCGCGAACTGGGTGCAGCGGTCCATGCGGCGGGCTCCTGAGCCCAGCCGTGCCACGGGGTCGAAGTCCGGCACGGCGCAGGAGAGCGGAACGGGTGAAGAGGCCAGCCGGGGGTCGTGTCCCGCGCTGGTGGCGCCGTCGCGGACGGCCGCCCAGCTGCTGGTGGCGTCGGCCCCCGCGGGGGTGATCATCCCGATGCCGGTGATCACGACGCGGCCGGAGGCCGGGACCGACGGGATCATGGCGCTGCGACGCCCGCCGCGGTGAGCAGTGCGGCGAGGTCCTCGATGGTGGTGTCACCGGTGATGGCCCGGTCGTCGATGGTCGCGCCGAGGTTGTCCTCCAGGTAGGCGCCCAGCTCCGCGCGCGTCAGCGAGTCGACGTCGAGCTCTTCGAAGGTGAGACCGGGCTTGGTCTCGGCCTCCAGGTCGAACCGGTTCTTGAGGAGGTTGCTCAGGTATTCGTACATCTTCGCTCCTTGAGGCATGGTGTGGAACCTGTTCACGAGTGCCTGCTTTTCGAGTGCGAGGCTGCCCTCCGGCGAGAGGCCACGCCGGCAGGCGTCGACGTGGCGCTTGAACTCGGCCACGGCGGAAGGGGAATAGCGGCTGCACCGCGCGATCGCGCCGTTCACGACCTTCTCGGCCTCGTCGGCCGTTCCCTGGAAGTGCAGGACGTTCCTCCCCACGGCTTCCGGCGCGCTCATCTCCCGTCCGAGGAGAACCAGCTCCTTGACGGTGGAAGGGCCCAGCTCGGCGAGGAGGCGCGGGAGCGCACCGCCCCAGGCGACGGGGAAGTTGAGGGCGAGCTCGGGCAACCTGCACGTCGAGAGCTCGTGCGCCACCCGCAGATCGCAGCACAGGGCCAGGACGAGACCGGCGCCGATGACCTTGCCGTGCAGGTGGGCGATGGTGACGCCCGGGAACTGCTCGATCGCCCGGCAGAGCCTGGACGCGGTGTCCGAGACCCGCTGGGCCGTCGAGTCGGCGCCCTGCACGCGAACCACGTTCTTCATCTCCCGGCGGTCCGCGCCGAGGCAGAACGAGTCGCCCGCCCCGCTGAGCACCAGGACGCGAGCGGACCTCTCCGCGGCACCTTCGACCGCTCGCGTCAGCTCCGCGACCGTGGCCAGGTCGAGCACGGTCCCGGCGGGGCCGCCGTTCAGGCGGATCCGCACGACGCCGTCGGCCTCGGTCACCTCGACGCGGTCCAGGACGTCGCGGATCACAGCTCGACCTCGGCGAGTCCGACCTCTCCCCAGCGGAGCGCGGTGGACGCCCAGGTGAGGCCACCGCCGAAAGCGGTCATCACCACGCGGTCGCCGGCGCGCACCATCCCGGTGGTCATCGCGTGAGCGAGGGCGAGGGGAATCGAGGCCGCCGCCGTGTTCCCGGTCTTCTCCAGCGACACCACGGCACGGTCCGCCGGCATCGACAGCTTCTTCGCGACGGCCTCGATGATGCGCCTGTTCGCCTGGTGAGGAACCAGAACGTCTATTTCGTCGGTGTGCCACGAACAGCGCTCGGACACGGCCCTGACCGATGTGGACATGGTTTCTATGGCGCGCAGATAGACTTCTCGCCCGCTCATGCTGAAGTAGTTCCGCACATCGCCGCCGGCCGGTCCTACTTGGAGCAGGTCACACCCGTCGCCGTCGCTGCCCCAGTCCTCGGCCAGGACCTCGCTGCCCGAGGCGGTTCCTCCCGCGACCACGAGAGCCGCTCCCGCTCCGTCTCCGAAGATCACGGAGGTCGCCCGGTCGTCGGGGTCCACGATTCGGGAGTACGCCTCGGAGGCGACGATGAGGATGCTCCTGAACGCACCGGACCGTATCAAGGAAGAAGCGATGTTGGTGGCATAGAGGAATCCACTGCACACGGCGGAGATGTCGAAAGCGGGCACGAAGCCCAGCCCCAGCCGGCTCGCGAGCTGCGGCGCCACGGCGGGACTGGGACGATCAGGGCTGGACGTCGCCACCAGCACCAGGTCAACCGTCCGGTGGCCGGCCACCTCCAGCACGGCGGCGCCCGCGGACGTGGCCATGGCGAGCACCGGGCCTTTTCCGTCGGCCCGCCGCCTCTCCGCGATGCCCGTTCGGCTCCTGATCCACCGGTCGGTGGTGTCGAGCCGCTGCGACAGCTCGGCGTTGGTCACCCTCGTCGAGGGAAGGCAGGTGGCTATGGCGGTGATCGCCGCAGTCGGTGAAGGCACAATCGTGGTGTCCTTGATGTCGAGTCTTCTTTTCGATTCGAGGACCCGGCACATCCGGCTGGGACGGTCGAGTGACATCAGTCTGCTTTCCGGGTTCACCTGATGTCCAAGACCGTTTTCCGATGGACTTATAGACCTTGTGTCTCAATGAGTCGCGATGCGGACCGGCCCTCGCTCATGCGCAGCGTCAAGGCGATCGCGTCCTCCCGGGTGGACCGCCGGAGTCAGGACGTCCTGGCAGTGCGGCCCGCGAACCGCGGTCGTGGTGGCGGTGGCCGTGGCTGTCCGCGGCCGGTCCCACGCCGTGGACGAACCCCGCGCAAGCTGCTCAGGGTGGGTGCAGGCGTGCCAGATCGCCCGACCGGGTGAGATAACGGGCAGCGATCTGTGGACGGCAGGGCATCCGTAGTCGCTGGCCAGCAACGACTCGTCCACGCCAGATAAGTTCGGCGCAGCGAAGAACTCGGTGGATGGAGGAGGGGACTCCGAGCCTGGGAGTGCAGCGCCGGCCGCGAAGTGCGCTGTCCCGGGGATGACGAGGGCGTGACGCCTGCCGTGTCGTCAGGACAGATCGGTGCCCGGGACACCCCGGTAGGTCTCGCCCGGGTCCAGCGCGAGCAGTCCGATCGCGGTGGCGCCGGTGATCGGGCTGCGTCGGATGAAGGTGTCGCTGGTGCTCAACAACCGGACCGACTTGCAACGGAGCTCCGCAAATGGCTCAGCAGCGCAACGAAACCCACAAGATTTCCACTGACGCGCCTGGGTTGGTACAGCGGAGCAACGAACTGGGTCGCCTGGTCAGCGCGCTCAACGCGGCGGAGATGGGCACGCCGGCGGTGGTGCTGATGGAGGGCACCACCGGGATGGGCAAGACGACGCTGTTGAGCGAGGTGGCCGAAGCCGCCGGTGCGCGCGGGTTCCAGGTGGCCGGCGCGGTGACGTCCACTCTCGACAGGTTCATGTCGTTCTCCGTCGTCCGGCAGTTGTTCGAGAACCTCGCCGCGGGGCCGGAGGCGGACGCCCTGGAGTCGATCATCGGCACGGGTCCCGGCGCGACCGACGGGTCAGGAGCGGGCAACCGCGCCGCGGCCGACTTCGACGAACCGGCGATCCACCAGCGGTACAACGAGCTGTACCAGCTCGTGAGCGAGCTCTCGGGCCGCGGACCGGTCTGCTTCATCGTCGACGACCTGCAGTGGGCCGACACCTCGTCGCTGCAGTGGCTCAACTACCTCATGCGGCGAGCGACCAACCTGCCGCTCGCCGTCGTGCTCAGCTGCACGACCGGGGTGTACCCCGCGGACCCGCTCCAGATCGCGGAGATGCAGATCTACGCCACCCGCGTGCGGATCGGCGGTTTCACCGCGCAGGACCTGCCGGGGTTCGCCGAGCTGGTGCTCGGCCGTCAGCCCGAACCCGAGCTCACCAAGGCCAGTCACACCGCCACCGGTGGAAATCCGCTGGTTCTCCGCCACCTGCTGTCGACGCTGGAGGCGTCCGACGCCGGCGTGCCGGAGATCCCGGCCTCGTACGGGGTGCAGGAGCTGGGCGAGTCGGCGCTGGCGCAGCTGCACCGCGAGTCCGCGCAGCTGGTCCAGCTGGCCAGGACGATCGCGGTCGTGGAACCCGCGGAACTGGGCCTCGCGGCCGAGGTCGCCGGGATGACGTTGCCCGAAGCGGCCGACGGCGTTGGCCGGCTGGCGCGGCTGGGGTTGATGGCCGACGCCGGGAAGCCCGCGTTCACCCACTCCGTGTTCAAGGACGCGATCACGAGCTCGATCACCCGCGCGGCCAGGGACGACCTCCACGCACGGACCGCCGCGAGCCTGCACGCGTCCGGGGCACGAGCGGCGCTGATCGCGCGTCACGTCCAGTGCACCGCTTCGAAACTCGGCCGGTGGGCCGCCGACGCGTTGTTCCAGGCAGCGGGCGAGCTGCTGGACGACGGTGACGCGACCACCGCCGCGAGCTTCCTCACCAGGGCGCTGCAGGAAGACGTGCCGGCCGAGGTCAGGACGAGGCTGCTGGTCAAGCTCGGTCACGCCGAGTCGTTCTTCGACCCCGACCAGGCGGCCACGCACCTCAAGCAGGCGCTGGAGGACATCGAGGAGCCCGAGCTCCTGCTCGACGTCACCTCCCTGCTGTCCCGGGCGCTCTACCTCGACGGGCGTTACGAGGACGCGCGCGGAGCGTTGAGCGAGTCCATCGCCAGGATGTGCGCCTCCGCGCCGGAGTACTCCGCTCAGCTGCGCCTCGCGCTCCGCGTCACCCTGCCGACCGAGCAGTCCGGGGAGCACGACGTCGCCGCGGACCGCTTCCCCGTCGACTGGCGGCGCGGGGACGCCCGTGGCCGTGCGCTGGCCGCGCTGGTCGCGGAGGACCTGAGCAACCGCGGCGAAGACCTGACGACGTCCCGCGAGGCCGCGCTGGTCGCGTTGTCCGCGGGCGCGGTGTCGATCGCGCAGGACCCGCAGCGGATGATGGCCGCCATCAACTCGCTGATCCGGACCAACGAGCTCGACCTGGCCCTGAGGTACTCCAGTGAGGCGATCCTGGCAGCCCATCGCCACAAACTGGACCTGATCTTCGTGCTGGGCCACACCCTGCGGTCGCGGGTGCACTTCCAGCGCGGGGCGCTGGCCCAGGCCGTCGTCGACGCCCGGCTCGCACTGGCCAAGGCCCAGCGGATGAACCTGCACCAACGCCACCCCGCTCAGATCTGGCCGATGGACGCACTTCTGTCCGCGCTGCTGCACCTCGGTGACGTCGAAGCGGCACGGGAGCTGGTCGAACCCATCGGCCTCACCAGCCCGTTGCCGGACAGCTGGCACCACACCAGCCTCCTGCACGGGCGCGGTCACCTCCGCATGCGGCTGGGCGACAGCGCCGGCGCACTCAGGGACCACCTGGAGTGCGGGCGACGGCTGAAGTCGTGGGGTGCCACCGGTCCCGCTGTCCTGCCGTGGCGGTCGTACGCTGCTGTTGCGCACCTCCACCTGGGTCAGTCGCTGGAGGCGGTGCAACTGGCACTGGAGGAGCTGGAACTGGCCAAGAGGTGGGCTTCCGCGCCGAGCCTGGCCCGCGCGATGCTCACCGTCGGCATGGCGACCGGCGGTGCCGCGGCGCTGCCGTGGCTCATGGAGGCCGAGCACGTTCTGCGTGGCGCACAGGCACTGCTGCTGCGCGCGACGATCCTCGTGGAGCTCGGGACGACGAGGTGGCACCACGGGCAGCAGAAGCTCGCCCGGGAGGAGCTGGCTCAGGCGAAGGCCGCCGCCGAGCGGTGCGGATCGCGGCCGTTGCTCAGCAAGCTCGCCGCACTGCCGCCGGAGGCGTTGGGGCGTTCCGGCCTCCGGCCGGCCACCCCCGTTCCCGCGGACTCCCCGCTGACACCGCAGGAGCACCGCGTGGCCAGCATGGTCGCCGCGGGCGCGTCGAACGACGAGGTGGCCCGCAAGCTGTCCGTGTCGCGGCGGGCTGTCGAGTTCCACCTCACGCACATCTACCGCAAACTGGGAATCCAGCGACGCACGCAGCTGGCGGCCATGCTCTACTCGACCGGCAGCAGCAGGTAGAAAACCGCGGTCGTCACGCCGGAGCCGCCACGAGGTGCGATGAGATGCTGCGCAACTTCACGCAGGTCTCCTCGAACTCCCGTTCCGGCCGCGAGGACGCCACGATTCCGGCACCCGCGCGCAACCACCGCTGTCCCCTGCTCTCGTACACCGCGCGCAGGACCAGGCCGGCGTCCAGGAAACCGTCGTCCGACGCGACCAGCACGGCACCCGAATAGATGCCCCGCGGCGTTTCTTCGGATCGGAAGATGAATTCACACGCCGCCTCTTTCGGCGCACCCGCGACCGTGACGCCCGGGAACAGCAGCTCCAACGCGTCCCAGGAGGTCTTCCCCTCGGCCAGCTGACCGCACAGCCGTGGCGCGGAATTCCGCGCACCACCCCGGGATGTGACCGCCATCAGTTCGTCGACCACCACCGAACCCGGCTCGCACACCTCGTTCAACTCGTCGAACGCGCATTTCACGGCGATCGCGTGCTCGTCCAGCTCGTCCGGATGCGGCAACAGCGCGTTCCCCATTCCCGGTGAACGGGTCCTCACGCGCGGCCGCGTCGACACCTTTCCGTCCGGACCGGCCTCCAGCACCGTCTGCGGGCAGAAGCCCGTCGTCGTCAGACCGCCGATCGACAACAGGAACGACCGCTCCGGCGCGGTGGCCGCACGACCGGCCAGATACGTCTCCACGAAATCGACCGGCCCGTTCACCGGCACGCTGCGGGACAAGGTCACCTTGCGCAGCTCGGTCGTGCGGATTTCCTCCAACGCCCCCAGCACCGCGTCGTGGTACCGATCGCTGCCCGCGTCCAGGTCCACCGGCACGTCGCCACGCCCCAGAACGGGCTCGTCCGCAAACGGCGCCGTGCGCAGGTGTTCGAGCAACGCGCCGAGCCGCAGGTCGCCGCCCCGTACGACCCTCGCCCGCCCGCGTTCGATGCGCACCTCCACCTCGGGCACCACGAGGTGCACGACCTCCGCGTCCCCGGCGAGGTCCGAGCGGTCGTTCAGCACGTGCGCGGCCTCGAACGCGATCCAGCCGCACACCGCCCATTCCCGCAGGGACAGGCGTTCCAGCGCCTCCCGTGCTGCCCGCACGGGCCCGCCGACGGCTGGCCACGACTCCTCCACCGAGTCACGCCGCACCCGCACCCGCGTCGCGTTCACCACGATCTCCGCACGCACGCCCCAGGCGACCGTCCACACGTTGCCGCGCTCGTAGACGAAGTACGAGTCGAAGAACCCGGTGCGGATCAGCGAAGCGGCGAGCTCGGCGGACGACCTCGTGGAGGGTTGGGTGTGCACGGTCATTACAGGCTCCTCAGCGAACATGTGAACGACGAGCAGAAACTAGGCCGCCATCGACGCCCCGCCAAGAAAGCGTGCCACACCAAAGGATGTCCCAGGGGCTGATACACCGAGTGCATTACGAGCCGAAAGGCTGGTATGGACAACTCGAATTCAGCCCATTGGAAAGATTGCGGAGAACCCGCGACTTCGACGACCGGTTTCCGGTTCGCGCCGGCCACCCTCTTCCACGCGCGCCGCTCATCCCACCACTTCGGCGTCAACCGCATTCTCACGGTTTCACGAGGATCCCCCGCCCCACCCGGCACTAAAATTGGCCCCAAACGAATCTATTCACGCCGGATGCGTCCGGTCAACCCGCCGTGCCAACCGGTGGGATTCGCCGGATGTCAACCACCCGTTCACCATCCGCAGCGTTCCGAGCCGGCCTGCGGCCCCTGACCCGGATTGCACGGTCCCAAACCACCGATCCGCAGATTCACCCTTTTGCCATCGGCTTTGTGGAACTCCGTAGCTACACAAAGCTATGCCCTCAATACGGTGTGGTGGAACCCACAGGCGAAAGAAGACAACCGTGATCACCAAGCAGAACACCGCCTTGGAAGCCCCTGCGACCGTGCCGGCCGCGCGAGCCCCCCACCCTTCGCGGCGCACCGCGGCCACGAAGGTGCTGTCCGTGCTCCAGGCCTTCGGCGCGTGCGACGGCGCGGCGTCGCTGACCGAGCTCACCCGCTACTCCGACCTCCCGAAGTCGACCGTCCACCGCATGGTCGGCTTCCTGAGGGCGGAGGGCTTGGTCGAGATGATCGACAACAGGTTCCTCCTCACCACCAAGATCACCGAGTTGTCCACCTCCGTTCCCCTGGAGATCTCCGACCACACCCGCGAACGACTGCTGCCGGTCCTCGCGGACCTCTACGAGTCCACCCGCGAGGCCGTCCAGCTCTCCGTCCTGTGCGGCGCCACGGCCCGGGTCGTCGAACGCCTGCACGGCAGGCAGTCGAGCGAGCTCGCGACACGCCTGCGCGGTCCCCTCCCCCTGCACTGCACCGCGCCGGGCAAGATCCTCCTGGCCGGCAACCCGAGTCTGTTCTCCGTCCTGTGCGCGCAGGGGCTGGAGGCACTCACCCCCGCCTCCATCACCACCGCGGAGATGCTCCAGTCCACGCTGACCGGTGTGCGCAGGTACGGCGTCGCCTTCGACCGCAGCGAATGGCTTCCCGGCTTCACCGGCGTCGCGGCACCCGTCTGGGGACCTGGCCCGACCCTCATCGGCACGATCTCCGTGTTCGGTCCCGTGCACCGCCTCAGCCCGGACGCCGTCGCGCGCCGCGTCCACCACGCCGCCGAGACCGCGTCCAGGGAGCTCCGTTCCGCTCCCCCGGCCCCGAGCCACCGGCTCGCCGGATGACCACCGGCATCAGCCGGTCCACAAAGGAGTGACCGGCGATGCCGGACGGTGCGGCCGCGCGGCTGTCCTCACGACCGAGCCGCGTCGCGAGGAGAGCCGGACCGCACCGCTGACCGTCAGACCGCTCGTGCGATGGCGATGTTGCCCGCCAGCCGGTCCCCGGCCTCGTAGATCATGTACTCGCGTCCCTGGTAGGTGCCGAACGAGGGCGCGGCCGACCGGCCGTTGTCCGGCGCACCGGACAGCGAGTCGTGGAACACGCCCAGGTGCCTGCGCAGGGAGAAGTCACGGCCCACCTCGGTGATGAGGATGTTGCCGCCGCTGCCGATGTCGGTGTTGTAGACGACGTAGACGCTGTTGTTGCGGAACAACAGGTGTGGCCCGCCGACGTTGACCGCGCCCACGTCCTGGTGCCGGATCAGCGGGGTCTGGGAGAACGTCCAGTCACGCGCGTTCGCCGACCAGCCCCAGCCGATGTCGCGCCGGTTGGTCCGGTTGTTGATCATGAACACCATCACGTACCGGGCGCCGCGCGAGGGCAGGTCGTGGCGGAAGACCCTGGCGTACGAGGTCTCCGTCGTGCCCTCCGGCTGCAACCGCGTGGACAGCACCTCCTTCTCGTAGCGGAAGTTGATGCCGTCGGCGGAGCTGGCCAGCCGGGTCACCGTGTTCCCGCCGTGGAAGTACAGGTACATGCGCTTGACGTCGTCGTTCCACATCGCGTGCGGTGACGACACGTGGTTCACGTTGTACTCGCCGGGCCAGCTCCGGGAGATGATCGGGTTTCCCGGGTACTCGGTGAACTCCTCGTCGAGGGTGTTGGCGTACGCCAGGCAGATCCCGCCGGGTGCGTCGTGCGGCGCGTAGTACAGGTAGTAGGCGGCCCGCGCGCCGGAGATCCGGTCCTTGGTGC
The DNA here is from genome assembly GCF_001279525.1 of Nocardia sp. NRRL S-836. Taxonomy (GTDB): domain Bacteria; phylum Actinomycetota; class Actinomycetes; order Mycobacteriales; family Pseudonocardiaceae; genus Lentzea. The sequence goes on along the minus strand of NZ_LGDY01000129.1, from coordinate 4,317 downwards.
CCCGGATCGTCGGGAAGATCAGCTCACCGGTGGGGTTGTAGCGCAGCTTGCTCTTGACCAGGGCCAGCCTGCGGTACCGGTAGTCCGGGAACCCCGCGGGTGCCGCGGCGGCGGTGCCGGCCGCACCGGCGGTGCCCGCCAGCAGTGCCGCGCTTCCCAGCAGTAGCCGACGACGGTTGACTGTCATGGAACGCTCCTCGACGCTGAAGAATCCGTTGTGGACCGAATGTTCTCGACGGGCGGGAGTTCTTTGCCGCGCAGCACATCGTTCACGCGTTCGTCATCGCGTGAAGGCGTGCGAATGCTGTATGCGCGGCCGGGATGACGCTACGCCTCCGCCTTCGAAGCCCTGGCCGGTGCATACCAGGCGGTGGGACGAGAACGTGATCAACCTGCGGAACATCGGTAGCTTCGCCTCGGAAGCTCCGACGTGGACAGCCCGGCACTGCGATGAGGTCACTTCACCGCACCTCGGTCGACCGCGGGCCGGAGATTTCCCATCGGCACGTGCCCGTTGCGCTGCGCGCTGCCCGCAGATCGAGAGGATCCGATTACATGACCGCCACCGCAAGTTCCTATGTGGAACAGGACCTCTCCAGCCGTCGGCAGGCGATGCGCGACCTGTTGCAGGAGGACCTGTTCGACCCGCGGCAGCGGCACGACCTGCCCCTGCGGGAGTACATGGACCTGACCATCGACCGGATGAAAGCGATCTTCCGGCACGGTCTGGTCGACAACGACATGTGGATGGGCCGGCCCCAGGAGCACGCGTTCCGGTCCATGTGCGACGTGATGGGCCTGACGGGCGCTTTCGACTTCGCGCTCACGTCGACCATCACCGATCACCTCATCGCGGGGAGCGCGCTGTTCAACCACGGCTCTCCCGAGCAGGTCGACCGGTACCACGACGAGATCACGCAGATGCACGAGGTCTACGCCTTCTGCTGCACGGAGATCGGCGGCGGCACCAACCTGCGGGAGATCCGCACGACGGTGTCGTGGAATCATGCGGAGCAGTGCTTCACGCTCGACACCCCGACCGACGCCGCGTGCAAGTTCTGGATCGGGAACATCAAGCACGCCGCGACCGTCGGAATGGTGTTGGCCCGCCTCGTCATCGACGGCGAGGACCTCGGCCACCACTGGTTCCGCGTCCCGCTGCGCAACGAGGAGAACGGTCCCGCCCTTCCGGGCATCACGATCCTCTCCTGCGACCCCAAGGGCGGCATCCAGGCCAACCAGGTCGGCGGTGCCCGCTTCACCGGGGTCCGGCTCCCCCGCGAGGCGCTGATGGGGCGGTACTCGAGCGTCGACGCGGACGGCCGTTTCTCCAGCACGCTTCCCGATGCCGGCACCCGCTTCGTGAAGTCCATCGAGACCTTCGTCCAGGAACGCATCTTCCCGCTCAGCGCCGGAGCACGGGCCTGCGAGCTCGCCGCCCACCTCACCTGGCGGTTCGCCGCTCACCGCGAGACCCGCGGCGCGCCCCGGCGCAGGACCCTGCTGGACGAGCCGCTGTACCTGGAGCGCCTGTACCAGGTTCAGCTGCGCAGCCTCGCGCTGCGGTTGCTGGAACGCGCCGTCGTCAGGGGCGTCGAACGCGACTGGCACACCGACCCCGGCCGCAAGAACATGCACGTCCTCACCGCGACCGGCAAGTGCGGTTCCTGGCTGGTCCTGGACGTCCTGGCCGCGTGCCGGGAGATGTGCGGCTCGCAGGGCTTCCACGGCCTCAACCAGATCGTCACCCTGCGGACCGACTTCGAGGTCAACGTGACCTTCGCGGGCGACAACTCCGTGATGGCCTACCAGGTGGCGCGCAATGCCATGAGCTCCGACCGGTTCGCCACGCGCACGCCGGTGACGTTGCCGCAGCGGGTCGAGAAGGACCTGGTCGACACGTGGCGCGGCCGTCAGGGCGGATCGTTCAGCCACGCCGACGCCGTCGTGCTCGTCCACGCGCGCATGCTCGACCTCATCTTGGCCGAGCACGACGCCGAGCCGATGGTGCCGCAGCAGGTCATGGACGACCTCGTGGCCGACTTCGCCGCGCACAAGCTGCGGGAGCCGCACCGGCCCGTGGCGGCTGACCGGGAGAAGATCGACTTCCTGGCCGAACTGCTCGCGCCCCTGCCGGAGCTCGTCACCGCCCCCATGGTCGACGACAGCTACCTGACCGAGCTCACGTCGTCGGCGCGGTCCGTGAGCATGACCCTCCCGGTGCAGGGCAGGTGAGCCGCTGTGGCGATGCGTGTTCATGAGGAGACCCGTGCGGTGGGCGGCCTGCGGTTCCGCGTGCGGCGTGCTGGAGAGGGTCCGCTGATCCTCCTCCTGCACGGCTGGCCGCAGACCGGGCACGCCTGGCGCCACGTCCTCCCCGCTCTCGCGCGGGACCACCTGGTGGTCGCGCCGGACCTGCGCGGGTACGGGGCGTCCAGCCGGCCCCGCACCGGGTACGACAAGCGGACCATGGCGGCCGACATGAGCGGGCTCATGCACGGGCTGGGGCACACGCAGGCCGTCGTGGTCGGGCACGACCGGGGCGCACGCGTCGCTCACCGGTGGGCGCTGGACCGGCCGGAGGAGATCGGCCGTCTGATGCTGCTCAGCGTCGTGCCGACGCGGGAGATGTGGCGGCACATGGACGCACGGGTCGGGTCCGCTTACTGGCACTGGCTCTTCCACCTCGTTCCCGACCTCCCCGAGTTCCTCACCGAGGGAAGGGGCGGGGAGTACGTCCGGTTCATGCTGGCCGCCGGAGCGTTCCGGCACGAGGCGTTCACCGAGGCGGACCTGCGGCACTACGCGGACACGTACGACCGGCCCGGGGCGCTTCGCGCGAGCTTCGACGACTACCGGGCCGCTCGCCACGAGGACCTGGAAGCGGACGAGGCCGACGCGGCCGCGGGCCGCCGCCTGACGATGCCCGTGCAGGTCGCCTGGGGCGCCGAGGGACTCGTGGGGACGCTGCCCGTGCTCGACCTGTGGCGCGACTACGCCACCCGGATCGAGGGGGCGCAGATCGACTCCTGCGGGCACTTCCCGGCCGAGGAGCAACCAGAAGTCCTGGTCGCGCGGATCCGGGCATTCCTCACCGATGAGAAGGCTGTGGTGGAAAAATGAGGGCGCTGGTTGTCACCGAGGAGCGCGAGCTGTGCCTCACGGAGGTCCAGGACCGCGAACCGATGCCCGGCTGGGTGCGCGTGGACGTGGCGTTCTGCGCCATCTGCGGTTCCGACCTGCACCTGCGGGCCATGCCGCACGTCGTCCCGGCCGGTGCCGTGCTCGGTCACGAGATCTCCGGGCACGTCGCCGCACCCGGCGGGGAGCGGCTGAGCGAGGGACAGGCCGTGGTGGTGTGGCCGAAGGCGGGCTGCGGGGACTGCGACGTCTGCCATGCGGGCGACAACCACCTGTGCGCCGTGCAGCCCTGGCAGCTGAGCTCGCTCGGCCTGGGCACGCGTCCCGGTGGCTACGCCGACAGCATCGTCGTCCCCGAGCACACGGTCTACGCGGTGCCGGACGGTGTCCCGCTGGAGCACGCCGCACTGACGGAACCGCTGTCCTGCGCGGTCCACGCGGCCGACCGCTCCGGGGTGTCCAAAGAGGACAGGGTCACGGTCCTCGGCGGCGGCACGGTCGGCTTCCTGCTGGCACACGTGCTGCGGCTGCGCGGGATCGAGGACGTGTGGGTGGTGGAACCCAGCGCCGTCCGGCGCGCACGCCTGGCCGAGACCGGGATCACCGCGGTCGACGTCGACGAGCAGACCGCGGACGCGGACGTGGTGTTCGAGTGCGTGGGTTCGGTGACCGCGCTCGCCGAATCCGCCCGGCGCCTGCGGACGCGGGGAACGATCGTCGCGCTCGGGGTGAACGAGCGGCCCACCGAGCTGGACTCGGTCGCCCTCATCACCAAGGAGATCCGGATCGTGGGCAGCTTCGCCCAGAACAGGGGCGCGTTCGAGGAAGCCCTGGCCCTGCTCGCGGACGGCAAGGTCCCGGTCGAGCGGATCATCACCGACGTCGTCCCGCTGGACGGTGGATCGGTCACAGCGATGATGGACGCCCTCACCGGACGGCCGGGAGACCACCAGGTGGTCATGATCGCTCCGGGCGGCTGACGCAACGTTTGCCGGGCACGTCCAGCACCGGGTGATCACGACGCCGGTTCGAGTCGGTTCTGAGGTTGACGATGGCTGAGTCCTCCCGCAAACTCTCTGCCAATTCGAATTGGCAGGTGCTCATGGCCAAGCGGCTCACCCAGCAGGACATCGCCAGAATGGCCGGCGTCAGCCAGGCCACGGTGTCGCTGGTGCT
>NZ_LGDY01000128.1 GCF_001279525.1 Nocardia sp. NRRL S-836 | reverse complement strand
GCCAACTTCCTCCGGCCCTGCGGTCCCCGATCACTCCGGATCTCGAAGTCCACCGCAACCCCTCAACTCAGGTGTTGCAACGACCTCTTGAACCCAAGATCGTCGCAGAGGGGTCTGACAATTCCGCGACGCTGCCATCGGCCATGACCGCGTACAGCGCGACCGTCCCGTCCGGCAGCAACACCGCCTCGGGATCACCCGCCACGCCGGGCACCACGGGCCGCCAGCCGCCGTCGAGTAGCACCACGACCTCGCCACGCACGGTCCGCGCGTACACGAACCGGCCGGCCACCGACGGACGGCCGACGAAGTCGCCCGAGGTGCTCAGCTGGCGCTGTCCCACCCAGACGTCGCCGTCCTCCACCACGTACACGCCGTCGACGACCTCCGGCCCGCCCTGCCACGCCTGGCGCAGCATCGACGAGGCCCGGTCCGCCGCCTGGTCGTAGCGCTCGGGGCAGCACGACCGCTGCACGGCGTCGGCGAGCAGGCCCGGCGTGAGCTCCGGCCGGTCCACCGCCGTGGCGCGTTCGAAGAAGCGGCCCGCCGCGTACGAGACGTCCATGATCTGCTCAGGTGTGCCCCAGCCCATCGACGGGCGCTGCTGGAACACGCCCAGGGAGTCGGCGTCGCCGCAGTCGAGGTTGTGCATGTGCGACTCGACCCAGCCGGCCTCGAAGGCCGCGAGCATCACCTTGTCGCTGACCCGCAGGGACAGGCCCACCTCGTGGACCTCGCGGATCACGTCGGGGTCGTGCACGGCGGGCACGCGGCAGGCCGGGCTCAGCGGCAGCGCCTGCGCCGGCACGGCCGTCAGGAACAACGCGAGGACGACCAGCGCGAGCCCGAGCACGGTCCTCATTGGACACCCGGGCTCGCGCGGCCGCCACTCAGCCGTTCGCGATCAGCGAGAAGCCCAGCACGCCGGTCGCCGTGAAGTCGATGGCCGGCTCGGAGCTCGGCCACGACCGCAGGTCGTCGGCGAACACGGACTTCGCCGAGTTGAACTGCAGGGTGTAGGGCTTGGTGCAGTCCACCGCGCCCGGTGGCATCTCGCCGAGGTCGCTGAACAGCGTGGCGTCGTTCGGGCCGTTGATCACGGCGCCGACGAGCACCTTGGCGCCGCCGTCGGGTGAACCGGACAGGTTCGCCGCCTGGTGGTGCGGGCACTCGGGGAACTTCGCGCCCACGCCGACGATCAGCGAGGTGCCCCAGGCGTTGGTGCCGAGCGCGAAGCCGCGCTGCTGGGTGCCGAACGTCTCGTACGTCCGGTCGCCGGTCAGCTTCCCGTACAGCGCGGCGGTGGTGATGAAGCCGAACGTGCGCGAGCCGACGTCCCAGGTCTCGACGTTCGCGGCGGTGCGGAACGGCGAGCCCTTGGCCGCGTCGGCACCCTGCTGGAGCTGGCGCCGCAGGTCGCCGACGACCTGCGCCTCGGTCACCTCGGCGCCGGGGACGCCCGCCTTCAGCAGCTTCGCGAGGTCGGCGTGGCCGAGCGCGGAGATGTTGTAGACGTTCAACGTGTCGGGGTCCTGCGTCGCGAGGAACTCCTTGGCCCAGTGCGTGGCCGCGCGGGCGAACTGGGTGTACCGCTTGTCGTTCAACGCCTTCGCGGCGAGCGCGAGCTGGGTCGCGCCGAACTCCAGGTCGTCGGTCCAGGACGGTTCCGGGTAGTAGGCGTGCGGGAACGCCGTCACGAGCTGGCCGACGTCCTCCGTCTTGGCCAGCGCGAACAGCTGCGCGGCCTTGTCCAGGTACCGGCACGCCAGGCGCGGGTTGCGCTTGGCCTCGATCTGCGCGGCCAGCGCGAACGAGCCGGCCACCCGGCCGACCAGGTTCGGGCTGATCTTCTCGCCGGCGGCGTTCGCGCGGAACACCGGGCGGTGCTTGATGAAGTACTGGCTGTCGCCGGGCTTCACGTCGAGCTTGTCGTCGGCCTCGGGCAGGCGCCACACGTCGTGGTCGCCGACGAAGCCGAACTCCTCGGAGCCGGTGCCGATGCCGACCTGCGCGTAGAGCGTGCCGGTCCGCTCGTCCCACGCCTTGTCGAGCCACCGCAGGCCGAACTTGGCCTCTTCGTACAGCGCGTCGTCATGCTTGTTGCGCAACGCCAGCAGCATCGACGCGGTCGAGTACGACGAGGCGTGGGTGAACTTCACGAAGTCGCCCGCGTCGAACCAGCCACCTTCGAGGTCGACCCGCGCGCCGGTGGGCTTGAGCGGTGCCGCGATCTGGTCGCCGCCCTCGCCCGCGAACACCGGCTCCTCGTAGACCAGCGCCGCGCGGTCGGTGAGGTGGGCGGGTTTGCGGTTCAGCCGGCCGGGGATGACGTTCGCGCCGTCCCGTTGCGCCTGGAAGAACTCCACGGTGTCGTTCGCGACCGGCTGGAAGAGCCGGTGCAGCGAGTCGACCCGGAACGCGGTGGAGGTGGCCGAGCCGACCTTGATCCGGTACGTGCCCGGTGTCCGCACGCCGGAGAGGTCGATCGGGTGCACCGACGGGAACTTCTCGCTCCACGAGCCCGTCGAGGCACCCGTCCGGCCGGTCAGCACGGTCCGGCCGCGGCCGTCGACCACGCTGAACTTCGCGTTCGCGGCACCGCCGAGCACGTAGGCGTGCTTGGCCTCGCCGGTGCCGAACCCGACCTGGTCGACCCTGATGTACGTGGCGGGAGCGGCCTCGGCAGGCGCCACGACCACCCCGGTGAGCACTGCGGCGACGAGTGCCGCACGTCTGATGCGCATGTTCGGAACTCCCGATCCAGGCCCGGCGGTGGCCCATGGTTAAGAAAGTTTCCTAATAGTTCGCAGCAGACTAGCCGCCCAAACCGGACATCACCAGCCCTCGGGCGGCTCCGAGAACGCCGAGGAGAGGTCACGGGTCAGCGCCAGCGCACGCTTGACCCACCCCGCCGTCGCACCGGCCAGCCCGCACGTCGGTGTCGGCAGCGCCTTCTCCGCGAGGATCGACCGCGGGAAGCCCAGCCGGTCGGCGAGGGTGAACGCCCGCTGACCGACGTCCTTCACCGTCACCGGCGCACCGGGGTCGGTGCTCGGCACCAGTCCGAGCACGAGCGTCGTGCCCGCCTCCCAGGTCTCCCCGATCTCGTCCAGTGCCGCCGCACCCCTGACCAGCGTCGCGTCGAACGCGATCGCCGCCGCGCCCGCCTCGCGCAGCAACGTCAGCGGCGGCTGCGGCGCGCAGCAGTGCACGACCACCTCGTGGTCCCCCAGCGCGTCGATCACGGTCGCGAGCACCCCACGCGCGTCCGGCGCCGGCACGGCGGGCACGGTGCCGAGCTTCGACGGCGTCGGCAGCAGGCCCTCCAGCACGGCGGGCAGGCCCGGTTCGTCCAGCTGCACCACGACCTTCGCACCGGTGCGCCTGGCGACCTCGGCGGCGTGCTGGCGCAGTCCCTCGGCCAGCGACTCGGAGAACTCCTTCACGGCACCTCGGTCGGTGAGGACCCGATGGCCGCGCATCAGCTCGATGTTCGACATCAACGTCCAGGGCCCCGCCGCCTGCACCTTGACCGTCTCCGGCCGCGCACCCGCGCGTTCCAGCGCCTCGTCGAACGCGTCCAGGTCGCCCCGCAGCAGGTCGATCGCCCGCCGGTGGTCACGGCCGGCGCGCGGCGTGACCCGGTAGCCCGAGGTGATCACCTCGATGGCGAGGTCGACCAGCAGGCCGGCGGTGCGGCCGATCATGTCCGCGCCGACTCCCCGCGCAGGCAGCTCCGGCACGTGCGGCAGCTCCGGCAGCTCGCCGGCGACCACCCGCGCCGCCTCGTCGATGTCGGTTCCGGGCAGTGATCCGATTCCAGTTGCTCCACGCACCCGCCGAATTGTTCCACTGTCCGACAGAGAGAAGAGGTCTAGACCCATTGACGATGTGGTCTAGGCCACTTACCGTGATTGAGCAGGTGCTGAGCGTGCGAGCACCTCCCTGCACGTGGTGTGGGACCGCGACGCGCCCCGCGATCCCACACCACCCCTTCCCCTGTACAGAAGGACCCCCGATGTCCCGCTTCGCCCTCTTCGCCGCCGGGGCCGCCACCGCACTGGTGGCCGGACTCGTCGCGATCGCTCCCGCCTCCGCCGCCGGCGAGTCCGCCGTGTTCAGCCAGGACTCCACCTGGGGCTCCGGCTACCAGGCGAAGTACACGATCTCCGCGGGCACCACCGCCGTGAGCGGCTGGAAGCTGGAGTTCGACCTCGCCGGCGCCTCCGTCGGCTCCTACTGGGACGCCACGCTGGCCCGCAGCGGCAACCACCACACGTTCACGCCCCGCGAGTACAACGGCAACCTGGCCGCCGGGTCCTCCACGAGCTTCGGCTTCCTCGTGAACGGGTCGGCGGTGCCGGCGAACTGCAAGCTCAACGGCGTTCCGTGCGGCGGTGGCGGTGGCGGCACAACCACCACCACTACGACGACCACGACCACCACCACGACCGGACCGACCACCACGACGTCCGATGTGCCGCCCACGCCCGGCAGCGCGCGCGTCGCGCCGTACATCGACATCACGATGCCGACGCCGTCACTGGTCGACGTGGCGAACGCGACCGGCCAGAAGCACTTCACGCTGGCGTTCGCCCTGGGCTCCTCGGCCGGGTGCGCACCCGCGTGGGGCGGCACGGTTCCGTTGGACGACAGCCGGATCGTGAACGACGTCCGGGCTCTGAAAGCGCAGGGCGGCAGCGTGATCGTGGCGACCGGCGGTGCGATGGGCCCGTACCTGGAGCACGTCTGCTCCTCGGCCGACGCGCTCTACAACGCTTATGTGGCGGTGCTCGACGCCGTCGGTTCCAACAGCATCGACGTGGACGTGGAGGCCACGATCCCGCAGGCGATCGTGAACACGGCGCTGAAGCGGCTGCAGGACACCCGCGGCACCACCGTCAGCTACACGATGCGCATCCAGGGCCAGGACTACGGCATGGACCCGTACTCGGTGGACGTGCTGAAGGACGCGGCCGCCAAGGGCGTCACCGTCCTGGTGAACCCGATGCTGATGAACTTCGGCTACACGGGCAACTGGGGCGACGCGATGGTCGCCGCCGCCAACGCCACCCTCGCCCAGATGCGCACCATCTGGCCGTCGAAGACCGACGCACAGCTCAAGGCGCTGCTCGGTCTCACGCCGATGATCGGCCGCAACGACACGGGTCCGACGACGACCCAGGACGACGCGCGCAAGGTCCTCGACTACGCGAAGGCCAACCACGTCGGCCGGGTCGCGTTCTGGTCCGCCGGCCGCGACAAGGGCTGTCCCGGTGGCGGGGTGTCGCCCACGTGCAGTGGAATCTCGCAGAGCAACTGGGAGTTCACGAACATGTTCAAGTCCTACACCGGCTGATCCCCCTGCCGGGCAGAGGCCGACGCGGATGCACCGCGCCGGCCTCTGCCCGTTCGTCCGGGCCTTCTAACAGCCGCTGCAGCACCCGCAGCCCGGACCCGTGCACGAGCCGCAGCAAGAGCATCCAGCCATGACGACCACCTCCGTTTTGAGCGATCAAGCAATCGGACAGTAGGGCCGCCCCGGAGCGGCGTGACACCACCGCCAGGGTGATTACGCTGCCACGAATGAATGGTCCTGCTGAGATGCTGGCCGCGGACAAGGCCTCCACCGCCCTGGGCATCACGCCGGTCGAACTGCGCGACGGTTATGCGTTGCTGCGGATGACGGTCACCGAGTCGATGCTCAACGGGCACGGCATCGCGCACGGTGGATATGTCTTCCTGCTGGCGGATTCGGCGTTCGCGTGCGCCTGCAACCGGGCCGGGTCCGTCACCGTCGCCGCCACGGCCGAGATCGACTTCATCCGGCCCGTGCACGCGGGCGACGAGCTCGTGGCGGAGGCGGTGGAACGGACCCGGTTCGGCCGCAGCGGGATCTACGACATCACGGTCAGGCGGGGGACGGAGACCGTGGCCGAGTTCCGGGGCCGCTCACGGACGCTGCACGCCTGAGGCCGGCGGACTGCAGCACCGCGAAGCCGAGCACCGCGAGCCCCTGGGCCAGCACCAGCGCGACGCCGAGACCGGTCAGCGGGAACCACTCCAGCTCCGCGGTGAGAATGCTGGCGGCGGCCCACGCCACGTTGCCGATGATGACCGGCAACACGATCCGGCGGTCGGGAACGGCGCGCGTTCCGAGGAAGAACACGCCCGCACCGTAAATGACGCAGAAAGCACCGAGGCCGATCTGCCAGCCGACCGGCATCCCCACCTCCGGGCGGATCAGCAGGGTCAGCAGGCCGAGCGCGAAGGAAGCGACACCGTCGAGTTTCAAGGCGAATTTCAACATGGCCCGACCATGGCCCGGCGAACGCTGCCGGAACCACGTCAAGCGCTGCCAACTCCTGCCACCAGGTCCGCCGCGACCAGGCGCGCGGCCGCGTTCTGCCAGTTGTGGAGGGTGCGCTCGGGCACCTGGGTCACGAACCACCGCAGGGCGCGGCGGTCCTCCTCGTCGAGGTCCTGGCGCTTGGTGCGCACCGAGTACGGGCGAATTCCCTTGACGTAATAGAAGTACAGGGCGTTGTAATGACGCCATTCATCGCTCGTGCCGAAATCGCCGTCCGCTGGCTTGAGCCGTTGAATGCTCGTCAGCAGCATCGATTTCAGCTGTGCCGCCCGGTCGAGCGGCGGGCCGTCGTCGGTGAGCGCGATCAACGGGCTCGCGACGAGCTTTCCGAGGTCGCCGTAATGGCTCAGCGCCTTGCGGGTGAGCCGTGCGAACTCGGCCTCGTCCTCGGTGACCAGCGGGCGTTGTCTCGGCAGCGCCTCGGCGGCTTCGCGGAGCTCGGCGCGTTCGGCGGCGACGGCGGGCACGGCGAGGCGGTCGACGGCGGCGGCGAGCGGGTTCGCGAGCACCTGGACCGCGATGGCCGCCGCGACCGTCGTGTACGCGAGAACCTCCGGGCCGTCGAAGAGCAGGACCTGGGAGCCGAACAGGACGGCGGTGAGGCCGGCGATCACCAGCGAGCGCAGCATGTCGGCGCGGATCGCCTGGCCCTCCTCGACCGCGTCGGTGACCGCAACGAGCACACCGAACACGAGCAGGTCAAACCCGATCGAGGGCAACGCGACGGCGGTGGGCACCAGATCGAGCACGAAAGCCGCCACCGACAGTCCGAACATCACCCCAACGAGTGAAAAGTACGTGCGTTTGCCAGCCGCCAGAGCCGTCGCCACGGCCAACGGCAGCAGCACGATCCACGGCACCCAGAGCGACGCGGCGAAGAACGGCACCACGGCGAAGATCCACCAGCGGATCGCCTCCGGCCGCGCCAGGAGCAGGATCGCACCGGTCCAGGCCAGCGCCGGAACCCCGAGCAGCACCGGGTGCGGCACCACGACGACCGCCGCGTATCCGGCCAGTCCCGCGCCCGCCCACCACAGCAACGGCTTCGCCGGATCGCGGGCCACCAGGTACAGCCCGAGCCACCAGGCGAGGCCGGACACCAGAAGGGAGAGGACGAACACGGGTCAAAGCTAGCCGCGCCTGCGAAACTACTCGGCATGCCGGTAGAGCTGACGCTCAACAAAGCGGCCGAGGAACTGCGGCGTGGCGACCTCGCGAACGTGCTTCGCGCACGTCAACGCCTCGCGGGGCTCGTGGGCACCTACCCGCACCGGCTCGACCTGCGCGACCGCCTCGCCGAGGTCTACCGCGTTCTCGGCGAGCCCGCGCAGGCCGGTCGCTGGGCCTACCTCTCCGACGACCGCGATCCCGAGGAGACACTCGCCTTCGAACGCGCCTACCGCCGTGCCCAGGTCCGCCTCGTCGCGTTGAACTGGGCCGGTCGCCTCGACGAGGCACCGACCGAGACCGCCCGCACCCGCCTGGCGTCGCTCTACCTGGAGGCGCGGGTGGAGCTGCAGCACGAGCTGGACGCGGTGCCGCACGAGGAGACGTCCTGGGGCGGCTGCCTGGTCGTGATGGTCGGCGGCACCTTCGTCATCGTGTGTTTCCTGCTGGGAATCGTGACTCTCGTGCAGTTCTTGTGGAAGCTGGTCTCATGAGAACGCTCTACGACCACGTCCGCCGCACCCCCGTCCTGCGCACCGCTGTGGACGGTCGCCCGGTGGTGCTCAAGCTGGAGCACCTCCAGCTCACCGGCTCGTTCAAGGTGCGCGGCGCGGTCACCAAGCTGCTCACGCTCGCCGGTGACGTGAGCGAGGTGGTCACCGCGTCCGGCGGCAACCACGGCATCGCCGTCGCGCAGGCCGCCCAGCTGCTCGGCATGCGCGCCACCGTCTTCGTGCCGGTGACCGCGCCGGAGACCAAGACCCGCCGCATCGAGGCGTTGGGCGCCAAGCTGATCCGCCACGGCAGCACCTACGCCGAGGCCGCTGCCGCCGCACGCGACCTCGGCCCGCTCTACGTCGAGGCCTACGACGACCCGGTCGTCATCGAGGGACAGTCCACGGTGACGCGCGAGATCGTCGAGGACGTGCCGGAGGTCGACGCGATCGTGATCGCGTCCGGTGGCGGCGGGCTGATCGCCGGTGCGGCACTGGCCTCGGGCGGCCGGCTGGTCGTGAACGTCGAGCCGGCCGGCTGCTGCGCCGTGCACCGCGGGCTCGAAGCCGGGGAGCCCGTCGACTCGCCGGTGGACTCCGTGGCGGCGTCGGCGCTCGGCGCGACGCGGGTGGGATCGGTGCCGCTGGAGGTGCTGCGGCGGCACAACGTCACGTCGGTGCTGGTGTCCGACGCCGAACTGCTGGCCGCGCGCGACCGGCTGTGGGAGGAGTTCCGGCTCGCGGTCGAACCCGCGGGTGCCGTGGCGTTCGCCGGGTTCCTCAAGGGCGAGGTGCCGGGTGAGCTGCCGTGTGTGCTCCTTTGTGGAGCGAACTCGGAGTGGCTGCCGCGGTAGTGCCGATCGGCCGGGCCGCACACCGCACCGCGGCGAGCCCACGGGCTCGTCTCGTCGTGGGGCGCGGCGCCGGTCGCACCACCGGCGCCAGGCGGATCAGCTGGTCGCGTCGATCGTCGCGCTGGCCAGCACCAGGTCGCCCGCCGCGTCCGGGCGGTAGATCGCCACGGCCTGTCCGGGTGCGACGCCCTTGAGCGGCTCGCGCAGCTGCACGCGCAGCGCGCCGCCGACCAGTTCGGCCACCGCGGGCGCCGTGCCGCCGTGCGCGCGCACCTGCGCGACGCACTCGACCGGTCCGTCCAGCAGCACGTGCGTGATCGGGTCCGACGCGGAGATGCCGGTCACCGCGAGCTTCTCGGCCGAGCCGACGCGGACGGTGCCGGAGACCGGCTCCAGCGCCAGCACGTACCGGGGGCGGCCGTCGGGGGCCGGGCCGTCGATGCCGAGGCCCTTGCGCTGCCCGATGGTGAACTCGTGGACACCCGCGTGCCGGCCGAGCACCGCGCCGGTCGCGTCGTCGACCAGCAGGCCGGGCTTGGTGTCCATGCGGGAGGCGAGGAACTTCTGCGTGTCGCCGTCCGGGATGAAGCAGATGTCGTGGCTGTCCGGCTTCTTCGCGACCGACAGGCCGCGCGCTGCCGCCTCGACCCGCACCTCGTCCTTCGTGGTGTCCCCCAACGGGAACATCGCGTGCGCGAGCTGGTCGGCGGTCAGCGAGGCCAGCACGTAGGACTGGTCCTTGCCCAGGTCGGCCGAGCGGCGCAGCTCCGGGCGGCCGTCCACGACCGCCAGGCGCGCGTAGTGGCCGGTGCAGACGGCGTCGAAGCCCAGCGCGATCGCCTTGTCCAGCAGGGCCTCGAACTTGATGCGCTCGTTGCAGCGCAGGCACGGGTTCGGGGTGCGGCCGGCGGCGTACTCGGCGACGAAGTCCTCGACGACCTCCTCGGTGAAGCGCTCCGCGAAGTCCCAGACGTAGAACGGGATGCCCATCAGGTCGGCGGCGCGGCGCGCGTCGTGGGCGTCCTCGATGGTGCAGCAGCCGCGGGCGCCGGTGCGCAGGGTGCCGGGCTTGGCCGACAACGCCAGGTGCACGCCCGTCACGTCGTGTCCCGCTTCAACGGCACGGGCCGCCGCCACCGCGGAGTCGACACCGCCGCTCATCGCCGCGAGGACCTTCACTGCTTGACCACCTTCCGGGACCGCCTCATGCCTGCCAGACCTGCCGTGCGCGCGCGCTCGACCACCGGGCCGATCACGCCCGCGAGTTTCTCAACGTCGGCACGCGTCGACGTATGCCCGAGGGAGAACCGCAGCGACCCGCGGGCCAGCGACGGCTCGACGCCCATCGCCAGCAGCACGTGCGAGGGTTGCGCGACACCGGCGGTGCACGCGGAGCCCGTGGAGCACTCGACACCGCGCGCGTCCAGCAGCATCAGCAGGCTGTCGCCCTCACAGCCGGGGAACGTCAGGTGCGCGTTGCCGGGCAGGCGGCCGACCGGGTCGCCGTTCACGACCACGTCCGGCACCACCGCGCGCACCGACGCGATCAGCTCGTCGCGCAGCACCGTCAGCTCCGCCGCGCGCTGCTCCTGCTCGTCCACCGCGATCCGCACGGCCTTCGCGAGCCCGACGATCGACGGCACGTCCAGCGTGCCGGAGCGGACGTCGCGTTCCTGGCCGCCGCCGTGCAGCAACGGCGTGCACTTCACGTCACGCGCCAGCAGCAGCACACCGACGCCGTACGGCCCGCCGACCTTGTGGCCGGTCATGGTGAGCGCGGAGGCGCCGGAGCCGGCGAAGCGCACCGGCACCGCCCCCACGGCCTGCACCGCGTCCGTGTGGAACGGCACACCGCGATCCGCGCACACGGCGGCGATGTCGTGCACCGGGTTGATGGTGCCGACCTCGTTGTTCGCCCACATCGTGGTGACCAGCGCCACGTCGTCGTCCAGCGCGGCCTCGACCGACTCGGCCGACACCCGACCGTGCCGGTCCGTCGGGAGCCAGGTGACCTCGGCGCCCTGCTGTTCCAGCCACTCCACGGCGTCGAGCACGGCGTGGTGCTCCACGGCGGAGGCCAGGACGCGGCGGCGGTCAGGACGGGCCCAGTAGATGCCCTTGACCGCGAGGTTGTCGCTCTCCGTGCCGCCGCCGGTGAACAGCACCTCGGACGGCCGGGCGCCGAGCGCGTCGGCGATGTCCTCCCGCGCCTCCTCGACCGCGCGCCGCGCCCGGCGGCCGGAGGTGTGCAGCGACGAGGCGTTGCCCGTGGTGGACAACGCCTCTGTCATCGCCGCGACCGCCTCGGGGAGCATCGGGGTCGTGGCCGCGTGGTCGAGATAAGCCATCAGGACTCAAGGGTAGCCCGCATGCGGGGCCCGGTCAGAACCGCTCCCACCACGGCCAACGCGGCCATCGACAGGTTGAGCACCACCACGCCCGCCGTCGGCGCGGTCGCCACGACCAGCACACCGCCGAGTCCGATCATGGTCGCGGAGCCGAGCATGTCCGAGATCTGCAGCGCCGCCGAGTTGAAGCCCCGGTCCTGCTCGGGTGACGCGGCCATCATCAGCACGCCGACGCTGGAGGTCGCCATGCCCATGCCGGCCCCCGCGACCGCCCACAGCAGGAACGTCAGCCACGCGGGACCCCAGGAGGGTGCGATGAGCGTCACGGCCGCCATGCCGGCCGCCGTGAACAGGAAGCCGGTGCGGACGAGGGTGTGGCGTTCGATCTCGGGGTGCCGCGACGCCCACATCGAGGCACCGGCCCAGCCGAGCGCGCTCACCGTGAGCGGGATGCCCGCCTCCAGCGGCGAGTAGCCGTGCACGACGGTCAGCGTGAGCGGGATGAAGCCCTCGACGGCGAAGAACGTGCCCGCGAGCAGGCCGCGGGCGAGGATCGTGACCGGCAGGCCGCGGCGGGCGACCAGCGTGCCCTTGGGCAGCAGGATCCGCACCGCGGGCGTGAGCAGCAGCAGCGCGACGGCCAGCAGCCACCACGTCCGGTGCTGCAACGCCCAGCTCAGGCTCGCCACCCCGGCACCGGCGGCCAGCGCGGCGGCCGGGAGGAACCGGCGCACCGGCGGCGTCGCGGTGTGCGGCGGCAGCCCCTTGAGCACCGGCACGAGCAGCACGCTGCCGATGAGCACCAGCGGGACGATCGCGAGGAACACCCACCGCCAGCTCAGGTGCTCGGTCGCCCAGCCCGCGACGGCGGGGCCGACCAGCGACGGCACCACCCACGCCGCCGACAGCGCGCCGAACACGGCGGGCCGGTCGCTCTCGGGGTAGGCCAGTGCGATCACGACGTAGATCGCGACGATCAGGAAGCCGGCGCCGAAGCCCTGCAGGACGCGGCCGGCGAGCAGCACGGTCATGGTCTCCGCGACGCCCGCGACGACCAGTCCGGCGAGGAACAGGGCGACACCGATCAGCACCGCCGGCTTGGGCCCCCCGCGGTCGGAGAGGCGGCCGGAGAAGACGGTGGCCATGACGCTCGCCGCGAGGTTCGCGAGGAACGGCCAGGCGTACAGCGCCTCGCCGTGCAGCTCACGGACCATGGTGGGCATCGCCGTGCCGACGCCCATCGCCTCGAAGGCGAGGAGCGTGACCAGCAGGACGATGCCCGTCGTGGGCCAGCGGCGGTCAGGCGACCAGAGGCGAGACGGCCGGGGAGCGGTGAGTGTCACCGGTAGATCGTGCAACTTCCAGTTCGGTCGAGGTCAAGCGGTTTGATTGTTCTTTGGCAAGTTGGGCGAGCTCCCTGCGGTTGCTCGCGCGGCCGGGGGCGATCTCGTCGAGCACGTGCACCTCGACGGTGAGGCCCCTGACCTTCAGCACCCTGCGGACCGAGTCCACCAGCGAGTCGCTGCCGATGAACGCGGGCTGCGTGCTCACGTGGCCGTCGACGCGGTAGCGCAGCACGATCGGCCGCACCGGCACACCGGCGTCCAGCGCCGCCTGGAACAGCGCCGGCTTGTAGCGCCCGGACGCGAGACCGCACCACGTGGTGCCCTCGGCGTGGATGCCGACCGCGGAGCCGTTGCGCAGCTTCACCGCCAGCTCCTCCACGGTCCGCGGCAGCTCGCGCAGCCGTTCCCGGTCGAGGTAGACGGTGCCGACGGCGGTGATGATCCGGCCCAGCACCGGCCAGCCCTTGATGTCCTTCTTGGCGACCAGCTTGATCGGCTGCACGGCGTCGATCGCGAGCTCGTCCAGCCACGACACGTGGTTGCTGGCGACGAGCACGCCACGTTGCGGAGTGGCCTGGAACTTCCTGGCGCCGTGGACCTCCAGCCGCACGCCGAACGCGCGCAGCACGGCGTGGAACCACAGGCGCACCAGGGTCTCGCGGTGCCTGCCGGGCAGCAGCAGCGCGAGGGCGAGCCACACCCCGCACAGCAGCGCCGTGACGGCGGTGAAGGCCCGCCAGGCCTGCCGGAAGCCTCCTACGGTGCGCGGTGCCGAGGCGATGCACCCGTCACCACAAGGCGACGCGGGCATCCAGGCGTGACTCATGCCGTCTCCCCGAGGAAGAACCTGAGGTAGCGCTGGTCCAGGTGGTCCATGCCGAGCAGGATGAACAGGTCCGCGACGCCGAAGTCCGCGTCGAGCGCCGGCCGCCCGCAGATCTTGGCGCCGAGCCGCAGGTAGCCCTTCAGCAGCGGCGGCAGCACGGTCCTGGCCGGCCGCTCGACGGCGTCGACGTCCCACGGGTGGTGCGGCGTGACCCGGTACCGCTCGGGCGCGTAGTGCTTGGCGTGCACCGTGTCCCACACCCCGGCGGCGAGGCTTCCGCCGTCGTGCAACGGGATGCTCGCGCACCCGATGAGCCACTTGTGGCCGCTCAGCAGCATGTAGCGCGCGATGCCCGCCCACACGAGGCTCACGACGGCACCGTTGCGGTGGTCGGGGTGCACGCAGGAGCGCCCGGTCTCGACGATGCCGGGCCGCAGGTCGTCCAGGTTGCCGAGGTCGAACTCGGTGTCGCTGTAGAGCCGTCCCGCTTCCTTGGCGCGCTCCGGCGGCAGCATCCGGTACCCGCCGACGATCTGGCCGGTGCGGTCGTCGCGCACCACCAGGTGGTCGCAGTGCCGGTCGAACTCGTCGACGTCGTGGCCGGGCACGCTCGTGTTCAGCGCCGCGCCCATCTCACCGGCGAACACCTCGTAGCGCAGTTTCTGCGCGGCGACGACCTCGTCGCTGTCGCGGGCGACGAGGAGGGAGTAGCGGGGAGCGTCCTCGCCCTGCCGGGCGGGGGTGCTGACAAGCAGTTCCGGCTGCGTCATGCGCACCAGGGTGAAGCCGGGTTGGCGAATGACAGCAGGTCACAACGATGACCGGTCAGTGGCAGTCGGGTTAACCGCGGGTAGTGGCGTGAACGCGGAGGGGCCGCCCCGTGAACACGGCGAAGGGCCACTCTCACGAGTGGCCCTTCGTCGTTGCCGCTGTGAGCTGAAGTGCTCAGCCCTTGCGCTTCTTGACCTCTTCGGTCAGCTGCGGTGCGACGTTGAACAGGTCGCCCACCACGCCGAAGTCGGCGATCTCGAAGATCGGGGCCTCGGGGTCCTTGTTGACCGCGACGATCGTCTTCGAGGTTTGCATGCCCGCGCGGTGCTGGATGGCGCCGGAGATGCCCAGTGCCACGTACAGCTGCGGCGAGACCGTCTTACCGGTCTGGCCCACCTGGAACTGGTGCGGGTAGTAGCCGGAGTCGACGGCGGCGCGGGAGGCACCGACGGCGGCACCGAGCGAGTCGGCGAGCTCCTCGACGGTCGAGAACTTCTCGGCGGACCCGACGCCGCGGCCACCGGAGACGACCACGGAGGCCTCGGTGAGCTCGGGGCGGTCGCCGCCGACCACGGCCTCGCGCGAGGTGACGCGGGCGGCCTTGGTGGCGTCCACGGAGACGGAGACCGACTCGTCGAGCGCGGCGTCCGCGGCGGACTCCTCGGCCTCGACGCCGCCGGGGCGGACCGTGATGACCGGGGTGCCCTTGCTGACCTTCGCCTTGACGACGAACGCGCCACCGAAGATGGACTGCACGCCGGTGCCGTCGGCCTCGACGTCCACGACGTCGACGAGCCAGCCGGAGTCGATGCGCACGGCGAGGCGGCCCGCGACCTCCTTGCCCTCGGCGGTCGCGGAGACGAGCACCGCGGCCGCGTTCGGGGCGAGCGCGGCCAGCGCGTCGACCTTCGGGGTCACCAGGAAGTTGACGGCGTCGTCGGACTCGACGGCGTAGACCTTCGCCGCGCCGTACCGGCCGAGCGACTCGCGGATCTTCGACGCGGTGCCGGGAGCGCCGACGACCACGGCCGCCGGGGTGCCGAGGCGACGGGCGGCCGTGAGCAGCTCGTAGCTGACCTTCTTGACCTCGCCGTCGACGTGGTCGACCAGGACCAGGACTTCAGACATGGTTTCCACTCCCTCAGATGAGCTTCTGGCCGACGAGGAACTCGGCGATCTTCGCTCCGCCGTCGCCGCCGTCCTCGACGCGCTGACCGGCGGTGCGCGGCGGCTTCGGGGCCGCCTCCAGCACCTGGGTCCACGCGCCGGACAGGCCGACCTCGGAGGCGTCGATGCCCAGGTCCGCGATGGAAACCGTGGAGACCGGCTTCTTCTTCGCGGCCATGATGCCCTTGAAGGACGGGTAACGCGGCTCGTTGATCTTCTCGGTCACCGAGACCACGGCCGGGAGCGACGCCTCGAGGAACGCGACGCCCTCGTCGGTCTCGCGCTCGCCCTTGATCGTGGTGCCCTCGACGGTGACCTTGCGCAGCTGGGTGACCTGCGGCAGGCCGAGCAGCTCGGCGAGGATGGCCGGGACTGCGCCCGCACGGCCGTCGGTGGCCTCGTTGCCGGCGATGACCAGGTCGACGTTCTCGACCGTGCCGATCGCCTTCGCGAGCACCTTCGCCGTGGCCAGCGAGTCGGAGCCGTGCAGCGCCTCGTCGTTGACGTGGATCGCCTTGTCGGCACCCATCGAGAGCGCCTTGCGGATGGCGTCGGTGGCGCGGTCGGGACCCATCGCGATCACGGTGACCTCGCCGCCGTGGGCTTCCTGCAGCTGCAGGGCCTCTTCGACGGCGCGCTCGTTGATCTCGTCGAGCACAGCATCCGCGGACTCGCGGTCAAGGGTGTGGTCGGCGTCGGTGAGCTTGCGCTCGGACCAGGTGTCAGGCACCTGCTTGACCAGGACAACAATGTTCATAGGTCCTCTTCGACCTCCTGCGGACGGGCGGCGACGCTGGCGCAGAGGACTCTAGAACTGCGTCGCCGGGTGTTCACGACCCTGCCATCACCCGGATGTTACCCGCCAGTAGCAGCGGTGCAAACCGGAGCAAGCACTCCGCTAGCGTGACGGTTCTCACCCGGTCGCACCACCGATTGAGACGTAACCCATTCGGGCGAGTACCCTGCGCGGACATGTACCGGCGAGTAGCAGTAGTGACCGACTCCACGGCCTGCCTCCCGGCGCAGCTGACCGATCAGCTCGGTGTCGAGGTGGTCCAGATCCAGGTCAGGATCGGCGACCACACCGACGACGAGTCCCGCATCCCGGTTCCCGAACTGGTCTCGGCCATGCGCGCGAACGTCCCCGTGGTGACGATCCCACCCGATCCGGGAGCGTTCTTCTGGACCTACGGCGACCTCGCCGCCCAGGGCGTCCAGGCCGTGGTGTCCGTCCACGTGTCCGGCCGGCTCTCCGCCACGGTGGACGCGGCCCGCGTCGCCGCCGAGCAGTCGCGCATCCCCGTGCACGTCGTCGACACCCACACCTGCGGGATGAGCATCGGGTACGCCGTCCAGGCCGCCGCCAAGGTGGCGGAGGCGGGCGGAACCGTCGAGCGGGTGATCGAGACGGCCCAGCGCCGCTACGACAGGTCCACCGAGCTCATCTACGTCGACACGCTGGAGTACCTGCGCCGCGGCGGCAAGATCGGCGCCGCGACCGCGCTCGTGGGTTCCGCGCTGTCGATGAAGCCGCTGCTGACCATGGCCGACGCCCAGATCACCCCGCTGGACCGGGTGATCGGCGCCGACCGCGCGCTGAACCGGATGCTGGACATCGCGATCAAGCGCGCGGGCACCGACACGGTCGACGTCGCGGTGGAGCACTTCGACGCGCTGGACAAGGCCCAGCGGCTGCTGCGCAAGCTGCGGCGCGGCGTGCCCAACGTCCGCCAGTTCATGCTGACGCAGGTCAGCTCGGCCATCGGAGCCCACGTGGGCCCCGGCGCGCTGGGCATCACCGTTTCGCCGGTCTGACCTTCGGGAACTCCAGGTGCTCCTGGTTGCGTTGAACTGGACGTAACGGACACCTGGAGGAACCGATGGCCTCGTTCATGGACAAGATCGCCAGGTTCCTGCACAGCCCTCAGGGGCGTCGACTGCAGGCCAAGGCCCGAGAAATGTCCCGCGACCCCCGCCGCCGCGCACAGGCCGAGCAGTTGCTGCGCAAGTTCCGCGGCGGCAAGAAGCACTAGAACAGCTCGTTCATCTCCCCGTACCCCAAGCCGTTCTTCGTGCTGTCGTACGTGCCGGCGTTCAACACCTCTTCCGCCGCCTGCCGGACCACCGCGTAGGCCGCGGAAGCGAGCGCCGTACCGACGCTGATCCTGGCCGCGCCCGCCTGCCCCAGCTCCACCGTGGTGGGCGCGCCAGGGCCCGCGAGCACGTTGAGCGGCGCCGGAATGTTCCTGGCCAGCTCCGCCACCGTCTCCACATCGGTCACACCGGGCACGAAGATGCCACTCGCCCCCGCAGCGAGGTAGGCCTCCGCCCGCTTCACCGTCTCGCCGAGCCGACCCGCCGGGTCACCAACGCCACGCAGGTAGATGTCGATCCGCGCGTTGAGGTAGAGCTCCGGCGCACCTTCACGAGCCGCCCGCAACCGTTCGGCCTGCTCGGCGACGTCCCGCACCGAGCCGCCCTGCCCGTCCTCGATGTTGACCCCCGACGCCCCCGCCTCGGCGACCGCCGCGAGGGTCGCGCGCACCTCGTCCGCATCGGCCCCGAACCCAGCTTCGATGTCGGCGGTCACCGGCACCCGGACCGCTTTCGCGATCCTGGCGACGAGGTCGATGGCGAGCTCGCGGTCGAGCCGGTCGCCGTCGGGCGCGCCGAGGCTCCACGCGACACCGGCACTCGTGGTGGCGACCGCCTTGGCGCCGGCGGCCTCGACGATCAACGCCGAGGCGACGTCCCAGGCGTTGGGGAGCACCAGCGGCGGCTGCCGGTGCAGGGCGTGGAAGAGCTGCGTGCGGTCGTTGCTGCCGGTGCTGCTGGTGCTGTGAGTGTTGTCGGTGCGGTCGGTGCTGGAAGTCATGATCGAGTGATATCAGCAGGGACCGGTGGGCGTCCGGCGAGTTTCGGACAGGGACCGAACGGTTTCGGACCGGCATGGCCGCAGGCCCTGCGCCGCACGCTCTTAGGCGGGCTAGTTGCTGCTGGCCTTGCGCCGCACCTCGTCGAACGTCCGCAGGTACCGCTGCCGGAACTCGTCGTGCTCGGCCCAGGTGGCGTGCTCGGTGGCCTGGGGCTCGGCCGGGGGCGGCAACGTCGCCTCGACCGCGTCGCCCATCGGTGCCGATTCCGACTCGGGCTTCGGCTCAGGTGCGACCACCGGCTCTAGTTCGGACTCGGACTCCGGCTGAAGCCTGGCCGCCGGCTCCTGTTCGGACGCGGGCCTCGGCTCAAATGCGGCCGCCAGCGCCGGTTTCGACTCGGGCCCCGGTTCAAGTGCAGCCGCCAGCTCCGGTTCGGACTCGGAGTTCGGCTGAAGTGTGGCCGCCGACTCCGGTTCGGACTCGGACCCCGGTTCAAGTGTGGCCGTCAGGTCGGCTGCGGTCGCCTGTTTGGCTGAGGTCGTCGGTTCGGGTGCGGTCGCCAGTTCGGGTGCGGTCGGGGACCTGGGTGCCGTCGCCGGTCCTGATGGAGCCGCCCGCTCCGCGACCACCACAGAACTGTCGGTGCTCGGCGCTACCGTTGATTCGGGGGCTTCAACTTCCCCCATGGGGGGCTCGAAGTCCCCATCCTGATCGTATCGCGCGGCACCGACAGTTTTCGGCGCCGCAACCTCGGCCGGAACTGCGACCGCGCCCGGCACGACAACTTCGGCCGGCACTGCGACCGCGCCCGGCACCACGACTCCGGCCGGCGCCGCGATCACGCTCGGATCAACGACCTCGACCGGATCGACGCCCTCGGCGGGCGCCGCAACCTCGGCCGTCGGGACCGCGTCCAGCTTGACGGCCTCAAGCGGCTCGACCACTGCGGCCGGCTCGTCGCCCTCAACCGGCGGCGCAACCGCGGACAGGTCAACCGCGGACAGGCCAGCCGGCGGCCCAACCGCCGACAGTTCAACCGCGGACAAGCCTGTCGGCGGCCCAATCGCCGACAGGTCGCCCGCAGACGGGTCGACCGCGACCGCCGCCGCAACCTCGGCGACCTCGACCGGCCCGACAACCTCGACCGGCCCGACGAGCTCGACCGGCCCCACGAGCTCGATCGGCCCCACGAGCTCGGCGAGGGTGTCGTCCGTCAACACCGGCGCCGCGAACGCCGCCAGCGCCGGTTCTGCCCCGCGGAGCCCCACCACGGGGTTGCGGTGGATCGGCCGCGTGTCGTAGTCGTCCGGCACCGGCTCGACCGACTCGTGCCTGGGCACCCACGCGGGTTCCGGCACCAGGGCGGCCTCCGGCACCGGCGGGGACTCGGCGGCGTCCTCGCGGCGCCGCAGCACGACGTACATCAGCGCCGCCCCCACTGTGAAGGACAGCACGCACAACCCGAAGACGAACCCGACGGCCCCTGCCATGTGCGGTTCCTACCTATCTGACGAGGACGTCGATCGGAGGTCCGGCGTCCGACGGCGGGCCCCAGACGGGGTCCACAACCACGCGGGTGGTGATCACGCTGCCGACTCCCCAGGTGGCCAGGTAGTCGGCAGCACGGCGGCTCGCTCCAGCGCGAGCACGTCGCAGCGGTGTGACGCCGTTTCGCCGTTCCAGGCGTGTGCCACCAGGGTGACGGCGCCGGACACGTGGCGCAGCACGGCGGCCAGTGCGCGGTGCACGCCGGCCAGGGCGGCGGTGACGGGTGCGAATGTGACGCCCTCGACGGCGTGTGCGGAGAACAGGTCCCGCACGTTCTGCTGCGCCACGGCGGCGGGCACCAGCAGCGGTGCGGGCGGCTGCATGCGCAGCGGTGGCACGGAGTCCGAGATCGGCACCGGGCCGGCCACGGGTGGTGGCACGGCTGGAGACGGCGACAGCGCGGACTTCAGCTGTTCGCCGGCGAACGAGAACCCGGCTGCCGTGATCGCCGCGGGCACCAGCAGCGCCCCGAGTGCCAGCGGCAGCCAGCGCTTCACGACGCGGCCACCTGTTCCGGGATCAGGGCCGGGGTGACGCGATCGACGGCCACCGCCAGCGCGGTGCGGGCGGCGGAGAGCTGCGAGTGGATGGCGCGGCGCAGTTCGCGCAGCTCGTCCATCTCGTGCGCGACCTCGGCGAGGCGGCGGTTCGACTCGCGGCAGACCGCCTTCACGACGAACTCGGCGCGGGCGCGGGCCAGTGCCTCCTGCTCCCGCAGGTGCTGCGCGGCCTCGTTGCGGCGGCGGGTCATGGACAGCTCGAAGAAACGTTGGGCCTTCTCGCGCTTGCGTTCGGAGTCGGCCTCCAGCGAGTTGCACGCCAGCGCCGTCTCGCGCAGCAGCCGGTCGGCGTCGGCCTGGGCCTGCTCCACCGCCTCCGCACACTCGCGTTCGACCTGGTCGGCGCGCTGCCGGTGCTGGGCTTCGAGATCGGCGCAGCGGCGGTCCGCCTCGACCTCGCGCTGCTCCACCGCGGCCGTGCGGGAGGCGCACTGCTGGCGGGTGGCGTACAGCTCGGACTCGGCCTCCGACCGCAGGACGGCGGACTCGCGGTCGGCCTCGGCGAGCCGCTCCGCGCACTCGGCCTCGGTGCGCTGACGGAGGTCCGCGCAGTCGCGTTCGGTCCGCAGGTGCATCTCCGCGGCCTCCTCCTCGGCGAGGCGGAGCATGCGGTGCATCCGTTCGGTGGCGCCCGCGTGCGACCCGGAGGTGGATTCGAGCCGTTCGATCCGGGAACGCGCGTCCTCCAGGTCCTGGCGCGTCATTTCCAGGAGCTTGCGCAAATCGGCGGCCTGCGCCAGCGCCTCTGCCCGGTCGAGGCTCGTGAAGCGCAGCTGCTCCTCGAGATTCTCGATGTGGTCGATGACCTGACGTCGGTGAAAACCGCGGTACACAACGTCGAAACCGGCGTGCAGCGGAACTATCTCGTGCTCTTTTGCACCCATGGTCACCTGCTCACTCACCGACCGAAGATTGTGCGAGCTTACCCAGTTGACCTGCGCGCAACCAGCGTCGACAAAGGACGGAAGCACCTCGGTGACGAGCGGAAACAGGGTTCCTTCCAGGGCGAACAACCAGGCCCTAGATCAACTGCCTCAAACCGTCGGTCACCCGATTGTGTAAGCTTGGCGCCCTTTCCGATGTGTTCACTCCGTGCGGTCGGCGTGTACGGAAAGCGACGGCGCAGGCATACGTCACACTAATTGCCATCCTTCGCCAGTGGCTACTGCGATCACGCTTCGTTAACCTTCCCTCCCGTGTCCTCACGTGTAGCCGTAGTCACCGACTCGACCGCGTCACTCCCGGCCCGTCTCGCGGAACGGTTCGACATCATCACCGTGCCGATGCAGCTGAAGATCGGATCGGAGTTGATCGACGAGGCCTACGTGCCGACCGAGCGCCTGCTGCAGGCGATGGAGGCGGAGATCCCGATCACCACGCAGCCGCCGGCGCCGGACGCGTTCTTCTGGGCCTACCAGGACGCGTGGGCCAAGGGCGCGGAGACGATCGTGTCGGTGCACGTGAGCCCGAAGCTCTCCCCCGCGACGGACGCGGCCAAGGCGGCCGCCGCCAAGTCGCGCGTGCCGGTGTTCATCGTCGACTCGCACTCGTCGGGCATGACGCTGGGCTTCGCGGCGCTCGCGGCGGCGCGGATCGTGCAGACCGGCGGCAACGTCCAGCACGCCCGCAGCGTCGCCGAGCAACGCGGCCGCGACGCGCACGTGCTCATCTACGTCGACACGCTGCACTACCTGCGCCGGGCCGGCCGGGTCAGCGCGACGGCGAAGCTCTTCGGCGACGCCCTGTCGGTGAAGCCGCTGCTCACGGTCGTCAACGGCGAGGTCGAGCCGTTCGACAAGGTGGTCGGCCGCGACCGGGCCCTGTCCAAGCTCGCCGACAAGGCCGTGGCGCTGGCCCACGGCCGCGAGGTGGACCTCGCGGTGGAGCACTTCGCCGCCGAGAAGGAGGGCCACGAGCTGCTGCTGATGCTGCAGAAGCGGATCCCGCACGCCCGCGACATCGTGCTGACGCAGGTCAGTGCGGCGATCGGCGCGAACGTGGGCCCCGGCGCGCTGGCGGTCACGGTTTCGCCCTTCTGACCCCGCCGCCCACCAAGCCCACCGCCCACCAAGCCCCACGGCGCGCGCCGCACGCGACGCGCGCCGCTCATAAGGCCAGTCACTCACAGCGCGTCGCTGACAACGCCCGTCGCTGACAGCGCGTCGCACAACCCTGTCGCCACAACCCCGTCGCCACAGCGCGTCGCTCACGGCTCCGTCGCCCACAGCGCGTCGCTCACAACCCCATCGCCCCACAGCGCGTCGCACAACGCCGTCGCTCGCGGTGCTGCCGCTCCCGCTCCGCCGCATAACAGCGCTGCCGCTCACGGCGCCGCACACAGCGCGTCGCCCAAAACGCCGTCGCCCACGGCGCCATCACCCGCGGCGCCATCACCCGCGGCGCCGTCACCCGCGGCGCCGTCACCCGCGGCGCTGCCGCTCACAGCGCTGCCGCTCACAGCGCCGCGATCTCCTCGGCGAGCAGCAGGCCGGGGTCGAAGCCCATCGGCGCGAAGTGGCCGGCGAGCTCCAGCGAGAGCACCCCCTGCAGCCGGGTCCAGAACACCAGCGCGCGCCGCACGGTCGCCGTCCTCGCCACCGGGTCGGGCACCCACACCCTGCGGTGGTCCAGGTGCAGGTCGAACGCCGTTGCCCCGTCCTCCGGCGCGACGGCGCACACCTCCAGCAGCACCGCCAGGATCTCGTTGGAGATCGCGGTGACGTCGTCGGGCGCGTGGTAGCCGGGCACCGGCGTGCCGTAGATGAGCAGGTACCGGTGCGGGTCGGCTAGCGCCCACCCCCGGATGGTGGCGGCGATGCCGGCCGCGTCCGCACCGGCGTCGAACGCGGCGCGCACGGTGTCGGCGAGGTCGCGGTAGGCGTCCATGACGAGTGCGGTGATCAGGTCGTCGCGGCCGGCGAAGTACCGGTAGAGGGCCGGGCCGCTCATGCCCATCTCCTTGGCGATGGCGTTGAGCGACAACGCGGTCACGCCCGCCGAGGCGATCTGCTGCCACGCGTGCCGCTTGACCTCCTCGCGCACCTGGGCCCGGTAACGCTCCCGCGGGCTCTGCACCGGCTCCGCCATCGGTTAGACCCTCTCACTTTTGTTGTTGACACTCACCGGAGTAACACCATACCGTCTAGCGGCAGTTAAATCTTATAACTAACACGATGGCTAATAACGAAAGAGAGAAGTCCGTGCCAAGCAAGAACACCGCAGCTCACCCGTCGACCGGCGTCCTCGTCGCCGCCTGGGCGGTCCCGGTCGTCGTCGCCGGCCAGTTCGGCCTGCTGTCCGGCATCCCGATCGTGATCACGCTCGCCGCGAGCCTGCGCGACCGGCGCTTACGAACGCTGCGCTGGTGGACGGGCGGCCTCGCGCTGGCCTACGCGAGCTTGGTGACGGCGTGGCTCGCCGGGCCGAGCGAGGCGCCGAGCCTGTCGAAGTACCTGAGCCCGGCGGCCACCGCGCTGCTCGCCGCCGCCGGTGCCGTCGTCGCGGTCGTCCACCACCTGGTGCGACGGCGCTCCGCGGTACCCGCTGCCACTACTGGCAAGTAACCTGACCGCGTGACCCTCCCCCTGACCGGCGAACGCACGGTGCCCGGTATCGCGGAAGAGAACTACTGGTTCCGGCGCCACGAGGCGGCGTACCTCCACCTCATCGGCCGGTGCACGGACGCGGTGGTGCTGGAGGCCGGCTGCGGAGAGGGCTACGGCGCCCAGCTGATCCACACGGTCGCGCGGCGGGTGGTCGCGCTCGACTACGACGAGCTCACCTCGCGGCACGTCGCCCGCGCGTACCCGCGGCTCGACGTGGTGCGCGGCAACCTGGCGACGCTGCCGCTGCGCTCGGCCGGCGTGGACGTCGTGGCGAACCTGCAGGTGATCGAGCACCTGTGGGACCAGGAGCAGTTCCTCGCGGAGTGCCACCGGGTGCTGCGCCCCGGCGGGACGCTCATCGTGACGACCCCGAACCGGCTCACGTTCTCGCCCGGTCAGGACACCCCGCTCAACCCGTTCCACACCAGGGAGCTGGCACCGTCCGAACTGGACGAGATGCTGCGCGCGGCCGGTTTCGTCGTTGACGAACTGAGCGGGCTGCGGCACGGGCCCAGGCTTGACACCCTCCTCGGTGGACGGATCATCGACGCACAGGTCGAGGTCGCCCTGTCCGGTGCACCGTGGCCGGCCGAGCTCAAGGAGGCTGTCGAGTCGGTGACGGTGGACGACTTCGACATCACCTCCGCGGACCTGGACTCCTGCCTCGACCTGGTGGCCGTGGCGGTGCGCGCGTGACGGCCCGGTCCGAGGGCACCTTCTGCCTGGTGTTGCACAGCCACCTGCCCTGGCTCGCGCACCACGGCGTGTGGCCGGTCGGCGAGGAGTGGCTCTACCAGGCCTGGGCGCATTCGTACCTGCCGGTCGTGGACATGTTGCGGCGCTTCGCCGACGAGGGCCGCCACGACGTCCTCACGCTGGGGGTCACGCCCGTTCTGGCCGCGCAGCTGGACGACCCGTACTGCCTGCGGGGCGCGCACGACTGGCTCGGCAACTGGCACCTGCGCTCGCACCTCGCGGGCGCCCGGCTGCCGGAGTTGTCCGCCTACGAGCACCGGGCGTCGGCGTGGGCGCTGGAGCAGTTCGAAACGCACTGGCGGCACGGGTTCTCGCCGGTCCTGCGGTCCCTTGTGGACGCACGGACGATCGAGCTGCTCGGCGGGCCGGCCACGCACCCGTTCCAGCCGCTGCTGGACCCGCGCGTGCGGGACTTCGCGCTGCGGACCGGCCTGGACGACACCGCGCTGCGGATCGGCAGTGCGCCGGAGGGCATCTGGGCGCCGGAGTGCGGTTACTCGCCCGGCATGGAGGCGGGGTACGCGGCGGCGGGCGTGCGGCGGTTTCTGGTCGACGGGCCCGCGCTGCACGGCGACACGGCCGCGGCGCACCCGGTCGGCTCGTCGGACGTGCTGGCGTTCGGGCGCGACCTGGAGGTGTCCTACCGGGTCTGGTCGCCGAAGGTCGGCTATCCGGGTGACGCGGCGTACCGGGATTTTCACACCTTCGACCACCCGACGGGCCTCAAGCCGTCGCGGGTGACGGGCAAGAACGTGGCGCCGGAGGACAAACGGCCCTACGACCCGCTGCTGGCGCGTGAGGCGATCGGCAGGCACGTCGAGGACTTCGTCGAGACGGTCGTGCGGCGGCTGCGCGCGATCGACGGCGGGCTGGTCGTGGCGGCCTACGACACCGAGCTGTACGGGCACTGGTGGCACGAGGGCCCGCTGTGGCTGGAGGCCGTGCTGCGCGCGTTGCCGGAGGCCGGTGTGCGCGTGACGACGTTGCGCGGAGCGGTCGAGGCGGGGCACGTGGGGGCGCCGGTCGAGCTGCCCGCGTCGTCGTGGGGCAGCGGCAAGGACTGGCGCGTGTGGGACGGCGCGCAGGTGTCCGACATCGTGTCGCTGAACGAGTCGGTGCAGAAGGAGCTGCTGGGGCTGGACCTCTCCGGCGGCACCAGGAACCCGGTGCTCGACCAGGCGGTGCGCGAGGCGCTGCTGGCGTTGTCGAGCGACTGGGCGTTCATGGTCACCAAGGACTCGGCCGCCGACTACGCGCGGTACCGCGCGAAGATTCACAGCGATCGTTTCAGCGAGCTCGCCGCGCTGGCCAGAGGTGGCCGGGGCCGGGCGAGGGCGGCGGAGCTCCGCGCGGCGGACGGCCCGTTCGGGCAGCTGGACGCGCGAGGAATGGGGTAACGGGATGCGCGTGCTGATGGTGTCGTGGGAGTACCCGCCGGTGGTCGTCGGCGGGCTGGGCAGGCACGTCCACGCGCTCGCGACACAGCTGGCCGCGCAGGGGCACGAGGTGGTCGTGCTGTGCCGCCAGCCCTCCGGCACCGACGCGGTCACGCACCCCACCACGGACCTGCGGAGCGAGGGCGTGCGGCTGATCCGGGTCGCCGAGGACCCGGCGCACCTGGTGTTCGAGAAGGACCTCGTGGCGTGGACGCTCGCGATGGGCCACGCGCTGGTCCGCGCCGGGCTGGCGCTGGGGCCGTGGCGCCCGGACGTGGTGCACGCGCACGACTGGCTGGTCACGCACCCGGCGGTGGCGCTGGCGGAGGCGTTCGGCGTGCCGCTGGTGGCCACGATCCACGCGACCGAGGCCGGCCGGCACTCCGGGTGGCTCTCGCACCCGCTGAACCAGCAGGTGCACTCGGTGGAGTGGTGGCTCGCGAACCGGGCCGACGCGCTGATCACGTGCTCGTCGGCGATGCGGCACGAGGTGGCGCACCTGTTCGACGTGGACGCGGCGGACATCTCCGTGCTGCACAACGGCATCGAGCCGGGTGGCTGGCGGATGCGCGCGGCGGACGTCGGCGCCGCACGGCGAGCACACTCCCCGCACGGCGACCCGCTGCTGCTGTTCTTCGGCCGGATCGAGTGGGAGAAGGGCATCCAGGACCTGATCGCCGCGCTGCCGCGGATCCGGCGTGCCTTCCGGGGCACGCGGGTGGTCGTGGCCGGTGGTGGGTCGCAGACGGAGTGGCTGCGGGACCAGGCGCGCAAGCACCGGGTGCTGCGGGCGGTGGAGTTCGTCGGGCACCTCTCCGACCGGTCACTCGCGGCGTTGCTCGCCGCGGCCGACGCGGTGGTGCTGCCGTCGCGGTACGAGCCGTTCGGCATCGTGGCACTGGAGGCGGCGGCCGCCGGGACGCCGCTGGTCGCGTCCACGGCGGGCGGGCTGGGCGAGGTGGTGCTGGACGGCGTGACGGGGCTGTCGTTCGCGCCCGGTGACGTGGATGGGCTCGCCACCGCGGTGCGTGCCGTGCTGTCCGACCCGGCGGCGGCCGCAGCCCGTGCGCGCGCTGCCAAGGCACGGCTGGCGTCGGACTTCAACTGGGCCACGATCGCGGCCGGCACCGCACGGGTCTACGCCGCCGCGGCGGTGCGCGAACCGCGGGTGCTGGGCCGTCCCAAGATCGCCACAGGCAATCTGTTCACCTAGCTCGGCTACAGTCCGCGGCCACGTGAACGAGAGGTGACCGGGGACTGAATGAGATACCAACGCTTCGTGGCACTCGGGGACAGCTGCACCGAGGGCCTGGACGACCTGCTGCCCGACGGCGCGTACCGCGGCTGGGCGGACCGGGTGGCGTCCGTGCTGGACGCGCCCGGCTTCCGCTACGCCAACCTCGGCGTGCGCGGCCGCCGGCTCGACCAGATGCTCGTGGAACAGGTGCCGCTGGCCGCCGAGCTGTCACCCGATCTGGTGGTCTTGTTCGGTGGCGGCAACGACGTGATGTCCGGCGCGTCCATCCCGCAGATCACCGAACGGGTGGACGCCGTCGTGCGCGCGGTGACGTCCTTCGCGCCGACGGTCGCCGTGTTCACCTTGAGCGACATCTCGCACCGGATGCCGTTCGGCTGGCGCATGCGGCCGCGGATCGAGGCGCTGAACACCGCCGTCCGCACCGCCGCGGACCGGTACGGCGCGCTGCTGGTGGACGTGTGGGCCGACGAGTGCGTCACGGACTCCCGCTACTTCGGTCCCGACCGCCTGCACCTGTCGTCGCTGGGCCACCGGCGGCTGGCGGGACACCTGCTGTCGGCGCTGGACGTCCCGTTCGACCAGGCGTGGATGGCGCCGCTGCCGGGTCAGGCCGCCCGTGCCTCGATGCGCGACCACTGGCGGTGGCTGCGCGACCAGGTCATCCCGGTCGCCTACTCGCGGTCGCGCAACAGGCTGATCGGCCGCCAGCCCGGCGACGGCTTCACGCCTAAGCGTCCGCAGCTTCTTCCGCTCGCTTAGCCAGCGCCTCCTTGGCCTTGCGCGCCATGTCGGCGATGTCGGCCCGCCGCTGCGCGTCCGCCTCGTAGTCGGCCCGCCGGTCCCGCACCACGCGGGCCGGCGCGCCCACGGCGATCTTGAAGTCGGGGAAGTCACCGCGCACCACGGCGTGGGCACCGAGCACGCACCCGCGCCCGACGCGCGTGCCGCGCAACACCGTCACCTTCGCGCCGAGCCAGCAGTCCGGCCCGATCCGCACCGGCGACTTCACGATGCCCTGGTCCTTGATCGGCAGCGTGATGTCCTCGGTCTTGTGGTCGAAGTCGCAGATGTACACCCAGTCGGCGACGAGCGACGACGCCCCGATCTCGATGTCGAGGTAGCAGTTGACCGTGTTGTCCTTGCCGAACACGACCTTGTCGCCGATCCGCAACGACCCCTCGTGGCACCGGATCGCGTTGCCGTCACCGATGTGCACCCAGCGGCCGATCTCCAGCCGCCCGTAGCCCGGCCGCGCCATGACGTCGACGCGCTTGCCGAAGAACACCATGCCGCGCAGCACGACGTGCGGGTTGAGCAGCCGGAACTTGAGCAGCCGCCAGTACCGCACGAGGTACCAGGGCGTGTAGGCGCGGTGGCGCAGCACCCAGCGCAGCGACGCCATCGTGAGGAAGCGCGCCTGCTGCGGGTCACGGGTCGATCGCCGCCAACGGGTCCACACCGGTGCGCCCCACATGCTCGTCATGGACGAAGACTCTAACTTCGCGCGCCCGGCCTGCCGGACGGTGTCGTGACCACCACAAACGGGGAGCGGTGGGACGGGCCCGGGACTGAGGCAGGCTGGGGGCATGGCGATTCCTCTCATCATCGACACCGACCCCGGCGTGGACGACGCGTTCGCGATCGCGCTCGCGGCCCGCAGCCCCGAGGTCGAGCTGGTCGCCCTCACCACCGTGTTCGGCAACGTGTCGCTGGACCTCACCACCCGCAACGCCCAGCGGCTGCTCGCGCACCTGGGGCGCACCGACGTGCCCGTGGTGCGGGGTGCGGAGGGGCCGAGCGGGGCGGCGGACGTGCACGGCGTCGACGGGCTCGGCGGGCGGGCGCACACGTTGCCGGACAACGACAGGGCGTTGTACGAGGGTGACGTCGTCGAGTTCTTCCGCGAGCACGTCACGGCGGACACCGTGGTGGCCGCGATCGGGCCGCAGACCAACATCGCCAGGGCGCTGGAGGCGGGTGTCGAGTTCCCGCGGCTGATCGTCATGGGTGGCGGGCTCGGGCTG
Organism: Nocardia sp. NRRL S-836; assembly: GCF_001279525.1. Classification (GTDB taxonomy): domain Bacteria; phylum Actinomycetota; class Actinomycetes; order Mycobacteriales; family Pseudonocardiaceae; genus Lentzea. The sequence continues at coordinate 23,904 of NZ_LGDY01000128.1, read as the reverse complement.
GGCAACACCACGGAGCGGGCCGAGTTCAACTTCTGGGCCGACCCGGCGGCGGCGCGCACGGTGATCCGCAGGGGCAACCCGGTCGTGGTGCCGTTGAACCTCACCCAGCGGTGCATCGCGGACCCGGCGTTCCTCGACGCGGTCGACCCGGTGCTGAGCGGGCTCACCGAGACCTACCGCGTGTACCTCGCCGGCCGGTCCGACTACGAGGGCATCCTCGTGCACGACGCCGTCGCGGTGGCCGAGGCGATCGTCCCCGGCACGCTCACGCTCAAGCCGCACCTGCTCGACGTCGACGACGAGGGCGCGCTGGTCGACGGGAAACACCAGGTGGCGGTCGCGGAGGACACCGACTGGCCCGCGCTGAGGACGTTCATGGAGCAGCGGTTGTCCGTTTGACGACAGGTTCGTGTCGCTCTCTGGGGTTGGGCGGGCACGGAAAGTAGGGTCCGCCAGCATGCAGCGCAGAGTCCTCACGACAGCTGCGGTGGCGGTGGCCATGACGTTCGGAGTGGTCCCTGCCTCCGCTCAGCCCCAGGTTCAGGTGGTGCCGGATCCGGCGGCCCACGTCAACCCGTTCATCGGCACGACCAACCTCGGGAACACCTTCCCCGGCGCGGTCGTGCCGTTCGGCATGTTCTCGTTCAGCCCCGAGGCGTCCCGCGGCAACACCCTGCGCGCCGCCGCGCCTGGTGGCTACCGCTACGACGCCACGAAGATCCGCGGCTTCAGCCTCACCCACATGTCCGGCACGGGCTGCGCGGGCGGCAGCGGCGACATCCCGATCTTCCCGCACGTCGGCACCGTCACCACCTCGCCGACGACCGACGCGACCGATGCCGTGTACGCCAGCGAGTTCGCGCACGCGGACGAGGTGGCCAAGCCGGGCCGCTACGACGTGACGCTCAAGTCGGGTGCGAAGGCCGAGCTGTCCGCCACCGAACGCACCGGTGCCGCGCGGTTCAGCTTTCCCGCCGGCAAGCCGGCGACGGTGCTCGTCAACACCTCGAAGTCGCAGGTCGGCAGCAGCGACGCGCAGACGGTGGTCGACCGGGACAAGCGGACGATCACCGGCAGCGTCACGTCCGGCAACTTCTGCGGCTACATCAACCAGGCCGGCCGCCGCAGCTACTACACGCTGCACTTCGTGGCGGAGTTCGACCAGGACTTCACGCAGGTCGGCACGTACCAGGACAACGTTGTCACCCCCGATTCCACCTCCTCCAGGGGCGGCACGACCTACGGCGCCAACGGCTGGCCGGTGCTGGGCAAGGGGTCCGGCGCCTACCTCGGCTTCGCGCCGGGCACGCAGGTGAACATGAAGGTCGGCATCTCCTACGTCAGCCTCGACAACGCCAGGGCCAACCTGAGGGCCGAGAACACCGGGCAGTCCATCGAGGACATGCGGGACAACGCCTACATCGCGTGGCAGAAGCAGCTCAGGCGCATCGAGGTCGGCGGCGGCTCCGACGACGACCGCACGAAGTTCTACACCGCGCTGTACCACTCGCTGTTGCACCCCAACGTCTTCAGCGACGTCAACGGCGAGTACGCCGGCTTCGACGGCAAGGTGCACCGGATCGACCGGCAACGGCAGAAGGCCCAGTACGCCACGTTCTCCGGCTGGGACGTCTACCGCTCGCAGCTGCAGCTGCTGACCCTGCTGGAACCGCAGACCGGGTCGGACATCGCGCAGTCGCTGCTCAACCAGGCCGAGCAGAACGGCGGTGTCTGGGACCGCTGGACGCACAACGGCGGCGGCACGCACGTGATGAACGGCGACCCCGCGCCGATCGCACTCGCGGCGATCTCGGCGTTCGGCGGTGACCGGTTCGACCTGCGCACGTCGCTCAAGAGCCTCGTCAAGGCCGCGACCGTGCCGACGCCGCTCGACCTGAGCAAGGACGGCTGGGCCGTGATGTCGGTCGGGCAGCGGCCCTCGCTCGACAAGTACCTGCAGCACAAGTACATGCCGTCGGTGTCCAACGCGTGGGGTGGCGCGGCGGAGACGCTGGAGATCTCCGCGGCGGACTTCGCGATCAGCCAGCTCGCCGAGCGCACCGGCGACCGCCGGACCGCGAAGGCGTTCGCCGAGCGAGCGCAGTGGTGGCAGAACAACTTCGACCCGGTCGCGCACAGCACCGGCGGCTACATCCGCAACCGCAACGCCGACGGCACGTGGGTCAAGGACTTCACGCCCGACACCGGCAACGGGTTCGTGGAGGGCAGCAGCGCGCAGTACACGTGGATGGTCCCGCACAACGTGGCCGGGCTCGTGGAGTCGCTGGGCGGCAGGGACCGCGCCAACAGGCGGCTGGACGACTTCTTCCACAACGCCGACGGCAGCTGGGCGCTGACCGGCAAGGGCGGCGCGAAGTCCGAGCTGGACAACGAGCCGTCGGTGAACGTGCCGTGGCTCTACAACTACACCGGTCAGCCGGCCAAGGCGCAGGAGACGTTGCGCGAGACCGTGACCACGCTGTGGAAGAACGCCCCCGGCGGCATTCCTGGCAACGACGACCTCGGTGCGATGTCGTCGTGGTTCGTGTTCACCGCCATGGGCATGTACCCGCAGGTGCCGTCACGCGCGGAGCTGGTGCTGAGCAGCCCGCTGTTCACGTCGGTGAAGATCAACCGCGGTGGCGGCAGGGACATCGTCGTCACCGCTCCCGGCGCGAGCACCGCGAACAGGTACGTGCAGTCGCTGAAGGTCAACGGCCGCACCACCACCAAGACGTGGCTGCCGGAGTCGTTCGTGCAGCACGGCGGCAAGCTGGACTTCGTGCTCGGCGCCAAGCCGTCCTCCTGGGGCACGGGAGCGACCGACGCACCGCCGTCGTTCCGCGACGGCGAGCAGCCGATCAGGCACGACCAGCCCTACCACCTGTCCGTCGAACCGCAGCAGGTCGTCGTGACGCCAGGCGGGTCGGTCACGGCGAAGGTCACCGCGGTCAAGCTCTACGACGGCGACCCGAAGGCGACCTACGCGATCACCGGCCCCGGATCGCTGACGTTCACGCCCACGACGGGCGCGGTGCCGTCGTCGTTCCAGGTGAACGCGGCACCCGGCACGGCGGAGGGGTTCTACGACTTCACCGTCACGGTGACCGTGGAGGGCGCGGCGAAACCGGTCGTGCTGCCGATGACCGCGAAGGTCGCGCAGGAGGGCAGCATGCTCGCCGCGGTGGACAACGTCGGCGCCTCCGACGACGCCACCGGTGACGGCGACTTCGACGGCGGCGGCTACAGCTACTCGCGGCAGGCGCTGGCCACGGCCGGTCTCGTGCCCGGTCAGACCGGCACCGTCGACGGCCTCACGTTCACCTGGCCCGGCTCCCCCGCCGGCCGCCCGGACAACGTGACCGCGCACAGGCAGACGCTCACGCTGTCCGGCACGAGGCTCGCGTTCCTCGGCTCGGCGGCCAACGGCGCCCGCACCCGCACCGCCACGGTGACGTTCACCGACGGCACCACGGCACCGGTCGAGATCGGGTTCAGCGACTGGACGCTGGGCGGCGGCGGGGCGACCCCGAGCTACGGCAACGTCGTCGTCGCCGCCACGCCGTACCGCAACCAGCTCGGCGGCGGCAGCGAGAAGGTGGCCACGCACATCTTCGCCACGAAGACGTACGTGGCGCCGGAGGGCAAGACGGTGCGGAGCGTCGTGCTCCCGGAAGACGGCGACCTGCACGTGTTCGCCGTCGCCACCGGCTGAGAAGGCACCGCGCACAGGGTTCACGGTCCCGAATGCGCCAGGACCCCGTCGGCGCCGCCCGCAACGACCGCGTGTGGTCGGGCGGCGTTGACGGGGTCGGCCTCTCTCGCCCCCGGAGGAGCTGCGCGCGTTCCGGTGCTCAGTGAGTTGCTGCGGTCCGAGGTCGAGGACCCGCGGACGGTGCGTGAGCTGACTCGCGCAATAGCAGCGCCGCGGTGATGAGCACCAGCACGGCCGCCGAGCCGTGCACTGCGAGCGCGTAGCCCACACTGCCACCGGATGTGATCACCGAGAGGCAGTCGCCGATCGGGATGATCGAGTCCGCGAGCACCACCCAGCCCAGCGCCCGCCGTTGCCGCAGCACCAGCAGGATCAGCGCTGTCAACGCGTACGCGAGGTCGCGCACGCCCTTCACGACGTAGTAGCCGCTCGGGTCGACGATGCCGAACCCCGCGGCCGCGCCGTGCCCGTTGAGCAGGAAGTTCAGCCCGAACACGACACCCGCCACCACGACGAGCCACGCCAGGACCGTGGTCAACCGCATGACAACCCTCCAGAGATCTAGCACTGCTAGCGACACGAGCGACGCTAATCTATCTTCGCTCGAATGTCTAGCAGTGCTAGATTTGGTGTCGTGTCCGTCCAGCAGCGCCGGGAGCGCGAACGAGCAGAGCGCCATCAGCTGATCATCGACACGGCCCGCGAGCTGGCCGAGTCGGACGGCTGGGACGCGGTGACGACCCGCAGGCTGGCCGAGAAGGTCGAGTACAGCCAGCCGGTGCTCTACAGCCACTTCAAGGGCAAGGACGCGATCGTGCGCGCGGTCGCGGTCCAGGGCTTCGCCGACCTCGGCCGGCAGATGCGCGACGCGCGCACGACCGCCACCGCGCCGTTGCGCGCTCTCGCGGAGACGTACCTGCGGTTCGCCCGCGAACGGCCCGCGCTCTACGACGCCATGTTCGTGCAGCGGATCGACATCGCGTTCGGCAGCGACGAGACGCCGGTCGAGCTGCGCACGTCGTTCGGCGAGATCGTCGCCGCGCTGGAACCCGTCGCGGATGGCCGCGACCTCGACGTGCTCGCCGAGGCGTTCTGGAGCGCCCTGCACGGCATCGCCACGCTGCGCCACGGGCAGCGGCTGCGGCCCGACCTGGACGAGGACCGGCTGGACCTCGTGCTTTCGGCCTTCGCCCCGCACTGATCCCGGTACCGTGGCGGACTGTGGAGTTCGGGCTTCTGGGGGAGGTCGTCGCCCACGCCGGGGGTGAGCCGGTCGCACTCGGACCGGCCAGGCGGCGGTGCGTGCTGGCCGCGCTGGCGCTGGACGCGGGCCAGGTCGTGCCGTCCGGCGTGCTGGCCGACCGGATCTGGGGCGACCACCCGCCGTACCGCGCGAAGCTGACGCTGGCGAGCTACGTCTCCCGGCTGCGCGCGGTGCTGCCCGGTGTGGTGAAACAACGTTCCGGCGGGTACGTGCTCGACGTCGAGCGGTCCACAGTGGACGTTCACCGGTTCGGGGAGCTGACCGCGCGGGCCGCCGGTGCGCCCGGCGAGGCCGCGGCCGAGCTGCTCACCGAGGCGCTCGCGCTGTGGCGTGGCCAGGCGCTCACCGGGATCGGCGGCGCGTGGGCCGAGCACACCCGCGAATTGCTGGAGCGGCAACGGCTCACGGCCGCCACGGACCTGGCCGACGTGCGGCTGCGGCTCGGCGAGGGCGCCGGGCTGGTGGACGAGCTGGCCCACCGGGCGCAGGCCCACCCGCTGGACGAACGCGTTGCGGCGCAGTACATGCTGGCGCTGCACCGGGCCGGTCGCAGTGCCGACGCGCTGGAGCACCACCGCGGGCTGCGCGCCACGCTGGCCGAGGAGCTCGGCGCCGACCCCGGCCAGGCCGTGAGCGACCTGCACCAGCGGATCCTGCGCGACGACCCGGCCCTGCTGGTGGCGAAGGACGTGCCACGCCAGCTGCCGGCGCCACCGGCCACGTTCGTCGGCCGCACCGGGGAGCTGGCCGCGCTCACCGGCCGTGCTCCGGTGACGGCGGTCGTCGGTCCCGGCGGGATGGGCAAGACGTGGCTCGTGCTGCGGTGGGCGCACGAGCACCAGCGGGAGTTCCCGGACGGCCAGCTGCACGTCGACCTGCGCGGCTTCAGCCCGGAGGAGACGCCGATGCCCTCGGCCGTGGCCGTGCGCGGGTTCCTGGACGCGCTGGGCGTGTCCTCCGAGGGCCGCCCGACCGACCCGCACGCGCAGGCGGCCCTGCTGCGCAGCACGTTGGCGGACAAGCGGATGCTGCTCGTGCTGGACAACGCGGCCGACTCCGAGCACGTCACGCCGCTGCTGCCGGGCGGCACGACCTGCGCGGTGCTGGTCACCAGCCGCCGCCACCTGCCCGGCCTCGCCACGGCGCACGGTGCCCGGCAGATCGTGCTGGAACCGTTGCCGGATCACGAGGCGCGCGAGCTGCTGACCGCCCGCTTCCCCACGGCGGACCCCGCCGAGGTCGCCGAGGTGATCGGCCTGACCGGCGGCTTCCCGCTGGCACTGGGCATCATCGCCGGCCGGTCGCACCTCAGGCTCGGGGTCATCGCGCACGAGCTGCGCGCGTCGGGCATCGAGGCGCTCGACAGCGACGAGGCCAGCGCCAGCCTGCCGGCCGTGCTCTCGTGGTCGCACCAGGCGTTGACGGGCGAGGAAAGCCGCGCGTTCGAGCTCCTCGCCATCGCACCGGGCCCCGACATCGCCCTGCCCGCCGCCGCCCACCTGCTCGACCGCGCACCGGTCGCGGCCGCGAAAACGCTGGACGGGCTGGCGCGGACATCGTTGGTGGCCAAGGACTCCCATGGCCGGTACCGGATGCACGACCTGGTGCGCCAGTACGCCATCGAACGCGCCCGTGTGCTCACCGCGGACGAGCGCGAGACGGCGCTGGACCGGGTCCTGCGGGCGTATCTCGGGCTCGCCCGCGGGTACGACCAGGTGCTCGACCCGCACCGCACACCACCGGGGGAGATCCCGCCGATCCCCGCCCCCGCCGTCACCCACCCCGAGGCACTGGCCTGGTTCGACGCCGAGCACGGCTGCCTGCTCGCGAGCGCGCGGACCGCCGCCGCGCGGGGCGGCCACGACCTGGTCTGGCGGTTCGCGTGGGTGCTGGGCTCCTACCACTGGCGGCGCGGGAAGGTGGACGACGATGTCCTGTCGTGGCAACGCGGCGTGGCGGCGGCGGAACAGCTCGGCGACCGGGCGGTGCTCGCGATGGCGCACCAGATGATGGGCACCTCGCTGGCCAAGGCCCACCGCTCCGAGGAAGGCCTCACCCACCTGCGCCACGCGCTGGGCCACGCCGCGGGTGACCGGCTCCGGGAGTCGCACGTGCACCTGGCGCTGGCGTGGCGGCTGCACATCCTGCACCGCGACGAGGAGGCGCTGCCGCACGCGCGGCAGGCCCTGCCGGCCTACCGGGAGCTGGGCCGGCGGTCGAACGAGGTGCACGCGCTCAACACCCTCGGCGCCGTCCTGCTCCGGCTCGGCCGGGACGAGGAGGCGGTGCCGCACCTGCGGGAGTCGCTGCGGCTCAGCCGCGAGCTCGGCTCACCGATCAGCGAGTCCGGTTCGCTGAACCTCCTCGGCGAGGTGGCACAACGGGCGGGCGACCTGCGCACCGCGCTGGAGCACTTCGAGGCCGCGCTGGCGGTGCGGCGTGGCCTCGACGAGACCTACTCGTTCTCGCACAACCTGATGATGATCGGCGACGTCAAGCTCGCGCTGGGTGAGCAGGACGAGGCCGTGCGGCTGTGGGAGGAGTCCCTGCGGCTGACGAAGCTGCACAACCACGAGAAGGACACCGAACCGCTGCTGGAGCGGCTCAGGTCCGTTCGGCCCGGCACAGCACCATGACCGGCTTCGCGCCGATCCTGGTCAGCACGACCGCGGCCTCGTCGCGACCGGCGAGCTTGAGCCGTTTGCGCAACGTGTTCGGGTCGATGTCGAGCCCGCGCACCAGGATCTCCAACCTGCCGATCCCGCGCGCCTTCACCAGCGACCTCAACGCCTTCTCGGTGTAGTGCGCGTGGTCGAGCACGCGGAACGCCCGGATGCCCGGCGGCGGCTTCGGACCGCTGAGGTACGCGATGCGCTCGTCGAGCTGGTGCAGGCCGTGCCGGGCCGCGTAGTGCCGCACCAGGCCCGCGCGCACGACGGCGCCGTCCGGGTCGACGAGCCACTCCCCCGGCGGGCCGACCGGGCAGTCGTCGGGTTCGGCGTCGGTGAGCGTCCACGTCCCGCCGCCGTGGAGGACCGTGGCGCGGCGGGACACCCCCGGCGTGGCCAGGCCCCTGGTCCACAGGCAGGCCTCGCGGACCGAGCCGTCCAGCGACACCAGCTCGACCTCGCCGGCCCACGGCGCGACCGCGAAGTCGATGCCGGGCGCGCACTTCACCGCGAGGTCGGTGTGCGCGTAGACCTCGGCCAGCTCGTCCAGCGGCGGCAGGAAGTCCTGCGGGTGCCACCTGCGGCGGCCGGAGGCGTCGCGGCGGGCCGGGTCGACGGTGACCGCCGTGGCCTTCGAGACCGGTTTCAGGGCGTCGGCCCTGACGACGAGCGCGTCCGGGACGTTGTTGCGCGCCATGGCGAGCCGGACCGGGTCGAGGTCGGAGCCCAGGCAGCGGGCCGCGACCTCCCGCAACGCCACGAGGTCCGCGCCGATCGAGCACGTCACGTCGTGGACGTCACGGCCGCGGAAGCGTTCGGCGCGGTGGCGGGCGACCGCGGAGGCGGTGGCCTGCTGCAACGCGTCGTCGGTGAACAGCCAGCCCCCGGAGTCGTCCAGTTTGGACAGTGCCCTGCGGCGCAGCAGCACGGTCTCCACGACCGGCGCGAAGCCGTCACCGAGCAGCCGGCGCGCGACGCCGACGTCGTGCAGGCGGGAGGCGTCCGTGAACGGCAGCGCGTCCACCTCGGCGAGTGCGGCGGTTCCGGCGGCCGACCGCAGGAACGCCACGTCGTCCGAGGTGAACGCGTACCCCAACGCCCTACTTCGACTTCCTGCCGGTGATCGACACGTTGTAGAACACCTCGCGCGGCAGGACCTTCGCGAGGACGTTCTGGTCGACCCAGGAGAGGTTCTGCCAGGTGCGGTAGGCGAACATCGCCCAGCCGAACCCGAGCTTCTCGCGCGGCACGGCGGCCTCGAACGTGCGCACCGGCCAGCCGAAGAACGCCGCCGACAGCTCGTCGGTGACGGCCTTGACCTCGGTCGCACCCGCGCGCCGGGCCGTGGCCTCCAGCTGGTCGGGGTCGAACGTGTGCAGGTCGACGACGGCTTCCAGCGCGGCCGCACGGGAGGACTCGTCGAGCTCCTCCTGCGGGCGGCGCCACCCGTTCAGCACCGGCACGGCCTTGGTGACCGTGGTGGTCAGCCACCACGTCGCCTGGCCGAGCTTGCGGGCGTAGAAGTTGCCGATGTTCGTCGGGTCGCCGGCGAACACGAACTTGCCGCCGGGCTTGAGCACCCGCAGCACCTCGCGCATCGCCGCCTCCACGTCGGGGATGTGGTGCAGCACCGCGTGGCCCACGACGAGGTCGAACGTGTCGTCGTCGTACGGGATCCGCTCGGCGTCGGCGACCCGGCCGTCGACGTCCAGCCCGAGGTGCTCCGCGTTGCGCAGCGCGACCTCGACCATGCCGGGCGACAGGTCGGTGACCGACCCCTTCTCGATCACCCCGCCCTGCATGAGGTTCAGCAGAAAGAAACCGGTGCCGCAGCCCAGTTCCAGCGCGTGCCCGTACGGGCCGACGTCACCGGCGGCGGCGCGGAAGCGGTCCGTCGCGTAGGTGATGCAGCGGTCGTCGTAGGAGATCGACCACTTCTCGTCGTACGTGCCGGCTTCCCAGTCGTGGTAGAGCACCTGCGCGAGCTTGGTGTCCTTGTACGCGGCCTCGACCTCTTCGGCCGTGGCGTGCGGGTTGGGTGCGGGGTCAGTTGCCACTGAACTTCGCCTTCCCGGGACCGTTCTCGATGAACGACTCCACGCCGGCCTTCTTGTCCTCGGTCGCGAACAGGGCCGCGAAGAGGTGGCTTTCGAGCTTCAGGCCCGACTCCAGGTCGGTGTCGAGCCCGCCGTCGACGGCGGCCTTGGTCGCGGCGAGCGCGAGCACCGGCCCGCCGACGAACTGCCTGGCCCAGCGCAGCGCGGCGGCGTAGACGTCGTCGGGTGCGACGACCTCGTCGACCATGCCGATCTCCAGCGCCTCCTGGGCGCCGACGAACCGGCCGGTGTACAGCAGGTCCTTGGTCTTCGACGGACCGATCAGCCGGGCGAGGCGCTGTGTGCCGCCACCACCGGGGATCAGGCCGAGCAGGATCTCCGGCTGGCCGAGCTTGGCGTTGTCGCCCGCGATGCGCCGGTCGCAGCCGAGGGCGACCTCGAAGCCGCCGCCCAGCGCGTAGCCGGTGATCGCCGCGACCGTCGGCTTGGGAACGGTGGCCAGCGCACCGAGCGCGTCGGACAGGCCCTTGGCCCGCAACGTCATCTCGGCGTGGGAGATCTTCGCGAACTCCTTGACGTCCGCACCGGCCGCGAACACCTTCTCGCCGCCGTAGACGACCACCGCGTACACGTCGGACCGCTCGGAGGCCTCCCTGGCCGCGGCCTGGAGCTCGCTCTGCACCTGCCGGTTCAGCGCGTTCATCGGCGGCCGATCCAGCCGGATCGTGCCGATCCCGTCCTCGACCTCGAGCCTGACGAACTCAGCCAAAGCAATCCTCCTCGATGAGTGCCGGGCAGACCGTACGTTACCGCTCAGTAGTCGCGAGTTCGGCTTCCCGGCGAACTCGCCGCCGCCTGCGAAGCAGCGGCCAAAAACTCAGACCTTGCGGCGGGCGAAGAAGCGGTCCCCTGACCTCTGCAGCTCCAGGTCCTGGCCGAACGTCTTCGAGAGGTTCTCCTCGGTGAGGGTGTCCTCCAGGAGCCCCTGCGCCACGATCGAGCCCTCGCGCAGCAGCAGCGCGTGCGTGAAGCCGGGCGGGATCTCCTCGACGTGGTGCGTGACCAGCACCATCGCGGGCGCGTCCGGGTCGAGCGCCAGCTCGGAGAGCTTCGCCACGAGGTCCTCACGGCCGCCCAGGTCGAGGCCCGCGGCGGGCTCGTCGAGCAGCAGCATCTCGGGGTCGGTCATCAACGCGCGGGCGATGAGCGTGCGCTTGCGCTCGCCCTCGCTCAGCGTGCCGTAGAGGCGGTCGGCGAGGTGTGCCATGCCCAGGGTGCCGAGCAGCTCGCGGGCGCGGTCGGTGTCCTGCTTGCCGTACTCCTCGCGCCAGCGGCCGAGGACCGCGTAGCCGGCCGAGACGACGAGGTCGACGACCGTCTCGTCCGGCGGGATGCGGCCACCGAGGGCCGCCGAGCACAGCCCGATCCGGGGCTTGAGCTCCTGCACGTCCGTCTTGCCCAGGCGTTCGCCCAGGAGGTGGACCTTGCCCTTGGTCGGGTGCAGGTCGGCGCTGGAGAGCCTCAGCAGGGTGGTCTTGCCGGCGCCGTTCGGGCCCAGCACCACCCAGCGCTCGTCCAGCTCCACGCTCCAGTCGATGTTGCCGACCAGCGTGTTCTTTCCCCGGCGGACCGACACGCCCGCCATGTGCACGACCAGATCTGTCACGTCGACGTCCGCCACGCCCCCATTGTTCCGAACGGCCTCCGACCGACCACTCATCGGGGTGCACCTCACACCCGGCGGGACCGCTGGTCCGCCTGTGTGATGTCTCAAGTTTTTTGTCGGTGCCGGATGCCAAGATCAGAGGCATGGCTACGCGACCCGAGTCCGAGGTGCTGGCAGGCCGCCCGTTCCCCCTGGGGGCACACGCCGAGGCGGGCGGTGTGCGTTTCGCGGTGACGTCCCCCGTCGCCGACGCGGTCGAGGTCTGCCTGGTCGACGAGGACGGGACGGAGAAACGGGTCGAGCTGACCGAGCGGACGTTCGGCGTGTGGCACGGCCTGGTGCCCGGCGTCACACCCGGCCAGCGCTACGGCTTCCGCGTGCACGGCCCGTACGACACGGGCCGCGGCCTGCGCTGCAACCCGGCGAAGCTGCTGGTCGACCCGTACGCGCGGCAGATCACCGGCGGGGTCACGGACCTCACGCGGGCGCTGGGGTACGTCGGCGACCCGATGCACGGCCCGCCGTCCGCGGCGGACTCGCTGGGGTTCGTCCCCCTCTCCGTCGTCAGCTCGCCGGGCGGCGCGAACACCGGCACCAAGCCGGAGGTGCCGTTCGAGGAAGCCGTCATCTACGAGCTGCACGTGAAGGGCTTCACGAAGAACCACCCGGACATCCCCGAGCGGCTCCGCGGCACCTACCTCGGTCTCGCGCACCCCGCCGCGGTCGAGCACCTGAGCAGGCTGGGCGTCACGACCGTCGAGCTGCTGCCCGTCCAGGCGTTCCAGGACGAGCCGTCGCTGATCAGCCGCGGCGCGAGCAACTACTGGGGCTACTCGCCGCTGGCCTACTTCGCGCCGCATCCCGCCTACGCCAGCGAGCCGGGCAACGAGGTGCAGGAGTTCCGCACGATGGTCGCGGCGCTGCACGCGGCGAACATCGAGGTGCTGATCGACGTCGTCTACAACCACACCTGCGAGGGCGGTCCGGACGGGCCGACGCTGAGCTTCCGCGGGTTCGACGCGCCGGGCTACTACCTGCACGCGGGTGGCGGCAGCACGGTGGACATCACGGGCTGCGGCAACACGCTGGACGCCGGGTCGCCGCAGGTCGTGCGCCTGGTGACGGACTCGCTGCGGTACTGGGCGGACGAGATGGGCGTGGACGGGTTCCGGTTCGACCTCGCCTCGACGATGGGCCGTCCCGGCGGCGGCTTCTTCGACCGCCACTCGGCGCTGCTGACCGCGATCACCACGGACCCGGTGCTGTGCCGCGCGAAGCTGATCGCCGAGCCGTGGGACGCGACCGGTGACGGCTACCGGGTGGGCGACTTCGGCGTGCAGTGGGCGGAGTGGAACGGCCGGTACCGCGACACGGTGCGCGACTTCTGGCGCGGCCACACGTCGGTGCGCGACCTCGCCTACCGGCTCTCCGGCTCGTCCGACCTCTACGCCGACGACCTGCGCCGGCCGTGGCAGTCGATCAACTTCGTCACCGCGCACGACGGGTTCACGCTGCGGGACCTGGTGTCCTACAACGACAAGCACAACGAGGAGAACGGCGAGCAGAACCGGGACGGCACGAACGACAACCGGTCGTGGAACTGCGGTGCCGAGGGCGAGACGACGAACCGCGCCGTCCTGGCGCTGCGCGCGAAGCAGGCCCGCAACCTGCTCGCCACGCTGCTGCTGTCGACCGGCACGCCGATGATGGTCGCGGGCGACGAGATGTGGCGGACGCAGGGCGGCAACAACAACGCGTACTGCCTCGACAACGAGGTCTCGTGGGTCGACTGGGCCACGACGGACGCGAGCGAGGCGTTGCTCGGTTTCACGCAGCGGCTGATCGACCTGCGCGCGTCCTCGCCCGCGCTGCGGCAGCCGCAGTTCTTCGAGGGCCGCACGACGCCGAGCGGCAACCCGGACCTGGTGTGGTTCCGGCCGGACGGGCTGGAGATGGCCGAGACCGACTGGTTCGACGAGAGCAGGCGGACGCTCGGCATGTTCATCGACGGCTCGAACTGCCTGTCGCGCACGCGCGACGGTGAGCTGGTCTCGGACGACTCGTGGCTGCTGCTGATGCACGCCGGCGCGGACGCGGTCACCGTGACCCTGCCGCACGAGCGGTACGGGCCGGGCTACGAGCCGTTCCTGGACACGACGACGCTCGACGGCTCGCCGGTGGACACCACGGCCCTGCTGCCGCACACGAAGCTCACGATGGAGGGACGCTCGCTGCTGTTGCTGCGGATGCCGCGCTGACCAGCCGGAAACCGTCGCACGGCGGCAGTCGGGCGGCAACTCGGAGGCAGTTCGCCGACCATCCCGTGGACGCTGTGGCGGCGTTCGAGGCCGCCGTGGCAACATCAGGACCGTGGTCGTCTACCGGTGGACCGACCGCACGATCGACCTCCTCCTCGTCGCGTCGTGCGGGTGTAGCTCGACGCGACGCGCGCGCTGACCGCAGCCGCCGTCGCGTCTTGATCGCTACCCCGTACCGACGTGGCCATCAGGAGCGAACCGGTGACTTCCACCATTTCCGAGTACGACCTGCACCCCGCCCTCGACTCCCAGCTGCTGCGCGACGTGATCCACCCGTCGCGATCGCTGTGGACACCGCGCGAGCTGCGCGACCTGACCTCGTTCGTGGCGAGCGAGCTGACCACCGGCCTGCTCTCGATCCTGGAGTACTCGCCGCGGCGCCGGTGGTGGGCGCGGCTGGGGCTGACCGAGGGCGTCGAGCTGTGGCTGCTGTCGTGGCTGCCGGGCCAGGGCACCGAGCCGCACGACCACGGCGGCTCGGCCGGCTCGTTCACGGTGCTGACCGGGCGGCTGCGGGAGGACTACCGCTACCCGGCCGGCCCGATCCGCTCGGCCGTGCGCACGACCGGTGACGCGCTGGGCTTCGGTTCCGGGCGGGCGCACCAGGTGACGAACCCGTTCGACGCGCCAGCCGCGACCGTCCACGCCTACTCGCCGCCGCTGGTGCCGACCCGCGAGTACGCCTCGCTGCTCGACATCCCCGACTCGATCCCGCCGCTGCCGGCGCAGCGCCTCCCGCTGGCCGAGCTGCGTCAGCTGGCCGACCTGGAGGGCCCGTGAGCAACGTCGACACCTACCTCGCTCAGGCACGGGCGGACCTGACGCGCCTCACCCCGGCCGAGGCGCACGCGCTGCCGGACGCGCTGATCGTCGACATCCGCCCGTTGCACAACCGGCTCGCCGAGGGCGAGATCGAGAACTCCGTGGTGGTCGAGCGGATCGTGCTGGAGTGGCGCCTGGACCCGACCGGCGACTGGCGGCTGCCGGGCTTCACCGCGGACACGCCGGTCGTGGTCGTGTGCAACGAGGGCTACTCGTCGTCGCTGGCCGCGCGCGACCTGCAGCGGATCGGGCTGCCGAACGCGACCGACCTCATCGGCGGGTACCGGGCGTGGCGCGCTGCGGGGCTGCCGGTTCGCGAGGGCGGGACGCAGGCGGTGGTCTGAGCCAGGAACCGGATCCCGCCGGGTAGCGTCTGGAGATCGTGAAGGTAGTGCGCTGGGCCCTCGCGGCCCTGGTGGTGGCGGCCACGATCGCCTGGGACCCGTCCGGCTGGTACCTCGGGATGGCGGGCGCGTTCGCCGGGCTGCTGGTGGAGCTGACCGTGGTGCAGGCGGGGCTGGCGCTCGGGGCCGTCCTCTTCGGACTGCGGATCACGCACGTCATGATCGGGCTCGGCAGCGAGCTGCGGTCGTGGACGACCGACCAGCGCCGCATCGTGCTGCGGAGCATCCCGGTGCTGGCGTCGCTGAGCTTCACCGGCCTGAAGCCGGGCGTGCGGCGCAGGACCGTGCTCGCGGGCGTCACCGGGATCGTGGTGACCGCCCTGTTCGTGGCGGCGACCTGGCTGCTCACCGGTTCCGCGTTCGGCAAGGGCCTGGCGCTCGCCTCCACCGCCCTGCTGCTCCTGCAGCTGTGGCCGAACGAGAAGCCGGCGCACACGAGCCTGGGCTGGTTCGTGTTCAGCCTGCCGAGGCTGAGCGGGCGGCCGCTGGAGGAGATGGAGGCACGGCCGCTGGTGCTGGCCGGCATGGACGCCTACCACCGCGGCGACATCGAGGCGGCCGAGCGGATCCACGCCGAGGCGGCGCAGCGGTACCCGGAGCTGCTCACGGTCATCGGGCTCAAGGTCGTCACGGCGTGCGCACGGGAGAAGTACCTCGACGCGCTGCAGACGGTGATCGGGCTGAGCGGGCGCACGGACCTGAGCCAGCGCGAGCTCGCGTTCGTCATGGCGACCGTCGCCGGGGTCGCGGCGCAGGCGGTGGAGTCGGGCCAGTTCCCGCGCGAGGTCGGGCTGGAGACGGCGAAGAACATGCTGGGCAACGCCTACGAGGCCGGCTACCCCAGGCACCGGGCGAACGGGACGCTGGCGCTGATCGCGTTGATCGAGGGGCAGAACGCGGAGGCCCGCAAGCTCGCGACGTGGGCGGCGGAGAACAGCGAGCAGGCACTGGGACGCGCGGACGACCTGATCACGATCGCACGGGCGTGGATGGCCGACGGGGACAACGCGAAGGCCCGCGCGCTCGTGGCCGAGGCGCACGAGCTCGCCGGGTGGTACCCGCGGGTGGCGGCGACCCGCGCCCGTCTCGACATCAGCTGAGCGCACACGGGGAAGGGGTCCGTCACCGGTGCCGGTGACGGACCCCCGCGCCCCGATCAGCCGTGCTGGGCCGGCAGCGGTGCGCCCGGAGCCGCGGGCACGCCACCGGGAGGCGCCGGCAGGCCGCACCTGGCCAGCAGGTCGTCGGCGTTCTTCAGCACCGTCTTCAGCTGCTCGGTGACCTTGGCGGGGTCGAGCTGGGTGCCGCCGACCGCGCCGAGCACCGTGCCGCCGAGGCCGGCGATCGACGAGATCAGGTTCAGCACGGCCGCCAGGCACTGCTCGGACGGCGCCTCACGGGCCGGTGCGGCGGGCTGCGGCACGGCCGGAGCGCTCACCGGCGGTTTCGGCAGGCAGCCCGCGTTCTGCATCGCCGTCACGATGGCGAGGAGGTCGCCGATCAACGGCGCCACCGCACCGGCGTCCGGCGGCGCGAGCAGGCTCTCGACGAGCTTCTTGAGCTTCGCGGCGAGGTCCGTCGCGAGGCTCGTGCAGGTGGCCGGCGGTTCCGGCGCGACGAGTGACGCGGTGGCGGCCGGGACCGACGAGGCGGCGAACAGGCTGGCGACGAGCGAGAGCACGGTGATCGTCTTCTTCACGGCTGCCTTCTTCCTCACGCGCAGTGCGGAGCCGCGGCGGGAAGTGCGCGGGCAGTTCCCGGGGCGGTTCGTTCCGTGCACGAAGGGTAGGACCGCGAAAACGCTCCTACCAGCGGAGATCGGGAAATCACCCGTCGGTAGAAGCGCTCATCCGATGGGAGGAGGCCGCTGAGTCGAACCCGCGCCTGAGCCGGGGTCACCAGCAGTGAACAGGCGCTGGGGAGATGGACGCATCAGGGCATCCAGCCCGCCACGGGAAGGCGAGCCGGATGCCCTGCGTCGATCTGCGCCGAGCCGGTCAGGAGGCCAGGACCACGCGACCGAGCTCCGCCGAGGTGGCCAGCAGGTCGTGCCGCGGCAGCACGCGGACGGTGTAGCCCAGCGCACCCGCGTGCGGCAGCGGCACCTCGACCTCGTAGTTGCCGTTGCCCGCGTAGCTCATCGGCGCGGTGACGATGTCCTTCAGCTCGTCCGAGTCGTGGGTGAGCTTGCCCAGCACGACCTGGACGTCCACTTCGGACGGTTCCAGCCCGGCGAGCTCGACCCTGGCCCGCACCACGACCGGCGACCCGAGCACCGGCACCGACGAACCGCCGAGCACCAGGTCGCTGTCGAGCACCCGCACCCGCGTCCACGAGGCGCGCAGCCGGTGCCGGTACGCCGACAGCTCCTTCGCGCCGCGGTAGCCCTCACCGAGGACGTTCTGGGCGGACGCGGCGGCCGGCGCGTAGTACGTCTCCACGTACTCGCGGACCATGCGCGAGGCCTGCACGACCGGGCCGAGCGAGGCCAGCGTGTGCCGGACCATCGACATCCACCGCAGCGGCACGCCTTCTTCGTTGCGGTCGTAGAACAGCGGCGCGACCTGCGAGCCGAGCAGCTCGTACAGCGCGTTGGCCTCCAGGTCGTCGCGCCGGATCGGGTCGTTGACGCCGTCCGCGGTCGGGATGGCCCAGCCGTTCGACCCGTCGTAGAGCTCGTCCCACCAGCCGTCGCGGATGGAGAGGTTGAGCCCGCCGTTCAGCGCCGCCTTCATGCCGGACGTGCCGCACGCCTCCAGCGGGCGCATCGGGTTGTTCAGCCACACGTCGCAGCCCCAGTACAGGTAGCGGGCCATCGACATGTCGTAGTCGGGCAGGAACACGATCCGGTGCCGCACGCCCGCGTCGTCGGCGTAGCGCACGATCTGCTGGATCAGCGCCTTGCCGCCGTCGTCGGCCGGGTGCGACTTGCCGGCCACCACGAGCTGCACCGGCCGTTCGGGGTGCAGCAGCAGCGACCGCAGCCGCTCCGGGTCACGCAGCATCAGCGTGAGGCGCTTGTAGGTCGGCACGCGGCGGGCGAACCCGACGGTCAGCACGTCCGGGTCGAACACGCCGTCGGTCCAGCCCAGCTCCAGCGCCGACGCGCCGCGCTGCAGCCACGACTCGCGCAACCGCCTGCGCACCTCGTTGACCAGGCGCGAGCGCAGCGTCGACCGCAGCTCCCACAGGCCGGCGTCGGTGACCGGCTCGAACGCGCCGATGCCCAGGCCGCTGGTCTGCGTGTCGGCCTCCGACGCCCCGAGCAGCCGGCTCATCTCCGTCGCCGCCCACGTCGGGCCGTGCACGCCGTTGGTGACCGAGCCGATCGGCACCTCGGTCGCGTCGAAGCCGGGCCACAGGCCGCGGAACATGTCGCGGCTGACCTCACCGTGCAGTTTGGACACACCGTTCGCGCGCTGGGCCAGCCGCAGGCCCATGTGCGCCATGTTGAACATGCCGGGGTTGTCCTCGGCGCCGAGCGCGAGGATCCGCTGGGTGTTCACGCCGGGCACGAGCTGCTCGGCGCCGAAGTAGTGCTGGACCAGGTCGACCGGGAAGCGGTCGATGCCGGCAGGCACGGGCGTGTGCGTGGTGAACACGGCACCGGCACGGGCCGCGGTGAGCGCCTGGTCGAAGTCGAGGCCGTCGTTGGTGATGTACTCGCGGATCCGTTCGAGGCCGAGGAAGCCCGCGTGGCCCTCGTTGGTGTGGAACACCTCGGGCTGCGCGTGGCCGGTCAGCTCGCAGAACGTGCGCACGGCCCGTACGCCACCGATGCCGGCCAGGATCTCCTGGCGGATGCGGTGGTTCTGGTCGCCGCCGTAGAGCCGGTCGGTGACGCCGCGCAGGTCCTCGTCGTTCTGCTCCACGTCGGAGTCGAGCAGCAGCAGCGGGACGCGGCCGACCTGCGCCTTCCAGATCTTGGCGCGCAGCGTCCGGTCGCCCGGCATCGCGACGTGCACGAGCAGCGGCAGCCCGGACGGCTCGGTCAGCAGCTCCAGCGGCAGCCCGCGCGGGTCGAGCGACGGGTAGTGCTCCTGCTGCCAGCCGTCGAGCGACAGCGACTGGCGGAAGTAGCCCGACCGGTACAGCAGGCCGACCGCGATCAGCGGAACGCCCAGGTCGGAGGCCGCCTTCAGGTGGTCGCCCGCGAGGATGCCCAGACCGCCCGAGTAGTTCGGCAGCGCCTCGTGCACGCCGAACTCCATCGAGAAGTACGCCACTGACGTGGGCAACGGGGTGTCGCCGCTGCCGTGCTCCCGGCGCCCGGCGATCTCGTCCTGCCTGCGCTGGTACCAGCGCGGGCCGTTGACGTACCGCTCCAGGTCGGAGGCGAGCGCGTGCACCTTCAGGAGGAACTGCTCATCTCTCGCAAGTGTGTCCAATCGCCCCGCATCGACGACGGAGAGCAGGCGCAACGGGTCGCCACCGACCTCGGACCAGACCTGGGGGTCGATCGAGGAGAACAGCTCCTGCGTCGGCGGGTGCCAGGTCCAGCGCAGGTTGGTGGCGAGCGTGCTCAGCGCGGACAGGGGCTCCGGCAGGCTGGCGCGGACGGTGAACCGGCGAAGTGCTCGCATGACGAGGCAACTTACCCGGCACCCCCGCGCCCGCGACAACGTTCCCGGCCAGACCAGCGTGAACGCGTTGTAGCGGGGGCCGGACGCGGCCGTGGTGATCAGGGATGATCACGGCTCGCGATCAGCAGCTTCTCGCCCTGGCCGGAGACCTCCAGCGTGTGCTCCTCCGTCTTCGGCTTGTCCGCCTCGGTCTCCGTCAGGTCCATCGCGACCGTGACCGTGAAGCTGCCGTCGGAGGCCTCCACGATCGGGCTGCCCCGCAGCGCCACCTTGCTGTAGGCCTTCCAGTAGTCCTTGTAGGCCTGCGGGGTGGGGGCGCTGTCCTTGGTGAAGTCCTTGATCGCGGCGTCCGGGTTGGCCGGCAGCTTGCCGTAGTGCTGCTGCACGAACTGGACGACCTGCGCCTTGGTGAACCTGCTGCCACCGGCCGGCTGGGACGCGCTCGCCGGCGGGCTCGGGTAGCCCTGCGACGTCGGCTTCTGGGTCGGCGTGTTCGCGGTGGTGGTCTGCTGCCGGGTGCCGGCGGGCGGCTGGGTCGGCTTGACCTGGTCCGACGTCGACGGGCCGGGGTTGGCCGTCGTGTCGTCGCCCTTCTGGCTCGTCGCGATCGCGTAGACGATGCCGGCGACCAGCAGGACCGCGAGCACAGAGGCGGCGACCGCGAGGCCGCGGCCCTTCCTGGGCTCGGGTTCGGGCTCCGGGTCGCGCGGCGGCCGGGTGGGCGGTCCGGGTGGCGGGCCCGCGGGGACGGCCTGGCGCGCGGTCGGCGGCCGGGACGGCGGGCCGCTGGGGCGAGCGGTGGGCGGACCGGCCGGGCGCATCGTGCCCGGTCCCTGGCGCATCGCCGCCGTGCCGCCCGGCGGGGTGCCCGGCGGCATGATCGCGGTGCCGCCCGGCGGGGTGCCGGTGGGCGGCAGGATCGTGGTGGCGGGCACCTGCCGGCCGTTCGCGACGGCCTTCAGCGCCTCCGCGGCCTGGGCGGCGGTCGGGCGCTGGTGCGGCTCGTTGGCGAGCAGGCGGGTCAGCAGCGGGGTGAGCGGGCCGGAGCGCACCGGCGGGCGGGTCTCGCCGCGGGCAACCTTGTAGAGCAGGCCGAGGTCGTTGGTGCTGCGGCCGAACGGCGGCTCGCCCTCGGTCATGGCGTAGATCGTGGCGCCGAGCGAGAACACGTCGCTGGGCGGCGCGGGCTCGGAGCCGCGGGCCAGCTCCGGCGCGAGGTAGGCGGGGGTGCCGGCGAGCATGCCGGTCTTGGTCACCGCCACGTCGCCGAGCGCGCGGGAGATGCCGAAGTCGGTGATCTTGACGGCGCCGTCGCGTCCAATGAGGACGTTGCCGGGCTTGATGTCGCGGTGCACGATGCCCGCCTCGTGCGCGGCCGCGAGCGCGTTGGCCGCCAGCGAGCCGATCCGCGCGGCCTCGACCGGCGGCATCGGGCCGCGCTCGTCGAGCACCGAGGAGAGGTTGCGCGACGGCAGGTACTCCATGACCAGGCAGGGCTTGCCGTTCTCGACCACGACGTCGAACACGCCGATCGCGTTCGGGTGCTGCAGGCGCGCGGCGATGCGGGCCTCCCTCATCGCGCGCTGGATGGCCTCCTGGAGCTCCTGCGGCTGCACGTCGGTGAGGAGCAGCTGCTTGACGGCCACGTCCCGGTGCAGCAGTTCGTCACGCGCCCGCCACACGACACCCATCGCGCCCGCACCGAGCTGATCGAGCAGGACGTAGCGGTCGCCAAGCTTGTTCACGCGCGCGACGCTACCCAACGCGTCCAGCCGCCGTCGCGGCTACAGCATGATCCGTCCACAGTCGAGGACCGCGAAGGCGCCCTCCGGTGACATGTGCCTCTCGACACGCTCGGTGTTCGAGGTGTGCGATCGACGGCGGATGGGTACGGATCTACTTGGGGCAACCCGCTGACAGGCTGGTTGATCGAACAAGGCAGGATTACGGGCATCGCGGAGATCCACGGCGGAAGGGCGCTGCCGATGAGTGGACGGCTCGGTATCGACGACGTATCCCCGGTGGTGTCGGCTGGTAGGTATCCAGCCAAAGCCGTTGTGGGAGAACACATTCCGGTCCAGGCGACAGTCTGGCGCGAGGGGCACGACAAGCTCGCGGCCACCGTCACGTGGAGAGGACCGAACGACCGAGTCGCTCGCCAGACCCGCATGCACGAGGTCGGCACCGGGCTCGACCGGTGGGGAGCGACCATCGTTCCCGACGCGGAGGGCGCGTGGACCTTCCGGATCGATGCGTGGAGTGACCCCTGGGGCACCTGGAACCACGCCATCGAGGTGAAGATCGCCGCCGGTCAGGGGCCCGGCGAACTCGCGAACGACCTGGAGATGGGCGCTCTGCTGCTCGATCGGGTGGCCAGGCGACCCGATCGGAGGCGGGAGCGAGCACTCCTCATGAACGCGGCGGCGGCGCTGCGGGACGACGAGCGGCCGCTGAACGAGCGCGTGGCACCGGCGCTGGCCGGCGACGTGCAGAAGGTGATGTTCGAGCACCCGGTGCGCGAGCTGATCACCAAGGGCAGGCCGCACAAGATCTGGTGCGACCGGAAGAAGGCCGCGTTCGGTTCCTGGTACGAGTTCTTCCCGCGCAGCACCGGCGGGATCGACGAGACCGGCCAGGCCGTGCACGGCACGTTCGCCACGGCGACCAAGGAGCTCGACCGGGTCGCGGCGATGGGTTTCGACGTCGTCTACTTCCCGCCGATCCACCCGATCGGCCGGGTGAACCGCAAGGGCCCCAACAACACGCTCGTCGCGGGCCCCGAGGACACCGGCTCGCCCTGGGCGATCGGCGCCGACGAGGGCGGGCACGACGCGATCCACCCGGAGCTGGGCACGATCGAGGACTTCGACGCGCTGGTCGAACGCGCGCACGAGCTCGGCATGGAGGTGGCGCTGGACTTCGCGCTGCAGTGCGCGCCGGACCACCCGTGGGTGCTCAAGCACCCGGAGTGGTTCACGACCAGGCCGGACGGCACGATCGCGTACGCGGAGAACCCGCCGAAGAAGTACCAGGACATCTACCCGATCAACTTCGACCTGGACCCGCAGGGCCTCTACCACGAGGTGCTGCGCGTGGTCCTGTACTGGGCCGAGCACGGGGTGCGGATCTTCCGGGTCGACAACCCGCACACCAAGCCGCCGGACTTCTGGCAGTGGCTGATCTGGAAGGTCAAGGAGGTCTACCCGGACACGCTGTTCCTGTCCGAGGCCTTCACCCGGCCGGCCCGGCTCTACGGCCTGGCCAAGCTCGGCTTCACGCAGTCCTACACGTACTTCACGTGGCGGACGAGCAAGCAGGAGCTGGTCGAGTTCGGCGAGGACCTGCGCGACCACTGGGACGAGGCGCGGCCGAACCTCTTCGTGAACACGCCGGACATCCTGCACGAGTCGCTGCAGCACGGCGGCCCGGGCATGTTCGCGCTGCGCGCGGCGCTGGCGGCGACGCTGGCCCCCACGTGGGGCGTGTACAGCGGGTACGAGCTGTTCGAGCACGAGGCGGTCAAGCCGGGCAGCGAGGAGTACCTCAACTCCGAGAAGTACCAGCTCCGGCCCCGCGACTACGCCCGTGCGCTGGCGGACGGGCGCTCACTCGAACCGTGGCTGCGCAAGCTCAACCACATCCGCAAGGCCCACCCGGCCCTCCAGCAGATGCGCACGCTGAGGTTCCAGCACATCGACAACGACGCGCTGGTCGCCTACTCCAAGCGCGACCCGGAGACCGGCGACACGGTCGTCGTGATCGTGAACCTCGACCCGGACAACGGCCAGGAGGGGACGCTGTACCTCGACCTGCCCGAGCTCGGGTTCGACTGGTACGAGCGGGTGATCGCGCACGACGAGGTCACCGGCGAGACCTGGGACTGGGGTCAGGCCAACTACGTCCGCCTCGAGCCGTGGCGTGCCACCGCGCACGTCGTGAGCCTGCAGCGACGTTTTTCCTAGAGCGTGCGTCAGCCGCTCAACCGCACAACCCGCGACGAGGTGGGCATCATGGTCGACGACCCGCGTCCCGACGCTGCACTCGGGCTGGAAGGAACACCGCACACCGGCGAGGCCATCGACGACGACGGCTTCCTGGTCGAGCCGCAGGCCGAGGACTTCAAGTCCGCACGGCAGGCGAAGCCGAACCCGGACTGGTACAAGGGCGCCGTCTTCTACGAGGTCCTGGTCCGGGCGTTCAGCGACTCCAACGGTGACGGCACCGGTGACCTGCGCGGGCTCGCGTCGAGGCTCGACTACCTGGAGTGGCTGGGGGTCGACTGCCTGTGGCTGCCGCCGTTCTACGCGTCGCCGTTGCGGGACGGCGGGTACGACATCAGCGACTTCCGGGCGGTGCTGCCGGAGTTCGGCACCGTCGAGGACTTCGTGTACCTGCTGGAGGAGGCG
>NZ_LGDY01000127.1 GCF_001279525.1 Nocardia sp. NRRL S-836 | reverse complement strand
GTCGAGCTCGTCGACCAGCAGCTCGGTGGACCGCGCGAGACCGGCGGGGAACTGTTCGCGGGAGGCGTGCAGGACATCTGCTGCCATGCGCACGGTCGTCAGCGGTGTGCGGAGCTCGTGGGACACGTCCGAGGTGAACCGGCGCTGCAGCTGGCCGAACTCCTCCAGCTGCTTGAACTGCGCCTGGATCGACTCGGCCATCTCGTTGAACGACTCGGCCAGCCGCGCCACGTCGTCCTCGCCGACGACGTGCATGCGTTCGTGCAACGTGCCGTCGGCGAACCGTTCCGCGACCTCGGCCGCCTGCCGCACCGGCCGCACGACCTGCCGCGTGACCAGGTTCGCGATCAGCGCGAGCAGCGCCAGCAGCACGATGCCGCCGACCACCAGCGTCGACTGCACGACCTCGGCGGTGCTCTGCTCCGCGGCCAGCGGGAAGATCAGGTAGAGCTGCATCGACCGCGCCGTCGTGCTCATCGGCAGGCCGACGACGTACAGCGTGGTCGGCTGCCCGCCACGCTGCACGGTGTGGATCTGGGTGCCCTCGCCGCCGTTCTCGACCATCTCGCGCAGGCCGCGCGGCACGTCGTCCAACGGCCCGACGGACGGCACGCGGGCGCTGTTGGACGCGAGCCCGTCGGCGAGGACGGGCTCGAACGCACCGGCGCCCGCGGTCGAGGCGTCCGTGCCGGCACTGCCCACGGCCAGCTTGTTGATCGCGCTGGTGAACCGCGTCTGCACGCTGTCCGGACCGGGGTTGAGGCCCACCAGGTCGGACTGGATCAGCAGCTGCGACGCCTTGGCCTGGCGCACCGCCGCCTCTTCCTTCGTGGCGAGCAGCTGGTTGGTGATCTGCATCTGCAGCACCATGCCCAGCACGAACACCACGGCGGACGACAGCGCGAGCGTGGACACCACGACGCGCAGCTGCAGCGAACGCCGCCACAGGTCACCGAACGCGGTCCACCGCTTCCGCGCCTCCTCGACGAGGAACTGCGCCTTGGCGGCGACCGGCCGAACGAACTTCATGCGTCACCTGTCACGGAGGGCCGGCCTTGTACCCGACACCACGAACAGTCAACACCACCTCGGGGTGCTCCGGGTCGCGTTCCACCTTGGACCGCAGCCGCTGCACGTGGACGTTCACCAGCCGCGTGTCGGCGGCGTGGCGGTAGCCCCACACCTGCTCCAGCAGCACCTCGCGGGTGAACACCTGGCGCGGCTTGCGGGCCAGCGCGACCAGCAGGTCGAACTCCAGCGGCGTGAGCTGGATCGGCTTGCCCTCGCGCAGCACCTCGTGGCCGGGGACGTCGATCGTGAGGTCGCCGATCTGCAGCACCTCGGACGGCTCGGCCTCCGTGCGGCGCAGGCGCGCCCGGATGCGGGCCACCAGCTCCTTGGGCTTGAACGGCTTGACCACGTAGTCGTCCGCGCCGGACTCGAGGCCCAGCACCACGTCGACCGTGTCGCTCTTCGCGGTGAGCATCACGATCGGCACGCCCGACTCGGACCTGATCGCCTTGCAGACGTCGATGCCGTTCATGCCCGGCAACATCAGGTCGAGCAGCACGAGGTCGGGCTTGAGCTCGCGCAGCGCGGGCAGGGCACGAGCACCGTCGGCGACCACCGCGGTGTCGAAACCCTCCCCGCGCAACACGATCGTCAGCATCTCCGCCAGGGCGGGGTCGTCATCGACGACGAGCACGCGTGCCTTCATGCTTAACATCGTTGCACTGCCGGTCGCGCGTTCGCGCACCACCCACGTTCCGTTGCCGCTGGTGGCGGTGTGCGCTCGTTCGGTAACCGGCCGGAACCCTCGTTCCACGTGCCCCACCTCGCCCGATTTGGCCTGATCGTCGCGTGCATATCCGTGCGACGGTCACCTTTCGTTACCTCGTGGTGTCAGGCCGTGCGGACGGCCGAGGCCAGCCAGATGCGCGCGTCACCCACCTCTCGCGGGTCGGTGATCGCCGGCACCGGGCGTTCGTGGCGGGCGGCGAGGTCGACCTGGTGGGTCACGGTCGCGTGCCAGCCGTGCCCGCTCAGCCACGCCACCGGGTCCTCCACGTCGGAGCACCAGCCGGCGTCCATCGTGTCGAACCGCTGCTGCACGGCCTTCATCTGCGGCAGCTCGCGGAACGCGCGGTTGACGTGTTCGAGCGCCAGCGTGCTGCCGCGGGCGGACAGCGCGCTCACCCAGTGCATGATCCGCTCACCGGCGACCGGCGGCAGGAACATGAAGAGGCCCTCCAGCAACCACGCCGTGGGCCTCTTCGGGTCGAACCCCGCGTGGATCAGCGAGGTCGCCCAGTCGTCGCGCAGGTCGCACGGGACGACAACTCTCTCGCAGGTGGGTTCGGCACCCAGGTCGCGCAGCGCGTCGTCCTTGAACTCCAGCAGGCCGGGTAAGTCGAGCTCGTAGACGGTCGTCCCCGGCGGCCAGTCGATCCGGAACGCTCTTGTGTCCAGACCGGCGGCCATGAGCACGACCTGGGGCTGGGCCGCGACCAGCAGCTGGTCGTCGAAGTAGCGGGTGCGCAGGACGAAGTGGTCACCGGCGAGGGTGCGCACGCCGTTGAGGTCGTTCGCGGAGCCGGCGGCAGCCACGAGCCCCTCGGCCAGCGGGTCGTCGAACAGGCGGTGGAGCCGGCGTTGCTCGTTGGCGCGGGCGGCAGCGATCAGGACCGCCGTACGGGCGACCCCGACCGGGGGGCGCTGCAGGACACGCTTCAAATTGTGCACTCCTATTCACTCACAGTTACGTACCGTCACACGATCGTGTCAACGGGTACGCACGTGAGCGACCACTCAAGGAGTGAAGAGCCGTTCCAAAAGCGAACTAAAGTTCACGTTTGACCGACCGTCCACCAATTGCCACGGCGCGAGCCACCCGACGTTCGCCAATCCGTCGTAAACGGCCGCGCACCTGGCCTGCAGACCGCCATCGGACTCGTAGATGTCTCGCGCGCGAGACACGTCGTCCTGCTCGCGCCGGGCCGCGCGTTCGGCGGCCACCTCGACCGGCACGCGGAGCAGCAGGTGCAGGTCCGGAACGGGCAACCCGAACCGCTCGATCTCCAGCTCGCGGACCCACCGCACGAACTCGCCGTGCTCGTCCTGGTGCAGCCGCGCGGCGCTGTAGGCGGCACTGGAGGCGACATAACGATCGAGCAGCACCACGTCGTGCTCCGCGAGGTCTCTGCGGATCTCGTCAGCCGCCCCGCGCCGGTCCAGCGCGTAGAGCACGGCCATGCCGTAGACGGAGTCGCTGAGGTCGCCGATGTTGCCGTAGAGGGCGTCACGGACGAGGTCCGCGTGCACGCTCAGCCCGTAGCGCGGGAAGGCGTGGCTGGTCACGGTCCTGCCCTCGGCTTCGAGAGCGGCGATGAGACCGTTCGCCAAGGTGCGCTTGCCGGCCCCGTCGAGGCCTTCGATCACTACGAGCTTTCCCACGCACGAACCCTACGGGACCGGTTCCGGCCACTCACACGGCCGCAGGGCATCCCCCACACGGGCGAAATCCGATCTTTCGATCACCAGAACGAGTGACTACGGTGAACAGTCACACGGCGCGTGTGAAGGGTAGGTGCCGCGGTGGCCGCGGAATCCGGGCACGCCGAATCGGTCGACGAACCGATCGGTACCCCGACCGGGGGTCTGCCGACCCCGCTCGCCGAGACGCTGCGCTACGGGCCTTTCCACCGCGCACTGCGCGAGGCGATCGCCCACCGGGGCCTCTCGCTCGCACGGCTGCGCGCCCACCTCGAACAACTCGGTGTCCAGGTCGGCCAGTCGACGCTCTCGTACTGGCAGCGCGGCCTGCGCCACCCCGAGGTCCCGCGCGCCATCGGCACCGTGCGCGCGTTGGAGTCCGTCCTGCGGCTGCCCCCGTCGTCGCTGCTGGACCTCATCGGCCCGCGCACCGCCAACACCTACCTGCCACGCCCGGTGCCGACCTGGCCGGACTCGGCGCCGTTGCTCGCCTCGTTCGGCTCGGTGCCCGAGGCCGCACGCAGCAACGCCGAGCTCGAAGTGCTGTCCGTGCACGACACCGTGCAGATCGGCATGCACCGCGAACAACGCTCCATCACCACACGGCTGGTCGTGCGCGCGTTGCGCCAGGGCCCGGACCGCTACCTGGCCGTCCACCAGGGCGACGACGGCGCCATGATCGACAACGCCCTCGTGCGCGCCGGCGAGGGCTGCCGGCAGGGGCGGCTGCGGCGGGAAAGCGCTTCCCGGAACCTGGCCGTGGAGCTGCTCTTCGACCGCAGGCTCGCGGCCGGTGAGGAGCACGTCTTCAGCTTCACCATCGTCGACGACACCGGCGGCCCGACCCCCGGCACGCACCGCACGTTCCGCGACACGTGCGGCTCGTACCTGGTGCAGCTGTCGTTCCACCGGCGCGCGATGCCCGCCCGGTGCATGAAGCAGTTCCGTGCCTCGCCGGAGGCCACGCCGGTCGACGTCGAGGAGCTCGTGTGCGGGCTCGGCGGCGTGGTGAGCGCCTACTTCAGCGAGGTCGGGCCGGGGATCGCGGGCATCGCGGTCGAGTGGAGTTAGAAACCCGGGGTCTGGGGTGGCCCCAGAAGACACGCCGGGCGATGTGGTCCGCGCGGTCCGCGGACACACCTCCCCGGAGCTGGGCGCGAGGAAAGCGAGAGGGCTAGTTCCAGGAGTGTGAGAAGGAAGCCCTCTCATGGCCTCGCGGGCTTCACGCTAGCGCGTTCAGCCCATCGGTTCCAGCAGTTTGTCCAGCTGGTCGACGTTCGTCAGGTCGACGTGCAGCCGCAGACCGTCCACCGCGGTCTTCCGGCGCATCAGCCCCGCGAGCCGCCCGACCGTGAAGTACCTGCGGCTCAACACACCGCGCGCGAGCTGCCGGGAGATGTCGCGGTTGTCCTCCACCCGGTTCGCCCACGGCGTTCCGCGCAGGTACAGGTGCAGCCACGTGGCGACCCACGCGTCGTCGGTGCGCTCGAAGACGACGGGCACCGCCACGTTGCCGTAGCCGCGCATCGCACTGCGGGCGCGGACCGTGCTGGGCTCGAACGGCCTGCCGCGCTGGTCCAGCTCCCGTGACATGAACCCGAACATCGACTCGGCGACCTCGGTGAACCCCTCGCCGCCGAAGATGTTCACCTGCGGCACCACGAACTTCGCCTTCACCGCCCGCCGCGGCACGTCGATGAACTCGGTCGCCCCGTCGCGCGCGCTCGTGAGGTCGCCCGAGTAGTACGCGCCGCCCTGCTCGTAGTTGGTCCACGACACCTGACCGGCGTGGTCGAAGTTGCCGTTGAGCAGCACCGCGGACAGGTCGTAGTCGGTGGACCGCGCCTTTTCCCTCCAATACACGAAGAACCGCAGCAGATCGCCCTCCAGCCGCACCTTCGACCCGCGCGGCAGCACGCCGAAGCCGTCCTCGGAGGCGTTGCCGGACAACGGGAGCACGACGTCGCGCACCTCGTCGGCCACGGTCAGCTCCGCCACCTCCGGCAGCCGGCGGACCAGCTCGTCCTCCAGGACCGCGGTCAGCTCCCGCACGACGTCGCAGGCCAGCGGCATCCGGGTGTCGTACGTGATCCACGCCCTGCGGTGCCGGGTGGCGAACACCCGTGCGGCCTCGGGCTCCTCGCGGTTCTCCAGGTGCTGCAACAACGAGCACAGCACGCGGCCGGACACCGCGGGGACGGCTTCCCGCACGGCGTCGACGACAAGGGGAACGTCCTTTTCGGACGCGTTGCGCAGCAGCCGGTCCACCTGGCGGAGCAACATGCCCGGCGCCTGCTTCAGGATCTCGGTGGCACGCGCGATGTCGCCGTCCGAGAACGCGAGCTCGGCCCGGCCCGCGAACGACCGCACGACCTTGTTCCCGCGAGCGACCGCGAACACGTCCTGCGCGTGCGGCAGGTTCCGGTACTCGTGCGGGTGCACCCGCTCCCCGAGCCGCTTCCACGCCTCCCGGCGCTGCCGCACGTCGCCGAGCTTGCCGGGGTTCTCCGCCACGACCTCGTCCAGCGCGGCCATGACGAGCCGCCGCTCCGGCCGGCAGAACGACCGGAACCGCGTCGGCTCCACCAGCGTGACATCGCCGCCGGACGCCCGGCACGCCAGCCGCAGCACGTCGGTGACGGTGTCCACGCGCACCGCGAGCCCGCGGACCAGCCGCGCGGCGTTGATGACGGCCCGGTTCTCCCGCACCGGGATGACCACCGGCCACTCGTTCGTCTGCTGCGCCAGCTCGCCGAGCAGCTCCAGGTCGGCGGGGTTGAGCGGGGTGGAGCTGGTGGCGAGCTCCAGGTAGAGGCGCCGCGTCTCCTCCGCCTCCGTCCCGCCGAGGTGCAGGACGGTGACGCGGTCCTTGACGGACGGGATCAGCGCGTCGTGCGCCTGGAGGAGTTCTTCGTAGGTGTGCCGGCGGGTGCCGTACTCCGGCAACGCGAGCAGGTTGAGCACGCCGTTCGCGGCGATCTCGTCGGCGGGCACGTTCTTGAGGAGCGCGTCGCGCAGGCAGTGCGCCCAGAACTCGACGGTGTCCGGCACGCCGTGCGGGAAGTCCTTGAAGTAGGGGTTGTGCCGCACGTCGTCCCCGACGAGCCTGCGGACGGCGTCCACGATCGTCCGGGTGTACGCGGCCGGGTTCCGCAGACCCGCCACGTGCTCGACGAGCTCCTTCGACGCCTTGAACCCCACCTGCACCAGCGCCGCGTCCAACCGCCTGGCCTCCGCCCGGCCGTCACCGACGGCCCCGGTCGAGGTGGGCACGCGCAGGGTCCGGCCGATGAGGGTCGTGAGCACCCGCTCAGTCAACCTCGCACGTCAACCGAGTAAGTGCACCCGTTCGGGGCCGGTGATGTTCTTCGCACAACGCCTAACGTCGAGTCCCATGAACGGCGATCCGTCCACTCCGTACAGCCGTGACCTGGGCGATGAGTTGCGGCAGGTCCGCGAGCGCTACACCACGTTCCACGCGCGCAGGATCGCGCGGATGCTCGGGTGGGACCCGGCCAAGGTCTCCAACATCGAGCACGGGAAGGTGCGCGCGAGCGAGATCGACCTCGTCCAGTACCTAGGGAGGTGTGGGCGGTCGCTGGAGTTCATCGAGGGGTTTCTGGACCGGTATCGCCGCGCCTTCGACCCGTACTTCGTGCAGGCGCCCGGCAAGTTGCGGACCCTGTCGATGGCCGAGACGACTGCGCAGGGCATCACCTGCTACACCCTGGCGACCATGCCGGGCCTGGTGCAGTCGGAGGAGTACACGCAGGCTTTGTACGAAGCCCGAGGTGTGCTGCCGCCGGACCAGATCGAGGTGGCGGTTCGCTTCCGCTCGGAGCGGACGACGCTCCTCCAGCGCCACGACCGGCCGCAATGCACTTTCTTCATCCACGAGAACGCTCTGCGGCTCCAGGTCGGCAGCGCCGAGGTGATGGAAGACCAGCTGATGAGGCTGCTCTTCAACACGCACGTCATCCGGATCGTGACGGCGGCGAGTGGTCCGGCGGGTGTCTTCATGGGCGCCTACACGCTGTGGGACTACGAGAAGCGCAGCGCGGTCGCCTACGCGGAGTCCGACATCGCCCAGGTGTTCGTGCAGGACCAGGCTGGTGTCAAGGGGTGCAAGGCGATCTTCGAGCGGCTGGATGCGGTTGCTCTCAACGAGACCCAGTCACGAGCGATGGTCGCCGATCTCGCCAGTCGGGCCCGGCAGCACTTCGGCGGGCGGAACCTGCACCGGGCGTGAGCGGCCCGAAATTGTCGGTGCTGTCTGGGAGAATTGAATCAAGGGGTCCCCTTGGTGGGGGTACCCCTGCGAGAGCCTGACGCGCCGAGGCCTGGCGGGCGTTCGTGGCCGTCTGAGCATGTGGCGAACCGCGAGTCCGGAGGCGTTGTGCAGGTCGTGGAGGGACTCGCCGAGATCTGGTACGACCAGAAACCGGACAGCGACTACGGCCTGGGCGAGCCGGCGATCATCGTGCAGACGCACGAGGAGTTGTCCGCGTTGATCGATCGGGTGAGCACACGATCCGCGACCCAGCCGTACCCGTCGCTGGTGGAGGTGTCCATCGCGGAGGACCCCTACGGATTCCCCACGGTGAACGCCGGCATCGGTGCGGAAAAGGGATATGTCCGCATCAGCGGGATGGACGAGCTGCGCGCGACTCAGGGCACGCCTGATGCGACTGGAGTGCGGGTGTACGACTTCCAGGGGCACGAGACGTTGATCCCTGCGAGCTACGAGGTCCCGCTGGACACCGTCCGCGCCGTGCTGGCCGCTTACCTCGACCACGGCGGGCTGATTCCTGCGGACTTCCCGCACCTGCGCGAAGTCACCGAGGCCTGAGATGCGGCCGGCGCTCGCCGGACCGCAGGTCATCGGAGTTCACCGTCGAGGCGTGGCGGGCGTTCGTCAGCGGCGGCGAGCGCTAGTCGCCAGCCGCCTGCCACGTCACGCACTCGGGCCGCTTGCCCTCGTTCGCCAGCAGCTCCCGCAGGGCCTGCCGCACGACGTCGAGTGGTACCTCCGAGTCGGCGGGGTACTCGTGCGCGGTGCCGTAGTACGTGAATCGCACACCATCGGGATTGATCTTCTCGCCTTTGCTGAACCATTCGCCGTCGTCGCCGGCGTAGCGGACGGCACCGAGCGCGGTGGCCTCGTCCACACCGATCACGAGTTCGTGCGACGGGTCCTCGGCGGCGGCCTCGTCCACGGCGTAGATGGTCGCTGACCGGTAGTCCGGCCCGGCGCCCAGCAGTTCGGCCAGGAAGCTGTCGATGTCATCGTCACCGCGCAGGAGCCGTACGCCGGCGCCGTGCTTGTACGAAGCCTCCAAGACACAGCTCATCCCTGGGCTTCCTTCCCCCGGTAGGTCCGCTGCGCGGCAGCGCGTCGATGCCCGCGCACATCTACGCGAACGTGTCGAGCGTCAGCTGAGCTCGTACGGCACCGGCAACCCCAGCGCCGCCAGGAACCGCGCCGTCTTGACCTCGACGAACACCTCGCCGTCGTCGATCGCGTCCACGTCCTCCACCTCGTCCCACGAGAAGTCGTCCGGGTCCTCGTCCTCCGCGAGGTACCCGCGGATCTCCTCGGCCGGAACCGAGGCCCACGCCGCCAGCCCGGCGGCCTCCCGCACAGGATCGGTGGGATCGGACGCGCCGGGGTTCTCGAAGTACGTGCGCGGCGTCAGGCCCAGGTAGGCGACGCCGGTGCCGGGGCCGGGTGGCGCGTAGACGACCGAGGTGATGTCGCTGTCGTGGATGTCGATCCACAGCCACGGTTCGGTCAGCGGCGGCAGTTCGCCCTCGGACAGGGTCGTCCAGGAGCCGTTCTCGTAGGCATAGGTGCCGAAGAATCCCACGTCGGACATGAAACAGGGGCCTCCCGCGGCGTGCGCGAGAGGCCCCTGTCAGGACCGGTCAGTAGCGGTAGTGGTCCGCCTTGTACGGGCCCTCGACGTCGACGTCGATGTACTCGGCCTGCTCCTTGGTGAGCTTGGTCAGCTCGCCGCCGAGCGCCTCCAGGTGGATGCGCGCGACCTTCTCGTCGAGCACCTTCGGGAGGCGGTAGACCTCGTTGTCGTACTCCTTGAACTTGGTGAACAGCTCGATCTGCGCGATCACCTGGTTGGAGAACGAGTTCGACATGACGAACGAGGGGTGGCCGGTGGCGTTGCCCAGGTTCATCAGGCGGCCCTCGGACAGCACGATGATCGTGCGGCCCGACGGGAAGATCCACTCGTCGACCTGGGGCTTGATGTTGTTCTTGCGGATGCCGGGGTAGCGGGCGAGGCCGGCCATGTCCAGCTCGTTGTCGAAGTGGCCGACGTTGCCCAGGATCGCCTGGTGCTTCATCTGGGCCATGTGCTCGACGGTGACGACGTCCTTGTTGCCGGTCGTCGTGATGATGATGTCGGCGATCGGCAGGACCGACTCCAGGCGCGCGACCTGGTAGCCGTCCATCGCGGCCTGCAGGGCGCAGATCGGGTCGATCTCGGTGACGATGACGCGGGCGCCCTGGCCGCGCAGGGACTCGGCGGAGCCCTTGCCGACGTCGCCGTAGCCGCAGACGACCGCGACCTTGCCGCCGATCAGGACGTCGGTGCCGCGGTTGATGCCGTCGATCAGCGAGTGGCGGATGCCGTAGCGGTTGTCGAACTTCGACTTGGTGACGGCGTCGTTGACGTTGATCGCGGGGAACAGCAGCTCACCGGCGGCGGCCAGCTGGTACAGGCGCATGACGCCCGTCGTGGTCTCCTCGGTGACGCCGCGGATGCCCTCGGCGATGTTCGTCCACTTCTTGCCGTCCTTCTCCAGCGACGCGCGGAGCGTGTCGAGGACGATCGTCCACTCCTCGGAGTCGTCCTCCGTGGCCGCGGGGACGACACCGGCGGCCTCGTACTGCACACCCTTGTGGACCAGCAGCGTCGCGTCGCCGCCGTCGTCCAGGATCATGTTCGGGCCCTTGCCGTCGGGCCAGGTCAGCATCTGCTCGCACGTCCACCAGTACTCCGGCAGCGTCTCGCCCTTCCAGGCGAAGCAGGCGACGCCCTTGGGCTCCTCCTCGGTGCCGTGGGGGCCAACGACGACGGCCGCGGCCGCGTGGTCCTGGGTGGAGAAGATGTTGCAGGAGGCCCAGCGCACCTCGGCGCCCAGGTCGACCAGCGTCTCGATGAGCACGGCCGTCTGGATGGTCATGTGCAGCGAGCCGGAGATGCGGGCGCCCTTCAGGGGGTGCACACCGGAGTACTCGCGGCGGAACGCCATGAGGCCGGGCATCTCGTGCTCGGCGAGACGGATCTCCTTGCGACCGAACTCGTGGAGTGACAGGTCGGCCACAGCGAAGTCGATGCCGTTGCGGGTCTGCAAGCGGTCCGCAGTCATTTGCGAAGTCCTCCAAGGCACTTCAGAGAGGGTGTCGTGCGACCATACCGCTCCCACAATGCACCACTATGACCCCCACGTTGGGTGAGGGAGGTCTCGGGTGTTCATCACGGGCCCGGACACACGGGTCGTCGAACTGCGGGTGCACGGCGTGCAGGGGACGACGCCGCAGACGCTGGTCGACGCCGTCGCTGCCGTGGACGTTGCGGGAGACGGGCTAGGGCGGATCGTGCGTCCGGCCGA
The DNA here is from genome assembly GCF_001279525.1 of Nocardia sp. NRRL S-836. Lineage (GTDB taxonomy): Bacteria > Actinomycetota > Actinomycetes > Mycobacteriales > Pseudonocardiaceae > Lentzea. Next base: position 49,583 of record NZ_LGDY01000127.1, on the reverse strand, counting down.
CCGGCTCCGCAGACCGGCGCCGGGGCCCGTGCTCCAGACGGAGTCGCGGTCGGTGCCCCGCGTGGTCGAGGGCTACCTGTGGGGTGGCATGACGTCCGGTGGTGTGGCCAAGGCCACGTGGGCGCTGCTCTTCCCGTTCAGCATCGCGAACGTCGCGCACTGGATGTTGCCGCCCGTGCCGGAGCGCAACCTGCCCGCGCACCTGCTGGGGCTGGGGCTGCGGTCGCTGCTGCGGGTGTTCGCGCTGCTCCTCACGGCACTGCTGATCGCCCAGGTCTCGGTGGTGAGCCTCGACCTGCTCGCCGGCCAGTGCCTGCGGCCCGGTGCCGACTGCCTGACCGGCGTCCCGGCCGAGGTGCGGGCCTTTCCCTGGTTCCGGACGTCCCTGGGGCTGCTCCCGGTCGTCGTGCTGGTGTCGGTGATGCGCCGGATCTCGCACGTCGAGTGGCGCATCGAACGCCGGGAGATCGCCGAGGCCCAGCAGGAGGAGCGCCAGCCGTCCTCCGGTCTGCCCGGTGCGCACGTGGCGACCGACCCGGACACGCCCGCGTTGCGCTCGCTGCACGTGGTGATGGGGCTGGCGACGGCCGCGCTGATCGCGCTGGGCGGCCCGTTGAAGCAGCTCACGGCCACCGGGCCGATGGAGGTGGCGATCACGGTCGCGTGGGTCGCGGCGATGGTGTTCATCGGGCTCTGCATGCTCGGCACGCTGCTGATCGACGACCCGACGGGCGGTGCTCCCCACCGCGGCGGGCGGTGGTTGCGGGCGGCGTTGTCGCGCGGGCCGCGCCGGGTGTTCCTGGTGCTGACCGCGGTGCTCGTGCTGGTCACGCTCGGGCTTCAGGAGCAGCTGCCGGACCGCGTGCTCGGCGCGGACGTGACCGTGCAGGTGATCGCGCTGCTGATGGCGTTCGTGCTGGTGCTGTTCGGGCTGCTGCTGGTGCCGGCCGCGGTGCTGGCGCGCGGGACGTGGAAGGGGCTGCCGCGCGAGCTGCGGCCGTGGGCCGGCGGCTGGTTCGCCGCGCCGGTCCTCGCGGTCGCGGGGCTGCTCGGCGGCGGGTTCGGTGCCGGGATCGCGTTGCCGGTGCGCAAGGCGCTCGGTGACCACCTGGACCTGCCGGCCGGGTACGGCTACATCACGCTGCTGTGGGGCGTGGCGGGCGCGCTGGGGCTGCTGAGCACGTTCGCGGTGGCGTCGTTCACGGGCTTGGTGCGCTGGCGGGCGTTCCGCAGAGGCAAGCTGTGGGCGCGCGAGGCGTCATTGCTGCACTCCGGCCGGATGCGCGACCTCCGTGCCGCGACGCGGGCGTGGTGGTGGGCGCGCTGGGAGCGCAACCACAGCCACCACCTGATGCTGATCATCGCGTCCGTGCTGTTCATCGGTGCCGTGATCGCCACGGTGCTGCGGGTGCGCGACGTCCCGCTGGCGGCGTGGACCCGGCCGTTCTCGGCGTTCGGCGTCGGCGTGCTCGGCCTGCTGGCCGTGTCGTTGCTGCGGGCGGTCTACCTGGCGGCGCGGCAGCCGGAGTCGGGGCGGCGGCTCGGGATCATCGCGGACATCGCGCAGTTCTGGCCGCGCGAGGCGCACCCGATCGTGCCACCCTGCTACGCGCTGAAGGTCGTGCCGGAGCTGGTGTCACGGGTCGAGGACCACCTGCGCGACCCCGGCACCCGCGTGGTCCTCTGTGGACATTCGCAGGGCTCGCTGCTCGTCGCCGTCGCGGCCGCGCGGCTGCTGGAGTCGTTGCCGCCGCAGGACCGCGAACGCATCGGGCTCGTCACCGCCGGTTCCCAGCTGCAGTGGGCCTACCCGCGGGCGTTCCCGGCGGTGGTGCCGCACGCGTCGCTGGCCCGGCTGGCCGGTGGGCTGGACGGGCGCTGGCGGGCGTTGTGCCGCGGCACGGACCCGCTGGGCGGCGCGGTGATGACGTGGCGGCGGCAGGTATTCAACGGCATGCTGCTCGGCGTCGGCTACCGCGAGGACGGCTCGGAGGGCGCACTGGCACCGGCGTTGCGCGGGCCCACCGGTGCGCTCGTGCTCGGCGGCGACCACTGGCTGCCGGACCCGCAGCGGGGACCTTTCCCCGGCCGGCGCTGGCGGTCGGGGGTGTCGGCGCACTCCGACTACACCTCGGACCCGGAGTGGGACCGGGCGGTGGCGATCGCGGCGGGGCTGATGCGGGTGGACACGCCGGAGACGCCGCCGCTGCCGTTCGCGCGCAGGCCGAATATCGGCTCGCGTGACGTGCTGGGCGGCTCCTAACCTGCGCGGGTGCTCCCGTACGGCTACACCGTGACCAAGTACGACCCGGACGACTACGGCTCGTCCGGGTACGAAGGTCCCGAGGACTCGCTGAGCGACCACGGCCCCAAGGAGGCGGCTTACCTCGCGGCCGTCGAGGCGTTCGCCGAGGTATGCGGGGTCACCGAGCTGACGATCCGCGACCCCGAGGTCACGGGGTTCGTCAACTTCGGCCTGGAGGCGCCGATCCCCGGACACGGACTCGCCGGGCTGTTCCCGGATGATCTGACCGGCTTCCACGACGGCGCGTGGGTGCCGCTCAGCACCGGCGTCGCGCTGGTCAGGGCGATGTTGCGCGACAACGGCGCGTGGTGCCGCCTTGAGGTCGCGGACCGGTTCCTCGTGCGGGTCGGTTACGACCAGTACATGTACATCGGCAGTTCCGAGCCCTGTGGCGAGGCCGTGGAACGCGCGCGCGCTCGGCCTCTTCGCCATTCCGGCCGGTGACGCGATGTGGAGCCTTGATGACGATGACGACGACCCGCCGCGGCCTGCCGACGAGGCGTTCTGGGGCGAGGTGGCCGAACTCGTCGGCGAGCGCGGTTCGGTGCTGCTGGAGGAGGTCGGTGTCCGCAACGCCGAACGCTGGCACCGGCTGCGCACCGGGGAGCTCGGCGAGCTGAGGCGGCACCTCACGCCACGGGCGGGCCTGCTGGTGTGGCCCGAACTGGACGTCGACGTCCAGGAGGTCCTGCGCACCATCCGGGACGACGACGACCGCATGTACGTCCTCGTGTGGGAGGACCGCGACGGCCACTTCCGCAAGGCGCTCGCCCGCTCTGAGGACCACCTCGACCTCTACCTGCGGCTGGCGCAGGCCCGCGGTGCGATGGCGAACTCGTTCTACGCGCACGAACACCACCCGCTGCTCGCGGCGGTGCTACCCGACGACGACGGCGTCGTCCGATCCGACTGGAGGCCCTGAACGTGCTCACCGGAAACCTCGTCCGCCTGCGTCCCGTCGAGCCGGAGGACGCCGACGCGTTCTACCGGTGGCACAACGACGAGGAGGTCGTGCGCTGGTTGCAGAGCTACTACCACACGTCGTTGGCGGCCACGCGCAAGCGCTTCGCCGACCGTCAGGAGAACTCGCAGGAGAAGGTCACCTTCTGCATCGAGACGCTGGAGGAGGGCAAGCTCATCGGCGTCGTCGTGCTGCGGGACGCGGACCCGGTCAGCGCGCGGGCCGAGGTCGACATCTACATCGGCGAGAAGGACCACTGGGGCGGCGGCTACGGCACGGACGCCCTGCGCACGGCCTGCCGGTACGGGTTCGACACCATGCGGCTGCACTCGATCGAGCTCGGCGTCGTCGAGGCGAACGAGCGCGCCGTCAAGTCGTACAAGAAGGTCGGCTTCCAGGTCGACGGGCGGTTCCGGCAGTCGTTCTACCGCGACGGCGAGTGGCACGACGCGCTGCTGATGTGCGTGTTGCGCGACGAGCTCAGGTGAGTGCGGGCGCGAGGTGGCCGATCGCCTCGCGCAGCAGGGCCTCGATCGGCGCGGCCGGCACCACGACCAGTCCGGACGGCCGCACGTCCACCCACCGCCGCACGGCGATCCGCGCGGCGGCGGACACGGCGGCGGCCAGGACGGCGGCGCCGAGCGGGTCCTTGCCCAGGCGGGCCGCGACGATTTCGGCGATCGGCGGTTCCATCGAGGAGACCGAGTCGAGGTAGGCCTCGCGCAGCGACGGCGTCGAGGTGATCAGGGCGAGCGCCTCGGACGGGGGTTCGCGGTACTGCTCGGCGAACGCGGCGACGATCGAGTCGACCAGCGGCTCGTCGGCCGGCCGGGCCCGCAGCTCGTCGGCCACCCGCAGGGCCCTCGTGGCGGTGATGCCCGCGACGATCGCCTGCTCGCGGCTCGCGAAGTAGTTGTTGTAGGTGCGCGGGGAGACGTTCGCCGCCTCCGCGATCTCGTCCACCCGCACGTTGTCGGCGCCCTTCTCCAGGGCGAGGCGCAGTGCGGCGGCCGACAGCGCCGCTCGGGTCTCGGTCTTCTTGCGCTCACGCAGTCCCACGGCGATCACTGTAGAGACCTGTTGCAACACGATCACTACCGATTGACTTTCGATAGATGATTACCGATACTCGATGCATGATTTCTGAACGCTGGGCGGTGACAGCCCTCCGGTTCTTCCTCGCGGCGCTGTTCGGGATCCTCGTCATGCTGGAGACGTTCTCGCTCCCCGGCCAGTACGCGTACATGGCGCAGCAGCACCCGGAAGAGGCCTACCTGCGGTGGCCGTCGACGATCGTCTCGGTGTTCTGGGTGGTGTGCGTGCAGGTGGTGGTCGTGGCCACCTGGAAGCTGCTCACCCTGGTGCGCAAAGATCTGATCTTCACCGATGCGGCGATCAGGTGGGTCGACGTGATGGTCTGGGCGGTCGCGGCCGCGTGGGTCGTGCTGGTCGGGGTGTTCGTGTGGGTCGGCCTCAACGCGGACGACCCCGGTGTGCTGGTGCTGTTCTTCTTGTTCACGACGGGGGTGAGCGTGGTCGGACTCGTGCTGGTCGTGATGCGGGCGCTGCTGCAACGCGCCACGACGCTGCGCGCCGACATGGAGTCGGTGATCTGATGGCGATCGTCGTGCGCATCGACGTCGAGCTGGCCAAGCGCAAGATGAGCGTCGGCGAGTTCGCGGAGAAGGTCGGGCTGACGCCGGCGAACGTCGCGGTGCTGAAGAACGGCCGTGCGAAGGCCGTGCGGTTCAGCACGCTCGAAGCCATGTGCCGGGTGCTGGAGTGCCAGCCGGGCGACCTGCTGGAGTTCGTCGACGACGAGCAGGAAGACCAGGTCAGCTGAGCCGTTCCGCCAGCCGGTCGGCGGCGTCGAGGCGCCCCGACCCGGCGAGCAGGCCCACCGGTGCCAGCACGTAGTCGCGGTCGACGGTGATCGCCGCGGTCCGCAGCACCGGCCGCAGCACCGGGTCGCCGCGCAACGCCTCCTCGATCGGCGCGAGGTCCGCCGCGTGCCGGAAGACACCGCCGGACAGCACGAGCAGCCCCGCGCCGTGCGGGCCGAGCTGGCCGTCGACCTGCCGCAGGTGCCTGCGGACGGCCAGGATCGCGGCGAACGACGCCAGTTTCGTGTCCACGGCGGGGTCTTCCGGCAGCCAGCCGACGTTCTCGGCCCGCTTCCTCGCCTCCGCCGTGAGGTCCTCGGTGGTCAGGCGTTCGGCGTGGGCCTCCTTGACCACGCCGGGTGCCGACCAGCGCATGCCCAGGTCGCCCTCGACGGTGCGGCGGTCCGGCGGCAGGGCCACGGTGCGTTCCACGCCTTCACCGTCCGCGGTGGACACCGCGGAGTAGACGTCCGTGGTGGCGCCGCCGACGTCGACCACCAGCACCGCGCCCTCACGTTCCTGGGCGGCCAGCCGGGAGACACCGGCCAGCACGGCGTCCGGTGTCACGGCGCGGACGAGCCGGCGGAACCGCTGCCCGCGCGACAGGCCCTTGCCGCCGATCACGTGCTGCAGGAACGCTTCCCTGATCGCCCTGCGGGCGGGTTCCGGTGCGAGCCTGCCGACGTCGGGCAGCACGTTCGGGCACGCCACGACGGTCCGCTTCGCCAGCAGCTCCAACGCTTCCGGCTGCGCCTCGGCGTTGCCGGCCAGCACGATCGGCACGGCGACGCGGGCGAGCTTCGCGGCGTTGTGCAGCAGGACCGACCGGTCGCCGCCGTCCGTGCCGCCGACCAGCAGCACGAGGTCGGGGGCGGCCGCGCGCAACGCGTGCACGTCGACCGGTCCGGCGCTGACGTGCACGACCTTGGCGCCCGCGCTCAGCGCCACCCGGTACCCGGCCTCGGCGCTGACCACGCGTTCCTGGCCGACGACCGCGAGCCGCAGCCCGCCACCGGCCGACGAGCACGCGAGAACCTCGCCGTCGCCCACGGACCCGCGCAGCGCGTCGATGCCGTGCAACACCTCGGGCGGGGTGGTCGGGTGCTGTCCCGTGCGGACCAGCTCGCCCTCTTCGGTGACGAGAGCGGCCTTGGTCCAGGTGGAACCGACGTCGAGGCACAGGATCACAAGGCAAGCTAACGCACCGCGGAGCTCACACCCAAGGGGATCTTCGAGGGCGGACCTGTCCACAGTGGCCGGTCCGGCCCCGGCGGCGGTGTGGGTCCGGCTCCGGAACCGGTGGTGCCGCCGGCGTTCTAGTCGTCGGCTTTCTCGTGCACGACCTTCATGAACGCGCCGAGCTGCGCGAGCTGTTCCGGTGTGAAGAGGTCCACCAGGTACTCGCGCACGGTCTCGACGTGGCCGGGCGCGGTGGTCGTGAGCAGCGCCTGACCTGCCTCGGTGAGCACGGCGACGATGCCGCGTTCGTCGGACTCGTGCGGTTCCCGCCGCACGAGCCCCGACTTCTCCAGCTTGCCGATCTGGTAGGTCAGCGAGCTCTTCGACACCACCACGCGGCGGGCCAGCTCGGTCATCCGCATGCGGTGACCGGGCTGTTCGGACAGCACGATCAGCACGTTGTACTGCGCGTGCGAAAGCCCCGCGTCGCGCTGCAACTGCTGCTCGATCTGCCGTTCGAGGAGGTGGTACGCCTGGACGAAGTGGTGCCAGGCGTACGTCTCCTCCTCGGACAGCCACCGCGGGTTCGCCATGGTGCGCAGATTAGTTGGTGCTGGTCTTCTCGTTCTGCTTCGCCAGCCCCGAGTTGCGTCGGCTGTAGACGAAGTAGGCGCCGACACCGAGCACCATCCACACCAGGAACCGGATCCAGGTGAACACGGTCAGGTTCAGCATCAGCCACAGGCAGGCGAGGATCGCGAGGATCGGCACGAACGGCACCAGCGGCACCCGGAACCCACGGGGCAGGTCCGGCCGGGTCCTGCGCAGCACCAGCACACCGCCGGACACGAGGATGAACGCGAACAGCGTGCCCACGTTGACCATCTCTTCGAGCGTGCCGATCGAGGTGAAGCCGGCCGCGATCGCGACGACGAAGCCGATGATGACCGTGATGCGCGTCGGCGTGCCGTGCTTGCCGGTCTTCGCGAGACCGCGCGGCAGCAGGCCGTCCCGCGACATCGCGAACAGCACCCGGCTCTGGCCCAGCATCAGCACCATGACGACGGTCGTCAGACCGGCGAGCGCGCCGACCGAAATGACCGTGGCCGCCCACGTGACGCCGTTCTCGGCGAACGCACTGGCCAGCGTGGCACGCGACCCGTCGGGCTGCGTCTTGAGCTTCTCGTACGGCACCATGCCGGTGATCACCAGCGACACCGCGACGTACAGGACGGTGACGATCGCGAGCGACCCGAGGATGCCGCGCGGCACCGCCTTCTGCGGGTTCTTGGTCTCCTCCGCCGTGGTCGCCACGACGTCGAACCCGATGAACGCGAAGAACACCAGGCTCGCGGCGGCCAGCAGCCCCAGCGTGCCGTACGAGCTGCCGCCGAACCCGGTGATCGCGCTCAGCAGCGACTGGTCGACGCCGGTGTGCGCACCGCCGCCGGACTCCGCGGGCGGGATGAACGGCGTGTAGTTCTCCGCCTTGACGTACTGGATGCCGAGGATGATCACCAGCAGCACCACGGCCACCTTGATCGTCGTGATCACCGCGCTGACCCGCGACGACAGCTTCGTGCCGACGACCAGCAACGCCGTCAGCGCGCCGATCAGCACGACCGAACCCCAGTCGAAGTCGACCGGCCCGATCGCGAGCGTCGTCTTCACGTGGATGCCGAGCTGCCCCAGCACCGTCTGCAGGTAGATCGACCAGCCCTTCGCCACCGCCGCGGACCCGAGCGCGAACTCCAGCACCAGGTCCCAGCCGATGATCCACGCCGCGAACTCGCCGAACGTGGCGTACGAGAACGTGTAAGCGCTTCCCGCCACCGGCACCGTCGACGCGAACTCGGCGTAGCACAACGCCGCCAGCGCACACGCGACCGCCGCCAGCACGAACGCCAGCGACACCGACGGCCCCGCCAGGTTGCCCGCGGTGCTCGCCGTGAGCGTGAAGATGCCGGCACCGATCACGACCGCGACGCCGAACACGGTCAGGTCCCACGCGGTGAGATCCTTGCGGAGCTTGGTGTCCGGCTCGTCCGTGTCCGCGATCGACTGCTCGATCGACTTCGTGCGCCACAACCCGTTGCCCGGCACGATGGATACCTCCTCAATGGAACGCGTCCGGCCCACCCTAGACGTTTCACCAGGTGAGATCCCCACAGCGCTGTTCGGACGTTGTCAGGACCTCCGTGCTTCCCGGTCCCGGACAAGACGAAACCCGCCCCGGCGGAACCGGGACGGGCTTCGAAGCGGAACGTCAGGAGCTGGCGACCGTCGTGCGGTCCAGATCCGGCTCCAGGTAGATGAGGCGCGCGTGCGGCACCCGGTTGCGCACCCGCAGCTCGGCGTCGTTGATCGCCTGCGCGACCTGGTCGAGCGGCAGCTGCGGCTCCAGGGCGATCTTCGCGGCGACCAGGAGCTCCTCGGGGCCGATGTACTGCGTCTTGATGTGGATGACGCGCTGCACCTTGCCGGCGGCGAGCTCGTCGCAGATCGCGTCGAGGTCGGCGTCGGACGCGCCCTCACCGATCAGCAGCGACTTCATCTCGATGATCAGGATGACGGCGATGACGCCGAGCAGCACGCCGATCGCGATGGTGCCGAGCGCGTCGAAGGCCGGGTTGCCGGTGACGGTCGACAGGCCCACGCCGAGCAGGGCGAGCACCAGGCCGATCAGCGCGCCCGCGTCCTCCAGCAGCACCACCGGGAGTTCGGGGGTGCGGGAGTTGCGGATGAAGCCCCACCAGGTGGCGTCGCCCTTGATGAGCTTCGACTCCTTGATGGCGGTCATGAAGCTGTAGGACTCGAGGCCGATGGCCACCAGCAGGATCGCGACGGCGACCAGCGGGTTCGTCAGCGGCTCCGGGTGCTGCAGCTTGTGGATGCCCTCGTAGAGCGCGAAGACCGAGCCGAGGGTGAAGAGCATCAGGGCGACGACGAACGACCAGAAGTAGCGGTCGCGGCCGAAGCCGAACGGGTGCAGCCTCGTCGCCCTGCGCCGGGCCGTCTTCTGGCCGAGCAGCAACAGGCCCTGGTTCGACGTGTCGGCGAGCGAGTGCACCGACTCGGCCAGCATCGACGACGAGCCGGTGATCAAGAATCCGACGAACTTGGCCACCGCGATACCGGCGTTAGCCAATAGCGCCGCGATGATGGCCTTGCTACCGCCTCCTGCTGACACGCGTGTCTCCTCGCAACCTGTCCTGGCCGAGACCAGTCCGCTTTGTCCGGTCGTGAACCTTAGTCTGTTCCGGCGGTCGCGCGGAAAAGCTGGGCGGATTCGACACCATCCGGTCGCACGAGCACGGCCGGGTCCGACGCGGGCAGCCACACGGACTGGCCGCGGGTGAGGTGCAGCTCCTCGCCGCGCGCGTTGGACAGCACCGCCGCGCCGTCCGTGCAGATCATGATCTGCGGGCCGTCGTGGTCGATGAGGGTCTCGTCCGTCACGTCCAGTCGCGACAGCTCGAACTCCGGCGCGGGCGTGCGGTAGACGCGCACACCGGGCGCGACCTCCTCGCCGGTCGACACGGGCATGTCGTCGCACGCGAAGTCCAGCACCCGCAACAGCTCCGGCACGTCGACGTGCTTCGGGGTGAGGCCGCAGCGCAGCACGTTGTCGGAGTTTGCGAGGATCTCGATGCCGGTGCCGCGCAGGTAGGCGTGCAGGTTGCCGGCGGGCAGGTGGATCGCCTCGCCGGGCTGCAGGACGATCCGGTTGAGCAGCATCGCGGCCAGCACGCCCGCGTCACCGGGGTAGGACTCGCCGAGCTCCAGGATCGTGCGGCACTCCAGGTCGAACTCGCCGTGCTCCTTCACGTGCAGCACGCACGCGTCCAGCACCTGCGGCAGCAGGACGCTCAGCGACGTCTGCGGCAGCGTGATCAGCATCGTGAACAACGCGCGCAGGCCGGAGGAGTCCGGCTGTGCCACGAGCATCTCGGTGTACGGCGCGAGAGCGGGTGCGTCGAGCGACCGCAGCAGCGCCGCCGTGCGGTCCGGTGCGCGGAAGCCGGCGAGGGCGTGGAACTCGGTCAGCGCGCAGACCAGCTCCGGCTTCGCGGCCGGGTCCTTGTAGTTGCGCACCGCGGCGTCGCGCGGCACGCCGGCCGCCTCCTCCGCGGCGAAGCCCTCCGCCGCCTGGGCCGCGGACGGGTGCGCCTGCAGGCTCAGCGCCTCCTCGGCGGCGAGCACCTTGAGCAGGAACGGCAGCCGGCTGCCCCACCGCCCGGCCACGCGCGGTCCGAGCTGGTTGTCCGGGTCGGCCGACAGCAGGTCGAGCAGCGAGTGCTGGGTCCCGTCCCGGCCGACCACGCGGGACGGGTCGCCGGGGTGGGCGCCCATCCACAGCTCGGCCTCGGGATGGGGTGCGGGCACCTCCTTCCCGAGCAGCTCTGCGATGGCCGTGCGTGAACCCCACGCGTACGGCCTGACCGCGTTGTGCAGCAGGTCCACTATCCGTTCAGCTCCCCAACTCAGTACGGGTTGCCACCGAGCGTCCCGGCGGCCAGCCCGAGGTACAACGCGGCGAGCTCGAAGCGGAGCGCGAGCAGCGCGGCGCTGACCGCGTCGCCTCCCGCCACCTCGACCGCCGGTTCGAGCACGTCGGCTCCTGGCAGAGCGTCTTCCGCGGCACGGCGCAGCGCCTCGGCCACCGGGCCTTGGCGCACGGCCAGCAGCAGCACGCGGACCAGACCACCGATCTCGTCGTCCGGGTCGGCGAACAGGTCGGCGCCGGAGGTCCCCTGCACCGCGCGGCGGTGCAGCACCGGACGGGTCAGTGCCTGCGGGTACCCGGCGACGTCGGAGGCAACCCCGGCGAACGCGGCCAGCACCCCCGCCCCGTGCACGCCGACCGACGTGGCGACGTCGTCCAGGCCCCACAGCAGCGGCGTGCGGTCGGCCACCCGCAGGGCCAGTGACTTGGCCGGGTTGACGAACGACTCGTGCACCGGGTGGTCGCGTTCCGCCTCGCGGTCGAGCTCGTCCGCGATCAGCGACACGTCCACCTTGAGCAGGCCCAGCGAGCCCAGCACCGTGAGCCACGCGGCGAGCGCGCGGTGGAAGCTGAAGCCCGGCGGCACGTCGACCCGCGGCGGCAGCAGCACGGCCTGGCCGGCGGCCGCGGCGGCGACCGGTCCGGAGTCCGGCGCGGTCACCAGCGTCCGCGCGCCCCTGCGGCCGGCGCGGTCGATCGACTCGGCGAGCACCCGGTCGCCGGGGTCCTCGGTGTGGGCGAGCACCACGTCGAGCGCGCCGACCCACGGCGGCACCTCGTCGGACACCACGACCGGCACCGGACAGCCGGGGCCGAGCAACGCCACGACGACGCCGGCCACCGCGACCGCGTGGCCGGGCCGGGTGACCAGCACGACCGCGCGCGGGCGTTCGGCGAAGACCCGCTCCACGCCCGCCTCGGCCGCGGCCTCGGCGGTGGAGCGGACCTGCGCGCCGGCCCGTGCGGCGGCACGCAGCCAGCCGCCGGTGTCGGCGTCGGTCAGGCGGCTCGCGTCGTCGAGCAGCGTGTCGTCGAGCACCGGGTCACCCAGCCGACGGCGGCTCGACGGCCTCGTCGAGCAGGAGGACGGGGATGCCGTCGCGGACCGGGAACGAACGCCCGCACGCGGTGCACGTGAGGAAGTCCGCCTCCGGGTCGTCCGGCGTCCCGACCCGCAGCGGTGCGTGCTCGGGGCACGGGCAGGCGAGGATCTGCAGCAACTGCTCTTCGAGCTTGACGGCCACGATGTTCTCCTCAGGCCCGCACGATCGCGAGCACGTCGCCGCTCAGCGCGGCGACGGCCTCGGGCGTGGGGGCTTCGACGTTCAGGCGCAGCAGCGGCTCGGTGTTCGAGGCGCGGAGGTTGAACCACGACCCGTCCGGCAGTTGCACGGTCAGACCGTCCAGCTCGTCGATCGTGACGCCGTCCTTCGCGCCGTAGGCGTCCTTGATGGCGGCGATGCGGCCGGCCTGGTCGGTCACCGTGGAGTTGATCTCACCGGAGGCGGCGTAGCGGTTGTAGTCCGCGGTCAGGGCCGACAGCGGGCCGTCCTGCTCGCCGAGCGCGGCCAGCACGTGCAGCGCGGCCAGCATGCCGGTGTCGGCACGCCAGAAGTCGCGGAAGTAGTAGTGCGCCGAGTGCTCGCCACCGAAGATGGCGCCGGTCTTGGCCATCTCCTCCTTGATGAACGAGTGGCCGACGCGGGTGCGCACGGGGTTGCCGCCGTGCTCGCGCACGATCTCCGGCACGGCGTGCGAGGTGATCAGGTTGTGGATGACCGTGCCGCCGGGGTCCTTGGCCAGCTCGCGCACGGCGACCAGCGCCGTGATCGCGGAGGGGCTGACCGGGTCGCCGTTCTCGTCCACGACGAAGCAGCGGTCCGCGTCGCCGTCGAACGCGACACCGGCGTCGGCACCCTCGGCCTTGGTGCGTTCCTGCAGGTCGACGATGTTCTTGGGGTCGAGCGGGTTCGCCTCGTGGTTGGGGAAGCTGCCGTCGAGCTCGAAGTACATCGGCACGACCTCGATGGGCAGGCCCTCGAAGACCTGGGGCACGGTGTAGCCGCCCATGCCGTTGCCCGCGTCCACGACGATCTTGAGCGGGCGAATGTTCTTCAGGTCGACCAGCTCGTTGAGGTACGCCGCGTAGTCGACGAGCATGGTGCGCTCCTCGAACGTGCCGGGCTCGACGCCCTCCGCGTCCGGGACCTGGTTCTCGGCGTCCTGGCGGATCTGCGCGAGACCGGTGTCCTGGCCGACGGGGCTCGCGCCCGCGCGGCAGAGCTTGATGCCGTTGTACTGCGCCGGGTTGTGGCTCGCGGTGAACATCGCGCCGGGCAGGTCGAGCTTGCCGGAGGCGAAGTAGAGCATGTCGGTGCTGGCCAGACCGATGCTGATCACGTTGACGCCCTGCGCCCGGGCGCCCTCGGCGAACGCCCTGGACAGCTCCGGCGACGAGTCGCGCATGTCGTGCCCGATCACGATCGCGGGTCCACCGACCAGGCGCGCGAAGGCCGCGCCGAAGTCCCGGACCACACCGGCGTCCAGCTGTTCGCCGACCACCCCGCGGATGTCGTACGCCTTGACGATGCCGGACAGGTCACGCACGCCGCACACTCCCGAAACTCGCTCTTGACGGCCACTGCCAGGGCAGCCTACCGGCGAGCAGATCAGTGGTGCGTGTGGTCGTGGCCTGAGCGCTCAGTCCTCGTGCGGATCCGGAAGAACGCGCAGGTGACCGCGCCGCTGGGTCCCCGCTGGGACCTCAGGCAGCTTCGGGGTCACATCTGCTCGCCCGGCCTCGCGCACGGCCTCGGCCAAGGCCGTCAGGTCGTCCACGCTCGGCTCGGGTGCCGCGAACTCACCCTGATGCCTCACGACCTCCCAGCCGCGCGGCGCCGTGAGCCGCATCGCGTGCTCCTCGCACAGGTCGTAGCTGTGCGGTTCGGAGTACGTGGCGAGCGGTCCGACGACTGCGGTGGAGTCCGCATAGGCGTAGGTGAGCGTGGCGACAGCCGGGTTAGCACACCCGGTTCGCGAGCACCGTCTCACGCTCCGCACGATCGGGGACGATAGCGCGTCCACGCGGGGCTGTGTGTGAGGCACGCTGTGTTTGGTCGCGCGGGGAAGCAACTAGGCTGCTGGGTTGTGGTGATGGCAAGGGGTTCACGGCGGCAGGATTCGTCGCGTCGGCGCAGCCGCGACCGGCACGGCCGAGGCCTGCGCGGCCCGCTCTACCCGGCCACCCTGCCCGCGGCCCGTTCCCGCGCGGAACGCTTCGACGCCCTGGTGATCGAGGCCCTGGAGCCCATCGAGGCCCGCTGGCGCACCGAGCTCACCCAGCTCGACGTGGCCGTCGACGACGTCCCCGACGTGCAGGTCGAGGGCGAGGACGGCGTGGTCGAGGACGGCAACGTCCCGCTCGCCCGCCTGCTGCCGGCCGGATCGGACCAGCGGGCGCGCATCGTGCTGTACCGGCGGCCGCTGGAAGCGCGCGCGAAGGACGGCGCGGACCTCGCCGACCTGGTGCACGACGTGCTGGTGGAGCAGGTGGCGAACTACCTCGGTCTGGACCCGGACGTGATCGACGAGGGCTGAGCCCGTCGTTCCTCCGCCTCCCGCTTCGTCTTCGTCGTACGCGGGGCCCTTTCGTGCGCTCCTGGCGTACGAAAGGGCCCCGCGTACGACGAAATGAGGCTGGGGAGGGTCCTGTGGGTGAATGGGCGGGCGGGTCCACGCGTGGTGGAGCACGGCTCGTTGTCGGACCCGCCGAGTAAAATCGGAATTGGGGGAACCCGGCGGGCTCGTGTGTGTGGAGCAGCACACGGCGCTATGCGCGTCACTCCCTCGGGCCCAGCAACGCACGGCGCTTCGCGCGCCGTCGCCTCGTCCGGGCAGTACGGCGCTATGCGCTACTCCCCTCGGGCCGGGAAGGCTGCAGCACGGGCAGCCCGTCGGACTGAGAACGTCGCAGCGCGGGACGTCCCTCGCGCCCAGCAGCACACGGCGCAACGCGCTCCGTCCCCTCGGCCGAGCAACACGGCGCTACGCGCTCCACCCCTCGGGCCAGGAAGGCTGCGGCACGGGCATCCCCTCGGACTGGGAACGCCGCAGCGCGGGACGTCCCTCGGCCGAGCAACACGGCGCTATGCGCTCCACCCCTCGGGCCGGGAAGCCCGCGGCACGGGCGGACCCTCGGCCCGCGAAGGCAGCGGCCGGCCGCTCCTAGCGGCGAGAAGGCCGCGGCACGGGCCGTCCCTCCGGGCGAGGAGGGCGTGGCCCGGACCGGGTCGGGATCGCCGTCAGGAACGTGAACAACGCCGCCGCGGTCTGGGCGAGCAGCAGCAGGTCCCGCAGCGTTGTGCTCATCGTCACCCTCACCTCCGCCGCCGCGCCCGGCAGCGGCACCCCGACGAGGTGACCCCACGCCCGCACGACGGGCACCCGCTGGCCGTCGACGTACACCTCCCAGCCCGGCTCGTCCTCCGCCGCGAGCACCAGCACCCGCCCCTCGGAGCCCGGCGAGACCCGCACCGCCACGTCCGGCAGCGTCACGTTCACCGGCACCATCTCGGTCGCGGCCGACGGCGGGTCGCCGCCGGTGCGGGCGCGGCGGGCCAGGTCGGGGGGCAGCAGGACGCCCGTGTCGGCGGTCAGGCGCACCCGCAGCACCGGGCGGCCGTCCGTCGTCGGCGGCGCCGGCGACACCAGCTCCCCCGCCGCGGAACGCACGCGGTCGGCGGCCGCGTTCGAGGGCATGACCACGAACGACACCCCGGACGACGCCGCCTGCGCCAATGCCACGCCCACGGCCGAAGACGAGCCGTCGAGCAGTGACGTGGTCCACCGCCGCAGGCGGGCCGGCGACGACGTGGTCGGCACGAGGTCGTCGTCGCCGAAGGCGGGCATGCGGCCGGCGACCTGGCGGGTCGGTGTGCCGATGATCAGCACCGAACGGCCGGTGCGTTCCAGTTCGGCGGTCAGCGACGGGCTCAGCCGCTCGCCGCCGCCGGCCCGCAGCGGACCGGTCCGCAAGTCCAGCAGGCCCGCCACGCCCAGGCTGACCAGCGTCACCACCCCGGCGACGTACACGGCGCGCCGCACCCGCGCGTGGCCGGCGACACCGGGGGCGACGCCGCGCTGACAACCCGCCAGCACCACCTGGACGAGACCCCACGCCAGGATCACCAGCGGCGCACCCGGCCAGGCCCGTGCGGCGGTGACGGCGGCCAAGGCGCCGATCGCCAGCACGATCACGAACAGGCCGGGCAGCATCGACCTGTTCGGGCGCAGGACCGCGGCGGCGAAGGCGGCGGCGACGAACACCGAGCACACGATCAGGTTCGGCGCCGGTGAGTCGTAGGCCGCGCCGAGGCCGTTCAGGACCATCTCGGGGTGTTGCAGCAGCACGGCGGGCCACGGCAGCAGCAACGCCATCGGCAGCAGGACGATCGCGAACAGCGCGGCGATGCGGCGTGCGCCACCCGACACGGCCACGAAGCCGACCAGGGCGCCCACCAGCACGACCACGTGGCTCAGCGGCGAGAACGCGCCGAGCACCGCGACGCCGATCGCCGTTCCCGAGGCCGTGGCGAGCCAGGCGTGGGTGGACGACGCGCGCAAGACGGCGTACACGCCGGCGAACACCAACGGCGTGACGACGTGCACGACGACGACGTCCACACGACCCTCGGCGACGGCCGTTGTCGACACGGGCAGCAAGCCGTAGAACGCGGCGACCACCGCGCGCACGGAACGCCGTACGCGCATGCCGCGGGAAGCGATGTACGCCGACAAGGCGGCCAGCGGGAGGTCGAACAGGAGCAGCAGGGCGACCGCGAACTGCGGTCCGCCGGGCACGAGTCCCAGCACCGCCAGCGCGGCGGGGGCCGGTGCCGCGGTGCCGCCGGCGACCGGGTGCCACGACGCCAGGTACGACGACCACACCGAACCGACCGAGCCGACCGGCAGCAACCGGCCGCCCGCGAGGTCGAGGCCGAGCCGCGACCAGTTGGCGGCCAGCGCCACCGCAGACAGGCCCAGCACCAGCAGCACCGGCGGCGCCAGCAGCAGCGAGCGCAGCATCCGGCCCTGGTCGACCTCGACGAACACCATGTCGTGGCGCGGTCCCGGCGACGGCCGCGGCTTCGGTGACGGCCGCAACGCCCCCGGCAGCGCCGCGTCGACCGTGACCACGACCGGTGGACGGCGCAGGCCGGCGACCCGCGGCCGGCCGCGCGCACCCGCGGGCAGCGCGGACGGGCCGACCGGTCGTGGCACGTCCACTTCGGACGGTTCGAGCCAGGTGGCACCGGAATCGGTTGCGGGCAAACGACCCAGCGCGGCGTCGGCCTCGACCCGGCGGCGGATCAGGAACGCGGCACCGGCGCGCAGGGCGTTGCGGAACCGGGTCAGCCGGCTCGTGAACAGCCCCGGCACCACCGCGGAACCACGCCGGGCCCGGCGGCCTTCGAGCAACCGGCCGCGGGTGAGCAGGTACCGGGCGGCGCCCACTTCCGCGTGCGCGTCGGCGAGACGTCGGAGCAGCAGGAATCCCAAAGCACGCAACAAGGACAACAACAGCAGGCGCGGGAGTCCGATGAGGAACGAGAAACCCGATGTGTTGACCAGAAACGTGCGCATGCCGTGCGCGCGGTCGACACCGCGGAACGACGGACCGGGCCGTGCCATGGCCGCGTCCAGACGGCGTGCGCCCTTGGTCGCGGCACGCGCGTGCCGCATTCGGGCAACCGGTACGCAAAGCACCAGATGCCCCGCGCGGTTGACCCGCCAGCCGAAGTCGAGGTCGTCGCGCAGCAACGGCATCGCCTCGTCGTAGCCGCCGAGCTCGTGCCAGACCTCGCGGCGGATCAGCGAGCCGGCCGAGGAGACCGCGAGCACCTCGGTGCTCTGCTGGAACGACGCGCTGTGCTCGGCGGAGGACAGCCCGGTCTGCCGGTGCCCGGAGGCGTCGGTCGACAGACCCGCCTCCACGACGAGCCGAGGATCCACCCAATCGAGGCACAGCGGACCGAGCACCGCGGCCGACGGCGAGACCTCGGCGGCGGTCAGCAGTGCCGCGAGGCAGTCCGGTTCGGGTGCGCTGTCGTCGTGCAACAGCCACAGCCACCTGCCGGGATCACCCCAGCGTTCGACGGCGTGCTCGACCGCGATCCGCACGGCGGTCGCGAAACCGGTACCGCGCGGCAGGGAGAGCACGCCGTCCAGCAGACCGTCGGACTCGGACAGCCCTGACTGGTTCAGCACGGTCGCGGTGCGATCGTGGGATCCGGTGTCGACCGCGATCACGTGCCGAGGACGAATTCGCTGACGCCGCAAGGCGGACAGCGCCGTGCTGAGCCACTGGTCGCCGTCGTGGCAGACCAGGACGCACAGCACCGGCGCGGTCCGGAGCCTCGGGTGAGGGCTTGTCACTCCCTCAAGTTAGGGCAAAAAGATCACACTTCCGCGCGCGGCTAGACCGCTCGCTTCTTCAGCTTGCGGCGTTCCCTCTCCGAGAGACCGCCCCAGATGCCGAACCGTTCGTCGTGCTGGAGCGCGTACTCAAGGCACTCCGAACGCACCTCGCAACCCAGACAGATGCGCTTGGCCTCCCGCGTCGAACCACCCTTTTCGGGGAAGAACGCCTCGGGATCCGTCTGCGCGCACAGGGCGCGTTCCTGCCAGTCCTGCTCGTCGGCTGGGTCGAACAGGTACGACAGTTCGCCCTGTACGACCGGCTGCGCGACGTGATCTTCTTCGAATTCCTGCATTTCGTCCGCCTCCTCGCCTTCCGCTCTCCCCGGTTGGCGGACGCCAGTCGCCGTTCCCACAACGACGAATGACACCGATGTGATTACACCTGCGTCACAGCGGGGGGTCAAGCCGAGTCCACACGTCGGGGGATATTCGCGCGGATGGCCGCAAAGACCTTGACTGGCAGCACGGACAGTGATCCACGTGTCGTAACGGGTCCCCGAACGGCCCACGGCGCCAGCCGACACGCCACACTGGTGGGGTGAAGCGATCAGCGGTGCGCCCCAGTCCACTGTTCCTCGGCCTGCTCGCGGCGACCGCCGCCGGAGCTGTTCTCACCCTGTTCGAAGGCGATGTGGCGGTCATCTCCGGCACCATCCTCTTCGTACTCGCAGGCTGGGCGGTGACGCTGTGCCTGCACGAGTTCGGGCACGCGGCGGTCGCTTACAAGGGTGGCGACTTCTCGGTGCGCGACAAGGGTTATCTGACCCTCGACATCCGCCGCTACACCGACCCGGTGCTGAGCATCGTCCTGCCGCTGGTGCTGCTCGCGCTCGGCGGGATCCCGCTCCCCGGCGGCGCCGTGTGGATCAACCACCACGCGCTGCGCTCGAAGAAGGTCGAGTCGCTGGTCTCGCTCGCCGGCCCGGCCAGCAACCTGGTGATCGGCGCTCTGCTCGTCGGGGTCGTGGTGCTGTTCTCGCCGCCGGCCGCGCTGATGGCGGCCATTTCGTACCTCGCTTTGTTGCAGGTGCTCGCGTTCGTGCTGAACATCCTGCCGATCCCCGGTCTCGACGGGTGGGGCGTCTGGGAGCCGTTCATGTCGTACCAGGCCCAGCAGTTCGGCGCGAAGGTCCGGCCGTGGGCCCCGCTGGTGCTGTTCGCGGTGCTGTTCACCTTCTCCGAGGTGAGCCTGCTGCTGTGGCGGGTGTCGACGTGGCTGTTCGAGCTCATGGGCGGCAACACCATCGCGGCGTTCTACGGCTCTGAGAACTTCATGTTCTGGCGCTGACTCCAGGCCGTCCGACCGGCTGTGGAAGCATGGGTTGACGTGAAGGTCGTAGCACTGGTCGGCGGGGTCGGCGGCGCGAGGTTCCTGCAAGGGCTCAAGCACCTGGGAGCCGACGTCACCGCGGTGGTGAACACCGGCGATGACGTGTGGATGCACGGGCTGCGCATCTGCCCCGACCTCGACACCTGCATGTACACGCTGGGCGGCGGCATCGACTCCGAGCGCGGCTGGGGCCGTGCGGGCGAGTCGTGGACCGTCAAGGACGAGCTGGTGGCCTACGGCGCCGAGCCGACCTGGTTCGGGCTCGGCGACCGGGACATCGCCACGCACCTCGTCCGCACCAGGATGCTGCGCGCCGGGTACCCGCTGTCCGCGGTCACCGAGGCGTTGTGCGACCGCTGGCAGCCGGGCGTGCGGCTGCTGCCGATGTCGGACGACCGGGTGGAGACGCACGTCGTCGTCGAGCTCGACGACGAGACGAAGGCGATCCACTTCCAGGAGTGGTGGGTCAAGCACCGCGCGGGTGTGCGCGCGAAGTCGTTCGCGTTCGTCGGCGCCGAGACCGCGACCGCGGGCCCCGGCGTGCTGGAGGCGATCGCCGAGGCCGACGCGGTGGTCCTGGCCCCCTCGAACCCGGTTGTGAGCATCGGCACGATCTTGAACGTGCCCGGCGTGCGGGACGCGCTGCGCAAGACCGAGGCCGGTGTCGTGGGCCTGTCGCCGATCATCGGCGGGAAACCGTTGCGGGGCATGGCCGACGCTTGTTTGGACGCGATCGGTCTGGAGACGACGGCCGAGGCGGTCGGCCGGCTGTACGGCTCCCGCAAGTGCTCGGAGGACGGCATCCTCGACGCGTGGCTGGTCCACACCGGCGACCGCGCCGACGTGCCGGGTGTGGCCGTGCGCGCGGTCCCACTGCTGATGTCCGATGTGGACGCGACGGCGCAGATGGCCCGTGCCGCGCTCGACCTCGCCGGAGTCGACGTTGGCTGACCACGCCGCACCGGCCGCCCTGGAGCTGCTGCCGGTGCCGGGCCTGCCGGAGTTCCGGCCCGGCGACGACCTGGCCGGTGCGATCGCGGCCGCCGCGCCGTGGCTGCGCGACGGCGACGTGCTGGTCGTCACCTCCAAGGTGCTGTCCAAAGTGGAGGGCAGGCTGGTCGCCGTGCCCACCGACCCGGAGGAACGCGACCGGATCCGCCGCGAGCACGTCGCCGCCGAGTCGGTGCGGGTGCTCGCGCGCAAGGGCAGGACCCTGATCACCGAGAACAAGCTCGGCATCGTGCAGGCCGCCTCGGGTGTAGACGCCTCGAACGTGGCCGGTGACGAGATCGCGCTGCTCCCGGTCGACCCGGACGGCTCGGCGGCGGCGTTGCGCGGCGCGCTGAAGACCCTGCTCGGCGTCGAGGTGGCCGTGGTCGTCACGGACACCATGGGCCGCGCGTGGCGGGTCGGCCAGACCGACGCCGCGATCGGCTCGTCCGGCCTCCGCGTGCTGCACGACTACGCGGGCTCGGTCGACCGGCACGGCAACGAGCTCGCCGTGACGATGATCGCCGTCGCCGACGAGATCGCGGCGGCCGCCGACCTGGTCAAGGGCAAGCTCGGCGCCATGCCGGTGGCGGTGCTGCGCGGGCTCGACGTGGTCGACGACGGCTCCACGGCCCGTGAGCTCGTCCGGCCGACCGAGCAAGACCTGTTCCGGCTCGGCACCGAGGAGGCGCTGGCCCAGGGCCGCGCCGAGGCCGTGCTGCTGCGCAGGTCCGTGCGGTTCTACTCGGACGAGCCGGTGGACCTGGCCGCCGTGAAGCGCGCGGTCGGTGCGGCGCTGACCGCCCCCGCGCCGCACCACACCAGGCCGGTGCGGTTCGTGCTGGTGCGCGAGAAGCGGGCCGAGCTGCTGCGCGCAATGCGCGAGCGGTGGGAGGCCGACCTGCGCGGTGACGGGTTCACCGACGAGCAGGTCGCGCGCCGGGTGCGCCGGGGCGACCTGCTGGTGGAGGCGCCGGAGGTCGTGGTGCCGTTCCTGGTCCGCGAGGGCGCCCACGGCTACCCCGACGAGCGCAGGGCCGACGCCGAGAAGACGATGTTCACCATTGCCGGTGGCGCCGCCGTGCAGGGGCTGCTGGTGGCGCTGGCCGCCGAGGGCCTCGGCTCGTGCTGGGTGTCGTCGACGATCTTCTGCGCGGACGTCGTGCGTTCCGTGCTGGGGGTGCCGCCGGAGTGGGAGCCGCTGGGCGCCGTGGCCGTGGGCCACCCGCTGGAGCCGCTCGTCCCCCGCGAGCCGCTGGAAGGACTGATCGAGCTGTGACACTGCACGCCGACGCCGTCGCGACGCTGCGCGGCTTCGTGGGCCAGGACGCGTTGAAGGAGGCCTACCTGGGCTTCCTGGCGGCCCGCGAGGACGCCTGTCAGCGGTCGTGCGAACCGGGCCACCTCACGGCCTCCGCGCTGGTGCTGGACGCCACGGCGGAGCACGCGCTGCTGACGCTGCACCCGCGCGTGGGCCGGTGGCTGCAGCTCGGCGGCCACTGCGAGCCCGGCGACGAGACGCTGACGGCGGCCGCGTTGCGCGAGGCCACCGAGGAGTCCGGCATGCGCGGCCTGCGGATCGAGCCGACACCGATCCACCTCGACGTGCACCCGATCACGTGCTCGCTGGGCGTGCCGACGCGGCACTTCGACGTGCGGTTCCTGGTGCGGGCGCCGGTCGGTGCGCGGCCGGTGCGGTCGGCCGAGTCGGTGGACCTGCAGTGGTGGCCGCTGGACGGGTTGCCGGACAACGTGGACGACCTGCACCCGTTGATCGAGTCGGCGCTGGCCCGCCTGCGCCGGTGACACCGCGCGGCTAGAACCGGCGGTAGTCGCGCGGCGAGAACCGCGGTGCCCGCCGCGGCCGCCGCAGGCCCGCGGCCAGCAGGTAGCAGACGGCGCGGTGCCGTTGCGGCGTGTAGGGCGCCAGCAGCTCCATCATCCCGTCGTCGTCGCCGGGCGTGCCGGTCAACGCCCACGTGACGTTCTTCGCCACGTGGTAGTCGCCGACGCTGACCGCGTCCGGGTCGCCCCACGACCGTTGCGCGACCTCGGCGGAGGTCCACACGCCGATGCCGGGCACCTTCTCCAGCAGCTCCCGGCTCCGCATCTCGGCGGCCTTCTCCAGCCGGTGCGCGACCTGGGCGGCGTTGACCAACGTCCTGCGCCGGGCACCGTCCAGCCCGCACTGGTGCCACTCCCAGTCCCGCAGGCCCAGCAACCGCTGCGGCGTCGGCGGCACCTTCAGCGGCATCGGCCCCGGCGCCGGCTCACCGAACCGGCGGCCCAGCTCCCGCCACGTGCGGAACGCTTCGAGACCGGTGACCTTCTGCTCCAGGATCGAGGCGAACAGCAGGTCCCAGACCCGGCCCGTGCTGCCCAGCCGCAGACCCGGCCGCTGCCTGCGCGCCTCGGCGACGACGTCGTGGTGCGCGACGAACTCGTCCACGGGGTCGTCCGCGCCGAGCAGGGCGGGCAGGCCGTCGAGCAGCCACGGGCCGCCCTCGCCCCACGCCTCGGCGCGCACTTCGCCGCCGGTGCGCGTGACGTGCATCGTGCCGGGCCCGCACGGGGTGTTCGCCGCGAACCAGACGCCGCCCTCCGTGCTGAAGGACGGGTCACCCGGCCCGCGGCGCAACGGCAGGAGCACCGCTCCCAGGTCGAGCGGGAACGGTGGTGTCCAGCTCCTCTCAGGCATCCGTCGAAAAGCGCACGCCGGCCTCCGGCAGCACCACGCCCGGCCACACGCGCGCCCCGCCGATCAGCTCACACCGCGCCCCGATCACCGCCGAGTCGCCCACGACCGCGTCCCTGAGCACCGAGCCGGCCTGCACCAGCGCACCGGCACCGATGATCGACCGTTCGACCACGGCGCCCTCACCGACCACGGCCCCGTCGAACAGGATCGCGCCGTCGAGCACCGCACCCTCGGCCACCGTGCAGTTCGCACCGACTGTGCTGCCGCCCCGGACCGTGGCGCCTTCGTGCACGCTCGCCCCGGCCAGCACCAGGTAGTCCCCCGGCTGCGCGACCGCGGCCGACGGCGCGACCCCGCGCACGAGGTCCGCGGACCCCTGCACGAACGCCTCCGGCTTGCCCAGGTCCAGCCAGTAGGTCGCGTCCACGTGACCCTGCAGCCGCTTCCCGGCCTCCAGCAGCCCCGGGAACGTCTCCCGTTCCACCGACACCGGCCGGCCCGCCGGGATCGCGTCGATGACCTCGCGCTTGAAGACGTAGCAACCCGCGTTGATCTGGTCGGTCGGCGGGTTCTCGGTCTTCTCCAGGAACGCCTGAACGCGCCCCTCCTCGTCCGTCGGCACACACCCGAAGGCCCGCGGGTCGGCCACCTTCACCAGGTGCAGCGTGACGTCCGCCGCGTGCTCGCGATGGGTGTCGACGATCCCGGCCAGGTCCACACCCGACAGGATGTCGCCGTTGAAGACCATCACATCGGGCTCGCGCAGCTTGTCCGCCACGTTCCTGATGGCCCCCGCCGTGTCCAGCGGCACCTCCTCGACCACGTACTCGAGCTCCAGCCCGAGCCTCGATCCGTCCCCGAAGTACTCCTCGAACACCTCTGCCTTGTAGGAGGTCCCGAGCACAACGTGGGTGATCCCGACCTCCTTGATCCGCGACAGCAGGTGTGTCAAAAATGGCACCCCAGCGGTCGGGAGCATGGGCTTGGGAGCGGACAGGGTCAGCGGGCGAAGACGGGTGCCCTTACCCCCGACCAGCACCACAGCTTCAACGCCGTGCACCTTTTTCCTCCTCCGCGTTACGGCAAGCCGTTCGACGGAATACTCTGACACGAAGCAGATCGTCCGATGGAGTCTGGTCCCGGCAGGGATCTGGTCCCCGGCAAGGAGCAAAATCCGACATGGACCCCCGCGACCGGGCCGACGCCATGCTCGCCCGCGCCCGCGCACGTGGGCGGAACATCGTGACGCCGGACAACATGACGTCCCCCATGGACTCCTCGGACACCCTCCAGATCCCCCGCACCCTGGTCAACGCCGTGGACCCGCGCCTCGACCCGGACTCCACGATGATCCTGACCGCGGCCCAGGCCTCCGGTCAGGCCCCGCTGCACCGCCCGGCCCAGCCGCAGCGCCCGGCGCAGTCACCCCGCCCGCACCAGCAGGCCGGACCGCCGCCGCCCATGCCGACCCAGCCCCTGCCCGCGCAGGCCGCCGACGACGCGGAGATCACCCAGGTCGTCCAGCCGGGCATGATCCCGACCGTCTCACACCACCAGACGACCCGTTCGTCGCTGTCGCAGCGGTTGAGCGGCGACATGTGATTGCCCGCTTCGCGCGCGGGGTGTGAGTTCGGACTCGCGTGGTTCGGGGGTGGACGGCTTGGTGGCGCGCGGCGGTTGTGGCGTTGCGCGCTTCGGAGTTGCGCCTCGACGCGTGGGCGTCCGTTTCCACACAGAGATTGATCGCAGTGTCGCGTCGCCCGGCTTGAGCTCGTGCGTCCATCGTGGGCTCGGCGGGGTCGGGTGAGCGGGTTCACCCGTTGTCCGGCGCCCTTGCAGGCTCGCGCAGGGGTCCCCTCGGGTTTCGGGTCCCCCGCGGCCCACGGTACTCAGGGGCACCGACAAGATCGGGTGTGTGCGAACGCGGGACGCGGCGCACGACGTTGATCGGGCCGTCGGCGAGACGCTTTCCTTGGCAGGTTGCCATTTTCTCGCCTACCGGCCGCTGCCGAACCCCACAGCCGTGCCCGCCGACCGCCGAAGCAACCGGCCGCAACGCAACCGGCCACCAACGCAACCGGGCGGCATCTCAGCCACCCGGAGCGCGCCACTTCACCGGGTCAGCAACCGCACCCGCACCTTCAACCCCACCCGCACCGCCCACCGGAACGGCGCCCACAGCACCCCGCGGTGCCGGTCCGCCAGGTACCGGTACGCCGACCGGTGGTGCTCGGCCAGCATCCGGTCCGAGGCCCGGGCCGTCGAGTGCCCGCCGATGTGCACGACCTCCGCCTCGGGCACGTAGACGTTGAGCCACCCGGCCCGCGCCACCCGGTCGCCGAGGTCGACGTCCTCGAAGTACATGAAGTACCTCTCGTCGAACCCGCCGACCGCGTCGAAGGCCTCGCGGCGCATCAGGAAGCAAGAGCCCGACAGCCATTCGGCCTCCCGCTCGACCGGTTCCTGCTCCTGCCGGTAGGCGCGGGTCCACGGGTTGCCGGGCCACACGACCGCGAACAGGGCGTGCCCGATGCCCCGCCCGACCGACGGCAGCAGCCGGGCCGAGGGGTAGATCTCGCCGTTGGGTTCGCGGATGAGTGGTCCGAACATGCCGCCCCGCGGCCAGCGGGAGGCCGCGTCGATCAGCACGTCGACGCTGCCGGGGGAGAACTCGATGTCCGGGTTGGAGATCAGGATCCAGCCGACGTCGTGCGGCAGTGCCGCCACGCCGCGGTTCGCTCCGCCGCCGTAGCCGAGGTTGCCCCCGGTCGGCACAAAGGTGACGTGCTCGCGTTCGGCGGCCACCTGTTCGGGCACGCCGTCTGTGGAGCCGTTGTCGGCGAGGATCACCCTGATTTCGCGCGTTGTCGCCTTCGCGAGGGTGTCCACGAACGGTGCCAGCGTCTCGCCCGGCGAGTACGTGACCGTCACGACACCTAGTCCGTCGCCGTAGTTCACGCGCGACACGATAGTGGTTCGTTGTTGACCGAAAACGCGTGCGTCGTCAGCGGCGGTGACGGATCAGCGCGGCGCGCTCGTAGGCGAGGCGGTGGCGTTCGGCGCTGACGGCCCACGAGAAGTCCTTCGCGCGTAGCTGACCGGACGTGGCCAGCGACGATCGGCGGGCCGGGTCGTCCAACAACTCGGCGATCGCCGCCGCGATGTCACCCGCTCCGACACCGCAGTACGCGACCGCCTCGCCCCCCACCTCCGGCAGCGACAGTCTTCGCGTGGTGAGCACGCACGCGCCGCACGCCATGGCTTCGAGCACGGGCAGGCCGAAGCCCTCGCCGAGCGACGGGTAGGCGACGAGCTCGGCGCCGCCCAGGAAACCGGCGAGCTGTTCGAACGGCAGGTAGCCGGCGCGGATCACGCGGATGCGGTGCGGGACCGAGTCGAGGGCACGTTCGACCTGGCTGTCCCAGCCGGGCTGGCCGGCGAGCACCAGCGCGGGCGGGTCCGCGCGGCCGGAGACGGCCTGGGCGAAGCCGCGGATGAGCGCCGGCACGTTCTTGCGGGGTTCCAGGGCGCCGAGGAACGCCACGTAAGGCATGTCCCCCAACGACAACGTGCGCCGCACGTTCAGGATCTCGTCGGGCGACGGCGGGTGGAAGCGCTCGGTGTCGACGCCGTGCTGGGCGATGTGCAACGCCCTGCGGTCCGCGCCGGCGACGCGCACCAGCTCGTCGGCGGTGGCCTGTGACGGCACCACGCACAGGTCGGCGCGCTTGAGCGAGGCACGGGTCCACGCGCGGAAGAAGCGCGCTTTGACCGAGGAGTGCAGCACGGCGTCGGTGAAGAACGTCGCGTCGTGCAGCGTCACGACCGATGCGGCCTTGCTGGCCAGCGGCAGCGTGTAGTGCGGTGAGTGCAGCACGTCGATGCCCAGGGTGCGCACCAGCCGCGGCAGCGTCGTCTGTTCCCAGGTCAGGCGGGCTGTCCTGGTGGCGACGGCGTCGGTGGCGCGGATCACGCGGGCGTTCGGGGCGATCTTCGTGAAGAGGTCCTCGTCACGTGGCTGGCACACGACGGAGAGCTTGGCCCCGTCCGCGTCGAGCGCCGCGACGAGCGAATCCACGTATCGCCCGACGCCACCTCGGTCCGCGGGCACGGCGGTGGCGTCGATCAGCACGCTGGGTTCGACGATCGGCACGGTCAGCAGCGTACGGTCATCACGAAACCCGTTT
Organism: Nocardia sp. NRRL S-836; assembly: GCF_001279525.1. Classification (GTDB taxonomy): domain Bacteria; phylum Actinomycetota; class Actinomycetes; order Mycobacteriales; family Pseudonocardiaceae; genus Lentzea. The sequence goes on along the minus strand of NZ_LGDY01000127.1, from coordinate 22,064 downwards.
ACACCGAATGCTCCATCTGAGCCGTTACACGTGGGTTTCCCAAACACCACGCGCAGTATTTTCCCAGGTGAACTCACTCGCGCGAGTGATGCCCGCCTCGGTCGTGTGATGCGGATCGGCCAGCACCGCGCGCAGCCCCTCGGTGAGCGACGCGAGGTCACCGCGCCGGACCACGGTCCCCGCGCCGCCCGCCACCTCCACGAGCGCCGGGTCGTCGGAGTGCACCACCGCGACCCCCGCCGCCATCGCCTCCAGCACCGGCAGCCCGAACCCCTCCGCGAGGCTCGGCGCGGCCAGCACCGTGGCCCCTGCCAGCACCGATGCCAGCCGCTCGTCGCTGACCCGCCCGAGCAGCCGCACGTGCGGCGCCCGCAGGTCCACCCCGCCCCAGCCCTGCGGCCCGACGACCACGAGCGGCACGCCCAGCCGTTCTGTGGCCCGCACGAGCAGGTCGAAACCCTTGCGCGGCTCGATCGTGCCGACCGCGAGGACGTAGTTCTCCGGCAGATCGGTGGCCCTGTCGGTCACCTGAAGATTCGTGACGCCGTTCGGGACCACGTGGACCGGGACCTCGACCGGGACGAACGCGCCGAGCTGGTCCGCGACCGCTCTCGTCGGCACGACCAGCGCCCTGGCCTCCTTCGCCGCGCGCGTGATCACCTTGCGGTGCCACGCGACCCCGCGCGGCGTGAGCGTCTCGGGGTGGGTCCACGGCACCACGTCGTGCACCGTCACCACAGCACCCGCACGCGGGGCGAGCGGCGTCGGCGCGTGCACGTGCGGCCCGGGGTTCGGCGGAAGACCGCGCTCCCACAGCGCCACGAGCACCCGGCGCGGCACCCTGATGACGCGGTCCGCGTTCGCGGTGGCCGCGGTGGTCACGCTCCAGCCTTCGGGCGCGGTCGTCCGGAGCGCTTTGAGCAGCTCCGCCGTGTACCGGCCGGTCCCACCGGGGACGGGCGCGTTGAGCTGCTCGGTCAGCAGCACTAGCTCGGGCACGTCGCGTACCGTCTCACGCCGTGTCGCCGCTCAGCACCGTGGTGGTCGTGACGTGGCGCGGCCGTGACCACATCACGGCGTGCCTGGACGCCCTCTCCGCCCAGAAGAGTCCACACAGGACGATCATCGTCGACAACGCCTCCGACGACGGCACCGCCGCCCTGATCAGCGGACACGAGGTCGTGCGACTGCCCGCGAACCGCGGCTACGCCGGCGGCCTGGCGGCGGTCCTGGCGATGGTCGACACCCGGTACGTCGCCTGGCTGAACGACGACGCGGTCCCGGACCCGTCGTGGCTCGCCGAACTGGAGAACGCCCTGCGGACCGACCCCGCCGCGGCCGCCGCGACCTCGTCGATCCTGCTGACCGACGGCTCCACGCAGTCCGTGGGCGTCGCACTGACCGCCGACGGCCACGGCAAGGACGTCGTGCTCGCCGGCCGCGAGGTGTTCGGCTTCTGCGGCGGGGCAGCCCTGCTGCGCACCGACGCACTGCGCGCCGCGGGCGGGGTGCCGGCGAGCTTCTTCTGCTACTACGAGGACACCGACACGGCCTGGCGGCTGCGCCTGGCCGGGCACCGGGTGATCTCGGTCGACCCGGCACGGGTGCGCCACCGCCACGGCGCCTCCACGCGGCTGGGCTCGCGCCTGTTCCACCGCTGGAACGAACGCAACCGCCTGCTGATGCTGCTGCGGTGCGCGCCGGGGGTGGTGGCGGCGCGCGAGCTGGGCCGGTTCGCCGCGATCACGGCTTTGCTGCCGTTCCGCCGGAGGGGAGTGCCGGAGGCGGCCAACTTCCGGGTGGGGTTGCGCGTCCAGGTGCTGGCGGAGGTGGTGCTGAGGTTGCCGGCGACGCTGTGGCAGCGGGTGCGGATCGGTGGCCGGTCGACCGTGTCGCGGCAGGCGGTGTGGCGCGCCTGGTCGGGGCGCTGAGCTGGGCCGACTGGCCTGGGTCGACGACCTGGGGCTTTGCAGGCTGGCAGACGGGCTCGGCCAGCGGTGTCGGCTCGATGGACAGGCGCGACCTGTCTGCCTGCCACAACCGAACTGAGCCGACTGACCTGGGCCAGCCGACCCGAGCCCACCAACTCGGCCTGCTGACCTGAATCGATCCCGCCTAGCGCCCCCGCTGGGGGTGTTTCGGCCCCCACTCCCATCGTCGCAAAGGGGTCTGACAATTCATGCCGGGTAGACGCAAACGCAGACCGGTCCGCGCGAAGACCACCCAAAGGCGCGACCCCAACCCCGCCCACAACCCCAACCCGACCCACAACCCCAGCCAGGCTCACAACCCCAACCCGACCCACAACCCCAGCCTCACCCTCGACCCCGAGGCCCCGCACTACCTGCACGCCCTCGACACCGCCCAAAAACGCCTCGCCGGGCGCCTGACCGCAGCAGGCGCGACCACCGTCGTCGTCGGCGCCGCCCTCGGCATCACCGTGAACGTCGGCTTCCTCCTCGCCGCCCTCCTCGGCGGACTCGCGTTCGCGCTCGGCGTCAGCGGCGTGGCGGAGCGGAAGGTGGTCGCGCTGCCCGCGTTCGCCGTCGGGCTGGCGGCGCCGTTCGTCCTTACGTTCGGCGGGCACAGCGTGCTGATGAACGAGATCGGCCACACGGAGCAGTGCACGGTCACGAAGGCCGTGGAGCGCCCGCGGAGCAAGTACCCGTCGGTCGACTACGTGCTGGCGTGCCCGAGTGGCGTGGTCGAGCTGAGTCGTGACTGGCCGGACCGGCTGCGCACCGCGCAGGCCGAGGTCAGGGTGGGGCCGCCGGCTCGGCCGGTGTTCGCCGAACCGACCGGATGGAACCTCTGGCTGGTCACAAGCGTCCCCCTGACGATGATCGCCCTCGTGTCACTGGCCAAAGCCCTGCGCCGAAAGCCGTGAGAACCCGCGAGAACCCTGCGCCGAAAGCCGTGAAACCCGTGAAACCGTGAAAGCCGTGAGAAGAAGCCTGTGAACCGACCCGTCCCGTTGATCGTCTCCGGCGTGCTCGGCATCGCCGCCGCCGTCGTGCTGGGCGCGGTCGTGCCCGACGAGCACCGGCTCGCGGTGATGGTGCCGGGGTGCCTGCTGGCGTGCGCGTTCGCGTGGGGGGTCGGCAGGTTGAGCGACCCGTGGCTGGTGCTCCCGGCGTTGATGGTGCTGGTGCCGGGCACGGCGGTGCTGGTCGGTGACGGGCACCGGGCGTTGATGGACCTCGTCGCGCACCGGGAGACGTGTGTGGTCGAGCGGGTCGACGAGGTCACGGGGACGGACACGCCCGCGTACGCGCACCGGGTGCGGTGCCTGGACGGGGCGGTGCTCACGGTCGTCGTGCAGGGTGAGGCCGACAAGCGGGTGCCGCCGGGGCCGGTGGCGGTGTTGCGGCACGAGTGGATGCGGCCGTTGCTCGCCGACCGCAACGACTGGTCGGCGGAGTGGGTGTTCGGCGTACCGATCGCGATCTTCGTCCTGCTGATCTGTGCGACCAGCCTGCGGGCGCGCAGAGTGATGAGGCAGGCTTAGCGCGTGGATCGAGCCTCTCTGCCCGTCGTGTCGGTTGTCATCGTCAACTACCGGGGTGCGGACGACACCATCACCTGCGTCCGCGGCCTCGCCGAGCTCGACTACCCGGCCGAGCTGCTGCAGGTCGTGGTGGTCGACAACGAGGCGCACGACACCGCGCGGCTGACCAGGGAGCTGCCGTCGGCCCGGATCGTCACCTCGCAGGAGAACCTCGGGTTCGCGGGCGGCTGCAACCTCGGCGTCGAGCACGCCACCGGCAGTGTGCTGGCGTTCCTGAACAACGACGCGCGCGCGGACCGGAACTGGGTCAAGGCAGCGATCAAGGTCTTCCACGCCGAACCCGCGGTCGGCGCGGTCGCGAGCAAGGTGCTCGACTGGGACGGCGTGAACATCGACTTCGTCGACGGCGGGCTGACCTGGTTCGGCATGGGCTACAAGCGGCACGCCGGGCAGCCGGACGACGGCAGCCACGACGGGCCGCAGGACGTGCTGTTCGGCACCGGGTCGGCGTTGTTCGTGCGTGCGGAGCTGTACCGCGAGCTCGGCGGGTTCGACGAGCGGTTCTTCATGTTCTACGAGGACGTCGACCTCGGCTGGCGGATGAACCTGCGCGGCTGGCGGGTGCGCTACGAGCCGGCGTCGCTCACGTTCCACCGCCACCACGCGTCGATGAGCTCGATCGACCACAGCCGCGAGCTGTACCTGCTGGAGCGCAACGCGCTCGCGGCGCTGTACAAGAACTTCTCCGACGAGACGCTCGCGAAGGTGCTGCCCGCGGCGCTGGCGCTGTGCGTGCGCAGGGCGACCGCGCGCGGTGAGCTCGACCCGACGCAGCTGGAGATCACCCGCAGGCCGGCGGACCCGGCGCTCGACCGCGAACCGGTCGCGGTGCAGCGGCAGGCGCTCGCCGGGTTCCTCGCGATCGACCAGTTCGTCGAGATGATGCCGTCGCTGGCCGAGTCGCGGAAGGTCGAGCAGGCCGGCCGCCGGCTCTCGGACACCGACCTGGTCCCGTTGATGCGCAAGGCCCTGGAGCCCGCGTACCCGTTGCCGCGCTACCTCGCCGCCCACGACATCCTGGTCGACGTCCTAGGCTTGGACGACGTGTTCGGCAAGCCGCGCAAGATCCTGGTGATCACCGGTGACGCGATCTCCGACCGGATGGCGGGCCCGGCGATCCGGGCGTGGCACATGGCCGACGTGCTGTCCGGCGAGCACCAGGTGCGGCTGGTGACGACGAACCCGCTGTGCGCGCCGCCGGACGCGCCGTTCGCCGTCGAGCGCGCGCGGCCCAAGGAGCTGCCGCCGCACGTGGCGTGGGCGGACGTGATCGTGTTGCAGGGCCACGCGCTGGAGATGGTGCAGGAGCTGAAGCGCAAGTCCTCGACCAAGATCGTGGTCTGCGACATGTACGACCCGATGCACCTGGAGCTGCTCGAACAGGGCAAGGACGACACGGACGAGAAGCGCGCGCTGGACCTGAAGACGGTCACGCGGGTGCTGAACACCCAGCTCGAACGCGGCGACTTCTTCCTGTGCGCGTCGGAACGCCAGCGGCACTTCTGGCTCGGCCACCTGGCCTCGCTCGGCCGGCTCACGCCCACGTTGTACGACAACGACCCCACGACCACATCGCTGCTCGGCATCGTCCCCTTCGGACTGTCGGGCAAGCCGCCGCAGCGCACCGCACCGGCGATCAAGGGCGTGGTGCCGGGCGTGAGCGACGCGGACAAGGTCGTGATCTGGGCCGGTGGCGTCTACAGCTGGTTCGACCCGCTGACGTTGATCGAGGCCATGGACCACCTGCGCAAGCGGCGGTCGTCGGCCAAGCTGTACTTCCTGGGCATGAAGCACCCGAACCCCGAGGTGCCGGACATGGACATCGCCGGTCAGACGCGCGGCCTCGCCGCGTCGTTGGGGCTGACCGGCGAGCACGTGTTCTTCAACGACGGCTGGGTGCCCTACACCGAGCGGCAGAACTGGCTGCTCGACGCGGACTGCGGTGTCACCACGCACTACGAACACGTGGAGACCACGTTCGCGTTCCGCACGCGGGTGCTCGACTACCTGTGGTCGGGGCTGCCGATCGTCACCACGTCCGGCGACTCGTTCGCGGACCTGGTGGCACGGGAGGGTTTGGGCGTCGTGGTGCCACCGGAGGACCCGGAGGCGCTGGCCGACGCACTGGAGAAGGTGCTCTACGACGAGGAGTTCGCGGCCGCGTGCCGTGAGCGCATCGCCGTCGTCCGTGAGCGGTTCACCTGGGAGACGGCACTCGCGCCGCTGGCCGAGTTCTGCCGCAACCCCAGGCCCGCCGCGGACCGTCTGCCCGGCTCGGCGCCGCTGGTGCGCACACCGGAGCTGAGCAAGGCGGACAAGGTGAAGCGGGACCTGCGGCTGGTGCGCGAGTACCTCGACGCGGGTGGCCCGTCCGAGTTGGCCAAGCGGGCGACGGGGCGTCTGCGCAAGATCGCGCGTGGCGGTAGCTGATGGCTCGTAAACCCCTTTCGGTGCTGCTCGACGGCACCCCCCTGCTCGGACACCGCACGGGAATCGGCCGCTACACGGCGGCTCTGGCCGAAGAGCTGGCGTCGATGCCGGACGAGGCCGATGTGCGGGCGGTCGCGTTCACCCTGCGCGGCTGGCGCGCGTTGCGGACGGTGCTGCCGCACGACGTCACCGCCCGCGGCCTGCCCGTCGCGGCACGGGCGCTGCGCGGGCTGTGGCTGCGCGCGCCGTTCCCGCCGGTGGAGCTGCTGACCGGCTTCTCCGACGTCATGCACGCCACGAACTTCGTGCTGCCGCCGACGATCCGGGCCGGCAAGGTCGTCACGATCCACGACCTGGCGTTCCTGGACAGCCCCGGCGACCTGCCGCCGTCCGACGCGCGGCTGCCGGAGCTGGTGCGGTTGTCGGCGCAGCGGGCGGACGTGATCTGCACGCCGACCGCCGCCGTCGCCACCGTGGTGGCGGACCGGTTCGCGGTGCCGCTGGACAAGATCGTCGTGACACCGCTGGGCGTCGACCCGGCGTGGTTCGCCTCCCGGCCGCCGTCCGCGACGCTGCGCGGCCGGCTCGGGCTGCCGTCGGAGTACCTGCTGTTCGTGGGTGCGGACGGGCCGCGCAAGGGCCTGGAGTACCTGGTGAAGGCGCACGCGTCCGACCCGTCGCTGCCGCCGCTGGTGATCGTCGGGCCGGGTCGGTCCGGTGTGGACGGTCGCGTGCTGCGGACCGGGTACCTGTCGGACGTGCACCTGCGTTCGGTGGTGGCCGGCGCGACCGCGCTGGTGCTGCCGTCCCGGGACGAGGGCTTCGGCCTGCCGGTGCTGGAAGCGTTGGCGTGCAACGTTCCGGTGGTCTGCTCGGACGTGCCCGCGTTGCGCGAGGTGGCCGGCGGGCACGCCCTGCACGTGCCGGTCGGTGACGTCGACGCGCTGGCGGCCGGGCTGGCGCAGGCCGTCGCGGCACCGGCGACCCCGGCCGCCCAGGCGGAACGGCGCACGCACGCGGCGGGGTTCACGTGGCGGCGGTGTGCGGAGCTGACGCTCGGGGCGTACCGGCGCAGCAGGGCCTGAGGCGCGGTGGGGTGTCAGGAAACCCTGACGCCCCACCACCTTTTCCACGTCACCGCGAATGCGGACGAGGTGGCTGCTTGTCGAGTTGGCCCAGCGACACCTGTCGCGAGCCCGTCACCACGGCAACGCAGCGCAGGAAACGCTGCCTGTCGGAATCCGTTGTCGCGGGACGCTGGGGGTCGCGCCCGGAATCGAACATGCCGAACAGGCTCCCTCATCACCCACAGCCGTGCCACCCCGGTCACCCCAATGGACCAGCTCAGGTACGGGGAGCGACCACACCTGCCCGGAAGGCCTCCGAAAGGGCGCTGCGCCAGTGCGGCAACGGGCTCAGTCCCGCTTCCGCCCACTCCGCACCCGACAGCACCGAGTAGGCGGGCCGGGGCGCCGGGCGCGGGAAGTCGGCGGTGGTGCACGGCGTGACGCGCGCGGGATCGGCGCCCAGCTCCTCGAAGATCGCCTGGGCGAAACCGAACCACGTCGTCTCACCGCCGCCGGTCGCGTGCAGCAGCCGGGTGGGCGGCAGCGACGCGGCCACTTCGAGCAGCCCGGCGGCCAGGTCGCGCGCCCACGTCGGCGTGCCGCGCTGATCGTCCACAACGGACAGTGTGGGACGCGTGGACTCCAGTGCCGCCATGGTCTTCACGAAGTTCGAGCCGTGTGCGCCGTAGACCCACGCGGTGCGCACGACCCAGCCGCCCTCTTCGAGCACCCGGCGTTCGCCTTCGAGCTTGGTTCGCCCATAAGCGGATTTCGGGCCGACGTCGTCGGAGGGCTCGTACGGACGCGTGGCGTCACCGGGGAAGACGTAGTCCGTCGACACGTGGATCAACGGGATGTCAAGGGAAGCACACGCCCGCGCCAGCCGCCCGGCACCGACGGCGTTCACCTCGAACGCGCGGTCCTCATCGGTCTCGGCCGCGTCGACGGCGGTGTACGCGGCACAGTTGATCACCGCCGTGCAGCCGCGGACGTCGTCGGCGGTCACCGCGGTCACGTCGAGTTCGGCCGACGACACCGCGCGCACGTCGGGAGAGAGCAGAGCGAGGTCGTGGCCGAGCTGACCGCGGCCACCGGGAACGAGGATCACGACCGCTCAGCCCTTCGCCAGCGCCGCGCGCTCCTTGAGCGGCTCCCACCAGGCGCGGTTCGAGCGGTACCACTCGACGGTGTCCGCGAGCCCGGTCGTGAAGTCGACCCGCGGCTTGTACCCCAGCTCCGCGGCGATCTTGGAGATGTCGACGGAGTAGCGCCGGTCGTGGCCCTTGCGGTCCTCGACGGGCTCGACGAACGACCAGTCACGCCCGGTGGCCGCGAGGAGGCGCTCGGTGAGCTCGCGGTTGGTGAGCTCGGTGCCGCCGCCGATGTTGTAGATCTCGCCCGGCCGGCCCGCCTCGGCGACGAGCTGGATGCCACGGCAGTGGTCGTCGACGTGCAGCCAGTCGCGCACGTTCAGGCCGTCGCCGTAGAGCGGCACCTTCTTGCCGTCGATCAGGTTCGTGACGAACAGCGGGATGACCTTCTCCGGGAACTGGTACGGCCCGTAGTTGTTCGAACACCGGGTGATGCTGACCGGCAGTCCGTGCGTGCGGTGGAACGCCCGCGCCAGCAGGTCGGAGGAGGCCTTCGAGGCCGAGTACGGAGAGTTCGGCTCCAAAGCGTGCGACTCGTCCCACGAACCGGACTCGATCGAGCCGTAGACCTCGTCGGTCGACACGTGCACGAACCGGCCCACACCGGCGTTCAGCGCGCCCTGCAACAGGGTCTGCGTGCCGAGGACGTTCGTCAGCACGAAGTCCGCTGACCCGGTGATGGAGCGGTCCACGTGCGATTCGGCGGCGAAGTGGACGACCACGTCGACACCGCGCATCTGCTCGGCGACGACGGCCGGGTCGCAGATGTCGCCGCGGACGAACTCGAAACCGCCCGCGACCGGTGCGAGGTTCGTCTCACTGCCCGCGTAGGTGAGCTTGTCCAGCACCACCACGTCGGCACCCGCGAAGGCCGGGTACGAGCCGCTCACCAACTCCCGCACGTAGTGCGAGCCGATGAACCCGGCCCCACCAGTCACCAGTACGCGCATGCTCAGTTTCCTCCCGTGGCGTTCCACCACTTGCAGTCTGTCATGTGGTCCATCGGTGCAACCCACAGCAATGTCACGTCGTGTGTCTTATAAACGACTAAACTTCATGTGGTGGGGGAGGAACCAGCAGTGGAAGGCAGAAGTCTGCCGGCGCGGGTCACGGCTGCCCGGCCGTCAGCCGCTTTCCGCGCATTCCTGATCACGGGGCGCGTTTTCGTCGCACTCGTGTCCGCGGGTGTGCTGCTCGTCACGTCGGTGGGCTGGGCGCAGTACAACAACGCCAACGACGGCATCGCGAAGACCGACGTGATCGACCAGGAGATCGCGAAGGACGCCGGGCGCAAGCCGCTCGACGGCGCCATCGACATCCTGCTGGTCGGCATGGACAGCCGCACGGACGCGCAGGGCAACCCGCTGTCGCAGGAAGCTTTGGCCCTGCTCAACGGCGGCTACGCCGACGGCGAGCAGAACACCGACACCATGATCCTGGTGCACATCCCGGTCGACGGCACGCGGGCGGTGGCGATCTCCTTCCCGCGCGACGCGTACGTGGAGATGGCCGACGGGTTCGGCAAGCACAAGCTCAACTCGGCGTTCGCCCGCCAGCGCAACACGGTCGACCAGGAGCTGCGCGCCAAGGGCATGTCCGACGAGAAGCAGATCCGCGACGAGTCGATGGCCGCCGGCCGCAAGACGTTGATCAGGACCATCGAGGGCATGACCGGCGGGTCGGTGCGCATCGACCGGTACGCCGAGGTCAACCTGGCGAGCTTCTACGAGGTCACCAAGGCCATCGGCGGCGTCGAGGTGTGCCTGAGGGAGCCGACCTCCGACAGCGACTCCGGCGCCGACTTCGCGGCGGGCCCGCAGCTGATCGAGGGCCGCGCGGCGCTGTCGTTCGTGCGGCAGCGCAAGAACCTGCCCGGCGGCGACCTGGACCGGATCGTGCGCCAGCAGGTGTTCATCGGCGCGCTCGCGAAGAAGGTGCTGTCCACCGGCACGCTGACCGACCCCGGCAAGCTCTCCGGGCTCATCTCGGCCATCCAGAAGTCGGTGATCCTCAGCGACGGCTGGGACATCACGACGTTCGCCGAGCAGATGCAGGGCCTGGTCGGCGGCAACATCGAGTTCCGCACGATTCCGGTGGGTGACCCGATGGACACCTACGGCGACGGCAACGTGCTGCCGGTGAACCCCAAGCAGGTCAAGGACTTCATCACCGGCCTCGCGAGCGACCGGACGGCGAGCAGCGGCCCGGCCACGCCGACGACCACGCTGCCCGCGCCGCCGAACTCCTCGATCACCGTGCAGGTGCACAACGCGGCGAACCGCCAGGGCCTCGCCAACGAGGTGCTGACCGCGTTGGCGGCCAAGGGCTTCACCCGCGGCGAGGCGTTCACCGCCCAGCAGCAGGACGCGACGGTGGTGCGCTACGCGCCCGGCGAGGAGGGCTCCGCGCGCAAGGTCGCGAGCGAGCTCGGGCCGGACGTGACCGTCCAGGAGGACAGCACCGTCCGAAGAGGACAGGTGCACGTGTTCGTCGGCACCGACCACGCGGTTGCGAACGGTGACGGCAACGACGTCGAGGCGCAGAACGCGACCGGCTCGCCGTCGAGTGCGACGAGCAGCACACCGCGGATCACCGCAGGTGGTCTCGTCTGCGTCAACTGACCGGAAATCCCGGCGGTACGGGTGGTCGACGGTTACGCTGTGCATTCGAAGCCCGTACTGGAAGGAACACCCGTTGAGCGCTGCATCGCGGGCCAGGAAGGCCGCCCTGGTCACCGGCCGGACGGCGGTGGCGCTGGTCGCGGTGGCGACGCTGGTGTTCTCCGGGTACTTCTGGACGGCGCTGCGGCTGGTCAAGCAGAACACCAACACCACGCAGATCCTCGAGGTCCTGGAGGACATCCCGAACTCGCCGCCGGTCGAGGACGGCGCCGTCGACATCCTGCTCGTGGGCAGCGACAGCCGGACGGACGCGCAGGGCCGCCCGTTGCCCGCGGACGTGCTGCGCAAGCTGCGCACCGAGAGCACCGACGGCGTGAACACCGACACGATCATCGTGCTGCGGGTGCCGCGCAACGGCGGCAAGGCGAGCGCGATCTCCATCCCCCGCGACACGTACGTGCCGATCGCCGGCTACCGCGAAGACAAGATCAACTCCGCGTACGGCGCGGTGAAGTACCTGACGGCACAGCGGTTGCAGGCCGAGGGCGTGAGCGACCAGGCCGAGCGGGAGCGCAAGTCGGACGAGGCGGGCCGCAAGGCGCTCGTGCAGGCGGTGCAGGACCTGACCGGTATGCGCGTCGACCACTACGCCGAGATCAACCTCTACGGCTTCTACCTGCTGACCGAGGTGATCGGCGGCGTGCGGGTGTGCCTGAAGGCCGGCACGTCGGACCCGAACTCCGGCGCGAACTTCCGCGCCGGTGAGCAGGTGGTCTCCGGTGGTGACGCGTTGTCGTTCGTGCGGCAGCGGAACATGCCCGGCGGTGACCTGGGGCGCATCGCGCGGCAGCAGGTGTTCATGTCGCAGGCGGTGAAGCAGCTGCTGTCCGCGGGCACGTTCACCGACCCGGCCAGGATGAACGGCCTGCTGAACGCGGTGTCGAAGTCCGTGGTGGTGGACCAGAAGCTCGACCTCGCGACGCTCGCGACGCAGGCGCAGGGCCTCGCGTCGGGCAACGTGGAGTTCGCCACGATCCCGGTCACGAACATCGACGCGCGCAACGAGCGCGGCCAGAGCGTCGTGACGGTGGACCGCGACGCCGTGAAGGCGTGGGTGCGCCAGCTGATCGGCGAGACGCTGACGCCGGTGCCGCCGAGCACCTCGGCGACCCCGTCCGGGACCCCTTCTGGCAGCACCACCCCGAGCACGCCCGCGCGCTTCGGCGGTGGGAAGCTGCTGTCGCTGGACGGCGTCCGCGCCGTGGCAGCGCAGCAACCCTCTGTGCCCTGCGTCGACTAGGAGTTCATCCGTGAGCGTGACCGAGATCCTCTTCGCGCCGCTGCTGAAGGCCGACTCCGGTCGTCCGCTGATCACGCACTACGACGACGCGGCGGGCACGCGGGTCGAGCTGTCCCGGGCGACCGTGGCGAACTGGGCCGCGAAGACGGCGAACTGGCTGCGCGACGAGCACGACGTCGAGCCGGGCGACCGGGTGGCGGTGCTGCTGCCCGCGCACTGGCAGACCACCGGCGTGCTGCTGGGTGCCTGGTGGTGCGGGGCGCACGTGGTGATGGGCGCGGACTCCGGCGGCGCCGGCGCGAAGGTGGCCGTGGTGCCGCCGGGTGGCACCGCCGACGCCGACGTGGTGGCCGTGGCCTCGTTGCACCCCATGGGCCTGGGCTCGGGCGCGGCGGTCGACTACAACGACGACGTGCGCGTGCACGGCGACGACTTCACGCCGTGGGACGCGGTCGCCGGTTCCGCCCCGGCGCTGGGTGAGTCCACTGTGGACCAGCTGGTGGCACGGGCGCGCGAGCTCGCCGAGGCGCTGGGCGACCAGCCGCGCGTGCTGTCCACCCTGGAGTGGAACACGCCTTCCGATGTGCTGGAAGGGTTCATCGCGGTGCTGGCGGCCGGTGGTTCGCTCGTGCAGGTGACGAATCCCGACGCGGGCCGGTTGGCCGCGCGCCGGGACGTCGAGAAGGTCAGCGTCACGCTGCCGCTGGGTTGAGCACCCTGTTGTTCTTGAACAGCACGCGGTCCACCGCGTAGGCGCCACCGTTGAAGCCCAGCGCGAGCGCCGCGGCACCGAGGACGATCACGAGCTCGGAGCCGCCCTCGCCGAGCAGGCCGTTGGGCAGGTGGACGATCAGCCACGCGCCGAGCATGTCGACCGCGAGCAGGACACCGGCGATCGGCAGCGCGACACCGGCGACGAGCGCGATGCCGCCGACGAGCTCGACGACCGCGGCGAACCACGCGGACAGGGTGGGCAGCGGCACGCCCATCTTCTCGAAGCTCGCGGCGGTGCCGTCCATCCCGTACTGGGCGAACTTCTGCCAGCCGTGCGCGATGAAGACGATGCCGATGCCGATCCGCCCGATCAGCGCGGTGACGTCCTTGACCATGGTTGTTGCTCCCCGATCCTGTCGTTCAGCTGTTCAACTTCGAACCAAACTAGTACAGGTTTGAACAACCTCATGATTTCGACAGGAAGCCAACAGCTACTTCTTAAGTTGCACGCCGTCACCCTGCGTGTTGGTCAGCGAGAGCGAGCTGCGGTCGATCTTGTACGTGACCTGCCCCGTCAGCGCCGCGAGCACGGCCTTCTCCACCAGCGTCTCGTCGGGCCCGCACGCCTTGTCGGTGTGCACGAGCTGCTCGAACGTGATCGTGCGCCCGTCCACCCGGTAGGACGCGGAGCCGGAGTTGCAGCCGGTGAACACCTCGACCTTGCCGCCCGCGAACCTGAGCGTGGCGGGCACTGCTCCGGGCACCGACGAGGCGGCGGCCGCGGAGATCAGCGTGTCGACCTTCCACTCGCCGCCTTCGAGCTGCGCGGGCGCCTCCGGTGCGAGCACGATCTCGGCGTCCGGCCCGGTGACCACCAGGTTCGCGTCCTTCAGCTGCCACGACGGACCGGCGCCGAGCAGCTTCGACAGCCAGTCGTCCTGCGTGTGCAGCTCCGGCTTCGGGCAGCCCATGGCCGTCGTGCTGAGGTCGGTGACCCGCAGCGTGCCGCCGTCCAGCGACACCGGGCCCTGCATCATGTTGCAGCCCGCGTTGGCGATCAGCCGGCCGTCGTCGGTGAACCGCAGCGACACCGACGTGCCCTCCACGAGGGCGCGCGGCTTGCCCTGCTCGGTGACGGACGTCGAGACGAACACCTTGCCGCGCAGGTCTCCCCCGCCGCTGCCGCCCGCGGCGGACCGGTCACCGCAGCCGGTGGCCGCGAGGAGGAGAGCGAGGCCGGCGCCGGTGAGGAGAAGTCGGTTGCTCATGGTCCTTGGACGGAACACGGTCACTCCCGGGTTGCCCGAAGGCCGGGCGCGGTTTCTTCGATCCCGCGCCCGGCCAAGGGAATTCGACGTCACGGGGACAGCGACTCCGCGAAGTCGTAGAGGCTCTTGATGTCGTTGTCGAAGTACGGCCCGTCCATGGTGTTCGGGTCGGTGTGCCGGTGGCTGACGACGCTGTTGACGTAGCCGAGCCCGGTCTGGTCGTTGTACTCCTGCAGCCACGGACCGCCGCTCGATCCGCCGGTCATGTTGCAGTTGGCGCGCACCTGCTGGGCGTGGCCGTTCCAGGTCGTGCCCTGGCAGAAGTACTGCAGCTCACCGGTGAACGGCGGACCCGCGGGGTAGCCGAGGATCGTCACCGCCACCGAGTAGCCCCAGTTCCAGCGCAACCCGTTGCCGCCGACCACGTTGGCGATCGAGTTGCCGCCGAGCGTCTGCATGATCACCATGCCCATGTCCTCGTCACCGCTGCTGGAGCTCGTCCAGGCGGTGCGGGCGGCGAGCTGGTACGCGGCCCAGGTGCCGTACGGGCGCGCGCCGTCGCGGTAGCGGGGCACGAAGGCCCAGTTCTGCATCCACTGGCCACCGGCACCGCCGTGCACGCAGTGCCCCGCCGTCGAGACCAGCTTCTTCTTGCCACTGTTCACCACCGCGCCCGAACACACGTAGTTCAGGCCGCTGGCCGGGTCGGTGAAGAACACCTTGCCGACCGTCTGCGCTTCGTTGAGCTGGATGCCGATCCCCTGCGCCTGCCCGACATCGGACTTGACCGACGGTGCGACTCCGTCGATGCTGCCCGCCTTGCCCTGCTGACGCGGCTTGGACACCTGCACCGTGGCCGGTGCCTGCGCCGGGATCGCTGCCTTCATCCGTTCCGGCGTCCAGTAGTCCGCTGCGGCAGCGGCCGACTGCACGTCACCCGAGGTCGTCCTGGCGATGCTGGCCACGCTCCCGTTCGGTGCCGCCTGCGCGGGCGACACGAACGCGGAAGAAACCAGCACTAATCCCAGGACAACAGAAACAGTTCTTTTCGGTCTCATTCGAAATACCCCGTTTAATGAGGCGAACTTGCGGCGTTGGGAACGTAGCGAGGCCTCTGACCTGCTGTCCAGGCCGTTGTTTGAAGTTGCTCTGTTCAGCAGCAGCAATATTCCGAGCCCACCAGAAACAGGTCTTTCCGGGCCATTTCGACCCGTTATCTGCGCATCGGAAAGCGCTATCCAGGCCCGCGGGTCACGCGGTTGGGGCTTGACAGCGGCCCGTCCGCGTGGCGTACTTAACCCAGAGGTTAGATAACCGACTGGTTAGGTACGCGATGGACCAGCTGAGCGCCACCTTCGCCGCACTGGCGGACCCGACCCGCCGCGCGATCCTCGCGCGGCTCACCGAGGGCCCCGCGACGGTGAAGGAGCTCTCCGAGCCGTTCGACATCAGCGGCCCGGCGATCTCCAAGCACCTGCGCGTGCTGGAGAAGGCCGGCCTGATCACCCGCGGCAGGGAGGCCCAGTGGCGTCCCTGCCAGCTCGACGCGACACCGTTGAAGGAGGTCGCCGTGTGGGCCGAGAACTACCGCCGCTTCTGGGACGCGAGCTACGCGCGCCTGGACGCCCTGCTGACCGAGATGAAGGAGAACGAGGAATGACCACCACCTACGGCACCGTCGTCACCACGCCGTCCGCCACCGAGATCACCATGACCCGCGAGTTCGACGCCCCCGCGGCGTTGGTGTGGGAGGCTTTCACCACGCCCGCGCTGGTCCGCCAGTGGCTGCTCGGGCCCGACGGCTGGGAGATGCCGATCTGCGAGATCGACCTCACGGCCGGCGGGAAGTGGCGCTACGGCTGGGCTCAGCCCGACGGGTCCGAGGCCTTCGAGATGCACGGCGAGTACCTCGAACTGGACCCGCCGTCGCGGATCGTCCACACCGAGCACTTCGAGGACAACCCGCCCGTGGTCGTGACGACGACGTTCACCGAGGTGGACGGCCGCACGACGATGTCGGCGACCATGCGGCTGGAGTCGCAGGAGGCGCGGGACGCGGTGCTGGCGACCGGGATGTCGGAGGGCGCGGGGCGCAGCTACGAGCGGTTGAACGAGCTGCTGCCGACGTTCTGAAGACACCGGGTAACTTGGCTGCACAAGGAACCTGGTGCAGCCGAGGGGGTGGCTCATGGCGGACAACGGACGAGTCGGATATCGCGACATCGCCGACGAACTGCGGCAGCGCATCGACTCCGGCGAGTTGACACCCGGCAGCCGGGTCCCCGGCGAGAACGACCTGATGTCGCGCTACGACGTCGAACGCCCGACCGCACGGCAGGCCCTCGAAGTGCTGAAGAACGAGGGCCTGATCGTCGCCCGGCGCGGCTCGGGAACCTTCGTGCGCGAGTTCAAGCCGATCAGGCGCGTCTCTCCGAACCGGTTGCGGGCAGGTCAGTCCATTTGGGACGCAGACCTCGGATCCCGGCCGCGCACCGAGAACGTCACCGTCGACGTGGAGCAGCCTTCGTCGATGATCGCCGAGGCGCTGAACCTGGGCGACGGTGAACGCGTGGTGGTCCGGCGGCGCCGGTACGTGGTCGAGGACAAGCCCGTCCAGCTGGCGACGTCCTACTTCCCGGAACCGCTCGTGGCAGGGACCGCGATCACGCGGATCGACACGGGTTCGGGCGGCGCCTACGCGCGGCTGGCCGAACTGGGTGCCGAGCCGACGCGCTTCACCGAAGAACTCCGCGTCCGCATGCCACGCGAATCCGAGCGAGAAGCTCTCGCCCTCGCCCAGGGCACGCCGATCATCCTGATCACACGCACCGCCCGCACCACGGACGGCCGCCCTGTCGAGATCAACGAGATGGCTCTCGACTCCTCGGCATACCTGCTCGAATACCGTTTCTCATCGAACGACTGACTTGCGTTCTCTAGGGAACTACGCTTGACTGCGCCTCGCGTGGTTCTCTAGAGATTGCGAGTCCGATGATCGCGCCGTATGTCACCGCCTGGAGTGGCGAAGAGGACCTGCCGTGCGTGCTGGTCGACCTCCCGGACGACCGCCTCGGGTACGCGTCCGAACTCCTCACCGACCGCGACGGTCACGGCGTGCTGTGGCGGCAGACCGCGTTGCGCCGGGGTGACGGCCGTCCCGAGTTCGCGAAGGTCCACCCGCTGCGGCAACGGCGGGCGATGGAACGGTTGCTGTGCCAGGTTTGCGGCAAGCCGGCCGATCAGGACGAGTCCGGCGTGCTCTGGCTGCTGCGCGACTTCCGCGACGACTGGCCACAGTGGCCGGAAGGCATGGCGTCGACGGAGCCGCCCGTCTGCCGTCCGTGCGTGCCGATCTCGCGGCGCCTGTGCCCATCGTTGCGCAAAGGCGTTGTGGCGGTGCGCGTCCGCCAGTGCCCGGTCGTCGGCGTGCGCGGTTCGTTGTACCGGCCGGGCCCGCTGGCTCCGGTCGTCGTGCGGGGCGGCGACTTCACCTACGACGACCCTGCGGTCCACCGGGTGCTCGCGTCGGCGTTGATCCGCGAGCTGCGGGGCTGCACAGTCGAAGCCGACATCACCGGGTAGCGCGCTCCCCACCCGACCGTGGCCACGATTCCCCCTGTCGGGGCAGGTCAGACGGGTTACGTTCGCGCCATGGGACGTTTCCTCGTAGCGCTCGCCGTCGCCTCGGCCACCGCACTGTCGACTCCCCACGCCGACGCCGTGCCCTCCGGCCACTGGCAGGTCCAGCCGTGCCCGGCCGGCCAGAAGGCGCTCTGGCTGCCGCGCGTCGACGGCATCGGCACGGACATCTCGTGCACGACGGAGGAGGCGAGGAACGAGTCGGTGAAGGCGGCCGCGGAGAGCGGCAGCGGGGCGCGGTTGCTGAACGCCGCGATCGCGGGCGCGCAGCAGCTGGCGGACCAGTCGGTGAAGGCTGAGGAGCCGTGCGTGGTGGGGGCCAAGGCCGCGATCGGTGACGCTCTCGGCACCTGCGTGGGCGGCTGACCCACGTGGCCTGGAATGATGTGCGGCCCATCTGACCAGGTCATATTAGAGCTGTCCATAGCTGACTCCGATCCGGAGTTTGATCCGGAGTGATCCGGAGCTACCGTTAGCTCATGACGATCCAAACGGTTCGGATCTTCCTGAGCTGGTGCAGGCGCGACAAGGTGCACAAGGAAGCTCTGCTGCACGACCTGCGCCCCGCACTGCGGCTCTTCACCGACCTGAGGGTCGAATGGTGGGGCGACGACCGGCTGATGGTCGGCGAGGAGTTCACGCCCGCGATCGTCGACCGGATCGACGAGTGCGACTTCGGCCTGCTCCTGACCTCCACCCACTACCTCGTCAGCCCGTACATCCGAAAGCACGAGCTGCCCAGGTTCGCGGGTCCGGCGGCGGACAAGGGCGCGTTGCCGGTGATGCTCGGCGTCCTGCCGCCGTTCGGCTCCGAGATCGACTTCGGCGGTCTGGCCGAACTGAACATGTTCTCGCGTGAGGGCAAGAGCTACAGCGCCACAACAGGCCCACGACGTGCGGAGTTCGCCATCGACCTCGCCGCCGAGATCCGTCGGCGCGCCCTCGGCCAGAACGGATACACCGCAGCGTGACGACGCCCCTGCAGCCTTCCGAGATCACCGAACGGATCAAGGCACTCCAGTCGTCGCTCACGGCGATGCAGGCCGCGCGCCTGACTACGATCCGCGACCTGGTGAACGAGAACAACCGCTTTTTGCTCCGCGCAGCCCTGGACGAAGGTGGCTTCACCGGCGACGACACCCGTGCCCAGGACGCCTTCCGCGACTTCCGCAACAAGGTCAACAAGCTCGCCGTCGAAGCCGGCGTCGACCTGCAGTTGGAGCTCGACTCCCACAAGACCTCGCCTGACCATCGCTACGGGTGGTTCGCGGGCAACCCGATTGACAAGGGTCTGGTCGCGTTCACCGAGGACGCCGCGGAACAGCTCAGCGTCGACAGTCCCGTGGCGCCCGAAGTCGCCGAGCTCGGCGAGTCCCGGCGTCGGCGCGTCTACGTCAGCTTCCACCCCACGAACGGGCCAGCCGCCCGTTCCGCGCACACGCTGATCAAGCAGCTCACCTCGGCGCTCGGAGCGCTCGACGGGATCTCGTGGGAAGTAGCGGACTCCCGGTCACCCGGTCTGGGTGAGGACATCGCCGAGGCACGGCGCCGCTACAGCGCCCAAGCGGACGTCTGCGTCAGCCTGGTCAGCCCGGCCTACCTGACCGAGTCGGCCGAACGACAGCACGTGTTCGGTCTGCGGCACAAGCTCGTGGCCTGCACGCTGAGCGGCCTGCCGCACGGGCCGGTCGACCTGCACCCGTTGAAGAGCCACGAGATCACCCATCTCGGCAAGCCATGGGACCAGCTGCGAACCTCCGCTCAGCGCACCGACTACATCAACGTGCTGGTGCAACGGATCGAAGGCGCCGTTTCGACGGCCAAGCCCAGCGGCCGGGTCGCCGACAGCAAAACCGTTCTGCGGGAACACGTCGCGGAGCAGGTGCATCTCTTCACCGGGCACTATGTACACGGCGAGGCGGAAGAGACGACCCTTCAAGAGTCGCAGCTGGACGGCAGCCGCCACGCCGTCGGCCCGCCGCTGCGCGCGATCGACCGTCTCGTCGAGTGGGCCATCGACGGGAGACCTGAGGCACCCAGGCTTTGCGCACTCCTCGGAGACGTGGGCATGGGCAAGACCACCACCGCGACACTCTTCACCCAGCGGCTGCTCGAACTGCACGAGAACGACGCGTCCTTCCCGATGCCGCTCTTGTTCGACTTGCGGAACGTGCGCATCACCGGTCTCGACGGCGCGATGACGCTCGACCGCATCCTGGACAACGTCCTCGACGCGACCCGCCGCCCTGGTGTTCCTCCTGAACGGCTCAACGCGGCAGTGGTGCGGTCCCAGCTCGAACAACGCGCGGTGATCGTGTTCGACGGCCTGGACGAGGTCCTCGTCCACCTGAGCCCACACGACCGCCAGCTGTTCACCCGTCAACTGTGGCGCGCGCTGCCCGCGGACGCTCCGTCCAAGATGTTGTTGACCTGTCGCACGCAGTACTTCCGCACCATCCGCGACGAGGTCACCTTCTTCACGGGCGAATCCCGCAGGAAGCTGCGTGGCAACGACTACCTGGCGCTGCTGATGCGCCCGTTCCGGCCGGAGCAGGTGCGCGAGTACCTGAAGGGCAACCTCGGCCGGGACGACGAGTGGGTCGACCGCTTCCTCGAGACGATCGGCGCCGTCCACAACCTGACCGAACTCTCCCAACGACCCATCACGCTGCGGCTCATCGCCGACCAGGTGGAGTTCATCGAGACGGCCAAGCTGGAGGGCCGGACGCTCCGCTCGGTCGACATCTACGCCGAGGTGGTGGACCGCTGGATCGCCCGCGACAGCGGTAAGCACACGCTGACCCCCGATCACAAACGCCTGTTGATGGAGGAGATCGCGGCCGGCCTGTGGCGTTCCGGCAAGAATGCGTGGAGCCCCGCCGAGGTGGACGACTGGCTGTTGGGTGCGCTCGACCAGCGTCCGGATCTCCTCCGGCACTACCGCGGGCACCTTCCTGACCTCTGGACCGCGGACTTCCGCACGGCCACATTCCTCAAGCGTGAGGGCGACACCTTCAGGTTCGCGCACCGCTCACTCTTCGAGTACTTCCTGGCGCGGTACCTGTTCCGCACCCTCTGCGAGATCAACGGTGCTGGTCGCGACATCGAGGCTGTCGCGATGCCGGTGCCGAGCCCTGAGACGCTGGACTTCCTCGGTCAGCTGATCGCGGCTGAGCCGGTCGAGCCGCTCGCTGCCCTGCAAACGATAGGACGCAGGTATCGACCGCAAGCGTCCGAACTTGCTCTCGCGTACGCACTTCACGCTCAGCGGCATGGTTACCCCTGTCAGTCGCTGGTTGGGGTGCAGCTCGCTGGAGCAGCGCTGTCAGGCTGGCACTTCGGAGAAGAGAGCCGGGCCGACAAGCTCCGCATGAACACTGCCTCCTTGACAGGAGCGGACCTGCGAGGTTCCCGGTTCCACCACGTAGACCTCACCGAGGCGGACTTCACTGATGCGGAGGCCAGTGGCGCCGAATTTCACGAGTCGCTGCTCACCAGGTCGTCGTGGCGTGGGTCCAACGCTGTTGGGGCAATTCTCCGCCGCTGCCACATCGAAGGTGTCGCCTTCAACAGCACAAGGACGTACCGGACTCAACTGTTGTTCTGCACGC
This sequence comes from Nocardia sp. NRRL S-836, assembly GCF_001279525.1. Taxonomy (GTDB): domain Bacteria; phylum Actinomycetota; class Actinomycetes; order Mycobacteriales; family Pseudonocardiaceae; genus Lentzea. The sequence goes on along the minus strand of NZ_LGDY01000127.1, from coordinate 695 downwards.
CAGCCCCAAATACTGGGGTCGGCCTTTTGATCGCTCCTATTCCAGAGAGCGATGAACAGCAGCATTTTAGACACTTTGCACAGTACATGGGCATGGTCAACGCAGTGGCGTGGTCCCCCGACAACACCCGCATCCTCACCGGCAGCGCCGACAGCACCGCCCGCATCTGGGACGCCACCACAGGCCAACCCATCCACCAGCTAACCGGACACGAAACCGCGGTCAACGCAGTGGCCTGGTCCCCCGACAACACCCGCATCCTCATCGGCAGCAACGACACCGCCCGCATCTGGGACGCCGCCACAGGCCAACCCATCCACCAGCTAACCGGACACGAAGACGCCATCGACTCCGTGGCCTGGTCCCCCGACAACACTCGCATCCTCACCGGCAGCGCCGACAACACCGCCCGCATCTGGGACGCCACGACAGGCCAACCCATCCACCAGCTAACCGGGCACCAGAGCCTGGTCAACGCAGTGGCCTGGTCCCCCGACAACACCCGCATCCTCACCGGCAGCACCGACAACACCGCCCGCATCTGGGACGCCACCACCGGCCAACCCATCCACCAGCTAACCGGACACGAAGACGCCATCGACTCCGTGGCCTGGTCCCCCGACAACACCCGCATCCTCACCGGCAGCACCGACACCGCCCGCATCTGGGACGCCACCACCGGCCAACCCATCCAC
>NZ_LGDY01000126.1 GCF_001279525.1 Nocardia sp. NRRL S-836 | reverse complement strand
CACCCCCTCAGCACCACCCTCACCTCCATGACCGAATGGACCCCAGAAGCCCTCAAAGCCGAAATCGCCTACCGCCGAGCAACCGCCCACCACAACTGGCAGCACTCCCGCGACCGACAGCACAACCACCACCCATCCACCCCTTCCTGGCTGCACCGCGTGATCCACCGCACCTCCACGAAACCCAGCGGCACCAGCCCGTGAGGTGTGCGAGCATGCCTGTCGTGGCACGCCTAGGTTCCGGAATTCCCCTGGTCGCGCGCGACCGCGAACTGGCCCGGCTGCGCGCCGCCCTCGCCCAGGCCGGCAACGGTGTCGCGGGCGCGGTGCTGCTCGCCGGGGACGCGGGGGTGGGCAAGACGAGGCTGATCGACGAGCTGGCCGCGGACGCGCCGGACACGCTGGTCCTCTTGGGACGGTGCCTCGACGCGGGGGAGACGGGGTTGCCGTACCTGCCGTTCGCCGAGGCGCTCAGCCGGTTGAAGACCGAGACCGCGAACTGGCCGGCGTTGGCGATGCTCCTGCCGCAGCTCGCGCTTCCGGCCGAACGGGAGCCCGGTACCGGGGCGATGCTGGCGCCGAGTCTCATCCCCGGTCGCCGGCCGGAGCAGGACGTCGGGCAGCTGCAGTTGTTCGACGCGGTGCTCGGGTTGCTCGGCGAGCTGTCGGAGCGGCAGCGGGTGCTGCTGGTGGTCGAGGACCTGCACTGGGCGGACGCGTCGACGCGGTACCTGTTGTCGTTCCTGTTGTCCCGCTTGAAGTCCCAGCGGTTGCTCGTCGTCGGCACCTACCGCGGTGACGACCTGCACCGCAGCCATCCGTTGCGGCCCCTGCTGTCCGAGCTGGTGCGGCTGCCCGCCGTCGAACGGCTCGACCTCGCGCCCTTCAACGCCGCGGACGCGCGCCGGTTCGTCGAGGCGTTGAGCGACGACCTGCCGGAGGACGTCGTCGGGCAGGTCGCGGAACGGTCGGAGGGCAACGCGTTCTTCGCCGAGGAGCTCATCGCCGTGGCGACGTGTGACGACCGGTCGCTCCCCAGTGCCCTCGCCGACGTGTTGCTGAGCCGGGTCGAGCAGCTGAGCCCGGAGGCGCAGCACGTCGTCCGCGTCGCGTCGGTCAGGGGGCGGCGGGTGCGGCACGAGCGGCTCAAGGAGGTCGCGGGCATGAGCGACATCGCGCTCGACACCGCGCTGCGCGAGCTCGTCCAGCACCACCTGCTCGTCGTGCACGACGACGAGGTCTACACGTTCCGGCACGCGCTGCTGCGGGAGGCCGTCTACGGCGATCTCCTTCCGGGCGAACGGGTTCGGCTGCACGCCGCGTACGCGCGCCACCTCGCCCAGCACCTCGACGAACGCGGTGCGGCCGCGGCGCTCGCCCACCACGCGTTCCAGAGCCACGACCACGGGCAGGCGCTCACGGCGTTCATCCAGGCCGCCAAGGAGGCCGAACGCGCGGGTGCGCCCGCGGAGTCGTTGCAGCACCTGGAGATGGCGCTCAACCTGTGGAACGCCGTGCCCGCCGCCGACCGTCCGTCCGATGTGGACGAAGCGACGCTGCTGCGCAGGGCGTCCTGGGTCGCCGGCACGGCGGGGCAGCCGGAGCGGTCGGTGGCGTTCGGGCGCAGTGCGAAGAAAGCGCTCGGCGGGCAGTCGCCGGAGGCCGCGGCGGAGGTGTTGCTGCGGCTCGCGCAGGCGCTGTCCATCCTGGACGGCAACGAGCTGGAGCACCACCAGGTCATGATGGCGGCGTGGGAGCTCGTCCACGACCGGGAGGCGAGCCCCACGCGCGCCCGTGTGCTGGCGGGCAAGGCGTCCCTGCTGCGGCAGCAGCGGCGGGAGGCCGACGCGCGCGAGGCGGCCGAGCTCGCCATCGCGGACGGGCAGAAGGCGAACGCGCCCGGTGCCGTGGCCGACGCGCTCGGCACGCTCGGCATCCTCGACGACTACCTCGACCGGCGCGAGCAGGCGCGGGAGCACTTCGAGCGCGCGATCGAGGTCGCGCGGGAGGTCGGCGCGGTCAACACCGAGCTGCGCGCCTGGTACTACCTCGGGCTGATGCACTACGACCACGGCGAGCTGAAGGAGGCCGCCCGCGTCTACAACGAGGCGGGGGAGCGGGCCCAGCAGACCGGGCTGACCTGGAGCATGTTCGGCCTGGAGATCCGCATCTTCCAGGTGCTCGTGCACTACTACCTGGGCGACTGGGCGTACGCGGCGTGGGCGAGCGAACCGCCCGGCATGTCGGTGTCCTCCACGGTGCTGGCGCGGTTGCGGGCGGCGAACACGCACCTCACCGTGGGGCGCGGCGAGCTGGCCGAGTCCGAGCGGGTGATCACGAAGCTGCGCAGCGACTGGCACCGCGACATCCAGATCGCGCTGATCACCGGCGGCACCGGCGGCGAGCTCGCGCTGTGGCGCGGCCGGCCGGAGCTGGCGGTCGAACGGGTCACCGACGTGCTGGAGTGGACCCGCAAGCTGGGCGGGCCGTGGGCGCTGGGCGACATCCGCATCGGCGCGATCGGCGTCGTCGCCCACGCCGACATCGCCGCCAAGGCACGCCGCAAGCGGGACGCGGCCGCCGAGCGGGAGGCGATCGCGCGGGGCCGCGAGCTGGCCGAGCACGTGCGGCTGACCGCGCGCAACGGCGTCCCGCGCACCGGCACGCTCGGACCGGAGGGCCGCGCCTGGCTGGCGCGGTCGCAGGCCGAGGAGAGCCGGCTCGACGGCCCCGGCGACCCGGACCTGTGGCAGGCGGCCGTCGACGGGTTCGGCTACGGCCTCGTCTTCGAGCAGGCGCTGTGCCGGTGGCGGCGCGCGGAGGCGTTGCTCGGCGCCGACCGCAGGGACGAGGCGGCCGACGAGCTGCGCAAAGCCGACGAGACGGCCACGAAGCTCGGCGCGAAACCGCTCGCGGACGCCGTGGCCGCGGTCGCGAAACGGGCCCGGATCACCCTCAGGGCGGACGCGCCGGTGCGCGAGCAGGTCGACCTGTTCACCCCACGGGAACGCGCCGTGCTCGAACTGGTGGCCACCGGGCGCACCAACCGCGAGGTCGGCGAGGAGCTCTACATCAGCGAGAAGACCGTGTCCGTGCACTTCTCGCGGATCATGGCCAAGCTGGGGGCCTCCCGGCGTGCGGAGGCCGTCGCGATCGCGTACGACCGGGGTCTGCTCGAAACCCCGTAGGTTGTCATCCTCCAGGCTGATGCGGAACGCGTCGCGGAGTTGATGTCCGCGCACGGGACGCCGAAATAGCTTCTTCCTCGTCAAGCACGGAACTCCCCTGCGAGGAAGGCAAGCGACATGTCTGCACTGGTGTCCGAGGTGGGAGCGGTCGGCACGACCGCCGCGGCGGCCCACAACCTGGTGAAGGTCTACGGCAGGGGTGACACCGCCGTGCGGGCTCTCGACGGCATCAACGTGGCGTTCCAGGCGGGCCGCTTCACCGCCATCATGGGCCCGTCGGGCTCGGGCAAGTCGACGCTGATGCACTGCCTCGCCGGACTGGACACCGTGGACAGCGGCGCGATCCACATCGGACAGACCGAGATCACGAAGCTGAACGACAAGGACCTCACCAAGCTGCGCCGCGACCGCGTCGGCTTCGTCTTCCAGGCGTTCAACCTGCTGCCGACGCTGACCGCGGAGCAGAACATCCTGCTGGGCCTCGAACTGGCCGGCCGCAAGCCGGACAAGGAGTGGTTCGACACCATCGTCAACGTCCTGGGGCTGCGCGACCGCCTCACCCACCGCCCGACCGAGCTGTCCGGTGGCCAGCAGCAGCGCGTGGCGTGCGCCCGTGCGCTCGTCGCCCGTCCCGAGGTCATCTTCGCCGACGAGCCGACCGGCAACCTGGACTCGCGCAGCGGTGCCGAGGTCCTCGACTTCCTGCGCATGTCGGTGCGCAAGCTGGGCCAGACCGTGATCATGGTGACGCACGACCCGGTGGCCGCCAGCTACGCCGACCGCGTGGTGCTGCTCGCCGACGGCCGCCTCGCCGGTGAGATCCACCAGCCCACCACCGAGTCCGTCGTGAACGCCCTCACGCACCTGGGGGCGTGAGCAAGCGATGCTGAAGACGATCCTCGCGGGCCTGCGCGCCCGCACGGCGCGGCTGGTGCTGTCCAGCATCGCCATCGCGCTCGGCGTCGCGTTCGTGACGGGCACGCTCGTGCTCGGCGACGCCGTCGGCGAACAGACCAGGGACAACTTCGCCCGCAGCGCCCGCAACGTGGACGCGGCGGTGCACCTGTCCGACAACAGCCCCGACCGGGACAACGGCATCCCGGCCGGTTTCGTGGAGAAGATCCGCGCCACGAACGGCGTGGCCGGCGCGGACTCCCGCGAGTTCGGCAGCGCGGCACTGCTCGGCGGCGACGGCAAGGCGCGCAACGCGCTGGTCCAGCCGTTGCCGACCACGGAGAAGCTGCGCGACTTCAACCTTGAAGACGGCAGGTACCCGGCCAAGGCCGACGAGGCCTCCGTCGACGTCAAGACCGCGCAGATCGCGAAGCTCAAGGTCGGCGACAAGCTCAAGCTGCTCGACGAGGACAACGCCGAGCACGCGTTCACCATCGTCGGCACCTACCAGCAGGGCGCGAGCAGCATCTCGATGTCCGGCAGCGACCACGTCGTGGTGTCGCCGGAGGGCCTGCGCACGGTCATCCCCAAGCAGCGCGTCTACGAGATCGTCGCCGTCGCGAAGGACGGTGTGTCCCAGCAGCAGCTCGTGGACAACATCAAGGCCGTCATCGGTGCGAACTACAACGTGCAGACCGGTGAGCAGCTGACCCAGGAGACGCTGGCGCAGGTCGGTGACGCCGCCGCGGAGATCAAGACGTTTCTGCTCGCGTTCGCCGCGATCTCGCTCGTCGTCGCGGGCATGGTCATCTACAACACCTTCACGATCCTGGTCGCCCAGCGCACCAAGGAGCTCGCGCTGCTGCGCTGCGTCGGCGCCGAACGCGGCCAGGTGTTCCGCAGCGTGCTCGCCGAAGCGGTCTTCATGGGGCTCGCGGCGTCCGTGCTCGGCATCCTCGGCGGTCTCGGCGTCTCGGCCGGCCTGCAGGCACTGGTGGGCACGGTCGGCGGCCCGAGCGGCGACGACGTCGCGATCCGCCTGCCGATCTCGTGGGTGACCATCGCCGCCGGCTTCGGCGTCGGTGTCGTCGTGACCGTGCTGTCGGCCGTGCTGCCGGCCCGCCGCGCCACGAAGGTCGCACCGGTCGCCGCGCTGCGCTCGCAGCCCGACAGCCACGACGACGTCGCCCGCACCGGCAAGGTCCGCATCGCGGTCGCCACCCTGGTCGCGCTGGTCGGCGGTGCCGCCGTCTACCTCGGCCTGCAGCAGGAGAAGGAGGAGCCCGCGCTGTTCATCACCGGCGGCGCCACGATGGTGCTGCTGTTCGCGGTCCTGCTCCTCGGCCCGCTCTACGTGGGCCCGGTCAACCGCCTGTTCGGCAAGGTGCTGCGCGGTGTCCCGGCCAAGCTGGCCTCGGCCAACGCGGGCCGCAACCCCAAGCGCACGGCCGCGACCACGGCGGCGCTGATGATCGGCGTGACCATCGTGGCGATGGTGACGGTCGTGGCCGGCAGCGGCCGCGAGACGATGAACAAGAAGGTCGACGAGCAGTTCCCGTCCGACTACGAGGTCACGTCGAGCGTCTACAGCCAGCCGCTCACGCAGAAGTTCGCCGACGAGCTCGCGAAGGTCCGCAACGTCGCGAAGGTCGCGCCGGAGCTCACCGCGTCCACCGAGTCGCCGCAGCTGCCGTACGCCTACGTGACCGGCTACCCGGCGGACGCGATCGGGTCGCTGGTGCGGGCGCAGACGACCACCGGGCCGTTGACCGCGCTCAAGGACAACGAGATCGCGATGCGCGAGAAGGAGGCCAAGGAAGCGGGCCTCTCGGTCGGCTCGCCGCTGAAGCTCGGCGGCAAGGACTTCACGGTCGTCGCGCTGCTCAAGGACAGCAGCTTCGGCACGGGCATCGTGACGCTGCCCTCGGCCACCTCGGTGCTGAAGGAGGCACCGAAGGGGTACGGGAAGCTGCTGGTCAAGCTCGCGCCGGGCACCGACGTCGCGACCGCGCGGGCCGACCTGGAACGCGTCATCGCCACCTCGCCGGTCGCGGTGCTGAACTCCGCCGCCGAGACGAAGGCCGAGCTCAACGCCCAGATCGACCAGATCCTGCTCTTCATCTGGGCGCTCGTCGGCCTGGCGCTGGTCATCGCCCTGTTCGGCATCGCGAACACGCTGACGCTCTCGGTCCTGGAACGGACCCGCGAGTCGGCGTTGCTGCGGGCCCTGGGCCTCACCAGGGGCCAGCTGCGGCAGATGCTGGTGGTCGAGTCGATCCTGATGGCGCTGATCGGCGCGGTCGTGGGCGTCCTGCTCGGCGCCGGGTTCGGGTGGCTGCTGGTCGAGGCGATCTCCAACGACGAGTTCCAGATCAGCTTCTCCGTCCCGTTCGGCCAGATCGGCATCATGCTCGGCCTGGCCGTGGTCGCGGCGGTCGTCGCGGCCGCACTGCCCGCACGCCGGGCGGCGAAGAACTCCGTGGTCGCGGGCATGGCGGAGGCGTAGGACGTTCGTCCGGAACCGGGGGTCGGGGCCCCGGACCGGGCGGGCCGGACGTGCGGAACAGGGGCCGCACGACCGGGGATCGGTGGAGGTCCGGTGCCGTCGGGGCGCCGGGCCTCCGCTGTGTCGAGGGCACGCGGAAAAAAATCTTGGGAGCGGGCGTCATTTTTTCGTCGCAATGCCCTCTACCTGGGATGAGAGGGACGACCGGAGCGAGGGCCCGGTCGTCCCTCTTCTCGTTCGCGCGCTCCCGCGTGGTCTCGATCGGGGCACAGGACGATCCCGGCACAGGTTTTTGTTGCCCGCCTCCACAAAGTTACGGAACGATGTCGACCGCTTGACAGCGGCCGCTCTCCAGTTGAGTGTGAGAGCGCTCTCACCGTGGTTCACATGCGCCTACGGCGCCGTCGAGGAGGACGGATGAACAGAAGGCTGGTCGGCAGCACCGCTGCGACCCTCGTGCTGGTTCTGGCCGCGGGATGCGGCGGGAGTTCCGAGGCTGACGGCAAGATCGAGCTGTCACTGGGCCTGTTCTCCGACTTCGGCTACGACAAGCTGATCGAGGAGTACATGGCCTCGCATCAGAACGTCAAGATCGAGCAGCGCAAGGTCAAGATGGAGCAGCACAACACGCAGCTCGCCACGCAGCTGGCGGGTGGCCGCGGTGCCGCGGACATCGTCGCGCTGGAGGAGGGCGTGGTCAGCCAGTTCCGCGCCTCCAAGGACAAGTTCGTGAACCTCGCCGACTACGGCGCCAAGGACCTGAAGTCGCAGTGGGCCGACTGGAAGTGGAACCAGGGCACCGCCGACAACGGCGAGTTCGTCGTGGGCCTCGGCACCGACATGGGCAGCCTGGGCCTGTGCTACCGCAGCGACCTGTTCGCGGCGGCCGGCCTGCCGACCGACCGCACCGAGGTCGCGAAGCTGTGGCCGACGTGGGCGGACTACGCGAAGGTCGCCGACCAGTTCACGGCCAAGACGCCGGGCGTGAAGTTCGTCGACACCGGCCGCAACGTCTACAAGGCCATCCTCGACCAGACCGAGGAGGGCTACTTCGCGAAGGACGACTCCTACATCGCGGAGAAGAACGACAAGGTCAAGACCGCGTTCGACACCGCGGCGGCGCTGGGCACCAAGCAGCAGACCGGCGCGCTGGAGCCGTTCAGCCAGGAGTGGAACGTCGCGCTGAAGCAGGGCTCGTTCGCCACCACCACCTGCCCCGCCTGGGCGCTCGCGCTCATCAAGGCCGGTGCCGGTGACGGTGCGGCCGGCAAGTGGGACGTCACGACGGCGCCCGGCGGTGGCGGCAACTGGGGCGGGTCGTTCCTCGCGATCCCGAAGCAGGGCAAGCACCCCAAGGAGGCCTACGAGCTGGCCAGGTGGCTGACCGCCCCCGAGCAGCAGAAGCGGATCTTCAAGGAGACCGGCAACCTGCCCAGCCAGCCCAAGGTCTACCAGGACGCCGAGGTGCAGGCCACGGTCAACGAGTACTTCAACTCCGCGCCGGTCGGCCAGATCTTCGCCAGCTCCGCCGAGTCGCTCAAGCCCACCTACCGCGGCACGAAGGACTCGAAGGTCGGCCCCGTGTTCGCCTCCGCGCTCACGCGGGTCGAGCAGGGCAAGCAGTCCGGAGCCGACGCCTGGACGCAGGCGTTGAAGGAAGCGCAGGACGTCGTCAAGTGACGTTGACGCGTGCGGAGACCGAGGCGGCTTCGGCCGCCTCGGTTCCTCCTCCTCCGGACAAGCCCAGGCGACTGGGGCTGAGCCGCTGGGACGCCAGGTACACGCCGTACCTGATCATCGCGCCGTTCTTCGTCGTGTTCGCGGTCTTCGGGCTCTACCCGCTGCTGTACACGGCGTGGGTGTCGCTGCACGACTGGCAGCTGATCGACGGTGACCAGGGGTTCGTCGGCCTGGACAACTACAGCCGGCTGTTCGGCGACCCGAACTTCTGGAACGCGCTGTTCAACACGATCAGCCTGTTCGTCCTGTCGACCGTGCCGCAGCTGCTCGCGGCGCTCGGCCTGGCCGCGTTGCTCGACAGGGGACTGCGGGGCAGGGCGTTCTGGCGCGCGGGCGTGCTGCTGCCCAACGTCATCTCGGTCGCCGCGGTGGCACTGGTGTTCGCGCAGTTCTACGGCCGCGACTTCGGCATCGTGAACTACCTGCTCGGGCTCGTCGGGATCGACCCGGTCGACTGGCGCGCGGAGACGTGGGCCTCGCACCTCGCCGTCTCGTCGATGGTGATGTGGCGCTGGACCGGGTACAACGCGCTGCTGTACTTGGCCGCCATGCAGTCGGTGCCGAGGGACATGTACGAGTCGGCCACCCTGGACGGTGCGTCGCGCTGGCGGATGTTCTGGGCCATCACCGTGCCCTCGATCCGGCCGACCATCCTGTTCACCGTCGTCACCTCGACCATCGGTGGCCTGCAGCTGTTCGCGGAACCGGCGCTGTTCGACCCCGGTTTCGCCGCCAACAACAGCACCGGCGGCTCGGACCGGCAGTTCCAGACGCTCGTGCTCTACATGTACGAGAAGGGCTTCCGGCTGTTCGACGCGGGCTACGCGGCGACCGTGGCGTGGATGCTGTTCATCGTCGTGCTGCTGGTCGCGGTCATCAACTTCTCGCTGACGCGGCGCATCGCGTCGAAGGGGTGATCATGACTCGCGCGAAGGCGGGACCGCTGCTCTACGGGTTCCTGGTCGCGGTGCTCGTGGCCTCGGTGTTCCCGCTGTACTACTCGTTCATCGTGGCGTCGAAGGACAACTCGGTGCTCGGCGAGCGGGTGCCGCCGCTGATCCCCGGCGGCAACCTGGTCGAGAACGTCACCCGCGTCTTCGACACGGTCGACTTCTGGCTGGCGATGCAGAACTCGTTCATCGTCGCCTCGACCGTGGCGATCTCGAACGTCGTGCTCGGCACGCTCGCGGGCTTCGCGTTCGCCCGGCTGCGGTTCAAGGGACGCGACTCGCTGTTCCTGGTCGTGCTCGGCACCGCCATGGTGCCCACGCAGCTGGGCGTGATCCCGCTGTACATGCTGATGTCGGACCTGGACTGGTACGGCACGCTGCAGGCCGTCATCGTCCCGGTGCTGATCGGCTCGTTCGCGGTGTTCTGGATGCGCCAGGCGTGCGAGGAGACCGTGCCGTACGAGCTGATCGAGGCCGCGCGGGTCGACGGGTGCTCGGTGCTGCGGACGTTCTGGCACGTCGGGTTCCCCGCGGTGCGGCCACAGGCGGCGGTGCTCGGCATGTTCACGTTCATGACGTCGTGGAACGACTTCTTCTGGCCGCTGATCGTGCTCGACCCCAACGACAGCCCGACCGTCCAGGTCGCGCTGTCGACACTGGCCAGCGGGTACTACACCGACTACTCGCTGATGCTGGCCGGCGCGACGCTCGCCGTGCTGCCGGTGATCGCGATCTTCGTCCTGCTGTCCCGCCAGATCGTCGGGGGCATCATGCAGGGCGCTGTCAAGGGCTGAACGCCGCAGAGGGATGTGAGTGAATGACGACCGACTCGGACGTCGAGGTCGAGCGGGAGGTGCTGAGCTTCCCACCGGACTTCCTGTGGGGAGCGGCGACCGCGGCGTTCCAGATCGAGGGATCGACCACAGTGGACGGTCGAGGGCCCTCGATCTGGGACACCTTCGCCGCGACACCCGGCAAGGTGCTCGCCGGCGACACCGGTGACCCCGCCTGCGACCACTACCGCAGGTATGAGTCCGATGTGGACCTGATGGCGTCGCTGGGGCTGGCCGCCTACCGGTTCTCGGTGGCGTGGCCGCGCATCCAGCCGGGCGGCAGCGGCGCGGTCGAGGAGCGCGGTCTCGCGTTCTACGACCGGCTGGTGGACGCGCTGCTGGACAAGGGCATTCAGCCGCTCGTGACGCTGTACCACTGGGACCTCCCGCAGGTGCTGGAGGACTTCGGCGGCTGGCGCAACCGCGACACCGCCTACCGCTTCGCCGACTACGCGGCGATCGTGCACGAGCGGCTCGGGGACCGGGTGCAGGCGTGGACGACGTTGAACGAGCCGTGGGTGTCGGCGTTCCTGGGTTACGGCAACGGCATCCACGCGCCGGGCGTGGCCGACCCGGTGGCCTCCCTGGAGGCGGCGCACCACCTGTTGCTCGCCCACGGGCTGGCCACGCAGGCGTTGCGCGCGCAGGCACCCGAGTCGCACCGGCTCTCGCTCGTGCTCAACTTCAGCACGATCTGGGCGGACGACGAGTCGGAGGCCTCGCTGGAGGCCGTGCGCAAGGTCGACGGGCTGCAGAACCGCATCCTGCTCGACCCGGTGCTCGGCCGCGGCTACCCGCTCGACGTCCTGCAGGACACGAGCTGGCTGGGCGACTGGACGAACGTGGTCCGCGACGGCGACATGGAGACCATCGCCACCCCGGTCGACTGGATCGGCGTCAACTACTACAACCCGACCCGCGTGGCGGCGGCCGACCCGGACTTCGTGCCGGAGGGCCCGCACGCCGGTCTGCGCGGTGTCGCGATGCAGCCGCCGCGCGGTGAGCTCACCGGGTTCGGGTGGGAGCAGAACGCCGACGCGTTCACCGAGCTGCTGGTGCGCCTGTCGCGGCACGTCGACGGGATCCCGCTGGTGGTCACGGAGAACGGCTCCGCGTTCCCGGACGAGGTCGACGAGCTGGGCCGCGTCGTGGACGTGCAGCGGACCAGGTACCTGGTGGACCACGTGCGCGCGGTGCACCGGGCGATCTCGGCGGGTGCGGACGTCCGCGGCTACCTCGCGTGGTCGCTGCTCGACAACTTCGAGTGGGCGGCCGGGTACTCGCAGCGGTTCGGCATCGTGCACGTCGACTTCGAGACGCAGCAGCGCACCGTCAAGGAGAGCGCGGCCACGTTCGCCCGGATCATCGGGAACAACGGCCTGCCCGCGCACGGCTACACCGTCTAGTACCGGGGGCTTCGGCGCTCTCACCCGCGGACAGGCCTGTCCACAGGTGAGAGCGCTCTCTCGTTTCGGCCCGCCGGTTCAGCGTCGGCGCAGCACCCGCGGGTCGGCGTGCAGGGTGTCGGCCAGCCTGATGGTGATGAGCTCGTTGTCGTCCGGCTTGCCCGGCGTGCGGCCCGACGACGACGGGAAGTTGTTGTCGTTGGCGACCAGCAGCGTCCGGTCGTCGAGGATCGTGACGTCCTCGATCGTGGTGAACGGGAAGCGGAACGGGTCGGCCTGGCCGCCCACGTGCTTCGGGTTCGCGAGGTCGAGCAGGTCCGCGACCAGCGTCTTGTCGAGCTTGCCGTCCCGGTCGCGGTCGCGCTTGTCGGCGAGGTAGATCCGCTTGACCAGCGCGGCGGCGCCCTGGCCGCCGTCGCGCTCGATGACCAGCAGCCGGTTCCGGTCGACCGCGATGGCGTCACCGATGGCGAGATCCGGGTTCTCCAGCTGGTAGACCCACCTCGTTCCGGTGAACCGGTTGCGCTCGACGTCGAGCTCGTTCAGCCGCAGCGTGCCCGGCTCGTCACCGGCGACGGTGCCCTCCAGCAGCGCGTTGATCGTCTTGCCGTCGGGGGAGAGGGTGATCGCCTCGAAACCCTTGCTGCTGCCCAGGTTGGGGCTACCGGCCGGGTTCTCCGGCGCACGCACGCCAGGCAGCGGGACCGGGGCCGAGAGGAGCCGGCCGGCGCGGTCGAAGTGCAGCAGGTACGGGCCGAACTCGTCACCGATCCAGTAGGTGCCGTCGGCGGTGCGGGTGATCGACTCGATGTCGAGGTCCTGGCCGGTCAGCACCCGGTCCGCGCGCACGAGCGGGAACGGCATCCTGTTGCCGGGGTCGGTGAGCGTGATGCCGCCGAGCACGTCGACGTTCCCCGACCGGAACTCCGGGGCGATCCGGTGGATGCGCAGCAGGAAGTCGGCGCTGTTGGCCCTGGTGCCGAAGCCGTTGTCCGAGATGACGTCGAACGTGCCGTCGCTGTTGCGCAGCAGGCCGCTGAAGCCCTGGACCGGCTGGTCGGCGAACGGCGGCGTGACGCCGTTGACCGGAGCCGTGCCGAGCGCGGCGCCGCTGGGCTCGCTGCCGGGGACGAAGGTCTCGGCGGGCAGCGCGGCGAAGTTCGTCAGGACGGCCTGCCCGCGGGCCGGGTGACGAGCCGGATCGGGGGCGGCGGTGGTGGGCGTGGCCAGTGCGGTGACGGTCACGATCGTCAGGCCCACGGCCAGGGTTCTCCTCATGGCGCGGCACGCTACGGCCGCGAGGTGAACGGGGTCCGGCGTCGAGGACACGATCTGCCGGACCGGTTTTACCGAGGTGTCGCGTCACCGCAACAGGCCCCGGGAAGGCTGGTCGCCATGACGACGACCTGGCGCGTGCGCTTCGAACTCAGCGACAGTCCCGGCGCGCTCGCCCGCGTCACCGTCCGGCTGGCGGCGGCCGACTGCAACGTGCTCGCCCTGCACGTGATGCCCGTTCCCGGCGGGGTGCTCGACGAGATCGTCGTGCGCGCGGGGGAGGGCGTGCTGCCCGCCGACCTCGTCGAGGCCGTGCGCAGCGAGGGCGCCAGGTGCGTCGGCATCACCAGCGCCGACCTGCGGGACCTCGTGGACGAGCCGACGGCGGTGCTGCGGGCGGCCAGGATGGCACTGGCCGATCCCGGCCGGACCGCGGAGGCGCTGCGGCAGGTGCTGTCCGCCGACTCGGTGGTGCACGGCGAGGCCGGCGAGGGGCAGGTGCAGCTCGGCGAACTGGCGGCGCGGCGCGGGTGGGCGCGGTTCACCCAGGTCGAGCTCGCGCGGGCACAGGCCCTGCTCGACCTCGTGGACGCCCCGGCGCCCGCCTTGCGCGGAATGCTCAGCGACGACGGCGTGGCCCTGGTGCTGCGCCCCGGCACGTCCGCCGACGAGGACGTCGTGGGCGACCTGCACTCCCGCTGCTCGATGAAGACGTTGTTCAACCGCTACCACTCCGGCATGCGCACGGTGCCCCGCCGCTGGCTGCACCGCCTGCTCAACCCGCCGCGCGGCACCACCGTCCTCGCCCAGTGCGGGGACCAGGTGGTCGCGCTGGGCCAGCTCATCCGCACCGGCACACCGGACTGCGCCGAGGTCTCGCTGCTCGTGGAGGACGCCTGGCAGCGCAGGGGCGTGGGCACGGCGCTGCTCGCGGCACTGGCCTGCGACGCCCGCGCCGCCGGGTTCACCGAGCTCGTGGCGTGGTGCCTGCCGTCGGAGAAGGCCCTCGTGCGGGCGGCGGCGAGGGCGGGTCTCGACGCCACGACACGCCGGGAGGACGGCCTGCTGCGGGTGTCGATCGCACCCCGCGGGCGTGCCCTGAAGTCCGCCGTTGCCCAGGTCGCGGCGGAAAAAACACGGTGAACTGCGCGGAGCCCCTCCTCGGAGATCGCTTGCGGCTAAGCTGACCTGCGACTCAAAGGGTTTTCATCGAGGAGTGGTGGTGCTCGTGTCCATCCACGCGCGTCCGACGTTGGAAGACGTTGCCGCGAGGGCTGGGGTCTCCCGCGCCACGGCGTCACGAGTGCTGAACGCGTCGCCGCGCGTCAGCCCCGAGGCACTGGAGGCCGTGAACGCCGCCGTCCACGCCCTGGGCTACCAGCCGAACCGTGCCGCGCGCGCCCTCGTGACCCGCCGCACCGGCGCCGTCGCGGTGGTGTTCTCCGAGCCGGAACCCAAGATCTTCGACGACCCGCACTTCGCGCGCCTGATCCGCGCCGGCGCACGGGCGCTCGCGGACGTCGACGTGCAGATGGTGCTCATGCTGGTGCACTCGCTGGACGACCAGGCGCGGGCCCACCGGTTCCTGGCCGGCGGGCACGTCGACGGTGCCCTCGTCTTCGCACCGCACCGCAACGACGAGCTCGTCTCGATCGTGAAGAAGCTGCCGCTGCCGGTGGTGTACGCCGGCAAGCCCTGGGGGTCGTTGCGGGGCATGCACCTCGTCGACAACGACAACGAGGGTGGCGCCGTGCTGGCCACCGAGCACCTGAAGTCGCTGGGGCGCAAGAAGATCGTGCACGTCTCCGGGCCGTTGGACGAGCTGTCGGCCATCGACCGGCTGAACGGGTTCAGGTCCGCGCTCGGCCTGGACGACAAGGGTGCCGCCCGGCTCACCGAGGACGGTGGCTTCACGCGGGAGGGCGGCCGCAAGGCGATGACCGCGCTGCTCGCGAAGGTGCCGGGGCTGGACGCCGTGTTCGTGGCGTCCGACCTGATGGCCGCCGGTGCGCTGGAGGCCCTGCACGAGGCGGGCAAGCGGGTGCCGCAGGACGTCGCGGTGGTCGGGTTCGACGACCACGTGGCCATCGCCGAGCACACCTCGCCGCCGCTGACCTCCGTGCGGCAGGACTCGGACGAGCAGGTCAAGCACATGGTCGAGCACCTGGTGAAGCTGCTGCGCGACGAGACGGTCAAGACCAAGAAGCAGATGCTGCCCACGGTGCTGGTGCGCCGCGAGTCGGCCTGAGTCCGGTCGGCAGCGACCTGGGCTGAGTCGCGTCAGCCCAGGTTCTTGCACGTGGGTGGCGGCAGCGGGTTCAACGGGCTGCACGGCCAGCCGGACGGCGTCGTCGTGGTCGTCGTGGTCGTGCTCACCGGGGGTGGCGGTGCCGGGTTCGTGGCCGCCGGCGGTGGCGTCGTCCTCTTCGGCGTCTGCTGCGGGCTCGGCGTGGAGCTGGTCGTGCTCGCCGGGGCGTTGCTCGCCGACGGGGTGCTCTCGGTGCTGCTCACGGCCGTGCTCGGGGTGGTGGTGATCCAGCTGGACGCGGGGGTTCTGGCGGCCGGGTCGTTCGAGACGCCGTGGATCGCCATCCCCACCAGTACACCGAGCAACGCGGAGCCGAGCACAGCGGAGCCACCAGCGGCCCACAGTGCGCGCACAGCAGTCCTCCTCAATTGCTCACGGGTGGAAGTCAGGTGATCACGCTCAGGGCAGGTTACCCGGTGGTCCGGGTACCTGAGAACGCTCACTCCTCTGCCTTATCGGCGCCTTTTTGCCAGTGGTTGAGTGATCGCTGTCACTGAACTGTGATCCTGGCGGGCGCCGAACCGGCCCCACCAGCGCGGTTCCGGTCAGGCGCCACGCCAGAGCGTCACCCGTGCAGGTGAACATCGCGAGAGCCGGACACGCGATCGTCGCCCGCGCCGTCACGTCAGGGGCCTTAACAACTCAGTAAGGTCTTTCCGGTCCGGTTTGCGCCAGTATTTTCGGTATGCGTCACCGTCGATTCCTGATCCCCGCCGCACTCGTCCTCGTGGTCGCTCTCGGCGTCGGGTTGTACCTGTTCCAGCCGTGGCGCCTGCTCACGGTCCGCGAAACGAACGACGCACTCCTCGTGCCGACCGCTCCCGTGTCCGGCTCTTCGTCGCAGACCACCGCGCCCGCGGTTTCCGCCTCCGCGCCCGTGGAAACGCCGCGTGAGATCGCGGCCGGGCAGTGGCGCTCGCTCGAACACGCCACCACCGGCAAGGCGAGCCTCGTGCGGCTCCCCGGCGGCGGGCACTCCGTGCAGTTCGCGGCGCTGAACACCAGCGACGGCCCTGACCTGTACGTCTACCTCTCGCCGCACGCCTCGACCCAGCCCGAGAAGAAGTTCGGTGAGGGGTTCACGAGCCTCGGCAAGCTGAAGGGAAACCGTGGCGACCAGGTGTACGAAATCCCGGCCGGTGTGGACGTGTCCACCATTCGCAGTGTCGTGATCTGGTGCCAGCGCTTCTCCGCGGGTTTTGCCGTAGCACCGCTGGAACAGGCCTGAAACATCGGCGCCGCGCCTGCTCTTTTCGCGCTATTGACTTTCCTGGTCTAGACCACATAACGTTATTGGGAGGACGCAACACCGTCCCTTGCCGATGGGCGGGCGGATGCCCCATTGGCGAGGAGCACGGCTCACTGGGTGGGCCTTCACCGGCGGTGGCACGACCCCCACTCTCCCCGGGGTCGTGCCACCGCCGGTGGCGTGTCCGCGTTTACTGTTGTTCGTGCACACCCGGACCGTGGCGATCCACTACGTGCGCGCGGCACTGCGCGCGTGCCCGTCGCCGTCCGAGGTGCTGGCCGGTGCCGGCATCCCCGCCGCGCTGCTCGCCGACGACCGGGCCCGCGTCACGCCCGCCCAGTACACGCGGCTGATCCAGACGCTGTGGGAGGTCCTCGACGACGAGTTCATGGGGTTCGGCCCGCGCCCGTCCAAACGCGGCACCTTCGCGATGATGTGCCTGCTGGCCGTGCACTGCCCCGACCTGGAGTCCGCGCTCCGGCGCGGCCTCGCGTTCTACGCGCTCTTCGACGAGCCGCTGGACCTGGCGCTCACGGACGGCACCTTCCGGCTGCACGTCCCCGGCGACCCCGACCACTTCCTCACCGAGTCGCTGCTCGTGCTGTGGCACCGCTTCTCGTCGTGGCTGATCGGCCGGCGCATCCCGTTGCGGCAGGCCACCTTCGCCTACCCCGAACCCGCGCACGCCGGCGAGTACCACCTGATCTTCAGCTGCCCGATGGCGTTCGGCGCGCCGGAGACGACCATCGCGTTCGACCCGCGGTTCCTGCGCATGCCGGTGGTCCAGGACGAGGCGGCGCTGAAGCGGTTCCTGCGGCACTCGCCCGCGGACCTGTTGTCGCGCAGGGACTACGGCGCCGACACGGCCGGGCACGTCCGCAGGCTGCTGGGCAGCGGCGTCACGGGCCTGGAGGCGGTCGCGGCCCGGCTCGGCATCTCCGCGCCGACGCTGCGCCGCCGGCTGGCCGCGGAGGGCACGTCGTTCCGCGAGGTGCGCGAACAGCTGCTGCGCGACCAGGCGGTGGCGTCGCTGGTGCGCGGCGGCGAGTCGGTGGAGGAGCTGGCGCTGCGCCTCGGGTTCTCCGAGGCGAGCGCCTTCCACCGGGCCTTCAAGCGGTGGACCGGGTCCTCACCCGGCTCCTACCGCGCCTAGAACCTGTCGCGTTCCCGCAGCGAGGCCGGCGGCCGGAACCGCTCGCCGTAGGTGTCCGCGAGGTAGTCCGCCCGCTCCACGAACGCCTGCACGCCGTAGGAGTTGATGAACTGCAGCGTGCCACCGCTCCACGGCGCGAAGCCGAACCCGAAGATCGAGCCGATGTTCGCGTCCGCCACGGAGGTCAGCACGCCCTCGTCCAGGCACCGCACGGTCTCCAGCGCCTGCACGAACAGCAGCCGGTCGCGAACGTCCTGTTCGGACACCCCGGCGTCGGCCCTCGCGTACCGGGTGGTCAGCTCCGGCCACAGGAACTTGCGGCCGCCCTCGGGGTACTCGTAGAAGCCCGCGCCGCCCGGCTTCCCGGTGCGGCCCAGCGAGACCATCTCGCGGATCAGGTCGTAGGCGGGGCTGTCGGACACCAGCGACGGGTCGTCGGCCAGCGTCTGATCGTGGATCTTGAGCTGCAACGACAGCGTCACCTCGTCCGACACCGCCAGCGGGCCGACCGCCATGCCGGACTTCTTCGCCACGTTCTCGATCAGCGCCGGTGCCACGCCCTCGGCCAGCATCGTGATCGCCTCGATCACGTACGTGCCGAACGTCCGCGAGGTGTAGAAGCCACGCGAGTCGTTCACCACGATCGGCGTCTTCCCGATCTGCCGCACGTAGTCCAGTGCCCGCTGCAGCGTCTCCTCCGACGTCTTCTCGCCGCGGATGATCTCCACGAGCCGCATCTTCGGCACCGGCGAGAAGAAGTGCAGGCCGATGAACCGCTCCGGCGCGGACACCGCCGACGCGAGCCCGGTGATCGGCAGCGTCGAGGTGTTGGACGCGATCACCGCGTCCGGCAGGGCGGCGGACTCCGCCGCGGGCAGCACCTCGTTCTTCAGCTCGCGGTTCTCGAACACGGCCTCGATGACCAGGTCGCAGCCCGCGAGGTCGGCGTCGGAGTCGGTCGGCGTGATGCCCTCCAGCCCCTGAGCGCCCTTCTGCGCCGACTCCAGCGTCACGTCCTTCAGGACCACCTCGATGCCGGCCTTCGCGGACACCTCGGCGATCCCGGCGCCCATCATGCCCGCGCCCAGCACACCGAGCTTGGCCACGCGCTTGCCCGACGCCGACGCACGGCCGTTGACCTCGTTGAGGTTGAACCAGAACGCCGTGATCATGTTCTTGGAGACCTGACCGGAGGCCAGCTCCACGAAGTAGCGGCCCTCGATCTTCAGCGCCGTGTCGAAGTCGACGTACGCGCCCTCGACCGCCGTCGCCATGATCTTCTCCGGCGCCGGGTACGCGCCGTGCGACTTCTTGCGCAGCACGGCCGGTGCCGCGCCCAGCAGGCCGTAGCTGTTGGGGTCGCCGAACTTCAGGTCCGGCACACCGGCACCCTGCACGTCCCACGGCTGCACGGGCGCCGGGTTCGCCTTGATCCACGCGCGGGCCTCGGAGAGCAGCTCCTCGCGCGTGTCCACGAGCTGGTGCACGATCCCGGCCTGCAACGCCCGCTCCGGCCGCAGCTGCTTGCCCTCCATGAGCAACGGCAACGCCTTCTGCACGCCCAGCAGCCGCACCATGCGCGTCACGCCGCCGCCACCGGGCAGCAGGCCCAGCGTCGCCTCGGGCAGCCCGACGCGGATGCCGTTGTCGTTCAGCACGATCCGGCGGTGCGCGGCGAGTGCGATCTCGAACCCGCCGCCGAGCGCGGTGCCGTTGATCGCGGCCACGACCGGCTTGCCGAGCTTCTCCAGCCGCCGCAGCTGCGCCTTGAGCTCCTCCACGCCCTTCAGCGCCTGGGAGGCGTTCTCCGGGGTGACCGCGATGAGCACGTTCAGGTCGCCGCCGGCGAAGAAGGTCTTCTTGGCGGACGTGATGATGACGCCGGTGATGTCGTCACCTTCGAGCTTCGCGACGGCGTCGCCCATCAGCTCGCGGTACTCGTCGTTCATCACGTTGGCGGAGCCGGACATGTCCATCGTCAGGGTGACGATGCCGTCGGAGTCCTTGTCGTAGTGGAAAGGCACCTCAGATCCTCTCGATGATCGTCGCGATGCCCATGCCGCCGCCCACGCACAGCGTGGCCAGGCCGCGGCGCAGGTCCCGCCGCTCCAGCTCGTCCAGCAGCGTGCCCAGGATCATGCAGCCGGTCGCGCCCAGCGGGTGGCCCAGCGCGATCGCGCCGCCGTTGACGTTGACCTTGTCCTCGGGGATGTCCATGTCGCGCAGGAACTTCAGCACCACCGACGAGAACGCCTCGTTGACCTCGAACAGGTCGATGTCCTCCACCGAGAGCCCGGCCCGGTCCAGTGCCTTGCGCGCGGACGGCGCGGGTCCGGTCAGCATGATCGTCGGCTCGGTGCCGACGACCGCGACGGACACGATCCGCGCCCGCGGCGTCAGCCCCAGCGCCTGCCCGGCGGCGGCGGACCCGATCAGCATGGCCGCGGCGCCGTCGACGATCTGCGAGGAGTTGCCCGGCGTGTGCACGTGGCTGATGCGCTCGACGGCGGGGTAGCGGTCGATCGCCACGGTGTCGTAGCCGAGGTCGCCGTGGAACTGGAAGCTCGGCTTCAACCGCCCCAGCGACTCCACGGTCGACTCGGGACGGATGGTCTCGTCCTCCTTGAGCACCACGGTGCCGTTCTGGTCGACCACCGGCACCACGGACCGCTCGAAGAACCCGTTCTTCTGCGCCTCGAACGCCCGCGCGTGCGACCGGGCGGCCCACGCGTCGACGTCGGTGCGGGAGAAGCCCTCCAGCGTCGCGATCAGGTCGGCCGACACGCCCTGCGGCACGAAGGACAGGTCGAAGTTGGTGGCCGGGTCGATCGCCCACGCACCGCCGTCGGACCCCATCGGCACGCGGGACATCGACTCGACGCCACCGGCCACGACCAGGTCCTCGAACCCGGAGGCGACCTTCGCGGCCGCGAGGTTCACCGACTCCAGGCCGGACGCGCAGAACCGGTTGAGCTGCACACCGGCCGGCCGCTGGTCCCAGCCGGCGGCCAGCACCGCGGCACGGGCGATGTCGCCGCCCTGCTCGCCGATCGGGGACACGACGCCGAACACGACGTCGTCCACCGCAGAGGTGTCGAGGGAGTTGCGCTCGGACAGCGCGCGCAGCACCCCGGCGGCCAGCGCGACGGGCCGGACGCTGTGCAGCGACCCGCGCTTCCCCCTGCCGCGCGGCGTGCGCACCGCGTCGAAGATCAAGGCTTCGCTCATGCCCCTCACGCTAGGACGGCCGGGTGGAGCTGGCCATGACCGTGAAGGGTGACCGATTAGCTCATCAGGAACTCCATGTGCTCCGGCTCGTCCGCGTCGACGAAGCCGAGCCGCCCGTACAGGCGGCGCGCGGGCAGGTTGTCGTCGTACACGCGCAGCCGCACGACCTTCCAGCCTTCCTGCCCCGCCCACGCCAGCACGGCCTTGACCAGTGCCTCGCCGACCCCCTTGCCGCGGTGCGAGTCGCGGACCCACATCGAGTAGAGGAGCAGGCCCGCCGGCTGGTCCGCCGCACCGACCAGCCCGACCGGACCGGGGTCGAGCGCGACGAGCTTGAGCCCGCGCCCGACCGAGTCCCGCCAGTCGTCCTCGGTGCGGCCCTGCTCACGGGCCAGCGTCGACCCGAACCCGCCGGGGTCGCTCGCGAGTGCTTCGAGCCGGGCGTCGCGCCACAGCCGCCAGTCGTCCGGCGTGGCCTGGTGGATCCGCATACCGGGCAGTCTGTCGAACCGAGGTGGTTTTTTCGCTCAGATTTTCGGGTGACGGGCAGGCGCGGCGGTCATGGCGTGGACCCCCCGCCGGTGGTTTCGTTGACCACATGGGAGAGCGTCGATCGCGGTGGATGGACAGCGACCTGGACCAGTTGCGCCAGCTCGCGCGCACGTTCATGGAGAAGGAGGTCGTGCCGCACCAGGAGCGCTTCGCCGAGCAGAAGCAGGTCGACCGCGACCTGTGGCGCAAGGCCGGCGAGCTCGGGCTGCTGTGCCTGAGCATTCCCGAGGAGTACGGCGGCGGTGGCGGCACGTTCGCGCACGAGGCCGTGCTGCTCGAAGAACAGGCACGGGCCGGCGACAGCTCGTGGGGCAACAGCGTGCACAGCGGGATCGTGGCCCACTACCTCAACTCCTACGGCACCGAGGAGCAGAAGCGGCGCTGGCTGCCCAAGCTCGCCTCCGGCGAGTACGTCGGCGCGATCGCCATGTCGGAACCGGGCGCGGGCTCTGACCTGCAGGCCATCCGCACCAAGGCGATCCGCGACGGCGACGAGTACGTCATCGACGGCTCCAAGACCTTCATCACCAACGGCGTGCACGCCGACCTCGTCATCGTGGTCGCCAAGACCGATCCGGGTCAGGGCGCGCAGGGCATCTCGCTGCTCGTGGTCGAGCACGACATCCGGCGCGGCCGGGTGCTCGACAAGATCGGCATGAAGGGCCAGGACACCGCCGAGCTGTTCTTCGACGGCGTGCGGGTGCCGGCGGAGAACCTGCTGGGCGGCCAGGAGGGCCTCGGGTTCGTCCAGCTCATGCAGCAGCTGCCGCAGGAACGGCTGATCATCGGCGTCGCCTCGATCGCCGGCATCGAGGCCGCCGTCGACGTGACGCTGAAGTACGTGAAGGAGCGCACGGCGTTCGGCAAGGAGCTGATCAAGTTCCAGAACACCCGCTTCAAGCTCGCCGAGTGCGCCACCGAGGCGGCCGTGACCAGGGCGTTCATCGACGAGTGCATCGAGAAGCACCTGACCGGCGAGCTCGACGTGCCGACCGCGGCGATGGCGAAGTACTGGGCGAGCGACCGGTTGAGCCGGGTCGTGGACGAGTGCCTGCAGCTCTTCGGCGGCTACGGCTACATGAACGAGTACCCGATCGCCCGCGCCTGGACCGACGCCCGCGTGCAGCGGATCTACGGCGGCACGAACGAGATCATGAAGGAAATCATCGCGAGGTCCCTGTGAGCGGCCCCCTGGCTGGCCTGCGGGTCGTGGAGCTCGCCGGTCTCGCGCCCGCGCCGTTCGGCTGCATGGTGCTCGCCGACCTCGGTGCCGACGTGGTCCAGGTGCACAAGCCGGGCAGCCGTCCGGCGGTCCCCGGCGACTTCCTGGGCCGCGGCCGGCGCTCCGTCGCGATCGACACCCGCAGGCCCGAGGGCGCGGAGCTGGTCCTCCGGCTGGTCGAACGCTCCGACGTCCTGGTCGAGGGCTTCCGGCCGGGCGTGACCGAACGGCTCGGCATCGGGCCCGCGCAGTGCCTCGCCCGCAACCCGCGCCTCGTCTACGGGCGCATGACCGGCTGGGGCCAGGACGGGCCGCTCGCCGACCGGGCCGGGCACGACATCAACTACATCGCCGTCGCGGGCGCGCTGGAACCGCTCGGCCGCGCGGGCGGGCCGCCGTCGTTCCCGATCAACCTGCTCGGCGACTTCGGCGGGGGAGGGCTGCTGCTGGCCCTCGGCGTGCTGGCGGCCCTGTACGAACGCGAGCGGTCAGGACGTGGCCAGGTCGTGGACGCCGCCATGGTCGACGGTGCCGCGTTGCTGACGACGTTCCTGCACGGCATGAAGAACGCGGGCATGTGGTCCGGCGGGCGCGGCGAGAACATGCTCGACGGCGGCGTGCCGTTCTACGACGTCTACGAGGCCGCGGACGGGCGGTACGTGGCCATCGGCGCGCTGGAGGAGAAGTTCTACGCCGACCTGGTGCGCGTGCTGGGGCTGGCGGACGCACCGTCGCGCAACGACCCGGCGAACTGGCCGGAGCTGCGCGACCGCATCGCCGCGGCGGTGAAGACCAGGACCAGGGACGAGTGGGCGGAGCTGGCGCGCGGCACGGACGCCTGCCTGGCACCGGTGCTGACGCCGGAGGAGGCGGCCCGCCACCCCCACAACGCGGCGCGGGCCACGTTCGTGGACGTCTCCGGCGTGCCGCAGCCGGCACCCGCACCCCGGTTCGACCGGACCCCGGCGACGGTTCCGGCACCCGGCGTGGAGGTCGGAATGAACACCGGGGAGGTGCTTGCCGACATGGGTGTGGCGGATGCCGAAATTGCGGAACTGCGGCGGGCAGGAGTAATTGGGTGAACGCTGGGGTGCATATTAATTAAGACACCACGATGTGACGTAGCGTGATGCCGGGAGTTCGGCATCCGGGTGAGCCCCGGTGCAACAGTGTGTGGTCCAAGCTGTGGGATGCGAGGGTCTCCGCGTTCACCTCGTGCCCAGGACATCGGCGCTGGACAGGGACCTCTTTAGCCGCCATTCGGGTGACATGTGCCCCGGTGCAGGCGTGTTGAGGCGGTTGATCCCAGGACCTGTCTGGCGTGGTGGTTGTTCATCGCAAGGGTGAATGAGGGAGCATGGCGGGTGACACGGGCGGTCCGCCGCCCGACCTCTGAGCGACATGGACGGAGAGGGACCTGTGAACCTCAAGAAGGTGCTAGTGCTGGCGGGCGTCGCGCTGGTGCTGTTCCTCCTGATCACCCGGCCCGAGGAGTCCGCTTCGGCGGTCCAGACGGCTCTTGGCTGGCTGCGTGAGGGCGCAGAGTCGATCATCACCTTCATCCGGAGCCTCTTCGGGACGGCCACCCCCGTCGCCTAGTGACAGTCGGTGATCCTCGGCCATTCGCGTTGAGCCGGACGGGTGGAATGAGGCCAATCACGCACTGGTAACGGGTGTTCTGGCGATTCAGGGTCTGGCGATTGTCAGACCTACCGAATACCTTCCGCTGCAATGGCCGATCCCCGACCGACGAGGAGGCATGGATGGTCGAGGACTCCGGGGTCCACGAGCTCTTGAAGCAGTGGGCGGCTGAACGGTCTGATGACGCAGAGATGCAGGAGGTGAACCGGATCAAGAACGCGTGGCTCGCTGAGGCTCCCCCCTCGGCGCCCGGCATCCCCGTGCAGCGGGGCGGCAACAAGGGCGGGCCGCGTGGCTTGGTCAAGGTCGAGTCGGCGGATCCGGCCTACGTGGCCGCGATGCGCAAGCGGGCGCCGGAGGCACCCGAGGCACTGCTCGCCGCCGCGGCGAGCTACTGGCAGCTGGTGGGCGACGTCGCCGAGGCCGAGCAGTGGTGGGACGCGGGCATCAGCCCGCTGGACCAGCGCGCGCTCGACTACCGCGCCGCCGGCCTCACGCCCGCCGACCTCGGACGGCGCCTGGGACCGATGACGGTTCTCCAGCACCTCCGCCGTGGCTCCGCCGCGGCCTGGTGCGTCGCACGTCTGCAGAGGCAGCGCCGGGATGGTGTGGCGTAACGGGTGAAAGGGCTGTCGAGGGATCGACAGCCCCGTGTTCACCGCTCTCACGGGCGGCCTCCTGCGTGGAGGCCCAACCCAAGTAGTGTGGAGGTCGTGCGCGGCCTCCTTACTCCCCAGCGTGTGCTGATCGCGCTCGCCTGCCTGGCGGCGCTGGTCCTGTGTTGCGGGCTCGCGTGGTGGCAGTGGCAGCGCTTCGAGTCCGCCAGCGGCACGTTCCAGAACCTCGGGTACGTGCTCCAGTGGCCGCTCTTCGGCCTCTTCCCCCTCTTCATGGTGTGGCGTTTCCGCCGTCTGGCGCGGCAGCGTCGTGACGAGGGTCTCTCCGCACCGGAGCCGGTTGCACCCGCCGTCAGGCCGGTGACTACCGTTGACGCCGTCAAACCCGCGCCTGTCGAGCACTTCGACGACGAAGAAGACGCGGAGCTCGCGGCCTACAACCGCATGCTCGCGGACCTCAACGCGCGGGACGGTCGTTGAGCGGAGGCGGGCAGATGAAGGGTGCGTTGACCCGGTTCAGGGTCATGGCTTACGTGGTCGGTGTCTTCCTGCTGCTCCTGGTCGTCGCCATGGTGCTGAAGTACGCCGCCGACATGGGCCAGGCGATGAAGGTCGTCGGCCCGATCCACGGCTTCCTGTACGCCATCTACCTGGTGATTTCCGTCGACCTGGCGCTGAAGCTGCGCTGGTCGATCAAGGGCACCGCGCTCGTGCTGATCGCGGGGACGATCCCGTTCCTGTCGTTCTGGGCCGAGCGCAAGGTGGTGGAGAAGACTGCTCAGGGCGTGCCGCTGTGACGTTGCGCCTGCTAGCGTCTGGGGCAACCAACTGAACACGGCCGTCGATGTCGCGCGGGAGAGTCCCCTTGAGCGGGGACGCCGAAGGAGCAACTCCTCCCCGGAATCTCTCAGGTACAGGTACCGCACGACGAAGGCAACTCTGGAAAGCAGGCTCATCAGCAGCCTCGCCCACGGTGCAAGTCGCGTTCCGCGCGGCGAAGCTCTCAGGCTCATGACAGAGGGGGAGGCTCGCTCTGGTGAGGAGTCTCCGATGGACCGTGTCATTCTTCTGTTGCCTCAGCCGGCCTGGTCCGGCTCTTCGGCGCACCCTGGAGGAGCGTTCTGATGTCCCGCCTCACGCCACTGAACGCTGAGCACGAGTCGCTCGGCGCGATGTTCACCGACTTCGCGGGCTGGAAGATGCCGCTGCGCTACTCCAGCGAGCTCGCCGAGCACCACGCCGTGCGCACCACCGCCGGCCTGTTCGACCTCACGCACATGGGTGAGATCGTGCTGACCGGCCCGCAGGCCGGTGCGGCGCTCGACTACGCGCTGGTCGGCCACATCTCCGCCCTCGCGGTCGGCAAGGCCCGCTACACGATGATCACGCAGGCCGACGGCGGCGTGATCGACGACCTGATCGTCTACCGGCTGGGCGACGAGGAGTTCATGGTCGTCGCCAACGCCTCCAACGCCGCCGTCGTCGCCGACGCGCTGGTCGAGCGGGCGGAGGACTTCGACACGGTCGTCACCGACCGGTCGACGGACTACGCGCTGATCGCGATCCAGGGCCCGAAGTCCGTCGAGATCCTCGCCGGTCTCACCGGCACCGACCTGTCGGCGGTCAAGTACTACGCGTCCTACCCCTCGACGGTGGCCGGTGTGGACGCGCTGCTCGCGCGCACCGGGTACACCGGCGAGGAGGGCTTCGAGCTGTTCGTCGCGCCCGGCGACGCCGCCACCGTGTGGAACGCGCTGTTGGAGGCCGGTCAGCCGCACGAGCTCAAGCCGTGCGGTCTCGGCTGCCGCGACACGTTGCGCCTCGAAGCCGGAATGCCGTTGTACGGCAACGAGCTGACCACCTCGCTCACCCCGTACCACGCCGGTCTCGGCCGGGTCGTGAAGCTCGACAAGCCGGGTGACTTCGTGGGCCGCGAGGCGCTGACCAAGGTCTCCGAGTCCGATGTGGACTCGGTCCTCGTCGGTCTCACGACGCCCGAGCGCCGCGCCCCCCGGCACGGCTACGCGGTGCTGAACGGTGACGAGGTCGTCGGCGAGGTGACCTCCGGCGCGCTGTCGCCGACGCTCGGTCACTCGGTGGCGATGGCCTACGTGAACCGGGCGAGCGCCGAGCCGGGCACCCCTCTGCTGGTGGACGTCCGCGGCAAGAAGCAGCCGGTCGAGGTCGTCGCACTTCCGTTCTACAAGCGCGCCAAGTAGGGAGTTCTTCCAGATGTCCGACCAGTTCAACGCCTCCCTCGCGGAGTACGACCCCGAGGTCGCGCAGGCCGTTGCCGCCGAGCTGGCGCGCCAGCAGGGCACACTCGAGATGATCGCCTCGGAGAACTTCACGCCCGTCTCGGTGCTGCAGGCCCAGGGCTCGGTGCTCACCAACAAGTACGCCGAGGGCTACCCCGGCCGCCGCTACTACGGCGGCTGCGAGCACGTCGACGTCGTGGAGCGCCTGGCCATCGAGCGGATCAAGGCGCTCTTCGGCGCCGGTTTCGCCAACGTCCAGCCGCACTCCGGCGCCCAGGCCAACGCCGCCGCGATGTTCGCGCTGCTGCAGCCCGGCGACACGATCCTCGGCCTGGACCTCGCGCACGGCGGCCACCTCACGCACGGCATGCGCATCAACTTCTCCGGCAAGCTCTACAACGTCGTGCCGTACCACGTCTCCGACGGTGACGGCCGCGTCGACATGGCCGAGGTCGAGCGCCTGGCCACCGAGCACCGCCCGAAGCTGATCGTCGCCGGCTGGTCGGCCTACCCGCGCCAGCTCGACTTCGCCGAGTTCCGCCGCATCGCGGACTCGGTCGAGGCCTACCTGATGGTCGACATGGCGCACTTCGCGGGCCTCGTGGCCGCGGGCCTGCACCCGTCGCCCGTGCCGCACGCCCACGTCACGACCACGACGAC
This sequence comes from Nocardia sp. NRRL S-836, assembly GCF_001279525.1. Taxonomy (GTDB): domain Bacteria; phylum Actinomycetota; class Actinomycetes; order Mycobacteriales; family Pseudonocardiaceae; genus Lentzea. The sequence continues at coordinate 36,923 of NZ_LGDY01000126.1, read as the reverse complement.
GCACAAGACCCTCGGCGGTCCGCGCGGCGGCGTGATCCTGTCGAACGACGCCGACATCGCCAAGAAGATCAACTCGGCGGTGTTCCCCGGCCAGCAGGGCGGTCCGCTGGAGCACGTGATCGCCGCCAAGGCCGTCGCGTTCAAGCACGCCGCCTCGCCCGAGTTCGCCGACCGCCAGCGCCGCACGCTGGACGGCGCCCGCATCCTCGCCGACCGCCTGTCGCAGCCCGACGTGGCCGCCGCGGGCGTGAAGGTGCTGACCGGTGGCACGGACGTGCACCTGGTGCTGGTCGACCTGGTGAGCTCCGAGCTGGACGGCAAGCAGGCCGAGGACGTGCTGCACCAGATCGGCATCACGGTCAACCGCAACGCCGTCCCCAACGACCCGCGTCCGCCGATGGTCACCTCCGGCCTGCGCATCGGCACGCCGGCGCTCGCCACCCGCGGGTTCGGCGAGGCGGACTTCACCGAGGTCGCCGACGTGATCGCGGAGGCGTTGAAGCCGGGCGCGGCGATCGACGAGCTGCGTGCGCGCGTCGAGGTGCTGGCGGCCAAGCACCCGCTGTACTCCACGCTCTGACGTTCCCGACGCCACGCGGGGGCCTTTCGTTTCCCACCAGGAAACGGAAGGCCCCGCGTGACTGTGACGACCACCTGAACGGGTGAGAGCGGAACGACGGGAACCCCGGCCCCTTCCCCAGGGCCGGGGTCGCACCGTGTCAGGGTGTCGTGTGTGTCAGTTGGACCGTCCTAACGGGATGGTCGGTCGGGGGAGTCCTAGGCCGCGGGCACCGTCACGCCGGGGGGAAGGCACTCGACGTTGCGCTTGCCGTCGGGCTGGATCACGAACCAGGTGTTGCCGACGCCCTGGCCCTTCCAGGCACCCGGCTTCGGGTCCTGCGAGTAGGCGTAGATCGGCCAGCCGTCGATCGCGACCTGCTTCTTGCCGTCGGCCCGCGTGATCAGGGAGACCAGCTTCGCGTCGACGCCCTCGACCTGCGGCAGGGAGTCCGACAGCAGCGGCGGCCACGTGACCGCGCACTGGCCGTTGCAGTTCGACTTGCCTTCCGGCTTCGGGGTGTCCTTGTCGAAGCGGTACATCGTGCGGCCGTCGCCGTCCTGGACGACCAGGCCCATCTTGTCGACCGACTTGCCGACCAGCTTCAACGAGCTGACCGGAGCGGCCGCCGGGGGCTGCGCGGCGGGAGGCTGCGCGGCCTGGGGCTCCGGCGCCTGCTGCTGGACCGGGGTCTCTGGCGCCTGAGCGGGTTCCTGGAGTACGGGGGGCTGACCCACGTCGCCGTAGTCACCGAGGACGCCCAGGTCGGTTTCGGTCTGTGCCACCGGCTTCGAGCTCGTGCCACTACCCGTGGCGCTCCAGACACCAAGACCCAGCACAACTGCCAGTCCCGCGGCGAGCCCGATGGCAATGCGGTTACGTCGGATCACACTCATGTCCTCCTTGTGCGTCGTTCGCTCTATCGAGGCCATACGGGCGCGGTTGCGTCTCGGTTCAGAAACGAACCGAACCCGTTGCTGTCCCGAACGTCCGGGGGAACCGGGTGCGCAGGAGGTACAGGGTGGTCGTCGCAGGTCAGCTCGCAGGCGTGGCGGAACGGGTGCTGGGCGCGCCGCTGCCGATCGGAATCCGGGCGTGGGACGGGAGCGTGGCCGGGCCGCAGGACGGGACCGTGCTCGTGATCCGGTCTCGTGACGCGTTGCGCAGGCTCGTGTGGAGCCCGAACGAGCTGGGGCTCGCACGGGCGTACGTGAGCGGGGAGCTCGACGTGGAGGGAGATCTCGCGACCGGGCTGTCGCAGATCTGGGGGCTCGTGCGGCGCGGCGTGACCCGCCGGCCGAAGCTGGCGGAGGTGGTGCGGCTCGCCTTCGGCCTCAAGGTGCTGGGCCGCAACCCGAACGCACCGGAGGAGGAGGCGCGGCTCAAGGGCGCGTTGCACAGCAAGATCCGCGACCGGGACGCGATCTCGCACCACTACGACCTGAGCAACGCGTTCTACCGGCTCGTGCTCGACCCGAGCATGGCGTACTCGTGCGCGTACTTCACCGCCGAGGACGAGGAGCTGGCGCAGGCGCAGCACAACAAGCTCGACCTGGTGTGCCGCAAGCTGGACCTGCGGCCGGGACAGCGGCTGCTCGATGTCGGCTGCGGGTGGGGCTCCATGATCATCCACGCCGCGCAGCACTACGGCGTGCACGCGACCGGTGTCACGATCTCCGCCCAGCAGCGCGACCACGTCCTGCGCCGCATCGCCGAAGAAGGGCTGGAGGGACGCGTCGAGGTGCGGCTGCAGGACTACCGCGAGGTGCGCGACGAGCCGTTCGACGCGATCTCCACGATCGAGATGGGCGAGCACGTCGGTGAGCGGAACTACCCCGAGTACGCCGCCACGTTGCACCGGCTCCTCAAGCCCGAGGGACGGCTGCTGCTGCAGCAGATGTCCCGCGGCAGGAACGCGCCCGGCGGTGGCGCGTTCATCGAGTCGTACGTCGCGCCGGACATGCACATGCGGCCGGTCAGCCAGACCACCGCGTTCCTGGAGTCCGCCGGGCTGGAGATCCGGGACGTGCACGCGCTGCGCGAGCACTACGTGTGGACCGTCCGCGCGTGGGCGCGGACGCTGGAGGAGCGGTGGGACGAGGTCGTCGCGCTGGTCGGCGAGGGGCAGGCGCGGGTGTGGCGGCTCTACCTCGCCGGTGGCGCGCTGACGTTCGAGGAGGGGCGGATGGGCGTGGACCAGGTCCTCGCGGTGCGCAGCAGCGAGAGCGGCCGCAGCGGCATGCCCCGCGTGCGCCGTGAGCTGGTTGCCCGATGAGCTACCTGGTCAGCCTCGTCACCGTGCTGGTGTCGCTGACGGCGTTGTTCGGGTACGCCGACCGGCGCGGGCGCTACGACCTGATCGACTCGGCGTGGGGGCCCGGCTTCGCGGTGATCGCGCTGGTCACGTTCGCGTTCGCGGACGGCGAACCCGCCCGGAACCTGCTGGTCACGGCACTGACGGTGATCTGGGGCGTCCGCCTCGGTCTGCACATCCTCCTCCGCAACCGGGGCAAGGACGAAGATCCGCGCTACCGCGACATCCTCAAGCGCGCCAAGGGAAATCCCCGGCTGCACATGTACCGGGTGTACCTGTTGCAGGCCGTTCTCATGTGGATCGTGTCGTTGCCGGTCCAGGTCGCGCAGCACTTGGACGCTCCGCTCGGAGTGGTAGATTGGGCCGGAACGACCTTGTGGGTGGTCGGCTTCACAATCGAATCAGTCGGCGACTGGCAGCTCTCGCGGTTCCGTGCGGACCCGGCGAACGAGGGTGCCGTGATGGATCGCGGGTTGTGGCGCTACACCAGGCATCCGAACTACTTCGGCGACGCCGTGGTGTGGTGGGGCCTGTTCCTGTTCGCGGCGCACTCGTGGGTGGCGGTGCTCACGATCACCAGCCCGGTGGTCATGACGTGGCTGCTCGCGAAGGGCACCGGCAAGCCGTTGCTGGAGCGCGACATCGTGGCGCGCCGGCCCGGATACGCCGAGTACGTACGCCGGACCAGCGGTTTCGTTCCCATGCCGCCGCGTTCACGCGCGGGTTAGTGTGGGCGGGTGGGCAACGACATCTCCTTCCCGCGCCAACAGGCGCGCTCCCAGCGGTTCACCGTCGGCGCACCCCGCACCTTCGCGGTGTCGCTGGACGGTTCGCGTGTGTTCTTCCTGCGCCCGGCCACGGCCACGAGCCGTGCGAACGGGTTGTGGGAGCTGAACACCGCCACCGGCACCGAACGGTTGCTGGCCGACCCAGCGCGGCTGCTGAGCGAGCAGGAGGACCTGCCCGCGGAGGAGAAGGCGCGCCGCGAGCGCACGCGCGAGTCCGGTGCGGGCATCGTCGCCTACGCGTTGTCGAACGACGCCAACACCGCCTCGTTCGCCCTGTCCGGCCGCCTGTTCGTGGCCGACCTGGTGAGCGGGGACGTGCGCGAGCTGCCGACCCGCGGCGGCGTCATCGACCCGCGCGTCGACCCGACCGGGCAGCGCGTGGCGTACGTGACGCACGGGACCCTGCGCGTGGTCGACCTGGCCTCCGGTGAGGACTACGCCGTCGCCGAACCCGACGGCGAGGACGTGACGTTCGGCCTGGCCGAGTTCATCGCCGCGGAGGAGATGTCGCGCTACCGCGGCTACTGGTGGGAGCCGGACGGCACCCGCCTCCTCGTCGCGCGCGTGAACAACGCCCCGGTGCGGCGCTGGTACATCGCCGACCCCGCGAACCCCGCCACGCCGGCCACCGAGATCGCCTACCCGGCCGCGGGCACGGACAACGCCACGGTGTCGCTGCACGTGGTGTCGCTGGACAGCACCTTCGTCCCGGTGCTGTTGGAGTTCGACTACCTCAACGACGTGCACTGGTCGGCCGGCGGCGCACCGTTGATCACCACGCAGACCCGCGACCAGCGCACCCGCACGATCCACGCGCTGGCCCCCGAGACCGGTGCGGTCACCGAGCTCGCCGTCGAGACCGACCCGGCGTGGCTGGAGGTCACCGACGGCGCACCGGCCTGGACGCCGGACGGCCGCCTGGTCCGGATCGTGGGCTCCGGCGACGAGTACGCGCTGCGCGTCGGTGACGACGTCGTGACCGAGGGCCTGCAGGTGCGCCGCGTCCTCGACATCACCGACGACTCCGTGCTGATCGCGGCCTCCGCCGACGACCCCACCCAGGTGCACGTCTACTCGGTCGGCACGACGGTCGAGCGGTTGTCCACAGTGGATGGTGTGCACACCGCGATCCGAGGCGGTGACACGGTTGTGCTCGCCTCGTCCTCTTTGGACTGGTACGGCTCGAAGGTCACCGTCGGCGGTCACGAGATCGAGTCGTGGGCCGAGACGCCGGTCATCAAGGCGTCCCCGCGCATGCTGACCCTCGGCGAACGCGACCTGCGCGCCGCCCTGCTGCTGCCCACCGGCCACGTCCCCGGCACCAAGCTCCCGGTGCTGCTGGACCCCTACGGCGGCCCGCACGCCCAGCGCGTCCTGACGGCCCAGAACGCCTTCCTCGCCTCGCAGTGGCTCGCCGACCAGGGCTTCGCGGTGCTCGTCGCCGACGGCCGCGGCACCCCCGGCCGAGGCCTGGCCTGGGAACGCGCCATCGCGTACGACTTCGCCGGCGCCACCCTGGAGGACCAGGTCGACGCCCTGCACGCCGCCGCGGCCGTGGAACCCGACCTCGACCTCACCCGCGTCGCCATCCGCGGCTGGTCCTACGGCGGTTACCTGTCGGCGCTCGCCGTCCTGCGCCGCCCGGACGTCTTCCACGCGGGCATCGCCGGCGCCCCGGTCACCGACTGGCGCCTCTACGACACCCACTACACCGAGCGCTACCTCGGCCACCCCGACGACAAGCCTGAGGTCTACGACACCAACTCGCTCATCGCCGACGCGGACAAGCTCTCCCGCCCGTTGATGATCATCCACGGCCTCGCCGACGACAACGTCGTGGCCGCCCACACCCTCCGCCTGTCCAACGCCCTGCTGGCGGCGGGCCGTCCCCACACCGTGCTGCCGCTGTCGGGTGTCACGCACATGACCCCGCAGGAACAGGTCGCCGAGAACCTGCTGCTGCTCCAGGTGGACTTCCTGAAGCAGTCGCTGGCCTGAGGGACACGGTATGTCGAAGTTCAGGTGCCGATGCGGCACCATCACGCGGGACGACGACCACGACCACGGCCTGATGATGTTCACCTCAGCTGAGTTCGAGGCCGACCACGTCGTCGAGCTGCCGGACCTGATCGGCTGCTGCAGGCAGGTCGTGGACTGTCCTGGGTGCGGCCGCCTGTGGGTCTGGTGGAGCAAGGACTTCTCCACCGAGCCGGTCGAGTACGTCAGGCAACCACCGGCTTCCGACTAGGGCCTGTCCTGTGGATCTTCACCGGAGGTGAAGGACGATGCAGGCCAGGATGATCTCGGCGCAGTGGTAGGCGGCTCGTTTCGCGAACCTGGTGGCCAGGCCGCGGAACTGCTTGAGCCGGATGAAGCAGCGCTCGACCACGTTGCGCAGCTTGTAGAGGTCGGGGTCGAAGGCCGGTGGCCTGCCACCGGCCGAGCCCTTGGCCTTGCGGCGGGCGATCTGGTCTGTGCGCTCAGGAATGGTGGCCTTGATCCGCCGCTGTCGTAACGCGGTGCGGGTGCTCGGGTGGGTGTGGGCCTTGTCGGCGATCACCCACCCGACCCGCACTCGCCGCCCGTCCACGTCGATGTCGCGGATGTCGTCGAGTAGTGGCAGCAGTTGCGGTGTTGACTGCCAGGTGGAGCTTGATGGTCAGGCCTCCGCGGGATCGTCCGAGGCATTCGCCGTCGACGGCGAGGTCTCCGATCCAGTCCGCGCAGCCCCTTTTTCCGGGCGCCCGCGGCGTGCTGGTGGGCCCGGACGCTGGTGGAGTCGACGCTGACCACGAACGCGACGTTGTCCTCGAGCGTTCCGAGTGAGTCGTCTTTGACGATGACGTGATCGAGGATCCGGTCCCACGTCCCGTCCGCGGTCCACTTGCGCAGCCGCTCGTGCGCGGTCTTCCACGGCCCGTACCGTTTGGGCAGGTCACGCCACGGGGCGCCGGTGCGTTCCTTCCACAGGATCGCGTTGATCACCTGCCGGTGGCTGCGCCACCGGCTACTGCGCTGCCCGCTCTGTGCGGGCAGCAACGGCGCGATCTTTGCCCAGGCCTTGTCCCGTCAGCTCACCACGTCCGACCACACACCATCATCTGCACACGATCATGCAAAAGATCCGCAGGACACGCCCTAGACTCAAGCGAAAGGGGCGCCTCCCGAACCGGGAAGCGCCCCTCTCGCACAGAAACCGGCCTCAGGCCAACGACTGCCGCACCCGGTACGGCGGAATGCTGTTGCCCACCAGCGCCAGGTCGTCGATCGACTCGGGCTGGTACCCGGCCGTGGCCAGCCGCTCGACCATCAGCGCCGTCGGGTCGTCGACGACGTCCGCGCGGCCGAACAGGTACGCCCACTCGTGCTCGTCCGAGCCGTAGTACGCGACCGTGTCGAACACCTCGTTGAACCGCTGCCAGGAGCGGATCAGCGTGGTGTTGCGCCACATCGTCTGGCAACCGGACTGGTTGACCACGACGCCGCCGGGACGCAGCAGCGCCTTGCACATGCGCAGGAAGTCGGCGCCGTACAAGCGGTTGTGCTGCGCCTCCTCCTCACGCTCGTCGGGCAGGTCCACCAGCACGATGTCGTACTTCTCCGACGTCGTGCGGATGTACTCGAACCCGTCGATGTACTGCACTCGGATCGGGCCCTCGCCCTTCTCGGCGAGAGCCAGCTCCTCCAGGGTGTAGCCGTACGGCAGGTGCTCCGCGCACAGCTTCACGGCCTGCTCGTCGATGTCGATGTGGTCGACGACCGACGCACCGTGCTGCACCGCCATCTGGCACACGACGCCCTCGGAGGAGCCGATGACCAGCACCCGCTCAACCTGGTCGGCCAGCAGCAGCGCCGGCACCATCAGGGCCTCGTGGTAGGTCAGCTGGCTGAACTCGGTGGACTGGCGGTCGTCGTCGCAGAACAGCGACACGCCCTGGGCGGTGCGGGCGATCACCAGGTGCTGGAAGTCGGTCTTGGTGTCGACCAGCACCTCGTCCACGCGCCAGTGGCGGGTCATGCCGTCGGCGAGCGGCTCGTTGATCGTGTTCACGCGGCGTGCTCCTTGATGCCACGAGTGACGAGATCCGTGCTCACGTGAGCAGCGCCCAGTGCGTCAGCGAGTAGCTGCACGGCGAGCGCGGGTTTCGCACGAGTACCGCAGGTGAAGACGTCGACGAACACCGAACCCACCTCGGGGTAGGTGTGGATGGACGCGTGGGACTCCGACAGCAGGGCCAGCACGGTGACTCCTTGGGGATCGAACTTCTTGGAGATCACCTCCAGCACGGTTGCGTCGGCCTGCGTGAGAACCTCACCAAGGGCGTGCCGCAGGAACTGCTCGTCGTCGAGCAGATCGGCACTCACACCCGAAAGCTCTGCAAGTACGTGCTGTCCCGCGAACAAACCGACGGTTTCCTCGGTCTGACAGGGCGCTTCGGACATCAATCACTCCAAACTATGTGAAGAACAACGGACTCAGACGCAGTACGTGGCCAGCGGCGGGAAGCCGTTGAAGCACACGGACGAATAGGAGGAGGTGTAGGCGCCGGCGTGGAGGATGTCCACGTGGTCGCCGGCCCGCAGGTCGAGCGGCAGGTCGTAGCGGGTGTGCTGGTAGATCACGTCGTCCGCGTCGCACGTCGGACCGGCCAGCACGACCGGTCCCACGGCGCCGCCGTCGCGCGAGGTGCGCAACCGGTACGCGATCGCCTCGCCCTCGGTTTCGGCCAGGCCCTGGTAGCGGCCGATGTCGAGGTACACCCAGCGGCGTTCGTCCGAATAGGACTTCCGCGACACGAGCACCACCGACGAGCGGATCATCCCGGCCTCCGCGGAGACCGCCCGGCCGGGTTCGATCATCACCCGCGGCCGCGCCGCCCCGAAGTGCCGCGCGAGCGACTCCTCGATGCCGGCGGCGAAGGCCTCCAGATCGGGCGTGTCCTCCTGGTACACGGCGGGAAGACCGCCGCCCAGGTTCACCGTGGTCGTCTCGATGCCTTCCGCGCGCAGCTTCGCCGCGATCAGGGCGGCGTCGGCGATGCCGGAGTCCCAGCCGGTCACGGACAGCTGTTGCGAGCCCGCGTGGAAAGCGACGCCGGAAGGAACGAGTCCCAGCTGGTGCGCCAGCCGCAAGAGATCCGTCGCCATCTCCGGATCGCAACCGAACTTGTTGCCGAACGGGTAGGTGGAACCCTTGCTGTGGACGAGGATCCGCACCAGGACGGACGAACCGGGCGCGTGCTCGGCGACGAACCGCACGTCCTGCTCGCTGTCCGACACGAACAGTCGCACCCCGCGCGAGTAGGCGTACGCGATGTCCGCGGCCTTCTTGATGGGGTTGCTGTAGGAGATCGCCGACGGTTCCGCGCCGCGCGCCAGGCACAGGTCGATCTCCGCGGGCGACGCGACGTCGAAGCGGGAACCCTGGGCGACCAGGGTGGCCACGACGTCGGACTCGGGGTTCGACTTGACGGCGTAGAAGATGTCGACGGACGGCATGGCCGCCCGAATTGCCTGGTAGCGCGCGCGGATCGTCTCGAGGTCGATCACCAGACACGGTGTCGACGGGTGCTCCTGGTCCAGGAAACGCCGAATACGAGCCTCTGCCTCGTAACGCCGGTCAACGGCGAAGCTCTCGGTCATTTCCCCAGGGTTCCCCCTTCATCCGCCTCGCGGTCCGTACGCGGGCACGGCCGACCACTCTACGGCCTGGACACCGCAAGTGCGCAATCCCGGGAAGCCGAGTGTGACTTACCCGGCAGACTTCAGCTCGATCAGCGTGATGTCCGGAGGTGCGCCCACGCGCACCGGCGGCCCCCAGAAACCCGCGCCACGACTGACGTACAGCCACGTGTCGTCCACCTTCGACAGCCCCGCGACACTGGGTTGCTGCACCGGCACGACGAAGTTGAACGGCACCATCTGCCCACCGTGTGTATGACCGGACAACTGCAGGTCCACCCCGTGTGAAGACGCGTCGGCGACCTGCACGGGCTGGTGCGCCAGCAGCACGACGGGGTTGGCCCGGTCGCGCCCGGCGAAGGCGCGGCCGAAGTCGGGGCCGTCGCCGTAGGACCTGCCGGTCACGTCGTTCACGCCGACGAGCTCGATCCCACCGGCCACGGTCAACCCCTCGTTGCGCAACGGGTTCACGCCGAGCCGGTCGAGCTCCGAGATCCACTGTTCGTGTCCGGAGAAGTACTCGTGGTTGCCGGTCACGAAGAAGCTGCCGTGCCTGGACACCAGGTCCCGCAACGGTGCCGCCGCCTCGCCCAGCTCGGCCACGGTGCCGTCGACCAGGTCGCCGACGATCGCGACGAGGTCGGCCTCCTGCTCGTTGATCATCCGCACGATCCGCTCGGTGTGCGACCGGCCGAGCAGCGGTCCCAGGTGGATGTCGCTCACCACGGCGATCCGGAAGCCCGACAGCGAAGGCTGGAGCTTGTCCAGCGCCACCGGCACGGTCAGCAGCTGAGGAGCGCCCAGCGCCTGCGTCATGCCGTAGCCGACGACGCTGCCCGCGGCGATGCCGGAGCCGATCGCGACCGACCGCGAGATGAACAGCCGGCGGCCGGGATCCGGCACGACCTCGACCGGCTCGACCGGTTCGGCACCGGTACCGACGGCCACCGGTGCGGTGGTGGCCCGCCGCAGCAGGAGGCGCCGCGGGACCTCGGCGACGCCTAGGGCGATCGCCAGGTAGAACAGCAGGGCGAGCCACACGAACCCGGGCCACGCGAAGAACTTCCCGTACTCCGGCGGCACCCGGCGCGTCACGACCAGCGCGCTCATCAGCAGCACGAACGCCCCGGCGACGGCGAACGTGCCGATGCGGCGCCCGAGCGTGCCCGGTCGCGTGGTGTCCACGACCAACCGGCGCCACAGGTAGAAGTGGCCCAGTCCGGCCGGGACGCCGAGGAGCAAAAGGAAAATCACGACATCAGTATGCGATTCGTGAACGCCGTGCAACCCGCCAGGTTCCCCGTGGCGTGAGTAACCCGGTACCGCAGACAGGGGGAGACCTGATGAGAGATCGGGACGCCGCGTTCCAGGAGTACTTCGCGGCCCGTTCCGACGCCATGCGCGGCACGGCCTATCTGCTGTGCGGCGACTGGCATCGCGCGGAAGACCTCGTGCAGCAAGCCTTCACGAAGCTCTACCTGGCGTGGCGGCGGATCGAGCGGCACGAGGCGCTGGACGCCTACACCAGGCAGGTGCTGGTGCGGACGTTCCTGTCCGAGCGCCGGCGCGGGTGGTTCCGGTTCGAGTCGGTGAGCGACGACGTCGCCGACTCGGCGGCTCCGCCAGGGCGTTACCCGGAGGAGCGGATGGTGTTGCTGGAGGCGCTGGCGAAGGTGCCTCCCAGACAGCGTGCGTGCCTCGTCCTGCGGTACTGGGAGGACATGTCCGTCGAGCAGACGGCCGCTGTCCTCAAGTGTTCGGAAGGAACCGTGAAGAGCCAGGCCGCGCGGGGGCTGCAGACGCTGCGCGGTCTGCTCGAACAGCAGGAGAGGGTTCGATGAACGAACAGGACCTCAGAACGGCGTTCCAGGACGTGGTGGTGACCAGCAGCCCCCCGCCGGCCATGGACCCTAACCGCGCGCTCCACGTGGCGCGCAAGGCCCGGTCAGCCAGGCGGTCGTCGCTGGTCGGTGCGGTGGTCGCGGTGCTCGTGGTGGGCATCGGCCTCGGGTCGGCGTTCGCGCTCAACCCGGCGGGCACGCGGGACTACCTGACCGGAGCGGGACCCAGCAGCAGCAGCTCCAGGCCGAGCGGCTCGACCATGGCGTGGGCGTCCGAGCAGCCCGACCGGTCCGCGAGCCAGGGGCCGCAGGCCGTTCGCGCCGAGCAGCTGCTGGACGCTGTCAAACGGTCCGCGTGGTCGTACGGGTACGAGACGCCCGCGCTGAAGTACCAGAACACGCAGTCCGGTAACGGCGAGATGATGCACGCCCAGGCGGTGCTCGCGTCCGACCCCGGCGAGCAGCCGGAGCTCTGGCAGTTCACGGCGTACGTGCCGGTGCGCAAGAACGGCAAGGTCGGCAAGCTGGTCATCGAGGTGTCCACGCCCGGTCCGCGGCACGCCTCGGAACCGTGTGCGCTGGCCAAGCAGTTCTGGGGCAAGAGCAAGGCGATGTGCAAGGTGCGCAACGTCAACGGGCTGCAGGTCGGTGACGCGGCCAGCCAGGAACCGGGCGGCGTGCTGGGCTGGATGTCCTACAAGCACCCGAACGGCTGGGTCGTGACCGTGGCCCAGAGCGCGGGCTTCGACGGGGGCGGCTACCCGGCGCTCGACGTCGAGCCGTTCGAGGGGTCGGAGCTCGCGGCCATGGCGGTCGACCCGAAGTTCGCCAACTTGGGCTGACCCGCGCGACAAGGAGGGCGGTCACGTTCCGTGGCCGCCCTCTCTCGTGCGTCCGAACGGGTGTTTTGCCAGGTAGAGTGCCGCGCGAAATGCGAACTCTGCTCATCGACAACTACGACTCGTTCACGTTCAACCTCTTCCAGCACCTCGCCCAGGTGAACGGGGCCGAACCCGTGGTCGTCCACAACGACGACCCGCGCTTCCGGCTGGCCGCACTGCGGTCGTTCGACAACGTGGTGATCTCACCGGGACCCGGCAGGCCGGGGAACCCCGCCGACTTCGGCGTCTGCCGGGCGGTGATCGAGCACGCGGAGATCCCGTTGCTCGGGGTGTGCCTGGGCCATCAGGGGCTGTGCCTGTCTTACGGCGCCACGGTCGGTCCTGCACCCGTGCCGCGTCACGGCATCGTCTCGCCGGTGAGGCACACGGGTGTGGACGTGTTCGCGGGCCTGCCGTCGCCTCTCGACGTGGTCCGTTATCACTCCCTGGCCGTCACCGACCTGCCTTCTTCTTTGGAGGCCGTCGCGTGGAGCGATGACGGCGTGCTGATGGGTGTGCGCGCTCTCGACCGTCCCGCGTGGGGTGTGCAGTTCCACCCCGAGTCGATCTGCACCGAGTCCGGGCGCGACTTGCTCGCCAACTTCGCCGCCCTCACGCCGACGCGCTCCGCCGCCGTGCCGGAACCCGTGGTGGTTCGTAAAGCGGCTCAGCAGCGCCCTGTACACGTCCGCCGTCTCGACCTGGTCGTGGACGCCGAAGAAGTGTTCGCGGCGCTCTACGGGGCCGCTGAGACCGCGTTCTGGCTGGACAGCGGTTCCGGTGGCCGGTTCTCGTTCTTCGGCGACGCCTCCGGGCCGCTCGCGCGGGTGGCCCGCTACTCGGTGCCGGACCAGGAGCTCGTCGTCGACGGGATAGCCGAGCACTGCCCGTCGTTCTTCTCGTGGCTCGACGAGGACCTGGCGGCGTGGGGCGTGCACCAGCCCGACGTGCCCTTCGACTTCGCCCTGGGCTGGGTCGGCTACCTCGGCTACGAGCTGAAATCGGAATGCGGCGGTGACTTCGCCCACCGCGCCGAACAACCGGACGCGTCGTTCGTCTTCGCGGACCGGGCACTCGTGATCGACCACCACGAGCACACCGTCCACTTGCTCTCGCTGACCGACGACGACTGGTTCGATCGGGTGGCCGGTGTTCTGCACTCACTTCGCCCGCTGCCACCCGCTACGGCACCTGTTGTGTCGTCTGTGCGGCTGCGGCACCCACGCGCGCACTACCTGAAGCTGATCGGCGCCTGTCAGGAGGCGATCACCGCGGGGGAGACGTACGAGGTCTGCCTGACGAACATGATGTCCTGGCAGGCCGCACTGGATCCATGGGACACCTATCGGCTGCTCCGCGCCGCAAATCCCGTTCCGTTCGGCGCACTGCTGCGTTTCGGTGAACTGTCCGTGCTCAGCGCGTCACCCGAACGATTTATCCGGGTTGACCGAGATGGTGTGGTGGAGTCTTCGCCGATCAAGGGCACCCGTCCCCGCGGTGAAGACGCCGCCGAAGACGAGATGATGCGCACCGGCTTGGCCCGATCGGTCAAGGACCGCGCCGAGAACCTGATGATCGTGGACCTCGTCCGCAACGATCTCGGCACCTGCGCGGAAGTCGGTTCGGTCGAGGTGACGAGGTTGTTCGACGTCGAGACCTACTCGACCGTCCACCAATTGGTGAGCACCGTGCGCGCACGACTTCGACCGGACAGTTCCGCCGTCCGCTGTGTTCGGGCGGCGTTTCCCGGCGGATCCATGACCGGTGCACCGAAGATCCGGACCATGCAGATCCTCGACGGGGTGGAAGCCGGTCCACGCGGGGTGTACTCGGGAGCCCTCGGATACTTCTCGCTCAACGGCGCCGCGGACTTCAGCATCGTCATCCGAACCCTGGTGCGCAACGGCGACCAGGTCAGTTTCGGTGTCGGCGGAGCAGTCATCTCGCTGTCCGAGCCCGACGCGGAATTCGAGGAGACGGCGGTCAAGGCGACAGCGGTGTTGCGGCTGTTCGGAGCGGACTTTCCCGGTCGCTGATCCCACGCGTTGTGCGGAAGGAACTCGACCGGCCCGGCCACGGCCGGGCGGCACAACATCTGCACTTGGTTAACACGTCGGCCGGCGGTCCGGCCGACGTGTGGAAACCATGCTTGTTCCAGCAGGTCAGGAGGCGTGCGCTTCCTGGAACTGCACGACCAGGTTCTGCGGAATGCGGCCGCGGTCCGAGATCTGGTGCCCCTGCGCGCGAGCCCAGTCACGAATGCGCTGCGCCTCAGCCTTGTCGGTGGCCTTCACCGTCGACTTGCCGGTGCCCTTGCGCTGCTTGCGGCCACCCGCACGACGAGCCTTGGCGACGAAGTCCGCCAGCGACTCACGAAGCCGCTCCGCATTTCCCTTCGACAGGTCGATGGCGTACTCGACACCGTCAAGTGCGAAGGTCACGGTCTCGTCGGCTTCTCCGCCGTCGAGGTCGTCGATGAGTTGGACGACGGTCTGCTGTGCCACTGTTCCTCCGTTGGGTACTCACATAGCACGCGGATCCTCGACGTAACCACGTGCTCCGACAACACCATAGTCCACACGAGGAAAAACGGCGAACCTTTCGCCGCTAAAATGTGACCCAACCGCCCGGTCGGGGCATTTTGCGGCCGAAACCGCAGGGGTGTTATGGGTCCAAAATGTGCAGCTAGTCGTCTCATCACGGCGCCGTTGCTGGGCTTGCCGGACGCTTCACCATTCCCGCTGACGGAGCAGCGTCACACATAACGCGCCCCCACCCGGTCCGGGTATCCTGCACATACCCGCCAGGGGAGGGAAGGTCAGGAGCGATGCACGGGTACACCGCCGACAAGGACGCTTACCTCAAGCGACTGCGCCGCATCGAAGGACAGATCCGCGGCCTGCAGCGCATGGTCGAGAACGACGAATACTGCATCGACGTCCTCACCCAGATCGCCGCCGCCACGAAGGCACTCCAAGCCGTCTCGCTCGGGTTGCTCGACGAGCACCTCAAGCATTGTGTCGCCCAGGCCGTCGCCGAAGGCGGCCCCGTGGCCGACGAGAAGCTCGCCGAGGCCACCGCCGCCATCAGCCGATTGGTGAAGTCCTGAGGGTCCCCACAACAAACCCGTGGCACAGATCCGCTAGAGTTCACCCCGCCACGCCCCCGTAGCCCAATCGGCAGAGGCAGCGGACTCAAAATCCGTCCAGTGTGCGTTCGAGTCGCACCGGGGGCACCACGAGGAAGCCAACAGGACCGTCACCCGGTGGGTGGCGGTCCTGTTGGCGTACTGGCGTTCGGTGAAGGTCGCGTGGCGGCTCACGGTCACAACGCGGATGTTCAACACGAGCAGGTATTCCGCGGCTTTTTCGAGAAAACCCCGAGCACTGCGTCGTCGCGGTGGGCGGGCCGCAGCAGCCCACCCACCGCCGTCAGAACCCGGTGGCGCGCAGGTGCCCGGCCATGGTCCGCGGGGCCCGGCCCAGCACCCGTGCCAGGTCGGGCGTCTGCCGTTCCAGGGCGCCGGCGCGGACCTGCGCGGTGAGCCACCGCATCGGGCCGGGCCCGTCGTCGGGCACCTCGCGGTAGGTCACGCCCAGTGCCTCGGCGACCTCCGGGTGGGTCCACAGCGGACCCGTGAGGTCGTAGGCCTTCCCGAGGTGCGCGTCGTCGAGGAGCACCGCGGCGGCGGCGTCGGCCAGGTCGGCGCGGAACGCGGTGTTCAGGCCGCGGCCGCCCGTGCTGGCCGTCAGCTCGCCGTCGACGATCCTGGGCACGAACGCGTCGCTGTAGAACGGGTGCCGCAGCAGCGTGTGCGGCACCCCGCTGTCGCGGAGGGCCTGTTCCGTCGCGTGGTGTGCCTCGGTGAGCCCCGTCGCCGTGGTGTCGGCGCCCAGGAAGCTGGTGTAGGCGATGGCGCCCACCCCGGCGTCACGGGCGGCGGAGATGGCATTGCGGTGCTGGGCCACGCGCTTGGCCGCGTCCAGCTCGGGTGACGAGATCAGCAGCAGCCGGTCGGCGCCGTCGAACGCCGCCCGCAGACCGGCCGGGTCGTCGTAGTCCCCGTGCCGCACCGCGACGCCCTCCGGCGCGCGGGACGGGTCGCGGACCGCCGCGACCACCTCGGTGTGCGCCGACAACCGCTCGACGACAAGGCGTCCCAGTGCTCCGGACGCGGCCGTGACGACGATCAAGTGCCCTCCTCCGCTCGACGATGATCGCCAAGCAAAGCCGTGCGGGCCGGGCCGGCGCCACTGGATTACCCGGCACCCCCGGCCTGGCGGGGCGGCACGCCGCAGACGCGTGTTCACGAGGTCTTTCCGTTGTGTTTCCGGGGGTTGCGGGCGGGGGCGGGGGCAACCGGCTCGGCCGCTGGGGCGTGGGGGTCGTGAGGCGGACCGGTAAGGTGTCCGCGAAGTTGGCGGGAAAAGCCGTGGCGCTCGCGACGTGGGCCGCGCTGGGGACCTGCACAGCAAAAACAACGGAGGGGTTGCCGCGATGAACGGTGCTGCGGGCAATAGGACGAACGCGCTGCTGGCGGATGTGCACAGGACGGTGGCGGACAAGTCCTGCGCAGCGCTGTCGTTCGACATCTTCGACACGATCCTGTGGCGGCGGGTGCCGCGGCCCGCGGACGTGTTCGGGATCATCGGCTCGCGGCTGCGGGCGGCCGGACTCGCACCGGCGTGGCTGACGGACGCCACGTTCCGGCGCATGCGCATCGAGGCCGAGCGCAAGGCCCGCCGCGACCACGGCGACCTCGGGCCCGAGGTGTCGCTGTTCGACATCTGGCGCGCGATGCCGCAGGGCACGTTCGACCTGGCGCTGCTGGAGAAGCTGGTCGCGCAGGAGATCGAGGTCGAACGCGAGTTCACCGTCGTCGACCTCGACATGGCCGCGCTGATCGACGCCGCCCACCGCAACGGCGTGCCGCTGGTGCTGGTCTCCGACACCTACTTCACCGAGGAGCAGCTGGCCTACCTGCTCGACCGGCCCGAGCTGGCCGCGTTGAAGGACGCCAAGGTCTACCGCTCCCACCAGCACGGCCTCGACAAGACCAACGGGTTGTTCGAGATCGTGCTCGGCGACCTGGGGCTGTCCGCCGAGCAGGTCGTGCACGTCGGCGACAACGAGGTGGCCGACATCGAGACCGGCGCCGAGCTGGGCATGCGGGTCGTGCACTACCGCCGCATCGACCAGCCGCTCGCCGTCGTGCTCGACCGCGAGGGTGAGCCGGAGGACCACTTCGGCGACTACGCGCCGATTCTCGACGAGGTGCACGGCGACTACGGCATCACCAGCCTGCGTGCGAAGACGTTGCAGGCCTACGGCCACGACGGCGAGTCGGGCAACGACGTCGCGTGGCGCTACGGCGCCGCCGTGCTCGGCCCCGTGCTGACCGGTTTCGCCGAGTGGGTCGCCATGCGGGCGCACGAGGACGGCACCAAGGTGCTGTGGTGCCCCATGCGCGAGGGTGAGCTGCTCTCGGAGCTGATCAACGAGGCCGCGCAGGCCCGTGGCTGGGACGTGCGGGCCAAGCCCGTGTGGCTGTCGCGGCACGTCACCTCGATCGCCGCGCTGGACAGCTTCGACGTCGACTCGGTGCACGAGTTCATCCGCCGCAGCCACAACCTCAACGTCCGCGAGCTGCTGTCGGTGCTGCACCTGCGCACCGGCGAGGTGCCCGCGCTGGTCAACGAGCTCGACACCATCGTCGACAACG
Organism: Nocardia sp. NRRL S-836; assembly: GCF_001279525.1. Taxonomy (GTDB): domain Bacteria; phylum Actinomycetota; class Actinomycetes; order Mycobacteriales; family Pseudonocardiaceae; genus Lentzea. The sequence goes on along the minus strand of NZ_LGDY01000126.1, from coordinate 19,136 downwards.
GTGACATCGCCGAACGCGTCGCCATCGCCCTGACCGAGTCGCCGCACCTGCAGAACCGGCTCAAGGCCACCATCACCGCCAACCGCGAGCGCATGGTCCGCCACCTGCGCTCCGTCGGCGCGCTCGACGAGCCCGAGATGGTCATGGTCGACCTGGGCTGGGGCGGCACCATCCAGCGCCAGCTCGCCGCCGCGCTGAAGATCGCCGGCATCCCCGTGAAGCCCGCCGGCCTCTACCTGGCCACCGACAACCGCTCCGCCCTCGCGTACGGCGCCGGCCTGCGGCTGGAGGGCTACCTGGCGCAGGCCGGGCACCCCGCCGACGTGTGCGGCGCGATCGTGCGCAGCCCCGAGGTGCTGGAGCAGTGCGTCAACGCGCTGTGCGGCTCCCTGGTCGGGTTCACCGAGGACGGCAACCCCGTGCTGGGCCGCGTCAGCGAGTCCGCCACGCAGAACGCCGAACGCAGTGCCGCCCAGCAGGGCATGCTGGCGTTCCAGCGGATGTGGCACGACTACGTGCGCGCGTCCGGCGGCACCTGGGCCACGCTCACCCGCCAGACGGCGCGGGACCGGCTGGCCAACATCCTGGTGGCCGCGATCAAGGCGCCCACCCCCGGCGAGGCCGCGGTGTTCGGCAACTGGGTGCACGAGGACAACTTCGGCTCGACCCTGGTCACCAAGGTCGTCCCGGACGACCTGGTCGCCGCGCTGCCGTACCTGTCGCCGCTGGACCTCGCCGACCTGGGCATGCGCGACTCGTTCTGGCCCTCGCTGCTCTCCGCCTCCGACACCGGTCTCGCCGCGGCGGGCACCGCGCTGTCCACCGGCGCGATCGCCCCCGACGTGTTCGAGGCGTCCGGCGAGCCGTCCGAGACGACGCTGTACTACCGCACCGGCGCGAACAAGTGGACCAAGGCGGGCAGCCGCCGCGTGCGGATCAACCGCAACGGCCTGTCGTTCGCCCGCCTGTACTTCGAGCACCACGACACCCTGGACCTGTCGCTGATCATCCCCGGTCGGCCCGCGATCGTGCGGATCGACTGGATCGAGGTCAGCGGCAACGGCGGCCGCCGCCCGCTGCCCGAGCCGCTGCGGTGGGAGACGCCCGACGACTTCACGGCGATGGGCTACCACGGCGCCCGCTGGCTCGGCGCGAACCTGGTCGAGTTCAACGGCCCCGAGTCGGCGGTCGTGCTGAAGGTCAGCGACCGGGTCGGTGCGCCGATGTCGTCGGGCTACGTCACCGTGGCGTTCGCGATGCTGCCGCAGTCGCTGTCCAACCTGTCCGCGACCCCGCCCTCGTCGGCGTCCCGCGCCCAGCGGATCAGTGGCCGGCTGCGTGCCGAGTATCGTGCGCGCGGTGCCAAGGGTGTTGCCGCGACCGCCGCACGTGTGGCGGTGCGCAAGTTGGGAGGCGCTCAGTGAACCACGGTGTTGACGTCATCGGCAGCCGGGAGGACCCGCACGCCTCGATCCGCGCCGCGCGCGGACTGCCGTTGATGCTGCACTCGCTCTCGGTGCTGCGCGAGCAGTTCGAGATCGTCTTCGCCCACCGGAAGATCAAGAAGGTGGTGGAGGTCGGCGTCGAGTCCGGCCAGGTCAGCTCCATCTACACGGAGCTGGGCGCGGACGAGGTGTACTGCGTCGACCCGTTCCCGAGCGACGAGCTGCGCGCCGCGCTCGCCGAGCACCCGCGGCTGCACCTGGTCGAGCGGGCCTCGCCGGAGGTGCTGGCCGAGCTGCCGGTCGCGGACCTGTACGTGATCGATGGCGACCACAACTACGCCGTCGTGAACGCCGAGGTCTCCTGGATCACGGCGAACGCACCGAACGCCGTGGTCGTGTTCAACGACCTGCTGTGGCCGTGCGCGCGCCGCGACATGTACTACCAGCCGTCCCCGCTGCCGGAGTCCGACCGGCACGAGTCGTCCGACCAGGGCCCCACCGTCTTCCACGACGAGCTGACCCCGGCCGGCCTGGTCGGTCTCGGCGCGTTCACGTGGGCGGTCGAGGCCGGCGGCGAACGCAACGGCGTGCTGACCGCCGTCGAGGACGCGGTCGAGGCGGCCGGTGCGGACGACTGGTACCTGGAGGTCGTGCCCGCCGTGTTCGGGTTCGGCATCCTGATGCGCAAGACCGCGCCGGGCGCCGACAAGATCATGGCGGGGTTGCGGCCGTACACGCACTCCAAGCTGATCGCCACGCTGGAGGCGAACCGGATCGCGCTCTACTCCCGGGTCCTGCAGATGCAGTACGAGGCGGTCGCGCACGCCGACGACGCCGACCGGCTGGCCGAGTCGATCAACGCGCAGCGCTACGAGATCGACCGGCTGCGCGCCGAGCTGGACCGCGTCACGCACGAGGCGGACGAGCTGCGCCGGGAGAACGACCGGCTGCGTGACCCGGTGTCCGCGATGCCGGTGCCGGACCTGACGTCGGCGGCCCGCAACCTCAAGCGCGCCGCGGGGCACTGGGTGAAGCAGGCCCGCCAGGGCTGAGCTTCTTCACCAGAACGTAAAAAACGCTCGGCCGGGTAACTTCCGGCCGAGCGTTTTCACTTCTTCGTAAATTCCTCAGGTGTTCACCGGTGGCCGGCGACCGCGGGCACCCGGTCCTCGGCGTCGTCGAGCTGTCCCGGTTCGGCCGCCAGCGGCGTCTTCGGCAGGCGTGAGGCCGCCCAGTACATCGCCCACAGCACCAGCACGCCCGCGAGGCCCAGCACGAGCGGCAGCACCGATCCGTACGGCGGGTGCCAGCTGCCCTTGAGCGGGTTGAAGATGGCCGTGCCGGACTGCCAGCGGGTCATGGTGAAGGCCAGGCACACGAAGTGGATCGGCAGCAGCAACGTCGCCAGCAGCCGCGTCATCGTCCGGAAGTGGTCCGGGGTGAACAGCCGGTGCGCCATGACGTGCGCCGCCAGCAACGGGATGCCGACCGCACCGGGCAGGAAGTACCGGCCCTGGTTGAACCAGTTCGTCTGGTTGATCAGGATGATCTCCATGGCGGCGTACGGCACGAAGCTGCCGACGAAGTAGAGCACCATCCGCCAGCGGTCGACCCGCTTGCCGACGACCAGCGCCGCCAGCACCAGGAAACCGAGCGCCGCGAACCACACCACGTACACCAGGCGCGGCATCAGCGTCTCGGCCCAGCCCATCACGCCGACCATCTGGTTGGCCACGTTCGGCCACATGTCCATGAAGGCGGACCGGAGCACGTCCTTGAAGCCGTAGCCGAGGTTGCGCTCCGTGAGCTCGGCGGTCTTCGTGTACAGCGTCCACGCCGCCGACAGGACCGTCGCCAGCACGACCACGCCGATACCCACCATGACCAGCCGTTGCCGGAACAGGAACCTGACGCGCTGCCAGGACACCGGCAGCACCATCACGCCGAGGATCACGAAGAGCCACATCACCCCGCTGAACCGGGGCGTCACGAGCACGGCTCCCGACACCACCGCCAGCCACAGCGCCGGTTTGTTCAGGTCGTCGCGTTTCTCGTGCAGGAGCGCGAGGAGCGAGATCGCGAGCGTCAGGCCCGCGGTGATCTCCACGCCGTTCGGGTTGACCGCCCCACCCAGGTGCGCGGTCATCGGCGTCACGGCGGCGACCACGCCCACGAGCGCCGCCTTGTACCTGGTCCAGCGCACCGCGGCGACCACCGCGCACGCCAGCATGGCGGCCATCAGGGCACCGTTGAGCAGCCGGGCGGCCATGATGCCCTTCCACTCGGGCCAGAAGCCCAGCGGCCAGCCCACCAGGGAGTAGTAGATCGGGTTGAACCGGGCCTCGGACACGTAACGCTCGGTGAGCGAGGTGTCACCACCCGGCTCCTCGGCGCAGTCGGCCGCGACGGTCACGTGCATCGGGAAGCAGTTGCGGTGCTCCACCGAGCCGTCCGGGCCGACCGCGTTGTTCTTGTCCAGGCTCTGGGGGACGAGCTGTGTCCGTCCATCGGGGACGATGTCGCCCTGCATGATCCCTGCCGCGCGCAGGACGTGCTGCTCTTCGTCCGGTGGTCCGTCGTACGGTGCCGCGAACGCCCAGCCTGCGTTGACAAGCAGGAAACCCAGGAAGGCGACCAGCCAGAGCCGTACTCCCGAACGTTGCTCCGTCATGGCCGCGTATTTTATGGGGGGATGCCTGAGTCGCCTGCGGCGGATCGGTCATCAGGGGGAAGCCGGGGGTCCGCTATGGTCGCCTCCTCCATGACAAGCGAGTCCCACCTCACCCGCGTTGACGGAGCATCTGCACTATGACCTTGTCGAACCAGATCGCGCAGGACTCGTCTCAGACGGAGGCCGACGTTCTCGAGCTGACGATCGTCCTGCCCTGTCTCAACGAGGCGGAGACCCTCGAAACCTGTGTCCGCAAGGCCAAGCAGTCCATCGAGCGGCTGGGGGTGAAGGGCGAGGTCGTCGTGGCCGACAACGGCTCCACGGACGGCTCGCAGGACATCGCCCGCGCCAACGGTGCCCGCGTGGTGGACGTGCCCCGCCGAGGCTACGGCGCCGCGCTCATGGCCGGCATCGAGGCCGCCGGGGGCAAGTACGTGCTGATGGCCGACGCGGACGACAGCTACGCCCTGGACGACATCGAGGGCTTCCTGGTCGAGCTGCGCAAGGGCGCCGACCTGGTCATGGGAAACCGCTTCCAGGGCGGCATCGCGCCGGGCGCCATGCCGTTCCTGCACCGCTACCTGGGCAACCCGGTGCTGTCCAAGGTCGGCAAGGTGTTCTTCCGCATCCCGGTGGGCGACTTCCACTGCGGCATCCGCGCGTTCCGCCGCGACCGCATGCTGGAGCTGGGCCTGCGCACGTCGGGCATGGAGTTCGCGAGCGAGATGGTCGTGCGCTCGGCGCTCAACCACCGCAGCATCGTCGAGGTGCCCACCACGCTGCGCCCCGACGGCCGCAGCCGCGCACCGCACCTGCGCACGTGGCGCGACGGCTGGCGCCACCTGCGCTTCCTGCTCGCGTTCAGCCCGCGCTGGCTGCTGTACTACCCGTCGGCCGTGTTCGGCACGCTCGGTCTGCTCGGCCTGCTGTGGCTGTCGTTCGGCCCGGCGGAGGTCGGCGGCATCGGCTTCGGCCTGCAGTCCATGCTGGCCTTCGCCACGATGTTCATCCTCGGCCTGCAGGGCGTCGGCCTGGCGGTGGTGGCACGTTCCTACGCCGCCCACCTCGGGCTGCTGCCGCCCCCGACCGGCCGGCTGATCCTGCGCATCGCGCGCGCTTCACTGGAGCGCGGCGTGTGGATCGGCGCACTGCTCATCCTGCTCGGCATCGGTTGTTTCGTCGGGGCGGTGCTCACCTGGGGAGCGACCGGCTTCGGCGCGCTGGACGTGGTCGAGACGATGCGCATCCCGATCCTCGGCATGGTGTCGATCGTGTCCGGCTTCCAGATGATCAGCGTCAGCTTCACGCTCAGCCTCACCAGGATCGGCGAGGACTGATCGCACTCCTGCTCGGCCCACCCCTGCTCGGCCACACCACCCAAGGCACCCCACGGAGGAATGCGTGCCCAACATCCACGTCCTGCGCACCGAGCTCGACCGGACGATCAGCGCCCTGAAGGACTCCGTACGGGAGAAGGGCCTGGGCACGACCGTCGGCAGGGTCGCCGCGGTGGCTGCCGGGCAGGCGGCGTTCCCCGTGACCAAGGCGATGCGGCAGAACGAGACGTTCGACTTCCACGGCGAGCGCCTGCCGTACTGGTTCGCGCGGTACAACAACGCGTTCCTCAACGAGCGGACCGTCGAGGTCGCGATCGCCCACTGGTTCCTGTCGCAGAAGCGCGGGCGGGTGCTCGAGGTCGGCAACGTCCTCGTGCACTACGGCTTCCAGGCCGACACCGTGGTGGACAAGTACGAGGTCATCCCGGGCGTCCTGAACGACGACATCATCGACTACCGCCCCGCGGAGCCGTTCGACTCGGTGGTGGCCATCTCGACCCTGGAGCACGTGGGCTGGGACGAGTCGCCGCGCGAGCCGGAGAAGGTGTTCAAGGCCGTCGCGAACGTCCGCGCCTGCGCCAAGCCGGGCGGCCGCGTGCTGGTGACCGTCCCGCTCGGCCACAACGACGCCCTCGACGAGGGGCTGCGCACCGGCGAGGTCAAGTTCCCGGCCGAGAGCTACCTGGTGCGCGACAACCGCCGCAACGAGTGGCGCGAGACGACCGCCGACGAGGCGCTGACCAAGCGGTACGGCCACCCGTACACGGGCGCGAACGGCCTCTACGTCGGCATGGTGCTCTGATCTGAGCTCCGGTTCTCCTCCCCGGTCCGGGCAGACCTCAGCAGCAGCCGGGCGATGCCCGACCGGGAACCGAGCTCCACACCCAGCAGCGCGAGGGTGACGGCGGTGCCCGAGGCCAGGATGACGTGGTGCGGGGTGTCGTGCAGCACCGCCAGCAGCCCCCAGTGGGTCACGGCGATGCCGATCATCCCGGTCACCATCCGCTTGCTCTTGCGCGCGATCGAGAACGTCAGGTGCACCCACAGCACCGCCGCCCCCGTCATGACCAGCGCGAGCAGCGGCAGCAACGGCTTGGACGCGGCGTACTGGGGACCGAACGTCACGCTCAGCACCCACGTCGGCATGGCCCACAGGCCACCCGCCACGGCCAGACCGGCGGCCGCGGTCAGCGCGTGCGTCTTCAGCACCGCCGTGTCGGCCGACTCGCCCCGCTCCAGCGCCGCCGACGCTCGCGGCAGCAGGACCATCGCCAGTGCGGCGGGGGCGAACAGCGCCACCTTGCCCAGCAGCACCGCGCTCGCGTAGAGCCCGCGGTCGGCCTCGGCCAGCATCGCCTGGGCGACCAGCAGGTCCACGTTCGTCAGCGACGAGAACGCCAGCAGGCCGGCCATCGCGGACAGCGTGTTCGTCGAGGACGGCGCCGTCGTCGGTGCCACCTTCACGACGTCCACCAGCGGCCGCGCCAGCACCGCCAGGCCGAGCAGGCTGGCGATGATCATCGCCCACATGCTGCCGGTCATGCCCGCCGCGAGCAGGCACAGCGGCAGCAGCACCAGCCGCAGCAGGCCCAGCGGCCCGGCCAGCGAGAACGCGACATAGCCGAACTTCTCCATGCCCTGCGCGACACCGGTGATGGCCAGCAGCAGGTACGTCGTGCCGATCCACAGCCCGGCGAGCACCACCGCCTGCACCGAGCCGATGTTCAGCCGGTCCGACAGCACCGGGCTCAGCGCGACGATCGCCGCCGCGACCAGCAGTGCCGCCAGACCCATGCGGCGGCCCTGCTGCCGCAGGTAGGCGGACACCTCGCCGGGGGTGCCGGAGGTCCGCAGCACGGCCACGTTGCGCGTGATCGCGAGCTGCACGCCGTTGACCGGCGTCCACATGATCGTGCCGAACGCGATCAACGCGGAGATCGCGGCGAACTCCGGGGGAGTCACCATCCGCGCGGCGACCACGTAGAACAGGTAGTTGCCGCCGTGGCCGGCGAAGCTCGCGATCAGCACGAGCAGCCCGGCGCGCCGTCCGTCGCTCATCGGCCGGACTCCGCGAGCCGGCGGTACACGTCCGCGGTGGCGTCGGCGGTGCGCTGCCAGGTGAACAGCGTGGCGCGCTTGCGGCCGGAGTCGGCGAGGGTGCCGGGGTCGGTGACGACCTCGCGCACGGTCCTGGCGATCGACGCCGGGTCGTGCGGGTCGAAGTACCGCATGGCGTCGCCGCCCACCTCGCGCAGGATCGGGATGTCCGAGCCGGCCACCGGGCAGCCGCGGGCCATGGCCTCCAGCACCGGCAGGCCGAAGCCCTCGAACAGCGTCGGGAACGCGTAGGCGCTCGCGGTGTCGTAGAGGCGTTCGAGCTCGGCGTCGGTCACCCAGCCGAGCAGCTCCACGTCGTCGCGCAGGCCCAGCTGCTCGACCAGCGGGACCAGCGGGTCGTCGCCGTGGCTGCCGGTGATCACGAGCTTCGGGCGCTCGGCCCGCGGGATCAGCGTCCACGCCTCGACCAGCCGTGCGAAGTTCTTGTGCGGCATCCGGTTGCCGCTGGCCAGCACGAACGGCCTGGCCGGGCGCTCGTGGTGCTCCAGCGGGTCGACCGGCGCGACGCCGAGCGGGATCACGTCGACCTCGGTGCGCCCCAGCAGCTCGCGGATGTCGTTCGCCGAGACCTCGCTGATCGTGATGATCCGGTTCGCGGCGCGCGCGGTGGCCTTCTGCAGCGTCTGCACGCCCTTGGCCCTGCCGCCGGGCACCCACTCGGGGTGGCGGGCGGCGAGCAGGTCGTGCACGGTCACCACGGTCGGCAGCAGGCGCACGGCCGGGCCGAAGTTCGACGGGCAGTGCAGCACGTCCGCCCTGATGCCGCGGGCACGTGGCCCGACGGCCAGCATCTCCGCCACCGCCCACGCGGCGCGGTTCTCGCCGGACACCGGCAGCGGCACGACCTCGCCGGGGAACCAGGCGGGCGGGTGCGCGGCCAGCTCGCGGTTGCCGATGCCGACGAACCGCAGGTCGTCGTGGCCGGCCAGGTGCGCGAACAGGTGCTTGGCGTAGCTCTCGGTGCCGCCCTTCTTCCCGGTGAAGAAGACCAGGTCGACGGCGACTCGCAACGGGGCGCTCATCGGGTGGCGGCCTGCACCAGGCGGTCCAGGACCTGCCGCGCGGCCGCCTGGATCGTGTTGGTCTTGCTGACGCGCAGGTACCAGTCGTGCGTGGACTTGCGCAGCGGCTCGCCCGCGCTCACCACGGACACGATCGCCTCGCCCAGGTCGGCGGCACCGGCCGACGGTGCGACCTGGCCGTTGACCCCGTTCTCGACGAGCTCCACCGACGCGTTGTCCTCGGCGTCGGCCAGCACGACCGGCGTGCCGACGGCCGCGGCCTCGACCACGACCAGGCCGTAGCCCTCGCGCTGCGACGGGTTCACCAGCACCGCCGCGGTGCGGATGCCCTGGTCGAGCTCCTCCTGGCTCACGAACCCCGGCGTGCGGACGACGTCGCGCAGGCCGAGCCGGTCGATCTCGGCCTCGACGGCCGCGCGTGACGGGCCCTCGCCGAAGATGGTCGCGGTCAGGTCCGGGATCTGCTTGCGGGCGTGCGCGATGGCGGCGGGCAGCGCCTCGACCCGCTTGTCCTGGATGTGCCTGCCGACGTAGACGACGTTCGGCGGGGTGGTCACGGCCAGCTGCGGCTCGATGTCGCCCTTCGGGTCGATCAGGCCGGGGCTCACGACCGGCTCGCTGCGCAGGCCGGAGCGCTTGAGGCGGCGGCCGTTCATCTGCGAGTGGCACGACGCCACCGGGCTGAGCTTGGCCGCGGTCCACTGCAGCACGCTCGCCACGGTGCCGATCGCGAACCCGGAGTACTCGCGGAACTGGCTGGGGCGCCAGACCTCCAGCCAGTCCACGCCCAGGGCGGTCTTGGTACCGAGCAACGCCGCTCGCACGGCCAGGACGTTCGTGGTGGGCAGCGCGGCCACCAGCACCGCGTCGTAACGGCCGCGGTGCGCGCGCAGGTGCTGCGCCAGGCCCTTCGCGTACCGGAGGGCCGGTCCGAGCGTGCGCACGCCGTTCGCGTCGTACAGCTCGCGGTCGGTGCTCACCGCGATGATCTCGACGCCCTCGACGACCGGCGGCTCGTCCCACTGCAGCCGGGTCAGGTAGGTCACCTCGTGGCCGGCCGCGACGAACTCCTCCGCGAACCGGCGGTACTGCCGCTCGCCACCCCCCTTTGACCAGGGAAAGAGGGAGTCGTAGGCAATGGCGATACGCACGTGCGGATCCATCCGTCGAAGGCAGGCACTCACTCGGAGGACCCGATGATATCGGCCTCTCATCAGCACGAAGCACGCCCCGTTGCGCCCTGGGACCCCACCGTGGGAGGGTTAATTAGTAATTAACCTTGCTGCGATCTTGGGAGGACCGGTGACCGCGATGTCGTTGCACGTCGAGGTGGACCACGCGCTCGGCGGGCGCTGGACGTCGTTGCGCGCCGGGGACCGCGAATGGTTGTGGCACAGGGAGGATCCGGCCCGTGCGACCGTGGTGCCCGGCGACGCGTGGGTGGACGCGGGCGGCCTGGAGGAGTGCGTGCCGACGTTGCGCGGCCTGCCCGACCACGGTGACGTGTGGAGCCGGCCGTGGCACGAGGTGGACGGCTGGTGGGTCGTGGAGACGCCGGAGTTCGCGTTACGCCGGCGCATCGGTTCCGAGGGTGACGCGGTCGTCGCGGACTACGAACTGACCGCGGAAGCCGGATACCGGTTCGTGTGGGCGGCACACGCGTTGCTCGAAGTCGGTCAGGACGCCCGTCTGGAAGCACCGGACGGCGCCGAGGTGCTGATCGCCGATCCCGCGCCGGTGCTGGGCGAGTGGCCCGCCGGGCTCGCCGCACTGGGACCGGACGACGGCACGGCGACGGGCGCGGTGCTGCGCCACGACCGGATCGGCGTCGTGGACGGTGAGCACCGGCTGGACCTGCGGGTCGAGTGCGCTGACCAGCCGGTGTCGATCGCGTTGTGGCGGAACCTGAAGGGCTGGCCGGAACCGGAGCCGTACCGCAGCGTCGGGGTGGAGCCCATGGTCGGCGCGAGCTTCGAGCGGACCGACCGGGAGGACCGGGTCGCGGTCGTGCCTGCCGACGGGATCGTGCGCTGGCGGCTCACCGTGGAGGCCTCACGCCGGTAGGACGGCGTCCCGGCACGTGCCTGCCGTGAGCTGATCTGCCCACAGCAGCAACGGAAGCGCGTCCGGCGGCGGCACCGGCATCGTCGGGACCATGACGAACGAGAAGATGTTCAGTCCCGGCCTGCGGGAGCGGTTCTTCGCCCAGCGGGTGCTGATCCTCGACGGCGCCCTCGACGACGACAACGGCACGGTGCTCGCGACCCAGATGCTGTCACTGGCCAGTGAGGACCCGCGCCAGGACATCGCGCTGTGGATCCACTCGCCCGGCGGTTCGGTGCCGGCGATGCTCGCGATCCGCGACGTGATGCGGCTGGTGCCGTGCGACGTGGCGACCCTGGCGCTGGGCCTGGCGTGCAGCGCGGGCCAGTTCCTGCTCTCCGCCGGTACCAAGGGGAAGCGGTTCGCCCTGCCGCACGCCAGGATCCTGATGCACCAGGGTTCCGCGGGCATCGGCGGTTCCGCGGTGGAGGTCGAGGTGCAGGCCGACGACCTGCGCCACACCAGGGACACGGTGCTCGGGCTGATCGCGGAGGACACCGGGCAGCCGTTCGACCGGATCTTCACGGACTCGCTGCACGACCGGTGGTTCACCACGGACCAGGCCCGCGAGTACGGGTTCATCGACCACGTCGTCAGCGACCTCGGCCAGGTCGTCCCCGTCCGCACCCACCAGCTCGGCCTGCACGCGGGAGCCGTCGCATGAGCACCTACACGATCCCCAACGTCATCACCCGCGACGCCCGCGGCGAGCGGATCATGGACGTCTACTCGCACCTGCTGAGCTCGCGGATCGTCTACCTCGGCACCGGCATCGACTCGGGCGTGGCCAACGCGCTGATCGCGCAGTTGCTGCACCTGGAGTCCGACAACCCGGACATGGAAATCAACCTCTACATCAACTGTGAGGGCGGCGACCCGTCGGCGATGCTCGCGCTGTACGACACCATGCGCTACATCAAGGCGCCGGTGGCCACGACGTGCGTGGGCCAGGCGGTCGCGGCGGGCGCGGTGCTGCTGGCGGCGGGAGCGGAGGGGCGGCGTTCGCTGCTGCCGCACGCCAGGGTCGTGCTGCACCAGCCGGCGGCGCAGGGCCGCGGCACGATCCCGGACCTGATCCTCGCGGCGGACGAGGTCGTCCGGGTGCGGTCCCAGCTGGAGGCGGTGCTGTCCAGGCACACCGGGCGTGACGTGGCCCAGCTGCGCCACGACACCGACCGCGACCGGGTGTTCGACGCGGAGGGTGCCGTGGCGTACGGGCTCGCCGACCGGGTGCTGGAGCAGCGTTAGGCGGCCATCAGCACCGGGCCGTCCGGACGGCTGACCGGCCGCCTGGTCAGCACCGGGCCGCCGGGGCGGTTGACCGTCCTGGCGGTCTGGAAGTGCCGGACCTGGCCCGCGATGCCGACGAGCAGGTCGGCCAGGTCCACGCCCAGCGCGCCGGTGACCGCGGCGATCATCTCGCTCGACGGTTCCTTGCGGCCACGTTCGATCTCGGACAGGTACTGCGTCGAGATGCCCGCCCGTTCGGCGACGTCGACCAGGCGGGCACCCTGGCGCTCCCTGATCTCGCGCAGCTTCCGGCCGAGCGCCTCCCGCCACAGCGGCTGCGGCTCGCGCTTGCCCTTGAAGTCGAAGATGTCCGCCATGCGGTCATCGTGACAGCACCCGGACGTGCTCCAACGGGCATTCTGCTGTCGGCAGAAAGGGCCCGGCGCGTCAGCTCAACGCCGCGACCACCGGGCACGTCTCCCGCGGCCCGTTCGCGGCGACGTCGAGCAACGCGAGCCGCACCCGGTCGAGGTCGCGCATGCGCTCCTCGATCTCGCCGACCTTCTCCTCGATCACCCCGTCCAGCCCGGCCACGTCGATCGGACCGGCGGACAGCGCGAGGATCTGGTCGATCTCGGTGAGCGTGAACCCCAGCAGCTGCGCGCGGCGGATGAACTTCAGCCGCTTCACCGCCTCCGGCTCGTACTCGCGGTAGCCGCCGCTGGTGCGCGCCGACGGGACGACGAGCCCGCGCCGTTCGTAGAACCGCACCGTGCTGATGCCCACGCCGGCGGACCTGGCCAGTTCGGAGATGCGCACCACCGGAACCTACCCGGCCCTGCGGTCGGCGAGCAGCGCGCGCAGCTGTGCCGCGCCCCAGAACAGCTCCAGCGCCAGGAACAGCACCAGCACCGTCGTCTCACCCTGCCACAGCGCCCACGTGAACCAGCAGCAGAACACCGCCCTGCCCACGGTGTCCGCGGCGATCAGCGCCGGTTCGGGCCGCAGCCACCGGACGACCGACCACATCACCACGACCGTGCCGAACAGCGTGGCGAACAACAACGTCATGGTGGTCGGTGCGGGCGGTGGGTCACCGGGCAGCCCGAGCGTGCCGTCTGCCACGCCGAACAGGTCCAGTGCCGCCGTCGCGGTCCACGGGGTGAGGAAGGCGGCACTCGCCACCAGGTCGTACAACGCGCCCGCCCGGCCCCACCCGGCCACCGCGGTGCGGTTCGTGGTCTCGATCACCCGGCCACCCTGAACCCTGCACCACGGTGCCGAGTCAAGTCCGGTCAGGAGAACGGGATGGACCGCGCCGAGCGCAACGCCTTGTCCACGTCCCGCCAGTAGGCGCGGAAGTCGCCGGGTGCCGTGCCCGACCGGCGGTACTCCTCGCCCTGTGCGCGCAGGAGGTCCATGTGCTCGGCGGTGAGGATCACGAAGAACTCCCACCGGTTCTGCCCTGTCATCGCGGGAACGGCGCGGTGGCGCCCCCGTTCCAGCTCGCGGTGGATCATCTTCAGGTCCAGCACGTGCTCGCGGTCCGCCTCGGCCCGCAGGGTGCCGGCCAGCGTGCCCACCAGGGCGATCAGCCGGTCGTAGTCGTCCAGCCGGAGCTCGACGGTGTAGGTGCAGCGGTGGGTGCTGACCCGGTTCTCCCGCCTGCGCCGCCACCAGACCGGGGCGAAGTCGTGCGCGGGCACGGACGGGTCGTCGCGCAACCGCCGGGCGAGCTCGCGCAGGTTGCCGTCGCCGACGCACTCCCGGTACTCGAACGCCACCGCGCGCAGCGAGATCTTGCCGGGGTGCAGCGAACTGAAGTGCCGCAACAGCAGCGACTGGTCCTGTTCGGACAGCGTGCCCCACTCGCCGTACGGCCCGCCGCACGCCTCGGCCAGCTCGTCCAGGCACATGGCGGCCGCGAAGAGCTCGTCACCGCCCCACTCCTCGTTGATCCACCGGACGAACCCGGGATGCGCCGCGTTCATCGTTTCCCTCCCCGCGATCGAGGGTATCGCCGGAGCGCACGGTTGGCTGGTGCCAAATCAATGACATCGGGAACGGGCAACGGGCATGATCGCGCGCATGAGACCTGGGGGCGGACTTCTCGTGGTGGTGGCGTTGCTCGCCACCCTGACGTCGTGCGGAAGGCACGCGGCGATCCGGCAGGACCCGGTCCTGCCACCACCGGTGGCGCGGTCCGCGCCGACGCAACCGGAACCGGCCTGCGCGGACGGCCTGCGCTTCACCACGGAAGGCGGTGACGCGGCCTCCGGCCTGCGCGTGATGTCGGTCGAGGTGGTCAACTGCGGCACGGAACCGGTGCAGCTCAACGGTCATCCGCAGGTGCGCCTGCTCGACGAGCGCTGGCAGCCGCTGGACGTGTCGGTCCTGCCCGGCTCCGGCGGCATCGCGCAGGTCGGCGGCTTCGACGACCCGCCACAGCCGATCACCGTGCGGCCGGGGGAGCGCGCGCGGTCGGCGTTCCTGTGGCGCAACACCCACACCACGACCGGCCCGCCGCAGGTCGGCAGCCACGTCGACATCGCGGCCGCACCCGGCGGCGCCTGGCAGTCGCTGGTCCCGGTGTCCCCGGCACGCGACATCAACATCGACCTGGGCAACACCGGCCGCGTCGGCGTGCGCGCCTGGTACCGGTGACGAGGGCACCCGTGCGCGGAACCGTCCACTCGTGACCACCGTGTTAACACTTCGGGCGGCGCTTGGTTCCCGTGTTCTGATGGGCTCATGTCGACCGCCGCCCTGCTGAGCTTCACGCTCGTCGCGCTGCTGACCGTCATCACACCGGGCCTGGAAACGCTGCTGGTGCTGCGCACGGCCCTGCTCGTCAGCCGGCGCGCGGCGATGGGCGTCGTGGTCGGCAGCACGCTGGGCTGCCTGGTGTGGGCCACGGCGGGCCTGGTCGGCCTGACGGCACTGCTGACCGCGTCCGAACTCGCCTACGACCTGGTCCGCGTCCTCGGCGCCGCCTACCTGGTCCACCTGGGTGTCAAGGCGTTGTGGACAGCGCGCAAACCCGCCGCCCTGGACGAACCGGCGCCGGCCCCGTCCATCCGCGCGGCCGTGCGGGTGGGCCTGCTGACGAACCTGCTCAACCCCAAACCCGGCGTCTTCTACCTCTCGCTGCTGCCGCAGTTCCTGCCCGCGTCCGCGCCGTCGTGGGGCGTGCTGCTCGTCGCCATCCACCTCGGCATCGGCCTGCTGTGGTTCCCGGTCCTGATCGCACTGGCCGGCCGGGCCCGCGCTTTCCTGCTGCGCCAACGCCTTCTGCTGGACCGGCTCACCGCGTCCGTGCTGATCGCACTGGGCCTGAAACTGGCCGCCGAGACGCGGTGAGCCGAACCCCCCGTCAGCCGCAGTGCACGCCGCCGACCGAGCGGGACCCCCTCTTGCCACCCGCCCACGTGCGCGCGTGCAACGAGATGCACTTGCCCTTGCCGATCACCGACGCCGGACCCGCGTACTCGTAGAAGTTGCCGGAGTCGAAGTCGTTGTTGATGCCCGGACGGTTGTTGTCGTCCTCGCGGAAGTCGTTGGTGTAGATGGAGATGTCGATCTGGCTCCGCGACGCCTGGTAGGCGGCCGCCTTGAGGTTCACCGCACAGTTCCGCCCCGTGTCGGCGTTGTAGTAGAGCCGGATGGTGCTCAGCGTGACGTTGCCGGTCTCACTCTTCACCGCGTAGGTGTCGATGAGGTTGCCGGCACACCCGTACTCCGCCGCGTGGGCGGCCGTCGGAGCCACCACGCTGACGGCGCCCGCCGCGAGCACCGTGGCGAGGACCTTCGCGAAACGTGTCATGGTCCCCACGCTCGCGCAGGGCGGTTAAACAGCGGTTAATCACACCACCGGCAGTCCGCGCGCCCGCAGCCTGTGTTCCGCGCGCAACGCCTTCAGCGGTAGGTAGTACGGGTTGTGCTTGTTGTGGGCGATGTTGAGCGGCAACGTTTCCGTCTGGATGATCCGCTGTTCCACCAGTTCCGGTGTGTCGTCGAGAACGTATGCCACACGTGCGTGCGCGGCCATCCATTCCGATAACAGGTCCTCGCCGCGTTTCGTGAACGTCAGCCTGGTTCCGCTGCCCACCCGGCGGAGCTCGATGCCCAGCACATCGGCCAGGTGACACCCCAGCGTGAGCCGCAGCGTGGAGCCCTCGGCGTTGCCGCGGAAGTGGTACCTGATCCGCCGCCGCAGGTGCTCGCGACTCGGCCGCCCGCCGGCCGGGGCTTCCCTGGGCGCGATGCCCACGTAGAGCAGGGTGCCGAACTCGCCGGTGCGGCACCCTTCCGCAGGCACTCCGGGTGGAAGCTCGTCGAAGTACCACGCGTAGACACCGGCCGCCGCCGGAACGACCGAGTCCCGGCCCACCGCCTCGTTCCGCGTGACCACGCGCTTAGGGCTCAGCAACGCCATCGTGCGCTGCAGGTACTCCTGGTCGTCCAAGTACGCCTCCCGCTCGCCAGCCCCACCTCTATCACACGAATGGGTGACAAAGGTGGGGGGCGATCAGGACGCGCGCTTGCTGAGCTCGTTGGACGAGCTCCACACCTGGGTCGACGGCACGGCTACCAGCGGCCCGCGCTCTCGTCGTTCGTCGCCGAGCGGTGCCAGGCCGCGAGCGCCACCCGGTTCGGCAGGCCGAGCTTCGTGCGGATGTTGACCACCTGCCGGTCCGCGGTCCGCGGCGAGATGAACAGCCGCGTGGCGATCTGCTTCGAGCTGAAGCCGTCGGCCACCAGGCCGGCGATCGTGAACTCCTGCCTGGTCAGCCCGCCCGGCAGGGTCGGCCTGGGCGGCCGTCGCTCGGAGTCGGGCACCGGCTCCAGCGCGAACTCCATCGCCTGCTCGTGGCGCAGGTCCGCACCCAGCGTCGCGATCACCGGGTAGTCGTCGCCCAGCGCCCGCCGGACGCTGCGGTCCGCCCGTTCCAGCAGCGTGCGGAACGGCGCCAGGCCGGCGAACGAGATCCGCGCGCCGCGTTCCTGCGACCGCAGCGCGCCCAGCAGCCGGGCCGCCCGGTCGTGCGCGCCCAGCTCGGCGCACGCGCAGGCGAGCAGCCACAGGCTGAAGGCGGGACCCCAGGCGTCGCCGAGGGTCAGCTGGACGCGCAGCGCCTCCACGGCCCGCTGGTGCGCCTGCGCCGGGTCGCCGTGCAGCAGCTCGTAGAGGCCGCGGTGCCACCGGCCCCACGCGCTCGACCAGGCCACGCCGTTGTCCTCGGCCTGCGCGGCCAGCGCCGTGGTGGCCTTGTCCGCGGCCTCGGCGTCGAGCAGGAAGCACGACGCCATCGCGAGGAACAGCTCGGCGACGTACGTGTCACCCGGCGTCGAGTGCTCCTGGCGCAGCTCGACGAGCCGCCCGTACAACGGCAGGCAGTCCGCCGAGCCCTCCGCCAGGAAGAGGTGCGTCGCCTCGACCCACATCAGGTCCGCGCCGGACCCGGCCTGCCGCGCCACCTCACGTGCCTCGCCGACCAGCGGGACCGCCGTCGCCACATCGCCCTGCACCTGGGCGATCCACGCCCGGTGCGCCAGCAGCGACGTCCGCAACGACGGCTCGGTGACGGCCTCGCACGCGACGGCCAGCAGGTCCCGCACCTGACCGAGCAGACCCGCGAACGCCGGGAACCGGGTCCGTTCGACATCGATTGTCATCGCCGCGCCGGTCGCCGCCAGGTCCGGTGTCCGCAGCGCGTACCCGATCGCGGCCCTGACGTTCGGCCACTCCTCGTGCAGGCGCGCCATCCACAGCGAGTCGTCCCGCGAGAACCACGACCTCGCCGCCTCCGCCAGGAACTCGCTGTAGTGCCGCACGTGCCTGCGCCGCACGGAGTCGTTGTCCCGCACCAAGCTCGACCCGAACCGCGCCACGGCGTTCGGCAGCCGGTACCGCGGCTGTCCCG
This sequence comes from Nocardia sp. NRRL S-836, assembly GCF_001279525.1. Taxonomy (GTDB): domain Bacteria; phylum Actinomycetota; class Actinomycetes; order Mycobacteriales; family Pseudonocardiaceae; genus Lentzea. Next base: position 1,286 of record NZ_LGDY01000126.1, on the reverse strand, counting down.
TCACCGGGCTCGTCGCCGCCACCACGAGCGCCCTGCGCACCAACGCCCGCACCTCGCCGCCGCCCACCGCTTCGGCCGCCGCCCGGTCGAAGTCCGCCGGGAACACCGTCAACGCCGCCCACAGCGCCCGTTCCTCCTCCGAACAGTGCCGCGCCGACCACTCGAACACAGCCGCCTGGTCCGCCCCGCCCCACTGCTCCAGCACGTCCCGCAACGGCAGCTCCGCCACCCGCGCCGCCACCAGCTCGACCGCCAGCGGCACCCCGCCCACCGCCTCGCACAACGCCGCGACCTCGGGCAGGTCCACGTCGCTGAGCGCCGCCCCGGCCGCCTCCGCCCGGTCGAGGAACAGCCGCACCGCCTCGCCCACCGCGAGCGGCGGCACCTGCACCACGTGTTCGCCGTAGACGTTCAACGGCTCCCGCGAGGTCGTGAGGACCGTGAGCCCCTTGCAGTCCCGCAACAGGCGGTGCACCAGGTCCCGGACGGCGTCGAGCAGGTGCTCGCAGCCGTCCAGCACGAGCAGCAGGTGCTTGTCGTACAACGACTCCACCAGCCGGTTCACCCCCGGCTCCGGCGCGTTGTCCACTACCCGCAGTCCCGCCGCGACCGTCCTCGCCAGCAACGCCGGGTCCTCGATCCCCGCCAGCGGCACCACCCGGACATCGTGTTGGAAAGCGCTCTCCCGTACCGCCGCACGGCACGTCTCGACCGCGACCCGCGTCTTGCCCACCCCACCGGCACCGGCCAGCGTCACCAGGCGCGACCGGCCGAGCAGCGCCCTGGTTTCGGCCAGCACCGCGGGCCGGCCGATGAACGTCGTGGATTGGGCAGGCAGATCACCCCGCACGGTCATCGGCGCATCTTTGCTCAGCGAACGCACGCCCTGGCAAGAAGGATCGTCTCACCACCCTTTCGGCCTAGCACTCTCACCCGGCGCGCCCACCGCCCACACCAAGCCGGCGCCCACCGCTCAGTCCCACCCGGAGCGCACGGGCAAGCTCCGCCCACGCGCTGGCAAGCCTCGTCCTCCGCGTCCGTGGGCACGCCCGTTGCAAAGCCGCGCCCGCCGGTGGTTTTCATCTGGCGCGTCAATCAACAAGCCTCACCCAGCGTCCATCGGCCAACCGAATCCGACCGCTTGCGGGCCACGTCGTCTCCCCGATCTCCAACCCCGCCAGCCCACCGCGCCGCGAGGCCACCTCGCCGGGCCAGCCCTCCGCGCGGCCAGCCCTCCGCGCGGCCAGGCCACCGTGCGGCCAGCCCACTGCCCGCCAGCCCACTGC
>NZ_LGDY01000125.1 GCF_001279525.1 Nocardia sp. NRRL S-836 | reverse complement strand
GATGGTACTGCACTGGTTACGGTGTGGGAGAGTAGGTCGCCGCCGAACTTAATTTAGCCCTGCGGGTTGAGCGCCATGAGCGCTCCCCGCAGGGCTTTTCACGTTCTCGACAAGCCAGCCGCTCGGCAGGAGAGCCAGCGTCGGTGCGAGTGGGCGCGCGGGCGGAGACGTTGCGGCTGCTCGGCAAGGCGCTCAGCGGCCTGGAGCTGCTGCGGCCGCACCCCGGCCTGCCGAAGAGGCTCTCGGTGCTGCAGAAGACGGCCAGGGGACGCCTGCGAGGCCGTGTCGCAGCACTACTCCCACTCGTGACTACGCTGACGTGGCGCCGTTGAAAGGGGGCTGCTCCGGCGGTGCGGCGACGGCGTTGGAGGCCACGGTCGCCATCACGAGGCTTGCCCAGCGGTTTTTCACCCGAACGAGCCCGTACCATGGAATTAATACAAGCCATAACTTTCTGGCGTGACTGCATTTACTTCTACCGCGTACAGCAGGGATCTTGGCGACGAGTTGCGCCGGCTACGGGAGACCGGCACGGGCATGAGCGGGGCCGCGCTCGCGATGCGGCTGGGGTGGGACCCGAGCAAGGTGTCCAACCTCGAACACGGCAAGGTGCGGGCCACCGAGATGGACCTGGTGCAGCTGTTCACCATGTGCGGCAAGGACATCCAGACCATCGACGAGTTCCGGAGCCGCTACCAGTACGCCTTCGACGAGTACCTCGTGCACGGGCCGGACGACGTGCGCACGGTGGCGATAGCCGAGTCCACCGCCACGTCGATCACGTGCTACTCGGCGACGAAGGTGCCCGGCCTCGTGCAGACCGAGGAATACGCCGACGCGCTGCACCGGCTCGGCGGATTCTCGACCAAAGAGCGAATTGCCGAGGCTGTGCGGCGCCGGATGGACCGGCAAACCGTTCTCCGCCGGCCCGACCGGCCGAAGTGCCTGTTCTACGTCCACGAGTTCGCGTTGCAGCAACGGGTCGGCGGCAAACGGGTCATGGAGGACCAGTGCGCCCGGCTGCTGTCCGAGGAGCACATGATCAGGGTCGTGCCCGCGCGCGTCGTGGTGCCGTCGAACGGCTGCCTGCTCTGGGAGTACGAGAAGGCGATGCCGGTCGCCTTCAGCGAGAACGAGATCGCGCAGGTGTTCGTGCAGGACCCCGCCGTCATAGCGCGGGTCAGGTTGCTGTTCGACCGCCTGGCCGAGGTGGCGCTGGATGCGGAGCAGTCGCGGGTCAAGCTCGCTGACTACGCCGGCCGGGCGCGGAAGGGCAACGACGACCAGGGGCCGCACGCGGCGTGAGAGACGGCTGCGGGGGCACCGCCGGGTGTCCCCGCAGCCGGGTGCGGTCAGCGCCAGCCGTGGCGGTCGCGCAGGGCGTCGACGACCTGGCCGAAGGCGACCGGGGCGAGCACGGCGCCCTCGCGGCGGATGTCGTCGTCGGAATCGAGCGCGAAGACGCGGTCGAGCCGCAGGTAGGAGGGGCGGCCCTCGCGGTCCCAGGCGCCGGCGCCCAGCTCCAGGTAGTCGTCGCGCGGCTCCTTCGAGGAGAGCATCAGGGCGACCAGTTCGCCCTTCGCGCGGCCGACCACCAGCAGCGGGCGGTCCTTGCCGCGGGAGGCGTCCTCCTCGAAGGGCACCCAGGCCCAGACGATCTCACCGGGGTCTGCGTCGCCGTCAGCGGAGGGCTCGTACTCGAGCTTCGCGGCCTCGGCGGCGTCGTGGATCTCGCGGACCGCGCCCTTGGCCGGGCGGGGGTCCTCACCGTTCATCAGCACGGACGCACCCTAGTGGTGCAGAGCACGGCGGGCTCTATGGGACCATAAGGGGACACCCGTCCGATTTCCTGCTGAGGACCGCCTTGACCACGTTCGCCGACACGACGTTCACGCCGCCGGAGCTCATCCGGAACTTCTGCATCATCGCGCACATCGACCACGGCAAGTCCACGCTGGCCGACCGGATGCTGCAGCTCACCGGCGTCGTCGAGGCGCGGGCGATGCGCGCTCAGTACCTCGACCGCATGGATATCGAGCGTGAGCGCGGTATCACCATCAAGGCGCAGAACGTGCGCCTGCCGTGGCAGCTCGAAGGGCAGGACCACGTCCTGCACATGATCGACACGCCGGGCCACGTGGACTTCACCTACGAGGTGTCCCGCGCGCTGGAGGCCTGCGAGGGCGCCGTGCTGCTCGTCGACGCCGCGCAGGGCATCGAGGCGCAGACGCTGGCGAACCTGTACCTGGCGATGGAGAACGACCTCACCATCATCCCGGTGCTGAACAAGATCGACCTGCCGGCCGCCGACCCGGACAAGTACGCGAAGGAGATCGCGCACATCGTGGGCTGCGAGCCCGAAGAGGTGCTGCGCGTCTCCGCGAAGACCGGTCTCGGCGTCGAGGCGCTGCTCGACGAGGTCGTGCGGAAGGTCCCGTCCCCGGTCGGTGCGGCGGACTCCCCGGCCCGCGCGATGATCTTCGACTCGGTCTACGACACCTACCGCGGCGTCGTCACCTACATCCGCGTCGTCGACGGCAAGATCACGCCGCGCGAGCGCATCAAGATGATGTCGACCGGCGCCACCCACGAGATCCTCGAGGTCGGCATCGTCTCCCCGGAGCCGAAGCCGTCGCAGGGCCTCGGTGTCGGCGAGGTGGGCTACCTGATCACCGGCGTGAAGGACGTGCGCCAGTCGAAGGTCGGCGACACCGTCACGTCGGAGCGCAAGGGCGCCACGGAACCGCTGGCCGGCTACCGCGAGCCCCGCCCGATGGTCTACTCCGGCCTGTACCCGGTCGACGGCTCCGACTACCCGGAGCTGCGCGAGGCGCTGGACAAGCTCCAGCTCAACGACGCCGCGCTCACCTACGAGCCGGAGACCTCCGCGGCACTGGGCTTCGGCTTCCGCTGCGGCTTCCTCGGCCTGCTGCACCTGGAGATCACCCGCGACCGCCTCGAACGCGAGTACGGCCTCGACCTGATCTCCACCGCCCCGAACGTCGTGTACCGCGTCGTGATGGAGGACGGCACCGAGCACGTCGTGACGAACCCGTCCGACTGGCCGGAGGGCAAGCGCGCCGAGGTCTACGAGCCCGTCACCAAGTGCACCATCATCGCCCCGTCCGACTACATCGGCGCGATCATGGAGCTCTGCCAGTCCAAGCGCGGCCAGCTCGGCGGCATGGACTACCTGTCGGAGGACCGCGTCGAGCTGCGCTACACGATGCCGCTCGGCGAGATCATCTTCGACTTCTTCGACTCCCTGAAGTCCCGCACCCGCGGCTACGCCTCCCTCGACTACGAAGAGGCCGGCGAGCAGGACGCGGAGCTCGTCAAGGTCGACATCCTGCTGCAGGGCGAGACGGTCGACGCGTTCAGCGCGATCGTGCACAAGGACTACGCCTACGCGTACGGCACGCGCATGGCGACCCGTCTGCGTGAGCTCATCCCCAGGCAGCAGTTCGAGGTGCCGATCCAGGCCGCGATCGGTGCCCGCGTGATCGCCCGCGAGACGATCCGCGCCATCCGCAAGGACGTGCTGGCCAAGTGCTACGGCGGTGACATCACCCGTAAGCGCAAGCTGCTGGAGAAGCAGAAGGAAGGCAAGAAGCGGATGAAGATGGTCGGCCGCGTCGAGGTGCCGCAGGAGGCCTTCGTCGCCGCGCTGTCCACGGACGAGCCGAAGGGCAAGAAGTAGGCTTTCCGCTGAAAGAGCCGGACCTGCGGGTCCGGCTTTTTATTTGGTTGACCGGTGTCGTTGTCGTGGCTGATGCTGTGGGCAACGTCGAGCTGAGAGGGGACCGCCATGACTGACTTCTTCGATCTCCGGTCCGACGTGTTCGCCCTGGTGGCGGCCCACTGCTGACCTTTTTCCGGTCAGGTGGCCGTCCGTTCGGGTGATCCGATGCGGGCGGCCTTTTTCATTTGCTCACGTGGCCCAGCGGCTAGGCACCGCATTGTCGATGCGGCGATACGCGGGTTCGAGTCCCGTCGTGAGCGCGCGTTTTTCTACGCAGAAAAGGCTCTTCAGCTCAACTGGCAGAGCACCGGGGTGAAGATCCGGAGGACAGGGTTCGACTCCCTGGGGAGCCACGCACGAGCACGTACCGGACACCCCCGTCCGTTTGGCTAGGGTGGGTGGGGTGACCGCTGCTCCGTCCCACCCGCGCCGTTCCGACGCGCGCGACAACCGCGAACGCATCCTCGAAGCGGCTCGCGCGGTGTTCGCCACCGCCGGCCTGGACGTGCCGATGCGGGAGATCGCCCGGCGCGCCGAGGTGGGACCCGCCACCGTCTACCGGCACTTCCCGACGAAGGAGGTGCTGGTCACCGAGGCGTTCACCGACCAGATGCGCGCGTGCAAGTCCGTGGTGGACGAAGGCCTCGCCGACCCGGACGCGTGGCACGGCTTCTGCGTCGCCATCGAGAAGCTCTGCGACCTCTACGCACGCGACCACGGCCTCACCGCGGCGTTCATGTCCACCTTCCCGCACGCGATGGACTTCGCCGCGCTGCGCACCTCCGCGCTGACCGCCGCCGCCGAGCTCACCCGCCGCGCCAAGGTCAGCGGCCGCCTGCGGCCCGACGTCGTGCTGGACGACCTGATCCTCATGATCATGGCCAACAGCGGCATCCACGCCACCACCCCGGCGGCCCGCGTCGCGGCGTCCCGGCGCTTTGCCGCGCTCATGATCCAGGCGTTCGAGGCCTCGCCCACGTCGTCGCCACTGCCGCCGATGCCACGGCTGGCTCCCGCGTTGGTGACGGGACGAACCAAACCTGCGGGCGCGTAGGTCGCCGGGGTGCCGGAACGGCGTGGTGCGAGTCGAGCATCACCTGCCCCCACCGTGGAGCCGATCCAACTCGTCGGTGATAGCGGCGTAGACGTCCGGGTCCTCGTCGACGGCCCGGTCGACTACGTCGAGCCAGCTGCCGATGGTGAACGCCTTGGCGAGCCGTGCCCGGAACGGGAGGCCTGACGAACCCGCGAACAACGGCGGTGCTCCGAAGCGGACCATCGGAGCCTCCGCATCCCACAAGTCTGGATCGTAGCCACGTGCCAGCCGTTCTGCGAGTTCGGTCAGTGTGTTCAATCGGCGAGGCAGGTACACCGTCCGAGCGTGATCGCCGGCGCGTCGCGCTTCGGCGGACATCTGGTCCTGGACGGTGCGCAGCCTGTCGAGCAGGAGATCGGCTGTGGTCCGGTCGCCCAGGTCGGCTGCGGTTCGGAGTGCGGAGCGCAGGATCGTTGCTTGTTCGTCGAGGTTGGTCGATTTCGCCGCCAGAGCGATCACCTCGTCGAGCAGTGCCCGGTCGCGGTTGGCTTCCGCGATGAAGTCGAGGGCCGCCGCGCGTTGGCTGATGACTTCTGCTGCTCGTGCGAGTCGGACGGCCTCACCCTCCTCACCGCCGGCCAGCAGCATCCGGATCATCTCCATGCGCGGCCGACGTTGCTGTGACGGACGGGTGACCTGGGCCAGGGCGGCTTCGAAGCGGCGGGCGTCGCCAGTGGTCGCGATGGTCTCGGCGAGCCGTTCCCAGGCCGCCGAGCGGATCTCGGCGTCCTGGAGCGGGCGAACCTCCGCTTCGGCGCGATCGAAGTCTCTGAAGTCCGCCATAACGTCGATCCACCGCAGGAGTGCGCGCTCGTCCGCGTCCGATGACGTCGAGCGGGCCGCCTGCTCGATGGCCTCGAGGAGGCGCTCGGCCTGGTCGCGTTCGTCGCGGCGCAGGAGCGCGGTGGCCACTGACAGTGCTCCAGTGAAGTCCCCGGTGGGGAGCAGGTGCGTGAAAGCCGCATTCTCAGCCCGGTCACCATGTCCCGCGTCCGCGGCGGCCACCGCAGACGCCATGACGGCGTACCGGCGGAAGCCGTCTTTCGGCAGTCGGTCGAGAGTTGCCTCGACCTCGACTCGGAGGCGGTGAGCTCGGGCCGGCTCTCCACGCCTGCCTGCTGAAAGCGCAACGGCCGCGAGCCGGGCGCTTCGGTGCTTTGTCTGCGCGGCGGTCCGGGCGAACGCCTCCACGCCGTCAAGGTCGTCGATTTCTGCCATCATCTGCACGATGTTCAGCAACGCGTCTTCGCGATCCTCCACGCTGGCGCAGGTATTGGCGATCGCCCGCGCCAAATTGCAGAAACCGCCCTGGGTCAACATCTTCACCACGTCGGCCACATTTCTTCGTGACCGCAGTTCGAAGGCCACTTCGGGATCAATGGCGGTGGCGGCCAGTTCTGCCGCCCTCTGCTGGTGCCCCAAAGCCGCAGCGACGGTCGCCATCGTGGCGAAAACGATGGCGTCCGCTCGGTTGATGCGCCAGCCAGACGGCTTCGTCGGCGCGGGCTTGACCGCGAGCGCTTCCTCGGCGGCGTGGTACAGCTGTTCAGCCTGCCAGCGTTGCGCGGAGGACAACGCCGTGAGAGCTGCCGCAGCGCATACATGAGCTTTGCTGACGGCATGCCGGAGTTCGTCGATCACACGCCAGGTCCTGTTGTAATCCCCTGTCCGCGTTGCCGCTTTGGCCAGCTCAAGGTGCAGCCAACTGCCCAAGGTCTGGTTGAAGGCCGACGTTATGGCCCCGGCAGCGTCGAGCATCTGGGCTGCGCGCTCCGGATGACCCGCGTGGTGCAGTTCCTCCGCAGTGCCCATCAACGCACGGGCACGCGTGACAGGAGCGTTGATCAAGTTGATCAGCATCTGGGCGTGTTCGACCCGCCCGCATATGACCCACAACTCCGGGAGCGAGTCCGGGATCGAGTTTCCGCTTGCCTGCAGGCTGGTCCGGTGCACGGCGAGCCGGGCCAGTGCGGTGAGATCCGGCTCGTCATCGTCGAGGAAGACCGCTTGCGCGATCTCGATCTCGCCCAGAGAGGCGTCGTGGTGACCGAACACCGTGTACGCGGTCTGGTGCCGACGAGGGTCGGTGACGTGGTCGAGCAGACGGTCCCTGGCGCCGACCGCGGCCAGCACCGCGGCATGGCCTTGCAGCAGGTGGCGCGGTGTGCTCGGTGGCCATCCCCGCGCGCGGTAGGTGATGGCCCACCGGTCCAGCCGCTCGCGGTAGGAGCCCAGCCGGTGATCGAGCATTCGCACGACCTCAGCGTGCAGCTGGTCGTGGGCCAGGAGGTGGACAGGGGGATTCCCGGGACGGCGGGCGAAGCTGCGTCCTGCGGTGGTGCGCAGGTCTTCCTCGATCTGCCACGGCGAGGCGCCGGTCAGTTCGGCGAGGTCTGCCGTGGAGAGGCCGCCGCCTGCCGCGGTGACGAAACCGAGCAGGTCCTGCTGGACTTCGTTGCCGTGCAGCAGTCGTTTGAGATCCCTGATCATCACGTCGCGCACGGCTCTTGCCTCCGGCGAGGGGGACAGTGGGACAACGCGTGCGGTGGTGCACAGGGGGTGATCCGCCGACACGTCCGCGGGCAGTGCCGGAGTGGGGCGTCCGGCGACGACAACGCGGACACCATGGCGTGGAAGCAGCGCGGCGATGCTGTGGGCGTCGGCTGATCCGTCGAGGCCCCGGTCCTCGTCCAGACCGTCGACCACCAGGACGAGGTGCTCACCTCGCGCGCGGATTTGGTTTGTCACGTCCGCGAGCAGGTGCAGCAGGTACGGCTCTCGGGTGGCGTCGGTGAGGTCGGTGCGGGGAGGAAGCTGTGCGAGGTCGTGCAGTTGGTCGAGAACGTTGTCCACGAAACCGCGCCGGTCGTTCTGGCCCGGCAACCGGGAGGTGACGAAGAACGACACCACCCGCACGCCGGCAGGCGGGTGCAGGACGAACCACGACAACAACGCGGACTTGCCCGACCAGGCCTCCGCTCGCCACCACAGGTAGTCCTCGGCGGTCGCCTCGGAGGAGCAGAATTCCGCCAGGACGGCCAACTCGCCGTCCCTGCCGCTGATGTGGTCAGGTGCGAGTGCACGCACCTGGGCGGAGTAGGCGGAACGGACCGGCCGCGCGGCGTCCACCCGGACGTCTCCCAGCACCACGCCGGCCTGCACCAGGTGCCCGTCGACCCGGCCGGACACCTCGTTGGTCCACGGCATGCGGACGATGATCCCGCCATCCACGGGCCCGTGACAGAGACGTAAGGGTGAGTCTCGAACCCCACGCCGGTCACGGTTGAGCGTTGGGCTCGATCAACGCCACAACGCGTTCCTCGTCACGGCTGTAAGGGCCGCCGATGTACTTCTCGGCGATCCGGTCGACAACCTCCCACGCCTCGTCGCCCGTCAGCCACCGCACCACGCGGCCGCGCAGGACGACCGGCTGGTACGGGTTGTCCGGCGGGGTCAGGGAGATCGCGGTCCGCGGGTCGCGGCGCAGGTTGCGGGCCTTGCGGGAGGACGGGCCGGTGAGGATCGCGACGTGGTCGCCGTGGGTGCCGATCCAGACGGGGACGGAGTGCGGTGCGCCGTCGGGCAGCACGGTGGCGAGGTGGGCGATCGGGGTGCCGTCGAGGACGGTGCGGACGTCGGGGGTCATGGCGGGCTCCCAAGGGTCAGTGCTGGAGGGACTCAGTGCCGGACGGCGTAGTGCAGGTGGGTGACGCCGGGGGCGGGTACGGCGTTGAGCAGGTCGAGGCGGATGTGGGACGGGAGTTCGCGGAAGAACGGGCGGCCTGCGCCGAGCAGGACCGGGACCTGGTGCAGGACGATCTCGTCGACCAGGCCGGCCGCCAGGGCCGAGGTGAGGACGCCGCCGCCCATCAAGCTCACGTCCTTGCCGCCGGCGAGGGTGGGGGCGGTGGCGATGGCGTCCTCGATGCCGGTGGTGACGAGGGTCTGGCGGTCGCTGACCTCGATCCGTTCGTGGCTCAGGACGACCACGTGCGTGCCGGGGACCGGGCTGGCGCCGCCGAAGCGGTCGGAGTCCTCGAAGGTGGTGCGGCCGGCGACGATCGCGCCGACGCGGGTGGCGAGGGTGTCGAAGAGCGGGGCGCTGGCGGCGCTGAGGGTGAAGCCGTCGAAGGCCTGGCTCGGGGTGTCGCCGGTGAAGTACCAGTCGAAGAGCGTGCCGCCGTCGCCGAGGCCGTGTCCGGCGCGGGGGTCGCGGCCGGTGATGTAGCCGTCGACCGAGACCGAGTGGGCGCTGATGACCTTGCTCATCGGGCGGCTCCTTTTGAGTTCCTTCAAGAGACTCAGGAACCGTAGCAGGTGTCAGTTCCTTGAGGGAACCCCAATTGCTAGGGTGGTGGCATGCAACGGACGAGCTTCGGTGACATGGCGTGTTCCATCGCGCGCACGCTGGACGTCGTCGGGGAGCCGTGGTCGCCGCTGATCCTGCGGGACGTCTGGGTCGGGATGAGCCGGTTCGAGCAGATCCAGGGCGACCTCGGGATCTCCCGCAAGGTGCTGACGGAACGACTGAACCACCTGGTGGAGCAGGGTGTGCTCGAACGGCGGCCCTACGACAAGCGGCCGCGCTACGAGTACGTGCTGACGCAGAAGGGGGTCGAGCTCGTGAGCCTGCTCATGGTCATGACGGCCTGGGGTGACCGGTGGCTGGCGGGGGAGGCCGGCCCCCCTGTGCTGTACCGGCACCACGCCTGCGGGGAGATCGCGCAGGTCGAGCTGCGGTGCAGCCACTGCGGTGAGCCGATGGGTCCCAGTGACGTCGATCCGCTGGCCGGTCCGGGCGCTGCTGTTGCCGGATCAGCAACATAGTTTGCCACTACGGCACAGCGCGCAGCATCGTGAACGGCATGACGACGACTGCGCAGGAGTTCTGGGAAGCCTTCTACTCCGAGCGGGACCAGGTGTGGTCCGGCAAGCCGAACCCGTTGCTGGTGCGCGAGACCGAGCACCTCGAACCGGGCAGCGCGCTCGACCTCGGGTGCGCCGAGGGCGGTGACGCCGTGTGGCTCGCGAGCAGGGGGTGGCGGGTGCTCGGTGTCGACGTGTCGCAGGTGGCGCTGGACCGGGCGCTCCGGCACGCGCGGGACGCCGGCGTGGAGATCTCCGTGGAGCGGCACGACCTGAAGGAGACGTTCCCGGAGGGGGAGTACGACCTGGTCAGCGCGCAGTTCCTGCACTCGCCGGTCGAGGAGGACGGGGAGCGCGACAGCATCCTCGGGCGGGCCGCACGGGCGGTCGCGCCGGGTGGGGTGCTGGTCATCGGCGGGCACGCCGGGGCGCCGTCGTGGTCGGAGCACCGCGACCACTACTTCCCGACGACGAAGGACGTGCTCGACCACCTCAAGCTCGCCGACAACTGGATCGTCATCACCGACGACGTGGTCGAACGGCCGCTCGTCGGGCCCGACGGTCAGCGGGAAGCGCGCAAGGACAACGTCCTGACCGTCAAGCGGCTGTACTAGGAACCCGGAAACGCAAAGGCCACCCGCGGCGTCGTTGCCGGGGGTGGCCCACACATGTACCGGTCAGGCGGTGCGGATCAGCCGATCCATGGCCTGCCGGTTGATGATCGAACGGAGCTCGGTCGTCTCGTCCGCGCTGTGGCGGGAGAGGATGGCGTCCAGTTCGAGGCGGTCGCTCTCGGAGGTGTAGCTGGCCAGCTGCCGCTCCAGGCTCTGGCGCTTCAGCCGAGCGTCACGGCGGGTCGCCAGGCTCGAGCGCAGGGACTTCACGGACAGGTCGTGGCGGGTCATCGCGTCCTTCCAATCTTGGTTACGATTCGATAATACACCCTGCTCACGGCATCTGTACCGATGAAGAAGTCGGCTATCTCACGAACTTGTCGAGCAACCTCAGCGCCTGCGCGTACTTGGCCTTCAAGCGATCTTGCGTGGCGGCGTCGAGGCGGGCGATCCGGGCCGGCGAGAGGTTGTCGCCGATGTCCGCGCGCTTCACCGTGACGGCCAGCGGGTTGGCGGCGACGCGGCGCAGGTAGTCCTCCTGCGGTTCGTCCGGCAGGTGTGACAGCGCCACGACCGCGTCGACGACCTCGGGCGGGCAGCCGCCGGCGAGCAGGTCCGCGGCCGTGACCTCGGTGTCCTCGACGACGTCGTGCAGGACGGCGGCCATCTGCTCGTGCTCGCCCGTCACGGCGGCCATCACGCGCAGCGGGTGCCCGATGTACGGCCGGCCCGACTTGTCGACCTGGCCGTCGTGGGCGGCGGTGGCGATCGCGACCGCGTCTTCGAGGGTGAACACGGCCCCAAGCTAAACCAGGGCTTGACCAAGTGCAGTGGTCTAGTCCATTTTTAGTCCACTCACAACATGGCCGCCGCATGATGTGTGGAGGTGGACCATGTCCAAGACCAGACGAGCAGCGATCGCGCTGCTGTCCGCGTTCATCGCCTGTGCCGGTCTGGTGTTGGTGATCAACGGCAGTGCCGCCGCGGCGAACCTCGCCGCCAACAGCGGGTTCGAGGCCGGCAACCTGAGCGGCTGGACGTGCACCGAGGGCACCAGCGCCACTTCCGGCACCAAGCGCACCGGCAGCTACGCGTTGCAGGGCGCTCCCGCGGGCCAGAGCAAGGCACAGTGCCAGCAGACCGTCTCGGTGCAGCCGAACACGGCCTACAAGCTGTCGGCGTGGGTGCAGGGCAGCTACGTCTACCTGGGCGTCACCGGCGGGGTGGAGAAGAACACCTGGACGCCCGGCTCGAGCAGCTTCACCCAGCTCACCCTCGACTTCACGTCCGGCAGTGCCACCAGCGTGACGATCTACCTGCACGGCTGGTACGGCCAGACCGCCTACTACGCCGACGACGTGAGCCTTGACGGTCCCGGCACGCCGCCGACGACCACGAGCACCACCACGTCGACCACCACCACCACCACGACAACGACGACCACTACCACCACCACGACCAGCAACCCGCCGAACACCGGCCTGCCCAAGCACGTGCTCACGGGCTACTGGCAGAACTTCTACAACGGTGCGCGCGCTCTGCGCCTGTCGGACGTGCCCACCACCTACGACATCATCGCGGTGTCGTTCGCCGATGCGACGGCCACGCAGGGCCAGGTCGCTTTCAACCTCGACCCCGGCCTGAGCAGCCAGCTCGGCGGTTACACCGACGCGCAGTTCCGCGCCGACGTCAAGACCGTGCAGGCCCGCGGCCAGAAGGTGATCATCTCCGTCGGCGGTGAGAAGGGCACGATCAGCGTCGGCAACTCCACGGCGGCGACCAACTTCGCCAACAGCGTCAAGTCGCTGATCTCCACCTACGGCTTCAACGGCGTCGACATCGACCTGGAGAACGGCGTCAACGCCACCTACATGGCGCAGGCGCTGCGCAGCATCCACGCCGGCGGCGGCACCGTCATCACGATGGCGCCGCAGACGATCGACATGCAGAACGTCAACGCCGAGTACTTCAAGCTGGCGCTGGCCACCAAGGACATCCTGACCGTCGTCAACATGCAGTACTACAACTCCGGCGCGATGCTCGGCTGCGACGGGCAGGTCTACAGCCAGGGCACGGTCAACTTCCTGACCGCGCTCGCGTGCATCCAGCTGCAGAGCGGCCTGCGCGCCGACCAGGTCGGCCTCGGCCTGCCCGCGTCACCGTCGGGCGCCGGTGGTGGCTACCAGTCGCCGGCCAACGTCAACAACGCGCTCAGCTGCCTGGCCCGCGGCACGAACTGCGGGACGTTCAAGCCGAGCACGACCTGGCCGTCGATCCGCGGCGCCATGACGTGGTCGATCAACTGGGACGCCTCCAACAACTGGCAGTTCGCCAACACGGTCGCCCCTCATCTGGACTCCCTGCCCTAGATGATGGTCCGGCTCAGATGACGGACTGCCCGTCATAACCGCCCGGCGGCTCGGGGAGGCCGAACAGCCTCCCCACCGTCGGTGCGACATCCACAGTGGACACCGGCGTGGCGGAGACCCCGCGCCCCACCACCGGATCACCGCCCGCGACGAGCAACGGGACCGGTGCCGGCGCGGCGAGGTGCCGCCCTGCCTCGCGGAGCACCACCAGGTCGCCGGCGTCCGGACCGAGCCGCAGCTCGGCCGGCCGGTGCACCGACAGCACGCCGGGCGCCCGTGACACCACCGACTCCAGGTGCCGCAGCGCCAGGTCGCGGTCCGAGGCGGGCCCGGTCCAGGACACCAGGTCGGCACCGGCGTTCTCGGCGATGACGACCCTGTTGCGCAGCAACGCATCCGCGTCAAGACGACCCCGCAGCGACCCGTCCGGTGACGACCGGTCCACCGGGTGGTCCGCGGTGACGACGAGCACGGACCGTTCCCACCGGCCGGAGGCTTCGAGGTGCCGGACCAGCTTGCCCAGCTGCTCGTCCGCCGTCCGCACGGCCAGCGGACGCCCGAGACCGCCCTCCCGGTCGTGGTCGCCGAAGTGCACGAGCACCAGGTCGGGGTCGGCCTCGTCGATCATGGCGTGCAGCGCGTGCGAGGTGAACGCGTCCGGCGCGTTCCCCTCGACCGGCGGTCCCGGCTCCCAGCGGTACGACGCCCGCGCGCCGAACACGCCGCGCAGGTTCTCCTTCGGCAGCACGGAACCCGTGCGGAAACCCAGTGCCGGCAACCGTTCCAGCACCGTGGGAAAGGTCAGGTCGCTCGCGCGGCCGAGCGTGCGCACCACGCCCCTGGCGCGGTCGAAGATCGTGTCCGCGGACACCCCGCCTCGGTCGGGCCGCACCCCGGTCATCATCATCACGTGGTGCGGGATCGTTCCCACGGCCGGCGCCGACCGGGCGCGCGGGAAGTACGTGCCGTTCGCCCGCAGCGCGACGAGGTTCGGCGTCAGCGCGGTCCCCACCTCGTCCGGTCGCAGCCCGTCGACCACGACCACGTACACCCGCCGGCCCACGCCGGTCGTGCCGAGGGCGACTCCCGGTGCGGCGGACAGCAGCACCGACCCGGCGGCGGCTTTGAGCAGACTGCGGCGTTTCACGGCCGGGAGTGTCACCCACCGGCATGACCGGCAGGTGAACTGCGTCCCTTGCGTCATCAAGGACACAGCCACTTCACCGGGCATCCACCGGCCGGTCCAACTAGGTTGAGCTCATGTTCCACACGCTGGCCGTGCCCGTGATCGCCGCGCCCATGGCGGGTGGCGCCTCCACCCCCGAGCTGGCCGCCGCGGTGAGCGACGCCGGAGGGCTCGGGTTCCTGGCGGCCGGGTACGTCACGGTCGAGCAGCTCGCGGAGAAGATCAAGCGCACCCGGGAGCTGACCTCGGCGCCGTTCGGGGTCAACCTGTTCGTGCCCGGCACCCGGCCGACAGCGGACATCTCGTCGTACGTGCGGCGGGTGACCCAGTGCGCGGACAAGGTCGGTGCGGTGCCGGGCGATCCACGCTGGGACGACGACAACTACGGCGCGAAGCTCGAACTGGTGCTGGCGTTGCGGGTACCGGTGGTGTCGTTCACGTTCGGGCTGCCCGACGCCGATGACGTGCAGCGGTTCAAGGCGGCGGGCACGACCGTCGTCGTCACGGTCACGACTCCGAGCGAGGCGCGGCAGGCGCAGCAGGTCGGCGCGGACGTGCTGTGCGTGCAGGGATCGGACGCGGGCGGGCACCGCGGCACGTTCACCGACGACGGCATCTCGCCCGGCGGTGGCGAGCTCTACGGCACGCTGGCGGCGCTGCGGCTGGTCCAGGGCGCGGTCGACCTGCCGGTGATCGCGACCGGCGGCCTGGTGCACGGCGCGGACGTCGCCGCCGTGCTCGCGGCGGGAGCGGTGGCGGCCCAGCTGGGCACCGCGTTCCTCGGCTGCCCGGAGGCCGGAACCGCCGCGCCGCAACGGGAGGCGTTGCGCGAAGGCGCCCGCAGGACGGCGCTGACCCGCGCGTTCAGCGGACGCCCGGCACGCGGTCTGGTGAACCGGTTCCTGATCGAGCACACCCCGCACGCACCCGCCGCGTACCCGAACGTGCACCACCTCACGAGGCCGGTGCGCGCCACCGGTGAGCTGGAGGTCATGTCGCTGTGGGCGGGCACCACCTACCCGCTCGCGACGGCGGAACCGGCCGGTGAGGTCGTGCGCAGGCTGAACGAGGAGCTGCTCGACGCCGTCAACTCGCTGGCGCGGCGCTTCAGCCGCGGCTAGAACTCGACGTGTGACCTCTCTCGCAGACGACATGTTCCGGGCCGCGATGGACCGCGACCCCATCTTCGCCTCGATGCTCGGGCTCTCCGGGTGGGACGACCGGGTCGAGGACCTCGGCGCCGACGGTGAGCAGGAGCTGCGCGCCCGGCTCGCCGGGATCCTGGTGCGGGCGGAGACCAGCGACGAGGACCCGGTCACGCTCGCGGTGGTCCGGCACCAGGCGACCGCGATCATCAACCAGATCGACGCGCGGCTGGTCGAGCACACCGTGGCCGAGGGGCTGGCCGCGCCGGTCAACCGGCTGCTCACGATGGCACCGCAGGTCGACATGTCGAAGCGGCTGCACCTGCTCCCGCGCTTCCTCGGCCAGGCGGGCGAGCGGCTGCTCGACGCCGAACGCCGGCCGTTGCGGCGGCACCTGCGCAGCAGCGCCGACCGGATCGCGGGGCTGCTGGCCGGTTCGGTCCAGCCGTGGGAGGGCGAGGCGGACCTGCGGCCGGCGTTCGCGCGGTTCCGCGAGGTGCTGCTGTCGGTGGACGGCCGCGACGACGAGCAGCCGGGACTGTGCTGGTTGCCGGAGGGCGAGGCGAACTACCTCAAGCTGGTGGGCGACTACACGACCACCTCCCACACCCCGGCCGAGCTGCACCGGCTCGGGCTGGACCTGCTCGCGCGGTTGCGGGAGGAGTACGCGGAGGTCGGTGCGCGGGTGTGGGGGACCACCGACGTGCCGGAGATCTTCCGCCGGTTGCGCACAGAGCTGTTGTGGGACAACGAGAACGACATGGTCACCAGTGCGGCCGACGCGATCGCGCGGGCCGAGGCCGTGGCGCCGCGGTGGTTCAGCCGGCTGCCGAGCGCCGGGTGCGAGGTCCGGCTCGTCGAGGAGTCCGAACGCGCGACCGCGCCGATCGCGTACTACCTGGAGGTGCCGCGGGACGGCAGCCGGCCGGGCACCTACTGGCTGAACCCGTTGGGCGCCACCGAACGCAGCCGCACCCAGGCGGAGACGACGGCGTTCCACGAGGGCGTGCCCGGCCACCACCTGCAGACGACCCTCGCGGCCGAGACCGACCTGCCCGACCTCCGCAAGTACGCGTCGATCGACGCCTACCTGGAGGGCTGGGGCCTCTACGCCGAACGCCTGGCCGACGAGATGGGCCTGTACTCGTCGCAGGAGCAACGCCTCGGGATGCTGTCCGCGGACGCGATGCGCGCGGCCCGGCTCGTGGTCGACACCGGCCTGCACGCGTTCGGCTGGTCGCGTCAGCAGGCGGTCGACCACCTGCGCGAGAACACCGTGATGCCCGAGCCGGAGATCCAGTCCGAGGTCGACCGGTACATCGAGGTGCCCGGTCAGGCGCTGGCGTACATGGTCGGGCGGATCGAGATCCAGCGGCTGCGGTCGGAGGCCGAGGCCGCGCTGGGGGAGCGGTTCGACGTGCGCGCGTTCCACGACCTCGTGGTGGGCACCGGACCGGTCCCGCTGAGCACCCTGGGCGACCTCGTGCGCGAATACGTTGGCGCCGGCCGGTGAGCACGGCTAAGAAGGACGGCGTGACTTCGCTCTCCGATGAGACGTTCCAGGCGATGATGGACTTCTCGCCCACCTTCGCGACGATGGTCGGCGTACCGGGCTGGGACGACCGGCTCGACGACCTCAGCGTCGACGGCCACGCCGCCCTGCGCGCCCGGCTCGCCGACATCGTGAGCCGCGTCGACACCAGCGACGAGGACGCGGTGACCAGGGCGGTGATCCGGCACGAGGCCGAGTCGATCATCACCAGGATCGACGCGCGGCTGGTCGAGCACACCGTCGCCGCCGGCCTGAGCGCACCGGTCGCGGGCCTGCTGGCGATGGCCTCCCAGGTCGACTTCTCGCAGCGGCTCGGCGCCATCCCGCGGTTCCTCGACCAGGCCGCCGCGCGGTTGCAGAACACCGACCGCAAACCGTTGCGCAGGCACGTGGCCAACGGCGCCGCGCACGTGGAGCGGTTCCTGGCCTCGCCGAAGCAGGAGTGGGAGGGCGACGCGGACCTGCGGCCGGCGTTCGCGCGGTTCCGCGAGGTGCTGCTGTCGGTGGACGGCCGCGACGACGAGCAGGCCGGGCTGTGCTGGCTGCCCGAGGGCGAGCAGAACTACGCCCGCCTGGTGCGCGACTACACGACCACGTCGTACACCCCGGCCGAGCTGCACCGGCTCGGGCTGGACCTCGTCGCGCGGCTGCGGGAGGAGTACGCGGAGATCGGCTCACGGGTGTGGGGGACCA
Source organism: Nocardia sp. NRRL S-836 (assembly GCF_001279525.1). Taxonomy (GTDB): domain Bacteria; phylum Actinomycetota; class Actinomycetes; order Mycobacteriales; family Pseudonocardiaceae; genus Lentzea. Next base: position 249,701 of record NZ_LGDY01000125.1, on the reverse strand, counting down.
CCGACGTGCCGGAGATCTTCCGGCGGCTGCGGACAGAGCTGTTGTGGGACAACGAGAACGACATGCTCACCAGCGCGGTCGAGGCCGTCGCGCGGGCGGAGGCCGTCGCGCCGCGGTGGTTCGGGCGGCTGCCCCAGGCGCCGTGCGAGGTGCGGTTCGTGCCCGAGATCGACCGCGAGGTGGCGCCGCTCGCGTACTACATGGACGCCACGCTGGACGGCTCACGTCCCGGCATCTACTTCCTGAACCCGCTGGGCGCCACCGAGCGCAGCCGCACGCTGTCGGAGGTGACGGCGTTCCACGAGGCGATCCCCGGCCACCACTTCCAGCTCACGATCGCCGCCGAGACCGAGCTGCACAACGTGCGCAAGTTCGCGTTCATCGATGCCTACCTCGAAGGCTGGGGCCTGTACACCGAGCGCCTGGCCGACGAGATGGGGCTGTACTCGTCCGACGAGCAGCGGCTGGGCATGCTGTCGCTCGACGCGATGCGCGCGGGCCGGCTCGTGGTCGACACCGGCCTGCACGCGTTCGGCTGGTCGCGCCAGAAGGCGGTCGACTACCTGCGCGAGAACACCGTGATGCCCGCGCCGGAGATCGACTCCGAGATCGACCGGTACATCGAGGCACCCGGGCAGGCGCTCGCGTACATGGTGGGGCGGCTGGAGATCCTGCGGGTGCGCGCGGAAGCGGCCGCCCGGCTGGGCGACCGCTTCGACATCCGCGCGTTCCACGACCTCGTGCTGGCGAACGGGCCGGTGCCGCTCGCCACGCTCGACGACCTCGTCAGCTCTTGGACTCCATGAGGGAGTGGCGCTTCGAGTAGGTGAAGTAGATGACCAGGCCGATCACGAACCAGATGACGAACCGCAGCCAGGTCTCCGGCGTGAGGAACGTGATCAGCCAGATCGAGAAGATCACGCCGATCACCGGGACGACCGGCATGCCCGGCGTCCTGAACGTGCGCGGCAGGTCGGGCTGCTTGTAGCGCAGCACGATCACGGCGACGCAGACGACGACGAACGCCAGCAGGATGCCGATGTTGGTGAGCTCGGCGGCCTCCGCGATCGGCAGGAACCCGGCGATGACCGCGGAGGCGGTGCCCAGCACCCAGGTGATGCGCGACGGCACGTGCTTCACCGGGTGCGTCTTCGCGAACCACTGCGGCAGCAGGCCGTCGCGGCTCATGGAGTAGCCGACGCGGGCGGCGCCGAGGAGGAACGTGAAGAGCACCGTCGTGATGCCGAGGATCGCGCCGACGGAGATGACGATGCCCAGCGCGGGCAGGCCGACGTCGGCGAACGCGGTGGCGAACGCGGACTCCGCGTCGACGTCGCGGTAGTTGACCATGCCGGTCAGCACGAGGCAGGCCAGCACGTACAGCACCATCGACACCGCCAGGGAGTAGATGATCGCCCTGGGCATGTGCCGCTGCGAGTCCTTCGACTCCTCCGCGGCCGTGGACATCGCGTCGTAGCCGAACACCGCGAAGAACACCGTGGCCGCACCCGTGAGGGCGCCGGAGATGCCGAACGGGAAGAACGGGTTGTAGTTGTCGGTGTTGATGTGGAAGGCGCCGACGATGATCACCAGTGCCACCACGGCGATCTTCAGGTACACCAGCGTCGTCTCGAACCGTGCGGCGTTCTTCATGCCCTGGTTCAGCACGAACGCGATCAGCAGGCACAGCAGCACCGCGAACAGGTTCACCTTGTACGTGCCCGCGGCGACACCTTCGGCCTCGGTGCCGGGCGCGCCCAGCATCCACTGCGGCAGCTGGACGTGCAGCAACGACAGCAGCTCGGTGAAGTAGCCGGAGATGCCGATCGCGACCACCGCCACGATCGCGGTGTACTCCAGCAGCAGGTCCCAGCCGATGAACCAGCCGACGATCTCGCCGAGCACCGCGTAGCCGTAGGTGTAGGCGCTGCCGGCCTTGGGGATCAGACCCGCGAACTCCGCGTAGGAGAACGCCGCCGCCGCGCTCGCGACACCGGCGACCAGGAACGACACCAGCACGGCCGGTCCCGCTGTCTTGTTCGCGACGGCGCCCGCGAGCGAGAAGATGCCGGCGCCGATGATGCCGCCGATGCCGATCGCCGTGAGCTGCCACAGGCCCAGTGTTCTGGTGAGCCCGTCGCCCCGGTCCTCCGCGATCTGGTCGATGGGCTTGCGCCGGAAGACGCCCCGCGTTGTCATGCCTCAGCTCCCTTGGTGGTGGGTCCGGGCGAACCTATGCGTGCCCACTGTCACGCGGTTTGTCCGAACCCACCAATCAAGGGACCGATTTTTGGCTTGATGTGCTGTTTACGGGCGGGTGAACACGATCTTTCCCGCGGTCTCGCCGTCCAGCATCGCCCTCAGGCCCTGCTCGGCGTCCTCGAACCGCAGCTCGGAGCCGATCTGCGGCCTGAGGTCGTTCAGGGCGCAGAACCGGATCAGGTCGCCGAGCTCCTCGCGCGTGCCCATGGTCGAGCCGACCACGCGCAGCTGCAGGAAGAACAGCCGCTGCAGCTCGGCGGCGCTCGCGTCGCCGGACGTGGCGCCGGAGATCACGACGATGCCGCCGGGCTTGAGCGCCTTCATCGAGTGCGACCAGGTGGCCTTGCCGACGGTCTCGAACACCGCGTCGACCCGTTCCGGCAGGCGGGCGCCCGAGGAGAACGTGTCGTGGGCACCGAGCGAGGTGGCCAGCGCGCGCTTCTCCTCGGTGCGGCCGGTGACCCACACGCGGAACCCGGCGGCACGGCCGAGCTGGATCAGGGCCGTCGACACACCGCCCGACGCGCCCTGCACGAGCATCGTCTGGCCGGGGCGCAGGCCGGACTTCACGAACAGCATCCGGTACGCGGTCAGCCACGCCGTGCCCATGCACGCGGCCTCGGCGAACGACAGCCCGGCCGGCTTGGGCAGCGCGTTGCGGGCCGGGACCACCACGTAGTCGGCGAACGTGCCCTGGTGCTTCTCGGTGAGCAGGGTGCGCTTCGGGTCGAGCGTCTCCTCACCCGACCAGTCCGGGTCGCCGATGACGGAGTGCAGCACCACCTCGGTGCCGTCGTCGAGGACGCCCGCGCCGTCGCAGCCCAGGATCATCGGGAACTGGTCGGGCTTGATGCCGACCCCGCGCAACGTCCACAGGTCGTGCATGTTGAGGCTCGCTGCCTTGACCGCGACCCGCACCCACCCGGCGGGCACCTCGGGGTCGGGGCGCTCGCCGACGCGGAGCGAGGCCAGCGGGTTCTCGGGACTGGGTTCTGCTGCGTAAACGGCGAACATGGTCCGCAACATACCCAGCCGCGCACCGGCCGGACGTCGTGACGCGGGTCACGGGACTAGGCTCGGGTGCGTGGACTGGCTTTGGCAGTGGTGGGACGGGGTCGAGCTGTGGCTCGTGCAGCTGCCCGTCGCGGTGCAGTTCCCCATCGTGATGGTCGTGGTGCTGCCGCTGTGCCTGGGCGTGGCGCGGCTGGTCGACCGGGTCGCGGACCTGGGGGCGAAGAACCCGGCGTCGCCGGCACCCGAGTCCGACCCGGAGCCCGAGAAGGTGCCGGTGTGAGCCCCGGCCGCCGCCTCACCGTCGCACTCGTCGGCCTGGTCCTGCTGGTCCTGGTCGGCTGGTTCGTGCGCGACGGCGCCTCGGAGCCGCAACCGCAGAGCAGCCCCGCCACCAGCACCGCGAGCAGTGCGGTCAGCACGCCCGCGGAGGTGCCGGGCGCGAAGTCGGGCCTGGAGGTCAAGCCGCTGTCGGCGCTGCCGCCCGAGGCCGCGAAGACGTACAAGCTGATCGGCTCCGAGAGCCCGATGCCGTACCCGAAGAACGACGGCGTGACGTTCGAGAACCGCGAAAAGCGGCTCCCGCAGCAGAAGTCCGGGTACTACAAGGAGTACACCGTGCCGACGCCGGGCAGTCCCGACCGCGGCGCGCGGCGGCTCGTGACCGGCAGCGCGCGTGAGGTCTTCTACACCGGCGACCACTACGCCACGTTCGTCGTCGTGGACGTGAAGAAGTGAAACGGCACATTCTCGTTTCGGAGAAGAAAGCGGCGATCCGTGCCATCGCCGAGGCGTTGTCGTTCCCTTCCTGGTTCGGGCAGAACCTCGACGCCCTCTACGACAGCCTGACCGACCTCTCCTGGTTGCCGGCGGGGAAGTACGTGCTGGTCGTGCCCGCCGACCTGGACCCGTCGGTGGCGGACGTGCTGCGCGACGCCGCCAGGCGGAACGCCGGATCAGGTGACCGGACGCTGCGGGTGATTCGCACAGAACGGTGACACGGGCTGCGCATTCGCTGTCCGGAGTGGACAGTGCGGGCCTATGGAAACGCAATTCCGCCGCATGGGCTATGCGCTCATGGTCGTCACGGCTGCGGCCGTCTTCTGCCCGGCCGTCTCGTTCGCCGGCGACCCCGGTTGCTCGCAGGAGGAGGCGTTCACGCCGTTCGACACGAGCGACGGCGACAACCCCGTGACCACGCAGACCGGCCGCGTGGTCGAGCTGCGCGCGTCGAACCGGTCGCACTGCGCGTGGGGACGCATCTCGTCCGGCACGCCCGGCGAGGAGATCTGGACCGACCGCAGGGAACCCTCGTCCCAGTCGCACGAGGGTTTCCTCGGGTACACGCGGATCGACTCGGGCTCGGCCAAGTACACCGAGGCGTTCAAGAACGACGGGCGCGTCATGCGTGCGTGCGGCTCGTCACGGGGCGTGATCGAGTGCACCGGCTGGTTCTGACGCCGGCTCAGTCCTCGGCGGGCACCCAGGACGGCTTGCGCTTCTCCTTGAACGCCGTGATGCCCTCCTGGCCCTCGGGGCCGCCGAAGTGCCGCGCGGAGAGCTTGAGCATGTCCGCGAACACCTCGCCGAGGTCCGTGGAGCGTTCCTGCTGGAGCATCCGCTTGGTCGCCGCGAGCGCGTTCGGTGCGCCGAGGGCGAGCATGTCGGTGTAGCGGCGGACCTCGGCGTCGACGCCGTCGACGGGCACCGCCGAGTTGAGCAGGCCGATCTCCACGGCGCGCTGCGCGTCGAAGGTCTCGCCGGTGAGGAACAGCTCGTGCGCGGCGCGCGGGAGCAGGCGGGGCAGCACGGTCACCGAGATCACCGCGGGCACGACGCCGATGCGGACCTCGCTGAACGCGAACGTCGCCTCACGTGCCGCGACCGCGATGTCGCAGGCCGCGACGATGCCGACGCCACCGGCGCGGGCCGGACCCTTCAGTGCGGCGACGACCGGCTTCGGGCTGGTCCAGAGCTGTTCGAGGATCGCGGGGAACTCGTTGACGCCCTGGTCGCCGGCGCTCGCACCGGCGGCCTCCTTGAGGTCCATGCCGGAGCAGAACACGGTGCCCGTGTGGGTCAGCACGACCACACGCACCCCGTCGTCGTCGGCGGCCGCCGTCAGGTGCTCGCGGAGCTCCCGGCGCAGCTGCGCGGACAGGGCGTTGCGGTTGTGGGGGGAGTCCAGCGTGATCGTCGCGATGCCACGCCGCACCTCGTAGTGGACCAGCTCGTCTGCCATGGCGCTGACCTTAGCCGCCGGTCCGTCGACGACGACGCCGGCGGACGGCTTCGCGGACCGGGAGCACGGCCACGAGCAGGACGAACACGCCCGCAGCGTTCGGGGAGCCGACTGCGTGCCGCCCGGCACGGGCGAACCGCGTCGGTGCGCAGGTCTCGCCGGAGACCTGCGCACGACGACCGCGGCTCACCTCTGATGCCCGGCAGGGGGTGGGCATCGCCGAGGGTCAGCCGATCGTGGTGCTCGTGAGGACGGGGCTGGGGTCCGGGTAGCCCTTCGCGGGGGCGTTGACCGGGAACCCGATGACCGAGATGACGGCGGTGAACGTCAGTCCGGGCGCGTCGTAGCTCGTGCCGCCCAGCCTCGTGGTGACGGTGCCGGAACCGCCGGCCTGCAGGGTGATCGTGACGACCGGCAGCTCGAAGTCGGCGCCGCCCTTGATCGGGCCGGGCACGCTGAGCACGACATCGTTGCCCTGCAAGGCGATCGACGGAGTGCCACCCAGCCCGGAGCCACCGGACAGCTTCGCGGACCGGAACGCCGAGTTGGCCGGCACCGGCAGCCGGAGCGCGAGCCCCCTGATCTCCCGCACCTGCCGCCCGGCCGCCTCGGACGGAACCTTGTTGAGCGCCGGGTCGATGGTGACCGTGAGCGTGCCGTTCGGTGCGACCGCCGACGGCGCCGAGGCGTCGAGCCCCTGGTCGAGCGTGAAGTCCGCCGTCTGCCCGACGGCACTGGCCCGGAGCTTGAAGGTGATGGTCTGCGGAGCTGCTGACGCGTCGGTGGCGAACATCAGCATCGGTACCAGTAGCAGCGAAGCGATTCCGGCTAGCTTCATGGCCTCTCCCCGTTGAGTGGTCGAGGGGCATTTCCAGCACGCGGGGCAATCACTTGACTACTCATGAGTAGGTTTCACGTCAACGGTTCGGGGTGCACATCGCCCGAACGGCGCTGTGGGTTCGATCTCGTGGCGGCGGCCGGAAGTGTCACGTCCCGCAACACGAAAGCCGCGACAGTGGCGGGCATGAGCGACATGCGTGATCTCAGCGCCAGGCTGGAACGGGTCGAGGCCGAGCTGGCGTTGCACCGGCTCGCGTACCGGTACTGCGTCGCGGCGGACCACCGCGACCTGGACCTGTGGCGTGCCGTGTGGACGCCGGACGCCGTGTGGGACACCGGCGGCCTCGACCACGAGCACAGCGGGATCGACGCCATCTGCGCGGCCGTGCAACGCCAGTGGCAAGCGTTCCCGGTGATGCAGCACGGCACCGTCAACCACGTCGTGGACCTCGGCACCGCGCCGGAAGGCATCACGTCGGAAGGCACCGCGACCGGCCGCAGCGACGTCATCGTCCACGTGCGGACCGGCGACGGCTGGATCACCGGGGGCGGGACCTACCTCGACCGGTACCGGCGGCACGACGGCGAGTGGCGGATCTCGCGCCGGACCGTGACCCGGCCGTTCGACCTCGGCCCGCTGCCGGGCCTGCCGCAACCAGCCGGGTGAGCCCACCCGGTGGCGCGGCTCAGGCCGAGCGCGCCACCGTCTGCCGGGCCAGCGCCTCGTCGTACCGGTCCAGCACCAGCTGCGCGACCTCCACGTCGTCACCCAACGGCCCTGCCACCACGGCATCCCCGGCCAGCGAGGCGACCTTGTCCGGCAACCGCCCCGGCGCGAGGAACCACGACGCGACGGCGATCCGTTCGGCGCCGCGGGCCTTCAACCGGGCCACGGCTTCCGGCACGGTCGGGGTGGCCATCGATGCGAACGCCGCCTCCACCCCCGCCCAGCCCGACTCGCGGGCCCAGCGCCGGGCGACGCGGGCCACGGCCTCGTTGGCCGGTGCGTGTGACGAGCCGGCGCCGGCCAGGACCACGCCCAGGGAGCGGTCGTCGAACGACACGCCGGCCTCGGACAGCCGCCGCAGTGCCGCGGACTCCAGGCGCGGGTCCGGGCCGAGCACGTCCGCCACGACGGCGGGCACGCGGGACTCGGCCACCGCGGCCGGCACGTCCACCCGTGCGTGGAAGGCCTTGCCCAGCAACAGCGGCACCACGACCGAGGGGCCGCGCAGGACGTCGTTCAGCCGTGGCGCGCACAGGTCCAGGAACGCCCCGCGCACGTCCAGCTCCGGCCGCAACCACCGCACGACGTCCAGCAGCGCGTGGATCGACGCGGCCGAGCGGGGGTCACGGCTGCCGTGCGCGACGGCGACGAGCGCGGTCACAGCGCCCCGGTCAGGCCGCGTGCCCGCAGCACCGCGCGCTCCAGCGGGCGGAACAGCAGCAGCTCGATCCCGATGCCCACCAGCAGGATCAGGAAGATCGCCGCGATCACCATGTCGATGTCGTTGAGCGACGAGCCGTTGTGCAGGTACTGACCCAGGCCGGTGCCGAGCTGCGGCGAGGTCGCGATGATCTCCGCGGCCATCAGCGACCGCCACGAGAACGCCCAGCCCTGCTTGAGGCCCGCCAGGTAGCCGGGCAGTGCCGCGGGCAGCAGGATGTGCCGCGCCGACGCCAGCCGGCCCGCGCCCAGGGCACGTCCGACCCGGGGCAGCAGTGGCGGGATCTGGTCGATGCCCGCCACCAGGCCGTTCGCGATCGACGGCACCGAGCCCATGAGCACGACGAAGTAGATCGTCGACGGCGTCACGCCGAACCACAGGATCGCCGCGGGCACCCAGGCCACCGAGGGCAGCGACTGCAGACCGGTCAGCAACGACCCGATCGCCGCGCGCACCACCCTGACCTTGGCGACCAGCAACCCCAGCGGCGTCGCGATCAGCACCGCCGCGACGAACCCGAGCACCGCGCGGTGCAACGAGGTCCACAGGATGCCGAACGCCTCGCCCGAGCCGACCGAACGCACCAGCTCGTCCCACACGTCCACCGGCGCGGGCAGCTGGAACTCCGGCAGGACCGCCGAGGCCCACAGCGCCTGCCACACGCCGAGCAGCAGCGCGAACGCGATGATCGGCGGCACGCCCGTCTTCAGGAACCGGCGCCACAACGGCGGCCGGTAGGCCTCGACGGGCACGTCCAGCGCGTCGAGACCGGCGCCGACCTTGTCGAGCGTGTCAGGAGGCGTGGCCACTGATGACCTCTCGCAGATGCGTGTTGATCTCGTCGAGGGCCTCGTCGCGCGAGTCGGTCACGTCCCACTCGCGCACCACGCGACCGGGACGTGAGGACAGCAGCACGACCCGCTGGCCGAGCCGCACCGCCTCGCGGACGTCGTGCGTGACGAAGATGATCGCGGTGTTCGTGGTCTCCCACACGCGCAGCAGCTCGCTCTGCAGCACGTCACGCGTGATGGCGTCCAGCGCCGCGAACGGCTCGTCCATCAGCAGCAGGGCGGGCGCGCCGTCCGCGGAGACGGTGGTGGAGGCCAGCGCGCGGGCCAGTGCCACGCGCTGGCGCATGCCACCGGACAGCTCGTGCGGCCGCTTGTCGGCGACGTCGCCGAGCCGCACCAGCTCCAGCAGCTCCAGCGCACGGCGCTTGCGCGCCAACCGGCCGACACCCGCGAACCGCAGCGCCAGCTCGACGTTGCGGATCGCGGTGAGCCACGGCATGAGCGCGGGCTCCTGGAACATCACGGCCGGGCGCGACGTGTTGAGCCGCAGCTCACCCGACGTCGCGCCGTCCAGGCCGGCGACGATGTTGAGCAGCGTGCTCTTGCCGCAGCCGGAAGCACCGAGCAGGCACACGAACTCACCCGGCTTGACCCTGAGGTCGACGCCGTCGAGCGCCACCACGGCCGAGCTGCCGTGGCCGAACACCTTGCGGACGCCGGTCAGTTCGACGGCTGTATCCACAGTGGACTGAAAAGTGGTCTCGAGCGTGGCGGTCATGTCCGTGGTCCCCTCGGAGCGTTACTTCCGGTCCAGTCCGGCTGCTTGCACCTGCGGCTTGCCCTGTGCCTGAAGAACCTTGTTCAGCAGCGTGAAGTCGGCGTACCCGGCGACGTTCGCGGCCTCCTTGGCCACGCCCGCCGTCACGGCGTCCTTCGCGAGCTGCGGGAAGTGCTTGGCCTGCGCGTCGGTCGTGAGCTCGATGTTCTCCCACGCGGCGTCGAGGATCTTGTCGCCGAGCTTCTTGGACGTGAGCTTCTCCAGCGCGGCGTTGGCCGTCTTCTTGGCCTCGTCCTTGTTGGCCTTCGCCCAGTCGATGGCCGCGACGTGGCCCTTCAGGACGGCCTCGACGGTCTCGGGGTGCTCCTGCAGGAACTTGGTCCGCACGATGACCACGGTCGTCGGGAAGGCCCCGCCCTCCCACAGCGTCTTCTCGTCCAGCAGCACCTTCGCGCCCGCCTCGGCGACCAGGCGCGCCGACCACGGCTGCGGCGACCACGCGGCCTGGATGTCGCCCTTCTTGAACAGGTCGAGCGAGGCCGCGTTCTCGACGTTCTGCACGGTGACCTGGCCGGTGAGGTTCTTCTCCGCCAGGTACTTCTTGAGCGACACGTCCTGCGTGTTCGCGAGCTGCGGCGTGGCGACGACCTTGCCCTTGAGGTCCTCGATCGAGTTGATCTCGGGCTTCACGACGAGCTGCGCGCCACCCGAGGTCGCACCCGCGATGAGCTTCACCGCCTCGCCCTTGGACTTCGCGTAGGCGTTGATCGCCGGGCCGGACCCGATGTAGGCGATGTCGAGCGACTCGCCGAGCAACGCGTTGACCTCGTCGGGACCCGCGTTGAACGTCTGCGTGGTGAGCTTGGTGCTGCCGAGCTCCTTGGCGAACAGGCCCTTCTCGACGCCGATCAGCGCGGCGGCGTGGGTCACGTTCGGGAAGTACCCGAGGCGGACCTCGGTGGCTGCGCCCTGGGACTGGGCGGCGGCCGGTTCCTCGGCGGCGCGGCGGCTGCAACCGGACAGTGCTGTCAGTGCGACGAGTGCGATGGCGACGGCGGGCTTGAGGTTCACGGGGATGTGGCCTTTCAGGGACCGGGGGAGACGAGGGCGTGGTTGTCAGGGGTAGCCGCGCTACCCCCGGTACAGCTCTCCACGCCGTTCTCGAGCAGCGGCAGCGGAGCCCCGACCAGTCCGGCGGCGAGCGTGGAACCGTCACTCGCGTCGATCACCAGGAAGGACCCGGTGCGCCGGCTGAAGCTGTAGTCGTCCAGCGGTACTTCCTCCGCGAGGCGCAGCGCCACGCGGCCGATCTCGTTCAGCTCCAACGAGCTGGGGCTGTCCACACTGGACAGGTTCTGCTCGTCGAAGCGGTCGCGCAGTTGGGTGACCACCGCCTGCACGGTGCGCGTGCCGTGCTTGACGAGGACTCGGGCACCGGCGCGCAGCGGCTTCTCCGCGAGCCAGCACAGCGTGGCGTCCAGCTCGTCGGTGACCTTGGGCTCGTTGCCCGCCACCGCGATCAGGTCGCCGCGAGAGATGTCGATGTCGTCGGCCAGCAGCAACGTCACGGACTGGCCGGCCGCCGCCTCCGCCAGTTCGCCGTCCGCCGTGTCGATCCTCGTGACCGTCGAGCGACGGCCCGACGGCAGCACCACGACCTCGTCGCCCGGCTTGACCGTGCCGGCCGCGACCAGACCGGCGTAACCGCGGTAGTCGAGGTACTCGGGCGTGCGCGGGCGGATCACGTACTGCACGGGGAAGCGGAACGGCGCGTCATGGGGGTCGGGCTCGACCGGCACGTTCTCCAGGTGCTCCAGCAGCGTCGGGCCGGAGTACCACGGCGTGTTCGCGGACTTCTCCACGACGTTGTCACCGGCCAGCGCCGACACCGGGATCTCGACCACGGCGTCCTCGGTGTAGCCGAGGGCGGTCGCGTGCGCGGTGAACTCCTTGGCGATGCGGGAGAACGTCACCTCGTCGTAGTCCACGAGGTCGATCTTGTTGACCGCCAGCACCAGGCGCGGCACACCCAGCAGCGCGAGAACGGCCGCGTGGCGCCGGGTCTGCTCGATGACGCCCTTGCGCGCGTCGACCAGCAGGACCGCGAGCTGCGCCGTGGAGGCGCCGGTGACGGTGTTGCGGGTGTACTGCACGTGGCCGGGGGTGTCGGCGAGCACGAACGACCGCTTCGGCGTCGCGAAGTACCGGTACGCCACGTCGATCGTGATGCCCTGCTCGCGTTCCGAGCGCAGGCCGTCGACCAGCAGCGACAGGTCCGGCGCTGCGAGACCGCGGTCGGCGCTCGCGCGGTGCACGGCGTCGAGCGTGTCCGCCAGCACCGACTTGGTGTCGTAGAGCAGCCTGCCCACGAGCGTGGACTTGCCGTCGTCCACGCTGCCCGCGGTGGCCAGCCTCAACAGGTCGCTCATCTAGAAGTACCCCTCCCGCTTGCGGTCTTCCATGGCGGCCTCGGACATCCGGTCGTCGGCCCGCGTGGCGCCGCGCTCGGTCAACCTGGAGGCGGCGACCTCGGCGATCACCGCGTGGATGTCGGCGGCGTCGGACTCGACGGCACCGGTGCAGGAGCCGTCGCCGACCGTGCGGTAGCGGACCGTCTTGCGCACCAGCGTCTCGCCCTCGCGCGCGGTGCCCCACGGGCCCTCGGCGAGCCACATGCCGTCGCGCAGGAACACTTCGCGCTCGTGCGAGTAGTAGATGTCCGGCAGCTCGATGCCCTCGCGCTCGATGTAGTTCCACACGTCGAGCTCGGTCCAGTTCGACAGCGGGAACACCCGGACGTGCTCACCGGCGCGGTGCCGGCCGTTGTACAGGTTCCACAGCTCGGGCCGCTGGCGCTTCGGGTCCCACTGGCCGAACGCGGTGCGCAGGCTGAAGATCCGCTCCTTGGCACGGGCGCGTTCCTCGTCGCGGCGGCCGCCGCCGAACACCGCGTCGAACCTGTGCTGCGTGATGGAGTCCAGCAGCGGCACGGTCTGCAGCGGGTTGCGCGTGCCGTCCGGGCGTTCTTCGAGGCGGCCGTCGTCGATCCAGTCCTGGACCTTCGCGACCTCCAGGCGCAGCCCGTGCCGTGCCACCACCCGGTCGCGGAACTCGATGACCTCGTCGAAGTTGTGCCCGGTGTCGACGTGCAGCAGCGGGAACGGCACCGGCGCCGGGTAGAACGCCTTGATCGCGAGGTGCAGCAGCAGCGTCGAGTCCTTGCCGCCGGAGAAGAGGATCACCGGCCGGTCGAACTCGCCCGCGACCTCGCGGAAGATGTGGATCGCCTCGGATTCGAGGCGTCCCAGGGTGTCCAGTGCTCCAGGAGTCGTGACCGTCATCCGTGCAACCCGCATTCCGTCTTGGCCTGACCCGCCCAGCGGCCGCTGCGGGCGTCCTGCCCCGGCAACGGCTTCGCGGTGCACGGCAGGCAGCCGATCGAGGGATACCCCTCCTGCACCAACAGGTTCTCGAGGATGCCCTTCTCGCGGATGTAGGCGTTGAACTCGTCGTCGGACCACGGCGCGATCGGGTTGACCTTCACCAGGCCGTTGCGCTCGTCCCACTGCACGATCGGCGTGTTCGCCCGCGTCGGCGCGTCCACCCGGCGCACACCGGTGACCCACGCGTCGTACTTCGCGAGCTCACGCCGCAGCGGCACGACCTTGCGCAGGTCGCAGCACCTGGCCGGATCCGTCCGGTGTAGCAGGCCGAACTCGCGTTCCTGGTCCTCCACCGACTGCTCGGCCTCGGCGTTCACGATGCGGACCTCCGGGTAGACGACCCCGACCGCGTCGCGCACGCCGATGGTCTCCGGGAAGTGGTACCCGGTCTGGAGGAACAACACGTCGAAGTCCGGCTTCACCTGAGCGGCGAGGTCGATCAGCACGGCGTCCTGCATGTTCGACGCGACGATGTAGCTGTCGCCGAACGTCCGCGCGGTCCACTCCAGCGCCTCGATCGCCGTGGCGCCGGCCAGCTCCTCCTGAGCGGCTTCAGCGACGATCCTGAGGTCTTCCTTGAGATCGCTCACTTCTTCACCTCCTGCGGCAGGTTGAGACCGACGAACGAGACCTTGAAGACCCGGCGGCAGCCGGTGCACAGCCACGCGTAGCTGGGCTCCTCCTGCGGGCGCAGGTCCTCGTCGCCGCAGTAGGGGCAGTAGAACGGCGTCGCGCGTTCACTCATCGCAGCCTCCGCTGAGACACGTACGTCGGCTGGCACTCACCTGAGAGCACCTTCCTCGGCACGGGCGACCCACTGGGCGAACCGCTCGTCCTGCTCGCGCTGCGCGACGAAGTTGCGCACCACGCGTTCGACGTAGGCGGACAGCTCGGTCGCGGTGACCTTGTGGCCGCGCAGCTTGCGGCCGAAGCCGGCGTCGAGGCCGAGGCCGCCGCCCAGGTGCACCTGGAAGCCCTCGACCTGGTTGCCGTCGTCGTCGGTCACGATCTGGCCCTTCAGGCCGATGTCCGCGGTCTGGATGCGGGCACAGGAGTTGGGGCAGCCGTTGATGTGCACGGTGATCGGCGCGGTGACGCCGTCGACGATGTCCTTGAGGTTGGCTTCGAGCGTGGTGACCAGCTCGTTCGCCCGCGCCTTGGTCTCGACGATCGCGAGCTTGCAGAACTCGATGCCGGTGCAGGCCATGATGCCGCGCCGCCACGGTGACGGGTCGACCTGCAGGCCCAGCTTGGCGAGGTCGCTCTTGAGCGCCGGGACCTCGGTCTCCGCCACGTCCAGCACGATGATCTTCTGGTGCGGCGTGAACCGGACGCGGCCGGAGCCAGCGCGTTCGGCGACCTTCGCGACCTCGACCAGGACCGAGCCCGACACCCGGCCCGCGACCGGGGCGGCACCGACGTAGAACAGGCCGTCCTTCTGCCTGTTCACGCCGATGTGGTCCACCTGCTGGTCCAGGACCTCGGGTGCCGGACCGTCGAGCATCTTGCGCTGGAGGTACTCGTCCTCCATCACCTGGCGGAACTTCTCCGGGCCCCAGTCGGCGACGAGGAACTTGATCCGCGCGCGGTGCCGCAACCGGCGGTAGCCGTAGTCGCGGAAGACGCTGATGACCGCTTCCCACACGTCCGGGACCTCGTCGAGCGGCACCCAGGCGCCGAGTCGCTTGCCCAGCATGGGGTTCGTGGACAGGCCGCCGCCGACCCAGAGGTCGAAGCCGGGCCCGTGCTCGGGGTGGTGCACGCCGACGAACGCGACGTCCTGGATCTCGTGCGCGACGTCCTGCAACCCGGAGATGGCGGTCTTGAACTTGCGCGGCAGGTTCGAGAAGCGCGGGTCGCCGATGTAGCGCTCCAGGATCGTGTCGATCGCGGGCTGGCCGTCGACGACCTCGTCCTGCGCGATGCCCGCGACCGGCGAGCCGAGGATGACGCGCGGGCTGTCGCCGCACGCCTCCATCGTCGTCAGGCCGACCGCTTCGAGCTGCTGCCAGATCGTGGGCACGTCCTCGATCCGGATCCAGTGGTACTGGATGTTCTGCCGGTCGGTGATGTCCGCAGTGTCCCGCGCGTAGGTCTGGGAGATCTCGCCGAGCACCCTCAGCTGCTGCGTGGTGAGGGCGCCACCGTCGCTGCGCACCCGCATCATGAAGTACTCGTCGTCCAGCTCCTCCGGTTCGAGCGTGGCCGTGCGGCCGCCGTCGATGCCGGGCTTGCGCTGGGTGTAGAGGCCGTACCACCGGAACCGGCCACGCAGGTCCGCCGGGTCGATCGAGTCGAAACCGCCGTGGGCGTAGATGTTCTCGATGCGGGCGCGGACGTTGAGCGGGTTGTCGTCCTTCTTGCTCCGCTCGTTGGGGTTCAGCGGCTCTCGGTACCCGAGCGCCCACTGCCCCTCGCCGCGACGCTGCTTGGCGCGCGGTGACGTCTGCGGCGGGACCATCGCCATCCTCCGGGTTTTCGAGGCGCTCGGTGCGCGTGCGAGCCCGGAGGTGCTTGTGGTGGGGGCGTCGTCAGCGCGCCGGGCGCCGACGGGAACAAATCAGCGCGCGGTCAGGCCGAACGACGGCACATCGCGCTGGAGACACGACGGAAGTCGACGTGGCGGCGGGCCACCAGGCGGACTCCGGTCGAATGCATGACCTCAGCGTGCCACGCGTCCAGAACCTGGTCCACCGCCAACCGAATGCTGGGATTGACCAGCGGAGGTTGACATTCTAGGATGGTTTCGCTCAGTGATATCTCTGTCACCGACAGACACATCCGCTGGCTGGACACCGCCGTTCGGGGCGTGTGGGGGACACTGGGCGTCATGCCCTCCGCTTTGCCCGAAGGCGAGCCCGTGCCCGCCGACGGTTCGCTCCCCCCGTCCGCTCTCGCCGGTGTCGGCTCCCGCCCGTTCGGCATCTACGTGCACGTGCCGTTCTGCGCGACCCGCTGCGGCTACTGCGACTTCAACACCTACACGCCCGGCGAGCTCGGCACGTCCGCCTCGCCGCAGTCGTGGCTGGAGGGCCTGCGCCGCGAGCTCGACCTGGCGGCCGCGGTGCTCGGCTCGCCACCGCCCGCCGAGACCGTGTTCGTCGGCGGTGGCACGCCGTCGTTGCTCGGAGCGTCCGGGCTGACCGACGTGCTGGACGCGGTGCGCCACTCGTTCGGCCTGGCACCGGGAGCCGAGGTGACCACCGAGTCGAACCCGGAGTCGACGTCACCGGAGTTCTTCGCGGGCATCCGGGAGGCGGGGTACACGCGGGTGTCGCTGGGCATGCAGTCCGCCGCACGGCACGTGCTGCGGGTGCTCGACCGCAAGCACACGCCCGGCCGTCCGGTCGACGCCGCCCGCGAGGCACGCACCGCGGGCTTCGAGCACGTCAACCTCGACCTGATCTACGGCACACCGGGGGAGCGCCCGGACGACCTGGCGGCCTCGCTCGACGCCGTGCTCGCCGCGGGCGTCGACCACGTCTCGGCGTACGCGCTGATCGTCGAGGACGGCACCGGGCTCGCCCGCCGGATCCGCAGGGGCGACCTGCCGATGCCGGACGACGACGTGCTCGCGTCGTCCTACGAGCTGGTCGACTCGGTGCTGGGCGGCGCCGGGTTCTCCTGGTACGAGGTGTCGAACTGGGCCACCTCCGCGCAGGCGCGGTGCCGGCACAACGTCCTGTACTGGAAGGGCGCCGACTGGTGGGGCTTCGGTCCCGGCGCGCACAGCCACGTCGGCGGCGTGCGGTTCTGGAACGTGAAGCACCCGGCGCGGTACTCGGCGTTGCTGGCCGAGGGGCAGTCGCCGGCCGCGGGACGTGAGCTGCTCTCCGCCGAGGACCGCCGGGTGGAACGGGTGCTGCTGGAGCTCCGGCTCGCCGAGGGCCTGCCGATGGATGTCCTGGACAGCGCCGGACGTGAAGAGGCCAAGCAGGCGGTCGCCGACGGGTTGCTGGAACCGTTCGACGACCGTTGCGTGCTCACGGACCGGGGCCGGCTGCTCGCCGACGCGGTCGTGCGCAGGCTGCTGCCGTAGCTGCTGTTGACCGCCGGCTGCCCACAGCCGGCGGTCAACAGCCGTTCTCACTGGGCGCGCACGTCGTGCTGGCTGCGCACCTCCGTGACGAGCTGGCCGTCGCGCAGGTACGTGACCGCCGCCCACCAGAGGCCGTCGGCGCGCTTGGCCGGTTCCCACGTCAGCGTGCCGTGCTGCCACTCGCCGTCGCTGAGCACCAGACAGGGTTTTCCGGGGTTGTCGCCGTCGACGGACGACAGGTGCCTGGACACGTTTGGACCCTAGTGACCGGCACCGGTCGAGTCAGCCGCCGATTGCCGCCTGTACCGCTGACAGGACGGCCTCGGCGTGCCGTGGCGAGCAGATCAGCAGGTCCGGCAGGTACGGCTTGGGCTGGTTGTACTCCAGCGGTGATCCGTCGACGCGGGACGCGTGCAGCCCGGCGGCGAGCGCGACGCCGACCGGTGCGGCGGAGTCCCACTCCCACTGACCGCCGGCGTGCAGGTAGACGTCGGCCTCGCCGCGCACCACCGCCATCGCCTTCGCACCCGCCGACCCCATCGGCACGAGCTCGGCGTCGAGCTCGGCGCTCACGGCGTCGGCGAACGCGGGTGGTCTGCTGCCGCTCACCAGGATCCGCAGCGGGCCCCTGCGTTCGGCGGCCGTCGTCGCGGAGCTCGTGTAGACGGCGTCCAGCGCGGGCTGGGCGACGGCGGCGTCGGTGATGCCGTGGCCGCGTTGCCACAGCGCCACGTGCACGGCCCAGTCGCTGTGGCCGGGCAGCGCGTACTCACGGGTGCCGTCGAGCGGGTCGATGATCCACACCCGGTCGGCGCCGAGGCGGCGCGGGTCGTCATCGCCCTCCTCGGACAGCACGGCGTCGGACGGGCGGGCCCGCGCCAGCGCTGTCATCAGCGCCTCGTGGGACTGTTCGTCACCGGCCTTGCCGAGCTCGTCGCCGCGCAGCGGGCCCTCGCGCAGCTCTTGCAGCAGTTGCCCGGATCGTGCGGCCAGCGTCGCGGCGAGCTCGACGTCGGAAACCATGGGCACCCCTCCCGGTCGGTCAGCGGTTGCGGACGATGAACCCGATCGTCGCCGCGGCCGCGACCATGAACGCGATCAGGCTCAGTGCGATCGGCAGGCCGACCTCGCCGGCCAGGAACCCGATCGTCGGTGGTGCCAGCAGGATGCCCCCGTAGCCGAGGGTCGATGCCACCGCGACGCCGTTCGGTCCGCCGAGCTGTCCCGCGCGCGCCATGGCGACCGGGAAGATGTTGGCGAGACCGAGGCCGGTCGCGGCGAGACCCGCGAACGCGAGGGTGAGGTCGGGGGCGAGTGCGGCGACCAGCGTGCCGGCGCAGGCGAGCGCGCCGCCGAAGACGACGACCCTGGTCTGGCCCAGGCGTTCCAGCAGCCGAACACCGCCCAGGCGGCCGACGGTCATGGTGCCCTGGACGACGGCGTAACCGGCGGCGGCGAGGCCCTGGCTCGCGCCGAGGTCGTCGCTCAGGTGCAACGGCACCCAGCTGTCCAGCGCACCCTGGCTGTAGGCCGCGCACAGCCCGACCAGGCCGAAGAGCAGCACACCCGAGGTGAACCTCGGCAGCCGCAGCCCGGTGGCGCCGTCGTCGGCGTGCGAGCTGGGCAGCGGGTGCGCCAGCAGGACCCGCCCGAACCACGCCGTGAGGAGCAGGCCGACGGGGGCGAGGAGCAGCATGTGCGCCGTGGGTGTCAGGTGGGAGGCCAGCAGGCCGCCGAGTCCCGCGCCGGCGAGGCTGCCGAGGCTGTTCGCCGCGTGCAGGCTCGGCATGACCGGTCGCTGCATCGCGTCGACCAGGTCGATGGCAACGCTGTTGACGGCGACGTCGATGCCGCCGTACGCGACACCGAACAGCAGCAGTGACAACCCGAGGGTCAGCGCCGAGTGCGTGAACGTCGGCAGCACCACGCTGACCGACAGCAGCGCGGCCGTGGCGATCGTGACCTGCTTGCTGCCGAAGCGCTGGCAGAGGCTGCCGGCCACGCTCATCGTCGCGACCGCCGAGCCCGTCATCGCGAAGAGCGCGAGGCCGAGGGCACCCGGCGAGGCCGCTGTCTGCTCCTTGATCGCGGGGATGCGCACCGCCCACCCGGCGAAGAGGAAGCCGCCGAGCGCGAAGAACATCGTCACCGCGACGCGCAGCCGCACGAGGGCCGCTGGCGCCGGATTCGTGGTCGTGGATAATTTGTTCATCGGCGACACAAAATGAGTGTAGGGGCATGGCGGAGACGAGGCCAAGGTTGAAGCGCGGGCACGCGGTCCTGGGACAGGTGCTCTCGCTGGTGCACGGCGGGCAGGTGGCGACCCGTGCCGACCTGACCGCTGAGCTGGGCGTGACCCGTGCGACGACGGGTGCCGTGACCGGTGAGCTGGAGGCGCTCGGACTGATCCGCAACGTCACCCGTCCGGGGGGTCCCGCAGCGGCGCGCGGCCGGCCCTCGCACCGGATCGTGCTCGACCCGGACGGCCCGGTCGTGCTGGCGGTGCAGGTGCACGTGGACGGCTACCGGGTGGCCGTCGTGGGTCTCGGCGGGGTGGTCGCGGCGACCACGGCGCGACGGCACCGGGTCGGCGCCGATCCCGCGGACGTGCTGTCCGCCGCCGTCGGTGCCGGGGCCGAGCTGGTCGGGCGGACCGGCAGACGCTGCCTGGGCGCCGGGCTCGCCGTGCCGTCCGCGGTGGCCGAGCCGGACGGCACCGCGCTGAACCCGTTGCACGTGGCGTGGCCGGTCGGCGCGCCCGTGCGGGACGTGTTCACCGAGCAGGTCGCGCTGGCCGGGCTCGACGTACCGGCGTTCGTCGCGAACGACATCAACCTCGCCGCGCTGGCCGAGCACAGGCACGGCGCCGGGCGGGGCGCCACGCACCTGCTGATGACCGCCACCGGTCATCGCGGGGTCGGCGGGGCGTTCGTGGTGGGTGGGCGGCTCTACACGGGTAGTTCCGGGCTGTCGATGGAGGTCGGTCACGTCACGGTCAACCCCTCTGGTCGGCGTTGTCACTGCGGCAACCGCGGCTGTCTCGACGTCGAGACGGACCCGGTGGCGCTGCTGGAGGCGGCTGGGCTGGAGGTGGGACCGGACGTCGCACCGCTGGTCAGGGCCGTGGAGCTGGTGCGGGCCGGTCATCCGGCGGTGGAGGGCGTGGTCGAACGGCTCGCCGTCGGCCTCGCCGGGCTGGTGAACGTGCTGAACCCGGACCGGATCGTGCTCGGCGGCCTGCACGCCGCGCTGCTCGACCGGGACCCGGAGCGGTTGACGGGGCTGGTCGCCGACCGCGGCCTGTGGGAGCGCAGCGTGCCGCTCGTGCCGTCGGCGCTGGAGCACAACAGCCTGGTGGGCGCGGCGGAGCTGGCGTGGCAGCCGGTGCTCGACGACCCGCTGGGCGTGCTGGGCTAGCACGACGGCACCTCCGAGGACCACGCCGTCGTGGTGACCGACCTGGCCACGTCCGCTGCCTGGGCGCGGATCTCCGGGTACGCCGTAGTCTCCCAGAGGTTCCCGCGCCGCAGCGCGCCGAGCGTCCACAGTGGAGCGTCACCGCGCACGCGGCCGTCGGGCAGCGTGTCGAAGCCGAGCCCGAGCGGGCCGGGGGCCGCGATGCCGTCCGCGAGCAGGCCGGCGACGAGCGGGTCGGGGCAGCGGCGCACGTCGTGGCGCAGGCCGGTGCAGTTGATCACGGTGCCCGCGGTGAGCTCCGTGCCGTTGCCCAGGTGCAGCACGACGCCGTCGGGGAGCATCCGGACGGCGGTGACGCCGGTCCGGTGGGTGCGCAGGGTTCCGTTGCGGCGCAGGCGGATCAGCGTGCGCGCGGTGGTGCTCGGCATGCGGTGGCGGTGGACCTCCCACGAGCGCAGGTCCTCCGCCAGGAAGCGGGACCGGTCACGCAGCGGCAGCAGGTCCCACAGCCGGGCGGTGACCGGGCGCAGGCTGTCCACCGCCGGGCGCCAGTCGCCGTGCCGCCGCACCGACTCCCGCACGTGCGCCGAGACCAGGCGGCGCACGTCGTCCAGACCGGTGCAGCCGGTGAGCTCCGGCGGGCGCATCGGCTCCGCCGGCCGGTGCCTGCGGGGCAGCAGGCCGGTGCGCGACACGGCGTGCACCACGCGGCCGGGGCGGTTGAGGGTCATCGCGAGGTCGACGGCGGTGAGGCCGGTGCCGACCAGGACGACGTCGCGGTCGTCGCGCACGCCGGTCAGCGCGCCGGGCGCCCACGGGTCCGGGACGAACGCGGCCGAGTCCGGGGTGTCGGTGGGCACCCAGTCGTCCCGGTCGCCAACCGCGCCGATCGCGAGGACGGCGGCGTCGGCGGTGACGAAGTCCCCTGCTGCCAACGAGATCCGCACACCGTCGCGTGAGCGTTCGAGCCGGGTGGCGCGGTCCCGCACGACCCGCAGCCGGCCGGGGTTGCGCGCCGACGCGCCGTCGAGGTGCGCGGCGAGGTAGGCGCCGAAGACCCGGCGCGGCACGAACTCCGTCACCGCCACCCCGGCCCACCGCGCGAAGTCACCGGGATCGTCCTGCAGCGCGCTCATCTTCCCCGCGGGAACGTTGAGCAGGTGCCGCGGGTCGTCCGTGCGGTAGGCCACCCCGCGCCCGCGTTCCTCGGCCGGGTCGACCAGGCACACCGACGCCCCGCGCTCCAGCAGGCGGGCCGCGGTCGTCACCCCCGCGGCACCGGCTCCGATGACGGCGATCACGCGGCACCCACCGTGGCCGGTTCGGCGCACCGCAACGACCGCACCAGGCTGAGCACGCCGAACCGGGACCGCCCCTCCGCGGAGGCCGGCCGGACCAGGCCGGTGACGAGCAGCGCGCGCACGAGACGGGCGCAGGTGCTCGGCGGCAGGCCGGTGGCACTCACGGCGTCGGTGACCGACCAGGCGCTGTCGAGCACCGAAAGCCGTTCCAGCAGCAGGCGTTCGGCGCCGTCCAGGGTGTCCAGGCGGGCGGTGATCCGTTCCCGCAGGCCCTCGAAGAACCCGAACGGGTCGTCGTTCATCTGCTCGCACAACGCTTCCGGCTCGTACACGGCGAGCCACTGGGCCACCGAGGCGAGCACCGCGGGGATGCCGTCGGCGCCGCGGGCGAGCCCCGTGACCGCGGGCAGGTTGGCGTCGGTGAGGCGGAAGCCGGGCCGGACCTGGCGCGCGTAGCGGGTCAGCAGCTCCACCGACGGCACGCGGGCGAGCTCGGCCGGGTCGGTCTGGCGGCGGCTGGGCACCGTGAGCGGGCCGAGCGGGAAGACGCGTTCGCCCGGCAGCCGCAGCGGATCGGGCGCGGTGATCAGCACGCGGACCCGCGGGCAGTCGTTCAGCAGCGCCAGCACCAGCTCCGGGCGGTGCGCCGACCACGCGTCCAGCACGACCAGGGCCGGTTGGTCGGCGATGACCTCGGCCAGCGTGCCCGCCCCGTGCCCGCGCAGCGCGTCGAGGCCGGCCCGCAGCGCCGCGCCGAGCTGCGCGGACGCGCGCACGGACGTCGGGTGCAGCGAGTCCGGCGAGGACCACAGCACGGCGAGGCCGTCCATGTCGTGCAGCGCCACCGCCACTTCCAGCGCGAGCCGGGTCTTGCCGACGCCGCTGAGACCGGCGATCGTGACGAGGCGGTCGCCGCCACCGCGCAACGACCCGGCCAGCGCGGCGAGCTCCGCGCGCCGGCCGACGAGTGCGTCAATGGGAGACGGTGGTGGTAATGCGCTTGTAGCGAACACGAAACGCAGATCGTCCGTTGTCGCACGACGACCTGAGGCTGCCTCTAATCGTGTGTGTTCCTCACTGGACAGGCCAAGGGCGTTGGACATCAGCCGGACCGTCTCCCGGCGAGGTTGCTGGGAGGTGCCGAGCTCGATGTCCCTAATCGTGCGCACACTGACACCCGACAGTTTCGCCAATTGGCGTTGCGTCAGGTGCCGTTCTGTTCTGTAGGACCGGAACAGCAAGCCGAGCTGCCGCTGTGCTGAAGAATCCATGCAGACCAAGCCCCCGAGAGTCGGTTGCTCACCAGAGTGCTGTGCGCCTGTACCGCATCGATTCCGTTTCTGCTCCCGTCACCCTGAGCAACCCCGACTGGTATGGACGGGTGAATATTCCACTCGCGTGTTTAAATGGATCGAATTCCGTTGAATCCACTGTCCAGCGGTGCTCTGGGTTCATTCTGGCTGATGTGGAATGGTTACCGCTGATCATGGGGGGCGTGCGTGGAATTTCGTTTGCTCGGCGCGTTCGAAGCGTGGTCGGGTGGGGCCAGGGTTCCGCTGGGTGGCGCACGCGCGGAATGCGTGCTGGCGGTGTTGCTGCTGGAGAGAAACCGTGCGGTCATGGTCGAGCGGCTCGTCGAGGCCGCGTGGGGCGAACAACCGCCGATGACCGCGGCGACCCAGGTCCGCAAGATCGTCGCGGACCTGCGCAGGCGGCTGCCGGGCGGTGCGGGTCTGATCGTCACCGATGGCGCCGGCTACCGCGCGGTCGTGCAGGACACCCAGATCGACCTCGGCATGTTCGACCGGCACGTGCGGCTGGCCCGTGAGGCCGACGAGGCCACCGGGGTGATCGAGCACCTGACGGCGGCGCTGTCGCTGTGGCGCGGCCCGGCGCTCGCGGGCATCGACAGCCCGGTCGTCCGCGCGGCCGTGGCGGTGCTGCACGAACGCCGCATCGCCGCCGCCGACCAGCTGATGGAGACCCGGCTGGGCATGGGCGCGGCCCGCGAGCTCGTCGCCGACCTGCGCGCGTTGCTCGACGAGTACCCGTTGCGGGAGACCACCCGCGCCCAGCTGATGCTCGCGCTGTACCGGTCGGGACGGCAGGCCGAGGCGTTGCGGGTCTTCGAGGACGGCCGCCGGCTGCTCGCGGACGAGCTGGGCATCGACCCCGGCCCGGAGCTGATGCACCTGCACGAACAGATCCTGCGCAACGAGCCGGAGCTCGACATCGTTCCGTACACGGCGCCGGAAAGGCTCGCACCGCAAGCGTTGCCGTACGACATGACCGACTTCGTGGGCCGCGTGAGCGAGCAGCGCCGGATCAGCGAGTTCGTCGGCGGTCAGGCCGGCAAGGGCCTGATGATCGTCGCGGTCGACGGCATGGCCGGTGTCGGCAAGACCTCGCTGCTGGTGCACATGGCGCACCGGCTCGCGGACGGCTTCCCGGACGGGCAGTTCTACGTCGACCTGCTCGGCTACGCCGTCGACCGCAAGCCGATGCACCCCGTCGAGGCGCTCGGCACGTTGCTGCGCCAGGCCGGCGTGTCCCGCGACGAGCTGCCGGACGACCTGTCCGCGCGGGCGGTGCTGTGGCGGATGCGCACGGCCGGGCGGCGGATCATGGTGCTGCTGGACAACGTTGTCGACAGCGCGCAGGTGCGTGCGCTGTTACCCGGCTCGCCGGACGGCCTCGTGATGATCACCAGCCGCTCCCGGCTCACCGGTCTCGACGGCACGCTGTCGTTGTCGCTCACGCCACCACCGACCGAGGAGGGCCTGCAGCTCGTCATCGGCATCCTCGGCGCCGACCGCGTCGCCCGCGAACCGGAGGCGGCCCGCGCGCTCGTCACCGTGTGCGACCACCTGCCGCTGGCGATCCGGATCGCGTGCACCCGGCTGCACAACCGGGAACGCTGGACCATCCGGTACCTCGTCGGCCGGTTGCACGACGAGGAACGCAAGATGAGCGAGCTGGCCGTCGGCGACCGCAGCGTGGCGGCCGCGATCGGCCTGTCCTACGACGCGCTCGAACCCGGCCACCAGCGGGTGTTCCGGCTGCTCGGCCTGGTGCCCGCGACCGAGTTCGACGTCCGCGCCGTCGCCGCGCTGGCCGACATGGCGGTGAGCAGGGCCGAGACCGTGCTGGAGGACCTGCTCGACATGCGGCTCGTCGTGCAGCTCGCACCCGGCCGCTACGGCCTGCACGACCTCGTGCACAGCCTGGCCCGCACCCTGGTCGGCCGGGTCGAACCGCCGGCCCTGCGCACCATCGCCGTGCACCGGCTGCTCGACTACCAGCTCAGCGCCGCCAACGCCGCCGCCGACCTGCTGGTCCAGCGCCGGGCCCGGCCACGGCAGCGGTACGTCTACCCACCCGCGCAGCTACCGCGGTTCCGCGGCAAGAACGGTGCCGTGAAGTGGTTCGACGCCGAATGCGGCGGACTGCTCGCCGCCGTGCGCGGCGCCGCGGACAACGAGCTGCACGAGCACGTGTGCCACCTGTCCGAGGCGCTGCACCCGTACCTGCGGATGCGCGGCCGCATGTCCGACATGCTCTGGGTGCACGAACACGCGGTGGAGTCGGCCCGCGCGTTCGGCGACCGGACCCTGGAGGGCCGCGCGCTGCACCGGCTCGCCACCCCGCACTGGCACTTCGGCCGCCTCGGCCAGGCGTTCGACTGCGCCGAGCAGGCCCTCGCCATCGCCCAGGACAACGACGACGTGCTACTGCGCCGCGCCGCCGAGGCCGCGCTCGGCAAGCTGCTCAACGAGTTCGGCCGCTTCACCGAGGCGCTGCCCTACCACGAGTCCGCCGCACGCGACGCCCACCGCCTCGACCTCTCGTGCGAGGTGGCCGTCCTGGCCGACTACGCCTCCGCCCAGGCCGCCGTCCACGACTTCACCGCGGCCCGGCTCACCCTCGACTCCGCACTGCGCCTGGCCAGGGACACCGCCTCACCCGGCGACGAGGGCGTGGTGCTCGCCCGCTACGCCGACGTCTGCCGCCGCGAAGGCAACCTCGACGAGGCCGGCCAGTTCAGCTCCTACGCCTCGTCGTTGCTGCGGCACCTGGGAAACCAGGCCCAGGCCGCCTGGGCCACGAACCTGATCGGCCGCGTGCACTACGAACGCGGCGAGCTGGACGTGGCACTGGAACGGCACAACCGCGCCCGCAAACTCGCCGAGGACACCGGCTTCCGGGTGGAGATCGCCCGCGCGCTGGATGGTGCGGCACGGGTCCTGGCCGACCGCGCCGACGCGGGTGGGGCGGCGGAGAACTGGCGGATCGCGTTGGGGCACTTCGAGGAGATGGGTGTGCCGGAGGCCGCGGGGGTGCGGCAGGGGCTGGCGGCGGTGAGCTGACCGGCGTTGCGGTTCGGCGTTCGGGGGGTGGGTGCGCTCGCGCTCTCGGTTTACCACTCGTGCTCAGAGCCCCGTCGCGAGCCAGCTGGCGTGCTAGCGGCTCGCTGGTCGTGGGCTGGGCACCGCATATAGGCCGCCAGCGTCCCGTGAGTCAGCCACGTCCTGTGTGGCAGCCACGGTGTGTGAGTCGGGGCCGCGCGTGCGCCGCCCACCGCTAGTGGCCTGCCACCACCCGTGGGCTGCCCACCGCGTGTAGGTCTGCCGCCGCCCGTGCGCCGCCCACCGCCAGTGGCCTGCCATCGCCCGTGAGTCGCCCACGGCGCATGCGTTGCCCAGCGCTCGTGAGCCGGTCGCCGCCCGTGGGTCGGCCACCGCTGCGGGGCTGCCTAGCGCCCGTGAGCTGCGCACCGCCCGTGGGTCGCGCACCTCCTGTGGTCGCCCACCGCCCGCGAGCCGCCCCGTCCGCGAGCCGCCCACCGCCCGCGAGGCACGCACCACCAGTGGGCCGGACACCACGCCGTGCCCGGCCCACCGCGCTACACCGCCTCGATCAACCCAACGGCCGCCGTCCCGCCGCTGCTCTCGTCGACCAGCACGAACCCGCCCGTCGCGCGGCTGTCGCGGTACCGGTCCACCACCAGCGGGTCGGCGAACCGCAGGCGGATGGTGCCGATGTCGTTGAGCGCCAACGACTCCGCGGGCTCGGAGCCGAACGTGGTCACGTTCAGCCGGCTCTCCACCGCCTCGACGACGGCCCGTGACTCGCTGGTGGTGTGCCGCACGACGTAGCGGGCGCCTGGTTCCAGCGGCTTCTCGGTCATCCAGCACACGGTCGCGGACACCGCCGACGTCACGGTGGCGGGGGCGCCGGTGCTGAGCATCGCGCCGCGGCCGGCGTCGAGGTCGTCGGCGATGCTGATGACGACGGACTGGCCCGTGGTGGCGCTGGGCAGGGGGCCGTCGTAGGTGTCGATCGAGGTGATCGTGGTCTGCCAGCCGCCGGGCTGCACGACGACCGGGTCGCCGACGTGCAGGGTGCCGGCGGCGACCCGGCCGCCGTAGCCGCGGAAGTCGCGGTGCTCCGGTGTGCGGGGGCGGATCACCAGCTGCACGGCGAACCGGCCGCCGGGTGCGGGGGCCGGGGGCAGGGAGAGCTCCTCCAGGTGCGTCAGCAACGGCGGGCCCGCGTACCACGAGGTCCGCGACGACGGCGACACGACGTTGTCGCCGCGCAGCGCGGAGATCGGGATGGCGGTCCAGGAGCTGTTGCAGACCTCGGCGAACTCGGTCACCACCGAGTCGAACACGTCCTCGCGGTGGTCGACGAGGTCCATCTTGTTCACGGCCAGCACCACGTGGCGGATGCCGAGCAGGCCCGCGATCGCGGTGTGCCGCCGGGACTGCTCGGTCAGGCCGGTGCGCGCGTCCACCAGCACGACCGCGACGTCCGCGGTGGACGCGCCGGTCACCATGTTGCGGGTGTACTGGACGTGGCCGGGGGTGTCGGCGAGCACGAACGAACGCCGTGGCGTCGCGAAGTACCGGTAGGCCACGTCGATCGTGATGCCCTGTTCCCGTTCCGCGCGCAGGCCGTCGACCAGCAGCGCGAGGTCGGTCTCGGCGTAGCCGCGTTGCCGGCTCGCCGACGTCACGGCCTGGAGCTGGTCGGCGAGCACGGCCTTGGAGTCGTGCAGCAGCCGGCCGATCAGCGTGCTCTTGCCGTCATCGACGCTGCCCGCCGTCGCTACCCGCAACAATCCTGGCATCAGAAGTACCCCTCCCGTTTGCGGTCTTCCATGGCGGCCTCGGACGCGCGGTCGTCGGCTCGGGTGGCGCCGCGTTCGGTCAGCGTGCTGGCCGCGACCTCGTCCACGACTTCGTCCACTGTGGACGCCTCGGAGCGCACGGCGCCGGTGCACGTGGCGTCGCCGACGGTCCGGTAGCGCACGGTCTCGACGTGGACCTCCTCGCTCTCAAAGGGAGGCGTGAACGGGGTGACCGCGATGAGCATGCCGTCGCGCCGCACGACCTCCCGCCGGTGCGCGTAGTAGATGGACGGCACCTCGATCTCCTCGCGCCGGATGTAGCCCCACACGTCGAGCTCGGTCCAGTTCGACAGCGGGAACACCCGGACGTGCTCACCGGCGCGGTGCCGGCCGTTGTACAGGTCCCACAGCTCCGGCCGCTGGTTGCGCGGGTCCCACCGGCCGAACTCGTCGCGCACCGAGAACACCCGTTCCTTGGCGCGGGCCTTCTCCTCGTCGCGCCGCGCGCCGCCGAGCACGGCGGTGAACCGGTGCTCGGCGATCGCGTCGAGCAGCGTGACGGTCTGCAACGGGTTGCGCGACTGGCCGGGCCGCTCGCTGACCCGGCCGCTGTCGATCGACTCCTGCACGGACGCCACGACGAGCTGCACGCCCAGCTCGGCCACCCGGCGGTCGCGGAACTCGATGACCTCGTCGAAGTTGTGGCCGGTGTCGACGTGCATGACCGGGAACGGGATCCGGCCCGGCCAGTACGCCTTCTCGGCCAGGCGCAGCATGACGATCGAGTCCTTGCCGCCGCTGAACAGCAGCACCGGCCGGTCGAACGTCGCCACCACCTCGCGCAGGATGTGGATCGACTCGTCCTCCAGGTCGGCGAGCGCGGCCTCGCGGTCGCTCACCCTGGTGTCCACCGCGGTCAGCGTCATCGCAGGATTCCCTTCTCGCGCAACAGGGCCACGACCGCGTCCGCGCTGTCGTCGACGGTGTTGCCGCGGGTGTCGATCCGCAGCTCCGGTGCGGGCGGCGGCTCGTAGACGTCGTCGACGCCGGTCAGGCCGGTGATCGCACCGGCGCGCTGCTTGGCGTACAGGCCTTTCACGTCCCGTTCCGCGCACTCCTCCACGGGGGTCGCGACGTGCACCTCGACGAACGGCGTGCCGCTCGCCCGGTGCCGCCTGCGCACCTGCTCGCGTGCGGCGCGGAACGGGGAGATCACCGCGGCGAACACCAGCACGCCGTTGCGCGCCAGCAGGTCCGCGACGAAGCCGATGCGGTCGATGTTGGCCTCGCGGTCGGCGCGGGAGAAGCCGAGGCCGGCGGACAGCGTCCGCCGCACCTCGTCCCCGTCGAGCAGCTCGACCCGGCCGGCCGGCAACCGGTCGGCCACGGCGCGGCTGAGGGTGCTCTTCCCCGCGCTGGGCAGGCCGGTGAACCAGACCGTGCCGCCGCCGGTGATGGTCAGCGGCGACGTGAAGCTGGCAACGTTCGTCACCTGTTCCTCCCAGAAGTCTCAGGTCCGGAGAAGTGGCGTTCGGTGAACGCGTTGGCGAACTTCCCGGCCGGGTCGTAGCGGCCCATCAGCGCGCGGAAGTCCGGCAGCCGTTCGTACTCGCCGGTCGCCACCGAGGTCTTGGCCCAGTGCGGCCGCGGCGAGAACGGTGCGAGCCGCTCCTCCACGAGCCGGACGACCGGCAGCACGACCGACAGGTCGGACACCCACGTGAAGTGGATGCTCACGGTGTCGCGGCCGGTGCAGGTGCTCAGCCACAGGCCGTCGCGCGCGACGGTGCGGACCTCGCAGATCTGCAACGCCGGCCGGATCCGCTCGCGCACCTCGTCGAGCGCGTGCAGCGCGGCCACGGCGTCGGTCGCCGGGATCATGTACTCGGACTGCAGCTCGTCGCCGGAGCTGCTCGGCGGCTGGTCGGAGCGGAAGTGCGGCAGCCGGTCGAACCACGGGCCTGCCACGCCGCCCTGCGTGGTGCAGCTGACCGGGTCCATGCCGTCGACCGGGTGCCGCGGCCCCTCGGCGGGCTCCGCGGTGAACCACGACGGCAGCGCCGCGGGCTCGTCCACGCGTTCCTGCACCCACACCTGCGTGAGCGCCGGTGCCCGCCAGTCGGTGAACAGGCACACGCTGTACGCGCACGACATCAGCTCGGCGAAGTGGTCGTCGAGCGCCTCCAGCGCCAGGCCGCCGTACACGCGTTGCCGCATCTCGTACGCCGGCACCAGGTCCAGCGTCACGTGCGTGACCACGCCCAGCGCCCCGAGCCCGACGACGACGCCCTCGAAGTCGGGGTCGCCGCGGCCGATCGTGACGACGTCGCCGCCCGCGGTCACCAGGTCGAGCTCGGTGACCGACGCGGACAGCACCTGGTTGCGCACCCCCGAGCCGTGCGTGGCCGTCGCGACCGCCCCGCCGACGCTGATGTGCGGCAACGACGCCATCGACGGCAACGCGAAGCCCGCCGCGTCCAGCCGGGGCGCGAGCTCGGCGTAGCTCAGGCCCGCGGCCACCCGTGCCGTGGCACGGGTGGTGTCGACGTCGACGATTGGCGGCAGGTCGGCCACCGACAGCAGCACGCCGGGGGAGTCGGCCAGGTCGTTGAACGAGTGCCGGGTGCCCAGCGCCCGCACCCGGCCGGCGTTCGCGACGGCCTTGCGCACCTGCTCGACGGTGAACGGGCGCACGTACTCCGACGCGGTGTAGCGGACGTTGCCGGCCCAGTTCACGGTCACGGCGCCGCCTCCGCCGCGTCCTGCCCAGGAAGGTTCTGCCCAGGAAGGTTCTGCCCAGGAAGGTTCTCCACGGAGAGCCGCAGCACGACACCCTCACAGGCCTCCAGCTCCAGCGGCCGCATCGAGACGACGCCCTCGCGGTCGAGGCGGGTGGACACCTCGACCCGGCCGGCGGCGTCGCCCGGCACGTCGAACGCCACCGGGTGGTCGGCGAAGTTGAGCGCCACCAACAGGTCGCCCCGCCGGTACGCGAACACCTCCGCCGGGCTGTCCAGCGACACGTAACCGCCGCGCCGCAGGTCCTCGCTGCCGCGCCGGTAGGCGATCAGCCGCCGGTACAGGTTGAGCAACGAGCCGGGGTCGTCGGCCTGAGCGGCGACGTTGACGACGTGCTGGTCCGCCGCCAGCGGCAGCCACGGGTTCCCGGTCGTGAACCCGCCCGTGGCGTCCCACTGCATCGGCGTGCGCTGCCCGTCGCGGCCGTCGACGTCCTGCTCCAGCGCGGGCGGGGCGTCGGCCATGCCGATCTCCTCGCCGTAGTAGACGCAGGCGACGCCGCGCAGGGTCAGCATCATCATCGCCGCGACCGGGGCGTGCTCGATGCCGTACCTGCTGACCGTCCGCGAGATGTCGTGCGTGGACAACGCGTACGTGGGCAGCGCATCGGTGCGTGTGCGAGCCACCAGCCCGTCGATGCACCTGCGGAACGCCCTGGCGTCCCACGGCTGCTCCCAGAACGCGATGTGGAACGCCGTCTGCATGCCGTCGCCACCGAAGTAGGTGGCCAGCCGGGCGTCGTCGCTGATGGGCACCTCGCCCAGTGCGAACCGGTCGCCGTAGCCGTCCAGCACGACCCGCAGGTCGCGCAGCACGTCGTGCACCTCGGGCAGGTCCAGGTTGCGTTGCCGCACCACGGGATGCGAGAAGTGCCGGCGTGCGTGCGCGACCTCCGGCGGGTTGTCGCGCAGCTGCGGGTCCTTCATCAGCCGGTGCGCGACGTCGATGCGGAACCCGTCCACGCCGCGGTCGAGCCAGAACTGCCACACCTTGTGCATCGCCGCGTGCACGTCCGGGTTGCGCCAGTTCAGGTCCGGCTGGCCGGGCGTGAAGCTGTGCAGGTAGTACTGGCCGGTCGCCGCGTCGAGCTTCCACGCGGTGCCGCACCGCTCGAACGCGCTGAGCCAGTTGTTCGGCGGACCGCCGTCCGGCGCGGGGTCGGCCCAGATGTACCAGTCCCGCTTGGGGTTCGTGCGGTCCGACCGCGACTCCAGGAACCAGGGGTGCTCGTCCGAGGTGTGGTTCATGACGATGTCGATCACGACCCGGATGCCGCGCGAGTGCGCCGCGGTGACCATCGCGTCGAAGTCGTCCAGCGTGCCGTACACCGGGTCGACCGACTCGTAGTCGCTGATGTCGTACCCGAAGTCGGCCTGCGGCGACGGGTAGAACGGCGAGAGCCAGATCGCGTCGGCACCGAGCTGCGCCACGTGGTCGAGCCGGGCGGTGATGCCGGGCAGGTCGCCGATGCCGTCACCGTCGGAGTCGGCGAAGCTGCGCGGGTAGATCTGGTAGAGGACGGCGTCGCGCCACCACTGTCCACTCATATGTCCACCTTCGTCATGCCTGCCGCGAAGTACCGGTCACCCCGCACGGCGCCGGGCGGCGCGATCTCGTCGAGCAGCGCCAGCTCGTCGGCCGACAGCTCCACGTCGAGCGCGCCGACGTTCTCCTTGAGCCGCACGGAGTTCTTCGTGCCGGGGATGGGGACGACGCCCTGGCTGCGCACCCAGGCGATCGCGAGCTGTGCGACCGAGACGCCCTTGGCCCACGCCAGCTCGGCCACGCGCGCGACGATCTCGTTGTTGTGCGCCAGGTTCTCCGGCTGGAACCGGGGCAGCTGCCGGCGGAAGTCGTCCGGCCGCAGGTCGTCGAACCGGCCGAACCGCCCGGTGAGCATGCCCCGTCCCAGCGGCGAGTACGCCACGAACCCGATGCCCAGCTCCCGCAACGTGCCGAACAGCCCGGCCTCCGGGTCACGGCTCACGAGCGAGTACTCCGTCTGCACCGCGGTGACCGGGTGCACGGCGTGCACCCGCCGCACCGTCGGCTCGGCGGCCTCGCAGATGCCCAGGTGCCGGACCTTGCCCTCGGCCACCAGCTCCGCCATGGCACCCCACGTCTCCTCCACCGGGACGCCTTTGTCGATGCGGTGCTGGAAGTAGAGGTCGATGTGGTCGACACCGAGCCGCCGCAACGACCCCTCGCAGGACGTGCGGACGTACTCCGGGTTGCCGTTCACGCCGACGTTCTCGCCGGCGCCGTTCTTGAGGTTGCCGAACTTCGTCGCGATCACCACGTCGTCGCGGCGGCCGCGCACGGCCCGCCCGACCAGCTTCTCGTTGGTGTAGGGGCCGTACATGTCGGCCGTGTCCAGCAACGTGATGCCGAGGTCGACCGCCTCGTGCAGCGTGCGGATCGACTCGGTGTCGTCCCAGGTGTCGTAGAACTGCGACATCCCCATGCAGCCGAGTCCGAGGTCGGACACGACCGGCCCGTTCGCTCCGAGCCTGCGCATCACACCACCTCCATCGTGACGGCGGACCGGATGAGGCCCGCCCAGTCGGTCAGGTGCCGGTCGGGCAGGTAGCACTCGTTCACCCGCCGCCGCGCGCCCTCGCCCAGGCGGTGCGCCAGGGCGGGGTCGGTGAGCAGCTGCCGGATGAGCTGCGCCGTGGTGGCGAGGTCGTGCGGGTCGTCGACCAGCAGGCCGGACTCGCCGTGCACGATCTGCTCGCGCAGCCCGCCGACCGCACTGGCGATCAGCGGCCGGCCCTTCCACATCGCCTCGGTCGCGGTGAGCCCGAACCCCTCGGCGATGCTCTTCTGCACCACCACGGTCGCGTGCCGCTGCAGGGCGTTGACGACGACCGCGTTCTCCCGCAGGTCGGTCATCGGCAGGCACAGCAGCTGCACGCGCCGGCGCTGCTCGACGGGCAGCGCCCTCCACTGCGCGACGCACTCGTCCCAGAACCGCTGTGCGTCCGGGTCGTCGGCGACCCCGACGACGTCCGCGCCGGCCAGCGTGAGGTGGGCGCCCTCGACATCGGCGTCCAGGAACGCCCGCAGCACGCCGGCCATGTCCTTGAGCTCGTCCCACCGCGACACCTGCACCACCATCGGCGCGTCGGCCGGCGGTGCGCTCTCCCGGACGACGGTCGCCCTGTGCCGCACGAGGATCTGCTCGCCGACCGGCGGGCGGATGGTGAGCGGTTCGGCCGAGCCGTCGAGGATTCCGGTGCACCGCAGTACGTCCAGCGTCTGCTCGTCCGTGAGCTCCATGTTCTTGGGGGCGCACGGGTCGATCGACGGCGGGATGATGTGCGGACGCGGCGCCCAGTCCGGGCAGGCGCTCTGCGTGAGGAACACCGTGGCGTCGGCGTTCTCCACGAACCTGCGCAGGAACGCCCAGCCCTCCTCGGTGTGCTCGTTCGGCTCGTCACGGCCGATGTGCCGGCGCCACACGGCGGTGGCGCCGAGCCTGCGGGCGATGTCGACCAGCCCGGCCGGCTGTGCCTCGTGCACGATCACCAGGTCGCCGGGCCGCACCCGGTCCGCGAGCGCGAGGCCCTCCAGCTCGGTGATCGCGCGGTAGTGTTGCAGCTGCTCGGGTCCCAGCGGCTCCGGGTCGCCGGGAGCGCCGTACAGCCTGGTGCACAACCGTTTCGCGATGGCGAAGAACTCGGTGTCACCGTCGATGACCAGCCACCGGCAGTCGATCCCGACCGCGCGGGCCAGCGGCATCAGCGCGTGCAGCAGCTCGGCCACACCACCGCCCGCCGCGGTCGAGTTGATGTTCCACACGGTCCGGCCGTGCAGTGCTCCGGACGCCTCCGCGGCGGTGTCCCGCAGGGCTTCCATCCGCTCGTCCCCGAAGACCTTCCGGTACGGCGTCAGCGGTGCCGCACCTATCGCGACCTCATGCACTGGCCACCTCCTCCGCCGGTGCCGCCTTCTTCTGCTGCTCGAAGCCCTCGGTGATCCACACGCCGGTCCAGAACTCCGGGTCGGAGGGCAGCACCAGCTCGATCAGCGTCGGCCCGGTCTCCTCCGCGGCCACCTGCAACGCCTGCGCGAACGTCTCCAGCCGGGTCGTGGAGCGGTCGTGGTCGAGCCACTCGCTCAGGTCCACCCGCCAGCTGCGCACGCCCCACGCCTCGGCGATGTCGACGTACCGCATGCCCGCGGCGTTGTCGAGGTACTGCCCGTGGCCCGCGTCCAGCCAGCCCTCGGGCCGCGACTGCTTGCGCAACGACACCGCGCCACCGTTGTTGCACACGATGAACGTGACCGGCGCGGACTCCTGCACCGCCGCGGCGAGGCCCTGCACGGAGTTCGTGAAGCCCTGGTCACCGAGCGTGCAGAACACCTTGGCGGCCGGCTCGCCCAGCGCGAGGCCGGTCGCGATCGTGATGCCGCAGCCGACGAACCCGCCGTGCCCGCCGAACACCCGCAGCCCGTGCGGGAACTGGTCGTAGTCCTCGGCGAGCATGCCGCCGAACATCTGGCTGTCGTCGACCAGCACGGCCCGGCGCCGCGACCGTGCGGCGACCTCGCCCAGGGCCCGTGCGACACCCGTGCGGATCACCGCGGCCTCGGCGGGCACGGGGTCTCCCGCGGGAGCCGGCTCGTCGGCGATGCCGGTGTACCAGGTGCCGTCGAGGTCGGGCGCGCCGTCGGTCAGCTCGCGCAGCGCGGCCACGATGTCACCGGCCAGCAGCACGTCGCCGGCAGCGAGGTAGCCGTTCTTCTCCACGGCGGTGGGCTTGGTGTTCACCGCGATCTTGGGGCAGTCCGGCAGCGGACCGACCACGCGCGGGTACATGTTGCGGTCTTCCAGCGTGATCAGCAGGTCGGTCGTGTCCAGCACCGCGCGGTGCATCGGCGACTTCGGGTCGTACCAGCCGATGAACTCCGGCACGTCCGCGGTGTGCAGCCGTTCGAACAGCATCGGGCCGCGGCGGTACTTCACCTGCAGCACCGGTGCCCCGGTGCGGGCGCAGAACGCGGCCAGCGCGGCCTGCACGCCCCGGTGGGTCAGCGCGTAGTCGTCGATCAGCACCGCGGGCCTGCGGGCGTCGGCGAGCAGCTCGGCGGCCCGGTTCAGCGCGTTCTCGTCGCACACCGGCTGTTCGGCGGCCGGGATCGCCGGCAGCGCGGTCAGCGGCAGCCACTCGGCCTCCGCCACGTCCTGCGGCAGCGCGAAGAGCACCGGTCCGTGCGGGGCCTCGCGGACGTCGTCGATCGCCCGCAGCAACGACGAACCGAAGTTCTCGACGTACTCGCGCAGCGCGGCGGGGTCGTCCTTCGGCACGGCACCGAGGTCGTACCACGACTTGGCGAAGTCACCGGAGGTCGCGACCAGGTCCGGCTCGCCGTGCGGCGGCAGGAACGGCTGCGAGCCGGTCGACGGCATGCCGACCACGGCCAGCGTGCCCATCTCGTTGCGCCGCAGGTCGGCCAGCGCGCCCAGGGCGTTGGTGAGACCACGCGCGCCGTGCAGGATCGCGGCACCGGTGCCCGCGCTCAGCCGGCTCGCGCCACCGGCCTGGAACAGCGACTCGCGGTCACCGCGGCCGTTGACCAGCAACCCGACCCGTGCCAGCGCGTCGCACAGCGCCAGCTCGGACGTGCCCGCGTAGGCGAACGCGACCCTGGTGCCGCAGCGGTGCAGCGCCAGCGCGACGGCCTCGGCGCCGGTGAGCTTGACGTCGTCGTACTCCGGGATCGCGGCCAGCACCATGTGCTCGATCGCGGAGGCGGACCCGCGCAGCACGGCGGCGACCGCCTCGACGAACGCGCCGGTGCCGTGCTCCTGCACCAGGCCCAGCGTGAGGCCGTTGTAGGTGCCGCCCGGCCGGGTCAGCAGCGCCCGCACGACGTCGGACACCGTGCCGCCGGAGTTGCAGGCGGTCCTGACCTCGTTGGGGTACAGGCCGAAGCTGTTCAGCGCCTCGTAGTCGGGGTGACCGGAGACGACGCTCAGGTCGAGCACCAGCGCGCTGTCCGGGTCGATCTGGTCGAACGGCACGCCGTTGTCCTGCGCGAGCGTGATGTGCAGCCGGTAGCGGCCGGGCACGTCCGGCACGCGGGTGCGCACGGGCACACGGGTGACGGCCTCCGGCGGCAGCGACTGGGGGAGCGCGGAGCGGATCGGCTGGGTGGTGACCTCGCTGCCGTCGGCGGCGACCCAGCGGTGCACCACGCGCACCGGGAACGGCGGCGCCGGCGTCAGCATGCCCGAACCGGTGTTGCGCACCAGGCAGTCCAACGTCAGCAGGCCGCCGGCCTCGGCGTCGTCGACGACCGGGCCGTCCAGCGTGATCGAGGCCTGGCACTCGTCCTCGGCCAGCGGGTCGCCGACCGCCCACAGCCGCCGCGGCCGCACGCCGAGCCGGTCGAACATCTGCCACTGGCCCTGCTCGTGCACCCGCGTCTGGTTGGCGCCGAAGCCCTGCCGCGCCCCCTCGACGAGCGCGGCCGGTGCCAGCGCGAGCGCGTAGACCTCGCGGGCGGGCAGGTTGACCGTGCCGAGGACCGACCAGTTCGCCCGGTCGACCACCGCGACCGCCGCCGTCTCGACCGAGGTCGCGGCGTGCCGGTGCGGGCTCAGCCCGACGAACAGGTGGTCGCCTGAGACGACCAGGCCGCGCGGCCAGCCGGGCAGGGCGAGCCTGCGCTGCTGGGTGCGGTCGGTGTCGTCGATCTCGACCAGGTCGCCGGTCGCGGAGTCGCAGACCAGCCACGTCCCGTCGGCGTAGTACGGGTTGTGCGGGGCCTTGAGGCCTTCCAGGACCGGCTCGCCGGTCTCCAGGTCGACCACGCGGCCGCTCGCGGGCTTGCCGTTCTCGTCCCAGCCGCGGCGGCGCAGGAACTCGCCGAACCCGCACACGACGGTGCGGTCGCGGTAGCGGGCGAGGCTGTTGAGGTGCCAGCTGTCCGCCTCGCCGGGGGCCTGCCAGCGCCACGCGACCTCGCCGTCGGGGCCGACGCACTGCACCTCGTTCTGCATGGTCGCGGCGACCAGCACGTTGCCGTCGACGACGAGGATGTCGTGCGGCGTCGAGACGTTGTCGAGCCGGTGGTAGCGGCGCACGCCGGTCTCGTCGTAGACCACGAGCTCGGCCGGGCTGCCGTCGGCGCTCCACAGGCAGCGGTACAGCAGGCCGTCCTCGGCGCACAGCCCGGAGCTGGAGATCCGGTCGATCTCCTCGACCGCCTCGCCGATCGCGAACAGCCCGCCGCCGATCGTGTGGTGGGCGTCGAAGCACGACGCCAGCAGCCGGAGCCCGCCGGGCAGCAGCCCGTCGAGCCCGATCAGCTCCGCGGTGCTCTTCTTGTCGGTCGTGAGACTCATCAGGCCTCCTGCCTGTCGTGCGTTGCCGGAAGTGGTGTCGATGCGGAAAGAACTGCGTGGGCGAGTGCCTCGGGGTCGGTCCCGGTGTCGACGACGACGTCGAAACCGCCGTACGCCAGCACCGCCTCGCGCTCGGGGTCGTTGCCCGGCAACGCGACCGCGCGCCGTTCGCCCTGCTGCTTCTGGATGTCCTCGACCGCCGCGGCGATCCGGGCGTGGTCGCGGCCCGCGATGGCGACGTGCGCGGCGGCGGCGGTGAGCCGTTCCGCGAGGCCGATGGCGACGTCGTCGTCCAGGCCGGTGACCAGCACGACCTTGCCCGCGAGCCGGCCGTCGCGGGGGACGAGCTGCGGCTTCATCCGGATCAGCGGCCAGTACTCGTCGGCGATGCTCTGCTGCTCGGTGAGCGTGACGTAGCCGCCGGCCGCGTCGGCGGCGCGGATGACCGTCATCGTCTGTCCGAAGTGGTCGGCGCACAGCCGTGCCTTCGCCGCGTCCGGGCCGGAGGAGACCACGCCGATCCCCGGCAGCACGACCACGTGCGGTGCGCCGGTCCGTTTGGCGGTGGGGAAGGAGATGTACCGCTCGAACGCGGCGTCATACCACTCGCGGTGGCGTTCGATGCCGTCCACCATGGACTCGCCGGGCGCGAGCACGAGCGGCCGGTGCCCGGCGGTGACGACGTGGTCGGGACAGCCGGGCCCGGCCTGGCTCAGCTCGGGGCCCCGTGCCGACGAGGCGAACGCGACCGCCTGCTCGCTGCGGTCGACGTGCAGGATCGCGCCGTCCAGCGCCTTGCGCAGCACCGGGAGCACCTCGACGAGCACGTCCTCCGCGTTCTGCGCCGGTGCGACGACCTGGCCGCCGAGGTCGGCGGGCCGGGTGATCGCGCGGCGCAGCGCTGCGGTGGACCGGGAGACGGCCTCCAGCGAGTTGCGGTAGCACTGCTCGCTCGTGGCGGCCCAGGTGAAGATGCCGTGGTTGGCCAGCAGCACGAACCGGGCCTTCGGGTTCGCGCGGATCTTGCGGCCAAGCTCCCGTGCCACGTCCACGTCGAACTGCCGGTAGTCGAACCAGATGGCCTCCTCGCCGAACTCCTCCTCGGCGTGCTCGCGGCCGCCGGGGAACGACGTCAGCGCGATGACCGCGTCCGGGTGGCAGTGGTCGACGTGCTTGGCCGGGATGAACGCGTGCGTCAGCGTCTCGATCCCCGGCCGCTTCTGGTCGGCGGTGAGGCCGCTCGCGACCAGGTGCTCGACCATCTCGCGCTCGTCCATCGGCCCGCCGTCGAGCGCCGGCAGCAGGGCGTCCAGGCGCAGCACCGGGAAGTCCTCGTGTGTGGTCACCGCGCCGTCACAGCCCCACGAGCTCATCCACAGCACCGTGGTGGGCTCGCCGTGCTCGTCGGGCGTGATGCCCTTGACGGAGAAGTTGCCGCCGCCCTCCCTGGTCAGGGCGGGGTCGGCGCCGACCAGGTGCGAGCGGTAGAGCACCTCGTCGCGCCCCACGAGCGTGTCCGCGACCGCCGCGTCCCAGCGGTCGCGCGGCTCCACGAACAGGTCGTTCGGCACGAACGGGAGCTCACGCTCCGGCGTGCGCAGCGCGGTGCCGCTGAACGAGACCTCCCGGAAGTCGCGGACGACCGCCGCCGCCCCCGCCTCCCGCACGTCGGTCTCGCGCTGCGGCGGGGCCAGCGCGACGCACGTGGCGCCCGCGGCGACCGCCGAGGTGATGCCGCTGACGGCGTCCTCGAACACGACGCACCGCTCGACCGGCACGCCGAGCCGCCGCGCGGCCAGCGCGTAGCAGGCCGGGTCGGGTTTGCCGTGCTCGACGTCGGTCGCGGTGACCGTGACGTCGAAGCGGAGCCCGAGCTGCTTGAGCACCGCCGTCGCCTTGTACGGCTCGGCGCCGGTGACCAGCGCGGTCGGCGTCCCGGCCGCGCGCAGCGACCCGAGCAACGGCAGGACACCGGGGATCGTGGAGTAGTGCAGTGTCTCGTTGTCGACCCGCATGAGGTCGTAGACCTCGTCGTAGCGGTCCGGCGGCAGCATCGGGAACAGCTCGCGCAACGTGTGCAGCGCGCTGCGCCCGTACACGTGCCGGTCCAGGTCCTCCGCACTGATCGCGAAACCGTGAGAACGCGCCAGGTCCTGCCAGAAGTCGGCGACCGACGCCTCGGTGTCGACCAGCACCCCGTCCATGTCGAAGAGCACCGCCTCGAACACGGCTCAGCCCCCGTACTCGCCGGCGAAGGCCTGTTCTGCCTCCAGCGCGGCGGGGTGGGCGAGCACCTGGGTGAGGACGCTCAGCGGTGCGGTGACCGCGTCCGCGCCGTCGGCGAACGCCTGGGTGAACTGCCCGGCGTTCTTCACCGACGCCGCGACGACGCGGGTGTTCTTGCGGCGCAGCGAGCTGAGCTGCCGCACGAGGTCGTTGCCGATGCGCGGGTCGCGCCACGCGCGGTCGACGTACGGGATGACGCTCGCCGCGCCGATCGCCTCGGCGATGATCATCGCGTTCGGAGACTGCGCCGCGGTCAGCGAGACGGCGACGCCCTCGCGGACGAGCTGCCCGGCCAGAACGGCGCCGCCGGGAGTCGCGGGCACCTTGAGCACGATGCGCTCCGGCGCGAGCTTCCAGGCCTGCAGCGCTTCGTCGAACAGCTCGCCGTGCGCGCCGGTCGGCTGGTAGTAGATCTCGGGGAAGTCGGTGGCGGCCAGCAGTTCGGCCGCGTGCTTGAGCGGGTCGTCGGTGACCTGCCGCAGCAGCGTCGGGTTCGTCGTGACACCGGTGACGAAGCCGAGCGCCGCGGCAGCGGACACGTCGTTCAGGTCAGCGGAATCCAGCAGAACAGTCATGTGGATCGAAGCCCCCGTGTCGTCGGCAGGTGACCTCGACGCTAGGGAGACCGGTGCCCCGCCGAGGGGGTCCGGCGGCGGTCCTGCCGCCGAACTGCCGCTCCCGCTGCCCGTCCGCCGCCTCCCCGATATCCCATATATTGGATATCGCCCGACCTGGCCGGGTATCCGCTTGAGCCCGGCTGGAGCAGGTCCGCCGAGCGGGCACCGCGCAGGAAATCGGCTGGGTAAACTCGGGAGTAGAGGGACACGGAGGTGAACAGCGGTGAATTCCGATGAGCGTCGGTTCGAGGTGCTGCGCGCCATCGTCGCCGACTACGTGTCCAACCAGGAGCCCGTCGGGTCCAAGGCCCTGGTCGAGAGGCACAACCTGGGTGTGTCGAGCGCGACCGTGCGCAACGACATGGCCGCGCTGGAGGACGAGGGCTACATCGCCCAGCCGCACACCAGCGCGGGCCGCGTGCCGACGGACAAGGGCTACCGCCTCTTCGTCGACCGGCTGAGCGAGGTCAAGCCGCTCTCGCAGGCCGAGCGGCGGGCCATCCGCAGCTTCCTGGACGGGGCACTCGACCTCGACGACGTGATGCGCCGCAGCGTGCGGCTGCTCGCCCAGCTCACGCGGCAGGTCGCGGTGATCCAGGTGCCGACCCTGTCACGTGCGGCGGTGCGGCACGTCGAGGTGCTGCCGATCACACCGGCCCGGCTGATGCTGGTGCTGATCACCGACACCGGCCGGGTCGACCAGCGCATCGTCGAGATGGGCGACGTCGTCACCGAGCAGGACGTGGCCGAGCTGCGCTCGTCGCTGAACCAGGCGATGGCCGGCAAACGCCTGTCCGACGCGAGCGCCAAGGTCGCCGAACTGCCCGACGAGGTCCGCCAGGACCTGCGCGACCCGATGCTGCGGCTCGCGACGGTGCTGATCGAGACGCTCGTCGAGCACCCGGAGGAACGGCTGGTGCTCGGCGGCACGGCGAACCTCACCCGCAACGTCGCGGACTTCCCCGGCTCGCTGCGCCAGGTGCTGGAGGCGCTGGAGGAACAGGTCGTGGTGCTCAAGCTCCTGGCCGCCTCGCGCGATCCCGGCCGTGTCATGGTGTACATCGGCGAGGAGAACGAGGCCGCCGAGATGCGCAGCACGTCCGTGGTGTCCATCGGGTACGGCAGCCGCGACAACCCGCTGGGCGGCTTGGGCGTCGTCGGACCCACACGCATGGACTACCCGGGAACCATGGCGGCCGTCCGCGCGGTCGCCAACTACGTCGGTGAGATCCTGACCGGTCGTTGAACCAGGACTTCAGCTGAGATGAACACGAAAGCGAACAAGGTGGCCAGGGATTACTACGGCATCCTCGGTGTTGCGCAGAGCGCGACACAGGATGAGATCAAGCGCGCCTATCGCAAGCTCGCCAGGCAGCTGCACCCGGACGTCAATCCCAACGAGGAGGCCCGCTTCAAGGAGGTCACGGCCGCCTACGAGGTGTTGTCGAACCCCGAGAAGCGCCGCGTCGTCGACCTCGGCGGCGACCCGCTCGACTCCGGTGGTGGCCGCGGTGGCGGCGACCCGTTCGCGGGCTTCGGCCTCGGCGACATCATGGACGCGTTCTTCGGCGCCTCCACCGGTGGTGGCCGCGGACCGCGCAGCCGCGTGCAGCCGGGCTCCGACGCGCTGATCCGCCTCGACATGACGCTGGAGGAGTGCGCCGCCGGCGTCACCCGCGAGCTGACCGTCGACACCGCGATCCTCTGCGACCGCTGCCACGGCGCCGGCACCGCGGGCGACTCCAAGCCGATCCGCTGCGACACCTGCAACGGCCGCGGCGAGGTCCAGTCCGTGCAGCGCTCGTTCCTCGGCCAGGTCGTCACGTCCCGCCCCTGCCCGGTCTGCCGCGGCTTCGGCGAGGTCATCCCCGACCCGTGCCAGCAGTGCGCCGGTGACGGCCGCACCCGCTCGCGCCGCACCATCTCGGTCAACATCCCCGCCGGTGTCGCCGAGGGCATGCGCGTGCGCCTCGCGGGCCAGGGCGAGGTCGGCCCCGGCGGCGGCCCGGCCGGCGACCTCTA
This sequence comes from Nocardia sp. NRRL S-836, assembly GCF_001279525.1. Classification (GTDB taxonomy): domain Bacteria; phylum Actinomycetota; class Actinomycetes; order Mycobacteriales; family Pseudonocardiaceae; genus Lentzea. The sequence continues at coordinate 206,915 of NZ_LGDY01000125.1, read as the reverse complement.
CGTCGAGGTCGAGGAACACCCGCACGACATCTTCGAACGCGACGGCGCCGACCTGCACTGCGTCGTGCAGATCCCGATGACGACCGCCGCACTGGGCGCCACGCTGCCGTTCAAGACGCTCGACGGCGAGGAGGAGCTGCAGATCGACCCCGGCACCCAGCCGAACACCCAGCTCGTGCTCACCGGCCGCGGCATGCCGAAGCTGCGCTCCACCGGCCGCGTCGACGGCCGCGGCGACCTGCACGTGCACCTCGACGTCGTGGTGCCCACCAAGCTCGACGCGGCCCAGGCCACGCTGCTGCGCGACCTGGCCGACCTGCGCGGCGAGAGCGAACCCTCGTTGTCGCACAACGGCAAGGGCGGCGGAGGCCTGTTCTCCCGCCTCCGCTCCTCGCGCGGCAACCGGTGACCCTGCCGGTCTTCCTCGTCCTCGCGCTGCCCTCGGGTGAGTCGTTCGTCCTGGACGGCCCCGAGGGCCGGCACGCGGCCACCGTGAAACGCCTGCGCGTGGACGAGGAGCTCGTGCTGTCCGACGGCTCCGGCACCCAGGTCCGGTGCGTGGTCGTGGCCGTGGAACGCGACGCGCTGTCCCTGCGCGTCGCCGAACGCTGGACCGAACCCGAGCCGTCCCCCCGCGTCGTCCTCGCCCAAGCCCTCGTGAAGGGCGACCGCGGCGAGCTCGCCGTCGAGCTCGCCACCGAAGCCGGCGTCGACGAAGTGGTGCCGTGGCGTGCCGCGCGGTGCGTGGCCAAGTGGGAAGACGGCCCCCGCGGCGACAAAGCGCTGGGACGCTGGCGCTCCACCGTCCGCGAAGCAGCCAAACAAGCCCGCCGCGCACGCGTGCCGTCCGTCGACCACCCCGTCACCACCGCGCAACTGGCGCAGCGCGTGTCGTCCGCGGCACTGACGCTCGTGTTGCACGAAAGCGCCGCAGAACGCCTGTCCGACGTACCACTGCCCGAAACCGGAGACGTGCTGCTCGTCGTCGGTCCAGAAGGCGGAATCTCACCCGACGAGCTCGACGCGTTGCGATCTTCGGGTGCACGCGTGGTCCGATTGGGCCCAACCGTCCTGCGTGCATCTACCGCCGGTGCGGTTGCTCTCGGTGCCATCGGGGTACTCACCGCGCGGTGGTGACCCCGATCACTCGAAAGAGGAACACCGGATGGATTGGCTCGAAGAGAGCTGTAGCGAATCGCAGGATCCGGGGTTACCCTAGTCCGCAGAGGGGACGATTGGTCTATCCGGAAACGGAGTAGACGATTAGGCCCTTCTGCCCACAGACTCGCCGGACACCTCCCCCCTCGGTCCGGCGTCGGCGCCTCGCGGCGAAGCGACCCCCAGGCTTCGGACCGCGAGGCGCCTCCACCTCGCCTCTGGCTTGTGCTGCTTCGGCGCCTTTGGCGCCTCGCCAGCGGTCGCGAGGTGGCTGTTTTTTGGGGGCCGAGCCCCCAAACCCCAGCCGGGCGGCTAGCGCCCCCGGACCCCCGGCCGGCTCGCCTTCGGCGTCGCGGCCCATCAGACCCGGCTCGCCTTCGGCGTCGCGGCCCATCCACCCCGCCTGGCTCGCCTTCGGCGTCGCGGCCCATCCACCCCGCCGGGCTCGCCTTTGGCATCGCGGCCAATGCCTGGGGGATTGACCGGCTCGCCTTCGGCGTCGCGGTCCAATCAACCTGCCTGGCTCGGCTTGGCGTCGGGGCGCATCGGCCCGGGCTGTCTGCGGCCAATGTCGCGGGTCATTTTGTGAGTCGTCTTTGAGGTGGCCGGGAATGAGTGGGTAGCGTTTGGGGGTGCAGCGGATTGCTTACGGTGAGCACGAGAGTCAGTTCGGCGAGTTGTTTGTTCCTGAAAGGGCTGCGGAGGGTGGCGTTGTCGTCATCCACGGTGGTTTTTGGCAGCAGCGGTACGGGCTGGAACTCGGGCGGCCGTTGGCTCGCGAACTGGTGTGGGCCGGGTTTGCTGTGTGGAACGTCGAATATCGTCGCCTTGGGGGTGGCGGTGGGTGGCCGGCCACCGGGCAGGACGTGCTGGCCGCGATCGAGGCCGTGGACATCGGGCCGGTTGTGACGCTGGGGCACAGTGCGGGCGGGCATCTCGCCGTGTGGGCGGCCAAGCACAGCGAGCGTGTGGTCGGGGCGGTCGCGCAGGCCGCGGTGCTCGACTTCACCAAGCACATCACCGCGCGAGCGCTGGAGCTGTGCACCGAGGAGCAGTTCGCGCAAGCGTCGCCGGCGGCGCTGGTGCCGATCGGCAAACCGGTGATCTGCGTGCACGGCGACCAGGACGAGGACGTGCCGGTCGAGCAGAGCGTCGGGTTCTGCGCCGCCGAACCGCAGGCGGAGCTCGTCGTGGTCGAGGGCACCGGGCACATGGACGTGATCACACCGGGAACGGCCGCCTGGCAGCGGTGCGAGGAGGCGGTCGTCCGGCTTGCGCGCGGCTGCTAGAAAGGGCCGGTGCCGAAGGTTGTCGACCACGAGCAACGCCGCCGCGAACTGGCCGAGGCCGTGTGGCGCATCGTGCGACGCGACGGGATCGACCACGCGTCCGTGCGGGCCGTAGCGGCCGAGTCCGGGTGGTCCAGCGGCTCGCTGCGCCACTACTTCCCGACGCAGGACGCGTTGCTGGGCTTCGCGATGGAGCTCGCCTACCGGCGGTTCCTCGCGCGGTTCGAGCAGATCGACAGCACCCTGGGCAACCGCGAGCTGGTGCGGGCGATCGCGCACGAGGTGCTCGCACTCGACGACGATCGGCGGGTCGAGGCGGCGGTGCTGCTGGCGTTCCTGCCGCGCGCCATGGTGGAACCGTCGCTGCACGAGCTGGAGCGCTACGGCACACGCCGGCTCTACGACGAGGTCGCACGGGTGTTCGCCGCCGCGCACGAGGCCGGCGAGCTGCGTGCCGGGGTCGTGCCGCTGAAGGCGGCCCGGCGGTTCATCGCACTGGTCGACGGCCTCAACATCCACCACCAGCTCGGACCGGACGAGCTCACCGCCGACGACCTGACCGAGGCGGTCGACCACCACCTGGACACCGTTTTCGCCTAGCGTGTGGGCGCATGGCCTGTCTGTTCTGCAGCATCGTCGAAGGCGAGATCCCGGCGACCGTCGTGCACGAGACCGCGACGACGCTGGCGTTCCGCGACATCCACCCCAAGGCACCGGTGCACGTGCTGCTCATCCCGCGCGAACACGTGCCGCACGCCGTGGCGCTCGACCGCGACCAGCTCGGCGACCTCTTCGCCGCCGCGAAGGAGGTCGCCGACGCCGAGGGCGTGGCCGAGAGCGGCTACCGGCTGCAGTTCAACACCGGACCCGACGGCGGCCAGGAGGTGTTCCACGCCCACCTGCACCTGCTCGGCGGCAAACGGCTCTAACCCAGCGCCTGCAGCAGCGGAGCGTGGTAGCGGGCGCGGTCACCGGGCAGCCGGTCCGCGCCCATGACCATCCAGGTGCACTCGCCCCACGACTCCAGCCCGTGCGCCCGCACGAACGCGACGACCTCGGGGTCGTGCACGTCGACGCGCACGCCGCGCGACCCGGCAGCGCAGTCCGCGATCAGGTCGCAGGCGTCGCGCGGCGTGCCGGCGAGGACCGGGCCGATCAGCAGCCGCTCCGGCCCGGCCTGCCACGAACCCGCCACGCCGTGCGCCGAGATCCGGACCGTCCCCCTGGCGAGCAGCCACTCCCACAGGAACGGCCGCGTGATGCCCGTGACCTCGATGTCCAGCGCGACGAGCTCGTCGAGGTCGGCACGCGTCGCGATGCGCGACGTGTTCGGCATCGGTGCGGTCAGCTCACCGGCGTGGATGTCGGTGAAGCCGACGGCGTGGAAGCCGAGCTGCTCGTACAGCGGACGGCCCATCGCCGTCGCGAACAACGTCGACACACCGCCGTCCAGCACGTGCGACACCAGCCGCCGGGCCAGGCCCTGACGCTCACGGCGTTGCGCGACGAGCACCATGCTGACCGAGGCCACCTCCGGATACCGCGTCACGACCGTCGTGCCGACCAGGCCCCCGGAGTCGAAAAGCCCCCAGCCCTCGCCGTGGGTGAGCAGGAACCCCCACTTGCCCTCCTCACGCGGCCACGACCGGCTCTCGGCCAGGTCGGAGCACGCCGTGAGGTCGTCCAGCGTCAACCGGCGCAGCTCCACCGGCTCTCCCTCAGTTCCCACCGGTTCCCCCAACGCAAGTCACCCCAGCGCGTGCGACGCGGGCGCGAAGTAGCGCGACCGGTCACCCGGCACGTCGTCGGCACCGCGCACCATCAACGTGCAGCCACCGCCACCCTCCTCGAAGCCCCGCCCCCGCAGGAACGCCGCCACCTCCGGGTCGCCGGTGTCCACGCGGACGCGCCCCGCACCGGCGGCCAGGTCCGCGACCAGCGCGCACGCCACCGCCGCCGAGGGCGCGATCAGCGGCCCCACCGTCACCCCGCCGGGGTTCGGGCGGGAGGCGACCACCCCGGAGTCCGACATCAGCACCCGGTAGGGCGAGGCCGGGTCGAGCAGCCGCTCCCACAACGCGGGCCGCGCGAACCCGCTCACCTCGTGGTCGAGCGCCGCGAGCACCGCCAGGTCGGCCGGCGTGGCCGGTCGCGTCACCCCGGCGGCGGCACCGGCGAACTCGCCGTGCAGCTCGGTCGTCCCCCCGACCGGGTGAAAGCCGAGCCGGGTGTAGATCGGCTCGCCCATGGCCGTCGCGAACAGCACGCTGCTCAGCCCCGGCGGAGTGACGTCCAGTACGTGGGTCATCAGCCCGGTGCCGACACCCCTGCGCGCGGCCCACGACCCCACCAGCACACCGCTGATCGCCTGCATCCGCGGATAAGGCGTGGTCAACGCCGTGCCGAGCAGCCCGGTCGCGTCGAACGCGCCCCACCCCGGACCCAGCGCGAGCATCATCTCCCACTGCTCCGGCGGCCACGCCCAACCCCGGTCCGTGATGAGCTTCATGCAGTCGGGTACGTCGGCAACGGTCAACCTGCGGATCTCCACGGTCAATGAGCACACACGGTGAGCAATCCGGTAGCCACTCATTTTCGGCCGGACTAGCATCGTGGCCATCAGATCCGAGCGACAGGAAGCAGGCCGGGGCCACGTGGCCGAAGAGACACAGCAGAGCAACAAGGAAGGTCAGTCCCGGTTCGCCGTGCCCGACGGCGCGGTGCTCAGCCTGCTGGGGTCGCGCGACGAGAACCTCCGGCTCGCCGAGGAACTGCTCGACGCCGACGTCCACGTGCGCGGGAACGAGATCACCCTCTCCGGCGCCCCCGCCGACGTCGCTTTCGCGGAACGCGTGTTCACCGAGCTCGTCACCCTCGCCAGCCGCGGCCAGGCCGTCGACACCAACACCGTCCGCCGCACCGTCGCGATGCTGAGCGCCAACGCCGACGAGTCGCCCGCCGAGGTGCTGAGCCTGGACATCATCAGCCGCCGCGGCCGCACGATCCGGCCGAAGACGCTGAACCAGAAGCACTACGTCGACGCCATCGACAAGAACACCGTGGTGTTCGGCATCGGCCCCGCGGGCACCGGCAAGACCTACCTCGCCATGGCCAAGGCCGTGCAGGCCCTGCAGGCCAAGCAGGTCAACCGGATCATCCTCACCCGCCCCGCGGTCGAGGCCGGCGAGCGCCTGGGCTACCTGCCCGGCACGCTCTACGAGAAGATCGACCCGTACCTGCGCCCGCTCTACGACGCGCTGCACGACATGGTCGACCCCGAGTCGATCCCGCGCCTCACCCAGGCGGGCACGATCGAGGTCGCACCCCTGGCCTACATGCGTGGCCGTGCCCAGCCGATCTTCACGCCGGTGCTCACCCCGGACGGCTACCGCCCGATCGGCTCGCTCCAGGTCGGCGACCTGGTCATCGGGTCGAACGGCGAGCCGACGCCGGTGCTGGGCGTGTACCCGCAGGGCGAGAAGGACGTGTACCGGGTCACGGCCCAGGACGGCTCCTCGACCCTCGCGTGCGGCGAGCACCTGTGGACCGTGCGCACGGCTTCCGACCGTCGGCGCAACAAGCCGTGGCGCGTGCTCCAGACGCAGGAGATGATCGGCAACCTCCGCGCCGCGCACGCCCGCCGCTACGAGCTGCCGGTGCTCAGCGCCCCGGTGTGCCTGCCGGAGCGCGAAGTGCCGATGGACGCGTACGCGCTCGGCCTGCTGATCGGTGACGGGTGCCTCACGGGCTCGACGACGCCCTCGTTCTCGACCGCCGACCCCGCTCTCGTCACCGCGCTGCAGCGGGCACTCGCCCCGCAGGTCGCGGTGACGAGGAAGAACCGGATCGACTACACGCTGAACCGGGTCAGGACGCCTGGCGACGTGATCACGATCGCGAACCCGGTGACCGCGGTGATGCGCGAGCTGGGGCTCAGCGGAACGCGCTCGCACACCAAGTTCGTACCTGAGCTCTACCTCCACAACAGCGCCGACGTGCGGCTGGCGTTGCTCCAAGGTCTGCTCGACTCCGACGGCGGACCGGTCACCCAGACCGGTCGGACATGCCGCATCCAGTACACGACGACGTCGGAGCGGCTGCGGGACGACGTGGTCGGCCTGGTGCGTTCGCTTGGTGGTGTCGCCTACTGGCGGTGCCGTCCCGCGGCGGGTCGCAAGCCGGGCATGGCCAACGGCCGGGAGGTCGGCTACCGCCACGACGCCTACGTCCTCGACATCAGGCTGCCCGAGGGTGTCGAGCCGTTCCGCCTCGAGCGCAAGCGCGAGAAGTACCACGCCGCCGGTGGCGGTGGCCGTCCGATGCGGTTCATCGACAGCATCGAGCCGGCGGGCCGCACGGAGACCGTGTGCATCCAGGTCGCGGCCCAGGACTCCCTGTACGTGACCGAGGACTACCTCCTCACGCACAACACGCTCAACGACGCGTTCATCATCCTCGACGAGGCGCAGAACACGACGCCCGAGCAGATGAAGATGTTCCTCACCCGCCTGGGCTTCGGTTCGAAGGTCGTCGTGACCGGTGACATCACCCAGGTCGACCTCCCCGGCGGCCAGCGCAGCGGGCTCAGGGTCGTCAAGGAGATCCTCGACGGCGTCGACGACGTGCACTTCTCGGTGCTGACCAGCCAGGACGTGGTGCGTCACCGCCTGGTCGGCGACATCGTCGACGCGTACGAGAAGTGGCAGGTCGAGCAGGACGTGCTGGACCAGGACGGGCGGCACCAGGGACCCGGTGCGCGGCGGGGGAACCAGCGGCGGGGACGATAGGCGCCGTGAGCATCGAGATCGCCAACGAGTCGGGCGTCGCGGTCGACGAGGGTTCCATCGTCTCCGCCGCCCGCTTCGCGCTGGACCGCATGGGCGTGAGCCCGCTGGCCGAACTGTCCGTGCTGCTCGTGGAGCTGGACGTCATGGCCGACCTGCACGAGCGCTGGATGGACCTGCCCGGTCCCACGGACGTCATGGCCTTCCCCATGGACGAGCTGGACTCGGCCCGCCGGCCGGATGCGGCAGGGCTCGGCCCGGCGTTGCTCGGGGACATCGTGCTGTGCCCGGCGTTCGCGAAGGACCAGGCCAAGAAGGCGGGTCACGGCCTGCTGGACGAGCTGCACCTGCTGACCGTGCACGGTGTGCTGCACCTGCTCGGCTACGACCACGCCGAGCCCGCGGAGGAGCGTGAGATGTTCACGTTGCAGAACCGCATCCTCGCGGACTTCCGCAACGCGCGGGACGAGGCGGAACGGGCGGCGCACCAGCGCAGTGCCGACGACAAGGTGCTCGGCGCCGTCGGTCTCGACGAGCAGAAGCCGCCGCAGCACCCCGAAGAAGACTGATCGCGGTCAAGAGAGACTGAGAATGAGCGAGAGCCCTGCCAGTCTCCTGCCGCTGGCCGTCGTCCTCGTGCTCGCCGCGGGCCTGTTCGCGTGTGCTGACGCCGCGCTGGGCACCGTGTCGCGGGCGCGGGTGGAAGCGCTGCAACGGCAGGGGCGCTGGGGTACCGGACAGCTGTTGCAGGTCCTCAACGACCGGCCGCGGCACGTCAACCTGTTGCTGTTGCTGCGGCTGTTCTGCGAGTTGTCCGCGACGGTGCTCGTCACGGCCGTGTTCCTGCAGTACGTGGAACGTGAGTGGCTGGCGGCGCTGTACTCGTGCCTGAGCATGCTCGTCGTGTCGTACGTGCTCGTCGGTGTGGGGCCGCGCACGATCGGCCGTCAGCACCCGTACGGGGTGAGCCTGCTCGCCGCGGGCACGGTCCGTCAGCTCGGGCGGGTGCTCGGGCCGTTGTCGAAGCTGCTGATCGTCATCGGTAACGCGATCACGCCCGGCAAGGGCTTCCGCGAGGGGCCGTTCTCCTCCGAGGTGGAGCTGCGCGAGCTGGTGGACATGGCGCAGGAACGCGGCGTCGTGGACGAGGGCGAGCGGGAGATGATCCACTCGGTGTTCGAGCTGGGTGACACGATCGCCCGCGAGATCATGGTGCCGCGCACCGAGATCGTGTGGATCGAGCAGGCGAAGTCGTTGCGGCAGGCGCTGGCGTTGTCGTTGCGCACCGGCTACACGCGTGTGCCGGTGATCGGCGAGAGCGTGGACGACATCCTCGGTGTGGTGAACCTCAAGGACCTGATGCGGGCGACGCTCGCGGAGGACGAGGACCCCAAGCACGTCGCGGAGCTGATGCGGCCGGTGAGCTTCATCCCGGACACCAAGCCGATCGCGGACCTGCTGCGCGAGATGCAGCTGTCGCGGCGGCACATGGCGATCGTGGTGGACGAGTACGGCGGCACGGCCGGTCTGCTGACGATCGAGGACATCCTGGAGGAGATCGTCGGGGAGATCACCGACGAGTCCGACACCGACGACCGGCCGCCGGTCGAGCACCTGGCCGACGGCGCGGTGCGGGTCAGCGCGCGGCTGCCGGTCGACGACCTCGACGCGTTGTTCGGCACCGAGCTGGACGACCACGAGGTGGAGACCGTCGGCGGTCTGCTCGCGCAGCGGCTGGGCCGGGTGCCGCTGCCCGGTACGGAGGCCGAGATCGCGGGCCTGCGGATGCGGGCGGAGGGCGGCAAGGACGAACGCGGGCGCATCCGGGTCACCACGGTGCTCGTGCGGCCCGTGCAGAAGGAGGCGGAAGAAGATGACTGACCCCGGTTTCGAAGGCCTGGGCGCCGAGGACGCCAAGCTGGTCACGCTCGCGCGGTCGGTGCGTGCGCGCAACGGTGCCGCGGAGGGTGCGGCGGTGCGGGACCTCGACGGCCGCACGTACAACGCGTCCACGGTGGCGTTGCCCTCGTTGAAGCTGACCGCGCTGCAGGCCGCCGTGGCCGCGGCGGTGTCGAGCGGTGCGGAGGGGCTGGAGGCGGCGGCCGTGGTGAGCGGTGCGTCCGCGGTGGACGCGGAGTCGCTGGCGGCGGTGCGGGACCTGACGGCGTCCGGTCCGGTGTTCCTGGCCGACGCCGCGGGGGAGCTGCGCGAGCGGCTCTGAGCGCTGGCGGCGGCCCCGCGAACGGCCGTGGCGGGCTAGAGGGACAATGGTCTGATGGATGGTTACCGCTCCGGGTTCGCGTGCTTCGTCGGCCGCCCGAACGCAGGGAAGTCGACGCTGACGAACGCGCTGGTGGGCACGAAGGTCGCCATCACGTCGAGCAAGCCGCAGACCACCCGGCACACGATCCGCGGCATCGTGCACCGCGAGGACGGCCAGCTGGTGCTGGTGGACACGCCGGGGCTGCACCGGCCGCGCACGTTGCTGGGGCAGCGCCTGAACGACCTGGTGCGCGAGACGTGGTCGGAGGTCGACGTGGTCGGCTTCTGCGTGCCGGCCGACCAGAAGGTGGGTCCCGGTGACAAGTTCATCGCCGCCGAGCTGGAGAAGGTCGCGAAGCGCACGCCGGTGGTCGGCATCGTCACCAAGACGGACCTGGTCTCGCAGCAGCAGGTGATGGAGCAGCTGCTGGCGTTGCAGAAGGTCATGGAGTTCGCCGAGATCATCCCGGTGTCGGCGGTCGACGGCTTCCAGGTGGACAAGCTGAGCGACCTGCTGCTGCAGAAGCTGCCGGAGGGTCCGCAGCTGTTCCCGGACGGCGACCTGACCGACGAGCCGGAGCAGACGCTGGTCGCCGAGCTGATCCGCGAGGCGGCGCTGGAGGGTGTGCGCGACGAGCTGCCGCACTCCATCGCCGTCGTGGTGGAGGAGATGCAGCCGCGTGAGGGCCGCGACGACCTGATCGACATTCACGCTTTCGTGTTCGTGGAGCGGCCGTCGCAGAAGGCGATCATCCTGGGGCACCGGGGTGAGCGGCTCAAGCAGGTCGGCACGACCGCGCGCAAGCAGATCGAGGGGCTGCTGGGCAGCCGCGTGTACCTGAACCTGCACATCAAGATCGCCAAGGACTGGCAGCGCGATCCGAAACAGTTGCGCCGCCTGGGGTTCTGATGGCGAACCTGTACCGCGACACCGGGATCGTGCTGCGCGTGCAGAAACTCGGTGAAGCGGACCGGATCATCACCTTCCTCACCCAGCGCCACGGCAAGCTGCGCGCCGTGGCGAAGGGTGTGCGGCGCACGACGTCGAAGTTCGGTGCGCGGCTGGAGCCGTTCTGCCACGTCGACGCGCAGTTCCACCCCGGCCGCTCGCTCGACATCGTCACGCAGGTGCAGACGCTCGACGCGTTCGGCGTGGGCATCGTGGACGACTACCAGCGCTACACGGCCGCGTGTGCGGTGCTGGAGACCGCTGACCGGCTCACGGCCGAAGAGGGCGAACCGGCCGTGCGGCTGTATCTGCTCGTGGCGGGTGCGCTGCGCGCGTTGGCGGCGGCCGAGCGTGATCCGTCGTTGGTCCTGGACGCGTTCTTGATGCGTGCGATGTCGTTCGCCGGGTGGGCGCCCGCGGTCGACGAGTGCGCGAAGTGCGGTGATCCCGGTCCGCACCGGGCGTTCAGCGTGCAGGCCGGTGGGTCGGTGTGCCCGAACTGCCGTCCGCCGGGGTCCGCGTCGCCGTCGGGTGACACGTTGTCGTTGCTGTCGGCGCTGCTGCACGGGCAGTGGGACGTGGTCGACAAGATCCCGCACGTGGCCCGCAGGGACGCGAGTGGCCTGGTGGCGGCGCACCTGCAGTGGCACCTCGAACGGCAGCTGCGCTCACTGCCCCTGGTCGAGCGGAAGGCCCGGCCGGACGACGGCTAATGTGGCGCCTACCGACAACCATTTTCGCTCGAAAGGATGCCTGGTTCCATGCTGCGTCGACGTCGTGCCGAGGCTGAGAAGCGCGTGCCGCGCCCGCCGGAGCCGCACCCGTCCGGCGCCGTGGCTCCGGCGATCCCCGCGGAGTTCGTGCCCAAGCACATCGCGATCGTGATGGACGGCAACGGCCGCTGGGCCAACCAGCGCGGGCTGTCGCGGGTCGAGGGGCACAAGCGCGGCGAGCAGGTCGTGGTCGAGGTCGCCAAGGGTGCGATCGAGATGGGTGTGAAGTGGCTGTCGTTGTACGCCTTCTCCACGGAGAACTGGCGCCGCAGCCCCGAAGAGGTCCGGTTCCTGATGGGCTTCTCGCGTGACGTGATCCGCCACCGCACCGACGAGCTCGACGAGCTGGGGGTGCGGGTGCGCTGGGCGGGGCGGCGGCCGCGGTTGTGGCGCAGCGTCATCAAGGAGCTGGAGGTCGCGGAGGAGCGCACCCGCGGCAACGACCGGCTCAACCTCGCGATGTGCATCAACTACGGCGGGCGGGCCGAGATCGGTGACGCCGCCCGCGAGATCGCGCGGCTGGTCGCCGCCGGGCAGCTCAACCCGGACAAGGTCGACGAGAAGACCGTCGCGCGGTACCTGTACCAGCCCGAGATGCCGGACGTGGACCTGTTCATCCGGCCGTCCGGAGAGCAGCGGACGTCGAACTTCATGCTGTGGCAGTCCGCGTACGCCGAGCTGGTGTTCCAGGACATCCTCTGGCCCGACTTCGACCGCCGCGACCTGTGGCGTGCCTGTGAGAAGTTCGCCGAGCGCGACCGGCGCTTCGGTGGTGCGATCGACAAGCCCGATGCGGAGGTCTCGTGAACGCGACAGGTGACGCCCTGGAGGCCGCGCGCAAGGCGTTGGAGCTGTTCCACGACGTGGCGGTGGACGACGACGGCGCGCTGAGCTTCCGCCACGGCGACGTGCCGTGCGCGGTGCAGGGCATGGAGCTGGCCGAAGGGCTGACCGTGCTCTCGCTGACCTGCGTCGTGGCGTGGGACCTGGTCGGCGATGTCGCCTTGTGGGTGGCCGAACGCGCTGGTCAGGGCCTCTTCGGCACGCTCGGTGTGATCGCCTCGGACCGCGGCACGGACGTGATGCTGCGCTACGCGTTCCCGGCCGACGGGCTGGAGCCCGAACCGCTGAGCACGCTGCTGATGCTCGTCGTCTCGACCGCGTCGCAGGTGCGCGGCGAGCTCCTCTCCCGCTTTTCCTAGAAAGGACCCCCCGATGGGTGGCGTGATCATTTACGAGCCGGAAGAGGACTCCGAGGTCAACGAGTTCCCGTGGACGGTGACGTTCGAGCCGTCGGGCGGGGACGAGTGGGACTCGTTCATCTGCGGGCCGTACGAGCGCGACCACGCGGTGGCGCTGGCCGAGGCCGTGGCGCTGGACGACACCGAGGGCGGCGTGCTGGCCGTCGTGGCGCCCATGCTGCCGGCCCTGAGCGCCGCCGACGTCACCGCGACGATCGAGGACCTGCGCGAGGCCGCCGCCGAGGAGGAAGAGGCCGAGGACGACACCGTCAACGGCACTCCCGTCGACTTCGACGACGACGACCTCGAAGAAGAGGCCGAGTTCGCCGAGCCGCCCTCGCGCGAGGAGATCCGCGCCGGGATGGAGCGCACCTACCGCAGGTTGCTGGAAGCGGAATGACGATCACCGGCGAGATCCGCTCGTCGAAGCGGCGCTCCGGCCCGCCTCGGCTGAAGATCACGTCGTTGGAGGTGCTGTGCGGGGTGCTGATCCTCGCACTGCTCTTCCAGTCCCGGCTCGTGGACCTCCTCGACGTGCCGAAGCTGCGCACCGCGTCGACCGTGTTCGTCGCGATCTGCGTTCAGGCCATGCCGTTCCTGGTGCTGGGCGTGCTGATCTCCGGCGCGATCGCCGCGTTCGTGCCGGCCTCGGCACTGCGGCGGCTGCTGCCGTCCCGCACCGCGCTGGCCGTGCCGATCGCCGGTGTCGCCGGGGTGGCGCTGCCGGGCTGCGAGTGCGCGTCGGTGCCGGTGGCGCGGCGGCTGATGCAGCAGGGCGTGGCCCCCGCGGTGGCGCTGACGTTCCTGCTCGCGGCACCCGCGGTGAACCCGATCGTGCTGGTGGCGACGGCGGTGGCGTTCACCGACACCCCGATGATGGTCGTCGCCCGGTTCACCGGGTCGCTGCTGACCGCGGTGGTCATGGGCTGGCTGTGGGTCCGCTTCGGCAAGGCCGAGTGGATCGCGGAACGGGCGCTGGCCCGCCTGACCGACCACTCGGGCACCAACCGGTGGGCCGTGTTCGCCGAGAGCGCGCGCCACGACCTGGTCGACGCCGGTGGGTTCCTCGTGCTGGGTGGCCTGTTCGCGGCGGCGTTCAAGACGTTCGTGCCGGTGGCGTGGATGGAGACCATCAGCGGGCAGATCGTCCTGGGCGTGTTGGTCATGGCATTCCTGGCCGTGGTCATGGCGCTGTGCTCCGAGGCCGACGCCTTCGTGGCCGTCGCGTTCTCCGCCCTGCCGCTGCTGCCGCGCCTGGTGTTCCTGGTCGTCGGCCCGGCCGTCGACGTGAAGCTGATCGCGCTGCAGGCGGGCGCGTTCGGCAGGTCCTTCGCCTTCCGGTTCGCACCGGCCACGTTCGTGGTGGCGATCCTCTGCGCGGTCGTGACCGGGGTGGTGCTGCTGTGAGGCGGGAAACCCAGAACATCCTGCTGGTCCTGCTCGGCGGTGCGCTGCTGAAGATCAGCTTCTCGGGCCTGTACCTGCGCTACGTGAAGCCGGGCCTGCTGCCCCTGCTGATCGCGGGCGGGGCCGTCATGATCGGCCTGGCGCTGTTCGCGATCATCACCGACATCCGCCGCGGCAAGCCGGCCACCGAGGCCGACGCTGCCGACGAGCACGCCGAGCACGGCGGTCACGCCGATCACGGTGCTGAGCACTCGCACTCGTCGCGCTCGACGTGGCTGTTGCTGCTGCCGGTGCTCGCGGTGTTCCTGATCTCGCCACCCGCGCTGGGCGGCGACGTCGTGGGCTCCGCGGCCGACACCAACCAGACCCAGCGCGCCCGCAACCTGCTCGGCGAGCTGCCCTCCGGTGAGGTCATCCCGCTGTCGATGACCGAGTTCGTCACCCGCACCGCCTGGGACGAGTCCGGCACGCTGGACAACCGCCGGGTCAGGCTGACCGGCTTCCTGACCCGCGCCGAGGGCACCACGTACGTGGCCAGGATCGCCATCTCGTGCTGCGCCGCCGACGCCCGCCCGCTGAAGGTCAGGCTGCTCGGCGACGTGCCGGCGCTGCCGGACGAGCAGTGGGTCGAGGTGACCGGCCAGGTGGTGCCGAAGTCGGCGTCGGAGCAGACGTCGTGGGTGCCGAGCTTCACCGTGGAGTCGGTCAACCCGGTGGCCGAACCGACCGAGCCCTACGAGTCCTGACCCCGTCGTTCGAGTGTGCACGCGGGGGACCTTTCGCACCCCGCATCGGTGCGAAAGCTCCCCGCGTGCGCTGGGCCGGTGGGCTACTTGAGGCCCTTCGCGGTGCACTCCGAGCACGTGCCGAAGATCTCGACGGTGTGCGAGACCTCGGAGAAGCCGTTCTCCGCCGCCACCCGGTCCGCCCACTTCTCCACGGCGGGGCCCTCGACCTCGACGGTGCGGCCGCAGTGGCGGCAGACGAGGTGATGGTGGTGGTGCGCGGAGCAGCGGCGGTAGATGGCCTCGCCGGTGTCGGTGCGCAGCACGTCGACCTGGCCGGCGTCCGCGAGTGACTGCAGGGTGCGGTAGACGGTGGTCAGGCCGATGCCCTCGCCGCGGCGGCGGAGCTCCTCGTGCAGTTCCTGGGCGCTGCGGAAGTCGTCGAGCTGGTCGAGCAGGTTCGAGACGGCCGTGCGCTGCTTGGTGGACCTGAGTCCGGTCACAACTTCTCCTCGACGTGCGTCACGGCGTCCACCACGATGTGCGCCAGGTGTTCGTCCACGAGCCGGTAGACGACCTCGCGGCCATGCCGTTCACCGTGCACCACGCCCGCCGACTTGAGCACGCGCAGGTGCTGGCTGATGAGCGGCTGTGCGACGCCCAGGGCCTCGACGAGCTCGTGGACGCAGCGGTCGTGCTCCTGGAGCTGGAGCACGATGGCGATGCGCACCGGGGCGGCGAGCGCCCGCAGCAGGTCGCCGGCCGCGGCCAGGGTCTGCGTGGAGCGTGGCGGCAGGGGCGCGGGGGCCGCGCGTTCGGGGGAGTGCTCGCCGTGCAGCTGGACGGTCATGGCGGCACACCTCACCTGGTAGGGATTTTCAGAACCAATTCTAGTGCGATGACGGCGAGAACCAGCAGGACCACCACACGCAACGTGCGTTGAGCTGGGGAAAGCACCTTCCAGGTGGCCGCCAGCAGGGCTACGGCGCCGAGGATCAGCACGCCCAGCAGCACCGCGCCGACGGTGCCACCGACGAAGACGCCGGTGATGAACAGGCCGAGCACGACGAGGAACGCCACCACCGGGCGCACCCGCGCGAGAGGGCCGTCGCCGGGCAGGAGAGGGCGCTTGGAGTTCACCGTGCCATCCTTGCACCGTGCTGCTCGTGTCCCGGTTCCGCGTGTCCGACCCGGCGTCGTTCACCGCGCGCGTCCGGCGTGCCCTCGAACTGCTGACGGCCCAGCCGGGGTGCCGCGCCGGCACGCTGGCCCGCTCCACCGACGAGGACGACCGCTGGGTGCTCACGGTCGAGTTCGAGTCCGTCGTGGCCTACCGGCGCGCGATGTCGCCGTTCCCGGTGCGCGAACACGTCATCCCGCTG
Source organism: Nocardia sp. NRRL S-836 (assembly GCF_001279525.1). GTDB lineage: Bacteria > Actinomycetota > Actinomycetes > Mycobacteriales > Pseudonocardiaceae > Lentzea. The sequence goes on along the minus strand of NZ_LGDY01000125.1, from coordinate 190,945 downwards.
CTGTCCGAGGCGCTGACCGACGAGCCCGCCATGTACGAGCCGACGCTGACCGGCACCGGCGGCGAGGTCGAGGAGCACACGAGCGTGCTGGCGCAGGACGCGTTCACGGTGCGGCTCGGCGAGGCGAGCGGGCCCGCCACCCCGCGGTCCTAAGGCTGCGGTCCTAGGCTTCGGCGGCGATGGCTTCCATCTCCTCGACCCACTCGTCGTGCGAGTCGTGGGGGAGCAGCTCCAGCGCCTTGCGCGCCGCCTGCGCGGCCTCGGCCGTGCGGCCCAGCGCGTGCAACGTCTTGGCCTTGCCGCTCTCCGCGTAGGCCTCCGGCGTCTTCTCGAACGCGTCCAGCGCCTCGTCGAAGCGGCCGTTCTCGAAGTAGTACCAGCCCAGGTTGTTGTGCAGCGGGCCGAGCCAGCGCGCGAGCTCCGGGTTCGCGCCGACCAGCTCCAGGCCCTGCTTCGTCCACGTCTCGGGGTCGTCGACCAGCGACGCCATGTGCGCGGCGTCCACGGCCAGCGACAGGTCACCGCGGGTCTTGGCGAGGATGAACGCCGCCACGAACAGCGGTTGCGCCGCCGCCGGGTCGCCGGCCGAACGGTGCAGCCGGCCGCGTTCGAGCAGCACCCGCACCCGGCCCGTGGAGTCGGGCGCGATCAGCGTCTCCGCCTCGTCGATCAGCGTGTGACCTGCGGTGAAGTCCTCCCGCAGGCCCTCGACGCGGGCGAGCTGGGTCAGCACCTCGGCCCGCTCGTCGTCGCTCTCGACGTTCTCCAGGAACGCGCGGAACCGCGCCTCGGTGCCGTCCAGGTCGGCGAAGTCCCACAGCTCTCGCAGCCGGTCTTCCATTCGTGCAGGGTAAGGCTCCGGTCGCCCGTTCGGGGTGCGACGTGACGGGCTAGGCTGTGGCCCCCGATTCTCATTCCCCCGATGGAGTCCGAAGTTGGCCGCCGATCGCATCGAGACCGTTGTCAGCCTCTGCAAGCGCAGGGGGTTCGTCTACCCGTGCGGCGAGATCTACGGCGGTACCCGTTCTGCGTGGGACTACGGTCCCCTGGGCGTCGAGCTCAAGGACAACATCAAGCGCCAGTGGTGGAACTTCATGGTCCGCGGCCGCGAGGACGTCGTCGGCCTGGACTCGTCGGTGATCCTGCCGCGTGACGTGTGGGTCGCCTCCGGTCACGTCGAGGCGTTCGTCGACCCGCTGATCGAGTGCGAGTCGTGCCACAAGCGGTTCCGCGCGGACACGCTGTCCGAGGAGTACGCCGAGCGCACCGGCAAGGCCGTCGCCGAGGGCGACGTGTCCGACGTGCCGTGCCCCAACTGCGGCGTGCGCGGCAAGTACACCGAGCCGAAGATGTTCAACGGCCTGCTCAAGACGCACCTCGGTCCGGTCGAGACCGAGGAGGGCCTGCACTACCTGCGCCCGGAGACCGCGCAGGGCATCTTCACCAACTTCCTGAACGTGCAGACGACCTCGCGCAAGAAGCCGCCGTTCGGCATCGGCCAGATCGGCAAGTCGTTCCGCAACGAGATCACGCCGGGCAACTTCATCTTCCGCACCCGCGAGTTCGAGCAGATGGAGATGGAGTTCTTCGTCGAGCCGGGCACGGACGAGGAATGGCACCAGTACTGGATCGACGAGCGCACCCGCTGGTACACGGACCTGGGGGTGTCGAAGGAGAACCTGCGCCACTACGAGCACCCGCGGGAGAAGCTGTCGCACTACTCGAAGCGGACCGTCGACATCGAGTACCGCTTCCAGTTCGGCGGCCAGGAGTGGGGCGAGCTGGAGGGCATCGCCAACCGCACCGACTTCGACCTCACCACGCACTCGAACGCCTCCGGCGTCGACCTGTCGTACTTCGACCAGGCCACGAACTCGCGCTACAAGCCGTTCGTCATCGAGCCCGCGGCCGGTGTCGGCCGGCCGATGATGGCGTTCCTGCTGGAGGCCTACACCGAGGACGAGGCCCCCAACGCCAAGGGCGGTGTCGACAAGCGCGTCGTGCTGAAGCTCGACCGCAGGCTCGCGCCGGTGAAGGTCGCCGTGCTGCCGTTGTCGCGCAACGCCGACCTCTCGCCGAAGGCCCGTGACCTGGCCACGGCCCTGCGCCGCAACTGGAACGTCGACTTCGACGACGCGGGCGCCATCGGCCGCCGCTACCGCCGCCAGGACGAGATCGGCACGCCGTTCTGCGTGACGGTCGACTTCGACACGCTGACCGACCTCGCCGTCACGGTGCGGGAGCGGGACACGATGTCGCAGGAGCGGGTGGCGATGGACCAGCTGGAGTCGTACCTGGCCGCACGCCTGGTCGGCTGCTGAGTCCGACGCGGTGTCGCGAAGCGGGCCGGGCGTCTTGCCCGGCCCGCTTCCGCGTGTCCGGGGCGTGCGCTGTCGGGTTTGTGCCGCTCTGAGGGGACGTGTCGGCCGGGCAAGGCAACACAACGGCGGCCGTGGGCGTGTAGTGGGCATGACGGGGGAGCGGGCGCACGGCCCCGCGCAGGTCGTGGCGGGGATCGGGCTCGTCGCGTGGGTCGTGGCGTTCGCGGTGACGACCGACGTGGGCAACCCGCCGGTGCTGGTCGCGGCGGCGGTGAGCGCGGGGCTGGTGTGCCTGTGCCCGGTGGCCGCGGGGGTGCTGACGGCGCGGGTGGTGGACGCGGTGTCGGCGCGGCGGTGGCGGCCGGTGTTCGTGGTGCTGGAGGGGACCTCGCTCGCGGTGTTCTCCCCGTTCTACTGGTCGGTGTTCGGCGTCGAGCAGGCCGGCCCGCCCGGTCGCCTGGCGGTGGGGGTCGTGGTGGTGCTGGCGGTGCCGGTCGTCGGCGCGCTGTGGCTGACGATGCGGGCGAGCCAGGCCGTGCACAACGTCGTCCTCGACGCGAATGGGCCGCTGGTGCCGGGAACGGGCGCGGGTGCCCCGGCGCGGCGGATCTGGGTGCTGGGGACCGTGCTCGTCACGGCGGGGACCGCGTTGTCGGTCGCGGTGGTGGCGGTGGCGCTGACGGCGGAGCGCTACCAGGAGGTGTACCTGGTCGCCGGGCTGCTGGGGACGCTCCCACCGGTGCTGCTCGGGGTGGTGCTCACGCGGGTGCAGGACGTCCGTTCGGCCCGGCGCGCGAACGTCGGTGCGTTCCTCGCGGTCACCGGCACGGGCGGGATCGGCGTGGTCACGTCCGGGTTCGGGGCGGGGGTGACCGGGGTGCTGATGGCGGCGGTGCTGTTCGGCGGGACCGTGCTCGTCGTGATCGCGTACGTGGTGGTGCGCGAGTACACCGGCGCGTGGGAACGGCCGCGGCAGGGACGGGCGCCGCAGGGACGGGCGCGGCAGGGACGGGTGCTGAGCCTGCTCAGCCGTTGACGCCGAGCTTCGCGAGCAGGGCGGTGGAGACGGCGTCGACGGCCTGCCGCGCGGTGCTCCACGACCCGGTCGGGCTGGTGGTGAGGACGGCGACGGCGTAGCGGTCGTCCAGCACGCCCGTGCTGTGCAGGTAGACGTCGTCGGGCAGGTAGTACATCCAGCCCTGCTTGGCGTAGGCGCCGGTGACACCGAGCAGGCCGAACGCCTGGTCGAAGCCGTCGGCCGCGGTGGCCGGGGCCGCGGACAGCGCCTCGACGACCGCATCGCGCACGGGCGAGCCCAGGATGAACCGGTAGAGCCGCACCATGTCGTTCGCGGTGACGACGACCTCGCCCCACTGCGTCGGGTCGGCCGGGGCGTGCGTGCCGGTGAGGCCGGCCTCGGCGGCGACGCGGCCGATGGCGGCCATGCCGTCGAACCTGGTCCAGAGCTCGTCCATCGCCTCGTCGTCGCTGACGCTCAGCGCGCGATATATCAGTTCGCGGTCCTCATCGGACAACGGCTGCTGCAACGCATCGACCGCCAGCACGAGCTTCGACAGCGACGCCGAGTAGAACGGCCGGTCACCCTGCTGCCCGATGAGCTGACCGGACTCCAGGTCCAGCACCGCGACGCCGACGTCGGACGCTCCACCCGCGGCCACCGCAGCCGATATATCAGTGGCTGATATATCGGATATCGCCGACGGGCTCAGAGGTGATCGGTCCGGTCCGGTGGGCGAGATGTCGCCGCCGGCCGCGGCTTCGGGGCTCGGGTCCACCTCGTCGGGACCGCGGAACACCGCTGTGTCCGATGCCGGTCCGCTGTGGGCGAAGCAGGGGGCGGCGTCCGGAACCACGTAGACGGCCGCCGTGACGAGGAGGATCAGCAGCCGGCGCACACCTCCAAGATCTGCCTCACAGCAGCCGGGTGTCGAGCTTTTCCTCCTGTGCGGTTGCTGAAGAATCATCCCTGGTCACGACGTACGCGCCGCTCCCGCGGCGTTCCGAGACGGCCTCGACGAGCTCGGTGCCGCGGTAGAGCAGCCCCACCCCGTCGTCGGTGCAGTAGGTCGTCGGCAGCACGCCCGCCGCCACCGCCTCGTGGATCTTCGGGCGGCGCTGCTCCTCGGAGTCGTAGTGCACGCCGTTGCCGTAGGGCAGCAGGCCGAGGCCGTTGGTGACGATGCGCAGGTCCGGGCCGAACGAGTCAGTCGCACCGCCGAGGTGCCAGCACAGCGAGCCCGCCGAGACACCGCTGAGCACGACACCGGCCTCCCACGCCCTGCGGAAGATCGGGCCGAGGCCGTGCACCTCCCACACCGCGAGCAGGTTCGCCACCGACCCGCCGCCCACCCACACGACGTCCTGGGACAGCACGAACGACTCCAGGTCGTCGGTCGGCGGCATGGTGAACAGGTTCAGCATCGACACGTCGACGCCCGCGACGCCGCCGGCCTCGGCGACGTTGGCGTTCATCGCCCGCTGGTCACCCCCCGCCGTCCCGACGTGGCAGAACCGCGGCCTGCGGCCCTGCACCCCGGACAGCTCCAGGGCGAAGTGGATCAGCTTGTTGAACTCGAGGGTGGTCCGGCGGCCGGAGCGCCAGCCGCCGGACGTCGCGAGGATCGTGGGCTGCTCAGCAGGCATGACGTGCATCCTCGCAGGGGCGTCAACGCGAGACTCGCGCGGTCTGGAAGCATGCGGGGTGTGCGGACGACCTCCCTGAGACCACTCGCCAGGATTCGCCGGATCGTGTTGCGCCTCGTCTTCGGTGCGGTCGTCATCGGTCTGCTGGTCGTGGGTGGCACGGCGGTGCGCGTGTGGCAGGTCGCGCGGGTCGACGACTGGACGAAGGCCGACATGGCGATCGTCCTGGGTGCTGCGCAGTACAACGGCGTGCCCTCCGACGTGCTCGAAGCCCGGCTGGAGCACGCCCTGGGCCTCTACCAGGAGGGAGTCGTCGGCTACATCGCCACGACCGGTGGGCGGCAGCCCGGCGACAACTTCACCGAGGGCCAGGTCGGCAAGCTGTGGCTGGTCAAGCGCGGCGTTCCGGAGGACCGCGTGCTGCAGGTCGGCGAGGGCGCGGACACGCTCGGCTCGCTGCGCGCCGTCGCGTCGGTGGCCAAGGAACGCGACCTGAAGACCGCCGTGATCGTCAGCGACCCGTGGCACTCGCTGCGCGCCCGCACCATGGCCGTGGACGCCGGTCTGCGCGCGTGGACGTCGCCGACCCGCGTCGGCCCGAACGTGCAGACGCGCGGGACGCAGTGGTTCTACATCAAGCGCGAGACCGGAGCGTTGCTGTACTACCGGTTGATGAAGGCCCACGCCGGCGTGTTCGACGAGCTCAAGCTCCCTAAAATCGGCTGATGGGATACACCGGCCACGACGCGGAACGCCTGCTCCCCGAGGGACCCAAGAGCGCCGCGTTGCCGGGTGCCCGCACGGAGACCCGCACGCCGTTCGCCCGTGACCGCGCCCGCGTGCTGCACTCCGCCGCGTTGCGCAGGCTCGCCGGCAAGACCCAGGTCGTCGGCCCCGGTGAGGGGTCCGAGGTCACCGGTGTGCCGCGCACCCGCCTCACGCACTCGCTGGAGGTCGCGCAGATCGGCCGCGGCATCGGCGCGGAGCTCGGCTGCGACCCGGACATCGTCGACACGGCCGGTCTCGCGCACGACATCGGCCATCCGCCGTTCGGCCACAACGGCGAGAGGGCGCTCAACGAGCTCGCGGGTCCGTGCGGTGGCTTCGAGGGCAACGCGCAGACGTTCCGCATCCTCGCCCGCCTCGAACCCAAGTCGCGGCACGGCCTGAACCTCACCCGCGCGGTGCTCGACGCGGCGACGAAGTACCCGTGGCCGCGCACGCCCGGCATGGTGAAGTTCGGCGTGTACGAGGACGACATCGAGGTGTTCGAGTGGATGCGCGCCGGGGCACCGCACCGGGAGAGGTGCATCGAGGCGCAGGTGATGGACTGGGCCGACGACGTGGCGTACTCGGTGCACGACGTCGAGGACGGCGTGCTGGCCCACCGCATCAGCCTCGCCGCGCTGGCCCGTCCCGACGAACGCACCGCGATCGCCTCGCTGGCCGCGAAGACGTTCTCCGACGAGTCCGTCGCGACGCTGGAGGCCACCGCCGAGCAGCTGCTCGAACTGCCGGTGATCGCCTACTTCACCGAGAACGAGTACGACGGCTCGCTCGGCGCGCAGGTGGCGTTGAAGAACCTCACCAGCGAGCTCGTCGGCCGGTTCGCGAGCGCCGCCGTCACCGCGACCCGCGATGTGCACGGCGACGGCCCGCTCACGAGGTACCGCGCCGCGCTGGAGGTCCCCAGCCAGGTCGCCGCCGAGGTCGCGCTGCTCAAGGCGATGGCCGTGCGCTACGTCATGAGCGACCCGGCCCGCCTGGCCATGCAGGCCGTGCAACGCGACCTGATCACCGAGCTCGTCACCCGGCTGCTGGACCGCCCGGCGCTGCTCGACCCCGCGTTCCGCCCGGTGTTCGCCGACGCGCCCTCCGACGCGGCCCGGCTGCGCGTGGTCATCGACCAGGTCGCGCTGCTGACCGACGCGCAGGCCGTGGCCTGGCACCGCGCATCGGCGTAGCTTCGAGGGCATGGGGGACGGGTAACCGCCGGAATCACGCCACGCGCTTCGTTGGAGGAGACTCTTCGTGACCGATCAGGCCGACTTCGCCCTGACCCTGCACCGCGTCGCCGTCCCTGATCCGTCCGAGAACGCGTGCTGGTCGCCGTTCTCGGTGGCCTCCGCGCTCGCGCTGGCCCGCGAGGCCGCCCGCGGCCAGACCCGCACCGAGCTCGACGCGCTGCTGGCGGGCTTCTCCGCCGCCGACTCGCTCGACGTGTCCGAGCTGGCCGTCGCGAACACGCTGTGGGCCGACGACGACCTGACGCTGAACCCGGACTTCTCGCTGGCGGACTCGGTGCGCCGCACGGCGTTCTCGGACCCGCAGACCGTGCGCAAGCTCGTGAACACCGACGTCGCCGAGACCACCCGCGGCCTGATCCCCGAACTGCTCGCCGCACCCCCGCCCGCCGACGCCGCCGCGATCATCGTCAACGCGCTGTACCTCAAGGTCGGCTGGCTGAACCCGTTCCCCGCCCACGACACCGAGCCGCGCCCGTTCCACGCGCCGGGCGGCGACGTGGACGTGCCGACCATGCGGGTGACCGAGAAGCTCCGCTACGCCCACCACGCGGGCTGGCAGTCGATCGCGCTGCCCGCCGACTCCGGCGTCGAGACGGTGGTCCTGCTGCCGGACGACTCGCTGGACCAGCCGCTCGACCCGGCCGTGCTCACCGCGGGCCGGCACGTGCGGCTGGAGCTGTCGGTGCCCACAGTGGACGTCCGGGCGCGGTTCACCCTCAAGGGAACGCTGCGGCAGCTCGGCGTCGAGCGGATGTTCACCCGCGAGGCCGACTTCTCCGGGCTCTCCCCCGACGAGCGGATGTTCGTGGACGACGTGGTGCACGAGGCGGTGCTGCGCCTGGACGAGGAGGGCCTCGAAGGCGCCGCCGCGACCGCGGTCACGTTCCGCACGGTGTCGATCGAGATCCCGGCGGACCCGGTCGTGGTCAACGTCGACCGGCCGTTCCTGCTCGCCGTGCGCAACGTCTCCTCCGGCGCCATCTACTTCCTCGCCCAGGTGAGCCGGCCCTAGCGGTGCGCAACCGCCCACAGTGGACGCGGAGAGTGCGCGGGGTCGCCCATCCGTGACCATTCGCCCTGATGGGCGAGCGTTTCGCCCGGCAAGATCATGATCTTGCCCTTACCGTTCCACGCATGACCCAGCACGGTGCCGGCGAGCAGTACGTGGTGCTCGCCGCGGCGGGCGCCACGCGGATCACCTGCTTCAGCGGCATCACCATCCCGGTCCTGCTGCGCACCGAGTGCTACTCGAAGGCGCTGACGGCCGCGCTGGGCCTCGCGCCGACACCGGAGCTGCTGCGCGACGGCGTGCTGCCGCACTGCGTCTTCTTCATCCACGAGTACGCGCTGCGCACCGTCGTCGGCGGCGACCGGCTGATGGAGGACCAGGTCCTGCACCTGCTGTTCCACGCCCCGTCCATCCGGGTCGTCCCGGCCAGCGCGGGCGGGGCGGCGGCGATCGGCGCCGACCTCGCGCTCATCCAGTACGCCCACGAGCCGCCGCTGGTCTACCTGGCCAACTGGACGGTGACCAGCGACACCGAGACCGTCGAACGGTGCGTGCGCGCCTTCCGGCGGCTGCACGACGTGGCCCTCGACAACGAACGGTCCCGTGACGTGCTGATGGAGTACGTGGCCGTCTACGACCGCTAGCCGAAGAACGGTCACCGGGTGTTGCGCCGCAGGTAGAGCCGCATGCCGTCCTCGGCGGGCAGCGCGCACAGCAGCAGGCGGACGTTCTGGTGCCGCACCGGCACCGCGCACGAGTCGCCCGCCAGCAGCGTCCCCGCCAGCAGGCCGGCCGACTCGTGGTCGATGTCCAGCACGAAGTCGTTGCTCATGCGAGGACCCTATGAGCTGCCAGGTCCGCGACCCAGTCACCCAAAGGTGTCACGTTCCGGCGGGCTGCCCCGTCCACCGGTCATGACGAGGATCAGGACAGTCACCAAGAAGGACGCGGGCCTGCTGACCAAGGCCGTCTACTGGTTCGCACGCAGGGAGTTCGGTGCCGTGCCCGAGCCGGTCACGGTCATGGCGCACCACCCGCGACTGCTGATGGCGAGCAGCCGGCACGAGCTCGCGGTCAAGAAGGCCGCGCACGCGCCGTTGTTCGAGCTCTGCGTCTACCGCGTGGCCGTGAAGCTCGGCTGCTCGTGGTGCGTGGACTTCGGCGCGATGCTGATGAAGCACGGCGGGCTGGACGTCGAACGCCTCCAGCACATCGACGACTACGCCACCTCCGGGCTGTACACCGACCTCGAACGCAAGGCGCTCGCCTACGCCGACGCGATCACCGGCACGCCCGTCACCGTCACCGACGAGCAGGTCGCGGAGCTGGAGGGGCTGCTGGGGCGCAAGGAGCTCGTCGCGCTGACCTACCAGGTCGCGCTGGAGAACCAGCGGGCCAGGTTCAACAGCGCGTTCGGCATCAGGGACCAGGGGTTCGCCAGCGGCGACGCGTGCCGGGTCCCGGCACACTAGAGGCGTGGAGAAGATCACGCTCACCGGAGCGCAGGAGACCATGCTCGCCACGCTGTACGGCCGTGCGCTGGACAGCGGGCGAGCGGCCTCCGTGCTGCACGACGTGGAGGCCCAGCGCGCCGTCGACCGGATCGACTACGACTTCGCCAAGACCGGCATGAACACCACCAGCGCCGTCGGCGTCGCCATCAGGGCGAAGGTGCTGGACGACTGGACCGCGGACTTCATCCGGCGCACCCCCTCGTGCACGGTGCTGCACCTCGCGTGCGGCCTCGACACCCGCGTGCACCGGGTGCGGTGGCCGGAGACCGTGCGGTGGGTCGACGTCGACATGCCGGACGTGGTCGCGTTGCGGCACAAGCTCCTGCCGGTGCCGTCGGGGGAGTACCGGCTCGTGGCGTCGTCGGTCACCGAGGACGAGTGGCTCGACGCGGTGTCCCCCGCACGGCCGGTCGTGGCGGTGTTCGAGGGGCTGTCGATGTACCTCACGCGGGCCGAGGGGCACGCGTTGGTCCGGCGCATCACCGAGCGGTTCGACAGCGGCGAGCTGCTGTTCGACGTCTACGGGGAGTGGGGGATCAAGATGCAGAAGCTCGTTCCGGCCGTGCGCAACGCCGGGGCGACGCTGCACTGGGGCGTCGACGACCCGCGCGAGATCGAGGCGCTGCACCCCGGACTGACCACTGTGGACGCCTGGCGCAGCGTGGACCTGCCGCACCTGGACGCGTTGCCCAGGTCCGGCAGGATCCAGATGAAGATCGTCAGCGCGCTCCCGAAGCTCCGCGACGTCGGGAAGCTGCTGCGCATGCGGTGGTGACTACCCGTGCGGCCACATCGTCAGCCCTCCACGACGAAGTCGAACTTCGCGGTGTAGCGGTTGCCCACGAGCGGGCCGAGCGCGACCTCGCACTCGCGGTCGAGGTAGGCGTCGCGCCGGTTGAGCCAGGCCACGTTCATCCCGTACGCCCTGAGGTTGTCCGGGAAGAACAGCTGCGTGGTGAGGATCGGGCCGTTGCGGGCCTGCACCTTGACGTGGATGTGCGGGGTGCGTCCCGGGTAGTCCTTCGGGATGATCGTCTCCAGCACGTACGCGCCGGAGGCGTCGGTGAACTGGTGACCGCGCATCTTGAACGTCGTGTTGTCGTACACACCGCGGTCGTCGGCCTGCCAGAAGTCCAGCAGGACGTTCTGGATCGGCGCGCACTTCATCGTGTAGACGAACCCGGTGAGGCTCAGCACCACACCGGTGACGCCGGGCGTGCGCAGGTTCGTGCGCTGCGGGGAGTTCCGCTTGAAGTAGGGACCCTCGATGTTCGACGGGGTGTCGTCGTCATCGACGCAGGTCGGGGTCAGGGGCAGGGGCGCGCTGCGCGCCGTGGTGGTGCCGGCGGCGGTCAGTGCGACCACAGCGGCCGCACCGGTCGCCAGGAACGCCCGGCGGGTGGGGACTTCGTCGTGTTCGGGCATGTTCGAACTCCGGTGGTTGCAACCCGCGGCAGGGGGGCTTGGGCTGGCCAACTCGATCGAACGTAAGCGACGAAACGATCCCGGCACCAGTAATGGTCCAAACCAAAACGCGGGCTAGAACGACACGTGCCCGAGCTTGTCCGGGTTCACCACGTCGTAGACGGCGAGCACCCTGCCGTCGTGCACGGTCATCGTGACCACGCGCCGGGCCGCGTCGCCCGTCGCGGCCACGACCACGCCCAGCTCGCCGTTGACGAGCACCGGGCGGAGCTCGGGCATGCCGGTCTCGTCGAAGCCGTACTTGCGCATGAGCCCGAGGAAGAAGCGCGCGACCTTCTCCGCGCCCGTGACCGTCTGCACGGCCGTGCGCGCCTTGCCGCCGCCGTCGCCGACCATCACCGCGTCCGGGTGCAGCAGCCCCAGCACGGCCTCGATGTCACCGCTGGACATGGCCCGCAGGAACTTCTCCAGCACCTCCTGCTGCTCGGCCAGCGCCGCGCGAGGCGGTGGTTGCGCCCCGGCCACGGCCTTGCGCGCACGGGAGGCGTGCTGGCGCGCGGCGGCCTCCGAGACGCCCAGCACGTCCGCGATCTCACCGAACGGCAGGGCGAACGCGTCGTGCAGCACGAACGCCACGCGCTGGTCGGGGGTGAGCCGGTCGAGCAGCACGAGCGCGGCCATCCGCACACCGTCCGCCTGGACCACCGCCGCCAGCGGGTCGTCCTCCGCGCCGGTCGTGAGCAGCGGTTCGGGCAACCACGAGCCCACGTACGTCTCCCGGCGCACGGCCGCGGACCGCAGCCGGTCCAGGCAGATGCGGCTCACGACCGTGGTGAGCCAGGCGCGGGCGTCCTGGACGCCGGTGGCCGCGGCGAACCTCGGCCACGCCTCCTGCACCGCGTCCTCGGCGTCCGCGACGCTGCCGGTCAGCCGGTAGGCGACCCCGATCAGGTGCGTTCGGTGGAGTCCGAAGACGTCGGCCGCGGTCACGGGACGCAGTCTGCCACTCCCGGATTTCGGCAGGCCGTAGACTCGGGGTGTGGCAGGACGCATCAGGGAAAGCGACATCGCGTTGGTGCGTGAACGCAGCCGCATCGACGAGGTCGTCGGTGATCAGGTCTCGCTCAAGCGGGCCGGCGGGGGAGCGTTGAAGGGCCTGTGCCCGTTCCACGACGAGAAGACGCCGTCGTTCAACGTGCGCCCGTCGCACGGCACCTTCCACTGCTTCGGCTGCGGCGAGGGCGGCGACGTGATCGCCTTCGTGATGAAGGTCGAGCACCTGTCGTTCGTGGAGGCCGTCGAGCGGCTCGCCGACCGGGCGGGCATCCAGCTCACCTACGAGGGCGGCGGCAACACGATCCAGCGTGACCGGGGCACGCGCAGCCGGCTCATCGAGGCGCACAAGGCGGCCGCCGAGTACTACGCCGAGCAGCTCGCCACCCCGGAGGCCCAGGCGGCGCGCGAGTTCCTGGCCGAGCGCGGGTTCGACGAGGCCGCGGCACGCCAGTTCGGCTGCGGGTTCGCCCCCGGCGGCTGGGACAAGCTCACCAAGCACCTGCTGGGCCGCGGGTTCGAGCTCGCGGAGCTGATCAAGTCGCAGCTGGTGAAGGAGGGCCGCCAGGGCCCGATCGACCGGTTCCACCGGCGGCTGCTGTGGCCGATCAAGGACATCGGCGGCGAGGTCGTCGGCTTCGGCGCGCGGCGGATCTTCGACGACGACCCGATCCAGGCGAAGTACCTCAACACCAGCGAGTCGATGATCTACAAGAAGTCGCAGGTGCTGTTCGGCCTCGACCAGGCCAAGCGGGAGATCGCCAAGCGCAAGCAGGCCGTCATCGTCGAGGGCTACACCGACGTGATGGCGATGCACCTGGCCGGCGTCCCGACGGCGGTCGCCTCGTGCGGCACGGCGTTCGGCACCGACCACATGAACGTGCTGCGCAGGCTGCTGATCGACGACGACGTCAACGGCGAGGTCATCTTCACCTTCGACGGCGACGAGGCCGGCCAGAAGGCGGCGCTCAAGGCGTTCGAGGGCGAGCAGCAGTTCTCCGCGCAGACCTACATCGCGGTGGCACCCGACGGCATGGACCCGTGCGAGCTGCGCCAGGCCAAGGGCGACGTGGCCGTGCGCGACCTGGTGGCCCGCCGCACACCGTTGATCGAGTTCGCGATCAAGGCCCAGCTGCGCTCCTACGACCTCGACTCCGTCGACGGCCGCGTCGAGGCGCTGAAGAAGATGGTGCCGTTCGTCGCACAGATCAAGGACCGCGCCAAGCGCGACGGCTACGCCACCCGCCTGGCCTGGTGGGTGGGCTGGGACGACGAGGCGATGGTCGTGCGCCGCGTGCGCCAGGTCGCGGGCGGCAAGGCCCCGGTCGCCGCACCACGCGCCGACCCGAACCAGATGGCGCTGTCCGTCGACGTCGACGGCCCCGCGCGCCCGAACCCGCGCGACCCCCGCCTGGTGCCCGAACGCGAGGTGCTGAAGGTGGCCCTGCGGCTGCCCGAGTACGCGGGCCCGCTGTACGACTCGCTGCCCGACGAGGCCTTCACCGACCCGGCCTACGTCGCCCTGCACCGCGCGATCCGCGCCGCCGGTGGCGCCTCGTCCGGCCTCGCCGGCTCGGCCTACCTGGACGCGATCTCCCAGAACTGCTCGCACGCCTCGGTGCGGTCGGTGCTGACCGAGCTCGCCGTGGAACAGCTGGCGGTCAAGCAGGACGACGAGTTCCGCTACGTGTCGATGGTCATCGCGCGCCTGCAGGAGGTGCAGGTCGGCAAGCAGATCGAGGACGTGAAGTCACGGCTGCGGCGCCTGTCGCCGATCAAGGACGCCGACGAGTACCGGGCGCTGTGGGGCGACTTGGTCGCGTTGGAGGAGTACCGCAAGGCGCTCCTGCAGCAGAGTGCCGGGGTGCTGTAGATGGGCCTGTGGCAGCGGTTGTTCGGCTCCGGCGCACCCGACGGTTTCACCGGCGAGCTGGAGCCCGACGAGACGGTGGTGGCGTTCACCGCGGTCACCGGCGGCGGCCACGTCGTGGTGACGTCGCTGGGGCTGTGGGTGCCCGGACCGCGGCGGATCGGGTGGCACCTCATCAGCAAGGTCAAGTGGGAGGGCTCGCTGCGGGTCGTGGAGGCCCGTGAAGCCGGCGTGCTCGACTCCGTGGTGCTGCTGGAAGACCTTGCACCGCAACGGTTCGCGCTGGCGGAGCCCGGCCGGGTGATGCGGGCGATCTCACAGCGCGTGGAGGGCTCGATCCGGCACCGCGAGCGCGTCGAGCCGCCCGGCGTGTGGGTCGTGCAGCGCAAGATCCCCGGCCGCGACGGCGCGGTGTGGCAGGCCCGTGGCGACGCCGGGGTGGACGAGGCGGCAGTGCGCGCGGCGGTGTCGTCGTTCGTCGAGGGACTGGCGCGCTAGCAGTACGCGTGTACTGTTAGCGGCATGTGGGATCCGGCGCAGTACCTGGCCTTCGCCGATCACCGGGCGCGGCCGTTCTACGAGCTGGTGGCGCGCGTCGGGGCCGAGGCTCCGCGCCGCGTGGTCGACGTCGGGTGCGGGCCCGGCAACCTGACGGTGTCGTTGCGCGAACGCTGGCCGGACGCGGCGATCGAGGCGTTCGACTCGTCGGCGGAGATGGTCGAGGCGGCGCGGGCGGCCGGTGTGGACGCGCGGGTGGACGACGTGACGACGTGGGAACCGTTGCCGGACACCGATGTCGTGGTGTCCAACGCGGTGCTCCAGTGGGTCGCGTCACATCCCACGATCGTGCAGCGGTGGGCCTCCGTGCTGCCCGGCGGGGCGTGGCTGGCGTTCCAGGTGCCCGGCAACTACGCCGACGCCTCGCACCGGTTGATCCGGGAGGTGGCGGGGCCGGGGCTCGCGCACGTCTTCCGCGCCGAGAAGCCCGTGCTGGACCCGGTGGAGTACGCCGAGCTGCTGGCCGGCTGCTCCTCCGTGGACGCCTGGGAAACCACGTACGTGCAGCGGCTGTCCGGCCCCGACCCCGTGCTGGAGTGGGTGTCCGGCACCGCGTTGCGGCCGGTGCGGGCGGCACTGTCCCCATCGGACTGGGACGCGTACGTCGCCGAGCTGGCGCCGCGGCTGCGCGAGGCCTACCCGCGGCGGGCCGACGGCACGACGTGGTTCCCCTTCAGGCGGATCTTCGCGGTCGCTCAGGTGTGACGACCGTCTCAGCCGACGGTCTGCCCGTTGCTCCAGGTGGCCTTCTCCTTCACCCAGGGAGCCTTCTCCTTGGCGACGTGGGCCGCCTCGACCGACTTCTCCTTGGCGAGGTGAGCCGCCTCGAACGCCTTCTCCTTGGCCGTACCTGCGGCTTTGCGCACGGTCGGGCTTTCGGTGAGCCGGTGCCAGGCGCGCACGATCTGGTCGTAGCGCTCCCGTCCGGCCTTCGCTCCGAGCACATAGCCGGCGGCCGCTCCGAGCAAGATGGCCTTCATCATCCGGGTTCCCTCCGCATCGTGCCTGGTCAAGTGGTGTTTCTGGGCTAAACGGGGGGTCCTTGCAGAACCCGTTTTGAGCCTCATGTAGAGTTACCCACTGTCAGGAGGAACCAAGCCTGACAGATACAACAGAACATTCCCCCATAGCTCAATTGGCAGAGCATGCGACTGTTAATCGCAGGGTTACTGGTTCGAGTCCAGTTGGGGGAGCTCACCGAGTAGGCCTCAGTCATCCGACTGGGGCCTTTCGCTTTGCGCGGCCGTGGGCGAGGTTGGACAGGTGCCGCGCTTCGCCAACCTCCGCCGCATCACGGCGCTGGACCCGCAGACCGACCACGAGGAGATCCTGCGCATCTCCGCGGGCCTGGAGTTCCCGTGGGACTACAAGAAGGCGCTGGAGCTGGCGCTCTTCCGCACCTACTGCGTCCCGACGATCTCCGGCCTGCTGGAGCGCACCGGCGAGTTCGAACGCCGCCCCCAGAAGCGCTACGACGACACCGCCGTGCTGATGGCCGAGCTCGTCGAACACGGCTACGACTCCCCACGCGGCCGCGAAGCCCTCCGCGTCGTCAACCGCCAGCACGCCCGTTACGACATCTCCAACGACGACATGCGGTACGTGCTCGCCACGTTCATCTACGACCCGATCGACTGGCTCGACCAGTACGGCTGGCGCCCGCTCTCCCGCACCGAGCAGCTCGCCGCGTTCCACTTCTACCGCGCGGTCGGCGCCCGCATGGGCATCCGCGACCTCCCCGCCGACTTCGGTGAGTACCGCGCCTTCAAGGCCGCCTACGAGGAACAGCACTTCGTCCACGCGGCCTCGAACCGCCGCATCGGCCAGTACACCCTCGACCTGTTCTGCTCCTGGTACCCGTCAGCAGCCCGACCGGCCGTCGCACAGGCCGTGGTGGCACTGCTCGACCCACCCATGCTCCGCGCCTTCGGCTTCACCCCGGCCCCGGCGTGGGTCAGCACCCTCGCCCACCTGGCCCTGCGCACCCGTGCCGCGGTGGTGCGCCACCTGCCCGCGCGCCGCACCCTGAAACTCACCACCACGCGCAACCGCACCTACCCCGGCTACCCGAACGGCTACCGCCCCGCGGACCTCGGCGCGAGCTCCAGCACCGCACGCTGACCGTCGGCCACGAACCCCATCGCCCTGAGGAACTCGTTGCCCGGCTTGAAGTCGCTCAGCGCCACGTGCACCCGCGTGACCGCGGGAAAGCGCTCCCGCAACGCCCGCACCATCTCACTGCCGATCCCCCACCGCCGCAGGTCCTCCGGCACCAGGAAGAACCCGACGCTCGCCTCCCCGGCCTCCGGGTGGCCGACCACGAGGTCCACGAACCCGATCATCCCCTCCGCCTCGGCGACCAGCAGGTGCTTCTGCTCGAACGCCGCCCCCTCCGGCAACGCGTAGAACAACCCCTGCACGTCCCCCGGCCCCGACGGATGCCCCGTGACAGCCTGGAACCAGTCATCGCAGCCGGCGAACAGCCGCAACACCTCGGCCTCGTCCGCCGGCGTGAAGTCGCGGAGGGTCAAACGCACGCGTGCAGCCTATGTGGCGCTCGCCACGGGGGCGCGCAAGGCCCGATCGGCGTGATCGGTATCCTGCCTCACGCGGTGTGAGCCGGTCGGACGGCCGCTGCGACGGGGGCAGTAGCTCAGTTGGTCAGAGCAGCGGACTCATAATCCGTCAGGTCGTGGGTTCGAGCCCCACCTGCCCCACCAACTTGACCTGCGAATACGTGGCTTCTCAAGATCTTGAAGTGATCGCTTGTCCATGGCGCTGTCCATTGACAGTGGGCTGACCATGAGGTCATGACCAGGGCAGACGGCTCGCAGGACCGCCGGACACGGGGCAGCATCCGCGTTCGCGGCAACTCGCTTCAGGTCCGCGTGTTCGCGGGCAAGGACCCGGTGACGAACAAGGACGTCTATCTCACCGAGTCGGTGAGGGGGACGGACAAAGCGGCCTACAAAACTGCTGACAAAGTGCAGACGCGGCTGCTGGCTGAGGTCGACGCACAGCAGTCAGCCAGCACCACCGTGACGTTCTCCTACGCTGTCGACGAGTGGTTGCGGACCTCTGATCTTGAGGACAGCACGCGCGACGGCTACAAGGGGTACATCGAACGCACGATTCGTCCCGCGCTCGGCAGGGTGCAGGTGAAGAAGCTGACCGCGCGGATGCTCGAAAACCTCTACGCGGATCTTCGACGCTGTCGCACGCGATGTGATGGCAAGCCGTTCGTGGAGCAGCACAAGGCAGCCGGAGAGCACGACTGCAAGGAGTCGAAGTGCAAAGCACACAAGTGCTCTCCGATGGCCGCTTCGACCGTGCGGCAGATCCACTCGATCATCAGTGGTGTTCTGAACGCGGCGGTCCGCTGGGACTGGGTCACGAGCAACCCGGCCAAGGTGGCGAAGAAACCGGCTCAGAAGCCGCCACAACCTGATCCGCCGTCCTCGGCTGAAGCCGCCCGCTTGGCTGAGGAAGCGTTCGTCATGGATGACGACTGGGGAACGCTGGTGTGGCTCGTGATGACCACCGGTGTGCGGCGCGGCGAGATCTGTGCGCTGAAGTGGTCTCGCGTCGATCTGGACGAAGGCGTGATCGAGGTTCGCCGCAGCTACACCCTGCGTCGCGGCGTGGGCAAGGAGAAGGACACCAAAACCCATCAGATGCGTCGGATCGCGCTCGACACGGAGACCGTGGTTCTACTGATGGAGCACCGGCAGCGATGCGAGCAGCGGTTCGCCGAACTCGGGATTGAGCTGACCGACGACATGTACGTGTTCACCGGCGTGCGGAATGTCGATCCCACGACGCCCTATTCGCCGCACGCCGTGTCGAGCCGCTACAAGGACATGGCGGAACGCCTCGGGATCAAGACGCACATCCACGCCCTGCGGCATTACTCCGCGACTGAACTGCTCACGGCCGGTGTCGACCTCCGCACCGTCGCTGGCCGTCTCGGGCACGGCGGCGGTGGCGCGACAACGCTGCGCGTCTACGCGGCCTGGGTTGCGGCGTCCGACCGCAAGGCAGCCGAACTGCTCGGGTCGCGCATGCCGAAGCGGAAGCCGAAGAAGTCAGCCGACTAGGGCGGCGAGCCGTTTGCGCTGACGCACCGAACCCACCTGAGCCGCCAGCAGCCGCGCACGTTCCGCGTGCGCGGCTGCGGCGTCTTTGTCGCCGGTCGCGGTGAACACCTGAGCAAGGTCGATCCTCAGAGCGGTCTCGGCGCGCGCGAAACTGGGGTCAAGGCGTTCCAGGACGTCGGAGAGAACGTCGATCGCTTCAGGTGCTCCCAGTCGAGCAAGGGCGTTGCCACGCCACCGTGACAGGTGGGTGCCGTCGAAGACGAGGTACGGGGTCTCGCTGCTGTCGGAGGCGGACATAGTCCGCAGCGCATCGTCAAAGGCCCTCATGGACTTCGCGTGTTCACCGTTCGCGGCACACGCCTCGCCATGGCCCGCTGTGAGCCACGAGAACAGCAGACGCGGCACTCGACCTCTCGCGATGTGGCGCGCGTGATCCGTCAGATCAACGGCTGCCTGAGTCTCGCCGAGATCGAGCAGAACGACCGCTTTGCCAGCGCTCGCATAGGCCTCAAGCGCGGGTGATTCTGCGTGCCTCGCTGCCCGCACAGCCCTGTTGTAGAAAGCCCACGCGTCCTTTGCATCTCCCTGGTCGAGCAACTGCCATCCGGCGAGCGCGGACGCATCGACCACGACCGCGGCCAAGCTCGTCTGAACCGACCGATCAAGGACGTCATCCAGCATTCCGTCCATCTGCTCGACCTGTGCTCGAAGCTCGCCGAGCAACCCGGACGCGCCCAGTCGGCGATCAATCACGCGCGTGAGGTCGAGCTTCTGCTGAAGGAGTCGCACGGTCTCGCGGTCGAGATTTCTTCCTCGGGTGATCCGCGCCAGCAACTCCAGGTCTTCGGAGACCGATGGGGCCGGAGCCTTCACGGGGGCAAGAAGGCGCTCAATCGACACGCTGAACATCTCTTCGAGCAGGCTCTGAGTGACGGGCCGGGGAAGACCAAGCGGACGACCGTCCTCCCGGACGCCAGACGCCAGGCGCTGAACCTGGCGTGCTCCTAGCGTCACCTTCATGCCGCGTTGCCGTGCGAACAGTTCGGCTTGCCGGCTGAACTGCTCGGCTGTCAGGTGACGCTGCCGCAACAACTCCCCGAACAGCGTCCCCGGCCGTCTGCCTCGCTCTGACGAACCCATGGGCTGACCTCTCCGTCTCGCTAATGTCAGCGCCAACGAGTGTAGGTCGCTTTATGTCGCCTTAGGTCGCTGCCAGGTTATTTACGCCCGATCTGCCGTCCGACACGCTGATGTTGGCTGATCTGACGTCAACGGAGGCGGGTGGCTGTCGTGGTGTGGGACGAGACCGGACTTCTGCTGTTCCTTCTCTGGCTTCTGCTGCCTCCTCTGTACGCCGTGGCGCTCGGCAGGGCCTACGTACGACGGTGCTCCGAGATGCTCCACCGCACGGCCACCATTCGTGACGAACTGCTGGACCTCATGGAGGGCCTTGAAGGCGTACGGGAGCCATGCGCACCGCCCGAAGTCCTGATCTCGGTCAGGCGGTGATCGTGATGGTGCAGGGCTCCGTCTTCTTGCTCGTGCGTCTGCTGCCGGGACACGTGGGCGAGTCGCAGCGCACCTGTCACGTGATCTCGATGCCAGCGACAGACGTGACACCCGAGCGTCTTACCGCCCACTGCGGCCTTGTGATCGAGCGCGGCACCGCCGAAGTGGTTGAGCGAGGTGAAGGCATGCCTTGCGTCAACTGCCTGCTGCGGGCGCCTCGCTGACCTTGTCAGCACTCATGACCACCAGCTCCGCCTCAACTCCGTCTCAGGAGCTGGTCAGGGGAGCCGACGCGGCTCACGTCGCGTCGGCTTCCCCCTCACCACCTAGCGGGATGCGTTATGCCGAAGAACTTCAAGTCCAACCTGCAGAACCGCGCTGTTGCCCGCGCGCTTGCGTTGTGGCGGCAGGAAAGCGGCTTGAGCCTGTCTGAGGTGGGCAAGCGCGTGCACTGGTCGTCGGCCAAGACGTCGATCATGCAGAACGGGCTGACTCTGATCACTGACACGGACGTCATAGCGCTTGCGCTCGCATACGGGATCGACGATGAGCGGCGGGCACCTGTGTTCCACGGCGCACAGCGGGCACGAGACCCCCGGACGTTCGACCTGCTGACCGGCGGCAGTGTGCCGTGTGTCGAGTGGACCTACCCCGAGGTCGAGCGCGAGGCGAACTACCTGCAGCTCGTGGCGCTGGACGTCTTGCCGCCGTTGGTCCGCACTCCCGAGTACTCGGCCGGGCTTGGTGGCGCTCAGGTCGAGTCCGTGGCGGAGCGTGGTCACCGGCAGTACCCGGACAGCCATCGTGAGCAGGTTCTGCGGAAGCTCGCTGACGGCGTGTCGCTGCGGATGGACCTCGTGGTGGGTGAGTCGGTGTTGCGGAAGCCAGTCGGCAGCGCGCTGGTGATGGCGGACCAGCTGTTCGGGCTGGCGTCACTGGCCGAGCTTGCCGCCGTGCAGGTCTTCCTCGTGCCGGATGACGTGACCACGTTCGCGGGGGCCGTCTCCTTCTCCGTCCTGTCGTTTCGCGAGACGCAGTTCGACACCGTGGTCTACCTCGACCACCTGCACGGCTGCACGTGGTTGGAGAGCGAGTTCGAGCGGCGTCCCTACGTGGATACGCACGAGCGGTTGATGGACGTGGCGCTTCCGGCAGACGTGACGACTGAACGGATCGTGGAAGCCGCGCAGAACTTCAAGAACATCGCGTCCTGACCGGCCGCGACTCAGAAACCGTTGCAAGGAAACAGGTATGCCGAAGCGAGTCTCAACCGCGCGTGGCCGTGAGTTTGGTGAAGGCCTTCGCGTGGCCCTCGAACGCACGGGCTTGGCATCGCACACAGTCGCCAAGATGCTCGACTGGGACCCGGCCAAACTGTCCAACGCCGTGAACGGCAAGGGCGGCGTCAGCCAACTCGAAGCCGCCGCGCTGCTCGGCATCTGTCGGGCGGATTCTGCTGAACTCGCCCACCTGTTGGCGCTTCACCAGGACTCGCACATCCGAGGATGGTGGCAGCAACATGGTGTGTGCACGCCCGTACAGCTTCGGACAGTGGTTGAGCATGTTCGGTTGACCAAGACGCTGATCAGCTGGCACACGCACATGGTGCCGCTCTTCCTTCAGACCGCCGACTACATGCGAGCGGTGCTGATCGCGTCCGCCACAGTGCCGTCGGACGAGGTCGAAGATCGAGTTCAGGCGCAGCTCGGGATCCAGGAGGCGCTTCAGCGCAGCGGGGCACAGTGCACGTTCTTCATCCACGAGCTGGCGCTGCGCCTCAAGATCGGTGGTCCTGCGGTCCATGACAAGCAGTTGCTGCACCTGTTGTTCATGATGAACTGGCAGAACATCCGGGTGCGGATCGTGCCTGCCGCGTTGGGCGCTCATGCGGGTCTGGCTGGACCGTTCACGCGGATGACCTTCGCCAAGTACGAGCCGTTGGTGTGGGTGGCCGCTGAGAACTCCAGCCTGTTCGTTGAGTCGGCAGACGCGGTTGCGGGCTATGGGCGGCTCGTTCGCGCGCTTGAGGAGACGAGTTGGGACGAGGAAGAGTCCAGGGCGTTCCTGGTCCGTGAGTGCGACGACTTGTAGGGATCGACGCAAGGCGTGCTGGTGCCGTGCCCTTCTCGAAAGGGCACGGCACACGGCTGTCCGAGGTGGTTGTGACGGGTCATCCGTCACGTGTCACACCCGTCACGGCGGCTTGTTTCCGCTGGTGAGTGCTGGTTGCTGAGCTGTCACAGGGCGTGTGACGGGTGCCGGGTTCGGTGGGACGGGTTGTGACGGGTCAGCGGTCGTCATCGGGTCCCTCCGGATCTATCACCGCGCCGCGTCGGACGCGTTCGGCCGCCGCGAGGATGTCCACCACGTCGTATCCGCGTACCTGCTTCACCCCGTCTTCGGTAAGCACCCGGTCACGGGTGGGCCGACAGCCGAACCCCGCCATGTCGAGCCCGAAGCTCTTGGGTTCAACGCCGAGTGCTTCCACGAGTTCGGCTGTGGGCACGAAGTCCCGGCCGTCTTGACCGCTGAGGTAGTCCACTACGGACCTCAGTGGCTCTGGCAACTCGACCTCCGTGAGTCGTTCGGCACTGGCAGAGGCACCGCCGCCGATCGCCTTTGCGACGGCCATGCGGTCGACCATCGGCGGTGTGGCCTGTCCCGCAGCGTGGCCGGTGAGGGTTCCTTCCTGTTCTCGTAGTGCTCGGCCTTGTGCGCAGATCGTGCGCCAGTCCTCATTGGGCATGTAGAACGTGCGCACCGTCAGCGCCAGCACGTCCGCACCGGCCTGGGTTTCGCCGTCCGGGCGCAGGATGCCCACACCCTTGTGAGAAGGCAGCAGGCGACTGGAGTCGTATCCGCGGGTGTTCATCTGCTCTCCGAGGATGATGTTGCTGTCGCGCCAGTCCATGACTCGCAGTGCGAATCGCGATCCGAGTACCGCCCGCAGCCCGGACGGGATCGTCTTGCCGTCCGGCCGTTGCGTCGCCAGCATCAGGATCACCCCGGCCGCCGGTGCCTTCTTTGCGAGCCACATCAGCAGTTCGCCGCAGTACTCCCCGGCGGTGAGCTTCTTGCCCTGCACCTCCACCGGCGTGCGGTCTTCCAACGGGATTTGGACCTCGTCCACGACCAAGGCGGTGATCGGCATGCCCAGCGTGATGTCGCGGGTCATTGCCGGCGTGACCTTTGACTCGGGGCAGGTGATGTCGTCGAGCTCCTGCATCCGCCGGTACCGGGCCTGCACGTCGGCCACGAGCTCCACGAGCCAGTCCACGAACCTCAGCACGTGCTCGGAGTCGTCCCCGGCCATGAACCGGTGCGCCACCTGTTCGGCTGCCTTCCAGTCCTTTCCGTTCTTGAAGTCGGCGACGTAGAGCCGCACGTGCGGGTCCAAGATCAAGCCCGCGGCCGCCAGCCGTTCGGCCATCGTCTTGCCCTGCCTCGGTATCGCCCCGATCAGCACCGACGTCCACACCAACGGCAGGTCGATCCGGCGCCCGCGCGCGTCGGTGCCGAACGGCACCGGCCGCCACGCATCCCACCGCTGCACCGCCAACAGCGGCGTGCGGACCGGCGGAGCGCTGTAGGGGTCTTCGTCGGCGACCCACAGGGCTACCCGGCCGGCGTGACCGCCGCTGCCCCGGACGCGCTCTACGTTGAGCTGGATCTCGTCCACGGCGAGCGCGGAGGCCAGCGCGTCGCGGTTCTTGACCACGTCCATCGCCTTGCGGGTGGCGGGCAGGTCGACGGTGACCGCCCACCCGGCGCCATGCCGGGTGGCGCGGTGGACCAAGCGCAGCGTCTCGTCCTTGCCGATCAGCTTCGCGTCCCGGAACGCGTCCACGAGCACCTGCGGGTCCAGCGTCCACGTCAGCGTGCGCGGCCCGGCCAGCACCGCCCGACGCCCCGGACTGCCATCCTTCCGGCGACCCAGCACCGCCAACGTCACCGCCACGACCAAACCGGCGAGCCACAACGAACGCGGCCCGTAGAGCACCCACAGCACCAGACCCACCGTCGGCACGACGGCTGCCACGGCCCCGGTGACCTTCCACCGGAACAGGGTCAGCGCGCGAATGTCACCGAACTTGTCCGCCAGCTTCTCCGACTGCTCGGCAGCCTCGCGGTAGTCCCGCACCGTCACCCACGACCGCCACCACCGCAACGCCACCACCAGCCCACGCACCACCGCCCCAACGAACCGGAACGGCGAACGCAGCACCGCCACGACAACATCCTTCGCGGCCTGCACCGCGTGAACACGGTCCTTCGCCCACAACGGCACACGCGGTGAACGCCGCCATGCGTTCACGAACCGCCGCCACCACGAAGGCCGTTCGGCAGGAGCAGCGTCGTTCACGAACTCACCCTCGAACACCTTCCGCACCGGAAGATCACGCCCGATGTCGGTGAGTTCCCGACCCTGTTCAGTCATCGCCGCCACCGCCCTCAACCTCAGCCGTGAGCGTCGCTGCTAGGCGTGACGACAGTCCGCGTGAGCACCCGGTGACCTCACGAACCCACGCCGGACTCACGACGACATCAGGCGACCACGCTTCCCGCGCCACTGTCAGATAGTCCGCAAACGACACCCGCGCCTGCCGTGACTTTCTGTTGCGAGGTATGGGCTTCGTGGGTTCATGAACCGTCACCGCACGTGAATCCGCGGTGACGTGTACAGCCCGTGTGGACGCTTCCGTGAACGCCGCCGACACCGCCTCCGTGAGCTTGTCCCGCAGGTCCGTGACCGCCTCCGCCGCGACGAAGACCACGAGCGGTGGAACCGAGTGCAGCACGACACCGGACACCGATCCGGCCGCCCACGAGTGCCAGGTGTTCATGACGTAGGTGGCGGCGAGCGTGAACCACTTCGCCCGCCTCGTCCACGCACCCGTGCGCACCCGGTACCGCGCGGTCACCTGCTCGGCCCGCAGGATCGCCAGCAACACCAGTGAGACGGTGGGATCGAGCAGCCACGCCGCCAGCCACGGCAGCGACCACGCCGGCGTGCCCGCCGCCGCGAACGACTGCACGTTGGTCATCGTGAACCCGAGACCCAGCACGATCCCCGACCAGCACAACCGGTCCACCTGAGCGCGCACCCGCTCCACCCGCAACGCGATCACATCCGGATGCGTCGCATACGCCCGCAGCTCCGCCGCCTCCGCCGCATCAGCAGCCAGCCTCTCCGCCGCCGGGGCGGCGGGTGGCCGCCCGAAGGCGGCCACCCCTTCCCGAACCTTGCCCAGCGTCCTCATCGCCGGTCACCCCGACGGGGACTGTCGTGCGTGGTGATCGTGAGCGCCTTCGTCAGCGTGTACGCCGCGAACAACGCGGGCAGCCCCAGCACCACGAGCAACAACGTCACGTCACCCCGGTGCGTGATCACCACCCACTGCACACCCACAATCGCCCCGGCCATCACCAGCACCCGCCCGGTCAGCGACAACAACCGAGCACCGGCACCCGCCGCTGCCTTCGCCCGCCGGGCACTGGCCCGCCAGACCCATAGCAACACCACGACCACACCCACAACCGCGAGGATCTGCGTCGGCGTCAGGTTGATCGTCATGACGACCCACCACCCTCACGGCGAGCACACCACACCCGGAACACCTCACGGCGGTCCTCCTGCGACAGACCACCCCACACACCCACGGTGTCCTCACCGGCCGTGCGCAACTCCAACTCCAAGCACACGCCCCGGACCGGGCAATCCGCGCACAGCCGCGCAGCCGCTTCGCGGTCGGTGATTTCCTCCTGCTCCCACTCCGGACCGCCCTCATCACTGGCCCACAACCACATGCACGCGCCGTCCCGCGTCACGATCTCCAACAGGATCTCGTCCGGCACCTTCGCGTAGCGGTCCAGTTCGGCCGCCACCACCTCGTAGTAGTTCTCCGGGCTCACCACGCCCCCCGGTCGCCCGCTCGAAGTCACGGGCGTTGCGCCGGTCTGCGGCCATCTGCGCGACGTCGACAACGCCGCTCGACTCCGCCGCCTGCCGGGCCAGTTCCTCAACCGCCCGCGCGGGCACCACGTACCTGGTGCGCACCCGCACGGCGGGAAACGCGTCCTCCCGGATCGCCCGGTAGATGGTGGCCGCGTCGACGCGCAAGATCCGCGCGGCCTCTGTCACCGTGTAGAAGATCGGCGAGCGCTCGCCCGCCATGCTGTTCGATGTCATTGCGGTAAGCCCTTCAGAAGACTGATTTCTTCGATGAAGGCGCTGACATTGGCGGCAATAACTGCTGATTCTCCGCTGATGTCTGCGCAAACTCCGTTTCCTGCTCGCAGGCCGCGCTAATGTCGGCGCTGAGGCGGAGCACGGAGGCGCACGTGGCGGAGGACTGGTCGGCAGTCGCGAAGGCAATCAATGCCCGCGCGGCAGAGCTGGCTTTGAAGCAAAAGGAAATCGCCGAGAGGTCCGGCGTATCGCACGCGATCGTTCGCGAGATGCAGCAAGGCCGCATTGAGCGCCGGCGAAACCCGCGCACTCTCGAAGCGCTGTCGATCGCGCTCGACTGGCATCCGCAGCACCTGACCGCTGTGCTGCAAGGGAAAACGCCACCCGAGGCGGACTCTGCGGCCACAGCCGCGGAGGACCCTCTGGTTCCATTGCTGCAAACCATCATTCGTGAGCTTCGGGGTCTCCGAGCTCAGGTCGGAACGCTGGCAAGTCGTCTCGACGATGGGAGTCGTCGAAAGGACTAGACAGAATTCCTGAATCAGTCGCGGTGTTGCTGTCATGCGAATAGCAGACCGCTGAGAAGGGGGTGTAAATAATTGCTCGCGGTTAGCAAGCCGCGTGTTAGGAGGAGTTAAGTACGCAGGTCACGACCGTTGGGGAGCGGGGGAACGTGACGAGAAGAAGACCGGGAGAACCGCCGCGTACGCGCTTGCAGGCGGTCCGTGAAGAGCTGGGCCACACCCAGGAACACGTCGTCAGGTACTTCCTGACACGGGGTCCGCAGATCGGTGTTGGCGTGGCGTCGAAGTCAGCGCTGAACATCATGATCTCGCGCTGGGAGAACGGCCACGTAGAGGTGACCGAACCTGGCTACCGGCGGCTGTTCCGAGAGGTCTACGGCCGCTCGAACGAAGAGCTTGGCTTCCCACCGGAAGCCCTCAACCAGTCCGCCGAAGAGCTTCGCGACCGTCTGGTCGTCGCGCGCACCATCGACACCGCGACGCTCGACCTGTTCCAGCGTCAGGTCAACGACCTTCGCCGCTCCGACCGCCAGTTCGGCGCGGTCGTCGTGCTCGATCAGCTCAACAGCCTTGTGCGCCAGATCGAATCCGTGCGCGTCTTCAGCGTGAACTCACGGCTACGTGAGCGTCTAGCCGCGATCCTCACGGATGCTCGGACGCTGGCGGGGTGGACGGCGCTGGACCGGGGATCGCAACTCCAGGCATGGCAGTACCACGAAGACGCGAAAGTCTCTGCGCGAGAAGCGGATTCGCCGTACCTGCTGGCGCACGCGGCGGCTCAGCAGGCCGTGATCCTGCTCGACATCGGTGAGGCTGATGCGGCGGTCGAGCTGCTGGAGTACGCGCGGTACGTCGCGGAGAACCGTGCGCCATCATTGCTGCGGAGCTGGCTCGCTGCTGCGCACGGTGAAGGCTTGGCGGCAGCCGGCCGTCGTGACGAGTCGTTCCGTGCCTTCGACGCGGCAAGCTCTTTGCTGCCAACGAATTCGGTCGATCCGGCGATGCCGTTCCTGTTGCTGAACGAAGGCCAGCTCACGCGTTGGCGTGGCAACGCGCTGCTCCGGCTGGGAGATCCTGACGCGATCGTTCAGCTTGAGGCGTCAGTGCGGGATCTCGCCAACCCGGAGTGGTCGGCGATCCGTGGACTAACGAACACCTATGTGGACTTGGCGTTCGCGTACGCCGCCGCTGGCGACAGCAAGGGAGCGATGCGGCACGCGCAGACTGCGCGTCAGCTCGCCAAGCGCATCGGGTCTGACCGTCAGCGGCAGCGTCTCGCGAGTTTGGAGCTACCGGGTCCCGGAGGTCCCGGTGTTGCGTGAGGCTAGGTAGTAGAGCAGGGGGATGATTGCGCCGGAGCCGAGCACTTCGCCGCGCCGAACGAGGTCCAGGACGCGGTCAACCGGAATCCACTCGATCCGCGCAGCCTCTTCGCCATCGGTCGGTTCGCCTATCTTCTCGGCCGTGCGCCAGAGATAAGCGTCTACTGGCGAATCGATGATGCCGGGCAGTGGCTGGAATGTTCCGATGTGCTCAGGCTCACCAATCGGGCGCCATCCGGTCTCCTCCACCGCCTCGCGTGCAGCCGTGGTTGCTGGCTCTTCGCCCTCCTCAACTAGACCGCCGATCAATTCGTATCCCCATTGGTCGATAGCGAACCTATATCGCCAGAGGGTAAGTACTTCCTCGCGCTCGTTTACCAAGAGCGCAACAGCGACGTGATCGAGCTTTACAACGTGGTGCTCGAATCGACTTCCGTCCGGCGGCTCGACATCGACGAGGTTTACTTTAACCCATCGGTTATCATACACACTCCGCTCGCCATGAACCTTCCACTTGAGTTCCTCTGGGTACTCCGTCACCGTGCAAGTGTAGGACCGGCGGGCATTCTTCAAAAGGTGAGGATCTGGTGCTGCGCAGCCACGGGTGTCTGATGTATTCTGTCGTGCCGGACAGCTGTCATCCTGGAGCGCCAATGCAACGCCGCAACTATCACGAGCTTTCGCCCTATGACTTCGAATGCCTCGTCAGGGATCTTCTGGGCGCGGAGTGGTCCGAACGGTTGGAATCCTTCCCTCCAGGCGCGGACGGCGGAATTGATGTTAGGCTCCTGAGAAGTGCTGAAAACTTCGAGACAGTTATCCAATGTAAGCATTCTCCGGGTAAGACCTGGACGGGTATCTCCGGCGCTCTAGCTCGCGAAGCCGAGAAGATCAAAGGGAAGCAGTGGTCCGAATACTGGCTTGCGACAAGCGCGTCCCTATCGCCGCAAGGTAAAGAAAAGGTAGCGAAGCTCTTTTCTTCTCAAAGCCTGGTTCCTGAGCATGTAGTTGCTAGCACGGATCTCGATGCTTTGCTTAATAGGCACCCAGATGTGGAACGTAGTAACTATAAACTATACCTGACTAGCGTCGCAGTCCTGGAAATGCTGTTGCATAATGATCTATTCATTCACGCTCAGGATCTTCTGACAGGTATTGAGTCTCGTCGTAAGTACTATGTTCAGGGGCGGTCCCTTGCGAAGGCGCAAGAGATTCTCGGTGAAAGCCGCGTTTGCATCATCAGCGGCCCTCCTGGCGTAGGTAAAACAACGCTAGCTGAGATGATCTCACTCAACCTAATCGAGGAAGGTTATAGGCCTTTCTGGATTAGTGAGGATCCGCGGGAAGCGGACATTCTGTGGCGAAGCGGTGAGAAGCAGTTCTTTCTGTATGACGATTTCCTTGGCAAAAATGCCCTCGTTGAAAAGATGGGCGTCAAGGGGGATGCCAGGCTCCTGGCACTCATCGATCGGGTAAAGAATAGCACTAACCATTACCTCATTATGACTACGCGCGAGTATATTCTTTCTGCCGCGCGACAGACCTACGAGCTGCTTCGCAGTCCAACGATCGATTACTCTAGGATAATCGTCGACCTTTCGTCTTACAGTGTCTTTCATAAAGCTCATATTTTGTACAACCATGTCTACTTCTCCGGCTTGGGTGCTGATGCCAGGAAGTCACTGGTTACAGGCAAGCAATACAAGAAGATAATCTCGCACTGGAACTACAATCCTCGCCTCATCAGGTTCATCGTTGACTCGGCGGTAGCAGCTGGCGGTCGAGAGGCCGGGG
Organism: Nocardia sp. NRRL S-836; assembly: GCF_001279525.1. GTDB lineage: Bacteria > Actinomycetota > Actinomycetes > Mycobacteriales > Pseudonocardiaceae > Lentzea. Next base: position 161,068 of record NZ_LGDY01000125.1, on the reverse strand, counting down.
CTGGATTTGCGGAGTTTATGTTGAAAAGCCTGATGAACCCGACTGAACTCTGGGGGCATATTTTCACCCATCAGATCAGTCAGGTCGCCCGCGACATGTTGATTGTTTTGCTCACTTTTGAAGGGGTTGTCGAGCTTTCTGAATTTCGTTCTTCTGTTAAGTTCTACCGCGAAGCTGTTCGTGGTGGGAATAGCGCCATGGAGGACATTCAGAACGGACTTTCAGTGCTCGACGGGGCGTTCATAGATGTATTTGAATCCGATCTTAGGGGGCGTATGGTTCGCTTCGCTAACCCTGGTATCGCTGACTATCTCTACCGATACTTGCGCGACAACCCTTATCTCTACGAGGGTCTTGCGAATGGTTCACGTTCATCGGGACAAGTGATCGCAGTCTGGAAATTTGTGCATGCAGACAGGGCTGTTCAGGGAGAGTTGTATCTTCCTGAGCTTGCAAGTGAGTTTAGGCAATCTCCTCACGTTCTGCTCGATGCCATGGTTCGTGTGATTGGCGAAGCTGTAGAAAGTCAAAGCTATTCCTTCCGGATTCCGTCTCTTTCCTTCTCGCTAGAGCGTGTGGCGACGCTTGCAGTCAGCTTGGCAAAGACCCTTACTGTGGCAGTGCTATCGGAGACTGTGTCGAAGATTTGTGAAACACTTAGTGGGCGCTGGCAATCTAAATCTGGCGATAAGTACTGGGCTCTTTCTCTGGTCGGTGCTTCCTATGCAATTCTTGCGCAAAGTGAGTCTGGGGTTCGGCTGGTTGAGAGTGCGCGTACATGGTTTTCGGAAACCTTGGACGAGGCTGATGACTACGTTAAGTACAGAGAATTTGAGGAGGTGACAGGAAGTCAAAGTGATGAAGATGACGAGTGGATTCGTGAAGATTTCGTTGAATTTGCGAAGAGTCAACTGGATGCAATGTATGAATCTGATGATCTCGACACAATTGTACGGGACTTTGACGAGCTGAAGTCGGCGCTTATCGACTTTGATATCTCGGGTGAGATCGAGTCCTACATTGAGTCTGTCGAACAACGTATCTCTGAGCTTGAAGCACAGGATCCGGATGAGGAAGATGATGACGAATGGAGAGGTAAGGGAGAAGATGGTGATGGTGATATCGATAGCTTGTTTGCGTCTCTCGAATGATCGTCTGTAGTGGAGTGTGGTGTCCATGGCCTTGTCCATGAACTGCTGCCTGGCGGGCCGAACATGCGGCAGTTGGCCTCAGCACCGTCGCGAATAGTCGCAGTTCGCCGCACGATCAATGTGACCTTGGACACTCATAATCCGTCAGGTCGTGGGTTCGAGCCCCACCTGCCCCACCAACTTGACCTGCGGATACACGGATTCTGAAGATCTCCTGGTGATCCACTGTCCATGGAAGCGCGGCTCGGAAGCCGGCCGCCGTGGCGAACCCCCAACAGCGCGCTGGTCGGACTGACGGTGGACGCCGCGGCGATCGCTTGGGCGAACGTCGGGCAGCTGCAACGAGACCTGTGGGATGTTTTCGGCGATGCCAGACTCACCTCGGGTCGAGGTGTGACAGCGGCGAGCCCGTCCAGGCGTCGCCCTTGTCCCGAGGAAGCCGATCCAGAGTAGGACCTGTGGAAGGGGCTGGGGGCGCAGTGAACCGATCCGCTGGGATTGTGGCCGTGGCAGTGCTCGCGTTGAGTGCGGCGGCGTGCACCGGCGACGGCGCGGGGAGCGGCAGTTCGAAGAGCACGTCGATCGTCCCACCGCCGTCCACCACGTCGTCCGCATCCGCCCACGCCAAGTACACGGCACTGCCCACCTGCCGGGAGGTGACGCAGAGGATGCCGGGTCTGCCGCCGTTCCGGTCCGGCAATGAGAAGCCCTTGGTCTCCGACTTGCTCGCCGCATGCGAGTTCCAGCGCATCCCGGACTGGCCACGAGTGAATCTGAAGGTGTCAGCGTGGCGAGACGAGAACGGCGACATCTCGTTCCCGGCTGGTCCCGGCCGAGGAGCGCTCAAGGCCCGTGAAGCGTATGACGTGACTTCCAAACCAGGCGCCGATCCGGCAGACGACGGCGCAGCCGAGGACGTGGAGGTCGGCGAAAAGGCGAAGTGGCTGACGCCGAAGGACAAAGGCAGTTGCACGCTGGTGATCCTCGACGCGAACGCCGTGCTGGTCATCGAGAACAAACCTGCGGACAAGCCAGAGCCGAGGTCGCAGGAGTGCCGAGGGCCGCTACGTGAACTCGCGAAGTCGTTCTACGACGCGGTCCGGATGCAGTGAGCGCCGAGAAGGCTCCGTTGCCCACAAGAGTGGGTGACCCAGCGTTGCCGCGGATGTCGACGATCTCCCCGGACGCGGTTTGCGGCGACCACCAGCGCGGGGGCGATCGGGCTGCGGTGGGCCCTGCTGTCGCTGACCGTGCCGCCGCTGGTCACCCGAGTCGTGGGCCCGGCAGAGTCAAGTCCACAAAGGACTTCCCCTGTGGTCCGGTCTGGGCACCCGCGTGACCAGGCCCATCGGCCGCCTCCAAGCAGACTCCAGGCCGGATGACTACCGTGGTGGGCGTGCGAGTGGCGACGTGGAACGTGAACTCCGTCAAGCAACGTGTGCCGAGGTTGTTGCCGTGGCTGGACCAGCGGCGGCCCGACGTGGTGTGCCTGCAGGAGACCAAGCTGGCCGACGAGGCCTTCACCGCCCTGCTCGGCGAGGAACTGGGCAACCGCGGGTACGAGGTCGCGTTGGCCGGTGAGACGCAGTGGAACGGGGTTGCGATCCTGTCGCGCGTCGGGCTTGAGGACGTGACGGTCGGTGTTGCGAACGCGCCGGGCTTTCCGCACCAGGAGGCACGGGCGGTGGCCGCGACGTGTGGTGGTGTGCGGGTGCATTCGCTGTACGTGCCGAACGGGCGTGAGCCGGAGTCGGACCACTACAAGTACAAGCTGGAGTGGCTCGCCGCGCTGAAGGACGTGCTGGCGGCGGGGCCGGCGGACGCGCTGGTCTGCGGTGACATCAACATCGCGCCCGCGGACGCCGACGTGTTCGATCCCGAGGCCTTTGCCGGGCACACGCACGTCACGGAGCCGGAGCGTGCGGCGTTGCGGGCGATCGAGGCGCTCGGGTTCCACGACGTGGTGCGGGAGCGGTGGCCGGACCAGCGGATCTTCAGCTACTGGGACTACCGGGCCGGGATGTTCCACCGCGACCTGGGCATGCGGATCGACCTGGTGCTCGCGAGTGACAGCGTGGCGCCGCGGGCGAAGGCGGCGTGGATCGACCGGCAGGCGCGCAAGGGGACCGGGCCGAGTGACCACGCGCCGGTGGTCGTGGACCTCGACGAGGCGCCGGACGGCGACGTCGGGCCGGTCGTGCCGCCGCCGTCGGCGCCGGGTGCGAAGAAGAAGGTCAAGCTGCCGCAGGCGAAGGACTGAGCGGCAGCGTCACGGTGAACGCGGCCCCGCCCTCGGGAGCGGGGCCGGCCTTGATCGTGCCGCCCATCCGGGTCACCAGGCCGTGCACCAGCGCCAGGCCCACGCCGGTGCCGACCGGGCGGGTTTCCTGGTAGCGCGCGTGCAGCACGCCGCGGTCGAACGCCACGTCGTAGTCCTCCGGTGCCAGGCCGGGGCCGCCGTCGCGCACTTCGAGGACCGACGACACCGCGAGCACCACCGGGCGGCCGGGCGGTGTGACGCGCAGGGCGTTCTCCAGCAGGCCGTCGATCACCTGGCGCAGCCGCCGGGCGTCCGCGCGCACCACCGGCGAACCCTGCACGTCCAGCGAGAACCGCACCCCGGCGGCGTTGCAGCGGGCGTGCCAGACCTCGGCGGCCGAGCGCGCCACGGGGTCCAGGTCGACGGCGGCGAGGTCCAGGCGGAAGTCGTCGGCGCCCAGCCGGGCCAGGTCCAGCAGGTCGGACACGAGCCGGTCGAGCCTGCGGGCCTCGGAGAGGATCACCGCGCCGACCGGGGCCACCTGCTCGCCGGAGACCACGCCGTCGGCCAGTGACTCGGCGAAACCGGTCACCGCGGTCAGCGGCGTGCGCAGCTCGTGGGAGACCGACAGCAGGAAGTCGCGCTGGCGGGACTCGCTGTGCTGCAACGCGTCCGCGAGGTTGTTCACCGACTTCGACACCTCGGCCAGCTCGTACGGGCCCGACACCGGAACGCGCAGGTCGCGGCGGCCGCCGCTCATCGAGTGCGCGACGCCCGCGACCCGGCGCAACGGCCGCGCCAGCACCGTGCCCAGCGCCAGCCCGGCCACGCACGCCACCACGAGCCCGATGACCAGCGCGAAGAGGATGTTGCGGATCAACGCGCGGGCGTTGCCGCCGGTCTCGGTCTCCTGCACCAGCGCGAACCCGCCGTTGCCCGACGGGCGTGCCTCCACGAGCAGCCGCCCGCTCGTCCTCGACACCCGCTGACCGGCCAGAACGTCCTCGGCGTGCACGGAACGGGCGGCGCGCACGGCCGCCTTGTCCTGGCCGGAGACCTCGCCCGCGGCGGACACCTTGACGATCGCGATGCCCTGCCCCTGGAGCACCTGCTCGATGCGGTTGTTCGACACCTGCCCGGCGACGACGTCGGCCTGGTTCGCGAGGATCTCCCTGCTGACCTCGCGGGAGGTGTTGAGCACCAGGCGCGTGGACACGAACCCGGCGACGAGGACCGCGACGAACGCGACCCCCAGGCACAGCAACGCGATCCGGGTGGCGAGGTTCACGACGCGTCCGCCGAGTACCCGACGCCGCGCACCGTCCGAATAGGACTGGACGCGCCGAACTTCGCACGCAGCTGGGCGATGTGCACGTCGACGGTCCTGGTGCCGGCCACGGAGGCGTACCCCCACACCGCGCTGAGCAGCTGCTCACGGGAGAACACCTGGCGCGGGTGGCGCATCAGGTGGGCGAGCAGGCCGAACTCCGTCGAGGTCAGCGCGACCTCGGCGGAGCCGGCCCACGCGCGGCGTTCCCCGACGTCCAGCCGCACGTCACCCACCCGCAGCGCCTCGGCGGCAGCGGCGGGGGCGGTGGCCCTGCGCAGCACCGTCCGCACCCGCAGCGCGAGCTCGCGCGGGCTGAACGGCTTGGTGACGTAGTCGTCCGCCCCGAGCTCCAGCCCGAGCAGGCGGTCGACCTCGTCGTCGCGGGCGGTCACGAACAGCACCGGCGTCCAGTCGCCCGCCGCCCGCAGCGCACGGCAGACCTCGATGCCGCTCAGCCCCGGCAGCCCCACGTCCAGCACGACCGCGACCGGCGCGAGCGAGCGGACCGCGGCCAGTGCCGCGTCCCCCGACGACTCCAGGTGCACGCCGAACCCGTCGCGCCGCAGGTAGAGGGCGACGAGCTCGGCGATCGCCGGTTCGTCCTCCACGACGAGCACCAGGCCACGTTCCACTGCTCACCCCGGCTGGTTGATCTCGGACTCGACGCTGTTCAGCGTTGATTCCACAGCATCGAGGTCCGACGCCGGTTCCTCACCCCGGCACGCCGTCAGCGACACCAGCAGCACGGCCGCGAGCACCCACCTCACTTGGCACCGCAGTGCTCGGTCTTGAACTTCGACACCCGCTCGGAGGCCTTGCCGAGCTGCACGAGCTGGGCCGCACGCAGCTTCACCCGCGCGTCCAGCACGTCCGCACGCGCCGTGTTGCCGGCCTTGCGCGCGTCGGCCGCCTTCTGCTCCAGCCACTTGGTGGAACCGAGCGTCTCGGGCGTTCCGTTGATCTTGTCGGTCAGCGCCTTGACCTTGGCCTCGACCCGCGGCACGCGCTGCTCACAGATCTTGCGCACCTTCTCCGGGCTGATCGTGATCGGTTCCTGGGCCACCGCGGTACCCGTCCCGAGCAGCAGCATTCCGGCCACGACCACGCCGATTCGCGAAATGTTCATGACAGGAACGATGACCGCCCGCGATCAGGGACAGGTCCGCCGGATGTTCGGGTTCTGCAAAGATCAGCTCGACCGAGAGGCAAGTCACTCCGGGTAGAACGACCCGGCCAGGTTAAGCCTGGTGGGTGAAGACGGTGGTCTCCGTGAGCCGGCTCGGTGGCCGCCGGCTGTCCTCCGGCACGTCGAGCAACGTCCAGATGATGTGCCGTCCGCCGCCCGCGGGCGTCTCGCCCATGGTGAAGTTGCAGACGGCGATGGACGCGACGTTGCGCCGCATGATGTTCCACTGCCGCAGGTCCAGCCGTGTCGTCGTGCGCACGGCGACGGACATCTTGTTGTCGTGCATGCGCAACAGCAGTGAGACCGGCTGCTCGTCCTCGACGTGCGACACGAGCTCGACGGCGAGCTGCGGGGCGACGTCCAGCAACGCCTGCACGCCCCACCGTTCGCACGCGCGCTCGGTGACCCGTTCGGCCACGTGCGGCATGCACCGGCAGGTCGGCAGCACCGTGTCCACCCGGTCCTCGTGCCGCGGCCGCACCAGGCCGGAGAGCGCGTCCCGCGTCGTGGTGTGCATCGGGATGTGCCGCGGCAGGCCGCGTGCGCGCAGCGTCGACCGCAGCAGCTGGTCGCTCACGACCAGGCTCAGCGAGATGCCCGGCCAGCGCGCCGCCGACAGCCACACCACGTCGAACACCACGAGCAGCGCGGGCGACTCGGCCACGAGGTCGTCGAGCTCGACGACGACGCCGACGAGCTCCTTGGTGGCGCAGTCGAGCAGCACGTCCTGCACGCGCAGGTAGGTCGACCAGTCCAGCCGGCCGGTCAGGCGCACGACCACCACGCCGTTCTGCTCGCGGATGTCGATCTGCAGATCGTGGTCGGCGATCTCGACGGTCATGGTCCGCCCTCCCCGGAACGCGGTGGCCTCCTCCGCTCCACCCTGATGGCGCCGGCACGGGTGCCCTAGGGGGTAACTACCCGTGTTTCGGCGTTGGTGCCTCCGGGGGACCGCGTTGCAGCGGTAGATCGCGCCGACCTAGGGTTCCGCTGTGGGCAGCGCGCTTTCCCCGGGTCGCAACGGCAACTTGCCTGCCGACACAAGTACTTTTGTGGGCAGGAAACAGGATGTCGCCGAGGTCAGGAGACTCCTGGCGGACTCGCGCCTGGTCACGCTGACCGGTGTGGGCGGGGTCGGCAAGACCCGGCTCGCGCTGCGGGCCGCCGCCGAGCTGCGCAGGGCCTTCCACGACGGCGTGTGGTTCGTGGACCTGAGCCGGGTGGTCGACCCGGACCTGGTGGTGCACAGCGTGCTGGAATCGTTGGGCGTGCACGACGACACGGTCCGTCAGCACCGCACCGTCCTGGTGGAACACCTGCGCGACCGGCAGGTGCTGATGGTGCTGGACAACTGCGAGCACGTCATCGGTGCCACCGCCGACCTGGTGGACGCCCTGCTGCGCGGGGTGCCCGGCCTGCGGGTGCTCGCGACCAGCAGGGAACGGCTGGGCGTGGACGGCGAGCACCTGTGGCAGGTGCTGCCCCTGTCACGCGACCCGGCCGTGGCGCTGTTCGCCGAACGCGCGTCCGCCGTCGAACCGGGGTTCACCCTCACCAGCGGCAACCTGGACAAGGTGAATCAGATTTGCGTGCTGCTGGGCGGGATTCCACTGGCCATCGAACTGGCCGCGGTGCGCCTGCGGGTGCTCACGCTCGACCACCTCCTGTCCAGATTGGACGACACGTTCCGGGTGCTGGCGGAGGGCAGGCGGGGCGGCGACCCGCGTCACCAGACGTTGCTCGCCGCGGTGGACTGGAGCTTCCACCTGTGCACCCGCGCCGAGCAGGTCCTGTGGGCGCGGGCGTCGGTGTTCTCCGGCACGTTCGACCTCGCGGCCGCGGAACGGGTCTGCTCCGGCGACGGCGTGGAGCGGCGGGAGGTCATGCGGTCGCTGGCCGGGCTGGTCGACAAGTCCGTCGTCGTGGCCGAGCAGCACCCGGCGGGCACCCGGTTCCGGCTGCTGGAGCCGCTGCGCCAGTACGGCCTGGACAAGCTGCGGTCCGCCGGTCGCGAGCAGGTGCTGCGCGAACGGCACCGCGACCACTTCATCGAGTGGGCGCAGCGGCGTGAACAGGAGTGGTTCGGACCGGCCCAGGCGCAGATCTTCGCGCTCACGCACCTGGAGAGCGCGAACCTGCGGTCGGCGCTGGACTTCTGCTTCTCCGCCGAGAACGAGGACTGCGTCCACCTCGCCGGCACGCTGTGGTTCTACTGGGCGGGCTGCGGCATGCTCGGCGAGGGCCGCTACTGGCTCGACCGGGCCCTGGCGGCGTCGAAGCAGGGCCCGCTGAGAGCCAAGGCCCTGTGGGTCAACGGCTACGTCTCCACCCTGCAGGGCGACCTCACCTCCTCCGTGCGCATGCTGGAGGAGTGCCGCAGCTACGCGCGCACGGCCGGCGACGAGTCCGCGCTCGCCTACGCCACCCACAGGCTGGCGTGCACCCATCTCGTCGGCGACGACCTCGACCTCGCCGACGAGCTGTTCGAGGAGGCGCGGGCGCGGTACCGCAGCCTCGGCACGGTCAACAGCCACACCATGCTCGCCGGCATCGAGCTCGCGATCTCGGCGACGTTCCAGCGCGACTTCGCCACCGCCGAACGGCTCTGCGTCGAGGCCAAGGCCATCGGCGAGGAGCACGGCGAGCTGTGGGCGCAGGCGTACGCGATCTACGTGCTGGCGCTGTGCGCGTGGGTCAGCGGCGACCTCGACCGGGCCGACGCGCTGGGCCGCGACTGCCTGCGGATCAAGCGCACGTTCCACGACCTGCTCGGCATCGTGCTCGGCATGGAGGTGCTGGCCTGGATCGCCGCCTCACGGGGTGACGCCGGCCGCGCGGCCACGCTGCTGGGCGCGACCAGCGAGATCTGGCAGTCGGTCGGCTACCCGATGTTCGGCTCCCGCCACTTCGGCACACCGCACGGCGAGTGCGAGTCGACGGCGGTCTCCGAGCTGGGCGAGGCGGAGTTCCGCGCGGCGTTCCGGCGCGGCATGGACCTCGGGCTGGACGACGCCCTCTCGTTCGCGATCGGCGAGGAACCGGCCGAACCGGAGCCCGTCGCGCCACCCACACCGCTGACCCGCCGCGAGCAGCAGGTGGCCGACCTGATCGCCGGTGGCATGTCGAACAAGGAGATCGCCGCCCGGCTGGTGATCGCGCGGCGGACCGCGGAGGGGCACGTCGAGCGGATCCTGCAGAAGCTCGGGTTCACGTCACGGGCGCAGATCGCGACCTGGGTGACCGAACGCCGCAACTAGGCGTCCGCGGGCACCACCGGGTCAGTCGACGCAGGGCACGCCGTCGTTGGCCGGGGGCGGTGGGGGAGCCGTGGCCAGCTCGGTGACCCTCGCCTGCACCTTCGCCGGGTCGACCCGGTTCACGTCCTGCCCGCCGACGTGCGCGCCGCCCTCGACCGGCAGCGTCTCGAAGCGGACCTCCGAGGGCAGGTCGCGGGCGAGCTCGGCCAGGTCGAGGCCCGCGTCGAGCACGACGTCCTGCTTGGCCATGTCGATCATCGCCGACACCGCGGCCGGGTCGTCGAGCCGGCGGGCCACGGCCGACAGGAACGCCTGCTGGCGGCGGGTGCGTGCGAGGTCTCCGCCGGGCAGGCCGTGGCGTTGCCGCACGAACGACAGCGCCTGGCCCGCGTCGAGGTGCTGTGGCCCGGCCGCGAAGTCGGCGCCGGACAACGGGTCCCGGGTGGCCTTGCGCACGCACACGTCCACGCCGCCGAGGCCCTGGGCGATGTGGAAGAAACCGATCAGCGAGATCTCCACGAGGTGGTCGACCGGCTGGTTGAGGAACGCCGACACGGTCCGCACCTGGGCGCGGCGGCCGGCCTCGCGGCCCGCGTGCTCCAGCTCACGCGGGTCGGCCAGGCCGGCCGCCCGCAGGCGGTCCTCCTCGGCGATCTTCGCCCGGCCGTAGGCCTCCTTGATCTTGCCCTCGCCGCCGGACGCCAGCGGCACGAGGTTGTCGCGCGGCACCGACATCGCCACGGCCGGGCCGGAGGTGGGGATGTGCACCAGGATCAGCGTGTTGGCGTTGTAGCCGCCGCGGTCGCTCTCACCGGCCTGCATGCGCCGCAGCACGTCGTCGGGCAGCGGTTCACCGTGCAGGTCGAGCCGAGTGGTGAGACCCATGACCAGGATGTTGCGGCCGGATGAGGACCGCGGCGCGTCGTCGGCGATCGCGTGCGAGCGCTCGACACCGGTCGAGATCGTGGACACCGTCGACCACGCGACGCCCGCCACGACCAGCACTGCGGCGCACGCGGTGACCCACGCCGTGCGCAGCATCACCAGCAGCGCACGCCGGAAACGGCCGATCGATCGCATGGAATCCCCCATCCCCTCCTCTAACCTACGTCCTCATGGGGGTTCAGCTGCCCAGCTTGGCAGCGTTGGCGGTGCTGGCGGTGTTCGCCCAGACGGGGATCTGGGTGGACGGGGGCAACCTCGGCTGGCCGTTCGGCGTCTGGTTGGTGCTGGGTGCGGTGATCGCTTCGGCGTTCGTGCGCCGGGTCGGGCTGTGGACGGTGGCACCGGCGCCACCGGTCGTCTTCGTCGTCGTCGCCGCCGGCGACGCGGCCTGGCGGCGGCAGTCGACCGGACAGCCGTTCTGGGGAAACAGCAAGGAGTTCGCCGCGGACGCGGTCCCGTGGTTCGTCAACGGGTTCCCGTGGCTCGCGGCGTCGGTCGGCGCGGCCGTCGTGGTCGCGCTCGTCCGCACGGTTTCTGGGGGGAAGCGGAAATGCAGGTCTTCGTCGACGGCAACGGCGGCAGACGGGTAGTCGCGAAGCTGGTCAGCGTCACGCTGGCGAGCGGGTTGATCGTGTTCGCGACGGTGGTCGGTGGCACGCTGCTGGCGGTGTGGTGAGGCGCGCGCCCCGGTTGCACTGGGTGTCCCTGCTGCTCGCTCTGCTGGTGCTGATGTGCGTCGTGTCGTTCCACGCGTACACGGCGCTCCGGCCGGAGCCGGTGCAGGTCACCCGTGCCACCCACGAGCTGCCCGAGCACACGGTCGCGCTGGCGTTCCACGGCGGCCCGGATCCGAAGTGGACACCGCACCTGCTGGACGCCCTGCGGGAGGTCGACGTCAAGGCGACCTTCTTCGTGCTCGGCACGCAGGTGACCCGCAACCCGGAGGTGACGCGCAGGATCGTCGCCGAGGGCCACCGGATCGGCATCGACGGCTTCCGCGCCGAGGGCGACTGGACGAACCCGCTCGACCTGGCGTTCGCGCAGGCCGCGCTGGCCGACGTGCTGGGTGTCCACACGGGACTGGTCGGCGCGCCGGTCGAGGTCGACAGCGGCGACCGCGACCACCAGGACATCGGCACGCTGGTGCGGATGTCGCTGCGGGAGGGCCGCGGTGTGGTCCGGCTGCACGACGACGGCAGCATCGGCGCGGACGTCGCCCGTGCGCTGGCGACGACACCCGGCCACCGGTTCGCCCAGCTCGACGACGGCCTGGCGCGGGCCGGTGCGGCGGACCGGTTCACCGGCGCCGTCACCGCGTGGTCGCAGCGCAACGGCGGCATCGTGCTCTCGTTGCTGGGCACGGCGATCGCGGTCGCGGCACTGCTGGGCATCCTGCGGACCCTCATGCAGCTCGGCCTCGCGCACACCGACCGCCGCCTGCGCCGCGAGAGCGAACACGCGCCACCACCGTGGATCGCGCCACCGGTCTCGGTGATCATCCCGGCGTACAACGAGGCGGTGAACATCGCGGCCACGGTGCGGTCGATCGCCGCGAACACCCACCTCGCCGACGTCGAGGTGGTCGTGGTCGACGACGGCTCCACGGACGGCACCGCGGACCGGGCGGAGGAGCTGGGCCTGCAAGGCGTCACGGTCATCCGCCAGGCCAACCAGGGCAAGCCGGCCGCGTTGAACACCGGAATCCGCGCGGCCCGCCACGAGCTGCTGGTGCTGCTCGACGGCGACACGATCTTCGAGCCGGACACGATCGGCCAGCTCGTGCAGCCGTTCGCGGACACCGGCGTCGGCGCGGTGTCGGGCAACGCCAAGGTCGGCAACCGGCAGGGCCTGCTCGGCCGCTGGCAGCACCTGGAGTACTGCGCGGGGTCCAACCTGGACAGACAGATCCTGCACGCGCTGCGGTGCGTCCCGACCGTGCCCGGCGCGGTCGGGGCGTTCCGGCGCAGCGCGCTGACCGACGTCGGCGGCGTGCCGGAGCACACGCTGGCGGAGGACACCGATCTCACGATGGCCATCACGCGCGCGGGCTGGCGGGTCGCCTACCGGCCGGAGGCCAGGGCGTGGACCGAGGCGCCGGTGACCGTCCGCGGGCTGTTCCGGCAGCGCTACCGGTGGTCCTACGGCACGTTCCAGGCGATGTGGAAGCACCGCGGCGCGTTGCTGGAGAACGGGCCGATGGGCCGCTACGGCCTGCTGTACCTGCTGGCGTTCCACCTGCTGCTGCCGCTGCTCGCACCGGTGATGGACCTGTACGTGCTGTACGGGTTCATCGTCGCTGACGCACCGCTGGCGCTCGTCGTGTGGGCGGTGTTCCTGTTGCTGCAGACCGCGAGCGCGGGCTATGCGCTGCGGCTGGACGGTGAGTCGCTCAAGCCGCTGTGGGCGTATCCGTTGCAGCAGGTGGTCTACCGGCAGCTGATGTACGCGGTGGTGATCCAGTCGTTGGTCACGGCCCTGCACGGGACGCGGCTCGAATGGATGTCGGTCCAGCGCACGGGTCGGCTCGCGGACGCACCCGGCGGTAGCGTGGCCCGCACCTGAACCGGCAACTAGGAGCGCCGTGGGCCGCACGCCTTTGGACACGCCTGCGCGTCAGCAGGAGGTCTTCGCCGCCGTGCTCCACGTGTTCGCCGACGTCGGGTACGCCCGGTTCAACATGGACCTCGTCGCGAGCCGGGCCAGGGCGAGCAAGGCGAGCCTCTACCAGCGCTGGCCCTCGAAGGCGCGGCTGATCGTGGACGCGCTGAAGGCGAACATGCCGGTGCTGGCCCAGCCGGACGAGGGCTCGTTCGCCGAGGACGTGCGGGCGATCATGCGGTCGTGGGGCGAGCCGATGCCGTTCGACCTGGCGGGGATCTTCCTCGGCCTGCTGGAGGGCAGCAGGCAGGACGCCGACCTCGTGCGGCTGCGCGAGGAGCACATCGACCGCACCTACACCGAGCCGCTGCGCGTGGCCGTGGACCGGGCGAAGGCCCGCGGTGAGCTGCCGCGCGACCTCGACGCCGAGTTCCTGCTGACCGCGCTGGTCTCGACGTTCGTGCTGCGGTCGGCGGAACACGACGTGGTCGGGGGCATCGTCGACGGCCTGCTGAGACCGCTGATCGGCTGATCCTTCGCCACCGAACCACTCGTCACGGAGTAGCTGCTGCGCTACGTTCGGTCATGGACGCAAAAGAACAGTTCTGTTCTGTTGAAGGGAACACCGTGACCGAAGCCGCTGTCTGCCCCGTTCACCACGAACGCGACCACCCCCTCCAGCCGCCGATCGGGTTCGCGGAGGCCGTCAGCGACGGCCCGGTCAAGATGCTGTGGCCCAACGGCGTCGAGGCGTGGGTGGTCTCCAGCTACGCCGGTGTGCGGAAGGTGCTGTCCGACCCGCGCTTCAGCACCCGCAAGGGCGGCCACCCGGAGATGCGCACCGACGACGGTGAACCGGTCCTCGACGCCGACCAGCCGGGCAACATCAACGCCATCGACGGCGAGGCGCACCTGCGGCTGCGCCGTCCGCTCTCGCGCGGGTTCATGGTCAAGCGGATGAACCAGCTGCGTCCACGCATCCAGCAGATCGTCGACGAGCACCTCGACGCGATGGAGGCCAAGGGCGCACCGGCCGACCTGGTCAGCTCGCTGTGCCTGCCGCTGCCGTCGCTGGTGATCGCCGAGCTGCTGGGCGTGCCGCCGGAGCACCAGGAGCTGTTCCAGGCCACCGCGGGGGAGATGTTCGGCAAGAACGGCTCGAAGGACGAGTACCTCGCGCACGCCACCAAGCTCGCCGAGGTGCTCGCGCCGATCGTCGCCGCGAAGAAGGCCGCCGGCACGAACGACGACCTGATCGGCCTGATGGCCAACGACACCGACTTCAGCATGGAAGAGCTGATCTTCCTGTGCATCGGGCTGCTGGCGGCCGGGCACGAGACCACGTCGAACTTCCTCGGCCTGTTCACGCTGCACCTGTTCGAGCGCCCCGACCAGCTGGAGGTCCTGCGGCGCGACCCCGGCCGCGCCGACGTGGTGGTCGAGGAGCTGATGCGCTACACCATCGGCCAGCTCGGCGGTCCCGGCCTCACCCGGCGCGCGACCGAGGACGTCGAGGTCGACGGCGTGCTGATCAAGGCGGGCGACTGGGTGAGCGTGTCGCTGATGGCGAACCTCGACGAGGAGCTCTGCCCGCGGGCCGGGGAGCTCGACCTGGAGCGCGACGCCGTGTCGCACCTGGGTTTCGGCTTCGGCCCGCACCAGTGCCTGGGCGCCAACCTGGCCCGCGCCGAGCTCCAGATCGGCCTGCGGTCGCTGTTCGAGCGGTTCCCGGACCTGCGCCCGGCCGTGCCCGTCACGCAGCTGACCTACCGCAACGACATGATCACCTACGGCGCTGCCGAGATCCCGGTGGTGTGGTGAGCATGGTCGTCCGGATAGACCAGGAGAGGTGCATCGGGGCGGGCCAGTGCGTGCTCGCCGCACCGGAGGTGTTCGACCAGTCCGACGAGACCGGCACGGGTCTCGTGCTGCTGCCGGAACCGCCGGCGAGCCTGTTGCCGGGGGTGCGTGACGCGGTGGACCGGTGCCCCGCCGGGGTGGTGACCCTGGAAGAGTGACTTGATCGGCCGTTCCGGTGAGGCGTCATCACCGGGAATGGAATCAGCACCCTTTCGCTGACACCTCGATGGCCCTTTCCCGTCACGCTGTTCGTCCAGAATCGTGGGCGCGCCCGCCACACCGCTGTGGCGGGCGCGCCCACGTCCGTTCCCGGAGCCGAAAGACCCTTCCCGGCCAGGGCGGACGACGAGATGGTGACGACGGGGCGGTGAGTACCGGTGGTGTGGCGGGTACCCGTTCCGGCGGGTGGCCGACGCATGTCAGGAGGGCCAGCGATGTTCGACGGTGACGCATTTCCCGCTCGCGTGGACAGAACAGACGTGCGGCACGTGGAAACGTTGACCAGCGCGCTCCGTGCGCTGGACCACGAATACGGTGGCGGTGCCTGCCGGGACGCCTGTGTGGCCCTGTTGAACTGGGCCACCCCGTTGCTCGGCACCGGCGAGCCGGCCCGTGTGCTGCGGCGCCTGCAGGTGGCCGTCGCGGACCTGCACAACCTGGCCGGCTGGGCGTCGTTCGACCTGGGCCTGCTGGAGTCGGCGCACCTCCACTTCGGCCGTGCGATGGACCTCGCGCGCGCGGCCGGCAACTGCGCGTTGGAGGCGAACATCCTCTACCGCATGGGCCGCGTGCACCTGCACCACGAGCTCGCCGAGGACGCGCTGGCCTCGTTCCGCCGCGGCCTGCCCGTCGCGCAGGCCAGCGGCTCCACGCTGGCGATGGCGATCCTGCACGCCAACGAGGCGTGGGCGCTGGCGAAGATGGGCGCCGAAAAGCACGCTTTGCGCCAGTTCGCCTGCGCGGAGGAGGAGTTCCACCGTTCGTCCCGGGAGGACCCACCGCCGTGGGCCCGGTTCTTCGACCTGGCCGACCTGGTGTCCATCGGCGGCATGGTGCACACCGAGCTGGCCCGCACCTGCGATGTGAGGTACGCGCGGTCCGCGATCCCGTTGCTGACGCGGGCGATCGCCTCCTGCGGTGCGGACGCGGCGCGCAGCCAGTCGTTCCGGCTGGCCGCGCTGTCGATGAACCACCTGGTGCGCAACGAGGCCGAGCAGGCGCGGGACGTCGGGGTGCGGGCGATCGAGGTCTCCGGGCCGATCAGGTCGGTGCGGACGCGGGACCGGATGCGGCCGTTGAAGAAGGAGGCGGAACGGCTGCGCGGCAACGAGGCCGCCGACGAGCTGTGCGCGCGGCTGGGGGAGTTCATGGCGGCACCCAGGGGCGCGGCCTGAGCCGTGGAAGGCGTCGCCAGGGCCCGAGGAGAGGTTGGGCTTCGAACCCCGGCGACGCCGTCGAGCAGGAGCGGCACCCCGCTGGGGGGCCAAGGGTGCCGCTCCCGGTTCAGGGGTGTCAGCAGCGGATCTCGGTGCTGGCGCGGTAGACCATGGCGCCGGAGTTCCACTCGGCGTAGGCGGAGGTGCAGGTGTTCAGCGTGTCCGTGCCGGACGACCACAGCTCCTGCTGCCGGTAGCCGCCGTCCCTGCGGCCCGCGTGGCCGTACGGCTCACGTGACCACTCGTTGCCCCACTTCTCGATGATGACGAACTCGGGCGTGTACGGCGCACCGCCGCCGTGGACGCTGTCCCAGGTGTAGATGTAGGCCCAGTTCTTGCCACAGCCCTTGAACTGCTTGACCGAGGCCCACTTCTGCCCGCCGGACCCGATGTAGGCGGTCTTGCCGATCTGCGTCACCGGCCCGCAGCCGGGAGCGCTCTCGGCCTGCGCCTCGCCGGACGTCACGACACCCAGGAGCAACGCGGCGACGGCGAGGAAGGTTGTCCTCTTCATGGGCGAGAAGCATCACGTCACCCGCTGACATTTCGCTGACACCTTGGGTTACCGGCTGGTTAGGATCGGGCCATGCCGCGGTGGGAGTTCAAGGTTCTCGGATCGTTGCAGGTCATCGACTCGGGCCAAGCTGTGGAACTGCGCTCGGCCAAACAGCGCGTCCTGCTCGCCGCGCTGCTGATGAAGGCCAACGCGCCGGTGTCGTCCTACGAGCTGATGGAACACCTGTGGGGCGAGGAACCTTCCGGCTCGGCGCGCGCGACACTGCAGACGTACGTCATGCGGTTGAGGCAGTCGCTGGACGACCTCGCCGACCGCAAGCTCGTCCGCACGTGGCCGACCGGCTACTCGATCCACGTCACGGACGACCAGCTCGACCTGCTGACGTTCCAGCGGCTGCGGGCCGAGGCCAGGCGCGCTCCGGACCTGGAGACCGAGGCGCGGCTGCTCGGCGAGGCGGCGGCGTTGTGGCGGGGGCCCGCGCTCGACCAGCTGTCGTCGTTGCGGATGGAGCAGACCGACGTGCAACGGCTGAACGAGCAGCGCTGGGAGGTGCTGGAGCGGCGCAACGACGCCGAGCTCCAGCTGGGACGGCACGACCAGCTCGTCGACGAGCTGCGCTCGCTGGTCGCCCAGCACCCGCTGCGCGAACGCTTCTGGTACCAGCTGATGCTCGCCCTGCACCGCACCGGCCAGCAGGCGCAGGCGCTCGACGTCTACCGCAGGGCCAGCGAGGTGCTCGCCGACGAGCTGGGCATCGACCCGAACGCCGAGCTGCGCGCGTTGCACATGGAGGTGCTGGCGGGGTCGTCCGCACCGGTGTCCGTCCAGTCGGGACCGTCGTGGCTGCCGCCCGCGGTCGGCGACTTCTCCGGCCGCGCGGACGAGGTGGCGCGGCTGACGGCCGGGCTGCGCCGCGGTGGCACGTGGACGATCACCGGGTCCGGCGGGGTCGGCAAGACCTCGCTGGCCGTGCACTGCGCGCACCTGGTGCGCGACGCGTTCCCCGACGGCCAGCTGTACCTGAACCTGCGCGGTGGCGAGCAGAAGCCGGTCGAACCGGCGGCGGCCCTGGACCGGCTGCTGCGCGGCCTCGGTGTGTCCGGCGGCGCCATCCCGTCCTCTGTGGACGACCGGGTCGACCTGTACCGGGACCTGTTGTCGGACCGGCGGATCCTGGTCGTGCTCGACAACGCGGTCAACGAGGCCCAGGTGCGGCCGTTGCTGCCCGGCACGTCCTCCGGTGCGGCGCTGGTGACGTCACGGGCGGCGCTCGCGGGCCTGGAGGCCGCGCACGTCGTGCCGCTCGACGTGCTGCCCGCCGCGGACGCGCTGGGGCTGCTGCGATCGGCACTGGGTGACGCGCGGGTGGCCGCGGAACCCGCTGCGGCGCAGGCGATCGTGACCTACTGCGGGCAGCTGCCGCTGGCGTTGCGCGTCGCGGCCGCCCGGCTGGTCGCCCGCCCGCACTGGCAGCTCGCGAAGCTCGCCGGCCGCCTGTCCGACGAACGCCGCCGCTTCGACGAGCTGTCGCTGGGCGACCTCGACGTGCGGGCGTCGCTGGCCCTGTCCTACGACGGCCTCGGCGAGACGCACCGCCGCGCGTTCCGCCTGCTGTCACTGGTCGACACGCCGGACTTCCCGGCGTGGGTGGCGTCGCCGTTGCTGGGCCTGGACCTGGACGACGCCGAGGACCACGTCGAGGCCCTCGTGGACGCCCGCCTCGTCGACTACGCGGGCCGCGACGCCGTGGGCCAGGTGCGCTACCGCCTGCACGACCTGCTGCGCGCGTTCGGCCGGGAAGCCGCCGACGAGGACCCGGCCGTCGCGCTGAAACCGCTGTTCGAGCACTGGCTGAACCTGGTCGCGCGTGCCGACGCCGACCTGCCGCACCAGGGCATCCGGCTGGAACCGCTGCCACTGCGGCCGTTCGACCTGGGCGACGCCGCCGAGTGGTTCGACGCGGAGTGGCTCAACATCCAGGCGGTGCTGACCCAGGCCGCCGCGCTGGGCCACGGCGACCTGGCGGCGGACCTGGCGATCCGCTCGTCGGCGTTCTGCGACCTGCGCGCCCGCTTCGACGACTGGGAGCAGCTCAACCAGATCGGCCTGACCCAC
Source organism: Nocardia sp. NRRL S-836 (assembly GCF_001279525.1). GTDB lineage: Bacteria > Actinomycetota > Actinomycetes > Mycobacteriales > Pseudonocardiaceae > Lentzea. The sequence continues at coordinate 142,413 of NZ_LGDY01000125.1, read as the reverse complement.
GGCCCCGCCTCCCGCAAGCCCGTGCTGTTCCAGCAGCGCGGCATCCTGTGCGTGCGACTGCACGACTACACCGAGGCGTCACGCAACTTCCAGGCCGCCCAGGAGGGGTTCGCGCAGGCCGGCGACGCGTGGGGCGAGGCCTACGGCTGGTACGGCATGGGCTGGATGCACGAGTGGAGCGGCCGGTCGCTGGAGGCCCGCGCGGCACACCGCGAGGCGATGGCCCGGTTCGTCGCCTCCGGCAACCCGCACGGCGAGATCGAGGTCCTCTGCTCGCTGGGCGCCATCGAACGCCGCGCCGGCGGGCTGACGGCCGCGCAGGGCTACCTGGAACGCGCGCGGCGCCTGGCCGGGCAGCTGGGCGACGAGCAGAGCGAGCTGATGGCGACGCTCGAACTGGGGCGGCTGCACCAGTTCACCGGCGAGCTGGACCTGTCGGCGACGTTCCTGCGGTCGTCGCTGGCGGCGGCGCAGAAGCTCGGCGACCCGGACATGGCGGCGAACATCCGGCTGTTCCTGGCGGACACACTGGTGCGCTCGGGGGCTGCCGGGCCGGCCGAGGAGCAGCTGCGGCAGGCGTGGGAGTTCTTCGAGGAACACGACGACCGGCAGGGGCGGATCTGGGTGTGGCGGCTGCGGTCCGGGCTCGTCTCGGCGCCGGAGGAGGCGTTGCGGCTGGCGACGCTCGCGCTGGACGAGGTGCGGCAGATGGACTCGCCGCCAGAGCTCGGGCGGTCGTTGCGCGTCATGGGGGATGCGTTGGAGCGGTGCGGGCGGGGGGAGGAGGCTCGGGGGTACTGGCGGCGGGCTGAGGAGACGTTGACCGCGGCCGGGTTCCAGGCGGAGGTGGATGAGCTGCGGGTGGCGATGTCGTGACGGGAGCGTTCGTCTGTCGCCTTGGGGCCGGGGTTGGGTTGCGTCCGTTGGCCTGTCGCGGGGCATCGGCCGTCCGGCCGTATTCGCGCTGAACCGTCCCGCTGAAACCCACGACGTGTTTAAGGTGGCGGAATGGCGGAGGACGGGTTCGTCGTGGTGCACGGCGCCAACCGGGGCAGCAACGTGTTCCTGCACCTCTTCGCCGTGGCGTTGATGCTCACCGGGCCGATCGTCTACGTGACCAACGACGGCAGCACGGTGGGGATCGTGCTCACGGTGCTGCTGGTGCCGCTGGGCATCGGGGTGTGGCGAGGTGTCGGGCGTGCCAAGCGGCGGTTGCTGCGGCTGGACGAGGTGGGGTTGCCCGCGACCGCCGTGGTGCTGTCCATGGAGCCGATCAGCGAGGACGCCACGGTGCGGGCGCGGCTGTGGATCAGCGGGCCGGACGTGCCCGCGTTCGGGGCCGAGCACGACGCCCGGTACCACCCCGCCCTCAGGCCGGGGAACAGGCTCGCCGCCGTGGTCGATCCCGACGACCACCACGACTTCGAGCTGGACTACTAGTCGGCAGCCGGTCAGCGGACGTGCGGCGGCGCTAGCCCTGGTTCTGGCTGAGCACCGTGTCGACGGTGACGCCGGAGGCCACGATCATGCTCAGCAGCGGGTCGGGGACCTGCCGGTGGAACTGCACGACGTAGTTGTCGGCGGTGGAGAAGAGCGCCTTCGTCATGCCCTGCCAGGTCTTCGTGATCCGCGCGACCTCGGTGTCGGTGTGGTCGCAGATCGAGAAGTTCCACGCGCGCCAGTTCTCCGCGTAGATGCCGCCGACCTTCATGCCGTTCGACACGAACGCGAACCGCACCTTGCCGAAGACGTTCTCCTGCACGATCTCGCCGATCGGCATGCCGTCGCCGCGTTCGACCAGGACCTTGGACTTCCACATGGTCGCAGGGCGGGTGAGGCGGAGCAGGGGGCGGCCGTGGACGTCGCGGATCTCCAGGCGGACGTCGAGCATCGAGTCGAGCTTGGTGAAGGCGCGCAACGCTTTCGCCGCGCCGCTCTGGCCGACCTGTTCGACGGTGCCGATGTGGCGGGCGTGCTGGTCGTAGACGACGTAGGAGTTCGACATCTCCACGAGCTTCGCCTTCTGGTTCACGACCAGGACCGGCTCGGTGAAGAGGGTTCCGCCGCCGCCCGCGACCGGTTGCCCGACGCCCGCGCGCTGGACCTGCTGGGCGACGCGGTCCTGGCCGGTGCCGCCCACCGCCAGTTCCAGGTGGTGGGCGTCGGTCTGCTGCTGCCGCGGCTGGACGTGCTGGGTCCACTGGGTGCCGTCCCACCAGCGCACGAAACGCTGGTCGGCGTTGTCGGGGTACCAGCCGGGCGCGAAGTTCATGCGCACGAGACTAGTGTGGGAGTTGTTGTGGCACGCCGAGATGCACGGGTTCGCGCAGCGCAAATGGCCTGAGGTGGCAGGAACCGGACAGGGTGGCGGAGCCAGGCGACGAGGTGTCGCCTGGCTCCACGCCCCACGGCTACCGCGCGCGGATCAGCTGATGGTGATCGCGCTCGCCGGGCACAGGCCCGCCGCTTCCTTGGCGGTGGCCTCGTGCGCGGCGTCGGGGTGCTCCTGCAGGAGCACGACCGTGCCGTCTTCCTCGTTCTGGTCGAAGAGGTCCGGGTCGGTCAGGACGCACATCCCCGATCCGCAGCACTTCGACTGGTCGACCGAAATCTTCATGCTCACCACGCTACTGGCAACGAGTGGACCCCGTAGATGCCCATGTCGCTGCGCAGCGGCACCTCCTCCGGCTCGACGTCGAGGCGGAGGTCGGGGAACGCCGCGAACAGCTTCGTGAACCCGACCCGCATCTCGATGCGGGCGAGCTGCTGGCCCAGGCACTGGTGGATGCCGTGGCCGAACGCGACGTGGCCGGTGGCCGGGCGGCGCAGGTCGAGCTCGTCGGGGTTGTCGCCGAACTTCTCCGGGTCGCGGTTCGCGGCCGGCACGTGCATCAGCACGGTGTCACCGGCCTTGATGAGGTGGCCGTCGATCTCCACGTCCTCGGCCGCGGTGCGGACCGGTCCGAAGTGGATGATCGACAGGTACCGCATGAGCTCCTCGACGGCGTTGTCGATGACCTCCGGCTCGTCCTTGAGGATCTTGAGCTGGTCGGGGTGCTGCAGCAGCGTGAACGTGCCGAGGCCCAGCATGTTCGCCGTGGTCTCGTGACCGGCGAGCAGCAGGAGCATCGCCATGTTCGACGCTTCCTCGTCGGTCGGCTCCCCGGTGGCGAGCAGGTCGCTGATCATGTCGTCGCCGGGGGCGGCCTTCTTGCGGTCGATCAGCTCCCGCATGAACTCCTGGATGCGCGCGAACGCCGCCATGGCCTCCTTGAAGGTGGTGTCCAGGGACAGCATCTTCGCCGTGTCCTCCTGGAAGCGGTGCCGCTCGTCGTAGTCGACGCCCAGCAGCGCGCAGATCACCAGTGAGGGCACCGGCAGCGCGAACTCCTTGACCAGGTCCGCCTTGCCGCCCAGCGAACGCATGTGCGCCAGCTGGTCGTCGACGATCTGGCCGATCCACTCGGACAGCTGGTTCATCCGCCGGACGGTGAACTGGCCCTGCAGCATCCGGCGCAGCCGGGTGTGGTCCGGTGGGTCCTGGCTCAGGAACATGCCGGGCTGGGTCTTGCGGCCCTCCTCCGGCGCCTCGCCCTGGAACCGGGCGTCGATCAGGTGGTGCTTCTCCGGTGCGTTCGTGAACTTGGGGCTCCCCAGCACCTCGCGCACCTGGTGGTGCCCGGTGACCAGCCAGCCCAGGTGGCCGTCGGAGAACCGCAGCCTGCTGATGCGGGCCTGTTCCCGGATGGCCGTGATCCCGGCGGGCGGGTCGAACGGGGCCTGTCGCGTGATGGGCAGTTCCTCGGAGATCAGTTCGGTCATCTCGCACACCTCCCAGTGCTCAGTAGAAGACCTGTTCGGAAGCTACAGAAGTTTCACGACTTTGTGAAGGTGAATTGGGGGTGACGGTCCGCCACCGGCCGAAATCTGTCCGCATCTGCCGGTCGTGGGTCGCTACGGCCACGGCCGCCCTCGTCCGCAGCAGTGCCTCGGTCAGCTCGTCGACCAGGGCGATCGACAGGTGGTTGGTCGGTTCGTCCAGCAGCAGCACGTCCGGGCCGCCGCTGAGCAGGACGGCCAGCTCCAGCCGCCTGCGCTGCCCAGTGGACAGGTGGCGGACCGGGCGCGCGAGGTCTTCCGCTGTCAGCAGACCGAGTTCCGCCGCCCGCGAACACACCTGTGCCGCGGTGGCGTCCTCGTCCTCGAACGCCGACTCCTGCGCGAGCAGCGCGATCTTGCCCGCGTGGTGCACGGTGCCGTGGGCGGGCCTGATGCGGCCGGCGAGGACGTTGAGCAGCGTGGTCTTGCCCGCGCCGTTCGGTCCGGTGATGAGCAGCCGGTCGCCCGCGCCGAGCGAGATCGGCTCGGCGAGGACCAGCCGTCCTGGCACCTCCAGTGGCGTCGCGTGCAGGAGGTCGCCGTCGGCGGTCAGCTCGGGCGGGGTGAAGCGCAGCGGTGGCGGGGGAGCGGTGACGCGGTGCTCGTCCAGCTCGTCCAGCCTGCGGGCGACGTTGCGCATCTTGCTCGCCGCACGGGTGCCGCGCTTGTGCTTGGACGCGCCCTTCGGCGGGCGCCAGGCGTCCTGGAGCCGGCTCTGCGCGCGGTCGACCTTCTCCGCGAGCTCGTCGTGCTCGGCGGCCTCCTGGGCGAACCGCTGCTCCCAGCGCCGCCGTTCGGCGCGCTTGGTCTCCTTGAACGCCCGGTAGCCGCCGCCGTGCAGGCGCACCTCGCCGTCCGGCGTCGGGTCGAGGTCGAGCAGCTGGGTGCAGACGTCGTCGAGCAGCGTGCGGTCGTGGCTGACCAGCACCACCACGCCGGGGTGCCGCAGCAGGCGTTCGGTGAGGAAGCCCAGCGCCGCGGCGTCCAGGTGGTTGGTCGGCTCGTCGAGCAGCAGGACGTCGGCGCGTTCGGCCAGCAGGCAGGCGAGCCGGACCCGGTAGCGCTGGCCCACCGAGAGGTGCGCGAGCCGGGTGGCCGGGTCGTGGTCCGCGCCGAGCGCCTTGAGCGCGACGTCGGCGCGGCGGTCCGCGTCCCACGCCTCGATGTTCTCGGCGTGCGCGAGGGCCTCGGCGTAGCGCTGCTCGTCGAACGGCGCCGCGGCACTGTCCAGTTCGGACAGTGCCGTGCGGCTCGCGTGCAGCGCCTCGGTGAGCAGGTCTCCGACCGCCTCCTGTTCGTGGAACGGCATCTCCTGCCGCACCAGGCTCAACGAACCGTGCCGCGTGACGGTTCCGTGGTCGGGTGCCAGGTCGCCGGCGAGCAGGCGGAGCAACGTGGTCTTGCCGCGGCCGTTCTCGCCGATGACGCCCAGGCGCTGGCCCGCCGAGACCGTCAGCGAGATGCCGTCGACGACGGGGCCGGCCTCATAGCCCTTGGTGAGGTCATGGGTCGTCAGGTGAACATGCGAACGCATGGGAGATCTTCTTCCGGGTACGCGAAATCAGGACGTGTGGCTGGGCGACACGTCCTGGCTCAGAGGTAGAAGACCCCGTACCCGAATCCCATGAGGACCAACGTACCTACGGTCGCAACGCCTTTTCGATCGCCCTGCGCAGGTCCTGGCGGCTCTCCTCGGTGCCCGGCCGCGGGCCGCCGGTGCTGCCGCCGCCGACGAGCCGGTAGAACAGCAGGCCTTCGAGGAACGCCATGATGTGCCCGCCGGACGCCTCCGGGTCCTCGTGCCCCAGCGCCCGCGCGAGCTCCGTGGCCCGTTCGCGCGGGGAGTGGACGAGGATCGACCTGAGCTCCGGGTGGTGTGTGGCCTCCAGCATCGCCGCGTACCGGGCGAGCGTGCGGTTGCGCCCGACGAGCCAGCTGTCGATGGTCTTCGCGAGGCTGCCGGCCAGGTCGTCGGTGTCGAGGACGACCTCCTCCTGCTCCTGGACGGCGAGCCGCTCCACGAGCCCCTCGATCAACGCCTTGCGCGTGCGGAAGTACGCGCTGGTCGACCCCTCCGGCAGCCCGGCGTGGCGGTCGACGGCCCGGTGGGTGAGACCGCGCATGCCGGAGGTCGCCACCAGTTCGATCGCGGCGTCGGTGATCAGGTCCCTGCGCATGTGCTCCCCGGCATCTCTACAGCTGTAGTCTACAGGTGTAGTGTCCTCTACGCCTGTAGAGGAGGAACCGTGAAGGCGATCGTGGTCGGCGGCGGCATCGGTGGGCTGGCCGCGGCGGTGTCGTTGCGGCGCGTGGGCTGGGAGGTCGAGGTCCGCGAACGGGCCGCCGCGTTCGGCGAGATCGGCGCCGGTGTGGGTGTGATGCCGAACGCGCTGCGGGCGCTGGCGTGGATGGGCCTGGAGGACGAGGTCCGGCGGCTGGGCACCCCGCGCGTGTCGGGTGGCGTGCGCGCGTCGGACGGCCGTTGGCTGGCGCACGTGCCCGACGTCGGCCAGGAGAAGATCATCGCGATGCACCGCGCCGACCTGCACGGCGTGCTGCTGCGCGCGTTGCCGCCGGAGATCCTCTTCAAAGACGCCGAGGTGACCAGCGCCGAGGAGCTGGACGCCGATCTCGTGGTGGCGGCGGACGGGATCAACAGCCGCCTGCGGGCGGAGGTGCTGCCCGGCGCGCCGGGGCCGGTGTACGCGGGCGCCACGGCGTGGCGAGGGGTGGCGCCGGGGCCGCACGTCCTGCCGATCACACAGACCCTCGGTCCGGGCGGCGAGGCGGGGGTCCTGCCGCTGGGTGACGGCCGGGTCTGCTGGTACCTCGCACGGGTGGCGCCGCCCGCCGCGGAACTCGACCCCGTGGCGTTGTTCGCCGACTGGCACGACCCGATCCCGGAGCTGGTGGCGTCGACCGCGGACGTGATCCGGCACGACATCCACCACCTGCCGCCGCTGCCGACGTTCGTCTCCGGGCGGGTGGCGCTGCTCGGCGACGCGGCGCACGCGATGACGCCCTACCTCGGGCAAGGCGCGTGCATGGCGCTGGAGGACGCCGTGACGCTGGCGGTCTGCGACGGTGACCTGGCCCGGTACGACGCGGTGCGCCGGCCGCGGACGCAGGCGGTGTGGCGGGGGTCGTTGCTGGCCGGGCGGTTCGGGATCGAGGTGCGGTCGCCGCTGGCCGTGGCGGTGCGCAACCTCGTGTTCCGGGCGGTGCCGTCGAAGCTGGCCGTGCGCGGGATGGCGCGGTTCACCTCGTGGGAGGTGCCTGGGGTTGTCACTCGAACGGGTCGGATTCCGTCGTGAACTGGATCACCGGTCACCGTTCGGTCGCGGCGAGATAACGGCTCAAAACCACTCCATGTCCCCGCCTCCGCCACCCGGTTGCGGTATCAAGTAGTCGCTGAGCGTGTCGGACGCGGTCCGGTGCTCCGAGCGGCGTAGCACGTCAGGCGGTTTCCGGCACCCGGAAGCGCAACTACGGTGCCTCGCCATGATCCCCGTCCCGACTGATGTGATGCCCCGTTCCCTCACCGCGTTCCCCCCGGCGCAGGTCGAGATCGACATCGCCGAGGTGGAGGACTTCGTCCGCCTGCACCACGCAGAACACCCCGACCTGGGTCCGGTCGAAGCCCGTCTCGCCGAGGTGCACGCCGAGATCGCGGCGACCGGCACCTACCGCCACACCACCGCCGAGCTGACCTTCGGCGCGCGGGTGGCCTGGCGCAACAGCTCCCGCTGCATCGGCCGCCTCTACTGGCGCAGCCTGAAGGTGCGCGACCTGCGGGAGGTGTCCGCCCCCGCCGACGTGGCCGCGCAGTGCGTCGAACACCTCCGCCTGGCCACGAACAAGGGCAAGATCCGGCCGCTCATCTCGATCTTCTCCCCGGCCGAGCCCGGCATGCCCGCCCCGCGGATCGTGAACGAGCAGATCGTCCGCTACGCCGCCTACCGGGGCCCCGACGGCGGCGTGCTCGGCGACGCCCGCAACCTCGCCCTCACCGACCTGGCGGTCGAACGCGGGTGGCGGCCGCCCGCCGTGCGCGGGCCGTTCGACGTGCTGCCGCTGCTGGTGTCCTGCGAGGGCCACGACCCCGCGCTGGCCGAGATCCCGGCCGACGCGGTCCTGGAGGTGCCGCTGTCGCACCCGGAGCTGCCGTGGCTGGCCGCGCTGGGCGTGCGGTGGCACGCGGTGCCCGCGATCAGCAACATGCGCCTGCGCATCGGTGGCATCGACTACCCCTGCGCACCGTTCAACGGCTGGTACCTGGGCACCGAGATCGGCGCCCGCAACCTCGCCGACCACGACCGGTACGACCTGCTGCCCTACATCGCCAAGCGGATGGGCCTGGACATGTCGTCCGAGGCGACGCTGTGGCGCGACCGCGCCCTGATCGAGCTCAACCGCGCCGTCCTGCACTCGTTCGGCGAGTCCGGGGTGACGATCACCGACCACCACACCGAGTCGAAGAGGTTCCTGACGCACCTGGAGAAGGAGGAGGCCGCCGGACGTTCCTGCCCGGCCGACTGGTCCTGGATCGTGCCCCCTGTGTCGGGCGGCCTCACGCCGGTCTACCACCGCTACTACGACACCGGTGAACTGCTGCCGAACTTCTTCCCCGCAGAGACTCCCGGGAAGTGCCCTGTCGCACACTGACCAGGTGCAGCTCGCCAGAAGCCTGACCCTCACCGACGCCGTCTTCGTCGGGCTCGGCTCGATGATCGGCGCCGGCGTCTTCGCGGTGTTCGCCCCGGCCGCCGCGGCCGCCGGGTCCGCGCTGCTCGTCAGCCTCGTGATCGCCGGCGTGATCGCCTGCTGCAACGCGTTGTCGAGCGCCTGGCTCGCGGCGCGGTATCCGCGGTCCGGCGGCACGTACGTCTACGGCAGGGAACGCCTCGGGCGGGTGTGGGGCGACCTGGCCGGGTGGGCGTTCGTGCTGGGCAAGACGGCGTCGTGCGCGGCGATGGCGCTGACCGTCGGCACGTACGCCGGAGCGCCGAAAACCGTTGCCGTGGCGGCGGTCGTGGCGCTGACGGTGCTCAACCTGACCGGCGTCCAGAAGTCCGCGCTGGCCACCCGGATCATCGTGGTCGCGGTGCTGCTCGTGCTGGTCGCCACCACCGTCACCGCACGCGATGCCACACAGCCAGCACAGTTCCTGCCCGCGGGAATCCTCCCCGCCGCCGCGCTGCTGTTCTTCGCGTTCGCCGGCTACGCGCGCATCGCGACCCTCGGAGAGGAGGTCAAGGAACCGGAGCGGACGATCCCGCGTGCGGTGGTCATCTCGCTGGCGATCACCCTGGTCGTCTACGCGGTCGTGGCGGTCACGGCGTTGTCCGCGCTGGGCGGTGACCTCGCCACGAAGACGCTCGCCGACGTGTCACCCGCGCTGGCGCCGGTGATCAGGATCGCCGCCTGCCTGGCCGCACTGGGATCGCTGCTGTCGCTGCAACTCGGCGTGAGCCGGACGGCGCTCGCGATGGCGCGCGATCGCAGGCTGCCCCGGCAGCTGGCCGACCTGCGCGCCGCCGAGGTCGCCACCGGCGTGGTCACGATCGCGTTGGTGCTCACCGTCGACGTCACGCGTGCGATCGTGTTCAGCTCGTTCTGCGTGCTGCTCTACTACGCCATCGCCAACGCCAGCGCGTGGACGCTCGGTAAGCGGGTCGTGCCCGCCGTTGGGCTCGTCGGGTGCCTCACCCTGGCCGGTGCGGTGCTCTGGCAACTGTGATGTGGCCCAGGTCACCTTTGATCGCGTAACGTGCGTACGGTGAAAGTGGGAACACCCGCAGAGTCGCGGCCCGCCGAGCGTCGCGTCGCCTGCGTACCGGAAACGGTGTCGTCGCTGGTCGATGCCGGGCTGACCGTGCACGTCCAAGAAGGTGCGGGGCGCCACGCGCACGCTCCCGACGCCGCGTACCGCGCGGCCGGGGCGACCGTGACGCCCGAGGACCCGTCGGCGGAGTCGGACGTCGTCGTGTCCGTGCAACCGCTGACCGTCGAACAGGCCGGGAAGCTCAAACCCGGCGCCGTCACGATCAGCTTCCTGCAGCCCGCGACCGAGCGGGACCTGATCGACACCTACCGGGAGCGGCGGGTCACCTCGTTCAGCTTCGACCTGCTGCCCCGCGTCACCCGCGCCCAGACCGCCGACGCGTTGTCCTCGCAGGCACTCGTCGCCGGCTACCGGGCGGTTCTCGTGGCGGCGGAACGGCTTCCGCGCTTCCTGCCGATGTTCACCACCGCCGCGGGCACCGTGCCACCGGCCAAGGTGCTCGTCCTGGGCGCCGGGGTCGCGGGCCTGCAGGCCATCGCGACCGCACGCCGCCTCGGTGCCGTGGTCGAGGCGTACGACGTGCGCAAGGCGGCGGGCGAGGAGGTCCGCAGCCTGGGCGCGAAGTTCCTGGAGCTCGACCTGGAGACCCAGTCCGGCGTCTACGCGTCCGTGCAGTCCGAGGAGTTCCTGGAACGCCAGCGGGAGCTCATCGGCGAGCACGTCGCCGCGTCCGACGTCGTGATCACCACGGCCGCGATCCCCGGCCGCAAGGCGCCCGTGCTCGTGACCACCGACATGCTCAAGGCGATGGCACCCGGTTCCGTGGTGGTCGACCTGGCGGCGGAGTCCGGCGGCAACTGCACGAGCTCCGTTGCCGGAGAGGAGACCTGGGTCGGCGACGTGCTCGTGCACGGCGTGCGGAACCTGCCGTCGACCATGCCCGTGCACGCGAGCCGCCTGTACTCGCGCAACGTCCTCAACCTGCTCAAGCTGATGGTCGTGGACGGCGTCGTCATGCCGGACCTCGCCGACGAGGTGCTCGCCGGCTGCTGCGTCACCCACGACGGTCAGATCCGCAAGGAGCTGCCGTGATCGACCTGCTGACGATCTTCGTGCTGGCCGTGTTCGTGGGCTTCGAGGTGGTCTCGAAGGTGTCCACGATCCTGCACACGCCGCTGATGTCCGGCGCCAACGCCATCCACGGCGTGATCCTGGTGGGCGCGATCCTGATCACCGGGTCGGCCGAGAGCACGCTGGAGCTCGTGCTCGGGCTGCTCGCGGTGTTCCTGGCCACGGTCAACGTGGTCGGCGGCTTCGTGGTGACCGACCGGATGCTGGAGATGTTCAAGAGATGACCGTCGGGCTGATGTACCTCGTCGCGGCGCTGTGCTTCATCCTGGCGCTGAAAGGCCTGAGCTCGCCCAAGTACGCGCGCCACGGCAACTTCATCGGCGCGTTCGGCATGCTCGTCGCCGTCGTCACCGCGTACGTGCACGGCGTCGTCCACAACGGACTGTGGATCCTGCTCGCCGTCGCACTCGGTGTGGTGGTGGGCGTTCCGGCGGCGCGGTCGGTGAAGATGACCGCCATCCCGCAGATGGTGGCCCTGTTCAACGGGGTCGGTGGCGCCGCGGCCGCGCTCGTCGCCCTCGCCGAGTTCTTCGCGGTCCCCGTCCCCGGCCTGCTGTTCACGCTCGCGACCGTGCTCACGGTGCTGATCGGCTCGGTCAGCTTCTCCGGTTCGGTGGTGACGTTCCTGAAGCTGCAGGAGCTGATGACGACCAGGCCGGTGCTGTTGCCGGCCGGTCAGCAGCTCGCGATCGCCGCGGGGGTGTCCTCGGTCGCCCTGGGCGCGCTCGTGGTGACGTCGGGGTCGGGGCTGCTGCTGTGGTTGCTGGCCGTCGCGGGGCTCGCGCTCGGTGTGCTGTTCGTGCTGCCGGTCGGCGGTGCGGACGTGCCGATCGCGATCTCGTTGCTGAACGCGTTCACCGGGCTCGCGGTCGCGGCCTCGGGCTACGTGCTGGCCAACACGCTGCTGATCGTCGCGGGCACGCTCGTCGGCGCGTCCGGCACGATCCTGACCCGGCTGATGGCGCAGGCGATGGGGCGGCCGCTCACCAACATCCTGTTCGGGGCGTTCAAGGCCACGACCGCCGCCGTGCAGGGGGAGGAGCAGCGGTCGGTCAAGTCGGGCACGGTCGAGGACGTCGCGATCCTGCTGGGGTACGCGAACAACGTGGTCGTGGTGCCCGGCTACGGGCTGGCCGTCGCCCAGGCCCAGCACGCCGTGCGCGAGCTCGTGGCGCAGCTCGAACGCCGCGGGGTCTCGGTCTCCTACGGGATCCACCCGGTCGCCGGTCGCATGCCGGGGCACATGAACGTGCTGCTGGCCGAGGCCGACGTGCCCTACGAGCAGCTCAAGGAGCTCGACGACGTCAACCCCGGCATCACGTCGGTCGACGTCGCCGTGGTGGTCGGCGCGAACGACGTGGTGAACCCCGGTGCGCGCGACGAGCCGTCGAGCCCGATCTACGGCATGCCGATCTTCGACGTCGACCGCGCGAAGTCCGTGGTGTTCATGAAGCGGTCGATGCGGCCGGGTTTCGCGGGTGTGGACAACGAGCTGCTGTACAACCCGAAGACGACGCTGCTGTTCGGTGACGCCAAGGAGTCGCTCACGAAGCTGCTGGCGGCGGTGAAGCAGCTGTAGCCAGCAGCTCGGTCACCTCGGCCGCGGTCAGCGCGGGCAGCAGCCCGATCACGGCGTCCGCGCCGGCCTCCCGCCAGTGCCCGGCGTCCTCCAGCGTGTGCACCTCGTCCACGCCGAACCGCACGCCGAAGCTGTGCACGGTCGCCACCAGGTCGCGCATCGCCTGGCGCAGCGGGGAGTCCGGGCCGGGAGCGGGCGCGCGGGCGATCACCGAGCGGACCGGGACCTCGGCCAGCACGGCCAGTTCGTCGTGGCCGCCCCGGAAGCCGTCGAGCGCGACGACGATTCCGTTGTCGTGCAGCACCACCGCGTTGTCGTCGCCGGCCAGCACCGAGGAGATGTCGAGCGCGATCCGCAGCCGTTCCGGTGGCAGGCCGGTCTCGTCGAGGGCGCGTTTGACGTCGGCGACCAGGTCCTCGTCGCGCGACTGCAGGGCGCCCAGCGCGACGTGCAGCGTGGGCGCGCGGTCACCGAACTCCGCCACCCACCTCGCGGCCTGTCCGCACGCCTCGCGCAGCAGCCACCGGCCCAGCGGCAGCGACAGGCCGGTCGAGTCGGCGAGCGCCATGGTGTCGTTGTGGCTCAGGTCGTCCCAGTGCAGGCGGGCGACGGCGCCGAGCACCGCGCGGTTCTCCAGGTCGTGCGCCGGCGCGTAGACGATCTCCAGCTCGCCGTGCTCCCACGCGCCCGGCATGGACGCGGCCAGCGCGTACCGGCCACGTCTGCGCGCGTCGTCGTGCGGGTCGTGCAACGCCCACTGCCGCTTGCCGCGGGCTTTCGCCTGGCGCAGGGCGGCGTTCGCGCACCGCATCAGCTCGCCGGCGGTCGCGAACGCCGGCGGCCGGTCGACCACGCCGATGCTGACCGACAGCGCGATGCCGTGATCGTCCACAAAGGTCGGTTCGGTGAGCGCGCCCTGGATCTCCTCGATCGTCGCGGTGACGTTGTCGGAGGTCGTCATCAACGCGAACTCGTCGCCGCCGATCCGTGCCAGCACGGCGCGCTTCTCGCCGGCCAGGTTGCCGAGGCGGCTCGCGACGATCTTGAGCAGCTTGTCGCCGGTGTCGTGCCCGAGGCCGTTGTTGACCACCGAGAACGCGTCCAGGCCCAGGTGGTAGAGGGTGATCTGGTCGGTGTCGCGCCGTCGTTCCACCTGCGTCATGAAGTGCTGGCGGTTCGACAGGCCGGTCAGCGAGTCGTGCAGCAGCTGGTGGTCGAGGCTGCGCTGCAACAGGTGCAGCTCGCTGATGTCCTCGACCATCGTCACGAAGTGGGCCGGCTCGCCGTCCGCGTCGCGCAGCAACGACACCGCCAGGAGCACCCACACCGGTTCGCCGTCCACGCGGATCAGCGTGCGCTGGTCGCGGAACCGGTCGGCGCGCCCCTCGCGCACCCGCTGGTACGAGACCCCCAGTGCGGCGGCGTCCTCCGGGTGGAAGAACTCGATCAGCTCGCGGCCGGCGAGCTCGGTACCCGCCTCCAGCCCGACGATCTCGGCCAGCGTGTCGTTCGCCTCCACGCACCTGCCGTCGAAGCCGGTGATCACGATGCCCAGCGCGGAGGAGGCGAACACCTCCCGGAACCGCGCCTGGCTCACCTTCAGCGTGCGCTCGACCCGCTGTTTGGCCCGCACGATCGCGACCTTGATCTGCTCCTGCTGGTCGAACGCGTCCAGCCGCATGGCGTGTGCGTACGCGGAGCTGAGCCGGGCGAGCACGGGCAGCCCGAAAGCGGGGGAGAGCTCCTCGATCGTGACACGCAACGAGTCGGGACCGGTTGCGTGCAGTGACACCAATCGATTCGCGACCGTTTCAGGGGACTCCGGCAGCTCCCGCAGCGCGTCGAGCAGCGTGCGCTCGATCTCGGCGTGGGACAGCGGGATGTACGCGGTCGAGATCAGCGCGTGCATCCAGCGGCGGGCGAGCGGCGGAAGTTCCATGCTGTCACAGAGCGTACGGATTGACCGCCGCCCGGCCAACATGGAACGGGGGCTAGACCTTGCGGCCGACTACTGCGTAGATGCCCGCCTTGTCCGGATCATCGGTGTTCGTGCCCTCCGGCCGCCACAGCGGCAACGGCACGATGCCCGGCTCGACCACCTCGAACCCGTCGAGGAACCCCTCGATCTCGCTCCTCGTGCGCGGGAACATCGGGTTCTGGCTCTTCTTCATGACCTCGACCACGCCGGCCATCTCCTCCGGCTGGAGGTCCTGCGTGAACTGCGAGAACGCCAGGTAGCTGCCCTCGGGCACGGCGTCGCGGTAGGCGGCCACGACCGCACGCGGGTCAGCCTGCGGCGGCACGAAGTGGAAGACCCCCACGGTCAGCACGCCGACGGGCTGGGAGAAGTCGACGAGACCGCTCTCCCGTGCCGCCGCCAGCACCGCGGCGGGCTGGGTCATGTCCTCCTGGATGATCGTCGCGTTCGGGTGGTCCTCCAGGATGAGCTGGCTGTGCGCGACCGCGACCTCCTCGAAGTCCACGTACACGACCCGAGCGCGCGCGTCCGCCGTCTGCGCGATCTCGTGCACGTTGCCGACCGTCGGGATGCCGCTGCCGAGGTCGAGGAACTGCCGGATCCCGTTGACCATCATGAACAACACCGCCCTGCGCAGGAACGCCCTGTTCAGCCGCGCGATGGTGCGCGCGTTCGGCTGCGCCTGCAGGAACCTCTCCGCCAGCGCCCGGTCGGCCGCGAAGTTGTGCCCCCCGCCGAGCAGGTAGTCGTACAGGCGAGCGGCACTCGGCTTGCCGGTGTCGACGCCCTCAGGAACCCAGCTCACCCGTTCAGACATGCGCCACAGGCTACTGAGACGGAGCCCGCACATGGCAGGGGTGGCGCCCTTTTGGACTAGTGGATGTTGGTGCGGTCATTGGAAAACGTGAACCACCAGCGACGCGACGGCGACACCGAGCGCGGTGCCGAGCCCGCGCGAGACGTTGACCATCCCGCTGCCCACCCCCGCCTGCCGGTCCGGCAGCGCGGTCATCACCCGTTTCGTGCAGGACGGCGCGACGATCCCCAGCCCGATGCCCGCCGCGAGCAGCTGGAGCACCGGCGGCACCGGCAGGACCACCGCGGTCGCGACGATCAACGCCCCCGTCCGCGCCCCCGGCCCGTGGACGAGCGTGGCGGCGATCGCGAACCCGATCGGCAGCGCGGCGACCGTGAGCCCGATGTGCGCCAACGGCTGGTTCATCGTGAACGGCAACAACGTCATCGGCGCGAACAACGCCGCGTACGTGAGCCCGACCCCCACGAGCCCCGGCAGCACCTTGACCGTGGGCCTGGCCCGTTCCTCCGGCGTGGTCCTGGTGCGGGGGAGCAGGTAGTGGCCCGCGATCATCGCCGTGACGCCGATCGGCACGTTGATCGCGAACACCGCCTGCCACCCGTGGTGCTCGACCAGGTACCCGCCCAGCAACGGCCCCGCCGCGAGCCCGGCCGCCTGCGCCGCGGCCTGGATCCCCAGCGCCTTGCGCCGCTGGCCGACCGGCACGTTCGTCGTCACCAGCGCGACGCTGTTGGCCTGCAGCATCGCCGCCCCCGCCGCCTGCGCGATCCTGGCCCCGACGAGCAGCTCGAAGCTCGGCGCGTACGCGCACGCCACCGACGCCGCCGTGAACAACGCGAACCCGTAGATGTAGACGATCTTGCGTCCGGCCCGGTCCGCGATCCTGCCCATTGGGACGAGCAACGCCACCAGCGTGACCAGGTAGCTGATCGAGATGAGCTCCGGGTCGTGCCCGAAGTGCTCCGCCATCGCCGGGAACGCGAGCGTGACGATCGAGGCGTCCAGCTGCCCCATGAACGCCCCGAAACACACCGTCGCGATGACCAACCAACGCGCCCTCGGCCAGCGCGCGATCCACGCCGGCCGGGGAGACTCCGTGACGAACCAGTTAATCGTACCCAGATCATATCTGACACAGAGCTATTAGCCGGTGTTCAGTAGGATTTCCGCATGTCAGACGAAGCCCGCACGCTCACCGACGTCGTCACCCGCCTGCGCCGGGCGCTGCGGACGAGCATCCGGGCGGACTGGCCGTGGGAGTCCCTGCCGATGGCGCAGGTAGAGCTGCTGCAAACCCTCGCGGAACGCCCGCCGATGAAGGTCGGCGACCTCGCCGCGGTCCTGCGCTTGGCCCCCAACACGGTCTCCGGCCTGGTGTCCCAACTGATCGACTCGGGCCTCGTGGTCCGCGGCGCCGACCCCAGGGACCGACGGGTAGCACGGCTATCCGTCTCACCCCGTGGACACGAACAGCTGCTCGTCTGGCAGCGCGAGCACGAGAAGCGCATCGGCGCCGCCCTGGGCAAGCTGGAGGCGTCCGAACGGGAGGACGTCGTGCGCGCGCTGAAGGCCCTGGACCACCTGGTGGAGCACCTTGCCGAACCGTCCTGACCCCCGGTTCGTGGCCCTGGTGTCGCTGGGCGGCGGCATCGGCGGTGTCGCGCGCTACGGCCTGTCGGTGTTCGTGCCGGGGGCGCTGGGGCTGTTCGTCATCAACGTGCTGGGCTCCTTCCTGATCGGCGTGCTGATGGGGACCGTGCCGCGGCCGTTGGTCCGGGCGTTCTTCGGGGTCGGTTTCCTGGGCGGGTTCACGACGTTCTCGTCCTACGCCGTCGCCGGGCGGCCGTTGTTCCTGCTGCTGACGCCGGTGTGCGCGATCGCCGCGGCGTTCGTCGGGTTGCGGGTGACGCGGTGACGGTCGTGGCGGTGTTCGTGGGCGCGGCCCTGGGGGCTCCGGTGCGGTACCTGATCGACTGGGCCGTCAAGGCGCGGTACGGGTCCGGCTTCCCGTACGGGACCCTGGTCGTGAACGTGCTGGGGTGTTTTCTGATCGGGTTCTTCGCAGGGACGGCCTGGATGCCGTTGCTCGGGGTCGGGTTCTGCGGTGGGCTGACGACCTATTCGACGTTCAGCTATGAGACGGTTTTGCTGCTGGAGCAGGAGAAGTACCGGCCGGCACTGGTGAACGTGGTGGTCGGCGTGACACTCGGCGTGGGAGCGGCGGCGGCAGGTTTGGCTCTGTCACGCTGATCTCGTCCCGCAGCCAGCGACCGATGAACGTGCGCACCGCGGCGGTCAGTTCGGCTTTGTCCAGCCACCGAAGTGCGTCGGCACGCGAGGATGCCTCCATCCTGCCGTTCATGAGCATCGTGTGGACCGGCCCGCACGTTCCAGACGCCCGATAGGTGTCGAGCAGCTCCAAGTACGGCAAGGCGAGCATGAGGCGCAGGCTGTCGGTGCGCCCCGCGCACGTGTTCAGGAAGACGTCCGATTCGGCGAACGTGGTCGCCGGCGCCCACGGGACCGGCTGCTCGGCGATGGTGTCGGCGATGGTGTCGGCCGCGCTGTCCGCGAACGGCAGCGTGTGGGGGTAGAGCAGGTTCTGCGCCGCGCTGGGATGGGTGTCGCGGTGGAATGTGCCGCGGACGTACATGGCCGCCACTCCGAAGCGTCGTACCAGCCGCTCCAACGACTCGGGCTGTGCGAAGAGGACCGCCGCTCCCCAGGGCGAGGTGTTCCACACCTGGACGAGGTCCTCGCGGTGCCGGGCGACCAGCTCACGCTGCACCGCCGCCCACCTGGTGTCCTCCGACGTGGCGCCGCGGACGAGGTTGGCGAGCACGACGGCGGCACTGACGGCGTGCTCCCGGATGTGCCGTCCGAGCTCGTCGGCCACCGCTGTCTCGATCACCCGGAGGTTGGCGGGTGAGGCGGTGTGCAGGCAGTTGTACAGCGCGTCGTCGATGTCGGAGAGATCGGCTCTCGCGATCGTCACCCGGCCGCGGACACCGACCGACCTGTTCACGGCGGCCGCTGCGATGGCCTTCACCGTTCGGGTGCGCGGGTGCACGTAGTGCAGTGATCGCGCGGCGAAGTCGAGGCCACCGTGGTCGAGTGCTTCGGCCAGCAGCTCGTCGGCGCCGCCGGCGACGTTGCGGTCGTGCAGCTGCAACGCGATCTGGGCCACCACCTCCCACTGCGCGATGTTGGGGCCCAGCGCGGACCACAGGTCCTTCGCCGTGCGGTGGCTGCGCACCAGGTGCTCGGCGGCGAAGTACTCCAGGAAGGTCCGGTGCGTGAAGCCGAACTGCGGTTCGAACCTGGTCGCGCCGACATCGGTGAGGATCCAGGCGCGTCCGGTGCAGAACTCGAGGAACTCCTCGGCGGTCGCGGTGGACTCGTCGTGGTCGTCGAGGATGCTCTCCAGGTAGCTCGTCAGCGTCTGCACGATCGTGGTCCGAGACTGGGCCTGGCCGGGCTCGGGCGCGGTGAACACCTTCCAGGCGAGGTGCTGCACGGCGCCACGCAGTCGTCCGTGGAAGTTCATGGGCAACGGGATGCCGCGTTTGGCGTCCCACTGCTCGAACAGCATCAGCGCGCAGCGTTCGTAGACCTGCGCGAGGTTGCGCGGCAGGTAGCGGTCGCTGGAGTACATGGCGCACAACAGGGTGAGCAGCAGCGGGTTGCTCCGCAGGTCCGGGATCTGGCTGCTGTCCTCCATGAACGAGGTCACGAGCCGCTGCCGTTCGGCGGGTGAGGTGGCTTCGTCCAGCACGAACCACCGTTCGACGTACGCCTTCACCTCCTGCTCGCCGAAGTCGAGGATGCGCGCCGTGGTGAACAGCTCGTCCGGCAGCGGTGCCTCGCCGTATCCGATCCGCCGTGCGGTGACGAGGATCGGGACCAGGGGGTAGGTGTGCGCGAACCCCTCGACCAGCTTCACGACGCGGCGGCGCAGCTCGGTCCGCACCACCTCGTCCAAGCCGTCGAGGACCACGACGGCACGCCCGCTGCGCAGCAGGTAGTCGACGGCGTCCTGCGGCGGCTTGGTGTTGTAAGGCGCCTGGCACAACATCTCCAGGTAGTGCACGAGATCGCGGCCACCCTCGTCGAACGTGGCGGTGAACTCCCGCAGCACCAGCAGGAACGGCACCCGTCCCGACCCGTCGGACGCGATGTCGTGCGCGAACTTGGCCGCGAAGGTGGACTTGCCGGCGCCGGGGTCACCCAGGACCACCCGGCGGTCTCCCGGAGCGCCGAACGGGCCGGGATGGGTCCGGATCGACGGCCGCACGTAGAGCTCCTCGTACCGCACCGCCCGGCTGACCCCGATGTGCGGCAACCTGATCCTGCTGTGCAGCGCGACGACCTGGCTGCGCATCCGGGCGGCGAAGTCGTGGCACTCGGTCAACGACTCCAGCTGGGCCAGCACGCGGCTCGCGCCCGTCGCGGAGACCGCCACGTCGTTCGGGAGGATGCGAGCGCTCGGCCGGTGGAAGAGCCAGAGCGCCTCGCGGCAGGCCGCGTCGAGCACCTCCCGGACGACCCCCACGGTCCGCGTCCGCAGGTGCTCGGGCAGCCCTGCCAGCCGGAGCCCTTCCCGCAGCTGGCGCGTGACGGCCTCCGTCGCCGTCGGACGGACCCTGAGCTGGGCGATCAGCACCGCGAAGTCCGGCGACCGCAGGTACTCCAGCAGGGTGCCGGCCTCGTGGCCCAGTTCGTCCAGCAGCTGTTCGGTCGCCGCTCTGGAGATCCCGCTGCAGCGGATCCGCGGATTGACCTCGAGGCTCGGAGCCAGCTGTCTGCTGACGTTGACGACAATGCGGCTGATCGTCGACTCGACGCTGGGCACCCAGGTCTCCGTTCCCGTACGTGGACTCAGTCCAGCTGGAATAGCACACCGGACAGCACGCGACGGGGCACAACGCCGTTTTCGTTTGCGGTAAAACAAAGACAATAAGTGGACACGGGGTCGCCCGCCCGGCCTCCTCCGCGCACGGTCCACGCCAACGACGTCGCTGACGGCACCGCGATCGGCTCGCGCAGGAGGCCGGACCGGCTCAGTTCTTCAAGCGGGACAACACGTCCGGCAGATCGTCGCTGTGCACGACCCCCAGCCGCTGCGTCGCACGGGTCAGCGCCACGTACAGGTCCGAAGCCCCCCGGGGCGACTCCGCCAGGATGCCCGACGGGTCCACCACGACCACGGAGTCGAACTCCAGGCCCTTGGCGTCGGTCACCCCCAGCACCACGACCTGCGCGTCCTCCAGCTCGCCCGTGGACGAGCTCGGCACGCCGTCCACGACCGCCGCGCCCACCGACGGCAGCAGCGCGGCCGGCACGATCACCGCCACCTTGCCGTCACCGACGGCCGCGACCTCGGCGGCGATCAGCGCGGGCACCTCGGCGGCGTAGGAGGCGACGGTCGAAACCCACGGCGGCACACCGGTTTCGCGCACGGAGGCGGGTGGGACCAGGGACGGGTCGACCGACGCCAGCACGTCCGCGGCCACCTCCATGATCTCGGCCGGGGTGCGGTAGTTGACGGTGAGCTCGGTGAGCCGCCAGCGGTTCTGCACGTACGGCGAGAGGACGGTGTCCCACGAGGTCGCGCCGCCGATGTCGCCGGTCTGCGCGATGTCGCCGACCACCGTCATGGACTTGCTGGGGCAGCGGCGCATCAGCGTGCGCCACGCCATCGCCGACAGCTCCTGGGCCTCGTCGACGATGATGTGGCCGAAGGTCCACGTGCGGTCGGCCGCGGCGCGTTCCGCGGCGGTCTCGTAGCGGTCGACGCCGTGGCGTTCGGCCAGGCGGTAGGCGTCCATCAGGTCGGTGGCCATCAGGATGTCGGGGTCGGCGTCGTCCTCCAGGTCGAGGATGTCCAGCACGCCCTGGGCGTACTCGATGGCCTGGCGGCGCTGGCGTTCGGCGCGGGCCTTGGCCTCGGTGTCGTCCTCGCCGAGCAGCTCCGCGGCCTCGTCCAGCAACGGCACGTCCGCCGGGGTCCAGTCGTCGGAGGTGCGCTGCAGCAGGTCGCGTTCCTCGCGGGTGAACTTCGCCATGGCGCGGTTGCGGCGCTTGGGGTTCGCGTAGAGCTCGGAGAGCAGCGTGAACGGGGTCAGCACCGGCCACAGGGACGCGATCGCGGCCTGGACCTCGTCGGACTCGCGCAGCTCGCGGCGGATGTCGTCCAGGTCCGCCTTGTCGAGCAGGTGGCCGCCCAGCCGGGACGCCACCAGGCCGGCCAGCGTCGAGATGATCTCGCGCGCGAACGTGCGGCGGGCCTCGTTGTGCGGGCGGCGGGTGCGGCGGGCCCGGCCGCGGGCGTCGGAGATCGCGCGGCGGTCCAGGCGCAGCACGTCGTTGTCGAACCGGATGTCGCAGAACTGCGGGGCTTCCTGGCGGTCGCGGATCGCGGCGGCGATCACGTCGGCCATCTGGACGCGGCCCTTCAGCGCCGCGACCTCGGGTGCCTCGCGGCCGGTGGCGGTCAGGCCGGGGAAGAGCTCGCCGACGGTCGAGAGCAGCACGCCGGTCTCGCCCAGCGAGGGCAGGACCTGGCTGATGTAGCGCAGGAACGTGGTGTTCGGGCCGACCACGAGCACGCCGCGTTTGGCGAGCTGGCGGCGGTGCGTGTACAGCAGGTACGCGGCGCGGTGCAGGGCCACGGCGGTCTTGCCGGTGCCGGGTCCGCCCTGCACGACGACGACGCCGTTCAGCTCGGACCGGATGATGATGTCCTGCTCGGCCTGGATCGTGGCGACGATGTCGCTCATCTGGCCGGTGCGGGAGGCGTTCAGCGCGGCCAGCAGGGTCGCCTCGCCGGTCAGTCCCTCGTTGCGGGACGGCTCGGCCGAGTTGATGTCGAGGACCTCGTCGTCGAGACCGATGACCTTGCGGGAGCGCGTGCGCAGGTGCCGGCGGCGGCGCACGCCGTCGGGGGAGGCGGCGGTCGCGAGGTAGAACGGGCGGGCCGCGGGGGCGCGCCAGTCCATCAGCAGCGGCTCGTATTCCTTGTCCTCGTCGAAGAGACCGATTCGGCCGATGTAGAAGCGGTCGCCGTTGTGGAAATCGAGCCGGCCGAACGCGAGGCCGTTCTCCACCGCGCTGTACTGGGCCAGCTGATCTGTGTACATCGCGACGGAGGTGTCCCGCTCGGACCGCATCTGGTGGGTGCCGCCGGTTTGTCGCAACGATTGTGCGAGTCGTTTCGACGTCTGTTCACGGAGGTCGTCGAGCCGGCCGTACAACATGGCCACGTATTCCTGCTCCGGCTCCATTTCGGCCAACCGGAGGTCATCGGAGGGGCTTGACAACGTGCCTCATTTCTCGATACCGTGCGATGTCAGGTTTTATCCTGCGTCGCTCATTCCTGCCCGCGCCATCTAGTGCCGTGCGCAGACTGGCTAATCTACACGCATATCAGCGTGGTGCAGGTAGGCCTTCCGCAGCAGTGTGGTCAGCGCGACCCGCTCGGTCTCGGTCAACGGCGCCAGCAGCTCCTCCTCCGACGCCCGCGCCGCCTCCATGCGCTCGCGCAACGCCTCCCGGCCCGGCCCGGTGATCGACACGGTGAACCGCCGCCGGTCCCGCTCGTCACGCCTGCGCTGCGCGAACCCGTGGCGCTCCAGGTCGTCGAGCACCGACACCAGGTCGCTGGGGTCCATCCGCACCTGCTCGCTGATCCGCTTCTGCGCCACGGCCTCCTGCTCGGCCAGGCACGCCAGCACCGTCACGTGCGGCCCGCGCAGGCCGCCCCGGCTCAGCCGCCGCGCCTCGCGCACCAGCTGCAGCATCAGGTAGCTGGGCAGCCGCAGAAGCTGATCGATGCTCATCAACTCAGCATAGGAAAGATCTGTCACACGATCGTGGATAGCGCTGCGTGGTCGACACCCCCGGACGAGGGCCGCACGGGTGAGCATCGGGGTGACGTTTCTCCACAAACCACCGGAAAGCGGCAAGGTGGGGGTATGACGCGCGCGGAGATCGTCCGGCTCGCCCGGTGTGTGGTGCGCCGGCCCCGGTGGCAGCTCGCACTCGCGGTGCTGCTGTCGGCGTGGCTGCTCGCCTGGGTGCTGGCCCAGCTCACCGAGCACCCGCCGACACCGCTCGGCCTGCTCGCCTGGACGGGCATCCCCCTCGACGCGGCCACGGACTGGGCGCGCGACCGGGCCGACGTGCTCGCCTGGCTCGCGACGATCGGCGGTCTGAGCTGGGCCGCGACCACCGAGCAGGGGCAGCTGCCCGCCCTGGCCGGCTGGTTCGCGGTGCTCGTCGCGGGCGAGGCGGCCGGGTACGAGCACGCGGTGCAACGGGCGATGCTCAGCATGGTCGCGTTCCTGCTGGTCCTCGCGGCCGTCTCGCTCACCGGCCGGCGCGCGTTCGTCGTCGACCGCGTCGCCGTCATGCCGCGGGACGTGCTGCGGGCCGGCGTCACCGCCGCCGTGCTGACCGCCGTCGTGCCGCTGATCGCGCCCGGCCTCGCGCTGACCCGCCTCGTGCGGCCCTACGTGACGAAACCGCCGCGGCCGCTGAGGTCGGTTGAGGCGCCCCTGCTGCGGGAAACCGGGTGACGTGAGTGACCACCTGCCGCCCCCGGCGCCGCCGCGCAGTGCTCTGACGCTGCGGCTGTGGCTCGCCGGGTTCGGTCTGGTCTTCAACTCGGTCGCGGGCTGGCTGGCCCTGCGCGCCGACCTCGGCTGGCTCGGTGTCCTGCTCCTGCTGCTCGCCGTCGTCTGCCTGGTGGACTTCGGCTGGGTGCTGCGCCGCAAACGCCGCGGGGAGCCCGGCTGAAAACTGCCGGGAAACTGTGCTTGGGTCTACCCGGTCGTATGGATAAAGATGTCGGAGTGCATGAAGACCCGGCCAGGGGCAGGTTGGCCAGGGTGATGCGTCGGCAGCCGGTGCAACAGCGTGGTGCGGCTACTGTCTCCGCGATCCTGGACGCTTGTGCGAGCCTGCTGAACGAATACGACTACGACGACATCACCACGGCGCGCATCGTCGATGTGGCCGGAGTGCCCATCGGTTCTTTCTACCAGTACTTCCCGGACAAACGATCCGTGGTGCACGCTCTCGCGTTGCGCGGCATGGAGGCATATCTGCGCGAGGTCGAGGAGCTGTTCGCCGGCGACCTCATCGCGGACACGTGGCGCGGGGCGATGACGCAGATCGTCAGCGTGTACCTGCGGATGCTCGCGGAGCTGCCCGGTTTCGGCCGGGTGCGGTTCGGCGACATGCTGGACAGCCACCGGCTCGACTCCAGCGTCGACCAGTACGAGCTGATGGCCGAACGGCTCGCCGAGCTGTTCGTCAACCGCTTCGGCGCGCACGGCGACGCCCCGGTCATGCTGACCTTCCGCATCGCCGTGCAGACCGCGGACGCGTTGTTCAAGCTCGCCGAACGGGTCGACGAGGACGACCGCGCGTACGTGGTCGGCACGGCGAACGAGCTGCTCACCGACGTGCTCGGGAGCGTGCTGGAGCCTCAGAGCCCGTAGGCCTCCAGCATCCGCAGCCACACCTCGCTGATCGTCGGGTACGCGGGCACCGCGTGCCACAGGCGGTCCACGGTCACCTCGCCGACGATCGCGACGGTGGCGGAGTGCAGCAGCTCGGCCACGTCCTGGCCGACGAACGTGACGCCGACCAGCGTCCGCGTGCGTTCGTCGACCACCATCCGCGTCTTGCCGTGGTAGCCGTCCGCGTGCAACGACGACCCGGCCACCGCGATGTCGAGGTCCACGACCTTGACCTCGCGCCCGGCGGCCCGCGCCTCCTCCGCGGTGTGCCCGACGAACGCCACCTCGGGGTCGGTGAACACGACCTGCGGCACCGCCACGTGGTCGGCGCTGGCCTGACCGGCCGACCACGGCTTCGGCTCGCCGCCGCGGGAACGCTCCAGGATCGCCGACCCGACCGCGCGGGCCTGGTACTTGCCCTGGTGGGTGAGCAGCGCCCGCCCGGTGACGTCACCGGCCGCGTACAGCCACTGACCGTCCACACCGGACACCAGGCCGGTGTCGTCGGTGCTCAGCGGCTTGCCGTCCTTCGTCGCCGGGATCCGCCCGGTCGCGACGAGGATCTCCGCCCCCGTGACCACCCGGCCGTCCTGCAACGTCAGCGCACCCGGCGCGACGGCGGCGGCACGGGCGTTCAGCAGCACCTCGACGCCGTCGGCCTGCAGGCCTTCCACGACCAGCGGCCCGACGAAGTCCTCCAGCCGCGGCAACGGCCGGTCACCCGACACCACCAGCGTGACCTTCGACCCGAGCCGGGCCCACGCCTGCGCCATCTCGACACCGACCACGCCACCGCCGAGCACCACGAGCGACTCGGGCACCGTGCGCGCCGACGTCGCCTCGCGGGAGGTCCACACCGGAGTGTCGGCGATGCCGTCCAGCGGCGGCATCTTCGGCACGCTGCCGGTGCACACGACCACCGCGACCCGCGCCCGGTGCACCTCGCCGCCGACGGTGACCTCGCGTTCGCCGGTCACCTCGCCCTCGCCGCGCAGGACGTGGATGCCGACCGACTCGGCCCACTTCACCTGGCCCGCGTCGTCCCAGTCGGACGTGAACTCGGTGCGCCTGGCCAGCACCGCCTCCGGGTCGAGGTGGCCGCCGACCACGCCCTTGACGCGCTGGGCGGCGGCGAGAGCGTGACCGGAGCGCAGCAACGCCTTGGACGGCATGCACGCCCAGTACGAGCACTCGCCGCCGACCAGCTCCTTCTCGACCATGGCGGTGGACAGGCCTCCCGCGGCCGTCCGCCACGCCACGTTCTCACCTACGGGGCCACCACCGATGACGATGACGTCGAAATCCATGGCCGCCAGACTAGGCCCGAACTACGTGAGCCACACGAGGCAGAAGGTGTGCCCCACCGGGTCGGTGTAGACGCGGTAGGTGTCGTCGTTGTCGCGTGAGAGGAGCTTGGCGCCGAGGGCGAGCACCTTCTCCTCCGCCTCCTCGACGTCCTCGACCAGCACGTCGAGGTGGAACTGCTGCGAGCCGTGCGGATCGGGGAACACCGGCGGCACGTACTCGGGCGCCCGCTGGAACGCGAGCCGGACACCGCTCGCGACGACCACGACCCAGTTCGGGTCGCTGCCGTCGGCGACGCGGTCGCCCCCGAGCAGCTGCTCGTAGAACGACGCCAGCTCGGAGGGGTCGGGGCAGTCGACGACCACGGAACGAAGTTGACCGATCATGCTCCCCACCCTCTACCGGGAGGCGGGCAGCCGCAACGCCTGCTTGGCGATCGGGTCGAGCGCCGGGTCGCCCGCACCGCCGGACCACACGACGAACGCGAGCTGCACGTGGCTGCCCTTCATGCCGCTCGCGAACGCCGCGTTGGCCAGCGGGGTGCCGTCGGGCCCGTTGACGCCGCCGGAGCCGGGTGCCGCGACGATCGCGTGGAACGCCTTCGCGCTCGGGCCGTCGAGCACGTCGAGGTCCGCGACCAGCACCGTGGCCTTGCGGGTGCTGACGGTCGTCTCGTAGGTGGCGCGCAGGATCTGGCCGCACTCGTTCGCGACCAGCCACGCCTTCACGTCGCCGAACGCCTGTGCAGCGCAGTCCTTGTCCTTCTTGGTGTCTTTCGGCACGAACGTCGTGCCGTCCACGACCACCGTCGTCGGTCCCGGCGGCGGTGTCTCCGTCGCACCGACCTGCGCGTCACC
The DNA here is from genome assembly GCF_001279525.1 of Nocardia sp. NRRL S-836. Taxonomy (GTDB): domain Bacteria; phylum Actinomycetota; class Actinomycetes; order Mycobacteriales; family Pseudonocardiaceae; genus Lentzea. Next base: position 115,558 of record NZ_LGDY01000125.1, on the reverse strand, counting down.
GCCGGGCAGCGCGACGACCAGCCACCCGAGCAGGACCAGCACCAGCAGGCCGGCGGCCGCGAGGTAGGGCCAGCGCAGCCGCGCCCAGTTGTGCGGCAAACGTTTGCCCACCGGCGGACGTGCGTTGATCTTCGGGATCAGCATGGTGCTGGCCGAGGCCAGGTCGGGGGAGACGGCGTCGGTGAAGCCCTCGCTCAGCAGCAGCGCGGCGTCCGGCGGCGTGCCGGTGGTCTGCAGGACGGCGAGCAGCTTCGCCGCGTGCTCGGCCGAGCACGGCACCGCCGACGTCGCGAGCTCGCGGGCGGCGGTGAGCAAAGTGGACGGTTTGGGGTGCAGCACCCGCACGCCGCGGTTGAGGTCGGCGGAGGGCTGCACGACCTGGCTCACGAACGGGCCGACCGCGACGACCGTGCTCACCGGCAGCGGTTCCGCGCGCATCGCCTGCAGCCGCTGCGCCACCGCGGTCGCCGCCGCCACCGCCTCGGTCGCGGGGTTCGGCGAGCCGTCCTGGCTGACCAGCGGCCACCCGTCGATCGACCACGGCCCGCCGAGCGGGGCCTCCAGCTTCACGGCCGGGTCGGGCAGGTCCACGCCGACGATCACCAGCACGCCCTTGGGCAGCACGACGACCGCGTCCAGCGGCAGCGGGCAGTCGGGCGGCTGCACGCCGGTCAGCGCCACCCCGCCGAGCACCTCCGTGCCCGCGCCGCACGCAGTGAGGGCAGCACGGACGTCCGCCCCGATGGCCGAGGGTTCAGCGCCCAGACGGATCAACCGCACGAGTCCCCACCTTTCCGCACGGGGGCACACGGTAGCGCTCCGGGGGCGGCCGGAAGGAATCGAACGCCACTCCCAGCAGTCGAGACGTTGCGCGACCGCGTCACCTGAAAGTGGATCACTCGTTGGACGGATTGTCTGTCCAAGCTCACGGAGGGTCCATGTACGGACACGCCGTGGTGCTCGTGGCCGCCGCATCCCCCTGTCGCGGCGGCCGCGACCACCACCACCTCAGCGGCGCGGACCACCGGCGGCCCGGTGGTCCGCGGCGCGGCGCCCGGCGCGAAGGGCGTTGCCGATCAAGGTCCTCACCAGCTCCTGTGGGCCGTCCGGCGGCGGGGCTTTCGGCCCCGGGCGGGTCACGGCCGAGCCGCGGCGCGGTACGGCACCACCGGGTCGTCGGCCCGCACACCTCCTCTTCCAACAGGGCACCGGCCTCGTCGGCGTCGTCGCCGCGATAAACGCGTTGTAGATCACGATCAGGCATCACTCGGCCGCTGAGATCGGGACTTTAGACCTGTATCTGCCCCGGTCGGGTGATGATCGAGCTGGTTCTTATGGCGGACATGCCTCAAGTCGAGGCAGAATGCAGCGAACGGGTTTCACGGTGATCACCTCACTCGGCAAAGGCGTAGGGGAAGACGTCCCTCGTCGAGTAGCGGAGGTCAGCAGTGAGCACCCGTGGCAGCACCAGTGGCGTGGTCTACGTCCACTCGTCGCCGTCTGCGGTCTGTCCGCACGTCGAGTGGGCGATCTCGGGCACCCTTGGCGAACGAGTGGACCTCAGGTGGGCAGCGCAACCCGCGGCACCAGGCCAGTTGCGCGCTGAATGCGCATGGGCCGGAGATGCCGGCACCGGCGCCAAACTCGTGGCTGCGCTGCGCGCGTGGCCGATGCTCCGTTTCGAGGTGACCGAGGAACCGTCCCCAGGACAGGACGGCGAGCGGTTCTGCTTCGCGCCCGTGCTGGGGCTGTGGCACGCGCGCACCTCCGCCAACGGCGACATCGTCGTCAACGAGGACCAGCTGCGCGCACTCGCGGCACGCTCCCGCGGCGGTGAGTCCTTCGCGCACGGCGTCGACGAGCTCCTCGGCGCGGCGTGGGACGACGCGCTGGAGCCGTTCCGCCGCGCGGGCGACGGCGCGCCGGTCACCTGGCTGCACCGCGTCGGATGAGTCCTGAGTGGACCCCGCTACCGGTTGGGCAGCGGGGTTTCCTCGTGGTGCGTGGGATCCCAGGCCAGCATCAGCCGGCCGTAGGTCGGTGAGGTCTTCAGCAGCTGCTCGTGGGTGCCCAGAAGTGGTGCGCCACCGTCCATGACCAGCACCCGGTTGGCCCTCAAAGCCGAGCTCAGCCGGTGTGCGATGACCACCAGGACGCCTTGTCGTGCCGCGAACGCGCGCTCGACCCGTGCCTCGGCCGCCGGGTCCAGGTGCGAGGTCGCCTCGTCGAGGATGACCACCGCGGCGGCCGAGACGTGGACCCGTGCGAGTGCGAGGAGCTGCGCCTCACCGGCGGAAAGCCCTTCGCCCGCGTGGCCCAGCCGTGCGTCCAGGCCACCCAGCCGGTCCAGAAGTGGTTTGGCCCCAACGCTTTTCACCGCGGCGACCAGCTCGTCATCGGTCGCCTGCGGTGCCAGCAGGGCGAGGTTCTCCCTGACCGTCCCGGTGAACAGGTAGGTCTCCTGCGGGATCAACGCGATCGCGTGGTGCCGGATCGCCGGGACCACCCGGTCGACCGGAACGCCACCGAACAGCACCTCGCCGTGCCCCGGCGGCATCAGACCGGTGAGCAGACCGGCCACTGTGGACTTGCCGATGCCGGACGGTCCGACGACGGCCAGGTGGTCGCCCGGCACGACGCGCAGGTCCAGGTCCCTGACCACGGGCTCGGCGTCCGGGCTCCAGCCGAACGTGACGTCCTTCAGCGTGAACTCGCAGTTCGAGGGGATCTCCGTGCCGTCGGCTCGGGTTCGCTGCGGCGCGGCCTCCTGCAGTCGTTTGAGGGCGACCATCAGCCGCATGACCACCGTGCTGGTGGTGCGGGCCAGGCCGTGCAACGCCGGGTTCACGCTGTTGGTCAGGTAGATGACGGCGGCGAGCACCGCGCCCGTGGTGAGCTCGCCGGAGCGGACCAGCGGCGGTGCGAACGCCACCAGCAGCACGATCGGCGCGAAGCCACCCACCGCGATCACCGTGGCACGCAACGCGTTCGCCCACGCCACGGTGATCGTCGCCGCGGCCTGCTGGTCGACCTGCGCGCGGATGTCCTCGAACGCCTCGCGTTCGGCGCGGCACGCGGCCACGTCGCGCAGCCCGGTCAGCACGCCACCGGTGGCCTCGGCGGTGCGCTCGTCGGCCATGACCGCGTTGCGCTGCCGCTTCGCCAGCGACGGCAGCATGAGCCCGAACAGCACGAGCGCCACGACGATCGGGAGGACGACCAGCCACGTGAGCGCGGCCGCGGTCGTGGCGAGCCCGACGAGCGCGGCGACCGTGGTGACCAGCAGCGCGCGGGCCTGCACCAGCACACCGGCGGTGGCGTCGCGGACCACCTCGACGTGCCGGGTGATCATCGCGACGGCGCTGGCGTCCGGGGTGCGCCGGTGCGTGTCCGTGGTCAGCACGCCCCTGACGACCTGCGTGACCAGGGCGTCGCGCATGGGTTCGACGACGTCGCCGAGCCGGGCGAACACCTGGCGCTGGCCGAGCGCCCCGGCCACGGCCAGAGCGGCGAACGCGAGCAGCCAGAGCAGGCCGGCCACCGGACGGCCGGCCGCGAAGCCCCGGTCGACGGCGGTGCCGACGAGCTTGCCGCCGAAGAACGCCGGAATGCCCTCCAGCGCGGACCAGGCGAGCAGGACCAGCACGCCGCGGCGGTGCCCGGCCAGCGTGGAGAGGTAGAAGCGCATCACTCGCCCCCGGTGAACACGGCGCGGTAGTCCTCGTCGTTCCACAGCTCGCGGTGGGTGCCGGTCGCGCGCACCCGGCCGTTCTCCAGCCACACCACCAGGTCCGCGCGCGCGGCCGTGGCCGGCCGGTGCGTCACCACGACACGGGTGCGGCCGGGCAGTGCGGTGGTCAGCGCGGTGTCCACCCTGGCCTCGGTGACCGTGTCCAGACTGGCGGTGGCGTCGTCGAGCACCAGCACCTCGGGATCGCGCACGATCGCGCGCGCCAGGCCTATTCGCTGCGCCTCACCGCCGGAGAGCGGGGTGTCGGCGACCGGTGTCTCGTAGCCCCGGGGCAACCGGATCAGCACGTCGTGGACCTGCGCGGCGACGGCGGCGTCGCGGATCCGGGCGTCGTCGGCGTCCGTTCCGTAGCCGATGGAACGGCCGATCGTCGCGCCCAGCAGCACCGGCCGTTCGAAGGCGTACCCGACGTCACCGGACCGCCGCACCTCACCGGAGTCCACTGCGGACAGTCCGCCGAGCACCGCGGCCAGCACCGACTTGCCCGCGCCGGAGCTGCCCACGACCGCGCAGAACGCACCGGCCGGGACGACGAGGTCGACGTCGTGGAGCGCGCCGTCGACGCTGACGGCGCGCAGTTCGAGGGCCCCGGCCACGGGAGGCCGGGCGCGGGGGCGTTGCGGTGGCGCGGTGTCGAGCACCTCGGCGATCCGACCGGCGGAGGCGCGGGTGCGTTCCAGGACCGTGAGCTGGGTGATCTGGCCGACGATCCCCATGCCCAGCGCGGCGTAACCGAGGGCGGCGAGCACGTCACCGGTGCTCAGCCTGCCCTGCAGCACCCCGAAACCGGCGGCCGCGAGCACCGCGACCTCCACGGCGGGCAGCAGCAGACCGGCCCGCCACATCATCTTCGCCTGGGTGCGCCACATCCCGGCGCCGGCCGCGGCGAGCCGGGGGAGCGGCTGCAGCACGCGGGCCGTCTCGCGGTCGGCGATACCCGCGGCGGAGATCGTGCGCAGGCCGGACACGGAGTCGAGCAGCCGGGCCGAGACCTCGCCGGAGACCTCCTGGTAGGTCAGCACGTCGTCGGCGGTGAGGCGCATGTGCGTGCGGATCAGCAACGCGGCGACGGGGGCGCTGACCAGGAAGACCACCGCGAGCCGCCAGTCCAGCAACGCCAGTGCGACGACCGAACCTGCCGAGGACACGACGGTGACGACCAGACCGGTGAACGTGACGGCGACGCTGCCCGCGTTGCCGCAGTCCCCGGTGACGCGGCTGACGGCGTCCCCGTGGGCGAACGGCGCGGGATGACCGAGCGTGAGGAGGTGCTCCGACAGCCGCCGGCGCAACCACGCGGTCCCGCGGGCGGTGATGCTGGCGGCGAGCACGATGCCGATCGCGTCACCGAGGATCTCGACGGCCGCGAGCACCAGCAGGAACAGGATCGTGGCCGGCACGAGCTCGCCGCCGAGCGCCATGTCCACGGCACGGGCCAGCGCGGTCGGCAGCAGCAGACCGGCGGCGGTGGTGACCGCGGCGTTGAGCAGCAGCAGCCACGGCCGGTAGTCGCGCTTGACGGTGGAGAACAGCAGAGCGTCACCGGGTTTGGTCATCGCTGTTCCTCCGGGAGGTGATCAGGGCGCATCATGAGCGAGGGCCCGACAGCTGGCCGGCTGCCGGGCCCTGCAGGTGGCGGGTGAGCGGCATACTTCGCCTATGCCGCTCACCGGCCGGAGTGGATCAGTTGTGACGCAGCTCAGCAGGCCAGCAGGCTGACGGTGCTGTGCGAGCAGGGGAGCAGCAGCGAGGCGTTGGACGCGGTCGTGGAGCCGCCGCCACCGCCGCTGGAGCCGCCGGCCAGCACGTTCGCCGGCGCCTCGGGGGTCTCGAGGTCCTGCATGTCGAGGATGAAGCCCATGACGGTCTCCTTGCTCAGAGGGATCTTGCTGGATTACTGCTACCGGTCCGCGAGGACCGGGGTCTGGGTCCTCCCCAGGAAGGGGAGGGGTGCGCGGCCGTCCACAGTGGACGCGATGGCGAGCAGGACGCCCGCACCGCCGGTGGTGAGGTCCATCGACAGCCGGCGCAGCTGCACGCCGGGGAACGCGAGCCCGCCGCCGAAGCGCACGGCGTGCCAGCCCAGTGCCCGCAGGTGCCGCCGGATCGACCGGTCGTACCGCTCGTCCGGCGCGTGCCGGACGGCGTGGGCGAGGGTGGCCAGCTGACCGGCCCTGCCCAGCGTCAGCGCGGGCTGGATCACGAACTCGCTGGTGCAGGCGTCGAGCAGCCCGGGGAGCTGCTCGACGCACGGCCGTTCCGGCGCGATCGCGGCGAACTCGGTGAGCACGAGCGCGATGCCCGCACCGCCGATGCCGACGTAGGGCAGCGACCGGAAGTTGCCGTCCCGCACCTGCACCGAGCCGTCCAGCGCGATCATGGTCTCGGCCAGGTCGCGTTCCAGCGCCTGTTCGGCGAGCCGGAGCCAGCGGCGTTCGGTGGTGCGCTCGAACAGCCGCAGGAAGAACAGCGCGGGACCCGACCAGCCGTGCAGCAGTCCCGCCTTCGCCTTGCCACCGGGGCCCGGCGCGTCGGCGAGCTGTCGTGCGAGCCGCTCGGCCAGCTCCTCCGCCCGCACGGCGAAACCGTCGTCCTGACGGGTGTCCGCGAAGTGCAGCAGGTTGAGCCCGACACCGGACAGGCCGGCGCTCAGCCCGTGGTCCTTCGTGGTCGCGACGAGCGGCGCGTAGCTCTCGACCAGGTCGGTCGCGAGGTCGTGGTGGCCGAAGTTCTCCAGCACGTGGGCGATGCCGTGCGCGCCGACGTAGAAGCCGGGCTGCTTCGGGGGTTCCCGCCGGACCGACCTGATCAGCCAGTCCTCGTGCTCGGGGTAACGGCCCTCGCCGCTCACGTCGAGCGCGTGCAGCACACCCGCCGCGCCGTAGGCGAAGCACGCGCCGCCGACCTCGAACTGCTCGATGTCGCCGGGGAAGAGCCGGTCGGTCCGGTTCGGGGTCGCGCTCTGCAGCACGGCGGTGGCGATCTCCTTGCGCACCACCGTCCAGTCCGGTTCCGCGTCGTCGAACGCGGTGAACGCCGGCTCCGACGGCGGGTCGACCCGCGGCCGCAGCACGTCGACGATGCCCTGGCAGTACTCGTCGCTCAGCCCGAAGCGGTCCTTGACCACCCGCACGTGCTGGTCGAGCTTCGCCGGGGAGAGCTCCAGCACCGCGTTGAGCGGCAGGAAGATCCACAGCTTGAGCGCGGCCAGCGGGTAGGCGTCGATGTCGAAGCCCTCGCGGTCGTTCGGTGCCTGGAAGCCGGGAGCGCCCAGCGTCGGCCGGTGCACGTCCTCGATCGTCGACGACAGCTCGAAGTCGATCAGCGAGACCTCGTCGTCCTCGTCCACCAGGATGTTCATCGTGTGCAGGTCGCCGAAGACGACGCCGCGCTCGTGCACCCGCGCCATCAGCGCCTCGACCCTGCCGACCAGCGCGAGGGCCCGGTCGCGGTAGGCGGTGACCTTCTCGTCGCCGGCTTCCTTGTGCGTCAACGGGTAGTTCATCCCGAGCCACTGCCCGAGGGACCGGCCCGGCATGAACTCCATGGCGACGAACAGGTGCTCCCACTCGGTGAAGCGGTCGTACACCGCGGGCACGCCCTCGACGCCGGCGAGCCGGGTGAGGACCTGGTGCTCGAGCTCCAGCCGTGCCACCGCGTCGCGTCCCTCGCGGTCGAGCCCGGCGTGTGGCCGCGCCTCCTTGAGCACGACCTCCCTGCCGTCGCTCTTGCGGGTCGCGAGGTAGACGCCGCCACCGTTGGAGAAGTGCAGCGAGCTCTTGATCTGGTACGGGAACCGCTGCGGGTCACCGGCGTTGCGCTCCGCGAGGTGCGGCGCCAGGAACTCCGGCAGCTCCACCCACTCCGGCAGGCTGAAGACCGGCTTGCGCTGGTCGGCCACGAGCTCGCCGTCCGGCCCCTCGATCGCGAGCACCTGCTGCCCGTCGACCTCGAGCCACTGCTCGGAGAACCCGCCGTAGCGCACGTACAGCGGGCCCTTGCCGTAGCGCAGGTCGCTGAGGATGTACGCGCCGTGCTGGCCGTCGAGCACCGCGGCGAGCTCGGACAGCACCTGCTCCAGCTGCTCCGTGCTCGTCGGGTAGATCGTGACCAGCTTGCCGCTGCCCTCCCGGGGCGCGTACTTGGAGTTGCGCGCCAGCACGATCGAGACGGTCTGCAGGTACTTGAAGGGGATCTTCCGTTCGACGCAGTAGTCGAAGGTGGTCTTCAGCACCGCGCTCGCGTTGTCCAGGCCGGCCGAGACGTGGATCTTCCAGCCCTGCTTCGGCAACTGCACGCCGTGCGGGTGCAGGTGCCGCCACACGTTGCGTTCCGCCTGCACCCAGCCGTCCGGCAGAGGCGGCAGCTCGTGGGAGAAGTCATCACCGGGGAGGCCGCTTTCGGTGCTGCTCTGCAGATCGTAGAACCGTCGATCCGCGAAGCAGAACGCCTCGTATCTGAGGTCCACCGAATTACCTCCCTCGCTGTTTCGCATTTTGTTTACGCCGCATATTCCCGCACATTCGCGCAGCGATGGCCAATCCGCCATTCGAGGCATATGGGTGGGCCGTTCGAGACCGAAAGACCGGTGGTTACCGGCGCGTATGCGACTCTGGGTGAAGAGGTTTGGGACCACATCACCCGGTTGAGAGGTTTGCTGAGTGGCGAGTCAATGACGGTCAGATCGACCGCCGCTAAACGAAACGAGATCGTTCCTCAAATCGCAGACCGCTGATCTGCACTATTCCAGATGAACGGCGACGTATAGTTAGGGGTGGGCAACGGTCGGGCACAGCGCGTGTTGTTTGAGCTGTTCGGGTGAAGCTGCAAATCCCGGCAAATGCGTGTTTGGTACGGCCGAACGGCGTAGTCCTCTCCCCCGGAAGAACTAATTCGTAGTATGGGATTGGTCATCGGAAATTTATGTGCCAATCATTGTCTTGCTGCATGCAACGGGGACCGACCGGACAATCGAATCTTTCGGGTGAATCTTTCTATTCCGCGTAACGGCCACCCTTTGTGAGCGGTCCCCCGCGTCCTGCGCCTGCCTGGGGCTAGGCTTCGGCGGGTGGGGAGCGCAGCGAGTCGCTGGCTGGTGCCGGCCGTCGTGGTGATCACCGGTGCGGCGGTGGCGGCCGGGATGGTCGGACGGGCCGTGTACCTGCGCCCCGCGGAGGCTTCCGGGGAGCCGGCCGTGGCGTCGTCCGCCGGCCAGCAGCCGGGGTCGGGAGAGGTCCGGCTGAGCGCCGACTCGTTCACGCACCCCGACCGGCAGCAGGTGCAGGCCGTGCTGCAGCGGTACTTCGACGCGATCAACGCGCGGAACTTCGACGCCTGGGCCGGTGCGGTCACGGAACGGCGGGCCTCGCAGGCGGTCGAGGAGACCTGGCGGGCCGCCTACGAGACCACGCGCGACAGCGGGATGGTCGTGCAGCGGATCGAGTCGGACGTGGCCGGGCGGCGGGTCCGGGTGCTGATCTCGTTCGTGTCCACCCAGGACGTCGCCAAGGCACCGGTCGCGCTGCCGGAGGGCTGCATCCGGTGGCGGGTGGTCTACGTGGTCGTGCGCGAGGGCGGGGACTGGCGGGTCGACGAGGCCCCGGAGAACCGGATGCCGCAGATGGAGCGGTGCTGAGGCACACCGGGCGCTGAGCGCGGCCCCGATCACCGGCGAACGGCAGTGCCCCGGTCCGCGTGGCGGGCCGGGGCACTGTGCGTCGTGCGGTGGGAGCTAGGCCGGGGTGAAGGCCAGCGCCACGTTGTGACCGCCGAAGCCGAACGAGTCGTTCACGGCGGCGTCGAGCTTGACCTTGCGGGGCTCTCCGGCCACCACGTCCAGCGTGACCGCGGGGTCGAGGTTCTCCAGGTTGAGGGTCTGGGGAACGATGCCGTCGCGGATCGACAGGACGGTGACGATCGCCTCCACGGCACCCGCCGCGCCGAGCAGGTGCCCGAGGGCGCCCTTCGGTGCGGTGAGGACCGGGTGGTCGCCGATGGCCTTGCGGATGGCCACGGTCTCCGCCACGTCGCCCACCTGCGTGGAGGTGGCGTGGCAGTTCACGTGACCGACGTCGGACGGGTCGAGGCCACCGGACCGCAGGGATGCGGCGATGGCACGCGACTGGCCGACACCCTCGGGGTCGGGGGCGGTGATGTGGTAGCCGTCGGCCGAGGTGCCGATGCCCGCCAGGCGGCCGTAGATCTTGGCACCGCGGGCCTCCGCGAACTCGCGGCGCTCCAGCACCATGACGCCCGCGCCCTCGCCGAGGACGAAGCCGTCGCGGTCCGTGTCGAACGGGCGCGAGGCCTTCTCCGGCTCGTCGTTGCGGGTGCTCATGGTGCGGGCCTGGGAGAAGCCCGCGACCGGGATCGCGGTGATGCAGGCTTCCGCCCCGCCCGCCACGACCACGTCGGCCTCGCCGGCCTTGATCATGCGGTACGCCCAGGCGATGGCCTCGGCGCCGGACGCGCAGGCCGAGACCGGCGCGTGGACGCCCGCCTGTGCCTTCAGCTCCAGGCCCACGTGCGCGGCCGGGCCGTTCGGCATCAGCATCGGGACGGTCAGCGGCGACACCTTGCGCAGACCGTGCTGCTCCAGGAGGTCGTCCTGGGTGAGCAGGGTGATCGCGCCGCCGATGCCGGTGCCGATGATGACGGCGAGGCGCTCGCGGTCGACGGTGTCGTCGTTGTGACCCGCGTCGGCCCACGCCTGGCGTGAGGCGACGATGGCGACCTGTTCCGAGCGGTCCAGGCGCCGCGCCTCGACGCGGGGCAGGACCTCGGTGGGATCGACGACGAGCTGCGACGCGATCTTGACCGGCAGGTCGTACTTCTCGACCCACTCGTGGGTCATGGGGCGGACCCCGCTCTTGCCTGCCAGCAACGCGTCCCAGGTGGACGTCACGTCACCACCGAGCGGGGTGGTGGCACCCAGCCCGGTGATGACGACGTCGATGGTCGAACTCATGCGTGGCTGGTGATGTACGTCACCGCGTCACCAACGGTCTTGAGGTTCGCCAGCTCGTCGTCCGGGATCTTCACGCCGAACTTGTCCTCCGCCTGGACGGCGATCTCGACCATCGACAGCGAGTCGATGTCGAGGTCGTCCACGAAGGACTTCTCAGCGGTGACGTCGTCGGCGGCCACACCGGCGACCTCTTCGACGATCTCGGCAAGACCGGTCAGGACGTTGTCGCTCACTGAAGTTCCCTTTCGATTGACACGTGAAAAATCATGGGCAGCGGACCACCTGTCCCGCGTAGGACAGGCCTGCGCCGAACCCGACCATCAGCACCACGTCTCCGCTGGAGATCTCGCCCGCGGTCCGCATGTGGTCCAGTGCCATGGGGATCGAGGCCGAGGAGGTGTTGCCGGACTCCACGATGTCACGAGCGACCTTCAGGTCCTCGCGAGCACCGCCTTTCCTGAGCCGCTTGGCAATCGCCTCGATGATGCGCAGGTTCGCCTGGTGCGGCACGAGCACGTCCACATCGGACAGTTCGACGCCGGCGAGCTGGACGGCCCTGATCGCGACGGGCGCGACCTGGGTCGTCGCCCAGCGGAAGACCGTCTGACCCTCCTGGTGGATGAACGAGTCGCGGTCGTCGATCCTGATCACCTCGGACATCGTGCCGTCCGAGCCCCAGGCGACGGGGCCGATGTGGTTCTCCTCGCTGGCTCCGACCACGACGGCACCCGCGCCGTCCGCGAAGATGATCGCGGTCGAGCGGTCGTCCTGGTGGGTCCAGTCGGTGAGCTTCTCGGCTCCGATGACGAGAACGTTCTTCACCGTACCCGCGCGGACGATGTCCGCGGCGGTCGCGACGGCGTAGCAGAAGCCGGCGCACGCGGCGTTCAGGTCGAACGCGGCGGCGGCCGTGATGCCGATCCGGGTGGCCACCTGGGCGGCGGCGTTCGGGATCGTCGACGGCATGGTGCACGTCGCCACGATCACGCCGCCGATGTCGGCCGGGGTGAGGCCCGCGTCCTCGATCGCCCTGGTGCCCGCCGCGACGGACATGTCGACGACGCCCTCGTCCTTGGCCGCGACGTGCCGGTTCACGATGCCGACGCGCTCGCGGATCCACTCGTCGGAGGTGTCCATGCGCTGCGCGAGGTCGTGGTTGCTGACCACCGTCTCGGGCTGGTAGCTGCCGAGCCCGACGATGCGGCACCCGGCGGACGCCACAGGCGCCTGGAAGGTCGTCACTGAGCGGCTCCAGCGGTGTCGAAGAGCTCCGCGACCTTCTCCAGCTGGTCGGGCGTCTTCAGGGCGAGGGTGGCGGTGCCCTTCATCGCGCGCTTGGCCAGACCGGTGAGCGCGCCGGCGGGCGGCAGCTCGACCGAGCCGGTCACGCCCTTCTCGACGAGGGTGGCCTGGCAGACGTCCCAGCGCACCGGGCTGGTGACCTGGGAGACCAGGCGGCTCAGCACCTCGGCGCCGTCGGTCACGACGGCGCCGTCCCTGTTGGACAGCAGCGGCAGCGCAGGGTCCTGCGTGGTGACCTCGGCGGCACGGGCGCGCACGGCGTCCTCGGCCGGAGCCATGTACCTCGTGTGGAACGCACCCGCGACGGCCAGCTTGCGGACCTTCGCCGTGCCCGGCGGGTTCTCCGCGAGCTCGTCCAGCGCGGGGCGCGGACCGGCGGCGACGATCTGACCGGCGCCGTTGCGGTTGGCGGGCACGAGACCGAGCTCCTCCAGGCGGGCGAGCACCTCCGCCTCGTCGCCACCGAGCACCGCGGCCATGCCGGTCGGCTCCAGCGCGCACGCCTCGGCCATCGCACGGCCGCGCACGGCGGCCAGCGCGACCGCGTCGTCGGTGCTGATCACACCGGCGACCGCCGCGGCGGCCAGCTCGCCGACGGAGTGGCCGGCGACGACCACGTCGGAGGGCAGCGCGACGCGGCGGCGCAGCTCACCGAACGCGAGCAGCGCGAGCGCCACGACCAGCGGCTGGGTGATGGAGGTGTCGACGATCTCCTCGGCCTCCGCGGTGGTGCCGAGCCGCACCAGGTCGAGCCCGGTGAGGTCCGACCACGTGCGCACCTGCTTCTCGGCCCCCTCCAGTTCGAGCCAGGGGCTGAGCATGCCGGGCGTCTGGGACCCTTGTCCGGGCGCGAGGAGTGCGATCACGTGGGCTACTAAAGCCGGTCGCCCCGCCGCAACCCCATGCCGCAAAGGACGAAGTACTGCGATCGTATTTGTAGAGACCCTACAAAAGTGTCCGCGCGGTGCGCGCTGCGCGACATAAGGCCAGCTCAGCGTGGTCGACGGTCGTTTGGCCCTCACCCCAACGGATGTGTGCGAAGTCCGTCACAGCCCGGCGGCTACCACAGGCCGCGGGAGCGGGCCAGGCGTCCTACGGACAATGCGACGCGAAGCACAAGTGCGTCTCGAGCGTCATGTGCATTTCTTCCCGTCATTTCCTGAACGCGCCGAAGGCGATATCTGACCGTGTTCGGGTGCACGAAGAGTCTTTTGGCGCACGTCTCCAGCACGCCGCCGACCTCCAGGAACGCGTCCACGGTCTCCAGCAGCGCGCCGCCCGCGTCCTCCAGCGGCCGCGCCACCCGGTCGACCAGCTGCCACTCCGCCTCCGGGTCACCGGCCAGCGCCCGTTCCGGCAGCAGGTCGAGCGACCGCACCGGCCGCGGTGCCGCCGGCCAGCCGACGACCGCGCGCAGCCCGCTCAACGCGTCACTGGCGCTGCGGTGCGCCTCGGACAGGCTGCTCACCGTGGGTCCCGCCACCACCGGGCCCTCGCCGAAGCCCTCGGAGATGCGGCCCAGCACGTCCTCGCCGGTCTCGGTCGGCCCGCCCAGCACCACCACGAGCCGCGAGCCCTGCACGGACAGCAGCACCGGCCGTCCCGCCCGCGCCGCCTTGCTGCGCACCGAGTAGATGATCGCCGGCGGGTCCTCGCCGCCGGGGTTGCCCACCAGCACGGTCGCCTCGGCCGCCGGGTCCCAGCCCAGCGCGGCCGCCCGCGACAGCAGCGACTCCTCGGGGTCGCCGCGGACGATGCCGTCCACGACGAGCGCCTCCAGCCGGGCGTCCCACGCACCGCGCGCCTCGGCCGCCGCCGCGTACGAGGTCGCCGCGGAGAACGCGATCTCCCGGCCGTACCGCAGCACGCCCTCCATCAGCATCGCGCGTTCGGCCTCGTCGGCCGCCATCTGCGGCATCTGCTCCTCGAACAGCTCCAGCGCTATCCGGACCAGCTCGACGGTCTGGCGCAGGCTCACCCAGCGGGAGATGTCCTTGGGGGCGCTGCGGAACGCGTCCGCGGTCAGCCGGATCGCCTGCTGCCGGTCGTGCAGCCACTCGACGAACCCGGCCACGCCGTTCTGGATCAGCAGCAGCACGCTGGCCCGCTGGTCGGCCGGCATCCGCGCGAACCACGACAGCCGCTGCTCCATCTCGGCGACGCTGGCCGTGGCGAGGTTGCCGGACGCGCGTTCGATCTTGCGCATCGTGCGGGCGGACAGGACGGGAGGGTGAACCTCCTTCTTCGCGTTCGCCGAGGCCGGGCCGGTCGTCATACCCGCACCCTATGCGGTTGCCGGAGACACCACCGGAACAGGTGACAGAACCCGTGGCGGCGTCTGCGCGGCCATACCTTCGGGCACTGATGGTCCAGTCAGTCCGGCGCGGAGGTTTCGACTTGCGTACGTTCCCGGCTCTTGTGATGGGGGTCGTCGTGCTCATGACCGCGAGCACGACCGCTTCCGCCGACCCGCCCGACCCGTTGGCCGACTTCACCGCCCAGCCGGTGAAGTGGGCGCCGTGCGGGGGAAAGCTCACCGAGCTGGAGTGCGCCACGCTGACAGCGCCGCTCGACTACGCCAGGCCGGCCGGCGACCGGATCAACCTGACCATCAGCCGCAAGAAGGCGACGGCACCGGACCGGCGCCGCGGTGTGCTGCTCACCAATCCGGGTGGACCTGGGGGGTCCGGGCTCGGCCTGCCGCAGTTCCTGGCGAAGACCGAGCTCGTGCAGGCCTACGACGTGATCGGCTTCGACCCGCGCGGCGTCGGCGGCTCGACCATGATGAACTGCCGCACCGCGCCCGCCATCGCCGCGCCGGACTCCCGCCCGGCCGACAGCGAGTTCGGCAAGTGGGCGGCGGAGGCGCGCGAGTCGGAGGAGGCGTGCCAGCACTCCTCCGGCGGGATCCGGCAGTACGTCAGCACCATGAACACCGCGCGGGACATGGACGTCATCCGCGGCGTGCTCGGTGAGGCGAAGATCAACTACCTGGGCTACTCCTACGGCACGTACCTCGGTGCGGTGTACGGCACGATGTTCCCGAGCCGGCTGGACCGCAGCGTGCTCGACAGCTCCGTGCACCCGGAGTGGATCTGGCGCGAGCAGTTCCGCCAGCAGGCCGTGGCCTACCGGCGTGACGTCGACGCGTGGGCCACGTGGGTGGGGGAGCGCAACCAGAAGTTCGGGCTGGGCCGGTCGCAGGCCGAGGTGCTGGCCGAGGTGGAGAAGGTCGCGGCCAAGCTGTACGCCACCCCGGTCGAGGGGCACACCCGGTCCTCGTTCGACGGCGCGGTCGGGGTCGGGTCCCGCTACCGTCCACTGTGGAGCGAGCTGGCGGACATCGTGGTGCAGCTGCGGTCGGGGGAGAAGCCCGCGAACGCCCAGGGCGCCCAGGCCGCGCAGCTGCTGGCCCAGTCCGGGCTCGAGGAGCTGCGGTCGGGTGTGTTCGACACGGTCACGTGCGAGGCGGACTGGCCGACCGACCTGGACATCTACTACGAGGACATGCGCACGTTCCGCGAGCGCTACCCCTACGGCTACGGCGTGATCCGCGCGGCGCCGATGACCTGCACGTTCCGCTCGTTCAGCCCGCCGGAGCCGCCGGTGCGGCTCGTGCGCGACGGCTACCCCGTCGGCATCGTCGTGCAGGCCGAGGGCGACACGCAGACGCAGTACGCGGGCGGCCCGGCGATGGCGGCGCGGCTGGGCCACAACCTGATCACCGTCGTCGACGAGGGCAAGCACGGCCTCTACGGCGGCAACGCCTGCGTCGACGCGAAGGTCAACCGGTACCTGCTCAGCGGCGCTCTGCCGGGCAGCAGCTCCGAGTGCCGCGGCGACCCCCGCCCGAACGTGCCGAAGGACGGCGAGGGGGCAGCGACGGGACCCGCGCCCGCCCTGTCCGTCGAGCACATCCAGGAGTACCTCGACGGCCGCGGCCTGAGCGCTCAGCCATAGGGCCGGAAATGCGGAAGCGCCCGACACGGAGCGTGTCGGGCGCTTCCCTCTCCCCGGTCCCCACCGGTGGTTCCACTCTGGACTGAACTACGACGAAAATCCACGTCAGCCACCCTTTCGTGTCACAGTGTCGCGGTTGCCCGGTGGTGTGATCCGCGACACGATCAACCGGTCGGATCTTCACTCACCGCAACTTCGTATCCGGGAGGGCCCGTGGGCTCGCAAATCACCGAGGGCCTGGGCCAGGCGTGGGCGATGGTGGCCACGTTCGTGCCGAAGCTGCTCGGCTTCCTGCTGGTGCTCGTCATCGGCTGGTTCATCGCGAAGGCGCTCTCGAAGGGCGTCAACTTCCTGCTGACGCGGCTCGGCTTCGACAGGCTCGTCGCGCGCTCCGGCCTGACCGGCGCGATGAAGCAGTCGTCGATGGACGCCACCGGCCTGATCGCCAAGCTCGTGTACTACTTCGTGCTGCTGATCGCGTTGCAGCTGGCGTTCGGCGTCTTCGGTGCCTCGAACCCGGTCAGCACGCTGCTGAACGAGGTCATCGCCTACCTGCCGCGCATCGTCGTCGCGCTCGTGCTCGTGATCGTCGCCTCCGCGATCGGCACGGCGCTGCGCGGCCTCGTCACCGGCGCGCTGGGCCAGCGCTCGTACACCAAGCTGCTGGGCAACATCACCTACGGCTTCGTGATGGCGCTGGGCGTCATCGCCGCGCTCAACCAGCTCGGCATCGCCGTCTCGGTGACCATGCCGGTGCTCGTCGCCGTGCTCGCCACGGTGGCCGGCGTGATCATCATCGGTGTCGGCGGCGGTCTGGTCCGCCCGATGCAGTCGCGCTGGGAGGGCTGGCTGAACCGCGTGCAGGAGGAGGCGCGGACCCAGTCGCCGATGCCGCGCGCGTCGCAGGAGGTGCCCGCGACCATCTCCGGCCGGATGGACGCCCCCACCCCGCCGTCGGGCACGCCGATGTCCGACCGGTAGTTCCCCCTTCGCAGCGGGGCCCGCGCCGAGCCGGTGCGGGCCCTGCCGCGTCTTGAGATCGTTCTCCAGCTGCGGTCCACCACGGACGGGAAACCTTCGGTCCCACGTGACAGTCGGTGGAGGAGACGTTCCATGAAGGCTCTGGTGCTGTCCGGAGGCGCGGGAACACGCCTGCGTCCTTTCAGCTATTCGATGCCGAAGCAACTCATCCCGATCGCCAACAAGCCGGTGCTCGAGTACGTCGTGGACAACCTGCGCGGGATCGGGATCACCGAGATCGGCATCATCGTCGGCGACCGCGCTCACGAGATCTCCGACGTGCTGGGCGACGGGGCCGCCCTGGGGGTGGCGATCACGTACATCCCGCAGGACGCGCCGCTGGGACTCGCGCACTGCGTGAAGATCGCGCGGCCCTTCCTCGGTGACGACGACTTCGTGATGTACCTGGGCGACAACATGCTCGTCGAGGGCATCTCCGAGATCGCCGACGAGTTCGCGGCCGTGCGGTCGTCCGCGCAGGTCGTCGTCTACAAGGTGCCGGACCCGCGCGCGTTCGGCGTCGCCGAGGTGGACGAGAACTCGCGCGTGACACGGCTCGTGGAGAAGCCGCAGGAGCCGCGCAGCGACCTCGCCATGATCGGCGTCTACTTCTTCACCCCGGCCATCCACGAGGCGGTGGACGCCATCGAGCCGTCGTGGCGGGGCGAGCTGGAGATCACCGACGCGCTGCAGTGGCTGGTGACGCACGAGCGCGACGTGCGGGCGCGGATCTACTCGGGGTTCTGGAAGGACACCGGGAAGGTCGAGGACGTGCTGGAGTGCAACCGCGAGGTGCTCATGAGGGTCCGCACGGACATCCAGGGCATCGTCGACGACGAGAGCACGCTCATCGGCGACGTCGTGGTCGAGGAGGGCGCGCGGGTCGTGCGGTCCTGCATCGTCGGTCCCGCGATCATCGGCGCGGGCACCCTGGTCGAGGCGTCGGTCATCGGGCCGTACACGGCGATCGGCGCGGACTGCCGGATCACCGAGGCCGGGGTGTCGGACTCGATCGTGCTGTCCGGTGCCTTCGTCCACAACGTCTCCGGCATCGAGGCCTCGCTGATCGGGCGCAAGGCCAGGATCGGGTCGGCCAAGCAGCACCGGCTCGTCGTCGGCGACGACGCGCACGTGGAGGTGGCGGCGTGAAGCTGCTGGTCACCGGGGCGGCCGGGTTCATCGGCTCGCACTACGTCCGCACCCTGCTCGACGGCGGGTACGCGGGCTACGAGGACGCGCACGTCACCGTGCTCGACAAGCTGACGTACGCGGGCAACCGCGCGAACCTGCCCGAGACGCACCCGCGGCTGTCGTTCGTGCAGGGCGACATCTGCGACCTGGAGCTGCTGCTGGAGCTGCTGCCCGGCCACGACGCGGTCGTGCACTTCGCGGCCGAGTCGCACGTGGACCGTTCGCTGACGGCGGCCGCGGACTTCGTGCTCACCAACGTGCTCGGCACGCAGACGGTGCTGGAAGCCTGCCGCCGCACCGGGGTGTCCCGGGTCGTGCACGTGTCGACCGACGAGGTGTACGGGTCGATCGACGAGGGCGCCTGGACGGAGGACTGGCCGTTGCGGCCGAACTCCCCCTACGCCGCCTCGAAGGCGTCCAGCGACCTGATCGCCCGCGCGTACTGGCGCACGCACGGGCTTGATGTGTCGATCACGCGCTGTTCCAACAACTACGGGCCGTACCAGCACCCGGAGAAGCTGATCCCGCTGTTCATCACGAACCTGTTCAACGGTGTTCCGGTGCCGCTGTACGGGGACGGGTCGAACGTGCGGGAGTGGCTGCACGTGTCCGACCACTGCCGGGCGATCCAGCTGGTGCTCACCTCGGGGCGGGCCGGCGAGGTCTACAACGTCGGTGGCGGCAACGAGCGCACCAACCTGCAGATCACCCAGGCCCTGCTCGACCTGTGCAGCGCGGGACCGGCGCTGGTGAAACGGGTGGCCGACCGGCTGGGGCACGACCAGCGGTACGCGCTGGACGACACGAAGATCCGCGCCGAGCTCGGCTACGAGCCGCTGGTGCCGTTCGAGCAGGGGCTCGCCGACACCGTCGCCTGGTACCGCGACCACCCGGTCTGGTGGAAACCGTTGCGCGACTTCACGTCCTGAGCCAGTGCCGCAGGCGGTCGCACTCCTCGGCGACGGCCTTGCGCCTGCTCTGCGGCACGGGGCCGAGGTAGTCGACGGTGATCGACCGGTCCGCGTCCCTGCCGGCCGACCAGGTGGCGGCGACGTAGCCGTCGACCAGGACCGTGGGTTTGCCGCCGACGACCACGGCGAGCCGGTCGTCGGCGATGACCCTGTGGCGGTCGGCGTGGGCGAGCAGGATGTTGTCGAACTCGGGCAGCAGCCGCACCGGGACCGGGGTGTCCTGGCCGGGGCGCGGTGCGTCCGGGAGGTCGAACAGCTCCCGGCCGGCCTCGTCGCGGAAGGTCACCAGCCGCGGGCGCAGCGCCTCGAACGTCTCCGCGAGCCTGGTGAGGCCCGACCACTGCTGCGCGTCCCTGACGGTGGCCGGGCCGAACGCCCCGAGGTAGCGCAGCACCACCTCCCGCAGCGCGACGGCCCGCTGGGGTTCGCCCAGCCAGTTCTCGACGGTCGTGCAGACGACCCGGCCGCTGCGGTGCCACAGCCCGCGCGGCGGGAGCTGGACGAGGGCGAGCTTGTTGCGCAGGGCGTTGCCCAGGACGGTGTGCTCGCGGTCGGGCCAGCGCTGCCGCAGCTGCTTGCCCGCGTCCGAGGGTCCCAGCGGGGTGCCGTCGAGGATCTCGCGACCGGTCGCGGCGACCTCGTCGAGGTCGAGCCCGCGGAGCCGGGCGGCGAACGGGCCGCTGCGCAGCTCGCGGTCGAGCCGGAGCTGGAGGTGCGGCCGCAGGCCGAGTGCGTCCCGCGCGCTGACCAGGTGGATCGTGCCGCGCATCAGCAGGATGCGCACGGCCGCGCGGGTGGTGAGGAGGTCTTCGAGCTCCTGCGCCCGGAAGCCGGTCAGCCGGGTCCACAGGCCGATGTAGGGCGACTTCGGTTCCTGCGCCTGGATTCCGACGAGGTGCTCGATGGTGGCGAGCGCGCTGTGGTCGGCGCGCTCGCGCAGCAGCTGGCGTTCGATCAGCGCCCGGTTGAGGGCGTCCTGGCTCAGCGTGGTCCCCATCGGGCCAGACTAGAACCTGATGAACGCGAACCCGGTGCCGTTCTCGCGTTCGCCGTCGTGGACGACGAACAGGTTCAGCTTGCCCAACACGACGTCGGCGCCGTCGGAGTGCTCGACGTCCTTGACGCGGAAGTCCCGCAACGGCTTCATGTCGGCCGTGCGGTAGGCGACGAACCGCGAGTCGCCCTGGCTGGAGACGATCAGCACGTCACCCGCGATCGCGAGCCCCTCGGCGTCGGCCTCGATCCACCGGCCGCCGAAGCCGGGGTTCGGACCGTCGGCCTCGCACTCCTCGGTGTCCGGGTTGTACCTCTGCGGCGCACCGAACGAGCGGACCTTCTCGACCAGCTGCGGCTTGCCGAAACCGTTGGCGCGCAACGGGATGCGCCAGATGCCGACGTCCTCCTGCGCGGCGTAGAGGGTGCCGGTCCGCTCGTCGATCACCATGCCCTCGACCTGCGGGCCCTCGCCGGGCTCGCCGCACACCGTCCAGCTCTTGCCGTCCGGCAGGGTGAAGGTGTCCGGCAGCTCCACAGTGGACACCTTCCGGGTGTCGTACCGGGCGCCCTTCACGACGTGCAGCAACGCGATCGAGGTCTCGTTGCGGCGGCTGGTGACGACGACGTCCCTGCCGCCGGCCCGTCCGGCGGCCAGGCCGTAGACGGTGTGCTGCCGCTCGACCTCGGCCTCGGTCTTCGAGAACACGGGCCTGGTCGCGGGGTCGGTGACGTCCTTCGCGCCGTGTTCGTCCACCTGGAACACCCGGACGCGGTCACGGCCGCGGTCGCTGACGAACGCCAGGTTCCCGAGCACGTCGACGTTGTTGAACCGGCCGGGCTTCGCGCCGGGCGCCGGCGCCTGCGGTGCCGGGGAGACGCCGATCGTGCGACCGGCGAGGTCGAACGCCGCCAGCCCGCCCTCCTTGAGCGTGCCCAGGACCACACTGCGTTCGGTGTCGTGCGGGTTCACCCAGATGGCCGGGTCGTCGGCGTCCGCCGGCTCCTCGAACGTCTGCGTGAGGACCGTCGGTGTGATGACCGGCGGTGCCGCGGCCGGAGTGAGGAACAAAGGCACGAGCGCCAGTGCTAAGGAAGATGACATGGTGGGACCGTAGGAAACACCGGTATACGGCGACTGAACCACGGGGGAACAAGCCGTGTGGTACGAGTTGGGATTGACGATCTTCGGGCAGAAGATCGCGTACACGGAGCTGGTCGGCCAGGTGCTGGCGCTCGCCGTCGTCTTCCTGGCGCAGCGCCGCTCGCTCTTGACCTGGCCGGTGCAGCTGGTGTCGGTGGCGCTGCTGTTCACGGTCTACCTGTCCTCGCACCTGGGCGGGCTGGCCACGCGGCAGGTCGTCGTCGGCCTGATCGCGGTCTACGGCTGGTACGCGTGGGTGCGCCGGCGTGACCCGGTGTTCGGCGTCGTCGTGCGGACGGGCACCTGGCGGGAACGTGCCGCGGTGGCCGGTGCCTTCGTCGTCGGCACGGTCGCGTTCGCGCTGCTCCTGGACGCGCTGGACGCCTCGTGGGCGCCGTGGCCGGACGCCGCGATCTTCGTCGGCACGATCCTGGCGTTCGCCCTGCAGGGCCTGGGCCTGGTGGAGTTCTGGCTGGTGTGGCTGGTGGTCGACGCGGTCGGCGTGCCGCTGCAGATCCAGTCCGGCCTGTACTTCAGCGCGTTCGTCTACGTGATCTTCGCGGGCCTGGTGATCCACGGTTTCCTCGACTGGACGCGCACCGCCCGCCGGTTGACACAGGCGGCAAAGTCTCCCCTATGAGGGGACTGATCGCGTTACTCGCCGCTGCTTCGCTGCTGGTCACCGTCCCGGTCGCCGCGGCAGCTCCCGCGCCGCGCACCGGTTTCGAGCTCACCGGCAGGTGGACCACCGAGGCCGAGGAGCAGACCTACCTGCGGTCCCTGGGCCTGCCGCTCACCCAGATCGGCGTCACGGCCCAGGGCCGGCCCGTCCAGCTCGTCCGCGTCGGTCCCGCCTCCGCCCGGACCGTGGTGCTGTTCATCTGCTCCCAGCACGGCGACGAACCCGCCGGCCGCGAGGCGTGCCTCATCCGCATGCGCTCCCTGCCCCGCTCCGGCCCGGTGACCTACCTGTTCGTCCCGAACGCCAACCCCGACGGCCGCGCCGCCGACACCCGTGGCAACTCCGCCGGCATCGACATCAACCGCGACCACCTGCTGCTGCGCACCGCCGAGGCCCGCGCGATGGCCGCCGTGATCCGCGACTTCCGGCCCGACGTCATCCACGACCTGCACGAGTTCGGCCCCACCCCGCCGTACTACGTGAAGGACGTCCTCTGGCTCTGGCCGCGCAACCTCAACGTCGCCGACGGCGTCCACTCGCTGTCCGAGACCCTGTCGCGCTCGTACGTACGGCCGTCCGTCGAAGCCGCGGGCCGCACCTCGGGCGTCTACGGCATCCACGTCGATCCGGTCACCGGCGAACCCGTCCGCCAGGTGGCGGGTGACGGCCAGGAACGCATCCTGCGCAACACCGGCGGCCTCAAGCACGGCATGGGCTTGCTGGTCGAGACCAACGCCGACGGCGCCCCGTCGTTCCGCGTCGACTCGCACCTGCGCGCACTGGACGGCACGCAGTCGTTCGTCCGCGACCACCGCCAGGCCATCGAGTCGGCGAACGCCGCCTCCCGCGCGGTCCGCTCCGGCCCGCTGTACTTCGGCGGCGCCGACAACCAGCCCCCGGACCCCGCCGACGTCCTCACCACCCCGCCGTGCGGGTACGTCCTGACCGGCGCCCAGTACGCCGACGTGCGTGACGAGCTCGACCTGCACGGCATCAGGTCCCAGTACCTGCGCGGCGGCGGCCGCATCGTGCCGCTCAAGCAGGAGGCCCGCGCCCTCATCCCGTTGCTCCTCGACGCCCGCGCCGACCAGCCGTTGCTCCACGCCGAGCCGCGCGTGCAGTGCTGACGCTCTGACCAGCGCTTATCGGTCTCATTGCAAAAGACGTTTGCGGACGTCCGCAAACGTCTTTTGCACAACTGATATATCGGCGTGCTGATATATCGCTCGCGAGCAGCTGCCCGGCCGTGGTCGGATGGCCGCTGTGCGAGCCGAGGAACACAGCGCCGACGACGGCAACGCGGACGCCGGCGGGTGGCTGCCGCCGGAGGCCCTCGCGGTCCGCGCCACCCCCGATGTCGACGAGCACGACCTGGCCGGGCCGGACGACGACCACCAGCGCACCGCCGGCCTGCTCACGAGCATGGAGCAGAACCTCGCCGAGCACGCGTGCCACCTCCACCGCCATCTGCCGCGCGCGACGGTGACGCGGACCGGCGACCTCCTGATCGCCGACAGCGGCCTGGACGACGACACGTTCAACCTCGTCGCCTCGGCCCGCTTCACCCCGGCCACCGCCACCGCCCGCGTGACCGAGACGGTGAACGCGGTCAAGGCGACCGGCCGCCCGTTCTCCTGGTGGGTCGGCCCCGCCACCACCCCGGCCGGCCTGCACGACGTGCTCGTGCGAGCCGGTGCCACCGCCGCGGAGACCGAGGCGGCCATGTGGAGGGACCTCACCGGCACCGGCCTCCCGCACCCGTCCGCCGACGGCCTCGACATCCGCCGCGTGCGCACCGAGCAGGAGCTCGCCGACCACGCGACCGTCCTGGCCGCGAACTGGGACCCGCCCGCCGCCACGGTCCGCCGCTTCTGCGCCGACACCGCCCCGCACGCGCTGACCGGTCAGGCCCGCTACCTCGTCGGCTATGTGGACGGCCGCCCGGTGTGCACGGCGGAGGTGTTCCCGCACGCGGGCGTCGCAGGGATCTACAACATCTCGACCCTCGCCGCGGACCGCCGCCGCGGCTACGGCGGCGCGATCACGCTGGCCGCCCTGCACACCGCACGCACCGAAGGCCACCGCATCGCCGTCCTGCAGGCGTCCCGGGACGGCGAACCGGTCTACCGGCGGCTGGGGTTCACGATGGCGGGTCAGTTCACCGAGTACGCCCTCGCCTGAGGCGGTTTTCATCGGCCGCCGATGATCATCAGAGCCTCTCAGCGGCCCGTACACCCGTCGCCGCGCCCGGCGGCGGTGGTCCCGCGGGGAGCGGCTGCCAGGGCCGTCACGGCCGCGCTGACGGCCTTCCCGGCCCGTCTGTCCCGCCGCGCCTGCCCGCGGGAGCCCTGAAACGGCCGAGGGGCCGTCCCGCGCGAAGCGGAACGGCCCCTCGGCCGAGCGACGACACCTACGCGAGACCCGCGTCCGACGTGGACGGACCGGCCGCCTGCACGTCGTCGATGCGGTACTTGCGGGCCGCCTCGACGACCTTCGACTGCTCCACCTCGCCGCGCTTGGCCAGCGCGGCCAGCGTGGCGACGACGACCGACTCCGCGTCCACCAGGAAGTGGCGGCGGGCGGCCGGGCGCGTGTCGGAGAAGCCGAAGCCGTCCGTGCCCAGCGTCGTCATGTCGGTCGGCACGTACGGGCGGATCAGGTCCGGGATCGCCGACGCCCAGTCGGACACGGCCACGACCGGGCCCTGCACGTCCTTGAGCACCTGCGTCACGTACGGCACGCGCGGCTCGGCGTCCGGGTGCAGCAGGTTGTGGCGGTCGGTGTCGACGGCGTCGCGGCGCAGCTCCGAGTACGACGTGGCGGACCACACGTCCGCGGAGACGCCCCACTCGTCGGCCAGCAGCTGCTGGGCCTTCAGCGCCCACGGCAGACCGACGCCCGAACCGAGGATCTGGGCCCGCGGACCGTCCGTCGAGGGGCCGTCCTGGTACTTGTAGAGGCCCCGCAGCAGGCCCTCCACGTCCAGGTTCTCCGGCTCGGCCGGCTGCACGTACGGCTCGTTGTAGACGGTCATGTAGTAGAAGACGTTCTCGGCGTTCTCGCCGTACATCCGCCGCAGACCGTCCTTGACGATGTGCGCCACCTCGAACGACCACGCCGGGTCGTACGAGATCACGGCCGGGTTGGTGTGCGCCAGCAGCAGTGAGTGGCCGTCGGCGTGCTGCAGGCCCTCGCCGGTCAGCGTCGTGCGGCCCGCGGTGGCACCGAGCACGAAGCCGCGCGCCATCTGGTCCGCCGCGGCCCACAGGCCGTCGCCGGTGCGCTGGAAGCCGAACATCGAGTAGAAGATGTAGATCGGGATCATCGGCTCGCCCTGCGTGGCGTAGGACGTGCCGACCGCCGTGAACGACGCCGTGGAACCCGCCTCGTTGATGCCCTCGTGCAGGATCTGGCCCTGCTCGGACTCCTTGTAGGCGAGCATCAGGTTGGCGTCCACCGAGGTGTACGCCTGGCCGTTCGGGTTGTAGATCTTCTGCGTCGGGAACATGGAGTCCATGCCGAACGTCCTGGCCTCGTCCGGGATGATCGGGACGATGCGCGGGCCGATCTCCGGGTCCTTCGCGAGGTCGCGGACGAGCCGGACGAACGCCATCGTCGTGGCGACCTCCTGCTTGCCCGAACCGCGGCGGACGCCTTCGTAGACCTTGTCGCCCGGCAGCACCAGCGCCTTGGACTTGGTGCGGCGCTCCGGCACGAAACCGCCCAGCTGACGGCGGCGCTCCAGCATGTACTGGATCTCCGGCGCGTCCTGCCCGGGGTGGTAGTACGGCGGCAGGTACGGGTCGGCCTCGAGCTGCTCGTCCGAGATCGGAATGCGCAGGCTGTCCCGGAAGCCCTTGAGGTCCTCCAGGGTCATCTTCTTCATCTGGTGCGTCGCGTTGCGGGCCGCGAAGTGCTTGCCCAGCGAGTAGCCCTTGATCGTCTTGGCGAGGATCACGGTCGGCTGGCCGACGGTCTCGGTCGCCGCCTTGTACGCCGCGTAGACCTTGCGGTAGTCGTGGCCACCGCGCTTGAGGTTCCACACCTCGTCGTCGCTCATGGCGTCGACCAGGGCCTTCGTGCGCGGGTCACGGCCGAAGAAGTGCTCCTTGACGTACGCGCCGTCGTTGGCCTTGTAGGTCTGGTAGTCACCGTCGGGCGTGGTGTTCATCAGGTTGACCAGCGCGCCGTCGCGGTCGGCGTGCAGCAGCGAGTCCCACTCGCGGCCCCAGACGACCTTGATGACGTTCCAGCCGGCACCGCGGAAGAACGACTCCAGCTCCTGGATGATCTTGCCGTTGCCGCGCACCGGGCCGTCGAGGCGCTGCAGGTTGCAGTTGACCACGAACGTGAGGTTGTCGAGCTGCTCGTTCGCGGCGAGCTGCAGCAGGCCGCGCGACTCCGGCTCGTCCATCTCGCCGTCGCCGAGGAACGCCCACACGTGCTGGTCGGAGGTGTCCTTGAAGCCGCGGTCGCGCAGGTAGCGGTTGAACCGCGCCTGGTAGATCGCGTTCATCGGGCCGATGCCCATCGAGACCGTGGGGAACTCCCAGAAGTCCGGCATGAGCCGCGGGTGCGGGTACGACGGCAGACCGCCACCCGGACCGGCGTGCGAGTACTCCTGGCGGAAGCCGTCGAGCTGGTGCTCCGACAGCCGGCCCTCGAGGAAGGCGCGCGCGTACACACCGGGGGAGGCGTGCCCCTGGATGAAGATCTGGTCACCGCCACCGGGGTGGTTCTTGCCCCGGAAGAAGTGGTTGAAGCCGACCTCGTACAGCGACGCGCTGGAGGCGTAGGTCGAAATGTGTCCACCGACACCCACACCGGGCCGCTGCGCGCGGTGCACGGTCATCGCCGCGTTCCACCGGATCCACGCGCGGTAGCGGCGCTCGGTCTCCTCGTCACCGGGGAACCACGGCTCCCGCTCGGTGGGGATGGTGTTGACGTAGTCGGTGCTGGTCAGCGAGGGCATGCCGACGTGGTTCTCGCCCGCTCGCTCCAGCAGCCGCAGCATCAGGTACCGCGCGCGTTGCTGTCCGCCGCCCTTGAGGACCTCGTCGAAGGACTCGAGCCACTCGGCCGTCTCTTCGGGGTCGATGTCCGGCAGGTGGGCTGCCAGACCGTCGCGAATGACACGTACCCGCTCGGGGCCTGTGTTCTGCGGGCTCAAGGTGTCTCCTCGGCTTCGTTGGCGGTACACGCGTGGGCCCGGAAAACCGTGCCCCGCGCACCTATCGTTGTCCTTGCGCGACGACTTCGTCACCGCTACTGATCGGTAGTTCTGGATCGTGTCGCTCACGCGCGCGCGATAAGAGGTATGTAGAGCATGCCTCCTGCCAGTGTAGGCACCTCCACAGGGGTCGGTGTTGCGGCGTGTCACGTGGTCAACAGTTGCGCCGGGGGTAGCTGACAGTGTTCGCTGTCCCGTGTAGTGGACTTTCCGGCGACAGTCTTCACAGGCTGTCGCCCTTGCGTAGTTGGAGGAGTGAAAACCGTGGTCGCCGCGGAAGACGCCGGCAAGATCGGCGTCGCCGAGAAGCTCGGGATCGAATCGGGCATGGTCGTCCAGGAGATCGGTTGGGACGAGGACGTCGACGACGCCCTGCGTGCCGCGGTCGAAGAGCAGATCGGGGCCGACATCCTCGACGAGGAGGCCGACGAGACGGTGAACGTCGTCTTGCTCTGGTTCCGGGAGGACGATGGCGACCTGGTGGACTCTCTGCTCGAAGCCACCAACCTCCTGGCAGAGGACGGCACCATCTGGGTGCTGACCCCGAAGACGGGCCGCCCCGGCCACGTCGAGCCGAGTGACATCGCCGACGCCTCCGGGACTGCGGGCCTCTCGCAGACCTCGAACATCAGCGTCGCCGACGACTGGGCCGGCACAAAGCTGGTGTGGCCGAAGTCCGCCAAGGCCAAGCGCTGACACGAGCGCGGCTGACATAGGCTCTGGGCCACGGGCGGTTGTCACCCGTCCGTGCTCAGTCCTGGTCAACCGGAGGGTTCTTTTCCATGGCGGTCGAGGTCGGTTCGCAAGCCCCGGACTTCACGCTCAACGACTACAACAAGCAGCCGGTGACGCTGTCGTCGTTCCGAGGCTCGAAGAACGTGCTCCTGGTGTTCTACCCGTTCGCCTTCAGCGGCACCTGCCACGGCGAGCTCTGCCAGCTGCGCGACGAGATCTCGGCCTACGAGGACGAGGACGTCCAGGTGCTCGGCGTGTCCGTCGACAGCGTGTTCGCCCTGAAGGCGTGGGCGACGCAGGAGAACTACACGTTCCCGCTGCTGTCCGACTTCTGGCCGCACGGTGCCGTCGCGCAGGCGTACGGCGTCTTCAACGACGCCGTGGGCATGGCGCTGCGGGGCACCTTCCTGGTCGACACCGAGGGCGTCGTGCGGTTCGCCGAGGTCAACGCACCCGGCGAGGCCCGCGATCAGGCCGGCTGGAAGAAGGCCGTAGCCTCCCTCAAGGCATGATGTACCTGTCCGGTGCCGTGATCGGCGCCGGGTGGACGGGCGTGTAGCTCAGCGGAAGAGCACTCGGTTTACACCCGAGCGGTCGCAGGTTCGAACCCTGTCGCGCCCATTCCGCTCTGGGCGAGGTGTGTCGACGGAAAGCGTCGACCACCTCGCTCCATTGTGTTTCCCGGGGGTGCGACCCCCAAGCCCCGCCCGGCGGGCTCCGCCCCCGGACCCCCGGTTCGGCCTCGCTTCGCTCGGCCGTCCGGTTGGTGTGAAAGGGCCTCAACGAAGCCCATCGAGCTTCGCCACTAGTCGTCACTGCGCGCTCAATCGCAGCGGATCGTCGGCAGTTCCAGTGGCGCACGTCACTTCCGCGGCGAGCGTTTCCACAGCGTCTGGAACGGGCCAGGCCGGTGCCGTACCTTTACCGGCTGTCGGGGACGTTTGGGCCCACCTCTCCGAAGGACGACGAACCGTGAAGCGCAAGGGCAAGACCGCGAAGCCCGTTCCCCGCACCGTCACGCAGGAGCAGGTGAAGCTGCTCGCGCTGGTGGAGCAGGGCGGGGTGCACCGCGGCGCGACCAGCTGGTACCTGGAGCACCGGCCGGCCAAGCCGTGGGACGCCGACGACCTGGAGGTCCTGCAGTTGCGCGGGTGGGTCACGTGGGTCAAGCCGGACCGGGCGATCGACCACGGGATGGCTGCTCCGGTCGACATCACGCCGCAGGGGCGGGTGGCGTTGCAGGACCACCTGCCCGGCTGGGTGCTGGGGCGCAAGGCGATCGCCGCGTCGCCGCCGCGGTTGCCGGCTGTCGAGACGATCGGGGTGTTCGACGCGCTGCGGTGACAGTGCAACACGTGTCGCCTGGAGGAAGACGATGACGAACCTGCTGACCGGCGGCGAGCTGCGGGCCCGTGAGCACCACCGGGTCGAGGACGAGGCGCGCGCGTCCGGGCCGGTGCACCCCGTCACGCTGCCCAACGGCGTGCGCTTGCACGTCGTCACCGTCGGGTTGGAGGCCACCCGCAGGCTGCTGGCCGATCGGCGGCTGTCGAAGGACAGCGGTGCGTTGCAGCGGGAGATGAAACGTCAGCTCGCCGCGCTCGGCAGCGGCCAGACCGAGCTCGCGGGGTTGTTCGGGCCGAGCATGCTCAACAGTGACAACCCGCAGCACGCGCGGTTGCGCGGGCTTGCGGTCAAGGCGTTCGGCGGGGAGGCGGTGCGGCGGCTCGCGCCGCGGGTCGAGCAGGTCACCGCGGAGCTCGTCGGCGCGGTGCCGGTGGGGGAGGTGGTCGACGTCGTCCGCGCTGTGGCCGTGCCGGTGCCGTTGCACATCATCGGTGAGGTGCTCGGTGTGCCCGAGGACGACCGTGCGCGGGTGCGGGCGTTGATCGAGACGATGATGTCGATGGAGCCGGAGGTGTCGCAGCCGGCGAGCGACGCGCTGGGGCTCTACTTCCACACCCTGCTGAGCGGCAACGGGCTGGACGAGGGCTCGCTGTTCGGTGCGTTGGTGGCGGCCGAGGACGACGGCGACCGGATGACGCACGACGAGTTGATGGCGATGGCGTTCCTCCTCGTCGTGGCGGGCCACGAGACGACGGCGGGCCTCATCACGAACGTCGTGCACGACGTGCTGGACCACGGCCTGTGGGAGCGGGTCGCCGCCGACCCCGGGCTGGTGCCGGTGGTGGTCGAGGAGACGCTGCGGCACAACTCGCCGGTCCGCAGCGCCACGCACCGCATCACGACCGAGCCGGTCGAGATCGGCGGTGTGGTGGTCCCGGAGAACACGCTGCTGCTGATCAACCTCGGCGCCGCGGGACGGTGCCCGGTCGCGCACGAGGACGCCGCGCGGTACCGGGTCGACCGCGGGGCGGCGGGGCACGCGTCGTTCGGCCACGGGCCGCACTTCTGCCTGGGGTCGGGGCTCGCGCGGCTGGAGACCGAGACCGTGTTGCGTCGGCTCACCGCCCGGTTCCCACGCGCGCGGTTCGCCGGTGACCGGCCGCCCGCCGTGACGCACAACGACATCATGGTCAGCGTGACGTCGCTTCCCGTCGTGTTCGGCTGACTAGCCTGCGTGCGTGGAGATCGTCCAAGGGGGACCGGAACACGTCGACGCGGCCGCGCTCATCTGGGCGCACGGGGTCGCCGCGCGTGATGGGCACGCCGAGGTGCCGACGCTCGCGCAGGCCCGTCCCGGCGTGGAGAACGCGCTGGCGCACGAGCCGTCGTTGTTCCTGCTGGCGGTGCGAGGCGGTGTGCCGATCGGGTTTCTGGCCGGTGGTCCACTGCGGACGGACAGCGGTGTTGCCTACGTGAACTACGTCGGCGTGCACCCGGACGCGTGGGGCGAGGGCGTGGGCGAGGCGTTGCTGAGAGCGCTCCCAGGTGCGCTGGCCGAACGTGGGTACGAAGCGGCGCAGTTGCACGTCTTCGTCGACAACGTGCGTGGCGTGCGCCTGTACGAACGGCTCGGCTGGCGCAAGGCCGGTGCCGCCGCGCCGCATCCGCGCACCGGCCGGGTGGAGCAGCGCTACGAGTTCTTCGCCGTAACGCCGGCGCGGCGTTCAGCGGGGGATTAGGGGATCAGCCCCCAATGCGGCTGACCAGGGCTATCCCCGAGTCCATTCGAGACGTAATTTCCATTCATGTCACTGCGCACGTTCGCCGTCGTGGTCGGTCTCGCGTTCTTGCTCGGCGGGGCTGCGATCCTGCTCGTGGCACTGGCGGTCGAGTCGCCGAGCGGGGCGCTCGTCCAGTGCGGCAACGGTCTCGGCCTCGGCTTCGACGAACCCGCAGCCGCCGCTGTCGGATCGGCCTATGTGGACATCTGCGCCGACCTGCGGCAGCGCCGGTTGCTCTGGGCGCTGCCCGTGATCGGGGTGGGCGCGCTGCTGCTGATCGGCTCTTTGGTCGCTGCCCGTGACGCTACTCGCCGGTAAGGTCGCGGCATGACGTGGATGGTCTACGGCGCCAACGGCTACACGGGCCGCCTCATCGCAGAGCTCGCGGTCAAGCGCGGTGAACGCCCGGTTCTCGCGGGCCGCTCGGCCGAGAAGGTCGGGCCGATCGCCGCCGCGCTGGGCCTGGAGCACCGGGCGTTCGACCTCGCCCAGGCCCGCGCGCACCTGGAGGACGTCGACGCCGTCGTGCACTGCGCGGGCCCGTTCGCCCACACCGCGACCGCGATGGTCGACGCCTGCCTGAAAACCCGCACGCACTACCTCGACATCACGGGTGAGATCGACGTCTTCGAGTCCATCAGCCTGCGGGACGCCGACGCGCGCAAGGCCGGCATCGTGCTGTTGCCCGGCGCCGGCTTCGACGTCGTCCCCACCGACTGCGTGGCCGCGATGCTGAAGAACGCCCTCCCGACCGCCACGCACCTCGATCTCGCCTTCGTGGTCGGGGGAGGAGCGAGCGCGGGCACCACCAAGACCTCCGTCGAGGCGGCCGCCGTCGGTGGGCGCATCCGCGAGGACGGCGAGCTGAAGGCCGTGCGCATCGGCCACCGGAGGCGCACCGCGTACTTCCGCTCCGGCCCGCGCGAGGTCGGCAGCATCCCGTGGGGCGACGTCAGCACCGCCCACCGCTCCACCGGCATCCCGAACATCACGACGTTCACCCCCGTGCCGGGACTGCTGGGCCGGCTCCAGCAGGTGTTCGCCCCGGTGCTGCAGACGCCGCTCGTGCAGAACGCCGGCAAGTCCGTCGCCGCCAGGGTGAAGGGCCCCGACGAACGCAAGCGCGCGAACACCCGCGCCGAGGTGTTCGGGGAGGCCTGGGACGCGGACACCAAGGTCGAGTGCGCCATCACCACCCCGAACGCCTACAGCCTCACCGCCGACTCCGTGCTGCGCGCCATCGGCAAGATCGACGGCGTCGCACCGGGAGCTCACACGCCGTCCAGCGCGTTCGGCGCGGACTTCCTCCGCGAGCTCGACGGCGTCGTCGTCGGCGAGGTCCGTCGGAGCTAGCTCCGACGTAGCTCCCGAGCACGAGGCCAAGGCCGATCGCCTGATGGACGGCTAGCTCGCTCATGCCCGTGACCAGCGCAAATATCCTCTTATGCAAAATACGTTTGCGGACGTCCGCAAACGTATTTTGCATAAGCCGCCATCCGGCGAGCCAAGGCGGCGGCGTCGGACTTGCATCCGGTATATGGGTACGGGCTTACCGTCGGACCATGAGCGCGGAAGCGGAGTGGGTGCCGGAGTCGTGCACGTTGCCGACGGCGGAGAGGCCGTCGCGGGTGGCCGAGTTCGACGAGCTGTTCGCCACGGCGGTGCGCGGCGCCGAGCGGCCGGACCGGACGCGGCTGGTGCTGGAGCTGGAACCGGGGCCGGACGTCGCCGCGACCGCGGCCGGTCTGATGGTCAGGGAGACGGGGTGCTGCTCGTTCTTCACGTTCGCGCTGACCGCCACCGGCGGGCGGCTGACACTGGAGGTCGCGGTGCCCGGCGCACGGGCTGAAGTGCTCGACGCGCTGGAAGCACGGGTCACCCGGTGAGCGGGCTGCGCACCGGGCAGGTTGCCGAGGCCGCCGGGGTGAACAGGGAGACGCTGCGGTACTACGAGCGGGTCGGCCTGCTGGCCCGGCCGCGGCGGTCGCCGGGTGGGCACCGGCTGTACCCGGAGGCGGCGGTGACGGTGTTGCGGGTGGTCAAGGCGGCGCAACGGCTCGGCTTCAGCCTCGACGAGATCGCCGGGCTGCTCGACCTCGGCACCCACCGGCACGGCGCCGGGCTGCGGGAACGGGCCGGGGACAAGCTCGCCGAGGTCGAGGCGAAGATCGCGGACCTGGTCGTCGTCCGCGACACCCTGCGGGCCGCGGTCACCGCCGGGTGCGATGACCTGGTCGCCTGTTCGCACGAGCCGTTGTGCCCGTTGCCGTTCGACGGCCTCCCGCGAGGGTCGGCGACCTGATGACGAAGAAGCAGGCCGGCCACGAAGGCCGGCCTGCTTCTCGGTGTGCGGAACGTCAGCGGGGCGCGAGCAGGCTGGTGATCTCCTGCGAGGCCGAGACGGTGAGCAGGTGCTGGAGGTTCTCCGGCAGTTCCTCGCCGCGCTTCTGCTTGGCCTGCGCGTACAGGCGGCCGGCGCGGTAGGACGAGCGGACCAGCGGGCCGGCCATCACGCCGAGGTAGCCGATCTGTTCGGCCGTCTCCTTGTGCTGGACGAACTCCTCCGGCTTCACCCAGCGCTCCACCGGGTGGTGCCGCGGCGAGGGGCGCAGGTACTGGGTGATGGTGATGATGTCGCAGCCCGCGTCGTGCAGGTCGCTGAGCGCCTCGGTGACCTCGTCGGGGGTCTCGCCCATGCCGAGGATCAGGTTCGACTTGGTCACCAGGCCGAACTCGCGGGCCTTGGTGATGACCTCGAGGGAGCGCTCGTAGCGGAACGCGGGACGGATGCGCTTGAAGATGCGCGGGACCGTCTCCAGGTTGTGCGCGAGCACCTCGGGGCGGGACTCGAAGACCTCGGCGAGCTGTTCGGGGACCGCGTTGAAGTCCGGGATCAGCAGCTCGACGCCGGTGCCGGGGTTCAGCTCGTGGATCTGGCGGACGGTCTCGGCGTACAGCCAGGCGCCGCCGTCGGCCAGGTCGTCGCGGGCGACGCCGGTGACCGTGGAGTAGCGCAGGCCCATCGCCTGGACCGACTCGGCGACGCGGCGGGGCTCGTCGCGGTCGAGGTCGGCGGGCTTGCCGGTGTCGATCTGGCAGAAGTCGCAGCGCCGGGTGCACTGCTCGCCGCCGATCAGGAACGTGGCCTCGCGGTCTTCCCAGCACTCGTAGATGTTGGGACAGCCGGCCTCTTCGCAGACCGTGTGCAGGCCTTCGCGTTTGACCAGGCCCTTGAGCTCACGGTACTCGGGGCCCATCTTCGCCCTGGTCTTGATCCACGAGGGCTTCTTCTCGATCGGCGTCTGGCTGTTGCGGACCTCGAGCCGCAGCAGCTTCCGACCCTCAGGTACCACAGTCACCACCTCACCCTACGCTGCGCCCCCGCGTGTCCGGCGTCACGCACGTCCGACCGCACGGTAGGTGCGCCTGCCGGACGTCCGGCGGAGCGGTTCGTTGTTCACGATCTGTTGTTCACGCACGTCACGTCGACCATGAACAACAGGCGACGGCTGAAGATGGTGCCTGCCCGGAGGTGACGACCGGGTAGCCGGTGTCTTCCCACTCCCCCCAGGCGGAGGCACCGGCCCCGGTACCTCTCACCTACGGCAGCTCGGGCGTGATCCCGGTCAGCTTGACGGTGAGCTCCCAGAGGCGGCTCGCGGCGAGGTCGTCGCGAGCCGCCGGGGTCATCCCGGCGACCGCGGGGTAGCCGCGCAGGCCCCGCAAGCCGCCCGGACCGTAGTACTGGCCGCCGCGCGCGTCGGGTGAGGTCGCGGCGTAGAGCTGCGGCAGCGCGCCCATCTCGACCGACTGCGAGAACAGGTGGCTGAGGCGGCCGCCGATGCGCAGCACCGACGAGTTGTGCGCGCTCGCCATGTTGTCGGTCAGGTCGGTGGCCGTCATGCCGGGGTGCGCGGCGAGCGACGTCACGTCCGGGCAGCGGCGGTCCAGCTCCCGCGCGAACAGGATGTTCGCGAGCTTCGACTGGGCGTAGGCGCCGCGCGAGCTGTACGGGCGGCGTTCCCAGTTCGGGTCGTCGAAGTTCATGCGGCCGTACTGGTGCATGAGCGAGGCCACGGTCACAACGCGCGCGCCGGGCCGTTGCCGCAGGGCGGGCAGCAGCAGGAACGTCAGCGCCGCGTGCCCGAGGTGGTTGGTGCCGAACTGGCGCTCGAAGCCGTCGGCGGTCTTGCCGTGCGGGACGGCCATGATGCCCGCGTTGTTGACGAGCACGTCGAGCGAGCCGACCCGCTCCGCCGCGGCGCGCACGGAGGCCAGGTCGGCGAGGTCGAGCGGGAGGACCTCGGCGGACCCCCTGACCTGGCGCCGGGCCGCCTCGCCGCGTTCGGCGGAACGGCAGCCCATCAGCACGTGGGCGCCCTTGGCGGCGAGCACCAGGGCGGTGCGCAGGCCGAGGCCCGAGTTCGCACCGGTCACCAGGACGGTGCGGCCGGTCTGGTCAGGGATGTCGGCGTCGGTCCAACGACTCATGGGGTCATTCCTACCGCCCGGTAACTGCCGAGCGAAAGGTGGGCGTCGAGTACCGCTCGCAACACCGGCTCGTCCGCGGCGAGCTCGGCGGTGATCCGCTCCTCGTCCACGGGGCCGTCGAGGGCGGCGGTCTGCACGCGCGCGGCCAGCTTGTTGTGCCAGCGGTGGTCGAGCGCCAGCAGCAGCTCGTTGAGCGAGGAGAAGACGTCCGGATCCACGATCAGCGGTGCGGACGGGTCGCGGCGGGCGTCGTGCAGCACTGCGTCGAGCGCGTCGCGGCGGCGGTAGTGGTCGGCCCAGCCCATGGTCGTACCCCCGGTTTCTCGCATACCCTCGGTATGACACGACCATACCACCGGTACGTACCCTCGGTATGTGAGATACGTTTCGTCCGTGCGAACACGACGCGCCGAGTACTCCGAGTCGACCAGGCAGGCGCTGGTCGACAGCGCGGTCGACCTCTTCACCAAGCGCGGCTACGCCGGCACCTCGCTCGACGAGGTCGTCAAACGCGCGCGGGTGACCAAAGGCGCGCTCTACCACCACTTCAGCGGCAAGCAGGCGTTGTTCGAGGCGGCTTTCACGCAAGTCGAGACCCAGGCGATCGAACCGTTGACCGCGCTCGTCACCGGTGCCGGCGAACCGTGGGACGTCGCCGTCGCGGGTCTGCGCGCCTACGTCCGCAAGTGCCTGGACCCCGAGTACCAGCGGATCATCGTGCACGAGGGGCCCGTGGTGATGGGCTGGGAGCGCTGGCGGGAAGCCGAGGAGCACTTCAGCTTCGGCCTGCTGCGCACCGCCGTGCAGCTGCTGGTCGACGCCGGTGAGATCGAGGAGGCGCCGGTGGAGATCATGGCGCGGCTGCTGTTCGGGGCGTTGTCCGCGGCCGCGAGCACCATCGCCAGCTCGTCCGACCCGAAGCGCACCGGCCGCGAGGTCGAGCGCGCGATTCTGCGGGTGCTGGACGGTTTGCGCAAGAGGTAGTCGAGTTCGGCGCTAGCGACCAGGCGCACCGTCGACCACCACCCGACAACGAGGTGGTCAGCATCATGATTGAACCTGTCAGCACACGCCTGGGACTCGACGGGAAGATCGCTGTGGTCACGTCGGGAACGCACGGGCTCGGCCTCGCCATCGCGAGCAAGCTCTGCGACAACGGCGTCCACGTCATCCTCACCGCGGCCCCCGGCGACGTCGACGCCGACCGCGCCCTGCTCGTGCTCGGCGGCAAGCCGGGGTCGGCCTCCGTGGTGCCGCTGGACATGCAGGACGAGAACGCCGTGCGGGCCCTGCTGGAGCGGGTGAAGCAGGAACGTGGGCGGCTCGACGTGTTCGTGCACCACGCCGTCTCCCCGGACCTGACGCCGCTGCTGAACGTCGTGAAGCCGCTCGCGAAGACGTTCGTCGACGGCGGCCGCGTCGTCGTCGCCGGCTACGCGGTCACCCCCGTGCACGGCGTCATCCGCACGCTCGTGCTGGAGATGGCCTGGTACCGGGTGGCGGTCAACGCGGTCGTCACGACGATCGTCGACAACGGCCCGATGAACATCGACCCCGACCTGGTCGACCGGCTGGCCATCAAGAGCCCGTCGGGCCGGGTCACCGTTCCCGAGGACGTGGCCGACGTGGTCGCGTTGCTGTGCACCGATGAAGCGGCGTGGATTCAAGGTCAGGTGATCACCGCCGACGGTGGGCTCGAACTTCTGGAACGGTGGGGAGAGACGCGGTGACACGCGCGACTTGAAAGTGCGTCGAGGCGAGCCATATTGGATTCGAATAGCACCCGCGGCGCCGCGGGTCGCGCAGCGTGCCCGTCGATCAGTGGCGCATCAACGCCGATGCGCTGCGCAGCAGGTGTGACAGGACGTCACCACTCGATTACTGACCTGTAGTGCGGTTGAGGCATTCGGACGAGCTTGCCTCCCGTTGACCCCGTTTGCTTGTCGCATCTTGTCACCGAGTGTAAAACTCGGTCCAGGTCGAACACGCGCCAGGCAAGGGGGGCCTTGATGATTAGCGTGTTACTCGCGGAGGACGTGCAAATGGTCCGCGGTGCGCTGGTCGCACTGTTGAATCTTGAACATGACATCGAAGTTGTCGCCTCGGTGGCGACCGGCGACGAAATCATGCCGGCGGTTACCGAGAACAAGCCGGACGTGGCGGTGCTCGACATCGACCTGCCGGGGATCGACGGGCTGACGGCGGCCGCGCTGATCCACGAAAACGTGCCGCAAACCCGGACGCTGATTCTGACGAGCCTCGGTCGTCCCGGAACGCTGCGCAGGGCGCTCACCGCCCGCGTCAACGGCTTCATCCTCAAGGACGCGCCGGTCAGCGAGCTGGCCGACGCGATCAGGGGCGTTTCGGTCGGCCGCCGGGTGATCGACTCGCAGCTCGCGCTGGCCGCGTGGGACGGCGACGAATGCCCGCTCACGCCGCGGGAGCTCGAGGTGCTGCGGCTCGCGGCGGACGGCGCCGACGCGATGGAAATAGCGGGCACTCTTTTTCTGTCCGTCGGCACGGTTCGCAACTACTTGACCAACGTGACCGCGAAGCTGGACGCGCGCAACCGCGTCGACGCGGTGCGGATCGCCAGGAAGTCCGGCTGGTTCTGACGGCTCAGACCAGGTCCAGCGGCACGGACACGTGCAGGTGGAACCAGTCGGCCCCCAGCTGTGCGGCACGCAGCCGGCCCCCCAGGTGCTCGACCCGTCCGGCCATGTTGCCGACGCCGGAGCCCGCCCTGCCGCCGCCCTCCACCACCCCGTCGTTCCAGATGTCCAGCTCGACGTGCCGTGCCCGGTCGCACACCGCCACCCGGCAGTTGCCCGCCTTGCTGTGCCGCAGCACGTTGGTGATGCCTTCCCGCAGGACCGCGGCGAGCACCGTCTCGACCGGCTCCGGCAGCGGCCCGTGGTCGAGCCGCACCACCGCCTCGATCTCCGCGGCCGCGAGCAGCGCTTTCGCCGAGTCCGACGCCTCGGCCAACGACAACGGCTGGTACCCGCGGGCGATCGTGCGGACGTCGGCGAGCGTGCACCCGACGATGGCGAGGATCTCGGCGAGCTCGCCCTGCGCGCCCTCCGGGTCCTTGAGGACGAGCTTGTGCGCCAGCTCGCTCTTGACCTGGATGGCGGAGAGCCCGTAGCCGAGCAGGTCGTGCAGGTCACGCGACACCCGCAGGCGTTCCGCGGCGACCGCGGCCCGCGTGTGCTCGCCGCGACCGGTCGCCCGCGCCGCCGTCATCCGTGCGAAACCGTGCAGGACCAGGCCCGTCGTCGCGGTCGAGACGACGGCGAACGCCGTGGTGGCGAGCCCGCCGCGCCACGCCTGCGCCGCGCCCGCCGTGAGCACCGTGGCGCCGAACGCGAGCCACCGCGTGCGGTCGGAAAGCGTCCTGAGCCCGTTGCCCGCGAGGATTCCCCCCGCGGCAACCCACACGTGACCGATCAGCAATGCGGGCAGGAAGACGAGCGCCGCCTGAAGTGCGAGCGCCGGAAGTCGAAGTCGCGCTGATCTCCGGGAGAACAGCGGTTGCATTACCAGGATTGCCGCCAAATCAGCCGCGCCCAGCGCCGAATGGAGCAACCCGTAACCCTGCAGGGCCAGATGTGACAGATCGATGAGGCCGAGCACGCATATCACGGCGGAGATCGTCCTAGCGACCCCCGGAAGCGTGAACGAGTGGTTCGGTTGCATCATTGTGTGACCCCCCGGAGCAGCCGGCGCACCCCCATGCGCGCAGGTTCCTCTTCCGGAGCGGGAATGTTACGGGTGTCCGGCGCACTTCGGGTGATACTCGCGGCTCGTATCAGCGGTATTGCCGTACGTAG
Organism: Nocardia sp. NRRL S-836; assembly: GCF_001279525.1. Taxonomy (GTDB): domain Bacteria; phylum Actinomycetota; class Actinomycetes; order Mycobacteriales; family Pseudonocardiaceae; genus Lentzea. The sequence goes on along the minus strand of NZ_LGDY01000125.1, from coordinate 76,160 downwards.
TCATTTGGGGTCACGTGACCGCGACATGATTTTTTCATCCCCCGAGCAGTAGACAGCCATCTCACGCAGGTGTCGCCGTCCGTGGCGACCTGCGTCCCCACTCGGGTGAACTTGTGGTGCGCATCTAGTTCCGCCGCACTCGTAGCTGGGGAGGGCTCCAATGGAGATCAAGGTTCTCGGGCCGCTGGAAGCTCGTGAGAACGGCATTTCGATCACGCCGTCCGCGAGCAAACCGCGGCAGCTGCTGGCAATGCTGGCGCTGCAGGTGGGCAACGTCGTCACCGTCCCGACGCTCATCGAGGAACTGTGGGGAATGGCCCCTCCCCGCAGTGCCCTCACCACCCTGCAGACATACGTCCTGCAGGTCCGCCGGAAGATCGACGCCGCCATCCAGAGCGACCAGCCCGACGCCGCCAAGGCCGTGCTCGTCACCCGCTACGGCGGCTACATGCTCGACGTCGCGCAGGAGAACGTCGACGTCCGCAGCTTCGAACGGCTCGCGTCGGCCGGCCGCCGTGCGATGGAGGTCGGCGACCTCAAGTCGGCGTCGCGGCTGCTGCGCTCGGCCCTCGACGTGTGGCGCGGCCCGGTGCTCGTCGACGTGCAGATCGGCAGCTGCCTCGCCATGGAGGTCACCCGCCTGCACGAGGCCAAGCTGTGCGTCGTCGAGTCGCGCATCGAGGCCGACATCCGCCTCGGCAGGCACCAGTCGCTGCTCAGCGAGCTGTCCATGCTGACCGCCCAGCACCCCATGCACGAGAACCTCTGCGGCCAGTACATGCTCTCGCTGTACCGCTCCGGCCGGCAGTGGCAGGCGCTGGAGATCTACCAGTCGCTGCGCGACACGCTGATCAACGAGCTCGGCCTGGAGCCGTCGGACCGGCTGCGCCGGCTGCAGCGGGCGATCCTCAACACCGACCCGGCGCTCGACTCGCACATCTCCGACTCCGACCTCCAGCGGCAGCTCGCCGGATAACCGGGTCCCGGTCAGCGCGAAATCGGAAGAGGGGCGGTAGACGTGGGTAGGGGTGCACAAGCGCTCATCCGGGCACTGGAAGCGGTCGACTGCGAGGTGATCTTCGGTATTCCGGGCGGTGCGATCCTGCCGGTGTACGACCCGCTGTTCGAGTCCACGAAGATCAGGCACGTGCTCATGCGCCACGAACAGGGCGCCGGGCACGCGGCGGCGGGGTACGCGCAGGCGACCGGCCGGGTCGGCGTCTGCATGGCGACCTCGGGACCGGGCGCGACCAACCTGGTCACGCCGCTCGCGGACGCGTACATGGACTCCGTCCCGATCGTGGCGATCACCGGCCAGGTGGCCCGGCCGGTGATCGGCACGGACGCCTTCCAGGAAGCCGACATCAACAGCATCACGCTGCCGATCACCAAGCACAGCTTCCAGGTCACCGACGCGGCCGACATCCCGCAGGTGATCGCGGAGGCGTTCCACCTGGCGGCGACCGGGCGGCCCGGCCCGGTGCTGGTGGACATCCCGAAGGACGTGCAGGTCGCCCGCGCGGCCTACCGGGAGGCGCGGCCACCGGCGCACAGCCGGACCGCGCCGTCCGCGGCCGAGATCGACCGCGCCTCCGTGCTGATCGCGTCGGCCCGCCGCCCGGTGCTCTACGTCGGCGGCGGCGTGATCCGCTCCGGCGCGGCCGACGCGTTGCTGGACTTCGCGGAGCTGACCGGCATCCCGGTCGTGACCACGCTGATGGCCAGGGGAGCGTTCCCCGACTCGCACCGCCAGCACCTCGGCATGCCGGGCATGCACGGCACGGTCGCCGCGGTCGCCGCGCTGCAGAAGTCCGACCTGCTGATCGCGCTCGGCACCCGGTTCGACGACCGCGTCACGGGCGTGCTGGCGGAGTTCGCGCCGGACGCCCGCGTCATCCACGCCGACATCGACCCCGCCGAGATCAACAAGAACCGCCGCGCGGACGTCGGCATCGTGGGCGACTGCCGCGACGTGCTGGCCGCGCTGATCTCCGCCGTGCGCACCGTCGGCGACCTGCGGGACTGGTGGGCGCAGCTGGACGCGCTGCGCGAGACGTTCCCGCTGGGCTACGACTGGCCGGCCGACGGCGCGCTGGCGCCGCAGTACGTGATCGAACGCATCAGCGCGCTCGCGGGCCCGGAGGCGATCTACACCTCCGGCGTCGGCCAGCACCAGATGTGGGCGGCGCAGTACGTGAGGTACGAGCGGCCCGGCTCGTTCCTCAACTCGGGCGGCCTCGGCACGATGGGCTACGCGGTGCCGGCCGCGCTGGGCGCCAAGTGCGGTGCGCCGGACCGGCAGGTGTGGGCGATCGACGGCGACGGCTGCTTCCAGATGACCAACCAGGAGCTCGCCACCTGCGCGCTGGAGAACATCCCGATCAAGGTCGCCGTGATCAACAACGGCAACCTGGGCATGGTCCGGCAGTGGCAGAACCTGTTCTACGGCGAGCGGTACTCCAACACGAACCTCGGCACGCACACGCGGCGCATCCCCGACTTCGTCCGGCTCGCCGAGGCACTGGGCTGCGTCGGGCTGCGCTGCGAGTCCAGGCAGGACGTGGACCGCGTCGTGCGCGAGGCCATGGCGGTGACCGACGTGCCGGTCGTCGTCGACTTCGTCGTCGGCGAGAACGCCCAGGTGTGGCCGATGGTGGCCGCGGGCACCGGGAACGACCAGATCATGGCGGCACGCGGGATCCGGCCGCTCTTCGACAGCGACCCCGGCGAGGAATGAGATGGCCATGACCAGTCACAAGCTCATGATGCTGGTGCGCAACAAGCCCGGTGTGCTGGCGCGCGTGGTGGTGCTGTTCTCGACGCGCGGCGTCGAGGTCGAGTCGCTCAGCTTCGACCCGGTCGGCCACGACGACCTGTCCAGGGTGGACGTCGTCGTGGGCCTGCGCGAGGAACGCGCGGTGGACCAGCTCGTGAAGCAGCTGAGCCGGCTGGTGGACGTCGTCCGCGTCGTCGACGTGGAACCGGCCGCGACCATCGAGCGGATCGGCGCCTGAGCCCGATCCGGTGCCACGAAGAAGCCCCGCGACTCGCATCGGGTCGCGGGGCTTCTGTGCTGGAGGCGCTGATCAGGCGGGCTGGGGAACGTGCTTCGCCACGACCTCCGCGTACCTCTCCAGCGTCTCGCCAGGGCTCGGGCCGTCGAGAGCGGAGTGGATGCTCTGCGCGATCTCGCCGTGGCGGTGCAGCTGGGCGTGCGTCAGCGTCACCTTCGTGGTGTCGGGGCCGACCGCCTCGAAGTCGACCTCGATGAAGCTCGCCGCCTCGTCGTCGAAGATGGGCTGCCAGTACGGGCCGACGCGCCACGTCATGACGAGGCGCTCGGGCGGGTTCCACTCGGTGATGGTGCCCCACGCGATCTCCTTGCCGTCGGCACCGCGCTCGTAGTAGCGGCCACCGACGCGCGGCTCGATCGTGATCGCCTGGCGGTCCTCGACGAACACGTGCTTCTCGGGCCACCACTCCAGCGGCCGTTCCGCGAAGATCGTGAAGGCCTGCTCGATCGTCGCGTGCACCACGACCGACTTGGCGACGTCTCGAACGTCGTTGGACATGGACCCTCCCTGCGATTCGGTTTCGCGACCAGGGTTTCCGGTGCGGCTGGACATCAGGTCGAACGCCGATCGAGCGGGTTTGTCCCGCGCTCCACCGGGTTTCCAGCCCCGGTGAGCACTGTGGAGGGCGACCACCGGATCGGGAGGAGCCCGTCGTGTCCAACGTCAGCGCGCAGACCTACTTCGAGGTGCAGACCTTCTACGCACAGCAGATGCGGCTGCTGGACCGGCTGGACGTCGAGGGCTACGCCGCGACGTTCACCGAGGACGGCGTCACCGACCACGCCCACCGCGGCGAGAAGGTCGAGGGCCGGGCCGCGCTGATCGCCGGCGCGAAGCACGCGTTGCCGCGCTACAAGGGTGTCGCCGTCCGGCACTGGAACGACCACTACCTCATCGAAGAGGTCGACGAGAACACCCTCACCGTGTCGTACTGCTCGCTCGTCACGCGGACCAGCGCCGACGGCAAGGTCGACTTCGAGCCGACCTTCGCCATCGAGGACGTGCTGGTGCGCGTCGACGGTGAGCTCTACACGAGGTCGCGCACGATCCACCGGGACCTGCCGGTCGCCATCTGACCGCGTCCGGGCAAAACCGCTTCCAGGAGGTGTCAGATGTCTGCAGGGACTCATCCGGCGGGGGCCGACCCGGACACCGGGCTCGTGCCGGTCGCCGAGAAGGTCCGGCTGCTCGCCGCCGAGCACGCGGCCGCCGCCGACCGCGACCGGCGGCTCGCGCCGGAGGTGATCGAGGCCCTGCGCGAGGCGGGGTTCGCCCGGCACTTCGTGGCCGCCGCCCTCGGTGGCAGCCAGGGGACCTTCACCGAGCTGGCCCGCGCCGTGCGCACCGTCGGCGAGGGCTGCGCGTCGACGGCCTGGTGCGCCTCGCTCGCCGCGCTGTCCTCGCGGTTCGCCGCGCACCTGCCGGCGCAGGGGCACCAGGAGATCTGGGGCGGGAGCGCGGACACGTTCGTGGTCACCGGCCAGCCGCCGATGGGCAAGGCGTCCGTTGTGGACGGTGGGCACCGGCTGAGCGGGCGGTGGACCTACGTCAGCGGCGCCGACTTCGCCGAATGGGCCCTGCTGTGCGGCATGGTCGCCACCGGCGGTGAGCCGGAGGCGCGGTTCTTCGCGTTGCCGCGCGCGAGCTTCACGGTGCTGGAGACGTGGGACAGCGTCGGCATGAAGGCGACCAGCAGCCACTCCGTCGTCGTGGACGACGTCTTCGTGCCGGACCACCTGTCGTACGCCCGCGCGGACATGCTGAGCGGCCGCAACAGCTGGTCGGACGTGCCGTCGCACAACGTGCCGTTCCAGGCCGTCGGCGGGCTCACGTTCATCGTGCCCGCCGTCGGTGCGGCGCAGGGCGCGCTCAACGCCTGCGTGACCGCGCTGGCCGGCAAGAAGCTCTCCACCAGCGCGGGCATCGACCTGGTGCGCGCGTCGGCGCAGATCGAGTCGGCGCGGCTGCTCGTCGAGCAGAACACCGCGGTGCTCGACGAGCGCGCCTTCACGCCCGAGCTGATGGCCCGCAACGAGCGCAACGCCGCCTACTCCGCCGACTCGCTGGTCGAGGCCGTGGGCGCGCTCGTCCGCGCCGCCGGCACCAGCGGCCTCAGCGAAGGCGGTGCGCTACAACGGTTCTGGCGCGACGTCGTCGGTGCCGCGAGCCACGTGGCGCTGCGCTACGAGACGGCGTCGGCCCGCACCTACCCGGCCGCGCTGCTCGGCACCTGAGACCCTTCTCCACCCCTCACCGCGGGAGCCCTCCGGGACATCAGGTCCGGGAGGGCTCCCGTTCTCGTGCCCCGGGCACGACGAAGGGCGCTTCCCACCACCTGACGTGGCGGGAAGCGCCCTTCGCGAGGTCCCTCAGCCCACGGGGATGTCGGGACGCTTGACCGTGCCGGGCACGGAGACCCGTTCGGCCGGCAGCTCGCCCTCGGCGAGGTAGCGGTGCACGATCGCGTCCAGCTCGGCGTTGCCGGCCAGCGCGTACACCTCGTGGTCGCCCGAGTCCTCCACCGTGATCAGGTGGTGGCCGAGCCGCTCGGCCATCGCGACGCCACCCGCGTAGTGGTCCAGCGGGTCGCCGTCGGCCTGCACGATGAGCCCGACCGGGTAGCCGTCGCGCTTGATCTCGACCGGCGGCTCAGGGGCCTCGAACGTGCGGAACGCGCCGACCCACGGCTGCGCGCGCAGCACGCCGTACCCGTACGGGAAGCGCTTCCGGAAGTCGCGCATGTCCTGGTAGTAGACCTCGATGTCCGACGGCCACTCGTGCTCCAGCGTGATGGCCTCCAGCACGCCGATGCGCAGGTCGCCCTCCTGGTCCTGCGGCCGCCACGTGCCCTGCTCCCGCAGCAGCTCGGCGGACTTCGCCGTGTCACCGGCACGGGTGGCCGCGCGCAGGTCACCGACGAGCTCGCCGAGCTCCGCCCACCGCGACCGGTCACCGGCCCGCGTGCCCACGGCACCGTCGAACAGCGTGCGCGGCTGCGGCGTGTCGTGCTGGGCCTCCAGCGCGGCGACGACCTCCTCCACGACACCGAGCACGGCGGCGGCGTTCCCGCCCAGACCGAAGTGCCCGTCGCGCTCACCGACCCACGCGGCCCACCGGTCGACGTTGCGCTGCACGGCGTCGCCCTGCCACAGGAACTGCTCGCGCCACGTCCAGTCGGGGTTCACGCACGAGTCGAGCACGCTGCGGTCGAGCCGCGCCGGGAACAGGCTGCCGTACACGGCGCCGACGTACGCGCCGTACGCGTAGCCGACGAAGCTCAGCTGCTCCTCGCCGAGCACCGCGCGGATGACGTCCATGTCCCGCGCGGTGTTGCGGGTGCTGATGTGCTTGCGCAGCTCGCCGCCACCACGTTCGCAGGCGAGCTCGCGCAGCCGCATGTCCTCGGCCAGCGCGTCGAACGCCGAGTCCGGCGGCCGCGAGTCGAAGGGGGACTTGGCGATGGCGACCTCGGCGTACAGCTTGGTCGAGTCACCGGTGCCGCGCGGGTCGAACCCGATCAGGTCGTACACCTCGTGCACGGGCGTGCCCGCGAACTTCTCCGCCAGACCGCGGCCGAAGCCCCAGTCGCCGCCGGGACCTCCGTTGACGGACAGCAGGATGCCGCGGCGGCGCGCGGAGTCCGTCGCACGGCGCCTGGTGACCGCGATCTCCAGCCGTTCGCCGCCGGGATCGGAGTAGTCGCGCGGCACCTCGACGACGGCGGACTCGATGCCGTCCTCGCCGGTCGACCACCGCGGCCGCTGTGAGTAGAACTTGCCTGTTGTCACCACAATCCTCCGGGTCTTGTCAGGTGTTCAGCGTTTCGCCGCCGCCTCGAGCCGTCCTGGAACGCGGCACCAGCAACGCGGCGCCGAACCCGGCGGCGGTGAACACCGCCGCACCGAACACCGCGAGGCCGTACCCGGAGACGAGCGCGTGCGTGCCGAGGCCGCCCTCCGCGTCGATCCGGGTGGCCGAGATCGTCGCGAGCGTCACCAGGCCGAGCGCGCTGCCGAGCTGCCGCGTCGTGTTGAGCAGTCCCGACGCGAGACCGGCCTGTTCGCGCGGCAGGCCCGCGGTGGCGGCGTTCGTCGTGGCGTTGAGGACCATGCCCATGCCGAAACCGAGCAGGAGCGCGGGACCGAGCAGGTGCGCGGCGAACGTGGCGTGCTCGTCCACGGTGGACAGCCACAGCAGGCCGGCGCAGGACAGCGCGAGCCCGATCAGCAGGACCGGCCGGGGTCCGGTGCGCGGCACGACGGACGAGACGCGCCAGCCGCCGATCGCGATGCCCGCGGACAGCGGCAGGTAGCTCAGCCCCGTCTGCAACGGGCTGTAGCCCAGCACCTGCTGCAGGATCAGCGTGAAGAAGTAGAACGTGCTGAACAGCGCCGCGATGCCGAAGAACGCCACCAGGTTGGCCGACCACACCGACCGGGTGCGGAAGATGCCCAGCGGCACCAGCGGCTGCGCGGCGAACTTCGCCTGGTGCACCAGGAACGCCGCCAGCAGCACCACCCCGGCGACCGCCGCGACCGGCACCTTGCTCGAAATGCCGAAGACCAGTGCCAGCAGGCCCGCGGTCACCAGCAACGCACCCGGCACGTCGAGCTTCTGCCGCCTGCCGGGGGTCTCCGGCACGGCCCACCACACCCCGGCGAGCAGCACGACGCCGATCGGGACGTTGATCAGCAGGATCCACCGCCACGAGAACCACTCGGTGATCACGCCGCCCAGCAGCACCCCGATCGCGCCCGCCGCACCGGACACCGCGCTCCACATGCCGAACGCCTTGGCACGACCGGCGGGGTCGGTGAACGTCGTGCTGAGCACGGTGAGCGTGGCGGGCGCCATCACCGCCGAGCCGAGGCCCTGGAACGCGCGGGCGAGCACGAGCGTCACCGGATCGCCCGCGAGGCCGCCGACGCTGCTCGCGAGCGTGAACAGCAGGACGCCCGCGAGGAACATCCGGCGTTGCCCCAGCAGGTCCGCGAGCCGGCCGCCGAGCATCAGGAAGCCCGCGAACGCGATCGCGTAGGCGTTGTTCACCCACTGCAGGTTGTGCACCTCGAAGTGCAGCTCGGCCGCGATGCTGGGCAGGGCGACGTTCACCACGGAAGCGTCGAGCACGACCATGAACTGGCCCAGGCAACAGGCGGCCAGCACCAGTCCGAGCCGGATGGCGGCGGTCGGCCGCGTCAGCTGAGCAGTCATGTGACCGCACACTGCCGACCACCGGTGGGGTGTCTCTGGAGCCGGGGTGTTTCCGCCCGCGCTGTCCCGCCGCTCTAGCGGCCGATCGGACGCTCGGCACCAGCGAATGTCGTCAGGCGGAGGTGTCCACGTGACTGCCCTGGAAGAACAGCCGACCACACTGTCGCCACGAGAGGACCGCAGTCTGCCCGCCCGGCTCGCGCTGTCCGCCGCGGCGACCGATCGTGGTGCGCAGATGCGCACCGAGGAGTTCGACACCTGGCTCAAGGAGCGCGCCGACGCGTACTCGTTCGAGGTCAACCAGATCCCCTTCCACGAGATGAAGGGCTGGTTCTTCAACTCGGAGACCGGCAACCTCGCCCACCAGAGCGGCAAGTTCTTCAGCGTCGAGGGCCTGCGGGTGCGGTCGAAGGACGACCAGTTCCCCGTCTGGCACCAGCCGATCATGAACCAGCCCGAGGTCGGCATCCTGGGCATCCTGGTCAAGGAGATCGACGGCGTCCTGCACTGCCTGATGCAGGCCAAGATGGAGCCCGGCAACCCCGGTCTGATCCAGCTCTCGCCGACCGTGCAGGCGACCAAGAGCAACTACAGCCAGGTGCACAAGGGTTCCCCGGTGCGCTACCTCGACTACTTCGCCGGCAAGGAGGGCACCCGCGTCATCGTGGACGTGCTCCAGTCCGAGTGCGGTGCCTGGTTCTACCGCAAGCGCAACCGCAACATGTTCGTGGAGTACGACGGCGACGTCGAGGTCGACGACGACTTCTGCTGGCTGACCCTCGGCCAGGTCAACGAGCTCGTCAAGCGCGACAACGTGGTGAACATGCCGGCCAGGTCGGTGCTGTCGTGCCTGCCGCAGCCCGAGCAGGACCACTCGGCCCAGCCCGACGCGTTCCGCGCCGCCCTCGCCGCGTCCCGTGACCCGCACAAGGGCGCGTTGCACGCCAACAGCGAGGTGCTGAGCTGGTTCACCGTCGAGCGCTCCACCTACGACCTCGACATCACCCGCGTGCCGCTCTACGACGTGCCGCACTGGCAGCGCACCGACAAGGAGATCGCCCGCGAGGACGGCCGGTTCTTCCGGGTCATCGGCGTCGACGTGCAGGCGGGCAGCCGCGAGGTCACCGGCTGGAGCCAGCCGCTGTTCCAGCCGCACGGCGTGGGCATCGCCGCGTTCATCGTCCGCGAGTTCGGCGGGGTGCTGCACGTGCTGGCGCAGGCGCGGATGGAGGGCGGCTTCATCGACGTGATCGAGCTGGGCCCGACCGTGCAGTGCGTGCCGTGGAACTACCAGCACGTCAAGGCACCGCTGTTCCTGGACACCGTGCTGCACGCGGACAAGTCCCGGATCCGGTACGCGGCGGTGCACGCCGAGGAGGGTGGCCGTTTCTACGAGGCCGAGACCCGCTACCTCGTCGTGGAGGCGGACGGCGAGGTCTCCGCGGAGCCGCCGCCCGGCTACGCGTGGGTGACCGTCGGCCAGATGACGGAGCTGCTGCGGCACGGCCAGTACGTCAACTCCCAGGCACGCACGCTGATCGCCTGCGTCAACGCGATCGGCTGACCGTGCTGCGAATCGGGGTGCTGGGCTGCGCGGACATCGCACGCCGGCGGATGCTGCCCGCGTTCGCCGCGTCGGCGGCCGTCGAGCTGGCGGTCGTGGCGAGTCGTGACCTGGCCAAGGCGGAGGAGACCGCGGCGCCGTACGGCTGTGCCGCGGTCGCCGGGTACGGGGCCGTGCTGGAACGGTCCGATGTGGACGCCGTGTACGTGCCGCTGCCCGTCGCCCACCACGCCGAGTGGGTCGAGCGCGCGTTGCTGGCCGGAAAGCACGTGCTCGCGGAGAAACCGCTGACCGGCGACCTCGCCTCGACGGTCCGGCTGACCGAGCTGGCGGCCGCGCGGGGCCTGGTGCTGCGGGAGAACTTCATGTTCCCCTTCCACGGCCAGCACGCGGAAGCGCTGTCGTTGCTCGACGGCGAGCTCGTCGGGCTCACCGCCGCGTTCACCGTGCCGCCGCTCAAGGCCAGCGACATCCGGCACCAGCCCGAGCTGGGCGGTGGCGCGCTGAACGACCTCGGCGTGTACCCGCTGCGCACCGCGCAGCTGTTCCTGGGTGCCGGGCTGGAGGTCGTCGGCGCGCGGCTGCGCATCGACGAGAAGCTCGGGGTCGACGTGGCGGGGGCGGTGCTGCTGGCCAGGGAGGACGGCGTCACCGCGCAGCTCACGTTCGGCATGGAGCACTCCTACCGCAGCTGCTACGAGCTGTGGGGCAGTGCCGGCGCGGTCAGCGTGGACCGCGCGTTCGCACCACCGGCCGACCTCGCACCGCCCGCCCGGCTCACCGGCCGCGACGGCGTGCGGCAGGTCGCGCTCGGGCGCAACGACCAGTACGGCAACGCGGTCGAGTCCTTCGCCGCCGCCGTGCGCACACCGGGGGAACAGCAAGCGGCCGCCGATGCGGTGGCACTGGCCAGATTGGTGGACGACGTGCGCCGCGCCGTCGATCTCGAAGGGATTCCCCGCCCATGACCGCTCGTAGAACGCTCACGCTCCCGGACGGCTTCCGGCCGGAGTCGCTCGCGATCGGAGCAGAACCGATCGCGTACTTCGGCTCGCTCGCCGACGGCACGATCCACTCGGTGGACCTGCTCGACGGCACCGGGCGCACGATCAGCCCCGGCCGCGGCGAGCAGGCGGGAGGACTGCAGCTCGACAGCAGGGGCAGGTTGTTCGTCTCCGGCTGCTTCAACGGCGACGCCAGGGTCGTCGACGCGCGCACCGGTGAGCTGCTCGCCCGCTACCGGCTGGCGCGGACGCACCCCAGCGTCGTCGCGGACGTGATCCTCACCGAGGACTCCGCGTGGTTCACCGACTCGTTCAACCCCGTGCTCTACCGCCTCCCGATCGGGGCGGACGGGGAGCTGCCCGCCGAGGACGCCGTCGAGACGCTCGAGCTCTCCGGCGACCTCGTGTACTCCGAGGGCTTCAACATCTGCGGCATCACGACCACCCCGGACGGTTCGGGGCTGCTCGTGGTGCAGGCCAGCACCGGTCAGCTGTTCAGGGTCGACCCGGCGAGCGGTGTCGCCACGGTGGTCGACCTGGCAGGGTCCGGTCTCCCCAGCGGAGACGGGATGTTGCGCGTCGGTTCGACGCTTTACGTGACGCTCGGCCTGGGCAACACCATGGCCGTCGTCCGGCTCGACGCCCGCGGTGGCAAGGGGGTGGTGGTCGAGCGGATCTCGTTGCACGAGTTCGACGTTCCGACCGCCGTTGCCGCGTACAGCGACAACCTCGTCGTCGTCAACTCCCGCATCACCACGGAGCCGACGCCGACGACCGCCTACACCGCGGTGGTGTTCCAACGCGAATAGGAAGGCAGTCCTGGGGATGACAGCACAACGGCTCGACACCTTGCTCGACCCCTCGGCCCTGTTCCACACCGGACTTGTGGTGGGGGACCTCGACGAGGCGCAGGAGAAGCTCAGCCAGCTGGTGGGGTACAGCTGGACGCCGGTCATGGAGCTCGAGGTGACCGCGCGCACGCCGGACGGTTCACTCACGAACGCAACCCAGCGCTTCGTGGTGTCACTGGAGGAACCGCGGCTCGAACTGGTGGAGGAGATCCCCGGCACCGTGTGGGTGTCGGACGGCACCAACGGCGCACATCACATCGGCTACTGGGCTGAGGCCGGCGAGATCGAGAAGATCTCGTCGGCTCTGGTGGAGCTCGGCCTGGAAGTCGAAGCGACCAACGACTTCGAGCAGGACGGCCAGGTCCTCTGGTCGTACCACAGGGGGCTCGGGGGAATCCGGATCGAACTGCTGTCGACGCTCATCAAGCCGTCCCATCAAGCCGTCCATGGACGCCTGGACGTCCGGCACCGATCCGGCGCTGCTCGCGAACGCGCCCCTGTAGCACGCACCGCGGCACCGGCAGGAGCCCCCGTCGTCACGGCGGGGGCTCCTCGCTGTGCGTGCTCTTGCGCAGTTCAAGACAGTCGCGAGTGGACTCGGTGACATTGGGGCGAATTCCCCGTCCGCACCGCGTCGCCGCATCGAAAGGTGATCCCCCGTGTCCGAGACAACCGAGACCACCAAGGCACCACCCAAGCTCAAGTCGCTGCACGGCATGCGTTTCGTGGCGGCGCTGCTCGTGTTCGCGTTCCACGGCGCGATCTCGTTCGTCTTCACCGACCAGACCGTGGGCGGCATCTACATCTGGCTCACCAGCGGTGCGTCGGCGGCGGTCGCGTTCTTCTTCGTGCTCAGCGGATTCGTGCTCACCTGGTCCTACCGGCCGAACGACACGACGCCGCGGTTCCTGCGCCGCCGGCTCATGCGCATCCTGCCGGTGCACGTCGTCACGTGGGCGGTCGCGATCGTCTCGCTGGTCGCGTTCGGCGCCGAGGTCGGGCTCTGGCAGTCGCTCGCGAACCTGTTCCTGGTGCAGGCCTGGGTCCCCGACAACTCGTTCCTGGACAGCGCGAACGGCGTGAGCTGGTCGCTGTCGGTCGACCTGCTGTACTACCTGACCTTCCCCGCGCTGATCTTCCTCGCCCGCAAGGTCAGGGACAACCTGCTGTGGCTCGCGCTGGTCGCCACGGTCGCGCTGGTCATCCTGATGCCGCTGGTGTCGAAGACGTTCCTGCCGTCCACGCCGCAGTGGCTCTGGGGCGAGGGCGCGTCGTGGACGCAGATCTGGTTCGTCTACCTGTTCCCGCCGGTGCGGCTGCTGGAGTTCTTCGTCGGCATGCTGCTCGCGCGGATCGTCATGACCGGCCGCTGGATCGGCTTCCCGCTCACCGGCGCCCTGGTGCTGACGGTCATCGGGTACGTGCTGACCACGCTGTCGCCGTGGAGCTTCCTCTACAACTACGCGGCCTCGATGATCATCCCGATCGCGCTGCTCGTGCCGGCCGCGGCCGTCGCGGACATCAAGGGGCGCAAGACGTGGGTCAACGGCCGGAAGATGTTCTTCCTGGGCGACCTGACGTTCAGCTTCTACCTGGTGCACGACCTCGTGCTGAAGAACGGGCACCGGGCGTTCGGGGTGGAGGCCGGGCCGTACGGCGGGCTGGCCGGTCCGGCGTGGAGCACGCCGATCGCCGTGCTGTTCCTGGTGGGGGCGTTGGTCGCGTCTCTGGGCGTGGCGTACCTGACCTACCGGTTCGTCGAGCTGCCCGCGATGGTGCGGTGGTCGCTCACCAAGGCCGAGAAGCGGGAACGGGCGGCCGCGAAGGCCGCCAAGGCCGCGGCGGCGGCTGAGGCGGTGGAGGCCGTCGTGGCGGCCGAGGTGGCCAAGGCCAAGGCCACGGAGGTCGCCGGCAAGCCCCAGGACGAGCCGCAGCCCGTCGTGTCGTCCTGAGCGGCGCACACGAACCGGGCCGCCTCGCGAGGATCTCGCGGGGCGGCCCGATACGTGTGGTCCCGTCGGTCAGACGGTGGTGAACACCTCGTCGTACTCCAGCCGCGGCAGACGCGGGTAGTAGGCGTCCTCCGCCGGCGTGCCGATGACCATCACGCAGACCGCGTGGTGCTTGCCGTCGCCGAAGAACTCCTTGTTCACGCCGTCGACGTCGAAACCCGCCATCGGGCCCGCGCCGAGGCCGGCGGCCCGCACGCCGAGGATGAAGTAGCCCAGCTGCAGCGTCGCGCTGCTCACCGCGTGCGGCACCCGGTCGTCGCGCTGGGCGAAGAAGATGTCCTTCGCCTGCGGGAAGTGCGGGAACAGCCGGGGCAGCTCCTCGTGGAAGTCGAGGTCGGCGGCGACGATGGCGACGAGCGGCGCGCCGGCCGTCTTCTCCTTGTTGGTGTCGATCATCTGCCGGACCAGGCGCTCGCGCGCGTCGTCCGACCGGACGAGTACGACCCGCAGCGCCTGCATGTTCATCGACGTGGGCGCGTACTTGATCAGGTCGTAGATCGCCTGGACCGCCTCGTCCGAGACCGGCTCGTCGGTGAACCGGTGGGCCGAGTGCGCCTCCCGGAAGAGCAGGTCCTGGGCGGCTGAGTCGATTGCGATATTGGCCATCGCGGTCCCTCACAGTTCCTGAATCGTGGACAGACCTCAGTCCGTCAGGGTTTTCGCGCCCACGATCCCGGCACGCTCTCGAGCGGCACTAGAGCCGTGATCGGCCGGCTCGCTCAAGCACGGGTCTAGCGCACAGGGCGATCCTCAGGACGCAGACAACTGTCTTCATGCGGCCAGCCGCACAGAGGAGATTCACATGACCACGACCGAATCCAGGTCGGTGACGTCGCGGGAGGCGACTCCCGCCGCCGGCGACCGAGCCCGTTGGTTCGCGCTCGTCACGTTGCTCGTAGCGGTGTTCATGGACATGCTCGACGGGAACGTGGTCAGCGTGGCCATCCCGTCGATCCAGCGCACACTCGGTGCGAGCTACTCGTCCATCCAATGGATCTCGGCGGGCTACGTGCTTGCGTTCGCCCTGCTGCTGATCACCGGTGGCCGGTTGGGCGACATCTACGGCCGCAAGCGCGTCTTCCAGACCGGCGTGATCGGCTTCGTGGTGGCGTCACTGCTGTGCGGCATCGCCCTGAACCCCGAGATGCTCATCGCCTCGCGCCTGCTGCAGGGGGCGATGGCGGGTCTGATGGTGCCCCAGGTCCTCTCGATCATCCACGTCACGTTCAGCGCCGGTGAGCGCGGCAAGGTGTTCGCCATCTACGGCATCGTCGGCGGTCTCGCGGCCACCGTCGCGCCGCTGATCGGTGGCGTGGTCGTGCAGGCCAACCTGTTCGGCCTCGACTGGCGCCCGGTGTTCCTGATGAACGTCCCGATCGGCGTGCTGGGCCTGTTCTTCGGGTGGAAGTACATCACCGAGTCCAAGGGCGAGAAGAAGACCAGGCTCGACGTGCTCGGCGTCGTGCTCGCGATGGGCTTCGTCGTCGCCCTGCTCTACCCGCTCACGCTCGGCCACGAGCTGGGCTGGCCCGCGTGGACGTTCTGGTCCATCGGCGCGTCCGTGGTGCTGCTCGTCGCGTTCATCGCGTTCGAGCGCAACAAGGAGCGCAAGGACGACGCGCCGCTCGTGCCGCTCGGCCTGTTCAAGGCCCGCAGCTTCGCCGCGGGCAACGCGCTGCAGCTCGGCCTGTTCATGTTCACCGGCGCGTTCTTCCTCGCCTGGTACCTGTTCATGCAGATGGGCCTGGGCTGGACGGCGCTGCACGCCGGTCTGACCGCGCTCGCGTTCTGCGTCGGCGCGTTCATCACCTCGGGCGCGTCGGTGACGGTGCTGGTGCAGAAGTTCGGCCGCGCGGTGCTGCAGATCGGTGCCGTCATGACCGCCATCGGCCTGGGTGTGTTCCTGCTGGTGCTCAGCCCGCAGGTCAGCACCTGGCAGATGGTGCTGCCGCTGCTGATCATCGGTCTTGGCTTCGGCCTGGTGGCGCCGCCCATCACGATGTTCGCGCTGACCGACGTCCCGCACGAGCACGCCGGCTCGGCCTCCGGTGTCATCAACACGATGCAGCAGCTCGGTCTCGCGTTCGGCATCGCGCTGGTGTCGTTCGTGTTCCTGACGCCGCTCGACGAGGCCACCGGCACCACGGCCGAGAAGTTCGCGACGGCGTTCCAGCCCGCGCTGTACAGCACGCTCGGACTGGCCGTGGTGATCCTGCTGCTCACGTTCGCGCTGCCCAAGCGCGCCGCGGAGGAGCAGCTGGAGACCCCGGCCGCCGCCTGACCGGTGCTCGCCCTCGGTGGAAGGCCCGCTGTCCCGGGCCTTCCACCGATCCGTCGTCCGTGCTCGTGAAGAGGAGCCATGAAGATTCTGTTCCTGGCCGGTGGAAGCCCGGCGACAGTGTTCGCGCTCGCCCCGCTGGCGCAGACGGCTCGCAACGCGGGCCACGAGGTCTTCATGGCCTCCAGTGAGGAAATGCTCCCGTACGTCGCCGGTGCGGGCCTTCCGGCCGTGCCGGTCACCGACGTCACCCCGCCGGAGTGGATGTTCACCGACCGCGACGGCAGCAAGCTCGCGCTGCCGCACGAGCCCGTCGAGGAGATGCGGTTCGCCGGCCGCGGGTTCGCCCGCCTCGGGCTGCACAGCCTGCCCCGCCTGACCGCGCTGGTCGAGGCGTGGCGGCCGGACCTGGTCGTCGCCGGCATGCTGTCGTACGCCGCGGGCCTGATCTGCACGCGCTACGGCATCCCGTTCGTGCGGCACGCGTGGGACCCGGCCGCGCCGACCGAGATGGACTTCGGCGCGAACCAGGTGCTGCGGCCCGAGCTCGACGAGCTCGGCCTCGACGCGCTGCCCGAACCCGACCTGTGGATCGACATCTGCCCGCCGAGCCTGCGGCCGCCGGACTCCGTGCCCGCGCAGATGATGCGCTGGATCCCCGGCAACCAGCAGAAGCGGCTGGAACCGTGGATGTACACCAAGACGCCCGGCAAGCGCCGCGTCGCCATCACCGCGGGCAGCCAGGCCGGCGGCAAGGTCGCCCGCGGCCAGTACGGCGGGCTGCTGCGCGAGATGTACGAGAACCTGAAGTCCGTCGACGCCGAGATCGTCGTCGCCGCACCGGAGTCGATCGCCGCCGACCTGCGCGACGAGCTGCCGGGTGTGCGCATCGGCTGGATCCCGCTCGACGTGCTGGCGCCCACCTGCGACGTCATCGTGAGCCACGGCGGTGGCGTCACGAGCATGACCGCGACGAACGCGGGCGTGCCGCAGCTGCTGGTGCCGACGCTGATGCACACCGTCGCGCCGTCCGAGCGCTGGGCCGAGTACGGTGCCGCGCTGACGATTCCGCGTGGTGAGGACACACCGGAACGCTCCGCCGCGGCCGTCCGCGAGCTGCTGGCCGACCCGTCGTACCGGCTGCGGTCGCAGGAGCTCGCCAGGGAGATCCACGCGCTGCCCCTGCCCGTCGACGTCCTCGTACTGCTGGAGAAGCTGGTGGCAGAGGGAGGAAGGGCATGAGCGCCGAGGTGAGGCCGTTCCGCATCGAGACCCCGCAGGAGGCGCTGGACGACCTGCGCGACCGGCTCGCCCGCACGCGGTGGCCGGAGGCGGAGACCGTCGGCGACTGGTCGCAGGGCGTGCCGCTCGCGTTCGCCAAGGAGCTGTGCGAGTACTGGCAGCACAAGTACGACTGGCGGGAGACGGAGGCGCGGCTGAACTCGTTCCCCCAGTACCGCACGGACTTCGACGGCCTCGGCGTCCACTTCATCCACGTCCGCTCCCGGCACGAGCACGCGATGCCGCTGCTGGTCACGCACGGCTGGCCCGGCTCGGTCGTCGAGCAGCTCGACATCATCGACGCGCTGGCCGACCCGGAGGACCCCGCCGACGCGTTCCACGTCGTCGTGCCCTCGCTGCCCGGCTACGGCTTCAGCGACCGGCCCGTCACCACCGGCTGGGACATCCCGCGCATCGCCGACGCGTGGGCCGAGCTGATGACCCGCCTGGGTTATGAGAAGTTCGCGGCCCACGGCGGCGACTGGGGTTCGTACACGACCGCGACCCTGGCGATCCGCCACCCGGAGCGGCTGACCGGCATCCACCTCACCATGCCCGTGGCGCCGAAGCCGGAGGAGCCCGTCGAGCTCGACGCGGCCGACCAGGCACGGCTCGGTGTCGCGTACTCGATGTGGCAGAAGGGCTCCGGCTACGCCTCGATCCAGTCGACCCGCCCGCAGACCCTCGGCTACGGCCTCGCGGACTCGCCGGCCGCACAGGCGGCGTGGGTGGCGGAGAAGTTCTGGGAGTGGGCCGACCACGACGGCGACCTGGAGCAGGCGATCCCGCGCGACCGGCTGCTCGACTCGGTCACCGGGCACTGGCTGGCCGGCACCGGCGCGTCGTCCGCGCGGCTGTACTGGGAGAGCTACCAGAAGGTGCCGACCGACCAGGTCCACGTGCCGACCGGCTGCTCGATCTTCCCGAAGAACTCGTGGGTGCCGCGCGCGTGGTGCGAGAAGCGCTTCACGGACCTGCGGTACTGGCGCGACCTGGACGAGGGTGGCCACTTCCCGGCCATCGAGCAGCCGGGCGTGCTGATCGACGAACTGCGCGAGTTCTTCCGGGGGCTGCGGTCAACTACTCGGCCTTGAAGTCCGAGCCTGGAGGCTCGATCCCGGTAGGCGTTGTTCGCGTTCCTCGAGCACGGCTGGCTGCGCGTGCGCGGGCCGCATCTCCTGGTCTCCGATTAGGCGGGGACCAGGTCGGGCACGTTGACATGTACCCACACCGACCGTGCCCGGTTTCGGACGTTCACGGCGGCGACGACGTCGGCGGGTCCAGCGAGACCGCACCGGCGACAGTGGAAGTTGTCCCTGGAGGGACGGTTGGCGCGTTCGCTATGCCGACACCTCGGACACATCTGGCTGGTGTACCGAGCATCGACGGTCAGCACAGGAACACCCGCGCGCCGGGCTTTGTAGCGGATGTGTCGTTCGAGTTGGTGGAACGGCCAACTGGCGAGTGTGGCCCGCTGGTGCCGGGAAACCGTGACCCGGTCACGGATGCCGCCCAAGTCTTCCAGGGCGATACCGCGACCGGTGCGTTCGGCAACAGCCACAACCTGCTTGGCAACCCCATGGTTCACGTGCGTCGCGTGTCGGGATTCACGCTTGGCGCGGCGCTTCAACCGGCGCCGCGCCGACTTCGTCTGCTTGGCCTGCAGCTCAGCGCGTTTCCTGGCGTGCCAGCGCCGATAACGCCGCAAGCCGCGTCCCTGAAAGTTGTCCAGGTCGCTGGTGGTCGCCAGGTTCACGATGCCGCGGTCCACTCCGATCCAGTCGACCGGTTCGAACTCGGGCTTCTCCTCGATGTCGCAGGTGGCGATCAGGAACCACATACCGTCCCGCGACACCAGATCCGACTCGCCTCGCCGATGTGCCCTCAAGATCGCGAGCTGATCCGGCGAACCTGTGAACCTCACGTTCTTCATCCGGCCGGTGACGGTCCAGATCGAGACTGTCCGTCGATCGTGCTGCCACGACAGGCAGCGGTCATCGAAAGGCTGCGCCGCATCGTGGCGGAATGTGATCGGTGTCGACTCCGCCTTTGCTCGCCGTCCGCTACCTGTAGAGCCGAGGTTGCCGCCGCGGATGTTCGCGTGCAACGTGGCATAGGCGTCTGCGACCTTCTTGATGACATGCTGGGCGGCTTGCGCGCCCAGACCTCGCGCCCTCAGTGCGGCGTAGGTGAGCTTGCGCAGCGCGTATTCGCGAAGCACACCTGTCTCGAACCCGACCTGGGACACGTCACCAGCGGCGTCGTTGCACGCGCGCAGAGTCGACCGCAACGCTGCCGCCTGCGCAGGGGTCGGTAGCAGCTTGATCTGCACGACGAGCTTCACACAGGCGACCGTACCGAACGCGTGTTCGAAACGCTTGGCTGGGTCCGGGCAACGTCCCGGCCGCAAACGGCGGGCTTCCCGCGACAGGACCGCTGCACCATCTGGAAGGATCCACGACATGACTTCGGCCACGGCACGGTTGAGCGTCCGCACGCTCAACCGTGCTCTGCTGTCCCGGCAGTACCTGCTGCGCAGACTCGACCTGCCCGAGCGCGACGTGGTCGAGCACCTGGTCGGCATGCACGCGCAGATCCCGACCGGCCCGTACATCGGCCTCTGGTCGCGGCTGCGCGGGTACCGGCCGGAGCGGCTGTCCACAATGGTCGCCGACCGGCAGCTGGTCCGCACGGCGCTGATGCGCTCGACCATCCACCTGGTGACCCCGGACGACTGCATGACGCTGCGCCCGCTCGTGCAGCCGGTGCTCGACCGCGACCTCTACACGAACTCCAGCCACGGCGCGGTCGTGAAGGGCCTCGACCTGGACGCGGTCGTGAAGGCCGGCCTGGAGCTGCTGGACGAGCAACCGCGCACGCCCGCCGACCTCGGCAGGGCGCTGCACGAGCGCTGGCCGGACCGCAAACCGGACACGCTGGCCTACGCGGTCCGCAACCTGGCCGCACTGGTGCAGATCCCGCCCCGCGGCACCTGGGGCGGCACGAGCCGCACGATCCACGCCTCCGCGACCACGTGGCTGGACCGGCCGGTCGACCCGGCGCCGTCGGTGGAGGCGATGATCCGCCGCTACCTGGCGGCGTTCGGGCCGGCGAGCGTCAACGACGTGCAGGCGTGGTGCGGCCTGACCAGGCTGAATGAGGTGGTCGACCGGATGCGGCCGTCCCTGCGGGTGTACCTGGACGAGAACGGCAAGGAG
The DNA here is from genome assembly GCF_001279525.1 of Nocardia sp. NRRL S-836. Taxonomy (GTDB): domain Bacteria; phylum Actinomycetota; class Actinomycetes; order Mycobacteriales; family Pseudonocardiaceae; genus Lentzea. The sequence continues at coordinate 55,664 of NZ_LGDY01000125.1, read as the reverse complement.
CTGTTCGACGTGCCGGAGGGTGAGCTGCCCGACGACGGGGTGCCGGCGCCGCCGCGGTACCTGCCGGAGTTCGACAACGTGCTGCTCTCGCACGCCAACCGGGAGCGGATCGTCCCGGACGGGCTGTCGTTCGCCGAGTGGTGCCGCCGGTACGGCCTGATGATGACGGTGCGCGGCGGCGTGCTGCGCGGCAACCTGCTGATCGGCGGGCTGTTGCAGGGCATCTGGCGGGTGGACAAGGAGAAGAAGGCCTACACGCTGGTGGTCGAGCCGTTCACCAAGGTGTCCAAGAAGGACCTCGGCGCCCTGGAGAAGGACGGCCACGCGTTGCTGGGGTTCGCCTTCCCCAAGGCCGAGTCGTTCGCCGTGCAGGTCCTGCCGAGCCGCTGACACGACAGCACGCCCGCTCCCCTCGGGGAACGGGCGTGCTTTCCGGCGTGCTCAGAAGAGCTTGATGACGGTGGTACCGCTGTACTTGCGGTTCAGCAGGTCTGCGAACGTCTGCGGCAACGCCGGGACACCGCCCTCGACCACGGTGTGCGGGAACGAGATCTTGCCCTCGCGCAGCCACTCGCCGAACTGCTTGTTCCACCCGTCGAGCTGCTCGGGCGTGTGGTAGCAGGCGAACGGGCGCAGCTGCAGCTGCTTCGGGATCGCGGCCAGCAGGTTCAACCGCGGCTGTGCCCCGTCGCCGGCCCCGAGCTGGCCGGACAGCGCACCGCACAGCGCGAACCGGGCGAACGGCGCGGCCAGCAGCACCGCGGCCTCGAACTGCTCGCCGCCCACGTTGTCGAAGAACACCGTGATGCCCTCCGGGGCCAGCGCCGCGAGCTGCTCGACCGCCGGTCCGTCGTGGTAGTCGAACGCGGCGTCGAACCCGAGCTCGTCGACCAGGTAGTCGACCTTGGCCTTGCTGCCGGCGCTGCCGATGACCCTCTTGGCGCCGCGGGCCTTGGCGATCAGGCCAGCCATCGACCCGACACCGGAGCTGGCGCCGGACACGAACACGACGTCGCCCTCGCCGACACCGGCCATGTCGGACATGCCGAGCCACGCGGTCGGCCCGTTCGACAGGAAGTACTCGGCCGACGGCAGCTGCGCGCGGTCGCGCCGGAAGAACGTCTCCGCCGGTCCGGTGGCGTACTCGCGCCAGCCGTAGCCGTTCTCGACCAGGTCACCCACGGCCAGCTGCGCGCTGTTGGACTTCACGACCGTGCCGACCACCCGGCCCCACATCGGCTCGCCGATCTTGAACGTGGGCAGTGGCACGGTCGTGTCCTGCACCAGCAGCTCGCGGGCACCGGTGCCGAGCGACTGCCACTCGTTGCGGACCAGCACCTCGCCGTCACCGGGCTCGGCGATCTCGACGTCGACGACGGTGAAGTGGTCGGCGCGCACGTCACCGTCCGGGTAGGACGCCAGCCGCACTTCCTTGCCCGTCGCCGGAATGGTGTAGTCGGTCATCGGGGGATCTCCTTAGGACGGTTACCAGGTGACGGGAAGCGAGAGCACGGTGTGGTTGACGTCGCCGTGCTGCCACCGCAGCGACGACTCCGGGACGGCGAGGCGCAGGCCGGGGAAGCGGCGGACCAGGCCGGTCAGTGCGATCTCCAGCTCGATGCGCGCGAGCTGGGCGCCGAGGCAGCGGTGGATGCCGTGGCCGAACGCGACGTGGCTGCGGGCTTCGCGCGTGACGTCCACGCGGTCCGGGTCGGGGAAGACGGTCTCGTCGTGGTTGGCCGACGTGAGTCCGAAGAGGACCAGCGCGCCCTCCGGGACCACGGTGCCGCCGAGCTCGACGTCCTCGGTGGCGATGCGCGGGAAGCCCGTCGTGTCGGTGCCGAAGAGGTTCACCACGCGCAGCAGCTCGTCGACCGCATCGGGGATCAGCTCCGGCCGCTCGCACAGCAGCCGCCACTGGTCGGGGAAGTGTTCGAGCAGCGCCAGCACGGAGTTCGCGATCTGGCTCGCGGAGGAGTCGAAACCCGCGCCCAGCAACGTGAAGCCGAACACCACGAGCTCCTGCTCGGTGAGCTGGTCGTCCTCGTCGCGCGCGGTGATCAGCGCCGACAGCAGGTCGTCGGCCGGGTTCTCCCGCTTCACCTCGATGAGCTCGGCGATGTACTGGCTCAGCCGGGCGATGCCCTCCTGGATCTGCTCCGGCGGGCCGCCGACGGCGGCGAACTGCCTGGCCCAGCCGTGGAAGCGGCCGCGGTCCGCCGCGGGCACGCCCAGCAGGTCGCAGATGACGGTGAGCGGCAACGGCGTGGTGAGCGTCGCGACCAGGTCCGCCGGCCGCTCACTCGCCTCCAGGTCGTCGAGCAGGCCCTCCACGACCTTCTCGATGTGCGGCCGCATCCCCTCGACGCGGTGCGCGGTGAAGACCTTCATCACGAGCCTGCGCAGCCTGCTGTGCACCGGCGGGTCCGTCGAGATGATCATCTCCGGCGGCACGAGCGACATGCCGGGGAACGGTTCGACACCGCGGTGGAACGTCTCGGCGCGGCTGAAGCGCGGGTCGGTCGACGCCGCCTTCACGTCCTCGTACCGCGTCACCAGCCAGACCTGCCTGCCGTCGGGCAGCGCGACCGGCGCCACCGGGCACTCGGCGCGCATCCGCGCGTACTCGGGGTCGGGGCCGAGATAGGTCGAACCGGGGAAAGGGAACGTGAGTGCCACCTCTGGAGCGACCAACTCGAACACCTCCGGGTTTGGCGTGGCGGGGACCTGAGTGGCGGGCGCGCATCGCGTCCCGAAGCCTCACCACACCCCCTCGAAACGGCCTCGCCCGCCACTCGAACCCGTGCGGCCGTCTTCGAGCCGTGTTCCGGCTCACTTCCAGGCAGCGGTGGAAATCTCGCGTTACCCGACCAGGAGGACGAGTCATGACCACAGGTGCCGCCGTGTCAGGCACAGAAGCCGAGGAGACGTTCCCCTACAAGCGGCAGTGCCCGTTCACCCCTCCCAAGCAGTACGAGGAGATGATCGGGGAAGACGTGTCGCAGGTGACGTTGACGGGGTCGGGTCTGCGGATCTGGACGATCACCGGCTACCACACGATCCGCACCATCCTCACGGACCCGCGGATCAGCGCCTCCCGCAAGCACGACAACTTCCCGTTCTACTTCATTGCGCCGCCGGAGTTCCGCACGGAGACGTCGTTCATCGGCTACGACGCGCCCGAGCACACGGCGACCCGGCGCAAGGCGGCGGTGACGTTCACCAACCGCCAGGTGAAGCGGTTGCGGCCGCGCATCGTGGAGATCGTCAACGACCACATCGACAAGCTCCTGGAGATGGGGCCCGTGGTCGACTTCCACCACGCGTTCTCGCTCCCGGTGCCGATGACGGTGATCTGCGAGCTGCTCGGCATCCCGCACGACGAGCACGAGTTCTTCATCAAGCACGGCACCTGCCTGCTCGGCGGGCACAGCACGCCCGAGCAGCGCCAGGCCGCCATCGTCGAGGTGAACGCCTACGTCAACGACCTGATCGCGATCAAGGAGCGCGAGCCGGGTGACGACCTGCTCAGCCGGGCGATGGCCGAGTACGCGGCGTCGGGCGAGGAGTACACCAAGCGCGACCTGTTCAACATGATCCGCCTGCTGATGAACGGTGGCCACGAGACCACCGCGAGCATGCTCTCCCTCGGCACCGCGTGCCTGCTGGAGAACCCGGACCAGCTCAAGCTGCTGCTGGACGACCCGGAGGGCATGATCGACTCGGCGGTCGAGGAACTGGTCCGCATCGCCACCATCGGCGACACCGCGATCCCGCGCGTCGCGCTGGAGGACATCGAGATCGCCGGCAAGGTGATCCGCAAGGGCGACGGCATCCTGTGCCTCGGTCTCGCGGGCAACCGCGACCCGGAGGTCTTCCCCGAGCCGGACAGGCTGATCCTCGAACGCGGCACCCGCAAGCACCTCGGGTTCGGCTACGGCCTGCACCACTGCATCGGTGCCGACCTCGCGCGCCTGGAGATGCAGATCGTGTGGACGACGCTGTTCCAGCGCATCCCGAGCCTGCGCCTCGCGAAGCCGTTCAACGAGATCCCGCGCAAGGAAGGCGCCGTCATCTACGGCCTGTGGGAGCTCCCGGTCACCTGGGACGCATGAGAAGGGGGCCACCAATGGCCAAGATCACCTACATCCAGACCGACGGCACCTCGACCATCGTCGACGTCAAGGACGGCGACTCCGTGATGCGCGGCGCCAAGCTGAACGGCGTCCCCGGCATCGTCGCCGAGTGCGGCGGGGGAGCGTCCTGCGGCACCTGCCACGTCTACGTCGACAAGGACAACACCAAGCCGTTGTCGGCCATGCACGCGGTCGAGGACGAGCTGCTGTACTGCACGGCCAGCCCGCGCTTGGACAACAGCCGGCTCAGCTGCCAGATCCCGGTGTCCGACGACGTCGACGGGCTCGTGGTGCACGTGCCCGAGAAGCAGATTTAGGAGAAGAGCATGACCGCCTTCGTCACGGGCGCCACGAGCGGAATCGGTCTCGCCGTCGCGCAGTCCCTCGCCGCGCAGGGCAAACCGGTGTTCGTCGTCTCGCGCAACCAGGAGAACGTGTCCTCGACGGTGAAGCAGCTGCGCGAGGACGGCTACGAGGCCGACGGTGCCGCGTGCGACGTCACGTCCACTGAGGACGTTCACGCCGCCGTCACCAAGGCCGTGGAGAGCTTCGGCCGCATCGACGTCCTCGTCAACAACGCCGGCCGCGGTGGCGGCGGTGAGACCGCGTCGCTGGACGAGAACATCTGGCTCGACGTCGTCGAGACGAACCTCAACAGCGTCTTCCGCGTCACCAAAGAGGTGTTGAGCACCGGCGAGATGCTCAAGGGCTCGTGGGGGCGGATCATCAACATCGCGTCCACCGGTGGCAAGCAGGGTGTCATGCTGGCCGCGCCTTACTCCGCGTCCAAGCACGGCGTCATCGGCTTCACCAAGGCGGTCGGCCTGGAGCTCGCGAAGACCGGCATCACGGTCAACGCGGTGTGCCCCGGTTACGTCGAGACGCCGATGGCGAGCCGGGTCCGCCAGGGTTACGCCAACTACTGGGGCGTGACCGAGGAGGACGTGCAGGAGAAGTTCAACGCGAAGATCCCGCTGGGCCGCTACTCGACGCCGGAGGAGGTCGCCGGGCTCGTCTCCTACCTGGTGACCGACACCGCGTCCTCCATCACCGCACAGGCGCTCAACGTGTGCGGCGGGCTGGGGAACTACTGAGATGGCCGCCGCGTCGTCGTCAGTGGTCGTCGTCGGTGCCGGCCAGGCCGGAGGTCAGGTGGCGGTGTCCCTGCGCGAGCAGGGGTACCGCGGCCCGATCACGGTCGTCGGTGCCGAATCCGTTGCGCCGTACCAGCGTCCTCCGCTGACGAAGGCGTACCTGGCGGGGAGGACCGATGTCGAGGGACTCCTCACGCAGAAGCAGTCCTACTACGCGGACAACGACATCGACCTGGTGCTGGACGACCCGGTCGCCGTGGTCGACCGGGCGGCCAGGGTCGTCGTGTTGAGCTCCGGCCGCACACTGGAGTTCGGCGACCTGGTGCTCGCCACCGGGGCGGAGCCGCGCACCCTGCCCGGCACGTTCTCGTTGCGCACCATCGCCGACGTGGACGCCGTGCGGGCCCGTCTCGACGGCCCCTCGCGGGTCGTCGTCATCGGCGCCGGGTTCATCGGGCTGGAGTTCGCCGCGGTGGCGCGGGAACAGGGCCACGACGTCACGGTCGTGGAAGCGTTGCCGCGTGCGATGGCGCGCGCGGTCACCCCGTTCACCTCGGCCCACGTCGTCTCCGCGCACGAGCGGTCGGGCGTGCGGATCCTGCTCGGCACGCAGGTGAAGTCCGTGCGACCGGACGTGGTCGAGCTCGCCGACGGCACCCTGCTGCCCGCGGATCTCGTCGTCGCGGGCATCGGTGTCGTCCCGAACACGGAGCTCGCCGCCGGCGCCGGGCTGACCGTGGACGACGGCGTGGTGGTCGACGCGCACCTGCGCACCGACGACCCGTCGATCTACGCGATCGGTGACTGCGCGCGGTTCTCCAGCCCGCGCGCCGGGCGCCGCATCCGGCTGGAGTCCGTGCAGAACGCCGTCGACCAGGCCGCCTGCGTCGCCGCGTCGATCACGGGCTCGGCCGAGCCGTACACCGGCCTGCCGTGGTTCTGGAGCGACCAGTACGCGGTGCGGCTGCAGATCGCCGGCCTCGTCGACGGGCACGACCGCACCGTCGTCACCGGCGACCCGGACGGCGGGCGGTTCTCCGTCTTCTGCTTCCGCGGCGACCGGCTGCTCGGCGTGGAGGCGGTCAACAAGCCCGCCGACTACATGATGGCCCGGCGGCTGCTCTCCGCCGGTGGCACCGTTTCCCCGGACGTCGTCGCCGCTCCCGGCTTCGACCTCCGCACGTACGTGCAGGGCGGCGCCGTCGCCGCCTGACCACACCGCTCGACTCGCGCTCGGCCGGGAAACCTTCCCGGCCGAGCGTTGTGCGTTCCTGAAACCGGGACGCCGCAACGACTTCCGCCCCCTCGAACCACCTGGGTTCGAGGGGGCGGAAGTCGTCGCAGGGGTTCTCAGTCCACCCAGGAGGGCTTCTCGGTGATCTCCAGGACCGCGCAGCCCCAGCTGTAGCCGGCACCGACGCCGACCAGCACGACCCGCTGACCGGGCTTGGCCTGGCCGGTGTCCACGAGGTGCCCGAGTCCGGCGAACTGGTCGCCCGCGCCCAGGTGTCCGACGGTCCGGCTCCACTCCCACGTCGTGCGCGAGGTGTCGATGTCGTAGGGCCGCAGGTAGTTCACGTCGAGCCGGCGGCGCCCGAAGTGGGGGAGCACGACCCAGTCGGCGTCACCCATCTTCATGTCGGCGTCGGCCAGCGCCTCCTCGATGGCCACGTTCTGGCCCGCGTTGGCCTTGTTGATGCCGTAGGACAGCCCGTACTGCCTGCTGAACGTGTGCTTGGCCGCCTCGAAGTCCACCGGCATGCGGTAGGTGAACGGGGCCGGCCCGAACGGCTCGTCGCCGCGGTGCAGCGGCTCCAGGTCGGAGTCGGCGTGCACGGCCAGCGACAGCAGCTGCGCGTAGCCGCCCCGGCGGGACAGCACGATCGCGGTCGCGCCGTCCGCGTAGGGCGTGCCGGGGTCGGTGCGCCACCGGTCGATGCCGGGCAGGCAGAACCGGTCCGCCGTGGTCAGCAGGGCGTCCGCACGGCCGTGGCGCGACGTCAGGTACGACACCGCGAGGTCGAGCGCCGCCATGCCGCCGTTGGACATCTGCCGGATCTCCAGCGCCAGGCAGCCGTTGCGCACGGTCTCCCGCTGGATGTAGGAGGCGACCGGCCACAGGTCCTGGCCCTGGTGGTAGGTGTCGGCGTGCAGGATCAGGTCGACCTCCGCCGCCGTCGACCCGGCCCGCTCCAGCGCCGTCGCCGCGGCCGCGACCGCCATCTCCGCGGCCGACTCCTCCGGCGACACCGCGACCGACACGACGTCGGTGCGGGCCACCAGCTTCGGCTCGCACTCGCCGGAGGCGATCGCGTCGGCCACCGACAACGTCGACGGCAGCCGGATCCCGTTGCCGCGCACGTACACGTTCTCGTTGATTCGCACCGGTTCAGATCTCCTTCAACGCCCGTGCCACCCGCACGACCCGATTTGCCTGCACTTGCGCTGCCTGCAGCGCCTGCTCACCGACGCGGAGGTTGTCGCGCCCCAGCACGTGCGACGTGCCGTAGGGGTTCTCGTTCAGACCGGGCGGCACGATGATGCCGCCGAAGTGGCAGACCATGTTGTAGATCGACACCAGCGTCGTCTCCATGCCCCCGTGGGCGCTGCCGCCGGAGGTGAAGGCGCTGTAGACCTTGTCGGCCAGCTGACCGCGGAACCACGCCGGCCCCAGCGTGTCGATGAACTGCTTGAGCTGGGCCGACATGTTCCCGAACCGGGTCGGCGTGCCGAACAGCACCGCGTCGGCCCACAGCACGTCCTCGACGCGCGCCTCCGGCACGTCCGCGGTCTCGGCCAGGTGGGCGGCCCAGGCGGGCTTGGAGTCGACGGCGGCCCGCGGCGCCAGCTCGGCCGCCCTGACCAGCCGCACCTCCGCCCCGGCCTTCTCAGCCGTCTCCGCCAGCTCCGTGGCGATCCGGTGGATGGTGCCCGTCGAGGAGTAGTAGACGACGGCGACGTTCACATTGAGGTCCATGTCGGGTTCCTCGGGGTCGGAGCAGCCTCGGAGTGTGGTGCTCACACCCTCGCGGGCCGCTCTCGACGTCAGATCGAGCGCAGGTCGAAACACTGGGCATAATGTGTCCGCATCGGGGTTGAGGGGACATCGCGGATGATCAGGGTCTTGCTGGCCGAGGACATGCACATGGTCCGGGGCGCTCTGGTGGCCCTGCTCAACCTCGAGCCCGACATCGAGGTGGTCGCGGAGGTGGACTCCGGCGACAAGATCGTGGCCATGGTCCGCCAGCACCGGCCGGACGTCGCCGTCATCGACATCGACCTGCCGATCCTGGACGGCCTGACCGCCGCCGGGACGATCCGCGAGACCCTGCCCGAGGTCCGCACGCTGATGCTGACGAGCCTCGCCCGGCCGGGCACGCTGCGCAAGGCGCTCGCCGCCAGGGTCGACGGCTTCATCCTCAAGGACGCACCACCCGCCCAGCTCGCCGCGGCCATCCGCGACGTGCAGCAGGGCAAGCGGGTGGTGGACAGCCAGCTCGCGTTAGCCGCCTGGGACCAGGGCGAATGCCCGCTCACCGACCGTGAGCTCGACGTGCTGCGGCTGGCCGCGAGCGGGACGGACGCACCGGACATCGCCCAGGTCCTGTCGTTGTCGGTGGGCACCGTGCGCAACTACCTGACCATGGTCATCAGCAAGCTGAACGCCCGCAACCGGGTCGACGCGATCCTGATCGCCCAGGACGCCGGCTGGATCTGACGGGCCTCAGCGCGACAGCGGGATCTCCGCCTGCAACCGGTAGGTGTCCGGGGAGATCGCGCCGGCCTCCAGCGTGCCGCCGATGTCGGCGATGCGCGCGGTCAGGTTGTCGATCCCGTTGCCGCCCGCCGCGCTCGCTGCGGGTTCGCGGTGCCCCGTGAGCCCGTCGTTCACGATCACCATCGTGAGCCGGTCGCCGCCGCGCACCAGGCTGATCTCGCAGTGCTCGGCCTTGCTGTGGCGCAGCAGGTTCGTCACGCCCTCGCGCAGCACGGTGGCGAGCGTCGTGCGGACCTCCTGCGACAGCTCGCACTGGTCGAGGTTCATGCTCACCTCGATGTCGGCCGCCGCGAGCAGGGCCCGCGCCGACTCCGTCTCGGTGGCCAGCGAGAGCTCGCGGTAGCTCGACGCGACCGCGCGGACGTCGGCGAGCGCCTGCCGGGAGATCTGCAGGATCTCGGTCAGCTCCTGGCGTGCCCGCTCGTCGTCCTTGCCGATCAGCCGGCGGGACAGCTCGCTCTTCAGCGTGATCGCGGAAAGGCTGAAGCCGAGCAGGTCGTGCAGGTCGCGGGCGAACCGCAGGCGTTCCTTGGTGACGGCCAGCTCGGCCAGCTCGGACCGCGCGTCGTGCAGCTGCGACACCATCGCGCGCAGCCGGGTGATCGCCCAGACGACGAGACCGATGTTCGTGGTGGAGATGAAGCCGTAGGCGCTGCTGACGAGGTCGCCACCGCCCGGCTCGAAGGTGTAGAGCAGCCCGACGCTGACGACGATGGCCGCGAACGCGACAACGCCGGTGCGCGGCGGCAGCACCAGCAGCGCGACACCGGCGAGGAAGCCGGGCATCCCCAGCCACGGACTGCCGAACACGAGGATCGGCGTGTAGGTGAGGACGAACATCGCCGCCAGCAGCCCGTACCCGAGCCGGGAGCTGACCTCGATGTCCGGCCTGCCGAAGTAGCCGAGCACCAGCACCAGCGAGCACACCACGCCCGCCCCGGCGAGGAACATCGACGGTTCGGGCAGGCCGGAGTGCCACACCAGGGTCAGCGCGCCGGTCGTGTAGCCGATGAACAGCACGGCCGTCAGCAGCGTCGCCAGCCTGGGCGCGATGCGGGGTGCGCGGCGGCGGGTGGCCGGCGGTGCCGGTTCCCACGACTCGGCCGGGCCGCTGCTGCGCGCGGGGACCTCGGCCCGCAGCCGGTAGGTGCCGTCGGCGCGGGGGCCCGCGGTGAGCGTGCCGCCCAGCGCCTCGACGCGGCCGGCGAGGGTGCCGATGCCGTTGCCGTGCTCGGCGGCACGACCGGGCGGGACGCCGTCGTTGACGATGTCGATGACCACCGCGTCACCGGCCGGGGAGACCGTGATGGCGCAGTGCTCGGCCTTGCTGTGCTGCAGCACGTTCGTGACGCCCTCGCGCAGCACGGTCGCCAGCAGCGTGCGCACCTTCGGCGAGGCATCGCCGGTCCGCTGCGCCTCGACCGTCACGGCCAGGCCCGCCGCGTCGAGGACGGAACGGGCGGACGACAGCTCGTCGTCGAGGGAGAGCTCGCGGTAGCTCGACGCCACCGAGCGGACGTCGGCCAGCGCCTGCCGGGAGACCTCGATGACCCCGGACAGCTCCTGGCGCGCCTCGTCGGCGCGGCCGGCCATCATCCGGTGGACGACCTCGGTCTTGAGCGTGATCGCGGAGAGCCGGTAGCCGAGCAGGTTGTGCAGGTCGCGGGCGAACCGGAGGCGTTCCTGGGTCACGGCGGTGCCGGCGAGGGCGGACCTGGCCTTGTCGAGCTCCTCCACGAGCGACCGCAGGCGCGACAGGGCGTACACGACCAGGCCGGTGACCATGACGATGTTCGCCGTGTACGCGACGTGCGCCAGGTCGTGGTTGAACCGCCACTGGGCCGCACCGGCCGCCACGCAGACGGTGACGAAGACCGGCCACGCGATCGCGGGGCGCAGCACGAGCACGGCGGAGCCCGCGAAGAGGCTGACCATGGTCGTCCAGCCCTGGCCGAAGACCGCGAGCCCGCCGAACGACAGCACGCCGTGGACCAGCAGCGCGATCAGTCCCGCCCGGCCCCGCACGTCGGCGTTCGGGTTGCTGATGATCCGGAACTGCAGGAACGCGATCGCCAGGAGCGTCGCCGCTGCCATGAGCAGGGTGTGCAGCGCGGTCGTGCCGGCGAGCACGTAGGTGAAGGCGCTGACGAAGTAGCCGCTGAAGACGACGCAAAGCACCAGCAGGACGAGCCGTGGGGCGATCCGTGGGTACTCCCGCCGGACATCAGGGTCCGGGCGAACTGCCACATCCACTCCTTGCCGAGGGTCCGAGGCGTCACCGCTGGCCATGCTACCCATCAGCGCACGCCGCCGACCCGATTTCACCCGGCGGTAACACGATGAATCCCGCGCCCGCGATGTAGGCGACGACGTCGGCCACGATCAGCCGCTCGACCTGCAGGTTGTTCGCGATCTCGGCGATCGTGGACGACGGCGAGTGCATCAGCGACTTCGCGATCTCGGTGGCGGGCGCCCGGTGCAGCGTCACCTGGTAGTCCAGACCGGGGCACACCATCGCCTGGTCGCCGTTGAGGCCCTCGATGCTGGTGTCGGCCAGGATGCTGATCGGCTGCGAGTGCGGGATGTGCGGCAGGGTGAAGACCGCGTCGCCCGCGATCGCCACCACCGAGAGGATGGGGCCCACCCCGTCGTCGAGGCCGAGCGAGGGGATGACGCAGCCGCCGAGCTGGTCGAGCGTCTGCTTGAGCCTGCGCCACATCTGGCAGGGCCGCCCGGTGCCCGACTTCCAGCTCACGAAGTTCTCGTGCAGCGCGGGGATGTTCTCCAGCGAGACCGGCCCGAGCGTCATGCGGTGCAACGCCTCCAGCACCACGGGGCTCTCGTCGTGCAGCAGGATGTCGCCCCACCGGCCGTGCACGGTGAGGTGGCCGCGTTCCGGATCGCTCTCCACGACCGCGTCCTCGAGCAGCGACCACAGCGGCCGAGCCGAAGGGATGTGTGATTTCACGGCAGTACCCCGGCTTCCGCGGAAGTGGATCACATGAACATCGGGATCGGGTTCAGCTCGTCGTACCTCGCCGGTCTCTGTGCACGTCCCAGTGCTACCGGAACGTCGTAGAGCCGCCCTGGAGCGAGCCTCGACCAGAAGGGCCGCAGGCCGGGAACGATCGTCTTGACAACAGGTAGTCCCACGTCAGGCCGGGTCTGGTCGAGCACGAGCAGCTCCATCCCCGCCGTCTCGATCCGTTCGCGCACCGTCCGCACGTCCTCGCCGAGGTCGGGCTGGCGCGCGTAGGCGTGGCGCGGGGCGGGCGCACCGCTGGGCGCGAGGTAGGGCTGGTTCTCCAGCGTCGCGCCGCCCAGCCAGTCCCGCAGGTCCACGTCGAGCGCGCGCCGTCCGGCGTCGTCGAGGCCGAGGATCGCGGGCATCACCTGGTTGAGCTCGGTGAGTGCCCTGCGCAGTGCGCACCGCGGGTCCAGGTGGGCGCCGAAGCCGAACATGATGTCCTCGCGCGGCCCGTCGATCCGGCGGGACACCGCGGCCAGCACCGGCACACCGAGGTCGGAGGTCACGTCCAGCACCCACAGCTCCCGGCCGAGCTCGGCGTAGACCTCGCGCAGCTCGTCCACGAACGAGTCACCCGCGGCGTCCAGGTCCACGGCGGGCACGGAGCTGCGGTTGTACCACCACAACGCGACCGCGTCGCGTTCCACGAGCTCCAGCACGCCCTGCAGCGTGGCGTCCTCGACGCTGCTGCCCGCCGCGCACCCGTTGGAGCTCGCCACGATCGACGGCGGCGTGGGCGCGCCGTAGTACAGCGACGAGGTCGGCATGAGCTTGTGGCACTGGTTCGTCAGCGACCACACCGGCGTCCAGTCGAGCACGGCGTTCTCGTCGAACGGCTCCGCGACGTGCTGGAACGGCGAATGCGCCTGGTTCCACTCCGTCCGGTGCTCGAACTGCCGCGGGTGGTAGAGCTGGAAGGTGTCGGGGTGCACCGCCTCGTCGCCGAGGGTGCGGAGGCTGCCGCGGACCCGTGCCTCGTCGCCCTGGTAGCCGGCGCTGTAGCGCTCCAGGGCCTCGCACAGGGCGCCGACCTCGGCGTCGAGCGCCGTGACGCCCTTGCCGCCGTTCTCGCACCGCAGGGTCGAGCGCAGTCCCTCGAACCCACCGGCGCCGGCGGCGTGGTTCAGCCCGGAGCGGTAGGCGTGGAACATGCCGGGGCCGCGCGAGTCGCGCCGGACCTCCTTGACCACGCCGGTGAAGGGGCTGATCAGGTGGCGGTACGCGTCGAGCACCTCGCCGGGCGTCGCGGACCGGTGGCCGCCGCCGTCGCGTGAGCGCTTGGGCCTCGGCCCGATCACGACCGGCCGGTGCGCCTGCTGCCGCACGAGGTCGGGGTCACCGCAGTCAGGACACTGCGGCAGGGCCCTGACCTGGTGGTGCGAGGTCCGCAGGGTGAGGCTGTCGCACGCCCACACCTCGCGCTGGCCGGCGTGCCGATGACCGGCGAGCCACTTGGTGGCCTCCAGCGAGGCGACCTCGACGGCGGTGGCGGTCGCGGACGGCAGCCGCACGTCGGGCCTGGCCGCGGGACCGCGCTGTCCGCAGCGGGCCTGGACGTGCGCCTCGGCCGGCCGGTTGGCCGACAACCGGGTCGCGAGGCAGCGCCAGCAGGCGCCCTCACCCGGCGTGAAGATCGGTCCGACCCACACCTGCGTGCCGGTCGGCTTCGTGAGCAGCCACGGTGTGCCCGTGGCGCGGTGCGACTCCTCGACCTCCCGCAGGCCGGGTGCGAGGTAGTCGTCGCAGACCACGACGGTGAGTGCGGCACCCTGCTCGTCCTCGGCGCTGAGGACGAGCCCCGCACGACGCAGCGACCTGGCCATCGAGGCGGTCTCCGCACCGCCCACGGCGACGAGTCGCACGCGTGCGGTGGTCGTGTTGGTGAGCGCGCAAGCGGCGTCCAGGCCCGCCGCGTCCCAGTAGGCCAGCGTCGCCGCACGGGTGGCGGGGTCGCCGGGGTGGTCATCGGGTCCACGCGTGCCGATGAGCCCGGCGGCACCGAGCTGCGTCAGCACGCGTCCCACGTGCTCGGCGGGCACGTGCTCGGGCATCTCGCTCAGCAGAGCGGTGAGGTCCCTCGTGCCGTCGAGCAACGGGGCTATCACTTCCACGTGCGGCCCGCGCAGCGCCGTCACCCCGTTCTCGGAGAACAGGTAGACGGCCTCCCCGCGCACGATCTCGGTGCGCAGGTGTCGTTTGAACCCGATGAGCTCGCTCACGGCCTGGTCCGGACGCTCAGGCGGCCAGCGACCCGGCTGAGCGGTCGCGGGTACCGGGCCCGCTGCAGATGCTGAAGTACGCGAGCGCGCTGTCGCCGACGTGCGTCGGGCGATCGAAGTCGTAGATCGCGAGCACCGCGTCGTCGTCGCCGTGCGACTCGGAAAGGGAGAGGATGAGTTCGAACGCAGGTCTGTCAGACATGTCGGCTCCCGGAGCGTGTGCCTCAGTGGTGATGGCACCAATGTTCGTTCTCACCAGGGGAAACCCGGTAGTTACCCACTAATGTGCGGACATGTGAAGTTCTCATACCCGCGGCGGGCCGACTTCATCCCGGTTTGGTGGTCGGCACACTGCCCTTTCGCGTCCTGATGCGGTCAACTTGTCCATGAGTTCACAGCACGATCGCGGAGGAGGGACGACGATGCAGATCAAGGTCCTCGGTCTGGTGGAAGCCACGGTCAACGGCAGGTCGGTCGTTCCGTCCGCGGCCAAGCCGCGCCAGATCCTGGCGCTGCTCGCGTTGAACGCGGGGCAGGTCGTGCAGGTGCCGACGCTCGTCGAGGAGCTGTGGGGTGACCGCCCGCCGCGCAGCGCGCGCACCACGTTGCAGACCTACATCCTGCAGCTGCGCAGGCTGATCGGGGACGCGCTGGCCGCGTCCGACGACGGCGAGGCGAAAGAGGTGCTGGTCACCCGCTACGGCGGCTACCTGCTCGACGTGCCGGAGGAGGCCGTCGACGCGCACCGGTTCACGCGGCTCGTGCGGGAGGGCCACAGCGCCTACGACGCCGAGGACCACGTGACGGCGTCGCGGTTGCTGCGCTCGGCGCTGGAGATCTGGCGCGGCCCGGCCGTGGTCGACGTGCGGCCCGGCATGCCGCTGGGCATCGAGGCGGTCCGGCTGGAGGAGGCCCGGCTCAGCGCGCTGGAGACCCGCATCGACGCGGACCTGCGGATGGGCAAGCACAAGGCGATGCTGAGCGAGCTCGCGGTCCTCACCGTGCAGCACCCGATGAACGAGCACCTGTGCGCGCAGTACATGATCTCGCTGTTCCGCGCCGGCCGGCAGTGGCAGGCGCTCGACTCCTTCAAGGCGTTGCGCAACACGCTCGTCGAGGAGCTCGGCGTCGAGCCGTCGACGCGGCTGCAGCAGCTGCAGCACGCGATCCTGGCCTCGGACCCGCGGCTCGACCGCGAGGAAACCGCGCAACTGCAAGGACTTTTCGCCTAAGCCTGCGCTCCAGCGGCTCCCGTCACCCTGTGGCGGGAGCCGTTTTCGTTGTGCCGCAACGGTTTTGTCAAGGACTCCTCCAGTGGACTACCAGTCCGTGCTGGCAACCTCACTGTGAGGGCGCGCGAAACCGCCCAGGTGAGGAAAGGAAGAAGCCGTGAGCGCACTGACCATCGAGGGCCTCAAGGAGATCCTCAACGAGGCTGCCGGCGAGGACGACTCGTTCAAGGCCGGCCAGAACATCCTCGACACGCCGTTCCTGGAGCTGGGCTTCGACTCGCTCGCCCTGCTCGAGACCGTGGCGCTGATCAAGCGGAAGTACGGCGTCGCCGTCGGCGACGACGAGCTCGCCCACATCGACACCCCGCGCGACCTGCTGGCCAAGGTCAACGGCGACCTCGCGGCCTGACCGCGGGTGAGCCGGAAAGGGAAGACGGGAACATGACTCATTCCACCACGCACACGGTCATGGTCGGGGCTCCCGCCAAGGTGGTGTACGACCTGGTCGCGGACGTGACGACCTGGCCGTACATCTTCGGACCCACGGTGCACGCCGAGGTGTTCGAACGGGACGGCTCGACCGAACGGTTGCGGTTGCACGCGTTCGCCAACGGTGATGTGCGCACGTGGACCTCCCGGCGCGAGCTCGATCCGGCGAACCTGCACATCAAGTTCGACCAGGAGCGTTCGGCGGCGCCGGTGAGGTCGATGGGCGGGGAGTGGCGGATCACCCCCATCGCCGACTCGGCGACCAGGGTCGACCTGCTGCACCACTTCACCGCGGCGCAGCCCGAGGCGGTCGAGGTCATCCTGAACGCGGTCAACAACAACAGCGACGCCGAGCTCGCCGCCCTGAAGCGGGCGGCCGAGTACGGCGACGACTTCGACAAGCTGGTGCTGTCGTTCTCCGACAGCATCACGATCCACGCGAGCCGCAAGGACGTCTACGAGTTCCTGTACCGGTCGGACCTGTGGCCGCAGCGCCTGCCGCACGTGGCGAGGCTCGACCTGGCGGAAGCCGTCACCGGCGTGCAGTCCATGGAGATGGACACGCGCAGCCCGGACGGGTCGATCCACACCACGCACTCGGTGCGGGTCTGCACGCCCTACGACGGCATCGTCTACAAGCAGACGCGCACCCCGCCGATCATGGCGGCGCACGTCGGCCGGTGGACGTTCCGGGACATCGGCGACGGCGTGGAGGCCGGCATCGAGGCGACCTCGCACCACACGGTCGTCATCCGGCCGGAGGTGGTTCCCGAGGTGCTGGGCGCGGACGGCACGATCGAGCGCGCTCGTGAGCTCATCCGCCACGCGCTGGGCACCAACAGCCTCACGACGCTCCGGCACGCCAAGGAATTCGCCGAGAACGGGTGAGGTGCGCGATGGGGCTGGGTGGCGCGGAGCTGCTGACCGCCGCGGCGCGCGCTGCGAGGCGCAACGGACTGCACGTGGTGTCCATGTACCTGGAGAAGGCCGCGATCGAACACCAGCGCAGGGGTTGTCCCTCCGCGGACGTGGCGCCCTGCGCCCACGAGATCGAGGCCTCCCGGGTGCTGCTGTCGGGGTTCTGAACGTCGAAGCGCGAGGGGTTCTGGGTGGAGCTCTACGACATCTCGCTGCGCCGCACCGGCCAGTCCACATCGGACCGGCTGGTCGCGGCGCAGCGCCTCGACGCGCTCGGTGTCACGTTCGTCGACGCGGGCAGGCCCGGCCGGCTCTTCTACCGCAGGGCGGCCCTGGAGCTCCGGCTGCGGGCCGCCACCCTCATCGCCTCCGGTGGCGCGGAGGACCTCACGGCACTGCTCGCCGCGGAAACGCCCGCGGTGGCGGTGGTTGTTCAAGAGCACGGTTTCTCGGTGGTCCGGGAGGCCGTGCGTCAACTGGTGCGCGCCGGACGGCGAGTGGTCGTCGAGGCGCGGGACTTCTTCGACGGCTGGCTGGCCGACCCCGAGCACGCGCTCGAGGTCGTGCTGACGGCCGCCGAGGCTGGGGCGGAGACCGTGATGCTGCACGACACCGCGGGCGCACTGTGGCCCGACCAGGTGGGCGAGATCATCGCTGTGGTCGCGGAAACCGGTGTGCCCCTTGGGTTCGGTTGTCACGACGACAGCGGGACGGCCGCGAAGCAGCTGTTCGCGGCCGATGCGGGGGCAGGGCTCCTACAGGGGTCCTACGCCGTCGTTCGAGGTGGCCTCGATCGGGCCGTTCCACCATCGGTTCATCCGGCAGAAACAGGGGTCGCTCCCGTGCCCTGTCCGAGATTGGAGCAGACCATGTCCGCACAGACCACGATTGGAGGTGTCCGATGAGTCGTCGCGCCGTCATCACCGGTGTGGGCGTGGTAGCACCTGGTGGCATCGGAACGAAGGCGTATTGGAAACTGCTGTCCGAAGGGCGTACGGCGACTCGGATCATCACGCACTTCGACGCGTCTCCGTACCGCTCCCGCATGGCGGGCGAGGCAGACTTCGACCCGGTGCGCGAGGGCCTCTCGCCGCAGGAGATCCGGCGCCTGGACCGCGCGGCGCAGTTCGCCGTCGTGGCCGGCCGGGAAGCGATGGCCGACTCGGGCATCGAGTTCGACCAGCTCGACCCCGGCCGCATCGGTGTCTCGCTCGGCACCGCGGTCGGCTGCACGACCTCGCTGGAGCGCGAGTTCATCGTCGGCTCCGACCGGGGCAAGTACTGGGAGGTCGACCAGTCCTACGCCGTCCCGCACCTCTACGACTACTTCACGCCGTCCTCGATGGCGACGGAGCTGGCGTGGACGGTCGGCGCGGAAGGACCTGTCTCCGTGGTCTCCACGGGCTGCACCTCCGGCCTCGACTCGGTCGGGTACGCGGCCGAGCTGATCATGGAGGGCTCCGCGGACGTCGTCGTCACCGGCGGCACCGAGGCCCCGCTCTCCCCGATCACCGTGGTGTGCTTCGACGTGATCCGCGCGTCCAGCACCCGCAACGACGACCCCACCACCGCGTGCCGCCCGTTCGACAAGACCCGCGACGGCCTGGTGCTGGGCGAGGGTTGCGCGATCATCGTGCTCGAAGAGCTGGAGCACGCCCGCGCCCGCGGTGCGCACATCTACGGTGAGGTCGCCGGCTTCGCCTCGCGGTGCAACGCCTACCACATGACGGGCCTGCACCCCGAGGGCATCGAGATGTCCGACGCCATCAACATCGCGCTGAAGCAGGCGCGGTCGGACGCCACCGACGTCGGCTACATCAACGCGCACGGCTCGGGCACCAAGCAGAACGACCTGCACGAGACGGCGGCGTTCAAGCGTTCGCTCGGTGCGCACGCCTACAAGACGCCGGTGTCGGGCTTCAAGTCGATGATCGGGCACTCGCTCGGCGCGATCGGCTCGCTGGAGATCGTCGGCTCGCTGCTGGCGTTCGAGGAGGGCCTCATCCCGCCGACGGCGAACCTGCACGAGCCGGACCCCGAGTGCGACCTGGACTACGTGCCACTGGTCGCGCGCGAGGCGAAGGTCGACACGGTGCTGACCGTCGGCAGCGGTTTCGGTGGATTCCAGAGCGCCATGGTGCTCAAGAAGGTGGAAGGGGCAGGCCGGTGACTCGGGCGGTGGTGACGGGAATCGGCATCGCGTCGCCGAACGGGCTGGGGCCGACCGCGTACTGGCGGGCGACCCTGCACGGTGAGGCGGCGATCAAGCCGATCACCCGGTTCGACAGCGCGAACTACTGGGCGAAGATCGCCGGTGAGGTGCCCGGCTTCGAGGCAGGGCGGCACCTGCAGGGTCGCCTGCTGCCGCAGACGGACCACATGACGCGGCTGACCCTCGTCGGCACGGACTGGGCGTTGCGTGGTGCGGGCGTGCAGCCGAACGACATCCCCGACACCGACATCGCGGTGATCACCGCGGCGACGGCGGGCGGGTACGAGTTCGGGCAGCGCGAACTGCAGAAGCTGTGGCACCAGGGCCCGGAGTACGTCTCGGCGTACCAGTCGTTCGCGTGGTTCTACGCGGTCAACACGGGCCAGATCTCCATCCGGCACGGCACACGCGGTCCCGGCGCGGTGGTGGTGTCCGAGCAGGCCGGTGGCATCGACTCCATCGGGCACGCCCGGCGGCAGCTGCGCAAGGGCGTCCAGCTCGCGCTGACCGGCGGCATGGACTCGTCGCTGTGCCCGTGGGCCTGGGTGGCCCACCAGGCATCGGGTCGCCTGTCGCGCAACAACAACCCGAAGCGCGCCTACCTGCCGTTCGACCGCGACGCCTCCGGGTACGTCGCCGGTGAGGGCGGCGCGATCATGGTGCTGGAGACGCCGGAGTCGGCCGCCGGTCGTCCCGGCACCCGCATCTACGGCGAGATCGTCGGGTACGCCTCGACGTTCGACTCGCGGATGCCCTCGCGGGAGCCGGGGCTGAAGCGGGCGGCGGAGCTCGCGCTGCGCGACGCCGGCATGGACGCCTCGGAGATCGACGTGGTGTTCGCCGACGCGGCGGGCATCCCGGAGCTCGACAAGGCGGAGGCCGATGCCATCAAGGGCATCTTCGGTCCGTACGGGGTTCCCGTGACGGCACCGAAGACCATGACCGGGCGGCTCTTCGCCGGTGGCGGGTCCCTGGACGTGGCGTCGGCGATCCTCTCCATCTACTGGAGCGCGATCCCGCCGACCGTCAACGTCGAGAACCCCGTGCCGGAGTACGAGCTCGACCTCGTCCTGAACGAGGCGCGGCACGGCAAGATCAAGGCCGCCCTGGTGCTCGGGCGCGGCAAGGGCGGGTTCAACTCCGCCATGGTGGTTCGCGAGTACAGGTGATGTCACCCGTTTCTCAGGGGCCGTGGGGGTTCGTCCCTCACGGCCCCTGAGCCGTTCTCGACCTGGGCACGTTCTTACCTGGGCACGTTTCTGGAGGCTTTTGTGGACGTGGCACTGATGTTTCCGGGGCAGGGGTCGCAGTACCCGCGGATGGCGGCGTCGCTGTACGGCACCGAGCCCGTGTTCACCGCCGTGGTCGACGAGGTGGTCGAGCTGTTCGGCGAGGTCGGGTCAGTGGCCTGCGAGGACTGGCTCTCCGGCGCCGACGTCGACCACGTGTCGCGCGCGCAGCCGTTGTTGTTCGCCGTCGACTACGCGCTGGGGCGCACCGTGCTGTCGTGGGGCGTCGAGCCGGTCGCGCTGATCGGGCACTCCGCCGGTGAGGTCGTCGCGGCGACCCTGGCCGGTGTCTTCACCCTGGCGGAAGCGGTGTCGCTGGTACGGGACCGGGTGGTGTCGGCGGTGTCGATCCCGTCCGGCGGCATGCTGGCGGTGGCGGCGTCCGAGGCCGACCTGCTGCCGTACCTGGAGGGTGACGTCGCGATCGCCGCGGTGAACTCGGCGCGGCAGACGATGCTGGCCGGGTCCGACGAACCGCTGGCCCGCGTGCGGGCACGGCTGGAGGCCGACGAGTACATCGTGGTGACGGTGCCGGCGTCGACGCCGTTCCACAGCCCGGCGATGCAACCCGCCGTGGACGAGGCGCTGGCCGCGTGGACCGTGTCACCTCGCGCACCGCGGCTGCCGCTGTACTCCGGTTACACGGGCAAGCTGATGACCGAGGCCGACGCGGTGTCGCCGCGGTTCTGGACCCGCCAGCTGACCGACGCCGTCTACTTCGGACCGGCGCTCAACGAGCTGGTGGCGATGTACGACGTGCTGCTGGTGGAAGCCGGCCCCGGCCAGACCCTGACGTCGTTCGCGCGCCGCACGAAGGCGGTGCGGTCGGGTGCCTCCGCCGTGCTGCCGCTGCTGGACGCCGCGGACTCGGTCGACGCCGCTCGCGCCCGGCTGGTGTGACGCGACACGAAAGGGCCGCCCCCTCCGACGAGTGGGCGGCCCCTTCACGGATGTTCAGTCGATCCCGCGAACGATGTGGTCTTCGTTCTCGGGCGGCCATATTTCGTTGCTCTCCATACCTTTCACGGTAGGTTTGGTGATTCAGCTCTCACTTGAGACCTAGTCGTCGAGCAGCGCCACCGCACGGGTCCAGCCGGCACCAGCGCCCTTGATCTTCACCGGGAACGCGACGACGGTGAAGCCGAAGTCCGGCAACGCCTCCAGGTTCGCGAGCCGTTCGATCTGGCAGTACTCGCGGTCGCGGCCGGCGAAGTGCGCGGGCCACAGCACGCTCTCGTCTTCAGTCGCCAGGTAGCGCTTGACGATGTCGGGGAACGGCGCGTCGAGGCTGAACGCGTCGGTCGCGATCACCTTGACCCCCAGGTCCAGCAACAGGTTCGTGGCGGGCCCGTCGAGGCCGGTGTACTCGGTGAAGTAGGTCTGCGTGCCCGCGTACTGCGCGGCACCGGTGTCGAGGACGACGATGTCCATCGGCTTCGGCGTGTAGCCGATGCGGGCGAACTCCTTCTCCAGCACCTCGGGGCCGATGGCACCGGTGCCGTGGCCGCGCACGTCGAGCTTCACGCCGGGGTTGTGGAACCACTCCAGCGGCATCTCGTCGATGTGCCGCGGGATCCCGGTGCCATAGGTGGTCTTCGAGCCGTAGTGGCTGGGGGCGTCGACGTGGGTGCCGGTGTGGGAGGTCAGGCTGATCCGGTCCAGCGTCAGGAACTCCGAGTCCCGCAGCACGGAGACGTCGAACTCGATGCCCAGCCGGGCCTTCAGCTGCTCGGCCATGTGTTCGGCACCCTGGGCGGCCGTGAGCACCTCGTGCGTCACCGGGTCCGCTTCGTACGCGGATGCGTCAATGGGGGAAGACAGATCGATGATGCGCATGTCCACGAGCGTGACGGGCGTTCCTTGAGCACGTCTCAAGACGCGGTGTGCATGGTCGTCGCAGGTGTCCGGTCCTATTGGGGAGTGCCTCGCGATGATCACCTTCGTCAACCGCTTCACGCTCACCGGCGAGGCCGAGGAGTTCGAGAAGGCCTTCGACTCCACGGCCGCGTTCCTGCGCGCCCAGCCCGGCCTCATCAAGTACACGCTCTCGCGCCAGCTCGACGAGCCGACCTCGTACATCAACATCGCCCTGTGGGAGAGCGCGGACGCCCTGCGCGCCGCGCTGGCGCACCCCGACTTCGGCAACCACGCCAAGGCGATGCGCGGCCTGGCCGAGTCGCAGGGCGCCGTCTTCGGCCCGCGGCTGTCGTTCGACGCGCCCGTCGCCGAAGCGGCCTGATGAACCCGTTGCAGGGCCTGAAGGTCGTCGAGTTCGGCGGCATCGGCCCCGGTCCGCACGGTGCGATGCTGCTCGCGGACCTCGGCGCGGAGGTCGTGCGCGTCGAGCGTCCGTCCGGCGGCCTGTCCGTGGTGCCGGACGCCTCCCGCGACTTCCTGTTGCGCGGCAGGCGTTCGGTGTCCGCTGACCTGAAGTCGGCCGCCGGCCGCGCCGAGGTGCTGTCGTTGGTCGCCGCGGCCGACGTGGTGATCGAGGGCTTCCGGCCCGGGGTGCTGGAACGGCTCGGGCTCGGCCCGTCCGACTGCCTCGCCGTCAACCCCGGCCTGGTCTACGCGCGGATGACCGGGTGGGGCCAGGACGGGCCGCTGGCCCAGCGCGCCGGGCACGACATCAACTACCTGGCCGTGACCGGTGTCCTGCACGCGATCGGCAAACCGCCGCTGAACCTGGTCGGCGACTTCGGCGGTGGGTCGCTGTACCTGGTGCTCGGCGTGCTGGCGGCGCTGTGGGAACGGCAGCGCACCGGCCGCGGCCAGGTCGTCGACGCGGCGATCGTGGACGGTGTGGCGTCGCTGGCGCAGATGATCTGGTCGATGAAGGCGCAGTCGGTGTGGACCGACGCCCCCGACTCGAACCTGCTGGACGGTGGCTGCCCGTTCTACTCGCTCTACGAGTGCGCGGACGGCCGTTCGGTGGCGGTCGGGGCGCTCGAACCGCAGTTCTACGCGTTGTTGCTGGCGGGTCTCGGCCTGGGCGCCGACGACCTGCCGGGCCAGTCGGACCGGGACGGCTGGCCGTTGCTGCGCAAGACGTTCGCCGAGGTGTTCCTGACCCGCACCCGTGACGAGTGGTCGGAGGTGTTCGCCGCGTCCGACGCCTGCGTGACCCCGGTGCTGTCGCTGGAGGAGGCGACCGCGCACCCGCACCTGGTGGCGCGCGGGGTGTTCACCCGGGACGGTGCCGCCGTTCCTGCGCCGCGCTTTTCCGCGGACTAGATTCGGTCGCGTGGAACTTCGCATCTTCACCGAGCCCCAGCAGGGGGCGAGCTACGACGACCTGCTCCGGGTGGCGCGGACCGCGGAGGACGCCGGCTACGGCGCCTTCTTCCGCTCCGACCACTACCTGAAGATGGGATCGGCCGACGGTCTGCCCGGCCCCACCGACCCGTGGATCACGTTCGCGGGCCTGGCCCGTGACACGTCGACCATCCGCCTGGGCACGCTGATGACCGCCGCGACGTTCCGCTACCCCGGTCCGCTCGCCATCAGCGTCGCCCAGGTCGACCAGATGTCCGGCGGCCGCGTCGAGTTCGGCATCGGCGCGGGCTGGTACGAGGACGAGCACACCGCCTACGGCATCCCGTTTCCGGCGCTGGGGGAGCGCTTCGAGCGGTACGAGGAGCAGCTCGCCATCATCACCGGCCTCTGGGAGACGCCGCTGGGCGGCACGTTCTCCTTCGAGGGCAAGCACTACTCGCTGACCGACTCCCCGGCACTGCCCAAGCCCGCCCAGGAGCGGGTGCCGGTGCTGATCGGCGGCATGGGCGCCCGCCGCACCCCGGCGCTGGCCGCCTCGTACGCCACCGAGTTCAACCTGCCGTTCGTCCGCATCGCCGACGCCGTCGAGCAGTACGCCCGCGTCGACGCCGCGTGCGCGGAGATCGACCGCGACCCGGAGGAGATCATCCGCTCCGTCGCGCTCGTCGCCTGCGTCGGACGCACCGACGCCGACGTCGCCCGCCGTGCCGCCGCCATCGGCCGCGAGGTCGACGAGCTCAAGACCAACGGCCTGTGCGGCACCCCGGCCGAGGTCGTCGACCGCATCGGCAGCTGGCGCGAGCAGACGGGAATCCAGCGCGTCTACCTGCAGGTGCTCGACCTGGCCGACCTCGACCACATCACCGAGGTCGCCGCGGACGTGGCACCGCAGCTGGGCTGACGCACCGGGCTCAGGCGAGCGCTTCGCGGACCGCCGCCGGCATCGGCAGCACGAAGCCCGCGAAGCGCCGCCGATGTCCGAGGTAACGCAGCTGCAGGGCCGGTTCGTCGAGGTAGCGCTGCTCCAGGCCGTCTTGGCCGAGCACCAGCCGGAGCCCGCGCCCCAGCATCGACGGCGAGTCGAGCTCGAACCGGTCGCGCAGCACGTCGGCGGCAGCGTGGTCGCCGAACTCCAGTGCGGCCCGCCGCACGGACTCGACCGGCACCACCAGGTTCTGCTCGTCGGCGTGGACGCCATCGCGGTGCGCGATGTCCAACGCGCCGAGCGCCTTCTGGTGGGCTCCACCGTCGAGCCCGAGGTAGTACCGCTCCCAGTCACCGACGCGGACCTCGCCACCGCGGGTGCGCACCGGCGCGGCCACCGCCGCCGAGCCGGTGGACGCGCCCGCGGGCGTTTCCGCTGACAGTTCCGATGACGAGAGCGCCGCCACTGCGGCGGCCGTGAACAACTGGCGCCGGGACAACCTCACGACGCACCCTCCTCCGAATACCCGCAGGTCGCGCGGGGCTACGGAATGCTAGCGAAGGTGATACCCGGTGCGACGGGGCCAGATCGGGCCAAAGTGCGGTCCGTCAGGGGGAGTGTTCCGTCGAGCGCGGCCAGCACGGCGTCCCGCGCCATCGGCAGCACCTCGGCGACGGTGACATCGCGGTCGAGCTCGTGGGACAACGACGCCACGCCCGCGTCCTTGATGCCGCACGGGATGATGTCGCCGAACGCGTCGAGGCTGGCATTGCAGTTGATCTCGAAGCCGTGCATGGTCACGCCGCGCTGCACCCGGATGCCGATCGCGGCGACCTTGCGCTCCGGACCGCGGTCGTCGGCCGGGAGCCACACGCCGCTGCGGCCCTCGACCCGGCCGGTGTGCACGCCGAGCCGGTCGCACACCTCGATCAGGCCCTGCTCGACGCGGCGGACGTAGTCCACGACGTCCATCGGCTCGGTCAGCCGGACGATCGGGTAGCCGACGAGCTGGCCGGGGCCGTGCCAGGTGATCTTGCCGCCGCGGTCGACGTCGATGACCGGGGTGTCACCGCCGACGGGGCGTTCCTCGTCGAGGGTGCGCCGCCCGCACGTGTAGACGGGCGGGTGTTCGAGCAGCAGCAACGTGTCCGGCCCGGTGCCGCCGGCGCGCGCTTCCGCGATCTCCTTCTGCAGGTCCCACGCCGCCAGGTAGTCGATGAGGCCCAGCTCACGGACGACGACGGGGTCTGACGAGGTGCGGCACGAGTTCACGTACCGACGTTACCAACCCCAGCGCGAGCCCAGCCAGAAGACCGACCCCCGTCACACCCAGCACCGCGCCCACGACGTCGGTGACCCAGTGCATCTGCAGCACGACCCTCGCGAACCCGCCGACCAGCACCGCGAGCACCGCCCACAGCACACCGCGCCGGAACAGCACGAGCAGCGTGAACGCCACCGACGCCACCGCCACCGTGTGCCCGCTCGGATAGCTCGGCAGGTGGTACTCGACCGGCCGGACCCGGTCGAACAGCCACCGCGTCAGCACCGTCGCGCAGCAGAGCGCGTGCAGCGCGAGCGCCTTCCACAACCGCACGTCATGCCGCCGCCACGCCAGCACGGCCAGCACCGCCGCGAACGCCCAGCCGATCGCCGGCCCCAGCACCAGGCTCACGGCGAACGCGGTGACCCGCAGCCACTCCGGGCGCGGCAGCACGTCGTGCACCCACACGTCGAGGGCCGTGACCTCCGGCAGTCCGAGCAACACCCAGGAGATCACCAGCACCGCGCCGAGTGCGCGGGTCATGCCACCGCCACGGTCAACGCCGCCGGCAGCGCCGGGTGCAGGAAGTGGAAGCCGCGGCTCTCCAGCACCCCCGGCGTCAGTCCCGGCCCGCTGAGCAGCAGTTCCTCGGCCATCTCGGCGCCGAGCAACGCCTTGAGCGCGAACGCGGGCACCGACCACGGCGTCGGCCGGTTCAGCGCGGCACCCACGGCCCTGGTGAACTCGGCGTTCGTCACCGGCGTCGGCCCGGCGACGTTGACCGGACCGCTGATGTCCTCGTGCTCCACCACGAACCGGTACGCCGACACGACGTCGTCCAGCGACACCCACGGGAAGTACTGCTCACCCGACCCGAGCTTGCCGCCCAGGAAGAGCTGGAACACCGGCTTCAACCGGCCGAACACACCACCGGCGGGGGAGATGACGACAGCCGTGCGCATTAGTACGACACGCACACCGCCGTCGCGCGCCACCGCCGTCGCCGCCTCCCACTGCTGGGTCAGCCGTGCCATGAACGTGTGGCCGCCCGGCGCGTCCTCGTCCGCCAGCCGCGAACCGGTGTCGCCGTAGAAGTGCGCACCCGACGAGTTCACCAGCGCCGGCACGCCGTGCTCGACCACCGCCGCCGACAGCACCTCCGCCGGAACGATCCGGCTGTCGTGCAGCACCTGCTTGCGCGCGTCGTCCCACCGCTTGTCGCCGATGCCCGCGCCGCACAGGTTGATGACGGCGTCGACGCCGTCGAACGTGCCGTCGTCGATGCGGGCGGCGTACGGGTCCCAGCCGCGCTCGTCGGGTGCCGCGGCTTTGCGGCGCACCAGCCGCAGCACCTCGTGGCCCGCGGCGCGCATCGACGCCACCAGGCTCGTTCCGATCAGGCCCGACGATCCCGCGATGACAACTCGCATGCCTGAATCGTTCCCCACTCGTCCATCTCGTGCACAGCGGCAAAAACGGACAGGTCCGCAGATGTGTCGAGGGCCACCCCGGTGAACGGGATGGCCCTCGGCCCAGTTGTTCTTCTCCTCAGCTACCGGCCGCCGACGTATGAGACATCAGTGGCCTGTGGCCCCCCCGAGGAAGTGGTGGCGTCAGAGGCCGAGGTCGGCCTCGAACGCACCTTCCTCCAGGCGGTTCTTCACCGTCGTGAGGAAGCGGCCCGCGTCCGCACCGTCGACCAGGCGGTGGTCGTAGGTGAGCGCGAGGTACATCATCGAGCGGATCGCGATGGTGTCGTTGCCGTCCTCGTCGGTCAGGACGACCGGGCGCTTCTTGACGACGCCGACGCCCAGGATGCCGACCTGCGGCTGCTGGATGATCGGGGTGTCGAAGAGGGCGCCGTTGCTGCCCAGGTTGGTCAGCGAGAACGTGCCACCGGCGAGCTCGTCGGGCGTGAGCTTGTTCGACCGCGCCCGCGCCGCCAGGTCACCGATCTTGTGGGCGATGCCCGACAGGTTCAGGTCACCGGCGTTGTGGATCACGGCGTTGAGCAGGCCGCGCTCCGTGTCGATCGCCAGACCGAGGTGCTCGGCACCGTGGTAGGTGACCTCCTTGCGCTCCTCGTCGATCGACGCGTTGAGCACCGGGTGGGCCTTGAGGGCCTCGATGGCGGCCTTCGCGAAGAACGGCAGGAACGTGAGCTTCGCGCCCTCACGCGCCTCGAACGCCTTCTTCGCCTGGTTGCGCAGGCGGGCGATCTTGGTGACGTCGACCTCGAACACCTGGGTGAGCTGGGCCGACATCTGCAGCGACTCACGCGTGCGCTGCGCGACGATCTGGCGCAACCGCGGGAGCTTCTGCACGGTGCCGCGCTTGCCCGAGTTGTCGGCCGGGGCCGGGGTGGCGGTGCGCGCGGCGGGAGCCGAAGCCGCGGGAGCAGCGGCGGCGGGCGCGGGAGCCGGGGCCTTCTTGGCCTCGACCGCGGCCAGCACGTCCTGCTTGCGGATGCGGCCACCGACGCCGGTGCCCTTCAGCGAGCCCAGGTCGATGCCGTTCTCCGACGCGAGCTTGCGCACCAGCGGCGTGACGTACGGCGTGCCGTTCGCGTCATCGGAAGACGACGCGGCCGGAGCCTGCTGCTGCTGGGGCGCGGACTGCTGGGCCGGAGCCTCCTGCGGAGCCGGTGCCTGCTGCTGCGGGGCCGGCGCCTCCTGCTTCGGCTCGGGAGCCGGGGCTTCCTGCTTCGGCTCGGGCTTGGTCTCCGGCTCCGGCGCGGACTGGGCCGGGCTGCCCGACCCGATGACGGCGAGCTTGCCGCCGACCTCGACGGTCTCGTCCTCACCGGCGCTGATCTCCAGCAGCGTGCCGGCGACCGGCGACGGGATCTCGGTGTCGACCTTGTCGGTCGAGACCTCCAGCAGCGGCTCGTCGACCTCGACGCTGTCGCCGACCTGCTTCAGCCAGCGGGTGACGGTGCCCTCGGTCACGGACTCGCCGAGCGCGGGCATCGTGACGTCGGTGCCGGAGGCGGAACCACCGGACTGGGAACCGCTCGACTGGGCAGCACCGGACTGGGCAGGCGCCGGTGCGGCCTCCTGCTCGGCCTCGGCGGGCTGCGCCGACGGCTGGGTCTGCTCCGGCTCCGGCTCGGGCGCGGACTCCTGCGCGGGGGCCGGTGCCGGCTCGGCGGAACCGCCGTCACCGTCACCGATGACCGCGAGCTCACCGCCGACCTCGACGGTGTCGTCCTCCTGCGCGACGATCTTCTGCAGGACGCCGGCCGCCGGGGAGGGGATCTCGGTGTCGACCTTGTCGGTGGACACCTCGAGCAACGGCTCGTCCACCTCCACCCGGTCGCCTTCCTGCTTCAACCACCGGGTGACCGTGCCCTCGGTGACACTCTCACCGAGTGCGGGCATCTGGACGGAGAAGGCCATTGTTCGCTGACTCCTCGTGCTCTCGTGTGGCTGACTTGGATGGGAAACGGTCAGCCGTGCACGTGCAGCGGCTTGCCGGCCAGGGCGAGGAAGGCCTCGCCGAGGGCTTCAGTCTGGGTCGGGTGGGCGTGGATCAGCGGAGCCACGTCCTCCGGGTGAGCCTCCCAGCTGTAGATCAGCTGGGCCTCACCGATCAGCTCGCCGACGCGCTCGCCGACCATGGTCACGCCGACGACGGGGCCGTCGGGTGCCTTGATGAGCTTCACGCCACCGGCGGTCTTGAGGATCTGGCTCTTGCCGTTGCCCGCGAGGTCGTAGACGAACGTCTCGGCGGAACCGTACTTCTCCTTGGCCGCGGCCTCGGAGAGACCGACCGAGGCGACCTCGGGCTTGCAGTACGTGACCCGCGGGATGCCGGCCTCGTCGATCATCTTCGGGTTCTGGCCCGCGATCTCCTCGGCCACGAAGATGCCCTGCTGGAAACCGCGGTGCGCGAGCTGCGGGCCGGGCACGATGTCGCCGACGGCGTAGACGTTCGGCAGGTTCGTGCGCAGCCGCTCGTCGGTGACGACGAAGCCGCGGTCGATCTGGACGCCGGCCTCCTCGTAGCCGTGGCCCGCGGTGTTGGGGCCGCGGCCGACCGCGACGAGCAGCAGGTCGGCGTCGAGGACGTCGCCGTTCTCCAGCGTGACGGACACGCCGGAGTCGGTCCGGGTGGCGCCGGTGAACTTCACACCGGTCTTGAACTTGATGCCGCGCTTGCGGAACGCGCGCTCCAGCTGCTTGGAGGCGTACTCGTCCTCGGCGGGCACCAGGCGGGGCAGGGCCTCGACGATGGTCACGTCGGCGCCGAACGACCGCCACACGCTCGCGAACTCCACGCCGATGACACCGCCGCCCAGGACGACTGCCTTCTCCGGGATGAAGTCCAGGTTGAGCGCCTGGTCGCTGGTGATGACGCGGCCGCCGATGTCGAGACCGGGCAGGCTGCGGGCGTACGAACCGGTCGCCAGCACCACGTTCTTGCCGGTGTAGCGCTTGCCGTCGACCACGACGGTGTTCGGGCCGACGAACGTGCCCGCGCCCTCGACCAGGGTGACCTTGTTGGCCTTCGCGAGACCCTGCAGGCCCTTGTAGAGCCGCGAGATCACGCCGTCCTTGTACGAGTTCACACCGGCGATGTCGATGCCCTCGAGCGAGCTCTTCACGCCGAACTGGTCGCCTTCGCGGGCGTTGTCCGCGACCTCCGCGGCGTGCAGCAGCGCCTTGGTCGGGATGCAGCCGCGGTGCAGGCAGGTGCCACCCAGCTTGTCCTTCTCGACCAGGACGACGGACAGGCCGAGCTCAGCCGCGCGGAACGCGCAGGCGTAGCCACCCGAACCACCGCCGAGGATGACGAGATCGGCGTTGGTGGCCGACTCCAGTTCCGGCGAAGTCACTTCGGATCTCCTCGGGATTACTTACTACGCGCGGGTGCGCGCGAGGTACGCGGCCATCTTGTCACTAGTTGCCGGAGCGTGGTGATCCGGCATGGGCCACCAGGCCACTTCCCGATCATTCACCTACTCATCACACCACCACCTGGCACCATGGTGGCGGGAGTCGCAGGAGGTGCCCGATGGGGCTGTTCGATCGTTTCCGCAGGAAGCCGCGTCCTGGGGTGTTACGTGCCGCGTCCAACCAGGACACGAGCCACCTCGAGGAGTGGACGAGGTCGCGCCAGGGCGTCGAGGCCTACGTGGAACCGAAGACGACGGTGACCGAAACCACTGTGGTGCTGGTCGCGCACGACGGCGAGTGGACCCGCCGGCGCGTCGCGAGCGCCGACGCCGCCCGGTCGTTCGCCCGCAAGCACGGCATGCCGATCTACGACGCCGGCATCGTCGGCTACCCCAAGCGCATGCGCGACTACACCGCGCGACAGAAGAAGGCCGGCAACTAGCGCACCGGCGACCTCGCCCGCTCTCGGGGGCGCGCGTCGGAACCGGCCACTGTGGAGTCTTGGGGCCGGGCTCCTGTCCGGCCGCGGAACCGGGTTCCGCGCTCCACGGCACGCCACGCGGGTTCCCGCGACCGTCCACGCCGGACGGTCGCGGGACCGCGGGATCAGCCGTTGGCCGCGATGTCCGCGAGCACCGCCGCGATGGTCCGCACCGGGACGCCGGTGCCGCCCTTCGTGGTGTAGCCGTACGGGCCGCCGGTGTGGAACGCCGGGCCCGCGATGTCGATGTGCGCCCACTGCACGCCCTCGGCCACGAACTCGCGCAGGAACAGGCCCGCCGCGAGCATGCCGCCCCAGCGGTGGCCGGTGACGTTCGCGAGGTCCGCGAGCCGCGAGTCGAGGTCGGCGCGCAGCTCCTCGGGCAGCGGCATGGCCCAGGTGGACTCGCCG
This sequence comes from Nocardia sp. NRRL S-836, assembly GCF_001279525.1. Classification (GTDB taxonomy): domain Bacteria; phylum Actinomycetota; class Actinomycetes; order Mycobacteriales; family Pseudonocardiaceae; genus Lentzea. The sequence goes on along the minus strand of NZ_LGDY01000125.1, from coordinate 24,014 downwards.
ACGGCGGTGCCGATGCGGGCGACGCGGTCGCGGAACTCGTCCGAGCCCATGACACCCGACGTGCGCTTGCCCAGCGCGACGACCTGCGCACCGGTCAGCGTCGCGGTCTCGATCAGGTAGTCGGGGCCGTCCTCGCACGCGCGCACGATGGCGTCGGACAGGATCAGCCGGCCCTCGGCGTCGGTGTTGAGCACCTCGACGGTCTTGCCGCCGTACATGGTGAGCACGTCGCCGGGGCGGTAGGCGTCACCGGACGGCATGTTCTCCGCCATCGGGACCGTCGCGATGATCTCCAGCGGGTACTTGAGCTTCGCGGCGAGCACCATCGTGGCCACGATCGCGGCGGCACCGGCCATGTCCGAGGTCATCTCGTCCATGCCCGCGGCCGGCTTGATCGAGATGCCGCCGGTGTCGAACGTGATGCCCTTGCCGACGAGCGCGACCTTCTTGGTGGCCTTGGCGCCCTTGTAGGAGATGCGCACCAGGCGCGGCTGGCGCGACGAGCCGCCGCCGACGCCCAGGATGCCGCCGAAGCCCTGCTTCTTGAGGGCCTTCTCGTCGAGCACCTCGACGTCGAGGCCCGCGGCCGTGGCGAGCTTCTCGGCCCGCGCGGCGAACGAGGCGGGGTAGAGGTCGTTGGGCGGCGTGTTCACGAAGTCACGCGCGATGGCGACCGACTCGGCGATCGCGACGGCGGCCTTGAGCGCCGCCTTGTTCTCCTTGGTGCCCGCGGCGTGCAGGTCGACCTTCGCGACCGCGCCCTCGCCCTTCTCGGACCGGTACTCGGTGAACGCGTAGCCACCGAGCAGCGTGCCCTCCGCGGCGGCGGCGACGTGCAGCGCGCCCAGCGTGTTCACGGCGCGCTTCTTGCCGGCCAGCGCACGGGCGGCGACACCGGACGCGCGGCGCACCTGCTCCTCGCCCGCGGTCTTGCCCAGGCCCACGGCCAGCAGCAGCGGGGCGGTGATCTTGCCGAACGTCGGCACCTTGACGAGCTCGTCGGCCTTGCCCGTCGCGCGCAGGGTGGCGAGCACTTCGAGCAGCGCGCCGTCGAACGCGGCGTCGACCGCTTCGGCACCGGGCGCGAGCTCCAGACCGTCCGCACCCTGCAGGGTGCCCACGACGACTGCGTCCGCGGCGGTGGTGCTCAGGTCACCTTCGGTGAGGGCCAGCTTCGGGGCTGTCACGTGCTGCTCCATGGGTTGTGCGTGGTGTGGGTGTGCTCGGAATCGTGACCTATGCTAAAGGTCGGAGTGTTCTGCCGATGTCCAGGGCCGCTCGGCACGGCGGCGATCCGTGCCGTTGACAGTTGCCCAGGGTGTGCGGAGCGTGGTTGCTCGTCCCTCCACGGTGTCAGTCGACCGGGTGGTTTCGGCCGGACGGGGCATCTGCGAATGTGTACCGGTGACCCACACGCCTCGCGAGATCGTCGTCACGGTCGCGCTCGGTCTGCCCGCGGTGCTCGGTGCGGGGGTCTTCGCCGGATTCGCCCTCGCCGCAGGACTTGCGGGCTGGTGGGTGCTCCCGGCGCTGGCCATCGCCGCGTTAGCCGCGTTGTGCTCGGCCTTCTCGACCGCTGACCAGTCCCGCGCCTACCCCGACATCGGTGGCGGTTACGGATACGTACGTGCCCAGCTCGGCGTGTGGCCCGCACGGCTGACAGCGAGCGCGCACCTGCTCGGCCGGTGCGCGATGGCGGCGGCGGTGGCGTGGGCGTTCGGCGCGTACGTGGTGCCGGACCAGCCGCTGGCCGGTGCGCTCGTCCTGGTCGTGGGAACGACGTTGCTCGGCCTGGCGGGGTTCCGGTGGACCACGGGCGTCAGCGTGCTGACGGCGGTGCTCGTCCTCGGCGTGCTCGCGCTGGTGGTCGCGGCGAGCTTCTCGATCACGCCGGTGCCGTCGGCGGGGGAGACGGGCACGCCCAACGAGCTCGTCGGTGCCGCGGGCCTGATGTTCATGGCGTTTACCGGCTTCGAACGCATCACCGCCCCGCAGCGCGGTGAGCGGCCGCACCCGCCGGGCGTGCTGCGGTTCGCGATCCCGGCCCTGGTCGGGCTGTCGTTCGCGGTGTACCTGGCCGTGGGCACCGGTGTGCTGCGTCAGCTCGGCAGCGCACGCCTCGCCCTGTCGCCGGCGCCGCTGCGGGACGCGATGGCCGCGGCGGACGCGCCGGCGCTGGTGCCGCTCGTGCAGATCGCCGCCGCCGTGGCCGGTGTGGCCGCGTTGCACTTCGTGCTCCAGTCCGCGCACCGCACGCTGACCGGGCTCGTGGAGGACGGTGACCTGCCGACCCGCCTCAGGCCCGGTGTGCTGTCACTGGTCCTGGTCGTCGCGTGCGCGCTCGCGGTGGTCCTCATGCCGATGGCGACGGCTCTGGGCGTGGCGGCGTGCGCGACGCTCTTCTACTACGCGTTCACGAACGCGTCGGCCAGGGTGCTGCTGCAGAACGACCGCACGTGGCCGATGCGCACCGCCTGCCTGGGACTCGGGCTCTCCGTGCTGCTCGCCATGAGCCTGCCGGTGCCCGCGCTGCTGATCTCCCTCGCGGGCCTGGGCGTGGGCACGGGGCTCATCGGTGCGACGGCGTCCGTGAGGGGACGACGAGCGGCATCACGTCACTGAGATGAACACCAGCAGCGTCACGGCGACGCACACCGCGAGCCCGACGACGCGGCCGTTGGTGGACGGGCTGCCCTTGGTGATGGAGTAGTAGCAGAACAGGAAGATCGCGGCGGCGAACACAGCGCCGACGACGCCGCCGACCCCGCCGAGCACCCAGCCGTCCAGCAGGGTCGTGCCGGTGCCCAGCACGAGCAGCGCGGCCTGCAGCACGGTGCGGACGTCCGCACCTCTCGAGGATCGTTCCGGCTCGGTCATGATCGGGGACTCTAGCCGCCGGGAGTTAGTAGGACGTCCGAGTTTTGGGAAGACGATTTTCCGTATCCCGACCTGCGTATTACCGTGCTCACATGACGAGCGCGTTGCCTTTCACCCGGACTCCCCACCCGCACCCGGCGACCCCGGAGCGTGTAGCGGAGGTACTTGCCAAGCCGGGCTTCGGGCAGCACTTCACCGACCACATGGTGACGATCCGCTGGAACCGCGAGCAGGGCTGGCACGACGCCGAGGTCGGCCCGTACTCCACCCTCGCACTGGACCCCGCGGCAATGGTGCTGCACTACGGCCAGGCGATCTTCGAAGGGCTCAAGGCCTACCGCCAGCCCGACGGTTCGATCGCGTCCTTCCGCCCTGAGGCCAACGCCGAGCGCTTCCGCGCCTCGGCCCGCCGCATGGCCATGCCCGAACTCCCCGACGAGCTGTTCCTGTCCTCGGTGCGCGAGCTCCTCGCCGTCGACGGCCACTGGGTGCCCTCCGCCGAGGAGGAGTCCCTCTACCTGCGGCCCTTCATGATCTCGACGGAGAAGGGACTCGGCGTGCGACCCTCGTCGGAGTACCTCTACGTCCTGATCGCCTCTCCCGCCGGCTCCTACTTCGCGAGCGGCGTGCGTCCGGTGAGCGTGTGGCTCTCGACCGAGTACGTCCGCGCGGCCCCCGGTGGCACCGGTGCGGCCAAGTTCGCCGGCAACTACGCCGCGTCCCTGGTGGCGCAGGCGCAGGCCGCCGAGAAGGGCTGCGACCAGGTCGTCTGGCTCGACGCGGTGGAACGCCGCTGGGTCGAGGAGATGGGCGGCATGAACCTGTTCTTCGTCTTCGGCGACAAGGTCGTCACGCCCGAGCTCACCGGCACGCTGCTGCCCGGCATCACCAGGAGCTCGCTGCTGCGGCTCGCGTCCGACCTCGGCCTGACCGTCGAGGAACGGCGCGTCTCGACCGACGAGTGGGAGAAGGCGAACGCCTCCGGTGAGCTCACCGAGGTCTTCGCGTGTGGCACGGCTGCGGTCATCACGCCGGTCGGCCACGTCAAGCACGCCGGTGGCGAGTTCTCCATCGCCGACGGCGGCACCGGCTCGGTGACGATGAAGCTGCGCGAGCGCCTGACCGGCCTCCAGCACGGCCACGTGACCGACACCCACGGCTGGATGACGACCCTGGGCTGACCCCCACGCCGGTCAGCGCTGCTAGGCGATGACCAGCACGGCCAGAAGCGCGAGTTCGGCGGCAGCACCGAGCACATCACCGGTGATGCCGCCGAACCGCTTCCCGGTGTGCCGCACGAGCAACCACACCAACGCGGCCGCGACGACGACGGCGACGACCGCCCGCCACCCGAGCGGAACCGCCGCAGCAGCAAGCACCACCCACGTGCCGATGACGACCATCGGATGCTGCGTGCCCGCAACGAGCGCACCGAGCCCTTCAGGCCGTGCGGCGGGCACGCCACGCAAGCAGCAGATCCCGAACGCGGCCCGGCTGACCGCGAACGCGAGCAGCACCGTCCCCCAGCCGGCGTGGGGGAGCGCGGCGGCCTGCGCCCCCAGCACGACGATCAGGGTGACGACCCCGAACGGCCCGGCACCGCCGTCCTTCATGACCCGCAACGCCCGCTCGGGCGGCCCGTAGCACCCGAGCCCGTCGGCGACGTCGGCCAGCCCGTCGAGGTGCATCCCCCGCGTGGCCAGCCCGACGACGCCGACGACGAGGAACCCGGCCACCAGCGCCGGTACCTCAGCTGTTGCGAACAGCCGGAGCACGCCGACGGCGAACGCACCGAGCAGCAGGCCGACGACCGGCGCCCAGCTGATGGCCCGCCGGGCCGCCCTGTCATCGACGCCGTCGACGCGGACCGGCAGGACCGTCAGCCAGGAGAGGGCGAGCTTCACTCAGCCGGTTCTTCGCGACTCGGCCCGTTCTGGCTGGCGCCGTTCTGGCCGAGCCCGTGCTGACCTGCCGCGCTCTGACCGGCCGCGTCGCGCGCGGTCCCGGTCTGAGCAGGCCCGTTCCGGTCGGCCGCGTCGCGCGCGGCGCCGGTCTGGTCGGCCTCGCTGCGCGGGGCTCCGTCCTGGCCAGGCCTGTTCCGCTCGGCCTCGCCGCGGGCGGCCCTGTTCCGCTCGGCTTCGCCGCGGGCGGCCCCGGTCTGGTCGGCCGCGTCGCGCGTGGCCCCGGTCTGAGCAGGTCCGTTCCGGTCGGCCGCGTCACGCGCGGCCCCGCTCTGGTCGGCGCCGTCGCGCGTGGCCCCGTCTTGGCCAGGCCCGTTCCGCTCGGCCCCGCCGCGCGCGGCCTCGTCCTGGTCGGTCCCGTCCAGCTGCTGCTGCAGCTCGCGCTGCTCCTCGCGGCCCGTGACCCCGGCGCTCTCGAACGTCGCCATCTCCGCGAGCACCTTCACCGCCGCGCTCAGCAACGGCAGCGCCGCCACCGCACCGGACCCCTCGCCGAGCCGCATGCCGAACTCCAGCAGCGGCTTCAGGTTCAGGTGCCCGAGCGCGATCGCGTGCGCGGGCTCGGCCGACTCGTGCCCGGCCACCCACCACTCGCGCGCACCCGGCGCCAGCTCCTCGGCCAGCACCGCGGCCGCACCGACGACGACGCCGTCGAGCACCACCGGTGTGCGCCGGACCGCCGCCTGCGCCAGGAACCCGGCCATCGCGGCCAGGTCGGCGCCACCCGCGGTGGCCAGCAACGCGACCGGGTCGCTGATCACCAGCCGCGCCCGGCGCAGCGCGTCACGGATCGCCGCCGTCTTGCGCATCCACGCCTGGTCGTCGATGCCGGTGCCGCGTCCGACGACGCTGACCGGCTCCGACCCGGTCAGCGCCGCGATCAGCACCGCCGCCGGCGTCGTGTTGCCGATGCCCATGTCGCCCGCGACGAGCACGTCGGCCCCGGAGTCGACCTCCTCGTCGGCGACCGCGCGACCCGCGGCGATCGCCCGCTCGCACTCCTCGCGGGTGAGCGCGTCCTCGCGGTCGATCGACCCGGACGAGCGCCGCACCTTGTGCGCGCTGACCGCGGCGGGCGTGTCCGCGTCGACGGCCATGTCGACCACGCGCACGGTGGCGCCCGCGACCTGCGCGAGCACGTTCACCGCCGCGCCACCGGTCAGGAAGTTGGCGACCATCTGCCCGGTCACCTCGCTCGGGTACGCCGACACGCCCTGCGCGGTGATGCCGTGGTCACCCGCGAACACCACGACCCGCGGCCGCACGAACGGCTTGGGCGGCACGACGCCCTGGCACGCGGCGACCCACGTGCCGAGCTCTTCGAGGCGGCCCAGCGAGCCGACCGGCTTGGTCAGCACCGCGTGCCTGGCCTCGGCTTCACGCAGAACAGCCTCGTCCGGCGGGTCAACCGGCGGGAACTCGGTGCTCACCTGGTCACTCCTCAGCGCAGTTTCAGGGGGATGCCGGCGACGAGCAGCTGCACCTCGTCGCACACCTCGGCGACGCGCGCGTTGAGCGCACCGAGGTGGTCTCGGAAGAGCCTGCCAGAGCGGGTCGACGGAATGACGCCGAGGCCGACCTCCGCGGTCACGAGCACCAGCCGCGCCCGGCAGCGGGCCACGGAGCAGACGAGCTCGTCGACGTCGCGTTCGACCGCGCCGAGGCTGCCGCCCTCCCACGCGCCGGCGTCGTCCAGCGCCCCGGCCAGCCACGTCGACAGGTCGTCGACCAGGATCGGCGGGTCGTCGTACGACGTCGCCGTGAGCAACGCCGACAGGTCACCGGCCGCGGTCGCCTCGACGGTGTGCCACGTGGCCGGGCGGCGTGCGACGTGCTTCGCGATCCGCGCGTCCCAGTCCGGGTCGCCGGGGTACCGGCGCGCCGTTGCGACATATGTCACGGTCGCGTCCGTGAGCAGGCCTTCCGCATGTGCGGACTTGCCCGAACGTGCTCCGCCGAGCACGAGTGTCCTGGTGGTCAAGGGTTAGCCTTCGTCCATGGAGTTCCGCTGGCGCTACCAGGATGCCCAAGGTCGCGACGTGGCCGGTCCGGACGTGGTGTTCGCCGACCAGACCGAGGCGGAGGAGTGGTTCGGCGCCGCGTGGCGTGACCTGCTCGACGCCGGGGTCGACCAGGTCACGCTCCTGCGCGCGGAGTCCGAGGTGTACGGCCCGATGAGCCTGCACCCGGCCCAGTAAAACGGCCCGGTAGCTCGCCGGGCTCAGCCCGCGGCGGTCAGCCTCGGGTCGTCGGTGACGACGCCCTCGAGGACGGTGTCGATCTTCTTGAGCACGTCGTCGCCGAGCTCGACGTCGATGGCCTTGACGTTCTCGTGCACCTGTTCCGGACGCGAGGCGCCGATGATCGCGGACGCGACGTTCGGGTTGCGCAGCACCCACGCGATGGCGAGCTGCGCCATCGTGACGCCGGCCTCTTCGGCGATCGGCTTGAGCTGCTGCACCGCGGTCAGCACGTCGTCGCGCATCCAGCGGGCGATCATCTGCGCGCCGCGCTCGTCGGCCAGGCGCGAGCCCTCCGGCGCGTCGGCACCCGGCAGGTACTTGCCGGTGAGCACGCCCTGCGCGATGGGGGAGAAGACGATCTGGCTCAGGCCCTCGCGCTCGCACACCGGCACGACCTGCGGCTCGATGACCCGCCACAGCATCGAGTACTGCGGCTGGTGCGACACGAACGGGACCTGCAGCTCACGGGCCAGCGCGGCACCGCGGGTGATCTGCTCGGCGGTCCACTCGGAGACACCGACGTAGAGGACCTTGCCCTGCCGGACGAGGTCGGCGAACGCCAGCATCGTCTCTTCCAGCGGCACGGTGGGGTCGTAGCGGTGCGCCTGGTACAGGTCGACGTAGTCGGTCTGCAGCCGCTTGAGCGAGGCGTTGGCCGACTCCATGATGTGCTTGCGGCCCAGGCCGCGGTCGTTGGGACCGCCGGGACCCGTCGGCCAGTACACCTTCGTCAGCAGCTCGATCGACTCACGCCGCTGGCCCTTGAGCGCACGGCCGAGCACCGACTCCGCCGCGGTGTTGGCGTAGACGTCGGCGGTGTCGAAGGTCGTCACGCCGGCGTCGAGCGCGGCCTTCACACACGCGTGCGCCTGGTCCTCTTCGATCTGCGAGCCGTGCGTGAGCCAGTTGCCGTACGTGATCTCACTGATGCTCAGGCCGCTGCGGCCAAGACGTCGGAACTTCATACATCGGAGCTTAGACCGCGTTCCTTCGGCTTGCTAATGAACTTCGGGCGCGTCCCAGACCAGCGAGTACCGCCAGAACAGACGCCTGCGCACGCGCGCACCGGGCGTGATCCCGCTCGCCGCCGCACGGACCTCGGCCAGCGTCGGAGCGGTCCACACGACCGGCATCTCCGGGTCGTGCGACCCCGTGCGCTGCCCGGTCACCCACTTCGCCAGCCCGACGAGCGCGTTCGCGGGCAGTGCCACGACCTCCGTCGCCAGGTCGGCGAACGACGCCCGCGAGTACAGCCCGACGACGACCAGCCGGCCACCCGGCTTCGTGAGCTCGGCCAGCCGTGTTAGACCCTCTAACAACGGTAAGTGGTGCAAGCTCGCCTCGGCGGTGACGACGTCGAACAGGCCGAGCTCGTGCGTGAAGACGTCGCCGTGGACCCACCGCACCTCGGTGCTCGTCGCGCGGGCGCGTTCGACCATGCGCGCGCTGGCGTCGATCGCGGTGACACTCGTCGCCCTGATCGACCGCGCGAGGTCACCGAGCCCGCAGCCGACGTCCAGCGCGGAACCGGCCCCTGACGGCAGCTGCCGGAGCAACCAGCGGCGGTACCACGCGTTGTGGTCCCACCGCAGTCGCTCCGGCAGCTGGAGCTTGCCCACCCGGCGGCGTTACTTGACGGCCTCGCCGGGACCCACGCGCGGCTTGGGGATGCGCAGCTTGCGCAGCTGGCTCGCGCGGATGAACGCGTACCAGCCGATCGAGAGGCCCTTGATCGGCTCGGTCGGGAACTTCGCCCGCACCCGCTTCGTGACGATCCGGCCGAGGATGAAGCCCTCGATGATCATCGCGATCAGCATGAACGTCGTCGCCAGCGTCGCGTACCGCTGAACCGCGAGCGACGGCGTCAGCAGCGCCACGAACACCAGGATCGCGAGCGGCATGAACAGGCCCATGAGGTTGCGCCGCGAGTCGACCAGGTCGCGGATGTACGCCTTCACCGGACCGCGGTCGCGCACCGGCAGGTACTTCTCGTCGCCCGCCATCATGCGCGCACGGCGGTCGGCGGCCGCGGCACGGCGCTCTTCCTTGTTCACCTTGTTGCCGCGCATGCGCTTGAACGCCTCGCGCTGCGTGCGCGGCGGCGGCGGGACGGGACCGCTGCGCCGGGCCTGCGCTTCCCTGCGCTTCGGCGTCGGCCTGCCCTTGCCCGAGCTGTGCGCCTTGTCGAGCGGCTCGGCGAGCTGAGCTCCCGGCTGGGGAGCTTCGGCGGTGGTGTCGGCGGAGTTGCGGCGCAGGAACCTCACAACACCAGGGTAGGGCAGCGGTTCTTCTGTACCTTTCGCGAGGTGCGCGTACTCATCGCCCCGGACTGCTTCGGCGGCACCCTGACCGCCCGCGAGGCCGCCGACGCCATCGCCACCGGCTGGCACGAGGCTGAACCCGACGACGTCGTCGTGCAACGCCCTCTCGCCGACGGCGGCCCCGGCTTCGTCGACGTCCTGTACGCCGCCCTCGACGGAGACGTCCACCACCTCACCGTCACCGGCCCGCTGGGCACACCGGTCGAAGCCCGCTGGCTCCAGCACACCGCCGGCGGCAGGCGCACCGCCTACATCGAGTCCGCCGAGGCCTGCGGCCTGCACCTCATCCCCGCGGAGCTGCGACCCGAGTCGTGCGAGACCGCCACCACGCGAGGTGTCGGCGAGCTGATCGCGGCAGCTGCGGTTGACAACGATGTCATCGTGGTCGGTCTCGGCGGGTCCGGCACCACCGACGGCGGCGCGGGCCTGCTCGCCGCGCTGACCGACGCCGGCGTCGACCTGACCGGTACGTCGCTGGTGGCCGCGTCCGACGTCGAGAACCCGTTGCTCGGCCCGCACGGCGCCGCCCGGACGTTCGGCCCGCAGAAGGGCGCCTCCCCGGACGCCGTCGAACGCCTCGAAGCCACGCTCGCCGCGATGGACGCCCTGAAACCGGTCTCCGACATGCCGGGTGCCGGAGCGGCCGGCGGCCTCGGCGCCGCGCTGCTCTCCCTCGGTGCCACCATGAGCTCCGGCGCCGGTCTCGTCCGCGAGCTCACCGGCCTCGACGCCGCCCTCGACGACGCCGACCTCGTCGTCACCGGCGAGGGCAGCTTCGACTGGCAGTCCCTGCGCGGCAAGCTCGTCACCGCCGTCGCCGCGGCCGCCGCCGACCGTGCCATCCCCTGCATCGCCCTCGCCGGCCAGGTCAGCGTCGGCCGCCGCGAGATGGCCGCCGCCGGCGTCCAGGACGCCTACTCCGTCTCCGAGCACGTCGGCTCCGTGCAAAAGTCGATTGCGGACGCCCGCAAAAGTCTCATTGCAACGGCGCGGCACGTAGCTCGGCAGTGGTCGCGCTGACGCCGTCGTCGGCGCGGCGCACCGGCCTGAGGGCACCGTCGGGCTGACGTATCGGCTGGTGATCGGGGGTGGCCCACATGACGTTCGACATGGGGCCGTGTTGTGGGACCATGGAAGGCGGAACAAAGCGGGGAACGCCCGTGTTGTTGAGGGGCGAACCGCCCGCAAAGGACCTCTTAGGAGAGCCATGACGACCGCTCAGGATGCCGCTTCGACCTCCGAGGCGCCGACCCACGGCGTGACGCTGACCGATGCGGCCGCCGTCAAGGCCAAGGCCCTGCTCGACCAGGAGGGCCGCGACGACATGCACCTGCGCATCGCCGTCCAGCCCGGTGGTTGTGCGGGTCTGAAGTACCAGCTGTTCTTCGACGAGCGCACGCTCGACGGTGACGCGATGGTGGACTTCAACGGCATGAAGGTCGCCGTCGACCGCATGAGCGCCCCGTACGTCGAGGGTGCTGTCATCGACTTCGTGGACACGATCGAGAAGCAGGGCTTCACGATCGACAACCCGAACGCCGGCGGGTCCTGCGCCTGCGGCGACTCGTTCCACTAAGACGAACACGCGCGAGGCCGCGTTCCCGCACCGACGGGAACGCGGCCTCGCGCTGTGTGGACCGAAGACGCTGTGTGGACCGAAGACCGGGGGCGAACGGTGAGCGGGAGCTCAGACGCCGTACTCGGCCAGGCCCTCGACCTGGCTCGTGGTGCGGTCGTCGATCTGCCACGTCGCGGCCGCCCGCGGTGCGGGCAGGGGGTGCTCGGGGTGGGTCAGAGCGAAGGGGAGCTGAGCGCAGTCGTCGATCAGCTCACTCATCGTGGTCGCCTCGGGGATCGTCACCGCTCGACCGTATGTCCAGCGTCTGACCTGCGGTAGCCCTACCAAACGGTAGTCTTCAGAGCTGCACTCGTCCGGGTGAGCTATCACGTTGAGCAACAAGAAAGTGAGGGCCGACTGGTGCCGGTAGCCGTGTGCGGCAGCATCGCGACCGACCATCTCATGCACTTTCCGGGGCGTTTCGCGGACCAGCTGGTGGCGGAGCGTCTCGATCGCGTGTCGCTGAGCTTCCTGGTCGACGACCTCGTCGTACGCCGCGGTGGCATCGGCGCGAACATCGCGTTCGGGCTCGGCGTGCTGGGCGTGCGGCCGGTGCTCGTGGGCGCCGTCGGCCAGGACTTCGCCGACTACCGCTCGTGGCTGGAGCGGCACGGCGTCGACACCTCCGGCGTGTACGTCTCCGAGGTCGCGCACACCGCGCGGTTCGTCTGCACCACGGACGACGACATGTGCCAGATCGCCTCCTTCTACGCCGGTGCGATGGCCGAGGCGCGCAACATCGAGCTGGCGCCCATCGCGGACCGCGTCGACGACCTCGAGCTCGTCGTGATCAGCCCGGACGACCCCGCCGCGATGCTCCGCCACGCCGAGGAGTGCCGTCAGCGCGGCTACCGGTTCGCCGTCGACCCCTCGCAGCAGCTGGCCCGCATGGACGGCGAGCAGGCGCGCACGTTCGTCGAGGGCGCCGAGTACCTGTTCAGCAACGACTACGAGTGGGAGCTGCTGCTGCAGAAGACCGGCTGGACCGAGGCCGACGTGCTGGGCCGGGTCGGGCGCCGGATCACCACGCTCGGCGCCAAGGGCGTCGAGATCATCGACCGCGACGGCCTCTCGGTGCACGTGCCCGCCGTCCCCGAGGTCGCGAAGACCGACCCGACCGGTGTCGGCGACGGCTTCCGCGCCGGGTTCCTGGCCGCCACGTCGGCGGGCCTGGGCCTGGAGCGCGCGGCCCAGCTCGGTTCGCTGATCGCCGTCGAGGTGCTCGAAACCGTCGGCACGCAGGAGTGGGAGCTCGACCGCGAGTCCGCCCTGACCCGCATCCGCGGTGCATTCGGCGACGAAGCTGCTGAGGAGATCGCCCCCGTCCTGCCATGATCGGACAATGGGGACGTACCTGTTCGGCGACACCGGTGAGTCGCTCGACCCGCAGTTGGACGCGCTGAGCTCTCTGCTCGACGCGGGCACCTTCGCCCGCGTCGAGCGGCTCGGCATCACAGACGGATGGCGTTGCCTCGAGGTCGGGGGCGGTGGCGGATCGGTGGCCAACTGGCTCGCCGACGTCGTCGCACCCTCCGGCCACGTCACGGTCACCGACCTCGACGTCACGAGGCTGGAGGAACGCGACAACATCACCGTGCTGGAGCACGACGTCGTGTCCGGCGTCTTGCCGGGCAACGCGTTCGACCTGGTCCACGCCCGTGGCGTGCTCTTCCACCTCCCCGCCCGCGAGACCGTCCTGCGCAAGCTGCGCGACGCGTTGCGCCCCGGCGGCTGGCTCGTGCTCGACGAGTTCGACTGCCTGCCGCTGGAGGTGCTCGCCGCCGCTCCCGACGACGCGAAGCTGATCATGCGGGTGAAGAACGCCCTGCTGACGCTGCTCGACCAGGCGGGCGCGGAGCTGTCGTGGGGAGCGCGCATCGAACGCGCGTTGCTCGACACCGGCCTGCACGACATCAGCGGCGCGCGCGAGGTGCGGGAGTGGGAGGGCGGCTCACCCGGCTGCCGGCTCCTCGCCGCGACCGCGCGCCAGGTGCGCGCCAAGCTCCCGCTCTCCGACGACGAGTTCGGCCGCTACCTGGAGCTGATGGAGACCCCCGAGGTCGTCGTCAGCTCCTACGCGATGTGCAGCGCACAGGGCCGCAAGTAGCCTCGAACGTGCGAAAGGGCCCCACCGCGGAGGGGCCCTTTCCCGTCAGGACGTCAGAGCTTGACCGGGTAGTGCGGCTCCGGCACCACCGGCTTGATGCGGCCCTCGACGAAGATGCCGTGCCAGATCATGAACACCAGCAGCGCCCAGATGCGGCGGCTGTGGTCGAACACGCCCGACCGGTGCTCCTCGATGAGCCGCAGCACCGCCTGCTTGTCGATGTACTGGTCGGTCTGCGACGCGCGCACGTGCTCGACGGCCCAGTCGTGCATCTCGTCCTTGAGCCAGTGCCGGATCGGCACCGGGAAGCCGAGCTTGCGGCGGTTCAGCACGTGCGCCGGCACGATGTCGCGGATCGCCTTGCGCAACGCGAACTTCGTCGTGTCCTTCGTGATCTTCAGCTCGCTCGGGATCTGTGAGGCGATCTTGAAGACCTCGGGGTCGAGGAACGGGACGCGCAGCTCCAGCGAGTTCGCCATGGTCATCTTGTCGGCCTTGACCAGGATGTCGCCCCGCAGCCACGTGAACAGGTCGACGTGCTGCATGCGCGTGACCGGGTCCCAGTGCTGCGACTCGCGGTACGGCTGCGCCGTGACGTCCATGTGCGAGGTGTTCGGGTCGTACGTGCGCAGGACCTCCCGCAGCTGCGGGTCGAGGAAGATGCGCGCGTTGCCGTAGTAGCGCTCCTCCAGCGTCAGCGCGCCGCGGCGCAGCAGGTCCTTGCCGCGCACGCCCTGCGGGATCTTCGTGGAGACCTTGCCCATCGCCTTGCGCAGCGCGCCCGGCACCTTCTCGAACGCCGCCAGCGACAACGGCTCGCGGTAGATCGTGTACCCGCCGAACAGCTCGTCCGCGCCCTCACCGGACAGCACGACCTTGACGTGCTCGCGCGCCTCGCGGGCGATGAACCACAGCGGCACCAGCGCCGGGTCGGCCACCGGGTCGTCGAGGTACCAGGTGATCAGCGGCAGCGAGTCCATCATCTCCTGCGGGCTGACCGTGCGCACGACGTGCTTCACGCCGATCAGCGCCGCCGACTCCGCCGCCACGTCGACCTCGGAGAAGCCCTGGCGCTCGAAACCGGTGGTGAACGTGATCAGGTCCGGGTTGTGCTCCTTGGCCAGCGCCGCGACCACCGTCGAGTCGATGCCGCCGGACAGGAACGAGCCGACCGTCACGTCCGCGCGCATGTGCTTGGCGACCGAGTCGCGCAGCGCGGCGGTGATCTCGTCGTACAGCGCCTCCGCCTCGGCCTCGGTGCGGACCGTGCGCACCCGGAACTCCGCCGGGAAGTAGCGCTCGAACCGCGGCGCCTCACCCGGCACCACCGTGAACGAGTGGCCGGACTCCACGCGGTGGATCTGCTCGTGCAGCGAGTCGGGCTCCGGCACGTACTGCAGCGTCAGGTACTGCTGCAGGCCCTTGACGTTCATCTGCGGGTTGACGCCGAGCGTGCGGGCGATCTCCAGCAGGATCTTCTTCTCGCTGGAGAACGCGATCCCCAGCGCGCCCTGCGCCCAGTACAGCGGCTTGATGCCGAACGGGTCGCGGCCGCCGAACAGCACCTTGCGCTCGGCGTCCCAGATGATGAACGCGAACATGCCGCGCAGCTTCGAGATCGCCGCGGCACCGTAGTAGTGGTGGGCGGCGACGATCGTCTCGGTGTCACCGTCGGTGTGGAACACGGCGCCGAACTTCTCGGTGAGCTCGGCGCGCAGCTCCAGGTAGTTGTAGATCTCGCCGTTGAAGTTGATCGTGTACCGGCTCGGCGACTCCGGCGGACCCCACGTCAGCGGCTGGTGGGAGTGCTCGATGTCGATGATGGCGAGGCGGTTGAAGCCGAAGACGACCTCGTCGACCCGCCGGGTGCCGCTCTCGTCCGGACCCCGGTGCCGCATGCAGCGCAGCGCGGCCTCCACAGCCGGGCGGGCGCTCTCGGCCTCGTTCTCGCTAGGGCAAACAAGTCCTGCCAGGCCGCACAAGGCTCTCGCACCTCTCAGAAATCCGACGGGGAAGTCCTCAGTATGCCGAAGCGGCTCTGTGTGACCGAAACTGCACCGCAGCGGCGGTGCCCCCGAGGGGTGAGCCCCGCCCCGCTGGGCTACGCTCCCGCTTGATCCGTTGGCATGGAACGAGGAGGCGGGCGAGCAGTGGGCCTGAAGGAGGGCACCAGGGCATCCCGGCTGGCGAAAACCGCTGGCCTGGTGGGCCTGGTCGGTATCGGGGCCACCGGTTGCTCCACGGACGAGGTGCTGCGCTTCGGCTGGCCGGTGGCCGTCACGCCGCAGGCCGAGAAGATGCGCGAGCTCTGGACCTGGTCCGTGATCGCCGCGCTCGTCGTCGGCGTCATCGTGTGGGGCCTGATCCTGTGGTCGGTGGCTTTCCACCGCAAGAAGTCGGAGGAGTTGCCGCGTCAGACGGCGTACAACCTCCCGCTGGAGATCGTGCTCATCGTCGTGCCGACGGTGATCGTGGCCGTTCTGTTCTACTTCACGGCGGTGACGCAGAACTACGTCACGGACAAGTCGGGCAAGCCGGACGTGAACGTCGACGTCATCGCGTTCCAGTGGAACTGGGAGTTCCAGTACCCGGACCACAAGACGTCCGCGGGCAACGTCGTCAGCACGGTCGGCACCTCGGGCGAGGTCCCGATCCTGGTGCTGCCCGCCGGCAAGCGCGTCCAGTTCACGCTGGAGTCGACCGACGTCATCCACTCGTTCTTCGTGCCGGAGTTCCACTTCAAGCGGGACGTCTTCCCGCAGCCGAAGAAGAACAACCAGGACAACGTCTTCCAGATCGACGAGATCAAGCGCCCCGGCGCGTTCGTCGGCCGGTGCGCCGAGCTGTGCGGCTCCTACCACGCGGTGATGAACTTCGAGGTCCGCGCCCTGGAGCAGGCGGACTTCGACAAGTACATCTCGTTCCGCAAGGAGATCAACGAGAAGACGGGCAAGCCGTACACCACGGCCGAGGCGCTCGCCAAGGTGGGCTGCAAGGACTGGTGCTCGCCGCTGGCCACCACGACCACCCCGTTCAACACCGACCGGACGGCCCGTGAGGCCTCCGGCGCGGGTCAGAAGTAGGGACGCCCCGCGATGAAGATCGAAGCTCGCGTATTCGACCTGGTGATGGCCTTCTCGTTCCTGATGGCCGTCGTCTACGGCTTCTGGACGCACCAGGCCACCGGCGCCGTGGAACCCACCGGAACGGTCGCGCTCGCGCTGACCGGTGGCCTCGCGCTCATCGTCGGCACGTACTTCCGGTTCGTCGCCCGCCGCATCGAGGTCCGTCCTGAGGACAACCCCGAGGCGGAGGTCTCCGACGGTGCCGGTGAGCTGGGCTTCTTCAGCCCCGGCTCGTACTGGCCGATCGGTCTGGCCGCCGCGGCGGCGACCACGGGTGTCGCGGTGGCGTTCTGGCACGTGTGGCTGCTGGTGATCGCGGTCGTGCTCGTGCTGGTCGCGGTCGGCGGCCTGGTGTTCGAGTACCACACCGGCCCGAACCACGACTGACAGTCCGACATCGCCGAGGCCCTCTCCGTTCGCGGAGGGGGCCTCGGTCGTTGTGTGCCACGCACCGCACGAAGGCCCTCCCCAACCGGCGCGAGCCAAGTGGGGGAGGGCCTTCGTGATGGTCCGTGCGACGGCCTCAGCGGCCCGTCAGCGGCCTAGGCGGCGACCGGCGCCTTCTGGTACGCGTCGACGTACTCCTGGCCGCTCAGGTCGAGGATGCGGTAGATGATCTCGTCGGTGACGCTGCGCAGCACCGGCAGCGACTCCTGCATGCCGTCGTAGCGGCTGAAGTCGAGCGGCTCGCCGAACCGGATGGTCACCGGGACGATCTTGGGGAACCTGCTGCCGACCGGCTGGACCTTGTCCGTGCCGATGATGCCCACCGGCACCACCGGGGCACCGGACTCCAGCGCCATGCGCGCGACACCGGTGCGGCCGCGGTGCAGCATGCCGTCCAGCGACCGGGTGCCCTCGGGGTAGATGGCGAACGCGTCGCCGCGCGCCAGGATCTCCGCGGCCGTGTCGAGCGCGGCGCGGGCGTCACGGCCCTTGCCGCGGTGCACCGGCACGTGGCCCAGCGAGGAGAAGAACCAGCGCGACATCGCACCCTTGAACCCGGTGCCGGTGAAGTACTCGGCCTTCGCCAGGAACGACACGCGCCGCGGCACCACCATGGGGATCACGACGCTGTCGATGAAGCTGAGGTGGTTCGCCGCCAGGATGACCGGGCCCTCGGTGGGGACGTTCTCCAGACCGTCGACCACCGGGCGGTAGACCATCCGTGCTGCGCGCGCGACACCATGCTTCATCACCGGGTAGAGGACCATGCCTCCAGCATTCCAGGTCGTCGTTGCCGCGGCGTTACCACGTGGCGCGCATCTCCAGGCCGTCACTCGCTCGGACTACGTCCGCGGTGCGGCCGTGCCGGTTCGGTCACGCGACGGGAACACCGCGTGACCGAACCGGGTCGCTCAGCCCTTCAGGGACGTCGAGAGCTCCACCCAACGGCCCAGCAGCTCGGCCGCCCTGCCCGAGTCGACCGCCTCGGCCGCACGGCTCAGCGAGGCCGTCAGGTCGGCGTGCAGGTCGGCCGAGAACCCGCCGTGCGCCGCGATGGCACCCGCCGCGTTCACGAGCACCGCGTCGCGCACCGAGCCGGTCTTGCCGGCCACGAGGTCGCGCACCACCTGCGCGTTGACCGACGCGTCGCCGCCCTTGAGGTCCTCCTCGCGAGCGGGCCGCACGCCCAGCACCGCCGGGTCTATCGTCGCCGCCCGCACCTCGCCGTCCTGCGCGACCCACGCCGACGTCGTCGTGGTCGTGGTGATCTCGTCGAGGCCGTCGTCACCGCGCACGACCAGCGCCGTGTTGCGGCGCCGGGCGAACACGCCGGCGATCAGCGGCGCCGCTGCCGCCCGCGCGCAGCCGATCAGGCCGACCTGCGGCTGAGCCGGGTTCGTCAGCGGCCCGAGCAGGTTGAACGACGTCGGGATGCCGATCTCGCGGCGCACCGGGCCCGCGTGCCGGAAGCCGGGGTGGAACACCGGCGCGAAGCAGAACCCGATGCCCAGCTCGGCCACGGTCGCCCGCACGCCGTCGGGCGGCAGGTCGATCGCGACGCCCAGCGCCTCCAGCACGTCCGCCGTGCCGCACTGCGACGACGCGGCCCGGTTGCCGTGCTTGACCACCGGCACGCCCGCCGCGGCCGTGACGATCGCGGCCATCGTCGAAATGTTCACCGAACCGGAATGATCGCCGCCGGTGCCCACGATGTCGGCCGCCCGCACGCCCACGTCGAAGCGCCGGGCGTGGTTGAGCATCATCGTCGCGAGGCCGTCGACCTCCTCCGGCGTCTCGCCCTTGGCGCGCAGCGCGACGATGAACGCCGAGATCTGCGCGGGCGTCGCCGCGCCCGACATGACCTGGTCCATGCCCCAGGCCGTGTCGTCGGCGGTCAGGTCGACGCCGTCGAGCAGGCGGTTGAGCAGCGAAGGCCAGGTGCGCTCGCTCATCGCGGGCTCAGCCCTTGACGACAGGAACAGCCGAGCCCCGCAGCACCTCGGCCACGGTCTCGGCGGCGGCCAGCGGGTCCAGCGGGTGCACCAGCACCGCGTCGGCCTGCGACCAGGTCGCGAGCCACCGGTCGTCCTTGCGGCGCACCGCCACGACGATCGGCGGGCAGTCGGTGATCTCGTCCTTGAGCTGGCGGGACAGGCCCATGCCACCGGTCGGCTGCGCCTCGCCGTCGAGGATCAGCAGGTCGACGGTGCCGTTGTCGGCCTCGTAGAGCACGTCGGCGATCGTGCCCGCCTCGACGTAGTCCACCCGCGGCAGGTCCGGCGCCGGACGGCGGCCGACGGCAGTGATGATCGTCTCACGCACCTCGGGTCGGTGGCTGAACACCAGGATCTTCGTGGTCTGCGTGCTCATCTCTCGATCCTCCACTGCTACTGCCGACTGGGTCGTGAAGAAAGTGACCAAGGTCGCGGCGATGCTATCGGGCCGGTTGCAGGGCGTCCCACCCCAGGGCTTCACCGCCGAGCCGTTGCGCCAGCGACGCCATCCGCGACCGCTCCTGCGCGCAGTGCAGCGCGTCCAGCTTCTGCACCCGGCTGATCTTCGCCACGTCACCGGCGACGAGCACCCAGCCGTCCGGCTCCAGCAGCTCCCGCGCGCGTTCTACCTGGTCAGGCGGGATGCGCACGTGGTGACGGAGCACCGCGAGCTCGTCCGCGCGCCACCGCGGTGACCGCGCGAGCGCCGCCGAATCCGCCTCCACGACGTCGAACGCCTCGACGACCACCACGAGGTCCGGGTCGTCCACCGACAGCGACGGCACCTCCGGCCGGCGCAGCAGGTCCCGCAATCGGCCCAGCATGCCCATCCTCAGCTCTCCTCCACGATCACGCGCTGTGTGACCCAGCCGACCCATGATCCGCCCAGGACCCGATGGGCGGACGGAAATAGCGCAGGCAATAATGCTGCTCGTGACCACGGCAGCGCCTTCAATCGGCCAGCGCGTGCACTCGCTGAACCGCCCGAACATGGTCAGCGTCGGCACGATCGTCTGGCTGTCCAGCGAGCTCATGTTCTTCGCTGGCCTCTTCGCCATGTTCTTCACGGCGAAGGCCCAGAACGAGGGACCTTGGCCCCCGCCTCCCACCCATCTGAACGTCCCCTACGCGGCGGTCTTCACGATCATCCTGGTCGCGTCGTCCTTCACCTGTCAGTGGGGCGTGTTCGCGGCGGAGCGCGGTGACGTCTTCGGTCTGCGTCGCTGGTACCTCGTGACGCTGATCATGGGCGCGATCTTCGTCGGCGGCCAGGCGGGTGAGTACGTCGAGCTGGTCGAGCACGGCACCACGATCCCGTCGTCGGCCTACGGCACCGTCTTCTACCTGACGACCGGCTTCCACGGCCTGCACGTCATCGGCGGTCTGATCGCGTTCGTCTACCTGTTGATCCGGACGAAGCTCAGCAAGTTCACGCCGGCCCAGGCCACCTCCGCCATCGTCGTGTCGTACTACTGGCACTTCGTCGACGTCGTGTGGATCGGCCTGTTCGCCATCATCTACATCGTGCCCTGACCGGGTCGGCACGAAGCAAAGCCACGAGCTCCCGAACTGACAGCAAGGGTTGCCGCACACCATGACCACCACTACGAAACGCCCCCGCGGCGCCCGCACGAAGCTGCGCCGCCGGGTCGCCGGCCTGCTCGCGCTGGGCTTCGGCCTGCTCAGCGCCGGCCTGCTGTTCGCCGCGTTCGCGCCCACCGCGCAGACCGCGCAGGCGCAGCAGGAGGACGCGCTGGTCCGCCAGGGCGAGCAGATCTACCTGAACACCTGCATGGGCTGCCATGGCAAGTCCCTGGAGGGTGTCGAGGACCGCGGTCCGAGCCTGATCGGCGTCGGCGACGCCGCGGTGTACTTCCAGACTTCCTCCGGCCGCATGCCCCTGGCGCGGCAGGAGGCGCAGGCCATCCGCAAGCCCGCGAAGCTCTCCCCCGAGGAGATCAACGCGCTGATGGCCTACATCACGGCCAACGGCGGCGAGGGCCCGAAGAAGCCCGCCGAGTCCGGTGAGGCCCTGCGCGGCGACAACCCGGCGCGCGGTGGCGAGCTGTTCCGCCTCAACTGCGCCAGCTGCCACAACTTCACGGGTCGTGGTGGCGCGCTGTCGTCCGGCAAGTTCGCGCCGGAGCTCGACGGGGTCGCCGAGGAGCAGATCTACACGGCGATGCTGAGCGGCCCGCAGAACATGCCGAAGTTCGGCGAGCGCCAGCTCACGCCCGAAGAGAAGAAAGACATCATCGCGTACGTCAAGTCGGTCACCGACGGGAACAACAACTCCGGCGGTAACCCCCTGGGCGGGTTCGGACCCGTGTCCGAGGGATTGATCGCGTTCATCGTGGGCATCGCCGCGCTCATCGGCGTGACCCTCTGGATCGGAGCCAAGGCATGAGCGGCGACAAGCCGACCGAGCTGCCCAGCGAGGCAGAGCTCGCGGAGATGAGCCGGGACGACCTCGTCAAGCTCGGCACCAAGCTCGACGGCGTCGAGCTCGTCCACTACGAGGAGAAGTGGCCGGTTGCCGGCACCCGCGCCGAGCGTCGCGCTCAGCGCCAGGTCGCCATCTGGTTCATGATCTCCGCCCTGTCCGGGCTGGCCTTCCTCGGCGTGTTCCTGTTCTGGCCGTGGCGGTACGAGGCGCCGCACACCGAGGGCCACTTCTGGCACCTGCTCTACAACCCGCTGATCGGCCTGTTCCTGGGCCTGTCCGTCGTGGGCCTGGGCATCGGAGCGCTGCTCTACACCAAGAAGTTCCTCCCCGACGAGCTCGCGGTGCAGCAGCGCCACGACGGCCCGTCGGCGCAGGTCGACCGCGCCACGCTGGTCGCGGAGCTCGCCGACGCCGGCTCCCGCAGCGGCATCGGCCGCCGCAGCCTGATCAAGCGCACCGCCGGTCTCGGCGCGGGCGTGCTGGGCCTGGGCGTGGCGGCGGTCCCGCTGGGCGCGCTCATCAAGAACCCGCACTCCGACAGCGAGACCAAGAACTCGCTGTGGCACACCGGCTGGAAGGCCGAAAAGGGCGAGAAGGTCTACCTCCGCCGCCACACCGGCAACTTCCACGAGGTCTCCCTGGTGCGTCCCGAGGACGTCGAGCCGGGCGGCTTCGAGACGGTCTTCCCGTTCCGCGAGTCCGAGCGCGACGACGAGCACGCCCTGGTCGCGGCCCTGAAGCGGGCCGACGCGCCGGTCATGCTCATCCGCATGCGGCCGAACCAGGCCATCACCAAGCGTGCGGGCCAGGAAGACTTCAACTACGGTGACCTGTACGCGTACTCGAAGATCTGCACGCACCTGGGTTGCCCGACCTCGCTGTTCGAGCAGCAGACCGGTCTGCTGCTCTGCCCGTGCCACCAGTCGCAGTTCGACGTGTTCGAGTACGCCAAGCCGCGGTTCGGGCCGGCGACCCGTCCTCTGCCACAGCTTCCGATCACTGTGGACGAAGAGGGATACTTGGTTGCCCGCAGTGACTTCATCGAGGCTGTGGGTCCGGCGTTCTGGGAGCGTAAGTCATGAGTGCCATCACCACGCCGACGAAGCCGGCCAACGCGGCCGCGCGCGTCGCCGGAGCGGCGGCCAACGCGGCCGATGAACGGTTCCACGCGGCCTCTGGCCTGCGCAAACAGCTGAACAAGGTCTTCCCGACGCACTGGTCGTTCCTGCTCGGCGAGATCGCGCTCTACAGCTTCATCGTGCTGCTGCTGTCGGGCACGTACCTGGCGTTGTTCTTCGACCCGTCGATGACCGAGGTCACCTACAACGGCCCGTTCGAGAACCTGCGCGGCATCGAGATGTCGCGGGCGTACGCGTCCACTCTCGACATCTCGTTCGAGACCCGCGGTGGCCTGTTCGTCCGCCAGGTGCACCACTGGGCGGCGCTGCTGTTCATGGCCTCGATCGTCGTGCACATGTTCCGGATCTTCTTCACCGGCGCGTTCCGCAAGCCGCGTGAGATCAACTGGGTCATCGGCATCGTGCTGTTCATGCTCGGCGCGATCGAGGGCTTCCTCGGCTACTCGCTGCCCGACGACCTGCTCTCCGGCACGGGCCTGCGCGTCATGGCGGCGCTGCTGATCTCGTTCCCGGTCATCGGCACCTGGCTGAACTGGCTGATGTTCGGCGGGGAGTTCCCCGGCACCGACATCATCCCGATGCTCTACACCGCGCACATCCTGCTCATCCCGGCGATCATCCTCGGCCTGATCGGCGCGCACCTGGGCCTGGTCTGGTACCAGAAGCACACCCAGTTCCCCGGCGTCGGCCGCAAGGAGACCAACGTCGTCGGCGTCCGCATCATGCCGGTGTTCGCCGCGAAGGGCGGTGGCTTCTTCGCCATCGTCGTCGGCATCACCGCGATCATGGGCGGCGTCTTCCAGATCAACCCGATCTGGAACTTCGGCCCGTACAACCCCGCGCAGGTCTCCGCCGGCTCGCAGCCCGACTGGTACATGGGCTGGACCGACGGCCTGGTCCGCATCTGGCCCGCGTGGGAGTTCTACCTGGGCAACTACACGATCCCGGCGCCGTTCCTGCCGTTCATCCTCGGCCTGCCGCTGCTGACCGGCATCGCGGCGGTCTACCCGTGGATCGAGCGCAAGATGACCAAGGACTACGCCCACCACAACCTGCTGCAGCGCCCGCGCGACGTGCCCGTCCGCACCGCGCTCGGCTGGATGGCGATCACGTACTTCATGGTCCTGCTGCTCATGGGCGGCAACGACATCTTCGCGTACAAGTTCGACATCTCGTTGAACCTGACGACGTGGATGGGCCGCATCGGCATGCTGATCCTGCCGCCGATCGCGTACTTCATCGCCTACCGCATCTGCATCGGCCTGCAGCGCGCCGACCGCGAGGTGCTGGAGCACGGCGTGGAGACCGGCATCATCAAGCGCCTGCCGCACGGCGAGTTCATCGAGATCCACCAGCCCCTGGGCCCGGTGGACGACCACGGCCACCCGATCCCGCTCGCCTACCAGGGCGCGTCGGTGCCGAAGAAGATGAACAAGCTCGGCTCGGCCGGCCACCCGGTCGCCGGCAGCACGCTGTCCCCGGACCCGGTCGAGGAGACCGTGGCCCTGGAGAACGCGCGCCGCAAGGCCCACGTCTCCGAAGGCATCAGCGCCGAGGACACGGCCGGCGAGCTCGCGGGCAAGCCGTCCGACCCGAAGCCCTGATCCGCTGAGAGCCGCGAAAGCCCCCGTGACCAGCTTGGGTTCAAGAGGTCGTTGCAACACCTGAGTTGAGGGGTTGCGGTGGACTTCGAGATCCGGAGTGATCGGGGACCGCAGGGCCGGAGGAAGTTGGCC